>JAJFKY010000014.1 GCA_021772975.1 Gammaproteobacteria bacterium
CCGCTTGCGGGCGACCAACCCATGCCCCTCAGGTGTATATGCCCACTTCCAGTAACCACTATAGCCCTCAGCTGTATGTGTCCACTCTCTATCCATAAACGCCATTGCCCTCGGATGTAGGAGCCCGCTTGCGGGCGACCACTCCATTGACCCTGCAAAAACCCACGCCCCAGCATTGACCACCGCCCCACATCCCCGCACATCACCTTAAAACGTTACAATAAAACGATGTTTACTAACCGTATTCGAGTATCACCATGAGCACCACTGCCTCTGACATCCGCAGCAGCAAAAAAACCGAGCAGGACAATCCTTTGCGGTTCGTCACCGCCGCCTCGTTGTTCGACGGCCACGACGCGGCTATCAACATCATGCGCCGGCTGATTCAGGCGCAGGGTTGCGAGGTGGTGCATCTGGGGCATAACCGGTCGGTGGATGATGTGGTGCGGGCGGCCATCCAGGAGGACGCCGACGCGATCGCCATCAGTTCCTATCAGGGCGGGCATGTCGAATACTTTAAATACATGGTGGATCGGCTTAAAGAGGAGGGCGCCGAGCATATCCGGGTCTTTGGCGGTGGTGGCGGCACCATTACGCTGGACGAAATCAAGGAACTGCACGATTACGGCGTAGAACGCATCTATCACCCCGATGACGGCATGAACATGGGGCTGGTGGAAATGATCGAGGACGTGGTCGAACGCGCCGAGCAGGCCCGCCAGCCTGAATATGAACCCGAGTCCATCGAGAGAGACGATCACCGTAGCGTCGGGGCGATGATTTCGGCGCTGGAAACCGGCCAGATCGGCGATGATCGGCTCCAGTCGCTGCGCAAACAGTGGCAACTGGCCGCCGGTAAAACACCCGTGATGGGTATTACCGGCACCGGTGGTGCGGGCAAATCTTCGGTTACCGATGAGCTGCTTAACCGCTTTCTGCAGCACTTCAATGACATGCGGATCGCGGTCCTGGCGGTCGATCCCACCCGCCGCAAGACCGGCGGCGCGCTGTTGGGTGATCGCATCCGCATGAACAGCCTGCGCAACCAGCGTGTGTATATGCGCTCGATGGCCACCCGCCGCCAGCATCTGGCCACTTCGGAAATGCTGGGTGACGCGACCCTTTTTCTAAAATCGCTGGGTTTTGATCTGGTGATCGTGGAAACCGCCGGGATCGGCCAGTCGGACTCGGAAATCGTCGATCTGGTGGATTTTCCGGTATATGTGATGACCAGCGATTACGGCGCGGCCAGCCAGTTGGAAAAAATCGATATGTTGGATTTTGCCGAGTTGGTGGTGCTCAACAAGTTCGACAAGAAAGGCGCTGAAGACGCCCAGCGCGACGTCAAAAAACAATGGAAGCGTAATCGCCTGGCGTTTCAGATGGATAACGATGAAGTACCGGTCTACGCCACTATCGCCAGCCAGTTTAATGATCCGGGAATCACCTGGATGTTCAGCAACTTATGCCGTTTACTTCGGGAAAAGCTGAAGCTGGACGAGACCCGCTGGACGCCTGAAGTCAACACCGATATCAAAGAACCCAAGGCCATGGCGCTGATCCCCGGCGCACGGATTCGCTATCTGGCGGAAATCGCCGAGCAGGGCCGCGGCATCAATCAGGCGATTGAGCAGATGGCGGAAAATGCCAGCCTGGCGCAAAGCTACTACGAAGCGCTCAAGGCACTGGATGATCAACTGCCTGAACCACTGATGCTGTTCACCGCGACGCAATCCGCTGACGGCAGCATCACCTTGCTGCGGGAGCGCTACAACGAAGCGCTGAAATCCCTGTCCAGCGATGCCATCGACCTGTTGCAGCAATGGCCGGCTAGAATGGAGGGCGTGACCGCGGATCAATTCAGCTATACCGTGCGCGGCCGGGAAATCACCGGTGACAACCACCTCATCAGTCTGTCCGGCAACAAAATCCCCAAAATCGCTCCGCCCAGATTCCGTGACTGGGGCGATCTGCTGAAATTTCTAATGAAGGAAAACCTGCCGGGCGCTTATCCCTACACTGGCGGTGTGTTCCCTTATCGCCGCGTCGGTGAAGACCCCACCCGGATGTTTGCCGGCGAAGGCATGCCCGAGCGCACCAACAAGCGTTTTCATTACCTGTCCGCCGGTCAGCCGGCGGCACGTTTGTCCACCGCATTTGATTCGGTCACGCTGTACGGCGAAGACCCGCACGAACGGCCGGATATCTATGGCAAGGTCGGCAACTCCGGGGTATCCATTGCCTGCCTGGATGATATGAAACGGCTGTATTCCGGTTTCGACCTGTGCCAGCCCACCACCTCGGTCTCGATGACCATCAACGGCCCCGCGCCAATGATTCTGGCGATGTTTATGAACACCGCCATTGATCAACAGGTGGAAAGGTATCTGCAAGAGCAGGGCCAGTGGGAACAGGCACAGGACAAGATCAAGTCCTTACTAAACAATGACCTGCCACGTTATCGTCGCGATATACCTGAACAAAATGACGGTCTGGGGCTGGGCATGCTGGGGGTCAATGGTGACCAGTTGCTGGATGCTGAAACCTACCAGCGGATCAAAGCCAAAACCCTCAACAGCGTACGCGGCACCGTGCAGGCCGATATTCTGAAAGAAGACCAGGCGCAGAACACCTGCATTTTCTCCACCGAATTCGCCTTGAAGATGATGGGAGATATCCAGCAGTATTTTGTCGATCACAAAGTGCGCAACTTCTACTCGGTCTCGATCTCCGGCTATCACATCGCCGAAGCCGGCGCGAACCCGATCAGCCAGTTGGCGTTTACCCTGTCCAATGGCTTTACCATTGTGGAATATTATTTGGCGCGTGGGATGCATATCGACGAATTCGCGCCCAACCTGTCATTTTTCTTCAGCAACGGCATGGACCCGGAATACACCGTCATCGGCCGGGTCGCGCGGCGGATCTGGGCTCGGGCCATGCGCGAGCGCTACGGCGCCAATCAGCGCAGCCAGATGCTCAAATACCATATCCAGACCTCGGGCCGCTCACTACACGCCCAGGAAATCCAGTTCAACGATATCCGCACCACGCTGCAGGCGCTGTACGCGATCTTCGACAACTGCAACAGCCTGCACACCAACGCTTATGACGAAGCCATCACCACGCCAACCGAAGAAAGCGTGCGCCGGGCGGTGGCGATTCAATTGATTATCAATCGCGAACTGGGTCTCAACTTCAACGAAAACCCCTGGCAGGGCAGCTTTGTAGTGGATGAGCTGACCGATCTGGTGGAAGAAGCGGTCTACGCCGAATTTGAAAGCATCAGCGACCGTGGCGGCGTACTGGGCGCCATGGACACCATGTATCAGCGTGGCAAGATTCAGGACGAATCGCTATATTATGAAAGCAAAAAACACGACGGCAGCCTGCCGCTGATCGGCGTCAACACCTTCCTGCCCGATAAAGGCCAGGAAGAAGAACCCGCCGAAATCGAACTGATCCGCGCCACCGAAGCAGAAAAACAGGATCAGATCACCGGCGTGCGGAATTTTCAGAAACGGCACGCGGACAAGGCCGATCAGGTATTGGCGGAACTGCAGAAGGTGGCGCGAGAGCGGGGGAATGTGTTTGAGAGTTTGATGGAGGCGGTGAAGGTGGCGAGTTTGGGGCAGATTAGTGGGGCGTTGTATGGGGTTGGGGGGGAGTATAGGAGGAATATGTAATAAGGTGCATTTTTAGATATTGCAGGAACTAAAGATATATTTAGCCATTGCAAACTAGATAAGCATGAATTATTAGCTTAGCAAGTCATTAATCTGAATGGGCTAAGTGGGGTAAAGAATAGATATCTGGCAAAAGCCTGCACGCCATTAAACGCCAATTCGTCACGCCAGCGATACAGCACGGCGCGTTTAACACCCAGCTCCAAGGCTAATGTGGAAGTCGGTTTTTGATCGGTTTGTAATTGTCTGACCGCTTCGAGTTTAAACTCGCGGGTATAGTGGGTTCGTTTTGTCATCGGTTACTCCTATGGGACTATATTGTCCCTGTTTTGGAGTGTTTGTTAAACTGAGGAGGTTCAGGGCGTCCCAGCTCTTTTACCAGATTAAACTTGAGTTTTTGCATAAATCCAGAGCCCCGGTTGCACATGGAAAATTATGCTATAAAATAGTGATTATGCAGATTCAACGGCCTAACTTATTCAAACCTAGCTATCTGGGTTCTAAAATAATCAAACTTTTGTTAGCAATAATATTAGCAATATTAACTATCACTCCAGCAGCTGCATCTCAATGCTTCGTTGCATCTCTTGATAATCGGTTTCAGAATTCAGATGCAGTTTTTGCTGCAGAGATTGGAGAATATTTCGAAGGCAATGCTGGGCATGAACCAGATCAGAGAAATAAGAAACCACTGATTTGGTATTACTATGAGACAAAATATATCTGGAAGGGGAGTCCAGGGCGATCTGGATATATTAATCTATGCCATTCGGATTATAGTGTTTGTGGGTCAAGCATAGAAGGTACAGGGTTAGACCCTCAAGGTAAGGTATATTTGATATTCGCTACATCAGGCTTGAACGGTTTATTAACCAGCCGTTGCAAAGGAACCCAACTATTGGATGTAGCGTTTTCTGACCGCATGGAACTGGGTGAACCACTAGAATCCTACGAGCTATCATTAGCTGAAATTACGCCTGAATTCCTTCGAGATAAATTGAGCTCGGAGAAGCCAGGTGATGCACGTAGAGCGGCAAGCTTATTAACGACAAGGACGTTGGGTAGAAGTGACGTGTTGATAACGCACATGCTACAACATGAATGGCCATGCGATGTTGATACGCAACAGATCGAAGATATTAAGTTTTTTTTTCAGGTTCTGAAGACCGAAGCAACTCCATTGATTAACGAGTTTGAGTATATCTGGGCGTGTAGTAATCCTGAGTTTCGTGCAAGTTGGGTGTCGGTTCTGGGTGATATAACAGTTGGTGCGGAACTATTAGAGAATGTAAAGCGAGGCTTGCGTGATGATAGCTATCAGGTGCGTAGACAGGCTAGTTTTATCGCACCGAAAATAAAAGGTTCGTTCCGTAAAGAGATTCGGAAACATCTATTTGAGATGATGCAGAGTGATTCACCTAGCGCTCGATTAAGTGGTGCTGAGGGCATCACAGCTTTCATTTCTACCTCCTCTGCTTTTATTATTACCTTTGAAGAAGCAAAGGCCGTCTGTACGTTGAACACAGATGGCATGACGGAATTTGAAGTAGGTCGCTCCAATGGTGCTTGTAGAAGCGTAGATAAAGTGATGAGGAGTAGGGGTAAAGAAAATCAATCAGGACAGGCACGTTTTAAAATGTTTTAAAAGGCACGTTTCAAAAAAGTCCAAACCAATATGAAACCCATAGGTTGAGCCGCCTTTAGATAGGGGCAAATGATTCCGGGGGAAAGCAGTGATCGAAAATTATGCCTGGGTGAGTTCAAATAGTCAGGGCAGGCATGATTCATGGGAACAGCAAAAATATACGGCAAAAATATAGATACCCATTGCTTCGCTTAACTTATCCTAGGCACCAACTCAGATATTGTAATCCTGTAGGAGCGGACCTGGCCGCGATTATTGGTTATAGCTGAGCTTTGGGTCGCGCCCGGGTGCGCTCCTACAATTTGTAATCCATCTATTGCTGTTAAACCTGTGGAATCTATTTTGGGAGCGACCTTTTTCCATGGGTTATGGGCTGGTCGCGGCCGGGTCCGCTCCTACCTGTAACCGCTAATAGTCAGAATATCCGTTACTTTCGGAAATAAAAACTTAAACAAACTATTCTGGCAGTCAAACCAAGGTTTCAGTCAGCCAGCCATTCTCGCCGGATAGCGATTTAGAAGAATCAGTCGGTAGTGCTTTATCTGCGTAATGGAAAAGAGACGATTAGCCGCAGATATGCCCTCACAAAAAGCCTATGCAAGCTTTACCGTCAAGTGTACAACTCAAAAGTATATAAAAAGCTTAGCGGCGGCTATTCAGCGATCTTGAATGTCTTGTGATTCGATTGGCACGTATACGTTGATCTGCCGGGTTGAATAAGCACTTGTATTGTTATTTGATCCTGTAGGAGCGGACTTGGCCGCGACCATTGGCCATAGCTGAGCTTTGGGTCGCGCCCGGGTGCGCTCCTACGATTTGTAATTCATCTATTGCTGTTAAGCCTGTGGAATCTATCTTGGGAGCGACATTTTTCCATGGGTTATGGGCTGGTCGCGGCCAGGTCCGCTCCTACCTATTGGAAAGCATATTGAAGCATATGAAGCATATAGACACCCATCTTATTTTGGTCGGAATCAGGCTTTGGGTCGGGTCAAATATATTATTATGGGCGCCCATATCTTATGGGAATATCATGTTATCCCTTTTCGAGATTGACGCCCCCTTAACCCGATTTTTGAGATGCTAAACTATTAACCTTACCTAAGAGCGCGAGAATCCCATGCTGAACCGGTTTCGATTCACTTTCTCTGTCTGTTGTGTGCTTGTTCTGATTTTTGCCGTTTCCGTTCAGGCGCAGGATGAATTACCTTTCAATGTGCAGCCTGTCACGTCGTTTGATGAACCATGGGCGATGACATTTCTGCCGGATGGCCGATTACTGGTGACCGAGAAAAAGGGCAGTCTGTATATTGTGGGACAGAATGGCGAAAAATCCCGGCCGGTGAGCGGTATGCCAGATGTGGACTATGGTGGTCAGGGCGGTCTGGGTGATGTGGCTTTGCATCCGGATTTTGCAAGCAATGGCCAGGTATATCTCAGTTATGTGGAAGCCGGTGCTGGTGATACCCGTGGAGCCGCAGTGATGCGCGCAACGCTGGATGTCGATAGCCGGCGTCCCGGGCTTGCGGATAAAACCGTCATCTGGCGTCAATATCCCAAGTTTGTCGGCCGCGGCCATTACGGTCATCGGCTGCTGTTTGATGGCGATGGCTATTTGTGGATTTCATCCGGGGACAGACAGAAATTCACACCCGCACAGGATATGCAGTCTAATGTGGGCAAGCTGTTGCGGCTGAACGCTGACGGTTCGGTGCCTGATGATAATCCCTTTGTGGGCTATTTTGATGAGAACCCGCTGGTGGACGATATCGGTGTGTATGGTCAGATATGGTCGCTGGGTCACCGCAACCCGCTTGGAATAACGCTGGATGGCGATGGTCAGCTGTGGGAAATCGAGATGGGGCCGGCCGGTGGCGATGAATTGAATCTCATCCAACGCGGCGGTAATTACGGATATCCGGAAGTCTCAAATGGCAGGCACTACGACGGCCGCGAGATGCCCGATCACAATACCCGACCAGAATTCATCGCACCGAAAATCACCTGGACACCGGTTATTTCGCCTGGCGACATGATGGTCTATCAGGGCAGTCAGTTTGCCGGCTGGCGGGGTAATATTTTCGTCGCCGGACTTTCTTCCCAGGCATTGATTCGGATTGAATTAGCTGGTGAGCAAGCCAGTGAAGCGTCGCGCTACCCTATGGGCGCAAGATTGCGCGGAGTTGCCGAAGGCCCGGACGGCGCTATCTGGGTGCTGGAGGACGAGACCTCCTCGAGCCAGGGCCGACTGCTGAAGCTAACGCCAAAATCGCCATAAGTGAAATAGCATAGACTTGTGTTGTTATTTGATCTTGTAGGAGCGGACCTGGCCGCGATTATTGGTTATAGCTGGAGCTTTGGGTCGCGCCCGGGTGCGCTGCTACAATTTGAATCCATTTATTGCTGTTAAACCTGTAGGGTCCTACTTTGGGGGCATTTTCCCATGGGCTATATGGGCTGGTCGCGGCCAGGTCCGCTCCTACCTTTAACAGTTGCCAGAATATCCGCGCGCATGCTGACACTGGATGCTCGTCACAAGGTATTTACGGTGACCTCAACAGGCTTTCCAGCGGAATATGCTCCCGCAGCAACCGCACTTCATCATCGTTACCGGTCATTGCATAGCGGATCAGTGACAACGGCATCCAGCCGTAGCGCATAAGCTGATCGTGGAATGCCTGCAGGTTAAATTCATCGCCTTGCTGCCAACGCCTATCGGCCAGCAGTTTCTGCATCTGCAGGTGGCCGATGGTGTAGCCGAGGCCGTAACCGGGTGGACGGCGCAGGTAGATTTCCGCATCGACGCGGGCGACGTTTTTATCCAGCCCGGGGGTTAGCTGCATCCAGTACCGCATAACGTCGTCAGTAGTCATTTGATTGAGCTGCAGCCTGACATCACCGATGCTGCGCACGGCACGGAACAGGCCAAAGTTATAGATCAGCTCGCGGGTGCGCGGTCGGTCGGTGTAAAAACCCAGCTGCAGCGGCAGCTCTTCCAGATACACAGCCCAGCCTTCGGCGCGTGCGCCATCATAGAGTTTGCTGCGAATTGGGTGCTCCAGATGTTCGCGCAGCATGCTGTCAAAGCGGTGGCCTGGAATGACCGCGTGCCAGTGATCGGGTGAGGGGTCGCGGAACTGGATGTGCTCCCAGTAATTCGGGCCGCCGGGTCGTTTTATCCAGCGCACGTTGTAGCCCATTTCCTCAAAATCAGCCGGGATATAATCCGGTACGGTGATCAGCTTCTGACGCTGGATAAAAGCCCGGATATCGGCATCCAGATCAGCGACGCGTTCGGTATAGCCTGTCTCATCTGCCGGCAGCTCCAATTCGGGCAGATCACGATTACGGTGTTCGGCCAGTGCGTAGCTGGCACGCAGTCGGTCCAGTTCGCGCTGTGACATCAGCAGGATATCGTCAGCATCGTAGGGCATCATTTTGACCTGCCGCAGATACCAGTCGAATGCCTTGCGGCCAACCCCGGACTCGGCCGTCAGTTGGGGGCGCTGCTGTTGCAGCCATTGCTGAAACGCCTGTACCGCGGCCAGGGCCGGATTGATATGCTCCAGTAATTCCGGCTGGGTTTGCTGCGCACGTTGCTGCAAATCCTGATACCAGCCGATTACACCGGCGGGTGGTACCGTACGGCGCGGATGCCCGTGGCCGACGCCATCCGGGTTGGATAAAGCATACAGGGCCAGATCGGTGTAATCGGCGGTGGCCTCGGCCAGATTGGACCGGGCCTGCTGACTTAAGCGCACCACTGATTGCAGACGCTCAATCAGTTCATCACGCTGTTCAGCTTCGACCGGCAAGTCGGTAAACGCCACCCACAGCATCCGATCCACATAAGAACCAGGGTCACGAAACCAGGGGCGGGATATCTGCAGGGTAAAATCATATTCATTCATCTGCGCACGTACGGCCAGATAATCAGCTTCTTGTTCGCGCGTCCAGTCATCGGCTGACAGGGCTTGCAGCCTGTCCTGCAATTGCTGCAGTTCAGTTACCCGCCCGGCCACGCTGTCGTGATCGGTCCTGCTCGGTTCAAAGTTATTGCGCCAGTCGATAAATTGCTGATGGAGGGTGACCAGATCGGCATAGTCGGTGGCAGCATAAACGTTGCCCGCCACCAGGCTCGTGCACACTATGCATAACGCCAGCAGGTGTCGATGCATGGCTGTGGGCTGATCAATCGTTTGCATGGTGTCTGACTCCCAGGGCAGTTGTTGTTGGTCTGTACCCCTTTTACCGAACGCCATCATAACAGCCGCACGAGGTCTGATTGCTTTTTTTCAGAGTATGGGCAGGCTATGGACAAAGGCTATGGGCACCCAATAACTTCTCAACAGGATATGGACACCCATAACTTCTCACAACAGGATATGGACACCCATAACGTCTCAAGAGAGTTTTAAAGCCCGGAGACCACCCATCACGACACTATTAGAGGTTTCTTTCGGATCGATATGGGTCAACATATAGACTGTACTGCTGGGGCATGCATGCCATCATGAGGCAAAGCAAGCAGACTGCCACCGGGTTTTTAATGGATAAACCCTTAAGGTCGTCAGTGCTTCTGATTGCTATCATCGTTTCGTTTGAAACATACGCTGATCTTGGTTTTTGCCAGGAAAGCTATTCAAATACTCAACTGTAGATGGATTAGGGTATTAATCGGTTACACAAAGCAGGAACCCGCTCTTACAGTATTTGAATCTTTTATTTAATTAAGGATGAATCTTCCGCGATTCACATGACAAATCATTCATCATCAGTGGTGAAAAATTAGCGGCACAGCCCCATTCGATCAAAGTACCATCCATGGTTTCCCGAGGGCTGAGTACAATCATTTTGTCTGCCCCCATCGAATCTCGCAATTTGGCAACCAATGCGCCATCCTGGCCAATGATGACCGAATCGATTTGTTCGCTGTTGGTTTCACCAGGATCGAATCCAAGCGCTTCGAGCCGTTGCGGCCATTCGTTTTGTTGTAAATAGTGCTCTGCTATAGCGATTTTAATCGGTGTTATGGCATTGAGTGCCTGACCCAATTGCTGGCGCAGCTTCAGCATATCTTCCAAGCTCATATTGCTGTTGTCCTGATAAGCTTCTGAGCTGAAGTGGCCGGTGACCGCATCAGGGCGGACGGTTTTTTCAGTCAATATCTCACTTTCGTCCGGGCATTCTGTATCCGAAAAAATAATACTACCACTTGCATCTTTACATTTGAAATAACCGGCAGCTTCGCCAGGTGCGGAGAGAAAATTAAAAAAAGCAATAGAAAAACAGATGGTTATGATTGTTTTCTGCATAATTTTTTGAGTTGATAGGTTAGAGCAATAAGCCTTTGGCAATTCTTTAAAACAATGAATTATGATCAACTATAAACTATGCCTGTTCAGAAAGCTTCCTTCCCGTATTTTTATTATTCTGGCCAGTCCTAACCAAACGAGCAGCAATGCCTAAACAGCAGTAAAGCCTGATGCTGTTATGCCTGGTTTTTATAATCATCGCGCTAAACGCGGTTTTACGAGTCTAAACCTGTTGGTACACTAATATCAAAATGCAGTACATTTTCACGCGGACCCAGTTTGCTGTAGAGTTCGATGGCGGGCGTATCACCATCATCGGCCTGGACAAAAATCACGTAAGCGCCTCTGGCTGAGCTCAATTGTCTGAGCTTTTGAAGCATAGCGGTAGCAATGCCTTTACGGCGATGTGCAACGGCTACTGCCAGATCATAGATATAGATCTCACTGCGCTGCTGTTCGAATTTTCTGAGTTCATACGCGGCTATGCCACCGACAACCTCATGCTCGATTTGTGCTGTCAAAGCAATGAAATAGTCACTGCCCAGAAGTTGCTGGACATACGCTGTTTCAGGCCGTGCGGCAGTATATGTATCAAGTTCTTCAAGTGCTTCACCAAACAGCGTCATCATGGCCTCGAAAAGCTGAATATCGTCAATGGTGAGCTGGTGGATGCTGATCGCGGGAGTCTGGGTGCTCATCGTTTGTTATGCTTTGATTGGACGGGTAGAATCAATGACTATAGCAGTGATGGGTAGTTCCCTTACAGATCACTGAGGTCAGTATCAGGATTCAAAGGCTCCAGTCGCCAGGTCTTTAGGCTGGATGCGGATTGTCGTTAACAACAGTCTGCCTGGCTGGGGATGATCATTGCGGTTGATTATGTCAGGTGTTAATTTGAGCTGATCATCTCAATGAAGATGGGACAGTTGATGAAACGCTGTGTTGTGAGGTAATCAATATTGTTGATTGTTTTTAAAGGCATCTAAAGCGAACCGGGTTGCGGTATGGTTATAAGCAGTTGACACAAGGCTCCAGTCAAACAGTCCGCATATTCTTTGCGTTATGGCCGGAAGAACACATTCGTGATGCCATCATTGATCGACGCCAGCAACTTGGTCAACTGACCAGGCGCAAAGTACCGGACCATAACCTGCATTTGACCTTGCTGTTTCTGGGCAATCAGCGTCGCACAGTGCTGCCTGAACTGAAACGTGCTGTGGATGTTATCAAGGCAGATACTTTTTTATTGAAACTGAATGAATTCGGCTGGTTTAGAATGCCACGGGTCGCCTGGCTGGGTGGTGCTGCCGTTGAGGCAGGTCAACGTCTGGTAGATGCCCTGGCTGCAACCTGTACAACGCTTGGTATGGGCTATCGGCAAAACCCATGGAATCCGCATGTCACCCTGTATCGCCAGGTTCAGACAAAACCGGTGTTCCCGCAACCCGAAACAATATTTTGGCCGGTGAGCAGCTATGTATTGCTGGAATCCATTCCCAACAAACCGTACAAAATTTTGTATCAATGGGCACTGAGTTGACTGAAAACCCGAAACACTCAGCTCTGTGAATGTTGCTCAAAACCACAATAGCGTGCTACCGCAGTGAGCTATCAAGTGGGCGGGTTATCAGTGATTGCCCATCCGTCGGGTAAGGGAGCAGCGGATTCGCCGTTATAAATCGCCATCAATTGCGAAGCATCGAAGGTATATTGGGTCCAGCCGCTGCCTGGATCAGGCCAGCTCATAAAGAAAACAACCATTGATGAGTCACTTTGGTTCTGGATTTCAAGGTAGCCAGTGGTCAACCAGTTCAGATACCAATCTCCATCGGAAGGAGGCGGATCTAATCCATAGGGTCCGCATGTAGGCTCTTCGTTATATCCACATGGATGGTAGTAGAGGGTTAAGTAATTGTCGTCGATATCATTATTGATCTGCACTGCCCATCCGGATTCACTCATTGGCTGTCTCCCATTGGCTGACCTTAAGTCACTTCAGTGATAATGGCTTAAGCGTCGTCAGCATATATACCCTGTTTGAGAGGCCTAAGATATATCAATTGTCGGTTGCTTGCAAAACACCATGCGAGTGTAAACACCTGTAGCTGCATCTGCAGGCCTGATGTCAGGTATGCAGTATCGGTAAAACCAGTGGAGTCCGCAGGTGAACCTTTATCGCCAGGTTCAGGAAAAGCCCGTGCTCCGGTAACCCGAAAAAGCTTTGGCTGCTGAGCGGGTGTGTATCGAAGGAATCCATTTAAGGCTCAGCGTATTAAATGTTGAGTAACAGATTAGAACATCGTGAATGCACACGAAAAGTACAACACGCATATCAGTATGCGCCAGTCTTGCTGGTGACGGCATCTACGGCTGTTTGTTTGCTTTTATACCTTATGGGTTCTAAGGGTTGGTTATGGCCAAAACCCGCTGCTGACATTGATACCTATTAACAAATGGCGTAATACCCGGATCATTCAGCAGACATTATTCCGGCCTTGAAGTTAAACGTTGCATGGGCACTGCATCCCGTTGCCACAGGCGCGGTTGCTGACCACGAAATTGTACATCCATGCTGGCGATGACATTGGCGCCGGATTGTGCATTGCCGTTTAATTGCAGGCTAATGCTGCCGGCTGGTTGCAGTTGCCGCTCAACGGGTTCACAGCCATCGCAATAACCATTGATCTGCAGCATCTCGACAGTCACTTCAGATTGACCGCTGTTTTCGGCTACCCCGGCCAGCCAGCGCGGCTGGCCGGCGCCATCGTATAAATAGGCAATGATGGTCAGGCTGTCAGCGTTCTGCTGCAGGCTCAGCGCCCAGCCGCCGTCCTGCTCGCCGGCATACCAGCCACCGCTGAGGTTAAGAGCAGAGCATGGACAGCCACAACTCAGCCAAAAAGAGCAGAGCATGGACAGCCACAACTCAGCCAAATGTGCAGAGAAAGAGCAGAGCATGGACAGCCACAACTCAGCCAAATGTGCAGAGTAAGAAAAAGTATAGACACCCACAATTTTCAGTAAAAGAGTCAGAAATCATGGACACCTTGGGCTCACAATGTGTGATGACTCCAGAGATTCGACGGTGCATGAACTATGGGTGTCCAGAGATAGCAGGGGGTAGCTGTGAATAGCCTGTTTTCTTACACAAAGCAGCAGCAAAGTACGCTTATGATCAGCTTTCGCTGGGTGATACAGTTTTCCAGCCAGCTATGCGTGCATCGATTTTCTTACGTCTCGGGAATCACTGAGGTCTGGCTCTGGCCAACCGCTTTAAAAGAGCCGCCAAATCGTGTTTATCGCACTATGCATCAGAATAGGAACGACAACGCTGCCGGTGTTGAGACGAAGCCAGGTGAGCAGCGCGCCGAACCCGCCTGCGAAAATGAACGCCTCTGCCGATGCCTGCATCCCTTGCTCCGTCCAGAAAAGGCCGTGAATAACACCGAACATGAGAGTCGATATCAAGGCGGCAAAACCAAAATTAGCTGCTGCAAATCGGGGTCCTTCGCCAAACACCCGGATCAGCGCAAAGAGAAACAAACCACGGTAGAATATCTCTTCTTCCAGGCTCGGCATAGTTAGCTGATAGGCAATGGTTTCGATGCTGTGCTGCTCATCTGGTATATTCAGGGCAATCAGAATACCGGTCACGCACAGCAGTCCCAACACGCTCCATCCGATCCATGCGCGTCTGGCTTGCCGTAAAGTGATTCCGGCGGCCCGGGCATTGATTCCGGAAAAGGCCAGGATGACGATGGATGCGAGCAAGGCGACGGATTTTCCGAACCAGTTGAATAACAGATTCTGATCGTTGAAAAAAGCCGGCAAAATATCCCGTAAACTAAACAGATCGAGTACTAAAAGAATATTGAGATTGAATAGGGCTATGCTGATAAAGATCCATTTGAAAGGCACCGACCGGCGCTGAAGCAGGGTGATTCCCGCGATCAGTACAACAAGTATCGTGTTCCATAAAGCAAGGCTGGCCCATTCGTTCACAATCACCTCCAATGGTCTTAAATCTATTCAAACTAAACAGTACAATTGATATAAAATACGCAAAAAATTATCTTAACACAATAATTAATTGCTAATATTGGAAATATTATGATAAAATCACAATCCTGGACAGCCATTGGCCGGCGCGCCTTCCTGATCGTGCTGCCACTCAGCGCATTACTGATTGTCGCCGGCGTGCTGTGCTATTGGGGCCTGGGTATCAATCGTATCGGTGACAACCTGATTGTTCTGGCGGCGCAGCCGCCGGTCGCAGATCGGCGCTCGGCCGGGTTGCTTGCGATATCGATTCCAACTATTCTTCTATTGGCGGGATTATGGCGTCTGTTTGTGATGTTCAGACCGCTTAACTCGCCTGAACAATTGGGTGTTCAGACCGTTCGTCATTTAAGAGTCTTCGCGAGCTTCAGCGCAGCATCTGCTATCACAGCGTTCTTCCTAAGTGGCGTACTACGCTGGGCGATGGGGGTTTTCGACGACGCGCCGCTTTGGACGCATCTTGGATTCTCTTTCCTTCATGCGACCGTCCTGTTTTTTTGTGCGGTCATATTCATGGCGTCTCGCCTTATAGAAGCTGGATACGCGTACAAGCGCGAAACCGAGGAGTACGTTTGATAATGACCGTGATTATCACCCTCGATGTCATGCTCGCCCGCCGAAAAATGAAGTCAAAAGACCTGGCCACAGCGATAGGCATAACCGAAGCCAATCTTTCCAAATTGAAGTCAGGGCACGTTAAGGGCGTCAAATTGGAAACGCTAGATCGGATTTGTGCCGTGCTCGACTGCAAACCAGGTGACCTGCTCGACTATGAGCCTGATAAATGAAATGCCGCTCGAAAGTATAGACACGGTGAGCTCCCATAATAACCGCAACACTTAGAGATTAACGAAAGAGATCCAGTGCTGGTAGAACGGGTAGCTCTCGCACTAAAGATTCAAGTGTAAAAAAAGTATAGAAAAAGTATAGACACCCACAATTCCCAGAGAGAAAAAGCATAGACACCCACAATTCCCAGCAGCCCGCAAGGCCAGTTAAGTTGAATTGATCTATTAGTAATCTTCCCCAAAACTGAATAGCATAGAGCTTAAAATTATTGAGGTAGTGCTAGACCCTGGATTTCAGACATGACGATTATTCACCGGAGGTGAATAGGTGGCTTGGTTTGCCCTCGCCTAATGTGATTGTGGGAATAGTCGCTTAGCAGCGGATATTCCCTTCAAGAATTTCAGTCCGAGATTTAAGGCTGCCTTTTGAATTGATCGCGTAGAGCCAACCACATTAACAAAGCCGCGTTCTTTACGGTTAAGATAACGCAGCAGTTGGTTTGGCTCGATGCTTAATCTTGCCAGTATCGATGGAACATTGTCGTTTATCTTGCCGCGTTTACCAGGGTGTATCGCTCGCCCGCTCCAATCAACTAGCTCCAGATAATCGCTATGAAAGAATGGTAAATGTTGTGGGCTATCCAACCTGCCTGTTAAGCTCAGCAGTTCAGGGATGGTGGCTTTCAGGTTCTCGATCGATTGTGTTGTCTTTGCAAGTGCATTGCTCTCAACGATCCGTTGTTGAATCGAGGTATAGTCAGACTCTTCCGGGGTATTGCTAATGCTTGCCCGGATAGGGTTCAGATCCACATAAGCCATACAGCAAAGCAAAGCCTTTTCATCCAGCAATGCCTGTGACTTGAAGCGTCCTTCCCAGAACCGTCCGGTACAGTTGTCCTCAGCATTGGCCATGCGGGCAATGGGCTCGTTGAGGCAGCGCATAAACCAGGACAGATCAGCCAGTCTGGTTCGATAGGTATCAATAAACTCAGTAACTCTTGCCAGTTCAGCAGCACCCAGTGATTCCCCAGTTCGATAACGCTGAACCAGCAAGGGCCCATCAAATATCTGACACCAGTGATCTAATACCTCATGATCTGACCATGCTGCTGCACATTGAATGTTGACCTTTAATACCAGATGGTAATGATTGTTCATGATGGCATAGGCACAAACATCCAGTGCGAAAGCCTTTGCCAGTAGCGCCAGACGTTCAACAATCCAGTCCCTACGGTGCTCGAAGGACTTACCTGTGACGATATCGTTACCGCATAGGAAGGCACGCCGAACACAGCGCCCTATGCAGTGATAATAGGGAGTTGTATTTAAGCAGACCAGTGCAGATCGAGGTAAGGGCATATTCAGTCACAATTAAAACAGTGATCAGATTAAGGCCATATCTAAGCTGAAACTATAGGAAATCTCGGTAAATTTTGTAGTATTCCGACCATAAAAGTGGGTGTCTATATAAAGAAGAAATGCTCTCGGTAAGTCTTTTAGGATTGCAGTCACAAGAAGTGGGTGTCCATAAACCGCATAAACCGCTATAAAAGTGGGTGTCTATAGAAGAAGAAATGCAGAGAGCCCGGCGTGGGGCCGGGCTCGTGGGGGAGGGCTTAATTGCATGCAACCGGGGTAGTGTTAAGCAGAATGCCGGCGGGGATTGAGATCAATCCGGGGATAAAAAACTGTACATCCCAGTCCACCAATTCCTGTGGCTGCATGATCTTACTGGTGATGGTTGAAACCCGCGGGCCTGCCGGGCATTTGGTGAATACCCGCGCCAGTGGTTTGAGCGTGCCATTTTCAGTGACTTTGAAGACGCCATCATAATGACGCGAAGCACTGGCGGCTGAATCAGCGCAAGGCTGCTGACCCGGATAACTACTCAGCTGTAATTTAGCGTCCACACATTGTGCGGTTTGATTAAAGGCCGCAAAGTTAAGTTGATATTCCACACCGTAGTTAGCGGTGGACCAGGGGTCGCTGTCACGCCCTTCGCTGGCTCCGGAGGTATTGGTGTAGTAATAACCCAACGCCGGGGAGCGCTGCGAGTTACTGGAGGGTGTTGTGGTACTGGGGTTCATCCGGCAATCACTACCAACCTGTTGGTTGGGCGGCGCCAGTAATAACTCCCAACCCTGGCTGGAATTGGCGGAGTTGATCGGTACGCTCAGTCCACCGCGCCATATCTCGTACTGATAAATACCTGCCGGACGACCCCAGCCGATGTTATCAGGGTCGGTACAGGGTGCGCCGCCGGGGCCCTGACCACTGGGAACATTGCCCCAGGCGTAAGCGCGTTTGCTTAAACTATTGGCCAGCGCCACAGAACCATTGACTGCCCTGGTGGCTACCACCCGCACAGTCAGACATCCGTTGGCGCGGACCTTGATACGGGCATCCACAGACTTGCTGTTATCGGTTCTTAGGTTAACCAATGCAAACACACCCGAAATGGTCTGATCGAACAGCTTTACAAAAGTTGATCCATTGGCTGTGCCGACGGTGTTGGGCAGCCCCGCCGGCGATTTTAGAATGGCTAAACCAACGGCATAGGAAGGGCTTTTGCCGGCATCCAGTGAGCCGGTATCCAGTTCTGAAATTGCCGCGCCGTAGGCATTGAAGGTGACTGAGCTGCCAGCTGTGGCCGGTTCCAGCAAGACGTAAAAACGCGCGCCGTTGCCCAGATTCTGATTAAAATGATGCATATAAAATGCGAATTCACGCAGGCTGCCAGCCGGGCAGTTCTGCCCGTAATCGGTGCTGCTGAGTGTCCGCCGGACGGTATTCGGATCCTGGGGTGACATCTGCATGGTTCCCAGTATCAACCCTTCACGGTTAACACTTTCAGGATTATTGCTGATAATCATCGGTGCGCCTTCCATCCGGCCGGGCAAATCCTGGAGCGAGCCAAAAGCCGGTTGTGCCTGGGCACTGGGAAACCCGATGATGGCAAAGCTAATAATGACAAGTAAGTATTTGACAGAGTGGTACTTGAGGTGATTGTAAAACAACATATTGCAACTCCTTTTGCAGGCTGATAAGGACAGGGGAAAGTTTAACCTAGCATCCTTGCATGGTCAGCAAGCTTCGACCAGAAATGCTGAGTAATACACTCTCGACCGAAACTTTTTCCAACTGGTATTGATTATAGTTAATGTTGATAAATAAACAGTGAAGGCGGCAGTTAATAACGCTGATACGCTGATAAAATTTAATTAAATATCAGTTAATAAAATGACGATAAAATCAAATCGATAAATTAAAAAATAATTATTCGTAACAATCGAATTATCAGTGTCAGCCGGGCATAACAGGCCATCACTTGATGAAGGCTTTGTTTCTGGCAGACGGAAAGCTATTGGCTGGCAAGGTCATAGCTTGTAAAAACAGCAGGGTTACCTATTGTTATGTGCCGCGACATCGCTATTATTGTGTCGGCATAAAATGTCTGGTGCTCGAATGCCTGACCGCTGTCAGGCCGTTGTCGCGGCCTGGAGCTATGCAATACAAGGTATTTGGTGCGGACCGGTTCTGAAACAGTCCGCTATTACGGCCTTACGGGTTTTATAACTTATGTTATATATTTAATGTGCCAGTCACCGGCGCATATAAGCCTTTATCGATAGCTCATTGATAAAGTTAGTAAAATACCTGCCGCCGGCTACAGGACAGTTGTTAATTGCCGGTAAAAAGTACTATGATTCCAAATCGCTATAACGCCATGACTAGCAATTGATATTTATGTTTAAGCACTATTTAACCTGCCTGTTAAGCCGGACTGCCATTGTCAGCCTCGTGACGCTGTCATGTGCTGATCTTGCATTGGCTCAGTCAAGGGATGGTTTTTACGCTGATCTGGTGGAGTTTGCTGATTTGCTGGTGCCTGACGGTACCCGTATAACGCTGGGTGTGGGGCCTGAACTCAGCCCGGATTATTTTGGTTCCGACGAGTATGAAATTGAGCCGGATATCTTGTTCGCGATACGTCTGGGGCAGATATTCAGGGTAGGCAATGATGGTGCAGCGCTCAACATTCTGGGGCTTAAGGGGGTTGAGTTTGGCCCTGTGGTACGTACCACAGGCGGGCGGAATGAAAGAGAAAATGCTGCTTTGACCGGTCTGGGTAATATCGGGACCAGCCTTGATCTGGGTGTTTATGCCAAGGTGAATGTAGCGGATTATTTTTCTGCGCGTATCCGTTACTACCATGCAGTGGTCGGTGGCGGCAATGGCGGGCTGTTGGATTTGACCTTGACCAGGTTGATCTATCAGCAGAATGATTTATCGATTGCCATGAGTCTGCGCGCCAGTTGGGCACAGAAAAACCGGGCGGAGCAGTTTTTTGGTATTTCAGCTCAGCAATCGGCTGATTCGGGCTTGCCTGAATATTCCCCCGGTGCTTCTTTTCAGGATCTGCGTGTCAATATCGGTGCGCGCTGGCAGTTTGATGAAAACTGGTCATTAAACGGCTTTGCCCGTTTTGCCCGCTTACTGGGAGATATTGTTGACAGTCCGATCGTGCGTCCACTGGGCTCGCCTAATCAATTCACGCTGGGCAGTTACATAGCCTATAGCTTTAACATCGACTGAGCAAAGCGATCTTATCGAGTGGCCGCTGCCGGTTATTAAGCTGATCACCCATCAGCGATTACTGCCACAGCCAGCTTCAGTCAGGCCGCGTATTTCCCCCGGATCGGTAAACAAATCTCCGCCAAGCCGGGTCCGCCAGGCATCGCCGCTGCCGGCTGCGGCAATCGGCACATGAATACCGATGGTGCGGGCTGGTTTCAGCCTTTGATCCAGAATCGATTGGCCCGCTGCACTGCCCAGAAACCAGTAAGGCGGAAACGCCGCATCCAGTGGTTGTGCATCCCAGTGAGCCTGGTGCGGGGCAAATAAACTGTCATCGCTATCAGCATCGCCCAGATGCAGTACTGTCATACTGTCATTTAACGTCACCCGAAAGGCCAGATTTTCAATATTTTCGGTACGCTGACCACCGGCGTGCGGGATACGTACCACAGCAATGTCGATTGAACCAACGCTGGCAGACTGAGCCGGATCACCCGCCGCCAGCGTAAAGGCATGCAGACGCTGCAGCATTGCATCATCGGCACCCGCTGCCAGCAACGCATCGATGACCTGCCTGCTGGCATACAAAGGCACACTGGGATTGGCGCGTAAAAACGCCAGTGTTGGCGCAGGCGTAAAATGATCGCCATGCACGTGTGATACAAACACGGCATCAACATTAGCATAGGGTTTGCGACCTTCGATCAGCGCCTGGCGGGTGGCATCCGGCACCAGCGCATACTGCCCGTAGCTGTCCGCATAAAAGGCGTCAAATAAAATCCTGGTGTCGCCGGAGGTCACCATAATGCCTTCGTTTCCAAGGTAGCGCGCACAGCCAGGGTTGGCTTCCGGGCTCAGCTCATGCGCGTCCGCTGCAAGTGGCAGCTGGAGTACAGCCAGCCACACCATGGCAAAAAATAAGCTAATAACCGGTTTCATTTGTCGACTCCTGTGAGCCTGGCTGACAGGCTGAGTAATCAATGTAGTATGCCGAATTGCTGGCGGATAATTCATGCGTCAGAATAGCACCGCCGTTTGAACCGTTAAAGCAGTCCGGATTGTCTCGGGTAGTTTGTACGGCGCTAGGGCTGCCGGTGAGCGGCTATCGTCAGGTTATTGCTGCTGCCAGTGTGTCCAGCAGCAGCCAGCACAACCCGGCCCTGCAGGCTGGTCAGTCTGTCCGCGCTGATGATCACGCCTTCACCAAAAGGGATACCGATAACTCGCTCAACACCGGCCTGCTGTGCTGCGCTGAGAGAAGGCCATTGCTCAGCTTCTTCATGCACGGTGGTGGCGATATCAAACCAGTTCAGGTAATTAATTCTGAGCCCGGAATGGCCGATACCCGACGTCAGATGAATTGCGCCGGCGGAGATGCCGACAAAAACACTGCCCAGTTGCTGCTGCGTGACTAACCATCCACGGACCTTTGCCTGATTCAAATAGCGCCAGCCTGGAGACAATTCACCGCCCGCCAATATGATCAGAGCAGGCTCATCGATGATATCCAGGGCCCGTTCATCAGCGGCCTGCAGATGACAGTGACGGGTTATCGAAAAACGTTCGAATGCGCCGACGGCGAGCTGGTAAAACTCGGGTCTATCATGATTGGAGGCGCCAATATAAACACCGGTGGCGAGTTGTTTCCGGCGGATGCTGTGGGCTAAAAAATCCTTCAGTACATCCGATTGAAATAACGGCTGGCTGTCGGCCAGCAGGATATACTCAGGCTGCATAATTCAGTTGCGTGCAGATACGTTGCATACGGACCGGACGATCAGTCGATTATTGATTAGATAATTAATGCTGGCGGCCCGCGCTGACTTGATCAGCTCAAGGGTAAAGAATGCCCCGTGGACGGGGCATTCGTATCCGATCGGATAATCATCAGGATCATTGACCCGTGATATTATTGACCCGCATTGGTTCTGCCTCTGACGTGTAAAGGCATGTAGAAGGACTGTGTGGAAAAGCCTACCCGGGTACATTCATCATTTTCATCCCAGTTAAAAGTAATAAATGAATAATCATTGCCATTGCTCATACGAGCGACCAGCTCTTCGTTGAAGCTGAAGCAGGTAATGGTTTCTTCTTCAGCATCCTGGGCCTGGCAAAAGCCAAAGGATGTAACGGTGCCATCGCCATTCTGGATATGCCGCGTGCCACAGCCGATGAAATCAATATCATTATTGGTGAAGCGGGCATTAACCATGTCACCACTGGCCGTACGGTTATCCAGGTCTACGGTAACAGGTGCGGGCTGCAGTAGCCCCGCACTGGCGGTGAACGCAACACATGCAATCGCTAATACAGGTAAAATTTTGCTTATTTTCATGCTCAGTTTCTCACTCTATCAAGTATCATGATTATCAAAGGCGACCATCAAGTTCCCCAGAGTTTATCGCTCTGACGAGCCTGCTCATCGCCTGCTTTTTCCCCTCGGGGTTCAGTTTCGCAATTTCATATTGCAAGTTGCTCATGTCCTGTTCTGAAATCATTCCCTGTTGAATATAAAAGTCCAGTTCCTGGTTAACCAGCTCGAATTGCAGCTGCTGATCCAACAGGTCCGCCTGGTTGCTCTGTACCGGCGGGCTTGAATCCCGGCCATCGCTGACCGCGGGTAGTGAGGCTTTGAACCGGGTCAGTTCGGCCCGCAGCACTTTCTGGATTTGCTCGAGTGTCAGGGCCGCACTTGAATCAACGCGCGGAACGGGATTTTTAAAGCCAGCGGCGTCAGTCTGTTGTTGAGCAAGCCCGGCTGCGGGGTAGGCTGTGGTCTGATCCTGAGCCAGCTTTTGCAGCGTCTGTAATTGACCGCGCATAGCCATAACCGTAATACATAAGATCACAATAACCACCAGCTGCAGCGTGTTCAGGACAATAGATGTTTTCATAATTTAACCAGACTCCTCAGATAAAAATCTGGAAGTTTACTGTTAATAACGTAACGTTCGTTTAAAACAGGACAATCCGCATCACCAGCCGTTAAAGCAGCAGGGGAATTGCGATGGGTGGTTCGGTAGCGAAATTTGAAGCTCCGCATCATTATTATTATTCTCAGGAGTGCATTAAAAATATGGAAGCACTTGCCGAACTTCCTGGTGAAAGTATAGCACTCTGCAGTGCTGGACATTCAAGCGGTGTAGCTGCCGCAGGCAGCCTCGGCTGATGTGGCGGTGAATGCTAAAAGCCTGTCCGTAAAGGCTTGAGCAGGGTCCGAACTGGCTATGCCTACAGCCCGGTACGGCGACTTCCTACAGCATATCGCAGCGTTGTCCTACCTATACGCAGCCGGTAGCAGCGGTTTATTCAGGCTGATCTGGCTGGAAGCGCAGTTTCCACCAGCGGATAGTCAGGGGAACTGAAATATTCAGAAAAAACGCGGTCAGCATCAGCGTGTAGAAAGCCTCCAGGGACATTATCTGATGCTGTACAAAAGCAATATTCAGAACTACAAAAGCCAGCTCGGCTCTACCCAGCATGCCAAATCCGATCAATAAACTGGCTGGCCAGTCGAACTGTCCGGTGTAACGGGCCGCGAGGGCGGCGGAGGAGATCTGACCGATAAACAGACCGGCAAACAGAATCAGTGTTTCGGGCAAGACCGATAAAAAAGTCTCCAGATCAAAAATCAGCTTTGCACCCAGGGTGACAAAAAATACCGGTCCGATCCAGGAGAAGGCTACGTTATCGATAATTTCCCGCGCCTGCTGATAAAAATCAATTTGCTGCTCGTGATGAAAATCGAAATATTCCCGGCGAATAATCAGGCCGGCCATATACGCGCCGATAGCTGGGTGAAAACCAAACTCGTGGGCCAGCAGGCCGACCGAGACTGCGATCAGCAGCAGCGACAACACGATGTACTCACCACGGCCCATGGCCAGAAAAGCACGCAGATGGAACTGTCCGATGATCGGTAGTTTTTTCAGCAGGCCATGACTGGCCGGGAACAGCCAGCCACCGATCAGCGTGACGGCGATAAAAAAAGTGATCGCCTTGCCCAGTATCCACAGAACCCCACTCAGACTGAGTATCGCTTCACCGGTGGCGATAGGCACCAGAATAGCGACCAGCGCCAGTGAGCCGATGTCATCAAGCACCGCCGAGGTCATGATTCCGGTTGCGGCCGGGGTATGGCTCAGGGCTTCGCTTTTCAACGAAACCATGGTTAGCGAGACTGCCGTGGCGGTCATCGCCAGACCGCACAGCAGCGCGATATTAATGTCGCCCCAGAACATCAGGGTACTGAAATAGGCGACCGAAAATGGTGCGATAGCGCCGAATAAGGCGATGCCCCAGCTGCGTTTTATGCTGTTCAGAAAATTACTGGTGTCTTCTTCGAAACCCAGTGAGAACATAATGATGATGATGCCCAGTTCGGCAAAATCATTGATAAAAACCGGCATATCATGTGGCAGGATGCCAATGTTGACCAGCAGGGTACCGCAGAATAAATACCACAGTACCGGGGTCAGGCGCGTTTTATGTGCCAGCAGCGCAGCAACGAACACACTGGCCCAGATAATGGCCAGTATGGCAATGTCATGCACGCGGCGATATCCGGGCTGATGGCGGTTGGCGGAGAGCGGCCACTATTGGTGAGCTGATGATGAAGCAAAGCCAACAGGCTAATGGCAGTGGCAAAAAAATTGTTCGCTGCATCGTCAAAACCACAGGACACTTGTGACGACACTATGCACCAAATACTTTGATGGTTGTTTGATCTGGATCAAATGACAGCCACCTGGTTCAGGTATTTTGTATACCTACCAAAAGCGAGGCCGGATCGTCATCCGTCGATGTGTCTATGGAACCAGTGGCAGTAGAAAACATCATGCAGGCAGTTATTGCCGGGGCTGTGGTGATCATGATGGGGGCACTGTATGCAGGGCTATTTGCGTTTGGCCGATTACGCGGCTCCCGCTGGCTATTGCTGTTGTCGATGCTGGCTTACGCTGGACTGGCCGCCTCGGTATTGGTGCTGGCGCAGGCATTACATCTAAACGGTTACTGGCGCTGGCTGGTGGGCGCAATGCTCTTGGGTTATCTGCTGGCGCCAGCGGGTATTTGGTGGTTGTGCGTGGGCACCCACGGAGAGTCGACAAGCGCCAGCGGTATTACCAGGTCAGACAGGCTTAAGACTTTGGAGCAAGATCGATGAGTACTACACTTTGGTGGGCCAGTGAAGAATTTTGGCGCAAGACCGCGGTATGGGTTACTGCATTTATGGCCGTGGTATTGATTTTCCTGACTTTTGATTCGGTCAAAAAGATCACCGCGGGCAGTCAGCGGGTACCCGCCTATACGGTGATTAACCAACGAATTTATTACCGCTGGAATGCAGAGCGTGGTATGCAGGAGCCGGTCATTGGGGACGAAGCGCCGTTGTTTGGTCAGAAGTTGGATGCCGATGCGGCATGGGCTCTGGTGGATAAGGGTAAACTGACCATTCAGGCCCGTAACTGCATGAACTGCCATACCTTGTTGGGCAATGGGGCTTATTATGCGCCCGATCTGACCAAGGCATGGCTGGATCCGGCCTGGGCGGCTGAGCCGGTGCGTGAGACTTTGATGCTGCAGTTCCTGCTGGATCCGGAAACCAATGCAAGAGGCTTTGGCAGCAACCGGAAAATGCCGAACCTGCATCTCACTGAAGACGAGGCGCGCGGCATCATCGCTTATCTGAAGTGGATGTCGGCCATTGATACCAATGGTTTTCCGCGTAATTTCAAACCCATCGCCCAGCCAGGAGATTGACATGCAACCCGGTGTTATTGATTCACGCAATCTCAGTCCCGGACAACGGGTCGCGGTTAAGTATTTTATAGCGGCGCTGGTGCTGTTTCTGGCGCAAGTGGTTTTTGGTTTGATCATCGGGCTGCAATATCTCATGCCCGATTTGTTCCTCGGCAGCCTGGATTTCAGCACTGCGCGGATGGTGCACATCAACGCTATGATCGTATGGATGCTGTTTGGCTTTATCGGCTCCATATACTGGTTGGTTGAGGAGGAGGCTGGCGTGTCCTTGGTCGGTCAGTGGCTGGCCAATTTGATCTTTTGGGTGTTCAGTATTGCAGTTTCGGTGGTGGTAGTGGTCTACCTGTTCGTGCAATACGGTCCGGGTGAGCACAGCAGTTTGTGGTTAATCAATGAAGGTCGCGAATATATCGAAGCGCCACGCTGGGCGGATATCGGCATCGTTGTCTGCATGTTGGCCTTCTTCTACAACATCGCCGCGACTTTTATGAAAGGCAAGTGGAGTGGTATTTCCGGCGTACTGGTGCTTGATCTGGTCGCCCTGGCGGGCCTGTACCTTGCCGGCATGTTTTATTCCACCAATATTTCCATGGATCAGTATTGGTGGTGGTGGGTGATTCATCTATGGGTCGAGGCCACCTGGGAAGTGCTGGTCGGCTGCATCATGGCCTGGGGTTTAATCAAGACTATCGGCGCCAAACGCAAAATTGTAACCACCTGGCTGTATATCGAAGTCGCGCTGATGTTTGGTTCGGGTATCCTCGGGCTGGGACATCACTATTTCTGGATCGGTACGCCGGAGTACTGGTTAACCGTGGGTGGCTTCTTTTCGGCCCTGGAACCGGTGCCGCTGGTTGCCATGGTAGTGCATGCGATTTATGACGCCGGGGTGCATCGTTTCAAAAGCGGCAATCATCCTGCATTGGCCTGGTTGATCGCACATGCCTTCGGTAACTTCTTTGGTGCCGGAGTGTGGGGTTTCATGCACACTTTGCCGCAGATCAATTTATATACCCACGGCACGCAATGGTCGGCATCGCATGGACATCTGGCCTTTTTCGGCGCTTATGCCACGATCAATATCGCGGTTTTTTACCTGGCTATTCAGAAATGGCGCGGCAATGTCTGGATGTCAGCGGGTATGCCGGGCAATGGCTGGAAGTGGAAGTGGTCGCTGGCATTGCTCAATCTGGGCATGATCGGAATGACCATGGCATTGTTGATTTCCGGATATGAGCAATCTTTCGTTGAACGTGCTCTGGGTGGTTCTACCTGGAGTGCATACTTCCAGGCACAGCAAACCGCCTGGTTCGTACAGGGTATGTTCTGGCGTCAGGTCTTCGGCTATATATTTGCCATCGGCACCGTATTGTTGATATGGGATCTATTAACAGTCGGCCGTGGTGAACACCGACCACAAGCACAGCTGGAAGAGGTGATGACGGCTTGACACGAGAGGCTGACTGGCGCCCTCCTATGGGGGGCGTTTATTTTATCATTAGCGGGCCGTGTGTGATGATCAGCAGTGCAGTACATCAACAACAACGTTGGCAATGCAAAAACAGACAATCAGGAGAGTATCAGTGATGCAAATATTGACCCGTGTAACAGTGACCAGCGATCGCTTGCGGGGTATTGCCTTGCCCGGCTTGTGGGCCGCCATGTTATTGGTTTCGCCCGTACAGGCTGCAGATATGGCGGCTGCCGAACAACAGGCGCAGACACTGTGCGCGGCATGTCATGGGCCGCAGGGTATCAGCAGCAACCCTTTGTGGCCCAATCTTGCTGGTCAGCAGGAAGCTTATCTGGCCAAGTCCATCAAGGATTATCAGTCCGGTGCCCGCAATGACCCATCAATGTCACCGATTGCGCAAATGCTGAGTGAGCAGGATATCGCCAACCTGGCTGCCTATTTCAGCGCCAAATAAATCTTTCCAGAGCGGGCCTGATCAGCCGGCAGCAG
Source organism: Gammaproteobacteria bacterium (assembly GCA_021772975.1). Taxonomy (GTDB): domain Bacteria; phylum Pseudomonadota; class Gammaproteobacteria; order Xanthomonadales; family Wenzhouxiangellaceae; genus JAJFKX01. The sequence goes on from JAJFKY010000014.1 coordinate 27,795, forward strand.
CTGAATACCCCCGCGGCTTGGCCGGCAAATGGGTTGCTTACAGCCAGTCGAGCCGGTTTCCTACACTCTTGGTGATATATAAGTGCTATACAGTAATAGCAGTTTTGGTTTTAACGGATAAATTCAGGGAAGTGCCACGACACCATTGGGATGTGGTCAGGCATAAACCGGATTATCCTGGTGTGTTTACAGCGATGATGAGGAGAAGTGAATTTAAACAATAGATAGTATTGAGGCAATCTTATGAAAATAACAAAAGCATTCTTTGCTGCCGGGATGGCATGCTTACTGCTGACCATGATATCGGCCTGCGTGACTGACCGGAATACCCTCCCGGACGATACTGAAGACTCCAGCATGGCCCAAGCTGCCGGGCACGATCACATTGAAGATGACCTGGCCGAGTTGTGCGCCACTGATGAGGCTGCAACCGATCCCGAGCTTATCGATATTTGTCGGCAACTGGCGGCCAGATTTTATAAAGACACCGTTGATGGTGGCAGCAATGTGTTTGAACCGGGCTGCCATCGCGTATACCGTGTTGCCGGTTGCCCGGCACTGGGTGCGCTGTTCCGTTCCAGCGGCGATCTTTGTCAGAGCAATACGCGGCTTGCCGAATGGACCAATGCAGGTTGTCACCCGGCCAAACCGGTTGACTCCAGCAAATTTGATTGTGACGCGGAGTGCCGCAGGATCGGCGCCGATGCCGGGGTGTGCGTCACCCTCAAGAATTTCTGTGCAGCCAATATTGATTCAGCCAAATGTGAGTGCGTATTTCTATGACGGTGTTGCCGTTAATCAGCAATTATGGGCCGTGAATGTTGACTTGACGGGAAAAGCACTCCGCTGGTCTGGGGACCATTGCGGCAGAGCGGATAATGCGCGCAAGATCATTGAGGCCTAAACCAGCTGTGTTTGGCGACTCAAGTTTATTTGGCTCACTTGTAAGCGGCGATACGTCTGTTTTTGGAGTACAGCAATATGGTGAAAGAATTCCTCGCCGCTGCTCCTGTTTATCTGATAGGTGTGACCCATTGCAGGGTGCGTGAAGATAAAACAGACGGCTGCCGAGGCATGTGTTAGACTGCACATCTTCCGGGTGCCTGACTGGTTAGCACCCACGCGGTTTTAACCGCCGGAAAAACACTTGAGCTGTTTGCCCCATCTAAACCAGGGCTTCACTAGACAAGAATTCTTTTTATCCAGGCCGGACCGGTTCCCACCAGCAAATGCTGCGGCGGGAGGCCAATACTGGAGTATAACCCCCAATGTCATTTGATACCCTCGGCCTGTCGGCCGATCTTCTGCGTGCTGTCAGCGAACAGGGCTACAATCAGCCCACGCCTGTGCAGAGTCAGGCCATTCCCGTGATTCTGCAGGGCCGTGATGTGATGGCCGGTGCCCAGACGGGCACCGGTAAAACAGCTGGCTTTACCTTACCATTACTGCAGCGCCTGAGTACCAGCAAAGCCCCTAATGGGCGCCGTCCGGTACGGGCACTGGTATTGACACCCACCCGCGAGCTGGCTGCCCAGGTGGCGGAAAGCATCCAGACCTATGGTCGTCATCTACCGCTGCGCTCCACGGTTATTTTCGGCGGCGTCAAGATCAACCCGCAAATTGACAAGCTGCGACGCGGTGTGGATATCGTGGTGGCGACACCCGGCCGCCTGTTGGATCATGTCAGCCAGAAAACCGTGGATCTATCCCAGGTCGAAATTCTGGTACTGGATGAGGCGGACCGCATGCTGGATATGGGCTTTATTCACGATATCCGGCGCCTGATTGCATTATTGCCGAAAAATGGCGTTCGCCAGAACCTGTTGTTCTCAGCCACTTTCTCCACCGAGATCAAACAGCTTGCCGATCGTCTGCTGAATAATCCGGAATTAATTGAAGTGGCGCGCCGTAACGCCACCGTTGATCAGATCAAACAGACCGTGCATCCGGTGGATAAAAGCCGCAAACGCGAACTGCTGAGTCATATGATCGGCTCACAGAACTGGCGTCAGGTGCTGGTATTTACCCGCACCAAACATGGCGCCAACCGATTGGCCGAGCAACTCGGCAAAGATGGCCTGAGCGCGGCCGCGATCCACGGTAACAAGAGCCAGGGTGCGCGCACCCGGGCACTGGCTGAGTTCAAGCAGGGCAAAGTGCGCGTACTGGTGGCCACTGATATCGCCGCCCGTGGCCTGGATATTGATCAATTACCGCACGTGGTGAATTTCGAGTTGCCGAATGTGCCGGAAGATTACGTCCATCGCATTGGCCGCACTGGCCGGGCCGGGCGTGACGGGGAAGCGATATCGCTGGTCTGCGTGGACGAAAACAAGCTATTGCGGGATATTGAAAAGCTGCTCAAGTGCGAGTTGCCAAAGGTTGTTCTAGAGGGCTACCAGCCTGATCCCCGCATCCAGCCGGAACCGATCAAAAACGGCCGTGGGCGTGCCCAGCCGCAGTCACGTCATGCCCCCAAAAACCGCAAACGCGGCGGCCCAGCGAACAGCAGGTCGGCTGCCGGGACGAGTGATACCGGCTCGCGCTGGAGCCAGTCCAGCCGGCGTGGAGCGAAAAATGGTCCCCAGCCCGGCCAGCGCAAGTCGCATGGCTCTTCACGCAAGGCTCGCCCGGCAGGCGCTAAACGTTCCGGCGCTGGCAACAGCGCCTGAGATCATTGCTGAGAATGTTGCCATGGCATGGCTATGGCAACGCAGACAGTTAATTTCGCGTTGATGAGATAACCGGCACTGCTGAATCTGATAGCGACCAGTCCGTCAGCGAGCATTTATTTGCGGCGATGATCGGCGGCACTGAGCACGACTATTGAGCGACAATAAAATGGAGCGGGAGACGGGGATCGAACCCGCGACGTCAAGCTTGGGAAGCTTGCATTCTACCGCTGAATTACTCCCGCCCGGGTATTGCTCAGCCAAGCCGTCAGCATGCCATAATGCTCCCGCCAGTGCCAGACGGCAGCTTGAGATTACATTTCGGCAACCAGTTCCAGCAGGCGCGAAGTCACTGACTGCACCGCAAACGTCTCAATACCACCAGCCGGATCGTTGGCTAATGCAATCACTACAAAGGCGTCCTCGCCACTGTTTTCCAGCATCCAGACATTGGTCAGCACATGCAATCCGGTGCTGCCCGAGGCCAGACTGCCGCCTTTATACCAGACGCGGTCCCAGGCGTTGCGGACATTCGGCTGAGCAGCCTGTGAACCCAGCGCCAGATTGACCACTGACAATGCGTCTGAGCCGTTAGCCAGGTTGCGCAGGCTGGCGAAGGTCCGGCAAATGTCTAGCGCTGTGGCGCGCCAGCTGCCCGCGGTGAGCAGCGACTCATTATTAAAGCCGCCGGTGCCGGGCACATAGGGGCCCAGCGGCTCGATCTGGTTACTCAAAAACTGCTGTTGAAAACTTTCGCTGCCATTGAGATAGCTCAAGGCGTCATTCAGCGAAAATGAAAAGAATAAATGAAACTGTTCACTGATATTTAAAAATGGTGTCAGCACGGCAGGTTGCGCTACACCGTAGGCATTGACGATATCGCCGACCGCATCGCGGCCAACCAATTCGTGCAATAAATCGGTAGCGGTATTGTCACTGTTGGCCATCATCAGTGTAGCCAGTTCGGTTACCGTGAACTGGGTGCCCAGTGGTTCAAGATTAATGTCCCCACCGGATGCCAGTTCGGAGGCCACCAGCTCAACCAGATCATCCTGCATCAGATTGCCGATATTAAAACCGTTGGCAACCGCGCCCAGCACCCACAGCTTGAATACCGAGGCGGTAGCACGCAGGCTGTTGGGATCGCGTTCAATCACGGAACTGCACTGGTTGTCAGAACCTATCCGACCGATATACAGGCTGCTATCCGCGCCGAGCGTCTGAAACTTATCGGCCGCCTGGGTCAGGGTCAGATTCTGATCTTCAATAAACTGTACCTCCCCGGAAAACGGCTGAAAACCGAACTGGATAATGGTCTGATTGCCACTGAAGCGCGTTCGCAGCGTTAGAAAGCCGACGGTTCCGGGTGGCGCGGACGGGCTGTCCACCACCGCGGTGGCTCTGATCGGCGAGAGAGCAATCAGGTCGCTGATAAAGCCGTCCGGGAAATCATTGCGAATCGCGGCAATGAAATCCCGGGTCTGCTCAGCACTGATCTGGGAAAGCCAGAGTTCCGGATCAAACCGGGCATTGATCTCGGCGATACTGGTGTCATCCTCAGCCAGTTGCTGAATAATCCATTCCAGTTGGCCGGCGACGGGTCCGGGCGGCAACTGAAATTCATCATTGACTATCGGAAACAGCGGTTCCAGCACCGCGCCCTCAAAACTTGATACCAGCAGAGTCTGGGCGCCAAGGTTAGCCGTCAGCAGGCCTGCCAGCAGCAGCATGGCCAGACTCCAGCGCCGAGCAAGGCAAAGCCCGGCAATATTTGGATAATCACAATAATCGCCAGGACGATATGGATGTTTCATTGTTTAACTCACCAGATATTCTTGTACAATATCTATAGCGATAAATCGTGACATTTCGTGTCAGCCAAGACAGTCTGGTATCCGCGGTAACAAACAATGACATGCGGACTTGACAGGATCAGCAGGCGTTCCAGGCAACCGGAAAACTTACCGCGGTTGTGAGCATAGTGAGGCCGGGCAAGCCAGACGAAGCAGGCGAATACGGCAAACTTGCGGTGTTTATGGAAGCTGGTAGGTTACCTGCCAGGTGTTGGCGTGATCGCGTGAGGTCCTGATCCAGCCATTGCTGCAATAAACGTGCAGTTCCTGATCGGTGGATACTGCGTGTAGGATTTGACGGCAGTCATTTTCCAGGCTGCTGCGCAAATCCCAGTGGCGGGCAAAATTTCTAGAGTTAAAAAACTCGGCGCCGATCACCTGCTGCTCGGCGGAGCGGCTTTCGGTCAAAGGCACCGCTTTGAGCAGTTGCCTGGTGGTGTAAGCGAATGCCTTACGCTCCAGTGCGTCACTGACGCGGGTTGCACGGATAGGGTTTTCCCATTCCTGGGCATTGTCATAACTGACTTTGCGGGCCGCGCGAAGCACCAGATTTCCTTGTTGCAACATAGGGCCGGGAAGTTTTTTACGCAAAGCTTTGAAGGTGTTGGATGGTATTTGTAAACGATAAAAATCATCTGCGATAAAATAGACCAGACCCGAATCCTCCCCACGCAGTTTGAATACACTGTCACTGGTCATTGATCGATAGAGGTCAAAATAGTCCGTTTCCTGCCGGGTGATAGTCGGCAACAGGCTGACGGTCTGCCATGATCCGCTGTCGATGATGGCCGCAGAATAAATACTGTCGGTATTCATGATCGCCAGCAGGCGACCGTCCCCCAGGTTATCCAACAGAGCAATGTGATCAGCAGGCAAATGCAAGGGCGCATCCAGCCAGCGTTTTTTATTCAGGTCATAGCGATACAGTCGGCCAAATTCAGTGCCGATAATCAACTGTTGACCAGCCACTAATTCAGCCGCTGTTACTGCATAAAAAGTCGGCAGATCAATACGTTGCCATTGCTGGCCTGGGGCATTAATCATGGCTTTACCAAACCTGCCCAGCAGCACTCTGTAGGTCGAGGGCTGATCCAGTATCAGTCCATTATCAATGGCCACCGGCAGTTGGACGTCGGTTAAGCTTTGGGTGTCAGTATAGGTCGTATTCCAGTCAACCAGCGTATATGGGGCGGTGATTTTTCTTTGCGCAATGGTTTTGACTGCATCCGTTTTGAAGTGCAGCCCAAAGGCAAACATGCTTTGATTATTAATGCCGATATCCAGCTGCCTGGCAAAAAAAGATTTCTTCGGTTCAAGGCTGATATCGCTATCGAAATAGGCCATACCGTTTAAATCAGTCAAAACGTCAGCGCTGATAGCAAACTCTTTATCGGGGTTGAACCGGTAGGTAACGACAAACCCCTTATCCACAAAAACGAGCTCCGAACTAAGCTTGACCAGACGATAACGTCCGACGGGTAATTTGCCGATATAAATTTTGGCGGGCGTGGCCAGATCAGCAAGCGGGCTTATCTCGAACTCTTTGTCGGTATCGAGGTTTTCGACATGCAGGGTTTGCCAATAACCTAACTCCGGAAAAGTAATGCCATCGGCCTTTTTTCCTGAACCGATGGCCACAGCCAGGCCCAGATAACCGGTGGCCGCAGCATAATCCCGATCATGTTCAATACTGGCATCTTTATTGCCAAACCAGCCGGCATACGCATCCGGCTGCTGCAGCGTAAGGTATGCAAACACAATCATCAGCGCCAAGACGCTCAAAACTCCGTTCAAACTTATCGTGACTTTACTGATAAGCAAGACGAATGACAAAGTGCTGTTCAGATTTTTTCAAACAATAAAATAAACCGATCAGTCTTGCCCCGGACAGCTTCATCAAACACCATGATGTCTTTGTTATCTTCTGGGTTGCGCAGCGCATCGGATGAGCCGGCCAGCTTAAAACCGTGGCTTTGAATGTCCTGGATGGCGAAGTCCTCGGTAATACGATGCAGGTCCTGAGCGGCCTGGTTGCCGCTGCCTGGCTGGGCGGCATGATCAACGATCAGAAACTTGCCGCCCGGTTTTAAGGCTGCGTGCAATTGTCCGAGAAAGTTTTTGCTGTCGATGGCTGGCCAGCCATTGTCAGGATCGGCGTGGTAGAGGTCATGGTAGGACATGATGATAATGGCGGCATCGAGGCTTTCAGCCGACAGGCCAAGGTCACTGACTTCGCGGTCATATTGCTGCAGTTGCGGCAACGACAATCGTTGCATGCGTTCGGTCAGCGCGGGCCCGACGAAATTACGGTAGGCCTGGTTATTATGCAGCAGTACCTGACCCTCTGAACCAACCAGATAGGCCATCAACTCCGAATAGTAGCCCCCGCCGGCAAATACATCGATGACGGTTTGACCTGGCTTGAGCGCCAGCAACTCCAAGACCGCCGCGGGTTTGCCGCGGGCATCGCGCTCGCGGTCAGCGTCGGTTCTGTCCGGCAGTGCCAGTACTGCGGCCACCGTGTCTTGTGTTGACTGAGTATTTTCGGCCCGGTCACAGGCCGGCATAACCGATACGAGGATCAATGCTAAAACCAGTGCAGCAGAAGTTTTCATGAGCTAGGGTTCCCGGTAATAATCTGATGATATCGCTGTGAGTGTACACCCGGTGAGTAGCAGTACAAGCTGGTTCCGCCGGGCATACGATGACAACCCGTCATAACAGGCTGAAATCCGGAATCGAACTACGCGGCTATCCGGGGCTGAGTTATGATGACGGCTGCAATCCGGGTTTCCAGTGTATGAGCTACTCAACAGAACACCGCCAGGGTGTCATCGCCGCGCTATTGGCCTTTGGTTTCTGGGGAGTGGCGCCGATTTATTTCAAATGGTTTGGTGCGGTTTCACCGTATGAAATCATTGCGCATAGAATTGTCTGGTCAGTGGTTTTTGTAGCCGGGTTTCTGCTGTTGCGCGATGGCCCGGCTTTCTGGCGGCGCATGCAGGTGCCGTGGCGGACGCTGGCATGGTTGTGGCTGAGTGGCACGCTGGTGGCCTTTAACTGGTTGATTTTTGTCTGGGCGGTGGTCAATGACAGGGTCTTATCCACCAGCCTTGGCTACTTTATCAACCCCCTGGTTAATGTGCTGCTGGGGATGCTGTTTCTGGGCGAGCGTTTAAGCTGGCCACGCTGGCTGGCGGTGGCGATTGCCGCTGCAGCTACCACTTATCTGGGCATCTACCTTGGTCAGCCACCCTGGATAGCCTTGATGCTGGCTTTCAGTTTTGGCCTGTATGGTCTGATTCGTAAGCAGCTGGATATCGGTCCGATCATCGGTCTGCTGTGGGAAACTCTGTTATTGTGCCTGCCGGCGCTGGCATTTTTGCTCATTGCAGGGCTTTCCGGAGGCCTGACTTTTTTGACTAACGGTACCGGTAACAGGCTGCTGTTGATTTTTTCCGGGCTGGTTACGGTGCTGCCTTTGATCGGCTTTGCCTTTGCTGCCCGGCGATTGTCCTTATCAGTATTGGGTTTTTTCCAGTATCTGGCGCCATCCATCAGTTTTATGCTGGCGGTATTTTTGTTCGACGAGCCATTTACCCTGGGTCATCGTGTTGCCTTTGCCGGCATCTGGCTGGCGTTGCTGATTTTTTCGCTCGACCCGGTGTTCCGAAGCCGGCGGGAAAGATTGCCGATGTAGTCTGGTTGAGCTGACAGCTTGCCGCAGCCAGCTCAGTGCTGACGGCCTTTGCGCTGAGCGGATTAAAGGCTAAGCAGATCAAGCATTATCGTCGAGTTCCGCTTGGGCGATTTCCAGGGCTGTATGTTGGTCTAACCACAGCTCTTCCAGTTCGGTATGCCGGACGCGTAACTGGCCTTGCTCTTTCAGAAATTGCTGGAGTTGCGCGGAGTTTTCCGGCGAATACAATCCGGTATCAGCCAGACAGGCTTCCAGTTTGCTCAACTGCTGGCTTATGTCATCCAGTTGTTGATCAGTTTTTTTAACCTGGCTGCGTAACGGCTGAAGACGCTGACGGATTTCCGCGGCTTGCTGACGCCTGGCTTTTTTACTGTCGGTGCCGGGTGTTTTTTCCGCTGCATCGTCTGATTTATCGATGGATTTGTAATGCTCACGCAACTGCTGCTGATAATCGCCCAGACTGCCATCAAACAATGTCACCTGCCCGTGATTGATCAGCAACAACTCGTCAACACTGTTACGCAATAAATGCCGGTCATGTGAAACCAGAATCAGGGCGCCCGCATATTGCTGCAGGGCAATCGTAAGCGCATGCCGCATTTCCAAATCCAGATGGTTGGTGGGTTCATCCAGAATCAATAGGTTGGGTGCCTGCCAGGCAATGATAGCCAACGCCAATCGGGCTTTTTCGCCCCCGGAAAAATGTGCGATGGAATCGGCCGTGGCCTGTTCAGCAAACCCGAACCCGCCCAGGAAATTGCGGATTTCCTGTTCCCTGGCCTGCGGACTCAGGCGTTGCAGGTGCAATAACGGGCTGGCCTGCAGATCCAGCGCTTCCAGTTGATGCTGGGCAAAATAGCCGATCCGCAGATATTCCCCGGCTGTCCGTTCGCCGCCAAGAAGCGGCAAATGGCCAGCCAGGCTTTTCAGCAGAGTGGTTTTACCGGCCCCATTGGGACCGAGCAGGCCAATCCGGTCGCCGGGCCGGATGGTTATTCTGGCCTGTTCGATAATGGTCCTGTCCGGATAACCCAGGGCGCCTTCGCGCAGATCGATCAGCGGATCGGACATTTTTTCCCGGCAGGGCAAGGTAAATCGGAAAGGCGAATCGATATGCGCTGCTTCGATCTGCTCCATGCGTTCCAGTTCTTTCAGCCGACTCTGGGCCTGTTTGGCTTTACTGGCTTTGTAGCGAAAGCGGCGGACAAACTGATCGATCTGCTTGATGCGCTCCTGTTGTTTTTCATACTGCGCCTGCTGCTGGGCCAGGCGCTCGGCTTTCTGCTGTTCGGCGGCTGAGTAATTGCCCTTATAGACATGGATTCGGCCTTGCTCGAAGTGCAGAGTGCGCGCGGTGATATTGTCCAGGAAGTCACGGTCATGCGAGATTAACAGGAGTGTACCCGGATAACGCAACAGCCAGCTTTCCAGCCAGGCCACCGCATCCACATCCAGATGGTTGGTGGGCTCATCCAACAACAGCAGGTCCGATTGACGCATCAACGCTTTGGCGAGATTGAGACGGATTCGCCAACCACCGGAAAAGTCTTCAACTTTATGCTGGAGCTGGTGCGATTCAAACCCCAGTCCGGTCAGTAACTGGCTGGCGCGGGTTTCCGCGTTATAGGCCTGCAGATTATCCAGCTCGCCGAGAATGGTGGCGATGGCGTGATCATCACCGCGTTGCTCAGCTTCAGTAAGTAAGGCCTGCTGGGCGCGCAATTCAGTATCACCATCCATCACATAATCCAGCGCGGTACGCTGGATATGTCCGACTTCCTGCAGCATGATAGCGATCCGACAGTCCCTGGGAATACTGAGCTCGCCACTGTCCGCGCTCAAGTCACCCATGATCAGTGCGAACAGGCTGGATTTGCCACAACCATTACTGCCAACCACACCGACCCGCTCGCGGTGCTGGATGCGAAAGCTGGCGTCGCTGAATAATTCCCGGCTTCCGCGACGCAGGCTGAGATGGTCAAAGGTGATCATGAGCGCGCATTGTATCGGTAGCTCTGAGGCAGAACAAACGCTCAACCTGGCGCCAGCATATCAGGCTGATTTAGAACGCAATGAATTCGCCTCATGCTAGGATGTGACCGGTCATTCCCAAGGTGTCCATGTGGATCAACTGTTTATCCTGGTGATTTTGCTGTGCAGTGTGGCGTTGGCGCACTGGCTGGCGCAGAAGCCCGTTGGACGTGCTATCGGCGGAGCCATTCTGGTGATAGTGATAGTGGCGTTGGCGGCCAATACGGGTGTGATTCCAACTGCGTCCAACGCACCGCCGCTATACCGATATCTGATCTCGGTGGGTGCCCCGGTGTCGATTTTCTGGCTGTTGCTGGAAGTGCGTCTAAGCGCGGTCCGGCAGGCCGGCCTGCCGATGTTGTTATTGTTTGCACTGGGTGCGATAGCGACCATGAGCGGGGTGTTCATCGCCGGCTGGCTGACCGGCGCCGATGCCTGGCTGGGTGAGTGGTTTGGGCCTTTGAGCGGTATGTTTACCGCCACCTATATCGGCGGCGGCGCAAACTTTAATGCCCTGGCGCTGCATTATGAATTTGTTGAGGCCGGCAATATTTTTGCCGCTGCCACGGTGGTGGATCATGTGGTGACGGTATTGTGGGTGGCCGCCTTGTTGATTCTGCCCAGGTTGATTCACCGTCTGGCGGGACAATCAACGCCAGCCGGCGGCGAGCATACCAATCCGCAAAGCAAGGCACTGGCAGATAACGGCAGCGAGGCTGAAGTGAACGCACAGAAGCGTCCCGCGATGGGCGATCTGGCGGTGCTGCTGGCGATGGCGTTCGCGGCGCACTGGGCCTCTCTGGTGCTGAGTGCCTGGTCAGCCAGCTTGGGACTTAACGTCCCTTCGATATTAATTTTAACCAGCCTGGCACTGGTGGTTGCCCAGTTGCCGGTGGTGCATCGCCTGCAGGGCACGCAAATGCTGGGCATGTATGGCGCCTATCTGTTTTTAGGCACACTGGGTGCTTATTGTGAGCTGTCAGCCTTGCTTGAACTGGGCCGGTTAGGTTTGCTGCTGTTGTTATTTGTCGCCCTGGCGGTGCTGCTGCATGGTCTGATTATGTTTGCCGGCGGGCGTCTGTTGCGGCAGCCACCGGAACTGGTCGCGATTGCATCGGCTGCCAATGTAGGCGGTTCCACTATTGTGCTGCCGCTGGCGCAGAGTTTTAAGCGGATGGATTTATTGCTACCGGGCATTCTGGTAGGCAGTCTTGGCAATGGCCTGGGAACCTATCTGGGCTTTTTGATGGTCAGGCTGGTCAGTGGCTAGCCCGGTCAGGCATTTGGACTAAACTAACGACTTAATCCAGCGCGGCCTTAAGGTCTTACCTGTGACTGGCGTAATGGGCAGCGATATCCACTAAAATCTTGAGTCCGACCAGCAACAGCAGGGCCCAGATAGGCTGCTGGAACATAGCGGTTAGCCAGGCGCCCAGAATAATGGTGATGTGTAACACAATCACCCGCCCGTAGGGTTTAAATAACAGGCTTTCAGGGGTTTCACCGAGGCGCTCATTGCCCATTATAAAGTGCCACACATAAGAGAACCCGTGGCTGATCAATAACACCAGCAAAGCCCACCAGAAATCTTGCTGATGCAGAGTATCGGCTAATGTCAGGTCGCCAGCCAGGCTGCCGTTATCGAACTCCACCATAAAGAAGAACACCACCACAAATACACCGTGAACCAGGGTAAAGCCACCATAATGTATCGCGAAGAAAGCGATGGTTGAGCGGGTATGCCGGCCGCGTGGCCGCTGAGCTGGCTGGCAGCTCAGCATCTTGAGGATATTGAATAGGCCGATGATGACATTTTCAGACCAGAACAGCAGCACCAGCTGGCTGACCGTCCATTGCTCATCCAGCACCAGATAAACCGGTACCAGATTCGCCAGCACCAGCAATACCATGGTGGGCAGAAAGCGCCCTTGCGACAGCGAGGTGTTCATGTCACCCGGCGCAGCCACTGAGGCCAGCCGCTGTGCACTTTGCAGCAGCGCGCCGGTATTGTTGCGAGAGCTGAATCAAGCGCTTAGTATTCCACAGCGTTGGTCAGCAGTCATGCTGGACGAGACACTAAAGCTGAATCCGTTCAGCCCAATAACATAAACTGAAGTGCTATGTGGATACTCGAAACGGCAAGATTGAGTTTACGGCGGATGACTGTAGCGGATGACGCATTCCTGCTGTCGGTGCTGAATGACCCGGCGTTTATCCGGTATATTGGTGATCGCGGTGTGCGCACTCAGATTGAGGCGCAACGCTATATCCAGGCTAGCATGATTGCCAGTTATCAGGCGCATGGTTTCGGGATGTATCTGGTGGCCGCTAAAAGCGACTCGCAACCGATCGGAATCTGTGGCCTGGTCAAACGCCCGGGCCTGGATGACGTGGATATCGGTTTTGCTTTTTTGCCAGAGTATTGCGGGCGGGGTTATGCCTATGAATCGGCCCGGGCTGTTATTCGGCATGCTGAAGATGATTTCGGCTTGCAGCGTTTGGTGGCCATAACCTCACCGGATAATCATGCTTCGATGAGCTTGCTGAGCAAGCTGGGTTTTGTGTTTGAAAAACTGGTGTGCCTGCCGGGCGATGATCAACCGATCAGGTTGTTTGCCCGGCGGACTGCAGTCAGGTAACTGTCAGATGACCGTAATGTTACCGTAAGTTTTAATATTCGCCGATTGTATTGAGTGAGATCAGCTGAAAAGGAGTACACCGTGTCTGCCGAACAAGCAAAAACCAAGCAATGGATCATTTATGCCGTGGTGTTACTGGCCATTTTTGTGCTGTGGTATTTTTTACCGGTCAAAGAATGGATTACCGCACTGCGGGAATGGACCGATAGTCAGGGACTGTTAGGGGCGGTTGTGTTTGCCTGCGTTTACGCATTGGCTTCGCTGGTGTTTTTTCCGGGTTCAGTGCTGACCCTGGCGGCGGGGCTGGCTTATGGTCTGGCTGGTTTTCCGGTCGTCATCTGTGGTGCGACCGCCGGCGCGGCGCTGTCATTCCTGGCCGGGCGCTATTTGTTCCGAGACCGGGTGCAGCAATGGGTAGCCGATAACCCCAGGCTCAAAGCCGTTGACCGGGCGGTTGAGGAAGATGGCTGGAAGGTGGTGGGATTATTACGGCTGTCACCAGCGGTGCCGTTTAATCTGCAGAACTGGTTTTTCGGCATCACCTCGGTCAGTTTCTGGTCTTACGTGCTGGCCACGTTTATCGGTATTATGCCGGGCACGCTGTTGTATCTGTGGATAGGTTCGCTGGGCGGGGAAGCCGCCAGTGAAGGCGGATCGGCCAGCACGCTGAAATATGTTTTCTTTGGCATCGGTATTCTGGCGACCATCGCGGTGACCTGGATTGTCGGCCGCAAAGCCAAACAGAAACTGGAACAGTATGGGGTGGAAGAGCAGGGGTAAACCGACCATTTAGTAACAGGAACAAACGATGAAACATGGCTTAGTATTGTTGATGTTAACAGTGTTGTGGAATTCGGCCGCCACAGCGCAGACCAATCGGCTGCATATCAATCACTGTGGCGATTCGAACGCGGCGAATATCTCTATACAGGTTTTTGACCCGGGTTCAGATGGCGATTCCGGCGGGGCTGGCGCGGCGGATGCCTCGGGCCTGTTACATCCGGGGCAGGGTATTGATCTGGAATGTGAGCGCTCAACCGGCCGGGATTATTGCTCGGGCGAGCTGCGCGCCGGTGGCGGTGATCAGCGGGAAATTATCAGCCGCAGCATCAAGCTGGAGGATGGCGAGGATTATTATGTCTGTGCTGACCCTGAAGCAGGTGAATTAAATATTGATAGTCAGAGTTGTGACTGTGCATTTATTGGCGGTTAGCTGGCATGCGCGGTGATGATGTGATGAATCCGGTACTCGCTGATGTGGTCCGGCTGCTGCAGCTGGAACGCATCGAAGACAATATTTTCCGTGGTGAAAGCCGCGATATCGGCAGCCCGCAGGTATTCGGCGGGCAGGTGCTGGGGCAGGCGTTGTCGGCGGCGCATAATACCGTGGAAGAACGCGTGCCGCATTCTCTGCACGCTTATTTTCTGCGCCGTGGTGACTTTAATGCGCCGATCGTCTATCAGGTTGAACGGGCCCGCGATGGCGGCAGTTTTTCCAACCGCCGGGTGGTGGCGATTCAACATGGTCAGCCGATTTTTAATATGGCTGCTTCTTTCCAGCAGCTGGAGCAGGGACTGGAGCATCAGGCGGAGATGCCGGATGTGCCCGGTCCGGAAGGGTTGCGCAGCTCGTTCGATATCAAGCAGGCATTGCTGGATAAAGTGCCGGAAAAAATGCGCCGTTATCTGTCCCACCAGCCACCGTTTGAGTTCCGGCCGGTACTGGCGCCGAATTTCCTGAATCCGGTCAGGCAGGCGCCCGTCAAACATGTATGGATGCGGGCCTGTGATCAGCTGCCTGACCAACCCGCGCTGCATCGAAATTTACTGGCCTATGTGTCTGATTATGAACTGCTGGGCACCGCTACTCTGCCGCATGCACTGCATTTTGATGAAGGCAATGTGCAGATGGCCAGCCTGGATCATGCGATGTGGTTTCACTGCCCGGTGCGGGTGGATCAATGGCTGCTGTATAGCTTTGACAGTCCCAGTGCGTTTGGCGGGCGTGGTACCTCCAGAGGCATGATCTTTACCCAGGATGGCAAACTGGTGGCCAGCACCGCACAGGAAGGACTGATCCGGGTACGCACCTGACTGGATGCAATAGCTGGGTGCGATCACTCTGCACTGTATCGAACCAGCCGCGGTAACAATCAATGCATACGCGAATTTGTCAGGTTGTTTTTATCCGCAAGCGGTTTGACCCGCAACACAATACGATCAAAAAGATTAATCCCGAAAATTTTTATATTGCAACGGCAGCTTTAATTCCGCGCCTTTGAACAGCGCTATTGCCTGCTGCAGGTCATCGCGCTTTTTCCCGGTTACACGCAGTTGCTGGTCCTGGATAGCGGTCTGCACCTTCAGCTTGGCGTCTTTGATCATCTTCACCAGTTTTTTGGCGGTTGGTGTGTCGATTCCTTCGTTGATCAGCAGTACCTGGGTGGCGGTTTTGGCGTGAATGACCGGGTCTTTGGCTTCCAGGCAATACAGATCGATGCCACGGCTGGACATTTTTTTGCGCAGCACGTCCAGCATCTGTTGTAATTGAAACTCCGCCTGGGCATGCATCGTTATAGTGCTGTCCGCCAGGGTGAAATTGGCGCCACTGCCTTTGAAGTCAAAGCGCGTGCTGACTTCGCGGTTGGCCTGATCAAGCGCATTTTTCAGTTCGTGCTGTTCAACTTCCGAGACCACATCAAATGAGGGCATGCTGATTCCTGTTGTTCTGAAGAGCCGCCATTTTAGCAATTCCTGGATTGCACCGGGTCAGTCGGCGGTCCGGTGATCAAGCATGCCATGCATGCTCAGTTCCTGTTCAAATCCAAACTGGCGCGGATCGGCCAGTTTATCGGTGTACAGCAAGCCATCCAGATGATCGCATTCATGCTGCACCACGCGGGCATGAAATTGCTCAGCGGTGCGCTCGATGCGTTGTCCGTACTGATCAAAACCGGCATAGTGGATATCGGTATGCCGGGACACCACACCACGCATACCCGGTACGCTCAGGCAGCCTTCCCAGTCGCTGGCCAGGGTTTCGCCGATCGGGGTAATCACCGGGTTGATCAAAACGGTCTGCGGCACCTGGCCGGCCTGCGGATAACGCGGATTGCCGTCCACTGCGAAGATCACCACCCGCAAGCTGATACCGATCTGTGGCGCCGCCAGCCCGGCGCCATGATAGTGGGCCATGGTATCCAGCATGTCGGTGATCAGAGCATGCAGTTCCGGCGTATCAAACGCGGTCACCGATTGCGCGGTTTGACGTAGTTTCGGGTCACCCAGTCGTAATACGGTTTTAACGCTCATGGTGATGGTCTATGCTGGTCTGGAAATGAACTGTTATTGTAGATGATATGGGTAGCTCAGATGGCTAAGGCATCATCGGGCAATAGCTGGTGGCTATCAGCTCTGCTGATCAGCATGCTGCTGTCCGGGCTGGCCGGCAATGCATCAGCGGAGGCTGATTGTGTGGCGCAGGCTCTGCAGCAAATCAACTCGCCCCAGAATGAGCTGGCCATCACCGCCGGGCCGGAATCCGGTCAGTTTATTTTTGCACGGCGTGGCGGTGTGTGGGGTGAGCCCGGCCAGGCCAGCCGTTTATTGGTTTATGACTGCAGCACGAATGAGCTTTCAGAGCCTTTATTCAGACAATTGCACAGCAGCGGTGATCCGTATTTTGATCACCGCACAGCGACGCTATGGTTTACCGCCACTGCCGGACCTGCCAGCTCCGATGTGGATATCTATACGGTTGGATACCAGGATGGCTGGGGCCAGCCACGGCGATTGCCCGAGCCGGTCAACTCAAGTGCGGATGAATACAGCCCGATACCGAGAGCGGGCCGCTTGTATTTTGCTTCCGGACGTGGCGGAGATGGTAATTTATACAGCGCTGAACAACATTCAGGTAATTGGCTGGTCAGCAGTCTGGGGTCGGTTATCAATGCCGATACCGGCGAGTGGAATCTGTGGGTTACCAGTGATGAACGGTTACTGATATTTGAAGCCTCGGGCCGGCCGCGGAATATCAGCGTGGCCGGAGATTTATATTGCGCGCAAAAAGATAACAGGGGGAAGTGGTTACCTGCTGTTCCGATGGCCGCCGTCAATGCGGCAGGTTCGCAATTAAATCCGCGCAAAATAGGCCAATGGCTGGTGTACGCGAGTACGGCAGGTGAAAATCACGCGGATCTGGCGATGGTCAATTTTGCTTCCGTGGTTTCGGTTTGCAAACAAGCCGATAAATGACTGGCTGGAGCAGCAGTAAAATTTATCCCTTTGTCCACAGTGAAAACGCTGGCTAAGTTGAGCAGCGGTTTCTGGCATCTTGTCTCCTACATGGAGATATAGGCTGGGATAAAATCCCAGCTATGACACCGCCCGATAACCTGGAATATTCGAGCCAAAACCCGGCCACATCTGCCGGGATTACGCGCAGCGCACTGGACCAGCACGATTATGAAAGTCATTGCCCATACAAATCATTGCCTGTTAAAGCAATTGATAAACACCCGAAAAACCTAATCCCGACATTCCGCGACCTTTTTCGCCACTCCGGCATCTATTTAATAACCACAAAGCCATTCGAGCGGTATTTTGAGCGCAGAGCCATTATCAACTGAGCAGACCGAGCAGCAGGAGCGGGACATGATTTTTCAGGCTCAAGTTGGTGATCAGGCAGCCATGCAGTGGTTGTATCAGGCTTATATCCAGCGTGTTTACAGCCTGGCTTACCGGTTGCTGTGCCATCAGGCGGATGCCCAGGATGTGATGCAGGATGCCTTCGTGAAGTGTTTTAAGTGTCTGCATCAATACCGTGGAGATGCGCCGTTCTGGAGTTGGCTGCGGCAGATCGTGAGCACCACGGCGCTGATGCATATGCGCGGCAATAAGCGGCGTGGCGCGCAGCTGGGGGTTGATGAGGTGGTGGGGGAACCCGCCCTGGTCAGTCCGCAGCGGGCCGGCCATGCTGCCGCCCAGGCGGAGCTGGAGGCAGCCTTAAGCTGCCTGCCGGATCTGAGCCGGATGGTGGTGTGGCTGTATCATGTGGAAGGCCATACCCATGCCGAAATTGCCCAATCACTCGGGCGGTCGGTGAGTTTCTCCAAATCCCGCCTGGCGCGCGCCCAGGTCCAGTTGCGCCAGATACTGAATGCCGAGCCGCTGATTGATGGCCGTGCGTCAACAGCAGCCAGAACCACCCCTGACCGAAGCACTGTTAATCCGGGCGGTGCAAGCGGCGTATTGTTCGAGGCAAATCAATGAACAAAGCTTTATCAGAACAACTGAATGATTTTATGCACAGCGCTGACGAACTGCAGTCGCAGCGTGCCCTGCGCGCAGCCCTGCGCGCCTTGCCAGCGGTTGATGCCCCGTCGGGCGAGCCTGGCTGGCAGCAGATTCAGAACCGCTTGTCGGCTAGCCAGGACAAGCATCAGAACAGCTCGCGGTATCGCACCGGCTGGTTGCGCAGGGAGGAATGGATGGGGCTTGCCGCGGTATTGATCCTGACGGTATTGGTGATGTTTTCCCGTCCGGTGGCTGAGCAGGGGCTGGGTGAAGAGCAGCTGGCCGGGCAGCAGCATGAGTTACAGGAATGGGTGGCCCATTCCCAGCAATTGGAAAATCATCTGCGGATGCTGCGCCAACTGGATTCCAGTCAGGTGATATCGGGCCAGCAGGCGATTACTGTCGATGAGCTGGAACGCATGATCGGTCTGGTTGACCTGCAATTGGCTGCTGCTGAAATAGCCCGGGGACAGGCAGGCGGCGATCCATTGTTTGTGTATGAGAGCACCGGCTTATGGCAACAGCGGGTGCTGCTGCTCAGTGAACTGCTGGCCAATGAGTTTGGCGAAAGCGTCTCCGTTATAGCCGAAGATGCCGTGTTTGCGGAAACCGCCAGTCAACAGATTTAGCACCAGTGTACCGGCATCAGCCGGACACCGCCATGAACTTATTGAACATATTGAACATATTGAAGTTGAGGATAAAGCTATGAAAACCATGATGACATTGCTGCTGGGTTTGCTGTTGATCAGCGCTTCGGCCGGTTTATCGGCACAGGATACTGAACAGCAGGATCAGCAGCAGTTGCGAGCGGTGCAGCAGCTTGAGGCGGTGCGCATGGAGCAGGCCCGGCAGCTTCACGAGCAGGCCAGGGTCAGGCACGAACACACGCGTCAGCAGGCACGACCAGCAGCGGTGGTAAGCGTACAGAATGCGGAAGTTGTGCGTGAGCGTGCGGTGCGCGACCGCAGAGAATACCAGCTGGCCCGTCAGGAATTGCAGGAGGCTGCCCGCAAAGTGGCGGAAATATCAGCGCAAATCAGTCCCGCGCGTGGTTATGCTTTCCGGTTTTTAACCGATGCCAACCGTGCCATGCTGGGGGTCAGCATTTCTCATGATGATGATATATCCGGGGTCAGGATTAATTCAGTCAGCCCTGGCGGCCCGGCTGAACAGGCTGGCCTGCAGGCCAACGACGTGTTGTTGGCGATCAATGCCGTGCGTCTGGATGATGATGAGCTGGACAGCCCCGCCGAGACCGTGTTTGAAGTGATGTCAGAGTTGGAACCTGGTGAGGAAGTTACGCTGGAGTATGCACGTGATGGCGCCATTGCCAACGCAACGGTGATGGCCGAGCGCCGGCCGCCGCATGCGTTTGCCCCGCTGGCGCCGATGGCGCCGCTACCGCCAGGCGTGCCGTCGTTCGGTCAGCATTCACGCCGACTGGTGCATGCCTTGCACGGCGGATTTTCCGGCGGTTTGGAACTGGTCAGCCTGAATCCTGATCTGGGTCGCTACTTCGGCACCAGTGAAGGCCTGTTGGTGGTCAGTGTTCCGGAAGACTTTCCCGCCGAAGTGCGCGGTGGTGACGTGCTGTTGTCTATTGATGGTCGGGAACCGGCTGATCCACAGCATGCATTCCGTATTCTGCGCTCCTACCAAACCGGAGAAAACGTGACCCTGGATATACTGCGTGACCACGATCAGCTGAGTATCAGTTTTGCGGTGCCGGAAAACGATGACCCGCTGCACAGCCTGAGCATGCTCAAGGGACGGGACGCCTTCCAGGTTCTGGGTGGCTTGAAGGACCTTGATCTGGACAATATCCGGATCAAAGGTTTACAGGGGTTACAGAATCTGAATCTCGAAGATATGCAAAGCCTGCATATTCTGAAAGGTCTGCCTGAAGCATTGCAGAATGATTTTGAAATATTAATGGAAGACGGCTTTATCAACGGCTTTCATTTTGAATTCAGCACCGATGATGAAGTATCGCCGACGCCACAGAGCGAGTTGGAGCGGGTTGAACAAAAGCTTGAACAGGAGTCGATTATCTAAGCACAGTGCAAGCCCAAGCAGTGTTTATCTGAGCGGGACCAGTCTGGCCCCATTCGGTCATTATTTAGCCTGGGTAAGAAGTTGGAGCGCAATTTGCGGACATCGGGCCTGGAATCAGCAGGTGGGTGAGGCTTTGGGGGTATCAGCTGCCGGGCCAACGGACCCCGATGGCTGACTCAATGCAGCATGCTTCGGGTGTCTGGCAGCCTGTGTTAGCGGGCATTTTCAGGTAACATGCTGGTTTTGCCCGCCGGACTGTCCTGGTCCGGCGTTATGAAGCTATTTAAGGAGTCATGATGAGCGATTTAAGCGCAGTGATGGAAACCAGCAAAGGCCCGATTAACCTCAAGCTACATGCGGATAAAACACCATTAACGGTGGCTAACTTCTGTAATCTGGTGGAAAAAGGTTTTTACGACAATCTGAGTTTTCACCGTGTGATCCCTAATTTTATGATCCAGGGTGGTTGTCCCAGCGGCACCGGAACGGGCAACCCGGGTTACCGCTTTGAAGATGAGATTGACCCGGGTCTGAGGCATGATAAACCGGGAAAACTATCCATGGCCAATGCCGGTCCCGGTACCAACGGCAGTCAGTTTTTCATCACCCATGAGGCAACCCCGTGGCTGGACGGCAAGCACACGGTGTTTGGAGAAGTGGTCAGCCAGGCCGATCAGGATGTGGTCAACAAAATCGTTCAAGGCGATTCGATTGATAGTGTGAGCATCAACGGTGATACCCAGAGCGTCTACGCCAAGGTTCAGGACCGGGTGGACGAATGGAATAAGACACTGGACTAACAAACCTCTGATTATAGGGCTGTCTGACAGCTAGCATAATCAGTTTACTGTTTACGGAGACCGGGATGACAACGGAAACACTAACCGGCAGTTGCCTGTGTGGCGCGGTGGCCTATGAAGTCAAAGGCGAACCTGCGAAATTTTATCATTGCCATTGTCAACGCTGCCGCAAGGCCAGTGGCACCGGGCATTGCAGCAACATCATCATACCCGAAGCAGATAGCATTACCTGGACCCGCGGGCAGGACCAATTGACGCGTTATAAGGTGCCTGAAGCTATTCGCTTTTCGACCTGTTTCTGTAACACTTGTGGCAGCCTGATGCCGCGGGAAATACCGGGTGGCAAGATGGTGATTATTCCAGCCGGTTCGCTGGATTCGCAACCCGCTATCAAGCCACAGGCACGGATATTCTGGGATTCACGCAGCGACTGGTCCTGCAGTGAAGCCCAGGTGCCGGTGTTTGCCGAATACCCGGACTAGCACCATTGGTTATGCCCGCTGGCTTATTACGGGTATTTTTTAACTGTGCGTGGAAATGAAATCCCGAGCAGCATTAATAGCGCTGCCATAATCAGCATGCCAGAAATACCAAGGCCGGGGACGGGCGAAGCTGGCGGAATGTTCAGACCGTCATAACGAAACACGGTAATGCCG
Source organism: Gammaproteobacteria bacterium (assembly GCA_021772975.1). Taxonomy (GTDB): domain Bacteria; phylum Pseudomonadota; class Gammaproteobacteria; order Xanthomonadales; family Wenzhouxiangellaceae; genus JAJFKX01. Next base: position 49,499 of record JAJFKY010000014.1, read on the forward strand.
TTGAATCCGCCAAAGTATATCAACGCCTGATCAGCGTTTATCGCAAGTGCCGCATCTCCGTTAGGGCGAAAGGGCAGGTTATTGACGATGGCATCTTCCAGTAATACCGCTTCATTGGCTTCGGTCAACCGGTACACTCTAAACGGATTGGCAGCAATAAAAAGCCGATCCTGATCAAACAGCAGCATGTTATCTGCTCTGGCACCGTTGGTTCCGAAGGTGACTAAAGCGATTGTAAAATCCGATAAATCACCGCTGTCAAGGTTGACGGAAAAAATAGACAGCGCGGGTGAAGGCGGGTCCCCGGTGAAGACGCTGGGCACAAATACCTGGCTGCTGTCCAGGGAGAACAACGGTGTCTGAGATTGAATAAAAGGACTTTGACCGGTTGGCCCCGCTCTGGATAATCTGCCATCCGCCATTCGATTAAACAAAATAAACTCTGTAAAGATGATGATATTGAGTGAGCTGACGCGGCGCTCAGCGATATATATAAAATTCTCGTTTGGGCTGAGGAATAAAGTGGCTGCCTGTTCAGCGTACATTAGCGTTTGCTGCAGCGATAATGTGCCGTCAGCGCTGGCTATCGTAAATACTCAAACGGTATAGTTTGGTGTTTGTCCCGTCGTGCTGGTTATCAGGTACAGGTTCAGATTGTCCAGGCTGAGCACAAAAGTAATGATGTCCTGATCGGGAGGCAATTGAGAGCTGTCTGCGTCGATCAGTGTCAGGCTTCCGCTAACCATGTCTCTGCTATACAGCGCCAGACCATCGGAGCCAAAGCCGCCGGCATAGAAAAACTGTCCATTGGCGCTCAAGTGTATAGTGGTATTTGGCGCGTCTGATGCCAGTCCGGTAACTTCGCTGTCGATACTGACAAGACTGCCGGTGTTCTGATCAATCGAAAAGGCGCCGATCAGTGCTTCAGTGCCGCTGACGGTATACAGATGTTGTCCGTCATTGCTGATTTCGAAGCTGCTGACGTCTGAGCTTGCCGGCTGCTCGCCAATGAACTCTGCCGCGGTCAGTACCTGTGCTGAACCTGATGCTGATACCAGCGCGCATAGCAATAATAAAAGTAACCGCATCAATACCCTTGGGGTTGGAGTAAAAGTGTGTTGAGAAAAGACAAGAATTAATAATATATTATGTGGGGTTTAGTAAAAGCTGGCACTTGCATTATTGCATATCCATTTAAAGTTGCGGTTATTAAAATGTAATCTTTCTATCGGCTGGTCATGATTGTGAGCAGATCAGAGAAGCTTTAGTGTTTTTATAAGCGTGCCGGACTGAATTTTGTTAGCCGGCCATCGTTTTATAGCGGTAAAAGCCAGCATGCAGTAATACTGCATGCTGGCTGACCATTAATGGGTTAGCGTTTATCAACCGCCCACGCACCCGGGCCATTGGCAACCACATACAGCATGCCGCCCATCACCGCCAGATTCTTGAGGAAGCCGGACATCTGGTTGATGTCCGCCCAGACGGGGTGGAAAAATATGTTGATGGGGATAATCAGCAGGAAAATAGCCCACGCCGCCAGGCGGGTCTTAAAGCCTAACAGCAGCATTAAACCACCCCCGGCCTCGATCAATATGGTCAGGGCGGCCAGCACATCGGGTAGTGGCAGACCCTTGCTGGCTATTGCGCCCGAGGTGGCGCTGAAACCACCGCCGATAAAACCAAAGGCTTTATCAAAACCGTAAATAACAAAAATCAGCGCCAGTAAAATCCGACCGATGGCCTGTGTTTTTGAGTGATGCATAGCTTATCTCCCGGTAATTATGTGAATGATTATAGTTTCAGGCAGAGTCAATATTGATGATCAGAATAACTGGTCAATCATCAATTGGGGTAACCACAGGTGACTTCGTGATCAGCTTGGTTAACAATAGGCGGGTCATGGTCAGGACTATAGCAAAAACCCGTGCTTTCAGCACATCATGGTCGCCCCAACGTAAGGATGTAGATTAAATGCTATTGCCTGATTCTGCTGAACGTCTGGAACTGCTGCAACAGACCGGAAAGCTTATCGACGAGTATTATCAGCAGCTGGAAACACTGCCGGTGGCGCCCAAGGTGCGCTCCAGTGAGATCAGGCAATTTCTGCAGGACTATGATTTTGAGCAATCGCATGATCTCAAGCAGGTGCTGGATACCACCTATCGGGCGTTACGCGACTGGGGCATGAAAGTAGCGCATCCAGGCTATTACGGTTTGTTCAACCCGGCGCCCAGCTACGCGGGCGTGCTGGCCGATTTGCTGGCCGCGGCGCTCAATCCGCAGGCCGGCGCCTGGCACCACCAGCCGTTTGGGGTGGAAATGGAGCGGCATGTGATCAAGTATTTCGCCGGCCGTTTTGGTTTGCCGGTGGAAACCGCGTATGGCAATTTCACCACCGGCGGTTCGGAAGCCAATTCCACCGGTGTACTGCTGGCGCTGACCCGTCAATTGCCAGAATTTACCCGCCGGGGCCTGCGGGCCGCGGCAGGGCAGCCGGTGTTTTACTGCTCTGAAGAATTTCATCATTCATTTGAAAAAATTGCCCACAGTTGCGGGCTGGGACGTGACGCGGTGCGGACCATTGCCACGGACAGTGATTTTCGCATGATTGTGAGTCAACTGGAGCAGGCCATCAACCGGGATCGTGAACTGGGACACCTGCCGTTTATGGTGGTGGCAACCGCCGGCACCACTAACGCCGGGATTATTGATCCGCTGGCCGAGATTGCGGCAGTCTGCCGGCAGCAACAACTACATCTGCACGTGGACGCCGCGTGGGGCGGGGCGGTGATATTGTCAGATAAGCTAAAAAGCTGTCTGGCAGGTATTGAGCATGCCGATACGATTACCTTTGATGCGCATAAACTGCTGTCGGTGCCTATGGCTGCCGGTTTATTGATCAGCCGCGAAGCACGCTGGCTGGCGGATACGTTCCATGTGGAAACCGCCTATGTGCCGGAAAGCAGTGAAGTAGGCATGGACAATTACCGGCTCAGCCTGCAGTTTTCCCGTCGCTTGATCGGTCTCAAGTTGTTTATGACGCTGGCCAGTGCCGGACGGCAGGGCTATGCCGAAACTATCGAACACCAGGTCGCCATGGCGGAATATCTGGCCGGCCGGCTGGTTCAGCATGACTGGCGGCTGGCGATTGCGCCCTCGCTGGCGATTGTGTGCTTCGCGGATCAGCAGGCCGGGGCCTTAGCGTCCGAGCAGCTGGCGGCACATCAGGCCGCCATCGTTGCCGCGGTGGTGGATTCAGGCCGGGCCTGGATTTCAGTCACGCGGATTGCCGGCCAGCCGGTGATCCGGGTCTGCGTGACCAGTTATCTGACCCGGCGACGGCATGTGGATGAACTGCTGCAACTGCTGAATCAGGCACGTGCCGGGCTGGCAGTGCAAGGCTGAGCCGAGCCCAACCTCTTCCTGATCGTCAAAGCTGACTGAAAACCATGTCCCAGAAAGCGGTCGTCAATTGACTGGCGGTACTGTCTTCGGCGTTCAGCAACAGAGCAAAGCCGATCTTGTGTTGACGGGAAAAAGCGATGTCGGCTCGAAATCCGGATACCCAGCCGCCGTGGTAGATCAATTCCTCCTCACCCCAGCGATACACCCGCCAGCCTAAACCGTAATGGGCGTCGGTCAGGTGATCGCGCCAGAATTTACGCCGCAAAGCGTTTTTGGTGCTGAGCCGAGGGGCGGTTACGCTGTCGATAACCGTGTCCGAAATGACGTCGGGATTGGCGCCCAGCTGGGCCTGCAGCCAACGGGCCATATCCAGGATGCTGGCATTGACTCCGGCCGCCGGGGTAATCCGATAGTAAGTCGGCAACACCGGCACTTCCGCCCAGCGTGAGCCGCGCTTGCGGTGTGGCCGGGCATACCCTTCACTGCTTTGCAGGGCACTCAACCCGACCGAAGCAGTGCGCATATTCAATGGCGTAAAAATCTGTGTATCCAGGTTGTCCGCATAACTGGACTGGCTGACGGACTGGATAGCGGGTTCGATCAGACTGAACGCCACGTTCTGGTAGGTGTAGCAGCTGCTGGGTGCGCACACCGGCCTTAACTCCGCGAACTTGGGCAGAATCTGCTCGACCGGTTGACCTGCTTCAATCAGATGGTCATAGGCATGCCCGACGATGCCGGTGCTTTGGCCCAGCAGGTCCTCCAGGGTGATGCGCTGCGTATTACCATTAATCCGAAAATCCGGAGAATAGCGATTGGCCGGGTCCTGCCAGCTTAATTTGCCCTGTTCCACCAGCAGCGCGGTCAATTCGGCCGCGAAGGTTTTGGAGACCGAAGCCAGACGGAAGACCGTGTTGGCGGTGACCGGCTGGCCGTTCTTGACAGCGGTTGTGCCGGCGGTTCCCAGGCCGGCAATCGCGGCCGGTGTGACAATCACATAGGCGCCGCCGGGAATTCTGGCGGCCTGCAGAGTGGTGTGAAAATATTTTTCAAAGTCGCGGCCCAGTTGCCGGTCAAACACCGGCGCTGCAGCGGGTGCCTTAGTGACCAGCAGCGGAGCGGCTGAATCAGCGCACAGTTGAGCGGCTGCGGTCCAGCACAGGCAGCCGCACAACAAACGGGTGATAGATTTTAAATCAGTGGGCATTCTGGACAGGCTCATTCCGGTTTGTCGAGGCTCAACCAATCGTATTGGCAGGGTATCGCCAGCACAATGAAAATCAATATCAAACGGGTAAAGGTGTGTCCGGCGATATCAAATAAGGGTTGCTGCAGGGTGTGTCCGTAGGTAGTAATCAGCAGCAGCAGGCCAAAGCTGATCAGAACCCAGCGGACATTAAACCCGATCAGCAACATCGCGCCCCCGGCCAGTTCCCAGTAAGGTATGACCTGACCTAAAATCATCAACAGCCATTCCGGAATCCAGTGTTCGGCAAAACCATCCACAAAAAACTGTTGTGCATGGTTACCGCTGCCCAATACAAACACTTTCCAGTAACCCGCCATACCGAACAGAATGCCCAGCATCGAACGCGCCAGAAAACGAATGGCGGCGAGATTGTCGCTGGCAATATTCTGATACACGATAAGCTCCCGCTGAATGATGGTGGTTCGCGTTCCCAGCAGCTAGAATGCCAGAAGTTTTTAATTGGGTAAAACCCACCGGGAAAGTTTAATGCGTTATTTAGCTATGATATTGATATCAATTTTGGGCATCGCCAGCGTTGCGGCTCAGCAAGCTGCTGAGCCGGAACCGGAAAGCCCGTTTGTGCAGAGCCTGCGCGCAGCCATGCAGGCTGATATCCGCGGTGAGGCTGAACAAGAGCGTGATGCCAACCGCCTGCCGGTGGAAACACTGGAGTTTTTCGGCATTGATGAAACTATGCATGTAGTGGAACTGATCCCGGGGGCTGGCTGGTATACCAAACTGCTGGCGCCGGCCTTGCGGGAAAACGGTAAACTGTATGTCGGGCTGGGCACTGGCCGACTGGAAGCGAGCGGGCTGCTGGATGAGCCGGGTTTCGAACAGGTCGATTTATTGAACATTGATGCGGAATTCAGTCAGAATCCGGCCAATGGCCTGGTCACAATCGGACCATTTTCGCTCGGGGTCAACGATCTGGACGCCGCGCTGACATTCCGCAATGTGCATAACTTTGATGCAGTCGGGCGGGCCAACATGAACGACGCGGTTTTTGCTGCGCTCAAGCCCGGCGGGTTGTATGGCGTGGTTGATCATACCCGTCGGCATATGGAACCGGCCAACAGTGAAAACCGTCGCCGCGCCGATCCGGTGCTGGTGATCAAAGAAGTTCAGGCAGCCGGTTTTGAGCTGGTGGATTATGCTGATCTGCATTTTCGCCCGGATGACGAACTGCGCTACGAAGTCGGCCGCAAAAGCGTAACCGGCAACAGCGACCGGTTCACCTTGCTGTTCCGTAAACCCGGCGGATAAATCTGCGCTCATAAATAAGCAGCGGCCAGTCTGCTGGCCGTTGTGTTCTGACCGAAAGTATCTTTGCGATCAGCTCGTGGTCTGATTTTTGCTGGTTGGAGTGATGGCCGGCTGTGAGCATCGGATTAAAGCTGATCTTTCCAGCCGCAGTGAATCGCCGCGTTAAGAAAACGCGAATGCTGTACTTAAGCAAACTCTGATTTAATCTGCTCTAGCCGCTCCCATAAGCAGTTATGCTCGAAATGTCTCCATCCTGCGTTGCGCAGCCTGGCCATAGGCTGGCTCATGCTACGGCTATACGTCTTGCTGGATGGCGTTTCATCAATAACGCGGCGATGATAGATTAAATCAGAGCTTCCCTGAATTAAACGGTTTTAGATATGGCGCCGGCAGCACCCTTAATTGATTCTTACAAGCTCACTCTGAGTTATCCGGGCAGTGGGCAGGAGGCAGAAATTATCCAGGCGTGTTCTTTTCGCCTGGAAGCCGGGCAGGCGATGGCGCTGCTGGGGCGCAGCGGCTCGGGTAAAACCACTCTGCTGCACGCCTGTGCGGGCCTGTTGCCGATCAGCACGGGCAAACTGGTGGTGTGTGGGCAGCCTTTACATCGGATGGGTGAAGCGGCCCGCACCGCATTTCGGCGTCAGCATATCGGTTTGATCTTTCAGCAGTTTAATCTGATACCCACTTTAACGGTATTGGAAAACCTGCAGCTGGTGTGCGCCATGAACCGGCGGGCCACTGCCGAGCGTGAATTATTGAATCTGCTGGCCAGCCTGGAGATGGCGGACAAACATAGCCGTTTTCCGGCTCAACTGTCCGGTGGTGAGCAGCAACGCGTGGCAGTGGCCAGAGCACTCGCGCATCGACCGTCGCTGGTGCTGGCAGACGAGCCCAGTGGCAATCTGGATCTGGAAACTGCCCGCCTGGTGCTGGATCTGCTGGTGGCGGCCTGCCGGACGCAGCGGGCCGGTTTGGTGCTGGTCACTCATGCCAGCGAATTGCCCGCTGGTCTGGACAGTGTGGCCCGCCTGGATCAGGGCCGGCTGGTATTTGAGCCTGTCCGGGCAGGATGATTAAGGCCTCGCCGCTCAGCGCCTGGCGGCTGCGCTGGTTGTCTTCCTGGCGGTATTTTCGTGCCCATCCTCTGCAGCTGGCGCTGGGCATTCTGGGGGTGACCGTGGGGGTGGCGGCAGTGGTGGCGGTGGCCGCCGCCCGGCAAGCGGTCAGCGCCTCCTTCGAGCGTAATCTGCAGGCCCTGGAAGGCACCGCCAGCCATTTTATAGTGGCTGCCGATGGTGCCATCGGGCTGAGCGATTATGCTGATTTACGCGCCCAGTTTCCGCATATCGCGATGGCGCCGGATATTCGCGAGCAGGTTCGTCTGAGCATTCCCGGGCAGACCGAAGACGCTGCTCGGCGGGTCACCGTGCTGGGGCTTGATCTGATCAGTGAAGCGGACTTTGCCAGCCAGGAAAACCCGGCAGCCGGGTTGCTGCCCAGCGACGCCGAGATTGATCCCGCGGACTGGTTTGGAGGTATGCCGCTGGCGCTGGTTTCACCTGAGCTGGCTCAGGTTATGGCGGGTCAGCCGTTGCCGATCCGCTGGCAGGACAACACTTATCAGATACCCATTGCGGGCAGTCTGTCGGTTTCAGTTGCATTAAATGATGACCTGGTGGTGATGGATATCTCCCTGGCCAGCCGCTTGTTCGAGCGCGCCGGCATTGATCGGTTGCGCCTGCGGCTGAATGCCGGACAGCTTGAGCAATTGCGGCAGCATCTGCCGTCCGGACTGCTGTTGCGCGGCAATAATGATCAATCCGGTTTGGGTGCCGCCTTTAATCTGAATCTGATGGCGATGGGGCTGCTGGCGCTGCTGATGGGGGTATTGATGGTGTTCAGCACGTTCCGCCTGCTGCTGTTGCAGCGTGAACCGATAACGCGTCTGCGACATGCGCTGGGCAGCAGCGCTGCCGCTCAGGCGGGTGATGCTTTGTGCGAAGCGATACTGATAGGGCTGCTCGGCACGGCGCTGGGCCTGCTGGCCGGATGGGGGTTGGCATGGTGGGTGATTCACTGGCTGCAGCAGACCCTGTCGGATTTATGGGTCAGTGGTATTCAAAGCGGGATTCGGGTCAGCATGGAGATGCTATGGCTGGGCTTGCTGGCTGGGCTGGGAGGCGCTTTGCTGGCGGTTATTCCATTGTTATGGCGGGTACTAAAAACCGGTTATCTGAACCACCCTCAGGCTGCCCGGCAGCTGCGCTGGGCGTTATTGACGGGCGCCTTGTTGCTGGTGCTTGCCGCCGGACTGCTGTGGAGGTCACAGAGCCTGTTACTGGCGCTGGCGGCCCTGTTTGCGGCCACCATGGGTTATCTGCTGTGGTCACTGCCTGTGCTGGGCAGACTGGCGGTATGGCTGCGGTATGGCTTTGGCTGGCGGCAATGGCTGGGCGTGGTTGCCGCCCGACGCCTGCAGAACAGTCTCGGCCATACCGGGCCGGCGCTGGTGGCCTTGCTGCTGGCGGTTGCCAGCATGATCGGAATCGGCAGCATGATCGATAGTTTCCGCACCAGCGTGGAGGATTGGATGGATACCAGTCTGAGTGCGGCCGCCTATGTGACCAACACCGGCCGTGCTTTGCCAGCGGATATGCCGGCAGAGATACGCCGCTGGCCGGAGGTGGAGGCAGTCAGTTGGCTGCATACCACCAATATCCAGCTGAACAGTGTCTCCGGGTCTGATTCAGGGGCCGGGTCCGGTTCTGATTATGCTGCCGAATTAAGCATTGTTGATCTGCCGGTCCAGGGGCGTGATTCCTACCGCATGCTGGCGGGTGAGAGCCTGTGGCAGGCGGGTGATCAGGCGCTGCCGGCGGTGATCGCCGGTGAAACCCTGGCAGCCCGCCAGGACATAACTATCGGACAGCTCCTCAGCTTTCAGATAGCGGGCTCGGCGCATAGCCTGAGCGCGCGCGTGGTGGGTATTTTTCAGGACTATCGAGCCGGGCCGGGCCGTCTGGTGATCTTGCGTGATGCGTTAAGCGAGCCTCCGCCGGCACCTACCGCGGTCGGTCTGTACTGGTCATCTGAGCAGTCCGGTGATGCTGTGCGGCAACGCTTTGAAGCACGCACTGAATGGCCGGGCAGTGCTGAACTGATCGACTCGGCGCAGGTGAAGGCTGAGACCCTGCGGATTTTTGATCAGACATTTTTGCTGACCAGTTCGTTACGCTGGATTGTCGCGCTGGTGGCATTGGTGGGTATTAGCGGCGCCTTGCTGGCGCTGCAACTGGAACGCAGGCCGGAATTACAGCTGCTGCAGAGCCTGGGACTGAGTGCTGCTGAACAGCGCCGATTGATGCTCTACGAAGCAGGCCTGCTGGGCGGTCTGGCGGTTTTGCTGGCGCTGCCGCTGGGGGCCTTGCTGGCCTGGCTGCTGTGTGAAGTGATCAATCAGCGAGCGTTTGGCTGGCATGTGGCTGTGCGTCTGTTGCCAGGGCATTATCTGCTGGCTGCCGCAGTCGGACTCAGCGCGACATTGCTGGCAAGCTTGCTGTGTCTGCGCAATACACCAAGTGCTGAGCAGGCATTCGCCACGCCGGCGGCATGGGGAGGCAGGCTATGAACTGGCGAAGTTTGCTGGTTGCCGTTCTGGTTTGCCTGCTGACAGCCTGCGGGCAACCGCCTCAGACACCGCGGCAAACCGCTATCAGTCTGCTGTCATTGCCGGCGGCGGACGGATTTGCGCGTGCCGAGCGGCCGCGTGAATTTAGCTTTCCACGCGATCATGGCAGGCATTCGGGTTATCGCACGGAATGGTGGTATATCACCGGCAATCTGCAGGCGCAGGACCGCAGGTTGGGTTATCAGGTGACTTTTTTCCGGTTTCTGCTGGACCCCGCGGAAGATGCTCAACTGCCGTGGGAAAGCGATGCGATCTGGCTGGCGCAGGCGGCCGTCAGTGATCCGCGCTCGGGTCAGTTTTTGACCAGCGAGCGACTGAGCCGGGAATTAACCGGGCTAACCGGCAGCGCCACTGAGTCACTGGATGTATACGCTACGGGCTGGCGATTGTGGCAGCCCGCGGCCGGTGAGCCGTATGAATTGCGCATCAATGCCGCACAATTCGAGCTGCAACTGACTTTGCAATCTGAGAAGCCGGTGGTGTTGCAGGGCGAGCAGGGCTTGAGCCGTAAAAGCGCCGCGGATCCACTGAATGCTTCTTACTACTACAGCCAAACCCGGTTGGTGACCCATGGCAATGTGCAACTGGGTGATCAGAGTCTTGCCGTGCAGGGCGCCAGCTGGTTTGACCGCGAATGGAGCACCAGTGCGCTGCACGCCCGCCAGGCTGGTTGGGATTGGTTTGCGCTGCAGCTCGATAACGGCTGTGAGCTGATGTTCTATCAATTGCGCCTGCAGGACGGCAGTGCGGATCGCGCCAGTGCCGGTGTGTGGGTCGGGCAGCAGGGCGAGGTGAAACGGTTGAGCAGTGCTCAGGTGGGGCTGACCCCAATCAGATTCTGGACCAGTCCGGACACCGGCAAGCGTTATCCGGTGGCCTGGCAGATGCAGATAGCTGATCTTGGGCTGCGGTTGCAGGTCAGCGCGGTGATGCCCGATCAAGAGTGGCAGGGCCGGTTTATTTACTGGGAAGGGGCTGTGGATGTCACCGCGACCGATCCGGCCGGCCGGTCTTTAGGCGGCCATGGTTATCTGGAATTAACCGGTTACTGAGCAGCTGATAGAACCGTTTTTAAGCTGTTTTAGGGTACATCACTAAAATAGAATATAGATTATTAACATTTTCTATCTTATTGATAATAAAATATTCAGTTATTAATTTTTTTCAGTTTCATGTGAATTTCGGGCCTGCCGGTGCAATCTCGACTATACTTCGTATTCACACGCGATGTGTGGATAATTAAAACAATTCCGGGAGTAAAGTCATGAACTGGAAAATTATTTTTATCGGAGGAGTGGTTTTTTACGTCACGCAGTTTATCGTTGGTTTGGGCTCAGGCGCAGTCATACATGAAGGGGTGCTGAAAGAATTATACCTGGCCAATGCGGGTTTCTGGAGGCCTGAGCTTAACGAAGTTCCACCGGATATGGCCGCATTGATGCCACGCTGGATTACCGTCGGGCTAATCTGTGCATTTATTCTAGCCGCTATTTACAGCTGGATTCGCTCAGCATTGAACGGGGCTGGCTGGCTGAGAGGTGTCAAGTTCGGGCTGATTTGCTGGCTGTTTCTGGTCTGCTTCTGTGCCGGTTGGTCAGGTATCTTCAATCTGCCGGACGCGGTCTGGTTCTGGTGGGCGGTTGAAGGCCTGTTGTATTACCTGGTGGGCGGCGCGGCCCTGGGCTGGGTGTCTGAGAAGTTATCCCCCGCGGATTAGTATTTTTAGCCGCTGCCAAAAGCCCGGCAACCTGCCGGGCTTTTTTGTATCCTATGCAGTGTGCCTTTATCACAGGAGTTTGGAATATGAAGCAAGCAATGAAGATATTGCTGGGAAGTCTGCTGTTAACCATTGCAGTCCACGCGCAAGCTGACGAGTCACATGACGTGACTGAGAAAATTAAGGCGGCCAAGGCCGGTGAGCATCGTGATGATGTCAACAGGTACCGTGATCAATACCGTCATCCGGTTGAAACACTGAATTTTTTCCGGCTCAAGGATGATATGACAGTGTTGGAAATCTGGCCGGGGGCAGGTTGGTATACCGAAATCCTGGCGCCTGTGCTGCGTGAAAATGGCCGCCTGGTGGTAGCCAGTTATGATGTCGATATTCCTGATCAGCCCGAATACCGGTATTTCCTGCATGATCAGTTGATGGACAAGTTTAGCGCTGAGTTTACTATTTATGACCGGGTGCAGGTGGCCAAATATTCCGAGCCGGGCATCCAGCAGCTGGGACAGCCTGATTCGGTGGATATGGTTTTGACATTTCGCAATATGCACGGCTGGATATCCGACGATGTGATGGATGAAGTGCTGGCGGATTTTCATGCGGTGATTAAGCCCGGTGGCCTGCTGGGCGTGGTGCAGCATCGCGCTGCGTCAGACGCCGATGCCGAGCAAACCGTTCCCAATGGTTACGTCCCGGAAGCAACGGTTATTGAACTGGTGGAAGCGGCTGGTTTCACGCTGCTTGAGCGCTCGGAAATCAACGCCAATCCCAAGGATACCCGTGACCACCCTGAAGGCGTGTGGACGCTGCCGCCATCCTTACGGCTGGGTAAAGAGGACAAGGATAAGTATCTTGCCATCGGTGAAAGTGACCGGATGACACTGTTGTTTCAGAAAAACTAAGCCTGTAGCGGTCACACTAGGATCGCCGCAGAGCTGCCAATCCAGTTTAAGTGCACGGCGGGCAGCGGCCCGCCGTGCACCCATTCAAATGGATAATTGCCGCGTCAGCGCAGCTTTGAGCTGTAAGCGGGCGCGCGCAGTACCGCATTCATGAAAAGGCTGTTCAGGCCATTCAGATAAGCCCTGACCGTCGGGTCTTCGGTAAAACCGATCACCATTCCCCGGCCATTGGTCTGAACCACAACAAACGGTTTGTAAGCCAGCTGCGGCAGGGTATCTGGCCACGAATGTCCGCTTTGCAGTAACGCATCGGCAGCGGCAAAACGCGCCACGATGGTGCCCCGATCCAGCGGCATGGGTGTAAATACCCGCTGGCCACGGGCCAATACGTTCAATTCCGGGGCAACGCCCGCCGACAGCCAATGATCGGCATTCACCACGGCTTTCAGCAAAACGCCCGGGTTATCCAATGGCGGCTGGCTGTCAGGCAGCAGCAACTGCTGATACTGGCTATCCTGCTCGATCACCCGGCCCGGTTGCTGGTCGGCATCCAGATCAATTGCATCTTCGCTGTCTTGCTGACGTGCCTGGCTTTCACTGCGCATCGCCAGCAGGTCAATGTCCTTGCTGGCGGCCCAGGTAGTGGCATCGGCCAGTGTGACCAGCACGCCGCCGCGCTGAATCCAGCCTTTCAGAGCGCTCACCGTGCGATCGTTGAAATGCGTGGCATAACCGCCAAAAAAAGGACTGCTGTCAGGCATGATCAGGACATCAAAATCATCCAGCTGCGCGCCACCCAGGTTATCGCCCCGGATCGGGGTTACCGGATAACCGAACTGGCCTTCAATCACGAACCGCACCGCACCCGGAGAATAGACATCGGCCGGCACGTCCCAGATCAGCGCGATCCTGGGGGCCAGCAGGCGGACGGTCTGGAAGCTGCCAAAGCTGGGGCCGTCAGTCATCCAGCTATCATTGAGGGCGGCCACTTCGAGGCCATTCAGGTCTGACTGTAAGCTCTGAATCACCGTATGCAGATCATCCGGGTTGTCTTTGACCGGAATAATCAGGCTGCCGGAAGGGTAAGTCCGCGTACTATGTGTAAACGGCTGATGACTGGATTTGACCGTGATGCCCAACTGCAGCAGGCGGCTTAACGCCTTGGCGATGCGGCGGTCACCACCTGGCAGCACATACGCCACCTGCGCACGGGCCAGACTGGCGGCCGCGATGACCTCATCGGGCCGCACCGCCTGCATGCCGCTGGTTGACACCGGTTTGCCGCAGGTATCTATGTCGATATTGAACATCACCGGCAGCGACCAGGCCGTGACGTCATAGATTTCGTGATTCAGACCCTTATCCAGCCGCTGTTGCTGAGCGGTCAGGTAATCGGGGTCAATATCCACCTGCTGGTCCAGCATGGTACGTAACAGCCGCTTGGCGGGCTGGGCCAGTGGAATGATTACGGAACCGGCCTTATAGTCATTGCCGCAGGCGGAAAAAGCCGCTGCGCTGCGCCAGACTTCAGCGCCATGCTGAACCATCAGTCTGCTGAGGTAATCGGCGCCGCCCTGATCGGTCTGTGCGGGGATGATATAGGTCTGAGTATTGCCGCGCGAACCTTCCTGGATAGCACTGCGGCGGTAATCATAAAACTGCCGCCACAGTTGCTGACGGTTATTGCTGACGGTTTCCGCCACTGCGATCGAGCTGACAAAATGCTGCCGCACGGCCTGCCGGTAGGTCAGCAGGCTGCCGTCTCTGCGGCGTACCGCCAGTCCCCGTGGCGAAGCCTGCTCATGGGTCATGGAGATACCACCATAATAAGCCGGCCAGCTGGCTCCATAGCCGGGATAGAACTCATCAAAGACTTCCCGGGTGAAATAATCAAAGCCATATTGGTCGAACCATTTGGCATTGTTGCGCCCGAACAGGTTCAGGCTTTCGCGATGGGTTTTGGACAGGTGCGGGTTGTAGGGTTCAGCGCCAGGCGCAAAGAAGTAACTGGCATCCGAGCCCATTTCATGGGCATCAACAAAAGCCAGTGGATACCACTGCCGGATTGCTTTGACCCGGCCCTGGGTTTCCGGCTGGGTCAGCGCCAGCCAGTCACGATTCAGGTCGAACAGGTAATGATTGACCCGTCCCGACGGCCAGGGCTCATCGTGTTCGGCGGCGAACCGGCTGGTGTCCGGCTGAATGCCCTGTGCCTGGCGGAAATGGCTGATAAAACGATCGCGCCCATCCGGATTCTGCAGCGGATCAATAAACACCAGCGTATTGGCCAGAATGCCATCCACCACCGCATCATTGCTGGCTGCCAGCAGATGATAGGCGGTAAACATGGCGGCGTCCGAAGAGGAGATTTCGTTGCCATGCACCGCGTAGGAAAGCCAGGTAGTGCCCGGCAGTTGATTGATCAGTTCGCCGGCCGGCTCAGCACTGGTCCGGCGGGGATCAGCGAGCTGTTGAATATCCGTCTGAATAGCGTCCAGCCGGCTGATATTGGCGGCGCTGCCAAGCACGACATAAAACAGTTCACGGCCTTCCCAGCTGAGCGCATAGGGAAACAATCGAAGTCGGTCCGGGTGAGCTGCGGCCAATGCTTCGAAGTATTGGCGGATCTGAGCATGAGAACTGATGCGATGGCCGACCGGGTAGCCCAGTACGCTGAGGTAATCCGGGGTTGCGGAGTGGTATTCGGTCCCGGGCCATAACGGCGCCTCAGCAAAGATGGCCTCGGCCGGGTAGCGTGCGGACAGGTTCGCTGAGTAACCGGTGGCGAGCAGGATGAAAGCGACAATCAGGCGCATGATGTTTCTCGCGGCAAAAATACAGCAGGCACTATAGCAAAAGGCGATATATGACTTCCTGCACTGTACCTGTTCTGAAGCTCTGGGTATCGTAAATATCACGAAATGTTGGCTGGAAGGAGAAGGAACCATGTTTAGTGCATTCGGCTGGGTATTGTTTGGTTTTGCTGTGTGGGGGCTCTGTATTGTGATGCATGCTGTACAGAAAAGGTTTGCACCGGAATGGAATGATGGCAAGCCTGGTCAGAACTGGTGGGACTTTATGTGGGGTGAAGACGTTGAAAAGCGCGAAAAACGCCAGCGTCACCAGTCGGAAGACGTAAAAGATCAGGGGATTCGCGATCTTAAGCAGCGTATTGAAGTTCTGGAAGCCATCGTTACTGATCGCCGCTATCAGTTTGACGAGGAGTTGCGCACTAATCGCTAGGGGCCGGTTTCTCCCATGCGATGACGCAACAGGCCCGGATTTTCCGGGCCTGTTTTACGCTTGCTCTGGTACTGGTTCAATCATCTGGGATGATCATTGCGGCAGGCAGTTCAGTCGGCTTGGCAAAAGCAGCCTACGTATTCCCGCTACCTCTGACTGCCGTGACTATTCATTTAATTTAGCCTGCCCGGAATAATCTGCCTGAGTATAGAGCCATGTCCGCACTCAGGCGCTGAAAACCATACCGTAGTATTTAGCCTGCTGAGATAAATCGTATCAATACGAAGGACCACCGCTGTTATCACAGCTGAAAGTGCGCGAAGCCGAGGTGGCAAAACCATTGCCATCACCAATCGTTACGGTAAGTGTTGCATTGCCGTTGGTGAAGCCATTGCAAATCGCTCCGCAAGAAAAATTATTGCCAGTGCAACCTGAAGCAAAATTGGCACGATAGGTCACATGCCAGTCATAACTGGCCTCACTGAACGGATAAGCGTCACGGTAAACACCACCGGTACCACCGGCTGGCTCACAAACCAGGGATGCAATAAACGGGTCAGCATAGGTGTTTGCGGAAAAGCCGAGAGATATCAGTAAGGTGAAAAGGCGAGTGTAATTTTTTTCATTGTTATATCCTTATATCATTAAATCAGGCAAACCATTTGCCGGTGGTGATAATGCCTTTTAGCAGTTGCAAATATGTGAAGGCTGGTCTGGTGAATTATTACAGGCAGCAAACAACCGATAAAATTTTATTATCAAGCGCAGGTTATTAATTATAGCTTGAATAATTGCCCGCTAATTCAGATCATGTTGTTATTTCAGTAGTCCAGTCAGTTTGTACATTCAGCCGTGGGCAGGTGCTAATAACAGTCAATAAAAAAACCCGGCCGGGGAGACCGGGTTTTCGTTTCAATCAGCCTTTTCCGGTTGCCCTGTTTAGTCACTGTTGAAGTGGTCTGCCAAGGTTATCCGTAATTACTTGAGTGCCAGGCAGGGAGTGAAATCCATGGCTTATACTGCAAGTAATGACTGATCTAAAGGATTTAATAGTAACGTGCCTGTTTTTTATAAATCCTTTTATTCGTGAGTAACCAGCTAACTCACTAACTGCAGTTTATTCTCTTAGTGGTTAATACAGTGTAAATAATTTGTCACTTTCATGTGAATATTAAAAGTATTTTCCGCGCATAAATACACACAATAAATTCACAATAATAAAGGCTCTGTGAAATCAAATTATATTGAGTATAAAAAACAGCCGATAAAAATAACTGATAAAATAAGCGTTGGTTAAAAATGCCATCAAGGCATGGCTGAATTATTTTATATATGCTGTCTTAGCGCTGCAAGTGGGGCAGTGTTAAAACTGCGCCGGCTGACCAGCCAGGTGGTCAATGGCAGTAAAATTAATCCTGCCGCCAGACCGGCCAGGGCCAGCCACGGCTGCAATTGCCAGCTGATATCCAGAATGTCACGGCTGATGCGCCAGGTGCAGACTGCCGCAACAATTACCGCCAGTAAACCGGTCAGTCCCCCCAGCAGAATATTTTCCAGCCACCAGGAACGCTGCAAAATACCCCGCTTGACTCCCAGGCAACGCAGTACGGCGGTTTCCCGCTGACGTTCCGACAGTCCCGATTGGACTGCATTAACCAGTACCACCAGAGCGGCTGCCAGAGTAAACAGAAACACGATTTCCAGCGCGCGAATCAGCTTCGCGAGCAAATCCGCGATCTGTCTGACCAGCGCTTCGGCATCAAAAATGGTGATGTTAGGGAATTGCTGCGCCACCGTACGCAACATGCCGGCAGCCTCATCGGACAGGTGAAAGCTGGCGACCCATTGAAAATCGAGATCAGCGGCAGCGGCCGGGTTAAGCAGGATAAAGAAATTGATATTGAATGAGTCCCACTCCACACTGCGCAGACTGGTGATGGTGCCGCGAATTTCCTGTGCTCCGGACAGGAATGTCATGCTGTCACCGGGCGTCAACTCCAGCGCTTCGGCCCAGTCCGCGGATAAGGATATCTGGGCTGTGCTGCGGTTGGGGTCAAACCAGCTGCCCGCGGTCAAACTGTTGGAAGCAGGTAGATCAGCGCGCCAGGATAGATTCACCGTACCATCACGGCGGCCAGGCGGATTGGCCTCCGGCCGCCATTCTGCCGCCGGGACATCATTGATGCGGATCACCCGGGCAATCGCCATCGGGCCAAACTCCAGCTTAGCGACGTCATGGGATTCCAGCAAAGCCTGCAACGCTGGTTTCTGATCGGGCTGGATGTTGATCAGAAATCGGTTAGGAGTATCCGGCGCCAGGCTGGTCTGCCATTGCGCCACCATATCATTGCGAATCCAGCCCAGCACCAGCAGTGCGATTAAAGCCAGGCCCAGGGCCGTCATATGCAGAGTATTGGCCTGCTGATGGCGTTGCAGTCCGGACAGCGCCAGCCGGACTTCGGGCGCGGATACGCGGTGCAGCCGCTGGATCAACCACAGCACCAGCTTCACCACCAGCAGCAGCGCGATGACCAGCACCACAACGCCTAACAGCACAATCATCGCCAGCCGCCAGTTATCCAGTTGCCAGGCGCACAGACCGAGCAGGGTGATAAACGCCGGCAGATAGGTCAGCAGCCAGTGGCGGTCGGTTTGAATGGTAACTTCATTAAGAATAGTCAGACTGGGTAGCCTGCGCAGTTGCAGTAAGCGCGGCAGGCACAGGGTGCTGAGCAGTAACACCCCTATCAGCAGCGTTTCCAGAATAGGGCGCAGGGCAATACCCGGCAATTGATTGGTCAGCAAAGCAGCCAGTTGTTGCGCCAGTAACATCTGGGCCA
Organism: Gammaproteobacteria bacterium; assembly: GCA_021772975.1. Lineage (GTDB taxonomy): Bacteria > Pseudomonadota > Gammaproteobacteria > Xanthomonadales > Wenzhouxiangellaceae > JAJFKX01. The sequence goes on from JAJFKY010000014.1 coordinate 67,827, forward strand.
GCAGTCCCAGCAGGATACCGGCGCTGCAGGCTGCCAGCATCAGCCACAGCAGTTGCCACAGTTTCAGCCGCAGAATTTCGGACCAGGAGAGTCCAAAGCAGCGCAATAATGCCACCGGCTGCCGTTGCGCCAGCGCATAGCGTCTGCCGGCCTGCAGCATGCCGGCCGCTCCCAGCAGTACCGCGCACAACGCGGCCAGACTTAAAAACCGGGTTGCCTGGGCCAGGGCATTGCTGGATTGCGCCTCGGCCTGCTCCGGGGTGATGATGCGCAGGTCCGGGTAGTCATTCAGCGAGTTTTTGAAGCGTTCCAGTGCTGCGGGCTGGCCGGCTATCAGCAGTTGCCAGGTGGCCCGTGACTGGCTGCGCAATAAGCCGGCCAGCCGGGCATCGGCCAGATTCAATAACAGCCGGGGTGACAATCCCGCAAAACCGCCGGTGCGATCAGGCTCATAGGTCAATACCTTGGCCAATCGGTAGACTTCGCTGCCCACTGACAGCGAGTCGCCAACCTGCATATTCAGCGCGCTGAGTAAACGCGATTCGGCCCACACCTCGCCGGCAGCCGGCAAGGCAGTGGTGGCGCTGCCTGGTTCATAAGCATCGTTACTGACGGCCAGTTGCCCGCGTAATGGATAACCCTGGGTAATCGCCTTGGCCGAGACCAGCAGTGAATCCTCGCCGGCGAATACCGCGCTGGGGAAGCTGACCACCTGGGCTGTGTCCAGCCCCAGACCGGTCGCGTTCTGCTGAATGTCCGTGCTGATCGGGTTACGGCTGCTCAGCACCAGGTCAGCGGCCAGTAACTCGCCGGCTTTGGCGGTCAATGCCCGTTGGGCGCGATCACTGGTGACATTGACCGCGGTCAGTGCCGCCAGGGTAATGGTCAACGCCCAGAACACCGAAGCCAGAGGGCCGGCGCGCCATTCTCGCTGAGTCTGACGCAGGCTCAGAGCCAGCATCAGTCGGCCTGCTGGACAGGATGATGCAAACGCCCATCCCGCAGGCGCAGATGACGCTGACAGCGCTCGGCCATATTCAAATCATGCGTGACCAACAGCAGGGCCGTGTCGCAACGGGCATTCATATCAAACAGCAGGTCAGCAATGTGCCTGCCGCTGGCATGATCCAGATTACCGGTGGGTTCGTCCGCGAACAGCAATGCCGGTTCACCGGCGAACGCGCGCGCTAATGCCACTCGCTGCTGCTCACCACCGGAGAGTTGTGACGGATAATGGTTGAGCCGCTCAGCCAGGCCCACGCTGTGCAGCGCGGCAATACTTTTTTGTTTAGCTTCGCTGACGCCGGTCAACTGCAACGGCAGCAGTACATTGTCCAGTGCGGTCAGGGTTGGCAGCAGTTGGAAGGACTGAAACACAAAGCCGACCCGCTGGCGACGCAGCGCGGCCCGGCCTTCTTCATCCAGTTTTGCCAGCGCCTGGCCGAACATCTGGATATCTCCGCCGGTGGCGATATCCAGCCCGGCCAGCAGGCCTAATAAAGTGGTTTTACCGGAACCGGACGCGCCTGAAATGGCCAAAGACTCGCCCGGCTTGAGTTGCAGGTCAATGCCCTTGAGAATAGACAGGGTATGGCCGCTGCCGGTGATATGGTGTTCCAACTGGTGACAGGCCAGAATATCCGGATGATGATCTGGAGATGTGGCTGGGATGGAACTGGCAGAGGCTTGGGACATATGAAACTCTTACTATTTGCTCGGGTAATGCTGTATGACAATTCGTAAAAAAACGCTGCTTGGTTTGCTCCTGTTATCCAGTCTGGTTTGGGGCCAAAGCACTTTAGCGCAAGCCACCGATGGTTCGAAACGGCTATTGGTCATGGGCGATAGTCTCAGCGCCGCGCACAATATTCCGCTGGAGCTGGGCTGGGTGAATCTGTTGCAGCAAAAGCTGGGTTCGGAGTGGAGCGTGATCAATGCCAGTATCAGCGGTGAAACCAGTGCCGGCGGCTTAACCCGGCTGCCGGATTTGCTGGATGAGCATCAACCGGACTGGGTATTTCTGGAACTGGGCGCCAATGATGGTCTGCGGGCGTTATCTACGGCAGCGCTGGAGGATAACCTGCGGGCAATGATCGATCTGGCCAAGCAGGCCGGCGCGCGAGTCTTGCTGATTGGTCTGCAGATTCCTGATAACTATGGGCCTATCTATCAGCAGCGTTTTGCGGAAACCTATCCGCAGGTTGCTGAGCGCCGGCAGGTTCCGCTGGTGCCTTTTCTGCTGGAAGGCGTAGGTACTGAGCCTGAATTCATGCAGGCCGACGGACTGCACCCGACCGCGGCCGCTCAGCCGATCCTGTTACGGACGGTTTGGGAGCATTGGCAAGCGTCGCGATAACGTTAGCCGGTTGATATATCCGGATCGTTACAGCTCGGGCTGATCAGGCGGGCGGATGCTCGGCGCCGCACTGTGGGCAGGTTCTGGCTTTAGACTGATTAAATTTGGCAAATATTTCAGGAAACTGCGTTTCAATATTCTGCAGGTAAAAATACTCTTCAAACAGCAAATGCCCGCACTGCTGACAAAACCACATCAGGCCATCCTGTTCGTGTGGTAGGCGCTTGCGCTCGACCACCAGGCCGATCGAATCGGCCATGCGCTGGGGCGAGTGGGGGACCTGCGGCGGTAACAGGAAAATTTCTCCCGCCCTGATCGGTATTTCCCTGCGCTGGCCGTCTGGCATGATATCCAGGCGCATTTCGCCTTCCAATTGGTAAAACAACTCCGGGCCTTCATCATAATGAAAGTCATTGCGCTGATTGGGTCCACCGACCACCATGACGATGAAATCTTCGTCCCAGATCACCTTGTTGCCGACCGGGGGTTTAAGCAGATGGCGGTGTTCGTCAATCCACTTTTGCAGATCGATGGGTGAGGGCAGTTTCACGGTCTCACGCCCGTAGGAGCGGATCTGGCCGCGACCAAAAGACCTGGCCGCGACAAAAAGATACGTTTATGGCATCTACCAGAGGATATGCGCCTGTTCGCGGCCAGGTCCGCTCCTACCTGACAGGGCCTGTTCGCGGCCAGGTCCGCTCCTACCTGACAGGGGCTGCTCGCGGCCAGGTCCGCTGCTAGCTGACAGGGCAAACTAAAAACCCGCATTACCAGGCACCCGCGGATAGGGAATCACGTCGCGGATATTGGCCATGCCGGTGATATAGCTGACCAGACGTTCAAAACCCAGCCCGAAGCCCGCGTGCGGGACGGTGCCATAGCGGCGGAAATCCACATACCAGCTGTACTGTTCCAGATCGATGTCATGCGCCTGCATGCGCTGGGTCAATATGTCCAGGCGTTCTTCACGCTGTGAACCACCGATGATTTCACCGATGCCCGGCGCCAGTACATCCATGGCCGCCACCGTGCGGCCGGGTTCGCCATCACGCTGATCGTTCAGACGCATATAAAAGGCTTTGATTTCATCCGGGTAATTGACCACCACCACCGGCGCGTTGAAATGCTGTTCGGTCAGATAGCGCTCATGCTCGGTTTGCAGGTCAATACCCCATTCGGGTTTGAACTCAAACTTTTTGCCGGACTGCTGCAGAATCTCTATCGCTGCGGTGTAGTCCACGCGCTGGAATGGCTGCTCGATCAGGGTTTCCAGGCGTTTGATGGCTTGTGGTTCGATACGCTCGGCAAAAAACGCCATATCATCGGGGCATTCACTGAGCACCGCACGGAACACGTACTTCAGGAAATCCTCCGCCAGGGCGACCAGATCATCCAGATCAGCAAAGGCGATTTCCGGTTCGATCATCCAGAACTCAGCCAGATGCCGGGTGGTATTGGAGTTTTCCGCCCGGAAAGTGGGGCCGAAGGTGTAGACCTTGCTCAAGGCCAGACAATAGGCCTCCACATTCAGCTGGCCGGATACCGTCAGAAAAGTTTCCCGGCCGAAAAAATCCTTGCTGTAGTCGATATCACCCTTGTCAGTGCGCGGCAGGTTCATTTGATCCAGCGTGCTGACCCGGAACAGCTGACCCGCGCCTTCCGCGTCACTGGCGGTAATCAATGGCGTGTTGACCCAGTAATAGCCGTGCTCATGAAAGTAACGGTGAATGGCCTGAGCCGCCACGTGTCGCACCCGAGCGATGGCACCAAACGTGTTGGTGCGCGGGCGCAGATGAGCGACTTCGCGCAAAAATTCGAAGCTGTGCTGCTTGGGCTGGATCGGATAGCTGTCCGGATTTTCCACCCAGCCCACGATTTCAACCGCGCTGGCCTGGATTTCCAGGCTTTGTCCGCGCCCCTGCGACTCAACCAGTGTGCCGCTGCAACGCACCGCGCAGCCGCTGGTCAGATGCAGGATGGCATCTGTGTAGTTGGCCAGCTCGTTGGTCGCGACCACCTGCAGGGTGGCAAAACAACTGCCATCACTGATCTGCAGGAAAGACAGTCCGGCCTTGGAATCACGGCGGGTGCGCAACCAGCCCTGAATGGTGACCTGTGTCTGCAGGTTGGCCTGGCCGGCCAGTAAATCCCGAATCGAGTAAACGGGCAGCGAATCAGCGGATTGGGTCATGAAATATCTCAGCGTTTAAGGTGTGATGGCTTATTGATGCTTGATAAAACCGTAAATGATAAAATATCTTAAGCAGATAAGCACTCAAAGTAGTACATTTATGGCCATAACTCTTAGTGACAAGGCAGCCAGCCGAATTCGCCAGTTTCTCAGCGAACAGCAGGGGCGTGCATTTCGGCTGGGCGTCAAGCGCACCGGCTGCTCAGGCTGGGCCTATGTGACTTCCATTGCTGAGGATATTGGCAGTGAGGATCAGCAGTTTGAAGATCACGGTATTTCGATCGTGGTTGATCCGAAGAGTCTGGAACTGATTGATGGTACGCATATCGACTACCAGCGGCAGGGGTTGAACACGCTGTTCACCTTTAGCAATCCGAATGTGACTGATGAATGCGGTTGCGGAGAGAGCTTTGCGGTCAATACAGCCGCGAGCGCAGTATCCAATCCGTTCTGACCACCCAGCCTGATAACGGCCATGCCTGCCGCCCGTAAAGCCAACCAGGCCGCCCGGCCCGGCAAATCCGGACGAACCAAAAAAACCCGCGCTAAACGCAGGCCTAAGCATCATCGACTGCACTTTCGTGAGCCACCGCGCTCAATCTGGCAGCGATTAGCTTTGCTGCTGACCCGGTTGATATTGTCAGCAATTGCATTGTCGATTCTGCTGGTATTGCCGTTGCGCTGGGTTAATCCTGTCACCAGCAGTTATATGCTGCAGGCACGCTGGCTGGAGGGGGTCGGGGTGACGCAGCAATGGCGGGACAGCGAAACCATTGCCTGGCCGATGAAAATGGCCGTCATCGCCGCTGAGGATCAGCGCTTTCCGGAGCATTACGGTTTTGATGTGCAGGCCATTCGTCAGGCCATTGAAGATTCGCACAGTGGCAACGGTCTGCGTGGCGCCAGCACGATTACCCAGCAGGTCGCCCGTAATCTGTACCTCTGGCCGGGTGAGTCATCACTCAGCAGATGGTCCCGCAAGGGCTTGGAGGCATGGTTCACCGGTTGGCTGGAAATGCTGCTGTCGAAACAGAGAATTCTGGAAATTTATCTGAATATTGCCGAACTGGGGCCGGGTATTTATGGCGTGGAAGCGGCCAGTCGCCATTATTTTTCCAGCACGGCCGGACAGCTCAATCAGCCCCAGGCAGCCGCTCTGGCAGCCTTGCTGCCCAGCCCTAAAACGTATTCACTGTTCCAGCCCAGTGCCAGGCAACGTGAGCGCCGGGAATGGATTCAACAGCAGATAAGACAGTTGGGTGAAGCAGGTTTTTTGCAGCAGCATAATCTCTAAATGCAGTTTGAGAACGGCAGGGGCCCGCTTGTGGACGATAGACACTGGTTCAGCGGCTGGGATATTGCCCAACCAAAACATTCGCATCCACCGCATAGACCGGCTAAGCTGAAACAATGAGTTTCGAATGGTTTAAGTGGATCCGCCGTTTTCAATCCAGTTACTGGTTTTTGCCGACTTTGATGGCGTTGATAGCATCCGGTCTGGCGACTGCCATGTGGTGGCTGGATTATTATCTGAAAAGCGCTGATCAGCAGATAGTTCCGCCGGCCTACCGCACCGATGCCGCTGGCGCACAGGCTATTTTAACCACCGTTGCCGGTTCGGCGATCAGCGTGGCCAGCCTGGTATTTTCCATCACCGTGGTGGTGCTCTCGCTGGCGGCCAGTCAGATGGGCCCGCGTCTGCTGGAAAACTTCATGAAGCACAACCGTACCCAGATGGTGCTGGGCGCGTTTATCGGGACCTTCATATACTGTCTGCTGATACTGGCGACAATCAATGGTGAAGCAGCTAACAAGATTCCACATCTGGCGGTGATGCTGGGACTGATGCTGGGCGTTGTCAGCTTTGCCCTGCTGATTTATTTTATTCATCATGTGCTGGTATTCATCCAGATATCGCGGGTACTGGAAGAAGTGTCCAATGAGGTGGTTACCGTTTTTTCAAGAATCCTGCTGAGTGAGGAAGATCAGTCCAGAGGCGCGCGAAAATTATCCCGGAATATAGACAAGGCTTTACCTGAACGCGAAGCAGACTACCAGCTGACCGCTGAGTCCAGCGGCTATATGCAGTTGATTGAACTGGAAAGTATGGTCAAGTTGGCGACGGAGCATGGTGTGTTGCTGCACTTTCAGCGCAAGCCGGGAGACTTTGTTATCAAAGGCAGCCAGTTAATGCGCTTGTGGGCGGATCAGGAGCTTGCCGAGGAAGTCCTGGATGAATTCATGGCATTGATCCAGCTGGGCGTGCAGCGCACCACTATCCAGGACGCGGAGTTTGCCATCGATCAGCTGGTGGAGGTGGCGCTAAGGGCGCTGTCTCCCGGCATCAATGATTCATTTACCGCCATCAACTGCGTGGACCGGTTAGCGGCGGCCCTGGCGGAGATTGCCAGCAAGCGGCTGCCCAAACCGTATTACTTTGATGACGACGATAAGCTGCGGGTGGTGGTCAGATTATACAGTTACCGAAGTATTCTGAATGCGGCGTTTAACCCGATCCGGCAGAATGCCCGTAACAACGTTGGTGTCACCAGGCGGTTGATGGAAACCGTAGTGGCGTTATGCCAGCTGCCCATTTCAGAAAACTATCGCTCAGCCTTAATCGAGCATGCCAAACTGATTTATTCCGAGGCCGAACAGCACTTTCAAAATGAGCGTGATCTGGAGTACTTTAAACAGCAGTATTCCAGTGTGGTCGAATAACTGTTGACCGTCGGCTGGTGAGTCAGCTACTCCTGGGGGGCATCTTTGTTGAGTAAATCCTGGTCCGGATTACTGGATTCGTGCTGGCGCCTTTCATCTTCAATCTGATCGTCGATTTCATCGTCCGGCGCGGTTTCCTGCTCCAGCGCTGCCTCCTCCTTGGGTTGTTTGCCGGGCCTGCTGGCCTGGCTTCCCGGTGCGGGGCTCTGTTGATCATCGGTGCTTTCAGTAATGGTGATGCCGTCGTTGCTGAATCGCAGCCGATGGATCGGCTCGGGCATATCGATGCCAGCCTTGTCCAGCGCGCCACCGACCAATCTGATCGCTTCGCTTTTGGCTTTCATTAAACTGGTTTCAGCCTGATTAACCCAGGCATAAAAATGCACGCCGATACTGGAGTCTCCCGGTGGTTCCAGAACAGCCATGGGCGCTGGATCATCCAATGTACTGCGCATATCGGCGAGAGTCGCCACGCCTAGTTGTTGCGCAGCCAGCAGGTCCTCTCCGGTGCCCACGCCAATAATAAAATCAAAGCGTCGCAGCGGATTACGGCTGTAGTTGGTCAGGGTGTTCTTAAACACTGTGGCGTTGGGGATGCGGATATGATTACCGTCCAATGTCATCAGTATGGTGGCACGCGAAGTCATCCGGATAACTTTGCCCTCCTGTCCGTCCACCTGAATAAGATCATTATTAGCAAATGGCTGCCGCATACTGAGCAGAATGCCCGCAAGGTAGTTTTCTATCACATCCTTAAAAGCAAAACCCAAAGCCAGTCCAACCACACCGGCGGTACCCAGCACAGCGCCGACCAGGGCCATGGCATCCAGAATTTCCAGTGCCACCAATACCCCGAACATGAAAATGACCGTCTGGACAATGTTGGCCAGCAGGCCTCGCAACAGAACATTATCGATGCGCTTGAACAGCCACTTCGAATGGCCGATGGCGTGCGCCACAAACCAAAACAGCGTTACAACCGCCAGCGCGATCAGCAGCAACGGTGTGTAGGAAATCCAATCCTGCACGCGCAGCATGACCCGGTCACTGACCTTGGCCAGATCGTTGTTGATATCCGCATAGGCGGAGATGGAAAGCAGTGCGGTAGTGAATAAAGTCAGTGCTTTACGATTCATGATGCTTAAGGATGGCTCAACAGTTTAAGGTTGGCGCGGCTAGAGGTAGAAACCTCGAACCGCCTGTTTGAAACACTTGCCGAATGGAATACCTACCTAGAAAACCATGTTCCTGACTTTCAGGAGCCGCAGCCATGAGTGTAAACGCCATGGCTTCGGTAAGTGCTTCGAAAGCATTCCAACAGGTTTCTAGCGGAAAAACAACCCGCAATCAAGCCCATAAACCATCCCCGTTCTGTCTTCGCCTCACACAGGACGAGCGCGACTACCTGGAGCACCAAGCGGGTGATCAGACACTTAGCGCCTACATTCGGGGTGAATTGTTAGGCGAGAAAGTCAGAAAGCGCCGCGTCCTGCGCAAACCCAAGGTCAATGACAAGCAGGTTGCTGCGGTGCTGGCGATGCTGGGGCAATCCCGGATGCCGTCCAACCTCAACCAACTGGCCAAACACGCCAATATGGGAACACTGGATATTTCCCAAGACGTTGACCGGGAACTGCAAGAAGCCTGCAAAGCCGTGTTGGCGATGCGCGATGCTTTACTGATTGCATTAGGGCAACGCCCCATGACCAGACGGGAACGCAGCCAGTGATCTTGCAAGGCAATCAGCGCGGCGGCGCAAAAGACCTGGCCCTGCATTTGCTCAAAGAAGAAAACGAGCATGTGGAGGTGCATGACCTGCGCGGTTTCATGTCGGATGATCTGGTGTCGGCGCTGAATGAAGCTCATGCAATCAGTCAGGGGACAAGGGCCAAGCAGTTTTTGTTTTCCCTGAGCCTGAACCCACCCAAGCAGGAAAAGGTGGACACGCAGACCTTTGAAAACGCCATTGAGCGCGTTGAAAACAAACTCGGACTATCCGGCCAGCCCCGCGCCATTGTCTTTCATGAAAAAAATGGCCGCCGCCACGCACATGCCGTCTGGTCGCGTATCGACACACAGGCTATGAAAGCCATTCCTTTGCCCTTCACCAAGCGCAAACTCATGGAGATTTCGCGTGAGCTGTATATTGAGCATGACTGGAACATACCGCCGGGCATGACCCATGCGGAAAACCGTAACCCCTCTAACTTTACATTGGCACAATGGCAGCAAGCCAAACGCAACGGCGAAGCGCCCAGAGCGGTTAAACAAGCCTTTCAAAGCTGCTGGGCGCAAAGTGATAGTAGAGCCAGCTTTGAAAACGCCTTGAAAGAACAAGGCTACCGACTAGCCAAGGGAGATCGCCGGGGCTTTGTTGCACTCAATCATCGCTGTGAGCCGTTTGCTATCCCAAAGTGGGTCGGTGTTAAAACCAAAGACGTGCGGGCCAAGCTCGGCAGCGAAGATGATCTGCCGTCTGTCGCCGAAGTCAGAAAACAGATTGCCGATGACATGCAAGCACGCTTAAACCTGCTGCAAAAACAGCAAGCTAATGCCATTGAAGCGCGAGCACAATTAATCAATGATCAACTTCGCCAACTGGTCACCAAGCAGCGGCAGGAACGCCAAGCCCAGCGAAATGCACAAGAAAAACGCTGGCAACAAGAAACCCTGCAAAGACAAGCACGCTTTCTTAAGGGACTGCGCGGCATTCTGGACCGGGTGACAGGCAAACACCGGCAGACGGTCAAACGCAATAAGCAAGAGGCCGAAAACGCCAAACAGCGGGATAGACAAGAAAAAGATGGGCTAATCTTCAAGCAGGCCGATCAGCGCCAAACGCTCGTAAAACGAATGGAACGGCTGCACGAGTACCGGCAAAGCCGCTCAGAGTCTTTATCCAATGATATTGCGCAATACCGCGATATCAGCCAGCAAAAGCAGGACTTTTTTCAACTGCGTAAACAGACAATCAGGAAAGACCCGACTATTGAGCACTAAAGCATTAACATCTAACTTGGAGGCATGATGACCATACATTTTAACCTTGACATGCGTAACGTTACGCGCTACATTAAATCATGATTGTGTCGTTCCGTCATAAAGGATTGCGGAAGTTCTATGAGCGTAGCGATGCGGGAGGTTTACCGGCGCAATCTGCGGCCAAGATCAAACGCATGCTCAGTGTGATTGATACGGCCCAGAGCGTGGATGAAATCGGTCTGTATCCTGGTTGGCGGCTCCATCCGCTCAAAGGGGCGTATCAGGGCTTTTGGAGCCTGACCGTATCGGGTAACTGGCGTATTATCTTCCGCTTTGAAAGTGGCGATGCAATGGAGCTTGATTATGTTGATTATCACTAAGAGCCAAGTAAGGAGGTTCCTATGATGCATTTACCCTGTCACCCCGGTGAGATCATCCGGGAAGAAGTGATCGCGCCATTAGGATTGAATGTTAAGGCGGCGGCGGAAGTGCTGGGGGTCGCCCGACCTACCTTGTCTAAGCTGCTCAATGAAAAAGCCGCGTTATCCCCAGAAATGGCAGTCCGTATCGAAAAAGCATTTGGCCCCAAAGCTGATCAGCTAATGCGGATGCAGGCAGCCTATGATCTGGCAAAAGTGCGGATGACTGCTGACCAGATTGATGTAGAGGCTTATACAAGCACTCCAGTGAATTAGAATGTCCGCTTTAACTCAGTTGTATTGTCTTAATGAAATTTAAAAAAAGAAATTTACGGGCGCTTGCAGAGATGGTTATAGGCGATGCAGATCATTTCCCATACCGATCAACCAGCTTGATAACACAATTTTTTGAGGAGTGTGATTTAGATTTTGTCCACGATGGGTCTACCCGGTGGGCATGGACCGCTGAGCGCCTCGGCGAGCTATTGGACGATCCACAGCCCATCGCTTATGCATTGCCAGATCGTTTTGTAAATGTTTTGCGGGTTTTAATGCACAAGTCGGACGCGGAAGATGATGACCCTGATAGGGTTTTGTCTCTTGCGGCTCTAAACAAACCGCTGGAGCGTGAAGGGTTTGAAGCCTTCTACGGTGAAGACCGTCTGCTGCATATACGACACATTGGTACTAAAACGCTCTCAAGCATCACTAGCCCACACAGGCCATTTACGCCCACCGAGCTTACAAAAAGAAAACAACTCATAGAATACTTGGAAGAATGTTCTGAGGATAACTTAATTGAGGAGGTCATCCTGCCTTTATTCCGTCAATTAGGGTATCACCGAATTACAGCGGTTGGACATAAAGATAAATCGCTTGAGTACGGAAAGGATATCTGGATGAGATACGTGCTACCGACACAGCATGTTCTGTATTTCGGTATTCAGGCCAAAAAAGGGAAGCTAGACTCATCTGGCAATAGCCGTGGTTCAAATGCCAACATTGCTGAAATCTATAATCAGGTACTTATGATGTTAGGGCACGAGATATTTGACCCCGAAACGAGTAAAAAAGCTCTGGTTGATCACGCTTTTATTGTTGCTGGAGGTGAGATAACAAAACAAGCTAAAAATTGGCTCGGCGGCAAATTAGATGCTTCAAAACGTAGTCAAATACTGTTTATGGATAGGGATGACATTCTGAATCTATATATAGTTAGCAATTTACCTCTTCCAGCGGGTGCTATACCAACGCAAGATAATTTTCTCGATTTTGATGAGGATGACATTCCTTTTTGAGAGTTAACTACAGGGTTTTTTGGTGTAACGCTCTGCGGATGGTTTGCAGTGAAACCCGGTAGTGCCTTGCGATCACCTTGCGGTCTACATGCGGATGCTGCTGAATACAGCTTTGAATCTGCACAACCTGCCAGGGTTTGAGCTTTGGCTTGCGGCCAAGACGCTTGCCCCGCCGCTTTGCCGCCGCCAGACCCTGCCGTGTGCGCTGGATCAAAATCGCGCGCTCATACTCGCAGCCTGCCGCCCAGATGGTGTAGACATACATACCCTGCGGCGTGGTGGTATCAATCTTCATCCCCACCACCTGAAACGCAATGCCGCGCGCCTGTAAATCCTTGGCAGTGACCAGTGCATCAATGGCCGAGCGAAACGCCCGGTCCAAATCCCAGACAATGAAGGTATCCCCGGATTTCATTGTTTGCATTAACGCTTCAAAGACCGGACGCTGTCGCGCCACGGCGGACGCGCTTTCGATATGCAGCTGATCACAAAGCCCCTTAAGCCCGTCGATCTGGCGGCTCAGGCGCTGCTTCTTGGTGGATTTGCGTAAGTATCCGTATTTCATTGCGGTGCTCCATTTCCTCTAAACCCGACAATCCTTGCGGGTTACAACTGGACAAAAACGATGGTTTTTGTCACACCCTACAAATGGCAAAGATTTTTCGGAGAAGCAAGCGTTTTCTGCGCCGATCATAGCAATATCCGGGATGGTCTGGTGATAAGTCAACGCTACCAAAAACCATCGTTTTTGGTTCCAAAAAACCTCAAGATTTCAGGGGGTTATTGGATGGGCGATTTTCATAGCTCTTTTGACGGCCTTGCCACTCTGCGTGATAGCGCAAAGTCTGGGCGAGCAAGCGGAGTCCTCTGGTGACGCGGATACTAAGGCTTATGCGTATTCCTTTGACCGGCTGGAGGACAACGATGACATGCCGGGTATCGGTGTCCTGATTGCCTATGGCAGCGGCAACGGCGTGAGCGCCGAGCAAACCGGCGAAGCGTTTGTGAGGGAGTTCCAGCGGCGGGGTTACCGGGCGCGGTATTTTTATTACAACGCCGATTGGCAAGGCATGACAGTTGAATACCACATCGGCTATTCGGTGTTAGGGCCGTGGGATGCGGACAGTGCCGCACAGCAAGTCGGCGCAGCAACCAAACGCGCCGATGCTGCGCAGCGAGTGCATAAAGCCGTTAAAAAGTAAAATTGATATCGGTTTTTGGCGCAGCCTGTTCGGCTCTGTCGGCGTCCCTTATCTCATCGACTATCTCATGAGTAGCGGCATCATCAGTAAGCATGCGAAGATTTCGCGTATCGGTAAAGTTGCCGTTTTGCAAGACAGTTTTATCTTCGGCATTCAGGGTTTGACCTGATTTTATCTTGTGCGCCACGCCTTTGAGTTGTTCGTTTTCGTACCAGTCACGGATGTACCTGGCATCCTCCAGATGCTTGTATTCCGGTTTGATCTTGCCGCTGCGATCCAGAAACTTGGCGGCCAAGGCATAGTTCTTTTCCTCATCCGTTTTTAATCCGGCCAGCTCCTGCTCGGTCAGGTAGGTCGCGGCCATGCCGCCGATCACGTCCTCGCCGTATTTGGCTTTCAGGATTTCATAGCGCCGCGCCATTTCTTCTTCCAGATAGGCAATGCGCTGCTCAATCTGGTCGAGAACCTGAACGAAGATAGTCAGGTCGGTTGCCTGATTTTGTGCCTGCTGCCTGTCCTTATCCGCCGCCTCCCGGTGCTTCTCGGCCTGCGCTTCCTGCTGCGCCTTGCGGTGGGCCTTTTCATTGCGGGCAATCTGGAACGTTGCCAATAACCCGCCATCCACACGCCCAAACAACCGCGTCAGTGATACTTCACCACCAACCAACGTTCCAAGCTCCTTAGTGGATATATCAGGCACGCCCTTCATGTAGTCCCTCTTTTTGCCCTAATTATGGCAGAAAAGGCTTAACAAACCCTTTAGGGGCTTGAGCATCAGGGAAAGCACTACATCCGGATAACCGCGCAGTTTGATAATGTTTCTTAAGAGAGCAACATTGATGAGCAATTAACGTCAACAACCATTAATAATCTGTGAAAGTGAAATAATTATCCGCTGCGTAACTTTAGTGGATTCTTCGTCGAGATTTATTAGAGATGCCTCACTGTCACTTAAAAACTCCTCTTTTGCAGCATCAATCAGTATGTATGATATGTCACTAGCCAAAGAAGCAGGAGCCTTGATATAATGAGGGATAACTCTTGCTTCCTCTGCTTCAACAGGCAATACAACTAAACAATTTTTAGGAGTTAAAGGCATTACAACGTATTGTTTATCTTCATACATTCCAAATATGTTGCACACATCAGGCAAGATGAAATCAGGAGTGCCAGAACGAACAACTACCCAGCGGCTGTTAAAAATAGGGTTTGCCAGTTTATCGTACAAGTGATTTTGCTTGTAAAGCGTTTCGTAGACGGCCCTCATGTATTCACTATCTCTAGTTCTTTCTTCCCCAACATGCTTAGCAACAGTAGGAGTTACTGCTCTACTTATTGCCTCTATGAAAAAAGGATTTCTCAACCGTTGAATTACTATAAAACCGATTAGAGCTTCACGCTGGGGGATGTTCAAAGGCTCGACATTCAATATCATCTGAATTGGTTTTACAGCATCACCCTCTAGTAAACTAAAGTATGCCTCTAGATAGTTTGAATAAAGGTTTCTTCTATACGCCCAACCACCAACAGGAGTTCTAATCTTTTCATTAATTCCCTCAGGGGTCTTGACGTTTTTATATACATAATCATCATTAGACCAATACTTTTTGATAAAAAACTTTGGAATAAAATGATTTTCATCTGTTTTTTTTGGAACAATGTGTTTGCGTTGATATTTGTGTTTATTATTCTGTTCCTTATTCAAAAGCTTTTCTGTTTTTGGCTTCCACCGTTCTTTATATTTTTTTATCCAAAAACCTTCCGCAAAATTTTTTGCTGTTGTAGAAATTTTACTCTTACCTTTCTTGTTAAAGCATTCTATACGTTCAGTTTTGGGGTCAATTTCACTTATGGTACGATTATTCAAGCGATTATGCACAACCGCTTCTGATAGGTATAATATTAGCTTTGATAGCTCAAAAATCATTTCCTCGCGGAGATTAATATGTAAGTCTTCAGTCTCGTTGTTGGCATAATTTACCATTTCTTCGATTATCGAGCTAACTACTTCCTCCCAGATTTCGATAAGTTTTTCGGCTGCTTGAGGTGATGCGCTAGGATCAATTTTTATAATAGTAGAAAACACTGCTCTAACAAATATTTCTTTTCATCACCCTAAAGAGTAAGGCGAAATTAATAGTTAACAACAATCTTAAATTTGGTATCTATGATTGTAAATTGGCTTTCATCGGTCTTCTCGACTCTTTGGTATTGGGTTGTCATACGGCCAAATAGGCCCATTGATTTATAGTTTTTATACCCGAAATCCTCCCACATTATGTCGATAGTTGAAAAATTCGGATTGTTATTTAATCGAATATCAATATACTCTTGATTTACTACAACAGCGTCATTAACAATAGCTGTTACTTCTCCGGCGAAGGACGCAAATCTGCTATCACCTGACATTTCTTTTGCAATATCAATAATTACTTGAGAGCTTTCTCTAAGTGTTGATATATCTAGCATTTTTAACGCCCCTCTTAGTCAGGTATGGTGATTGCTTAGTATACAACAGTGAAAACGCATATTTCACTGTTCACAGTATATGAACGAAACGTTGGTCATGCTTCAGCGGTTATCCGCCGATGGCATCCAACCGACACACGGTTGGTTCTGGTTTCCAAAGGGCAGCAATGGGCTCTTTGGTCGATGGGGTTTGGGGCTGCGCGAAGGCTCCCCAATGGTGATCAAACGGCCAGATCGTTTGGACATGGTTTGGCGCAGGCGGGGAAGGGCGCTCTCCAAACCCTGCGAGTGATCAACCGGCGATACGGTTGACTGGCGCATTCGGGCTCAATGCCTGATCATGCGCCACGCCGGGGGTATGCAACAGGGACGCGCAGCGGGTCCCTTTGCCAAGCGCTTTGTAATACGGGTGGGCGCAGGCCCATTTGTATTACAAAGCACAGCTTGCGCGTAGCGGGAAGTGGATTTGATCAGCCTGTATTACACCTACCAAACTGTAATACAACATTGCTTGAAGGGCTTCGCATATAGCCTAATCAGGCTACCACGGATGGTTTGGATTTCAGAAAGCATCAGAGGGGGCTGGGGCTAGAGCATCCCTAGCTCAGACATGGATGTAATATCGCTACCAACGATCAGGTGGTCTAGCGTGCGGATATCGACCAGGGCCAGAGCGTCTTTCAGGCGTTTGGTGATATGGATGTCGGATGGCGATGGTTCTGTCACGCCGCTCGGATGATTGTGGGCGAATATCACCGCAGCTGCATTGAAGGAAAGCGCGGCTTTGACGATTTCTCTGGGGTAAACAGGGGCGGCATCTATCGTTCCGCGAAAGAGGATATCGTGAGCAATGACATTGTGTTTGGTATCAAGCCACAGGGCCGTAAAGACCTCATGCTCATAATCGGCAAGCAAAACCTGTAAGTAATCCCTGGCCTCATCGGCTGATTGGATATTCACTGCGCTGGCGAACTGCTCTCGAATGCAGTTTTGCGCCGCTTCAATGAGTTTTTCTCTTTCGGTGACATAACGCTTACCCTTGATATCTATGAGTTTGACCGTCTCTGGCCGATTGCGTCTGAATATCATTGCCTGCCTCCTTGGCTTCGGTTTCGCCGTTGCGAACCGATCTCTAACAGAGTCAGACGTCAGATTTGGGCGGTGTCATACCGCTGCATGTATTTTTCGTAGTCGTCCCAAGATTCCACCTTCGTTCTGATTTTATGCCGGGCTTTCAAACCCAGCCCGAAAGGAATCAGACCATGAGCAATACTAAGAACAAGGTTATCTATGTCGCCACCGATGAAGAACTCAAAGACCCCAGTTATTACCACCGCCTTTGGCTGGAGACGCGAAACGTTCCTATCCCCCGCCGGGATTGGCTGGATGCGATTGCCGATGCAATCCGGGATTTTGAGGGAGATATCCTTACAATCACCGGACAGCCATACAATATCCCCTGTATAGACGAAACGTTTGGTGATGACCCGGATATCCGCTGGATGGGGCAATTCATAGCTGCAAGAGGCACGGGTGAGCTGCCGCTTGTCTGGACAAGAAAGCTTGAGCGGTTAAGATTGATTGATCTTTATTTTCGGATTAAACATCATGAAGTAGCTCGTCACTTCTCAATGTAAGAGTCTCCATCACACTTCGAGCTTGCTAAGGCGCAAATATTTACCGCATTCTTTAGGTGAAGATATTGGTAAATTCCTTGCGATAAAACACACATCTCTTGGCCGCTGATTTAAAAGTGCTTATTGTTGCTATTTTTTTCTAGCCTTATGCACCTAATTAGTGATAGGCCTGTCTATTGATAGGCAGGTATAGATGCGCAACCGAATTGATAGAGAAAACCTAGTTCATCAAAAATTATTTGAACAGGAGATGCAAACAGCCTTTAAGGATTCTGCCTTTATTCAGGCAATAGAAGAACAACGATGCCGATTAAATGATGGCCGATCACAAGGGAATGTGGATCACGCGCTACTTCTTTGGATCATGAATCAGATTTGGGAGCGGGTTGAGAAGAACGAACCGGAAAACTTTGATCTGAATCAATAGCGGGCGCGATATCATCAGACACTATCATCGAGCTATCAAACGCGGATAGATATCTTTTCTGAATATTTAGCTCGCGACCCTCTGTATTCAAAGATTTCCATTTTTTACGAGCATCAATGAGCGCTAGGTCAGGCTTGAAGTCATCACTATTGAGCGCGTAAATCCACTCATCAGTTTTCTTTTGCTTGTGCCGTTCATCTCGTTCCCGGCAGGTTGTTGGAGATGCTTTGCGGCGAAAAAGGAAACGATCAGTAAACCAAAAATGTTCGCAGGTTTGCCTGTACATCACTTCAGTCGGATCACTGAATCCCATTTCTATAAAAAAAGCAATCTCACAGGCCCTAATTAAATGTTCACAGAATTTGTCTCCCTTTGGTAACCCATTCATATCTTTTGACATTCTGCGAAGCACATCAATATATGTTTTATTATCGACGGACTTATACGAGCCCGTTATATTGCCTATCTGGCCCCGGAGTTTACTAACAATACGATTATTATCGTATACAACATTTCTGATATCGTTAATCTGTGCGGCGCTCATATCGTAGTAGTTGATTGACCACCATGGATATGTCTTCCGCTCATCAATGAGGCTGAAACTGATAGCGCGAAAATACTTCGCAATCGTCTGACGCGATAGGTTTCTTTGATCAGAGTTCATAAATCTTTTTGATGCCTCTTGCGCGCTAATGCCTTGGCAGTAGTCAGCAATTAGGCATTGAAACTCCCAGCTTGATAACCTTGAGTTGTAGCACAACTCATTTTTCTGGTGCCAATATGGCATGCGTTATTCCTCGTTAAGTCTATACCTAATTATACATAACTAGTATTAGTGCCACCAGTCTCATACGCCCTAATTAAGGCTAGGCTAAGAACTCCTTTGATCTTAATGAGACGCTAATGAACCAGACAGAAAAACCGCAGCTATTTTCTTATGCGCGGGGCAGTTTACAGGGGCTGTTCGGGCTGATGAGCATAGTCATTGCCCTGATGGCTTGGTTTGCATTGATCCGTATCTTGCAGGTATTTGCCAAGAAACTTTCCGGCTTTGAGCGCAGGGGCCGATAGTCATGTGGTCCTTCTTTGACATCCGTTACCTGCTCAACCACTTGGATGAGCTGATGCGGATTGACCTGCACCAGCAAGTCATCCTTGCGCTTTATTACACCTTGTTAATAGCGCTGTTGCTGTGTGTCTTGCGCACCGCCATGGTAATCCTGTACCGCAGGCTTGGGCTTTACAGTCCGGCAATGTTCCGGTGGTGGCCCAGATTGATTCCATGGCGCAAACCCTATCAACTCTGGCAGGCATTGCGGGGCTGGCACGAAAAAACCTTCTTGATCGGCAAACGCGCGACCGGCGGTTTTGCCGGTACGCTGGCGACTTGGCGCTTGTTATTCAGACCCGGTCTACTGCACCTTGGCCGGACTTATGCTTTCGGTCTTGGCCTGCTCCAGCCGGTCGGCATCCCTATTCGCCGTCATGGCTTTATGCTCGCGATGACCGGGTCTGGCAAGACCGTTGCCCTTGCGACCATCATTTCCACATGGACGGGCAGTGTTTTTCTGATCGACCCCAAGGCACAAATCGTCAATGCCCTTCGTCACCATGACCGGCGCACATGGCTGGTGTTTGACCCGGATGGCATTTCGGGCGCCAAGAGTGTCTGCATCAACTTTTTCGACTGTATAAAGCAAGCGCAAGCGCGTGATGGCGAAGGCGCAGCGGTGCTTTGGTCTATGCGCATCGCAGAAGCACTAATTGTTACCCCGTCCGGCTCGCGTTCCCCCTATTTTTACGATACTGCGCGTCAATTTTTGGCTGGGTTGATCCTGCATGTTCTGAGTGCCCATCCAGACGATGACCACCATTTGCCGTTCATTCGTGATCTCACGATTCACGGGTATCCGGTCTACGAGAACGGTAAAAAGTTAACCAAGGACGATGAAGCGCATGAACTGCTGATGCGCGCCATGGCCGACAACCCGGCCTTTGACGGGGTAATCGCCGGGGCTGTCTCGGCAATAGTAAGCGCCAGTCCTGATACTGCTGGCAATGTCCGCAGCACTTTACAGGAACAGCTTAAGTTTCTGGACATCCCCAATGTACGCGCGGTGCTTAAAACCAGTGACTTTTCAATCAGCGAGTTAAAAACCCGCGATGATCTGGTGCTGGCCTTTGCCGCATCCTTGTATTCCCTGCGCGAAGAACTTGACCGCCTAAGCCGCCTGCTGACCAACATGATTGCCTACACCTTTGAAGCGGTAAAACAGAAGAAAGACCAATGCCTGCTGGTGGTTGATGAGTTGCCCTCGCAAAAATATAACCCGGCCTTGGAAGTGATGCTGGCGGTTGGCCGCTCCATGGGTCTCACATTCCTTGGCGTCAGCCAAAACGTCGAGCTGATGCGTCAGCACTATCCGGGTAGCTGGAAATCATTTATCGGTGAATCTGACGCGACTTTCTGGATGGGCGGCAATCACCCGGATAACGCCAAGCTGCTCTGCGAGATATTGGGCAAAAAAACCATTATCGACACAGACCGCAACAGTGGCCGTAAAAGCTACCGCGAAGTCAATGTGCTGGAGCCGGAGCAAATCACCCGGTTTTTAGACCCCAACAGCAATCACCTGATTGTCACCCGCGCCGGTGCGCGGCCGCTCAAGCTGATCAATGACCCGTACTTCAAAGCCTTGCCGGTATGGCGCTATGCGCCCGACCCCGAGCACAAGGAAACCCTGCTGCGCCGCATCACCCGCGCCTTGCTGGTGCGCAGGCGCACGCCTGACCCGGTTAACCACAAAACCCCATGAGGATTGCCATGAAACCAACCCCAGACACTACCACCGCCAGCCCCATGAACCGGGCCATGGCACGCATTGGCGAGCAGGTGGACCGCCTGATCGTCCCGGACTTTCGCCCGCTGCGCAAATTGCTGCATGACCACATACGCGGCACCGCCCAGGAACAGGCCGAGGTGGCCCGGCAGATTGAACAAACCCAGGCCGCAGCGATGGCTGCGGCCACGCAGCTCATGCTCTCGCGCGAAGCCGAGTGGCAACGCGAGCCGCAAAACTATTTTGAGCGTCTGGAATACCGGCGCAGGAGCCAACCATGAACCAAGGCAACAACTTTTTTACCCCGCAAGAACACATGGTGTTCGAAGGTATCGTCGCAGATGCTAAAAAAGCCGCGCTGCTGATTCCGCTGCAATTACTGGCCCTCAGTCTGGCTTTGGTCGGACTTGCCGGGGTCGTGGTGATTGATTGGGAAATCTATTACCGCATTTTTGAATACCTTGCCGACGGCCAGGGTTACTGGTCGCCGCGCCTGATGGCCTGCACCGGGATCATCATGATTGCGGCGTTCCATCTCTTGGCAGAGGATGATGCGGCGCATCCGATTGTTCGCCTTGTCACCCTGCTGGCCGGTGTGATCATTGCCGCGTTTGTGATCGGTGGCGGCTTGTATATTGCCGCGATCCTTTATGGTGATGGCATGGGCCAGCAAACCGGCAGCGTCCCGGTCATCCCGGCGCTGGGCGAGCTGCCCGGCGTGATCGCCGAAAGCGGCTGGATTGATGTACTGTTTGACTCTGTGACCCGCCCGGTCGCCATTTTGAGCTTATCGCTGGGTATCGGCGGGCTGTCTATCGTCGCGCTGTTTATCGCCCATCACCTGATCACGCTGATCCGAAAGTCTTTGCATGAGGTATTCACCCGCAGCAAAGCCCTGCGCGCCGCGCTTTACTATCACCGCGCCATCCAAGCCGCCGAAGCCCGGCTGGGCGAACTGCACGACCGGCAAAACGCCCTGGCGTTTGAAGATGAGGACCACTGGAAACTGCACCTGGCCAATCAGGCATTGGAGGTCGTCGCTGATCACCTGATGCCCCATGAGCAAGCCTTGCAGGAGTGGGATTACCAGACTCCGGTGCATCGCTGGGGCCAAGGCAACGCCGAGGACAACAAGCAGATGCGCAAGCGGGTTGAGGCGGCGGTCAAGGCCCTGCGCGCCATCACCCTTGATGACATTTTACAAGCCCTGTCACTACCCAAGACCCTACGGAGACTTTCATGAAAACATTAACCATCTTACTGCTGCTGGCTGGCCTGTCGATCAGCGCCCACGCCACCACCCTGACCATTGCCGTTGATCTGTCCGGCAGCAATCCGTTGCTCAGCCACCAGAACTTTGCCTATGCCGCCGCGCAGTATTTAAGCGATCAAATCACAGCGCTTAAAAGCGGCGATACCGTGCGCCTGCAAACCTTCGGTTCGCGCAATGATGCGCTGAACCTGATTGATCACCGCTTCACCCTCAGCCGCAGGCTGCGCAGTGATGCGGTGGCCGGAGCGATTGCACAGTTTGTGCGCGCACTGCCTGAGCGTGAAGACGCCGCGCAGTCCAGTACCAATCTGATTGCCTGGCTGGAGTTTACCAGCGGGTTTGATTGTGCCAATCAGGGTCAGATTATCGTGCTGACCGATGGGCTGGAAGCCTCAAACTATGTTGACCCAATGGCGTTAATGGAGGGCAGCGCCGGACTGCCCGAAGCCGATGTGGATTTGAACGGCTGCGCGCTGACCTTTTATGGTCTGGGTGCGGGCTTTCCGGGGCCTGCGGTAAAAAATATCCGCAACGCATGGCGGGTATGGTCCGAACAGGCGGGCGCGGCGTTTGCCGCTGAAATCCGCTGAGGACTATCGCCGTGATCACCAAACAGCACCTTGAACGGCTGCGGGCCGAGCGCTCGCAGCCACACGCCCGGCTGGAATACACCATTGACGGGTCAACCCATGCGCGGGTCACCGCCAGTCTGGATGCCGAGCGCGAACTGGAAATCCAATGCGGTGAGCGCGCCATGCAGGACGCCCTGCGTGATATGCGCCGGGAGCATGCTTTATCACGCCACCGGGGCCAGGCCAAAGCCCTTTTTAACCACCAACAGGAGATCAAACCATGAGTGAGAACTTCACCCAGAAAAAACCACAACGGCCCAGCTTTATCGCCTATAGCGTTCAGGAGGGTAAAGACGATAACAGCCACTGGCAGAAGATCGGCGCGGCATGGCCAGCCAAAGGCGGCGGCTTATCGCTGAAACTCAATGCCGTACCGCTTGATGGCAATATCGCTTTGCGCTCGCGCGAAGAACTGGAAAAAATGCGGGCCGAGCGTCAGCAAACACAGGCTGACGGGCAGACACATACGCAAGCGCCCAAGCTTTAGCCGCTAGTGTGCTATGACTCTGAGAGCAACCACCCCAAGCGCCAGCCCGGAGCCGATCATGGCTCAAAGGGCTGGCGCAGGCGGTATCCCCACCGGTGGGAATACGCCGATAAATGACCGCCAAACTCATCGCCTGCTGTTCTTGTTTTGCCGGGTGGCAAGGCAAAAGAGCAGACGCGGCATGCACATCAAACAACGGAGAACCTGATGCCCACATACCCAGACAACCATTCACCATCGGGATTGGCTGATAACAAGGCACTGCCAAAACTTACCCTCAACCCGGATGAGTACCGCGAGCATCTGGCCGGGTTTGAATTAACCGAGGCCCAAGAAAACGAGTTGCTGCAAGTACTGTGGCAGATCATGTCAACCATGGTGGATATCGGCTGGGGCGTTGATACTGTCCAGATGTTTTTGCCGGATATGTTTGAAAAAGCTGGCGCGGATTCTGACAAACTGCTACCAATAACGACACCATCATTTAATGCCGAGGCCAGCGGCCCGGCCAAGGAGGAGGCTAATGACTGACACCACCAAAGCCCTGATCTATTGCCGGGTGTCCACCAAAAAACAAAGCACCGATGCCAGCGGCCTGGACAGCCAGGAGCATCGCTGCCGTCAGCATGCCGCCATCAAGGGGTATCAGGTGGAAAAAGTCTTCCCCGATGATGTGTCTGGCCGGGGCGATTTTATGAGGCGCACGGGCATGGTGGCTTTAATCAACTATCTAGAAACCCACCCGGACACCAACTATGTGGTGATTTTCGATGATCTCAAACGCTTTGCCAGAGACACCTTGATGCATCTGACGCTAAGACTGACGTTAAAGCAGTATGCCGCCAGCGTCGAATGCCTGAATTACCAGTTTGATGAAACGCCCGAAGGCGAGTTTGTTGAAACCCTGTTTGCCGCACAAGGCCAACTGGAAGCGCAGCAAAACCGCAGGCAAACCCTGCAAAAAATGAAATCCCGTCTGGAAAAAGGTTACTGGCTGTTTTACCCGCCGACTGGCTATCGGTATGAGGCCGCAAAGGGCGGCGGCAAGGTGCTGGTGCGCAATGAACCTTTGGCGAGCATAGTCAGCGAAACACTGGAGGGCTTTGCATCGGGCCGTTTCCAAACCAAATCTGAGGTCAAATACTTTCTGGAAAGCTTCCCGGAATACCCCAAGGGCAGCAACGGGCAAGTGCATTATCAGCGCATTGAGGAACTGCTGACGCGGGTTTTATATGCCGGTTATATCGAGCATGAAAGCTGGGGTATTTCTTTGCGCAAAGGGCAGCAACCGGCCCTGATCAGCTATGAAACCTTTATGCAGATACAACAGCGCCTGAAACAACGTGCCAAAGTCCCGGCCCGCAAAAACCTGAATGCGGACTTTCCACTGCGCGGGTTTATCGCCTGCACCTGCGGCAAGCCGTTAACCGCCTGCTGGTCAAAGGGAAGAAACACCCGGTATGCGTATTATTACTGCCAAGGCAAAGGCTGTGAGCACTACGGCAAGTCGATCAAGCGTGAACAGATAGAGGGGGAGTTTGAAGCCCTGCTGCAACGCCTGACGCCAACCACCGGCATGTTCGAAGCCGCCACAGCGATGTTCAAAAAACTGTGGGAGCATCGCCGCGAATATGCACAAACCTACCGGCAATTACTCAAGGCCGAACTGGCAAAAAAAGAACGGCAGATACAAACCCTGCTGGATCGCATTATGGGCGCTGAACTGCCCAGCGTAATCGGTGCTTATGAGCAACGCATCAGACAAACCGAACAGGAAAAGATCGTGATCAGTGAAAAAATCGGCCAATGTGGCCGTCCGTTAAGCAGTTATGAGAAAACTTATCGAACCGCCATGGATTTTCTGGCAAATCCTTATAAACTCTGGGCTCACGGACGATTGGAGCATAAGCATGCAGTGCTGAAACTGGCCTTTGCCGACAAGTTGACCTATGTGCGCGGAGAGGGTTATCGAACCGCTAAAACCACCTTACCATTCAAGGTGTTAGAGGGTTTTTTAGATCAAAGTAAAGGGATGGTGCGCCCGGCAGGACTCGAACCTGCAACCCTCGGCTTAGAAGGCCGATGCTCTATCCGGTTGAGCTACGGGCGCACGATAGTGGTGGATTATAGCGTCTGTTGCAGTTTCTCGTCCTGCCCTGTGCAGGGACGGTTTCGCAGCCTCCCTGGTGCTCACCCCGCGGGCGCCGTCGCTGCGCTCCCGCGACCCGATTGACACTCCTGCAATCGGTCGAGCCTGCAACCTTCGGCTAGCAGGCCGATGCCCAAGGATAGACAATCCCCGGTTGAGCTACGGGCGCACGATGGGTTTGGATTATACCGGGATTGCCGAGTCAATTCCGCTGGATGTAAAACGCTGTTGAGTAAAACAGCCAACCTGCAACAGCACCGGCACTTTCGCGCAGGCGAAAATGACGATATCCAGGGTAGGCTGGGGCCATGCTCCGGTGGTTGGTTTGGATTGCATTTAACTGGATACCAGCCTGGCTTTACAAAATATCCGGGCGTTACGGGTAGGTTGGAAAGATTTCTCCCGCTGGTCGAAATGACAGTTTTACTGCTCAATGTCAACAGTCGCGGTTTTACCGTGTCATTCAATATTACCGTGTCATCCTGAGCCAAAGGCGAAGGATCTCTTGAGTTGGGTACGCATGGCGAGATTCTTCGCTACGCTCAGAATGACAGCGATACCTCAGAGTGACAGAGCTTTGTGGTGGGTTGCATCTTAGCTGGTGCTGCATTTTATTTGTCATTTCGACCGAAGGGAGAGATCTTATGGGACAGACCATGTAACTCCAGGCAGTTGTTTGCTGCACCGGGTGCAAAGATTTCTTCCTTTGGTCGAAATAACAGGCTTTGCTTCAGGTTCTTTTTAATCGGATTCCAGATTTAATCCATCCCCTTTACAGCATATAAAAAGCCACCGTTTGCGGTGGCTTTTAAGTGCTATGAAAATATCGATTACCAGATGGATACCCGCTGTTCGGAGGGCAGGTAAAGCTCGTCGTCAGCGGTGACATCAAATGCCTCGTACCAGGCATCAATATTGCGGACTACACCGTTAATCCGATTTTCCGGCGGGCTATGGGGGTCGGTCAGCAGCTGCTGGCGCAGGGCATCCTCACGGAATTTAGCCCGCCAGACCTGTGCCCAGGACATAAAGAAGCGCTGCTCACCGGTGAAGCCATCCAGCACCGGCGGCTCGCCATGTTCCTCGACATATTTGCGGTAAGCGGAGTAAGCCATTTCCAGACCGCCCAGATCACCGATGTTTTCACCCAGTGTTAACTGACCATCCACATGCATGCCTGTCAGCGGTTCGTAGCTGTTGTACTGTTCCACCAACCTGCTGGAACGCGCCTGAAAAGCTTCGTCCGCAGCAGCGGTCCACCAGTCGCGGATTTTGCCGTTTTCATCAAAACGTCGGCCCTGATCATCAAAACCGTGGCCGATCTCATGTCCAATCACGCCTCCGATGGCGCCATAGTTAACCGCCGGATCGGCATAGGGGTCGAAGAACGGTGGCTGCAGGATACCTGCCGGGAAAGTAATCTGGTTCAGCAGCGGGTTATAGGAAGCGTTAACAGTCTGCGGAGGATAAGGCCATTCCTGACGGTCAACCGGGCTGTCCAGGCGCTCCACCTGACGGTTCCACAGAAACGCATTGATACGCAGGGTATTGCCCAGCATATCGCCAGGCATCAATTTCAGATCGGAGTAGTCAATCCACTTCTCGGTATAACCTATACGCGGCTCGAAAGTCGCCAGTTTGGCGTGCGCGGCCGCTTTGGTTTCCTCGTCCATCCAGGTGTTGCCGTCAATCCGCTCGGACAGCGCTGCGCGCAGATTGGCTACCAGTTCATCCATCTGCTGTTTGGCGGCGGGAGGAAAGTGACGGTTGACGTAGATCTGCCCGACCGCTTCGCCCAGATTGCTGTTGACCAGGTCGGAGCCCCGCTTCCAGCGCTCGCGCTGCTGTTCTACGCCGTTCAGGGTTTTGCTGAAAAAGTCAAAATTGGCCTGATCAAAATCTTCGGATAACGATTCGGCGTTGTCGAGGATGAAGTGATAGGCCAGATAGTCCCGCCAGGTTGCCAGCGGGGTTTCACTTAATATGACGGCGCTTTCCTGGATGGCACTGGGCTGCGCTACCACAATGTTGCCCACCGAACCCAGGCCCAGATCGCTGAGGATGGAGGCCCAGTCAATCTGGGGCGCCAGTTCGGCCAGCTGCGCGGGTGTCATCGGGTTGTAAATCTGCTGGATGTCGCGGCTGCGCGCCGGTGTCCAGTGGGTTTCCGCCAGGCGGGTTTCCAGTGCGATGATGGCCTCGGCCTTGGCCTCGGCATCATCAATGCCGGCCAACTGCTGAATTTTGATGACATATTCACGATAGGCTTGCCGGAATTCCGCGAAACGTTCATCGTCACTCAGGTAGTATTCACGGTCCGGCATGCCCAGGCCACTTTGTCCGGCAAACAGGGTGTAGCGGGTGGTATCCGCGGGGTCCGGCAGAATGCCGACGGTGAACGGCGCGGTGGCATTGACATTGGCAAACGCCTGCATCAATTCTTCGGTATTACTGATAGCGGCGATTTTTTCCAGATGAGGCTGTAGCGGGGCGGCGCCTTTTTCATTCAAGTCGGCAAGGCCCATCCAGGTTGAATAATAATCACCGACCTTTTGTTCCAGGGAACCGGTTTGGGGGTCACTTTCGGCCAGCGACTCGATGATCGCGTTGACCTGTTCGGTCGAACGTTCGCGTAAAATGGTAAAAATTCCGTAGCTGGCGCGGTCAGCTGGGATCTCGAAATTATCCAGCCATTGGCCATTAACGTACTCGGCAAAGTTGTCGCCGGGATCAACCGCTGGCTTCAGCTGCTCCAGATCAATACCCCAATCGCCCAGTTCGGGCTGATTGGCGGTCGTTGCCGATGCTTCCGAGTGGGTTTCCGCGGCACTGGGCGTTGTTTCCGGGGCTGCCGGTTCCGGACTTTGTCCGCATCCGTTCAGCAGCAGGGCAATGCTGATTGCCAGTAAAGTTTTGTTCATGGTCTATCCGTGTGTTGAGTCAATTGTGATGATGCCGACTGCTATCTGCAGCTGGCTGAATCAGGAAGATAGAATAGCGTATTTGCGCTGCAGGCATATAGCCCATAGTGCCCAGAAGCCCGGTAAATCGGACCAATAGCAGGACAATTGAAGTGCCTAGCGCACGACCGGTTCGTTCAAGCAGCGCTGCCTGCCGATGGCACCAAGCCGGCCTCAATTTTCCGGCCGGTTGCTCGAATCACATCCAGCAGATAATCGATATGGCTTTGATTTTTCCGGTGATTAATAATGCAGGCCCGGATCACCGGCTGGCCATGCAAACGGGTGCCGGTAATAAATACCCGGCGATCCTGCTCCAGCGCAGGTATGATCAGGGTGTTAAGGCGCTGCAGTTCCGGCTCGCTGTAGTGGCCTGACCCGATATATTGAAAACACGCGATCGACAACCGGCCGCTGTTGATGGCTCGAAAATCAGGGGCCTGCTGAATCTGCTGGTCCAGGTAAGCTCGTAATTGGATGTCCTTGCCGATCATGGCCTGTAATCGCCGGCTGCCGAACGCCTTGAACGACATCCAGACTTTGAATGCCTTGGCGTTGCGGGACAATTGAAAATGATGTTCGTTGATGTCCAGACGACGGCTGCCGTCCGGCAGGCTGTTTGGACTGCCGCCCAGGTAATCCGCGACGGTGTAGTATGTCCTTCTGAGCTGTTCCCAGTCGCGCACCAGCGTGCAACCGACCTCAAAGCCCTGGTACAGCCACTTATGAAAATCGCAGGCCACTGAGTGCGCTCGATGAATACCCTGGAAATTGGCTTTTAATTCCGGCAGAGAGGCCGCAAGGCCGCCATACGCACCATCGACATGCAGCCATAGGCCATATTGTTCGGCGATATCGGCCAGCTTGTCGAGTGGATCAATGGCGCCGGTATTGACTGTCCCGGCATTGCCGATCAGGCAGAATGGTTGCAGGCCCGCACGCTGATCAATCTCGATCTGGTCAAGCAGGGCCTGGATGTCAATCTGATAATCCGCATTGACCGGAATTTTGCGGTAATTGGCGCTGCCGATGCCCAGCAGTTGCACGCTTTTATCAACGCTGTTGTGGGTCTGATCAGAAGCATAAACGATACACGGAGGTTGTCCGAACAGTCCATGTTTGCGGATTTCGGCGCGCTCGAAAAAGATATTTCTGGCGACGGTTAAACCGGTCAGATTGGCCGCCGAGCCGCCACTGACCATTGCGCCGCCGACACTACCGGTGCCAGAGTCTGGCGCGTAGCCAATAAATTCCGCCGTCCATTCAATAACTCGTTTTTCCACTTCGGTCATGGCTGGCGCCAGATGCCATTTGGCCACGTTCTGATTGACCGCGGAAGCGAGTAAATCGGCGATTATGGAAACCTGATTGCCGCCGGCCATGACATAGGCATACATATGTGGGCCTATGTTCATGGCCGCGGTGTCCAGCACTTTGGTTTTGACTTCAGCCAGCAAACGCTCGATCGCGATGCCGTGTTCCGGAATCGGTTCGTCAAACCAGCTGAATACCTCCGGTTGCGTATGGCCAGGATGGGCCGGAGTGTCCAGTTCCGCATATCGGGCCAGCAGTAAATCCGTGGCCTGATTCAGCAACTGGCCGAATTGCTCCAGTGAAACATCAAGATTTTCAGTGTCATTGTCCACGGCCGGATACTCTTGCGCGAATGCCAGGGAATGATAGCCGTACACCAGGCTGACAGGAAGTGGCAGATGGCAGGCCAATGCCAAATATTACCGGTAATGATCAGGCATTGAGCGTGGCGCCAATCTCCTGTGTTCAACGAGCGTATCGGAACGTGCTGATTTTTTCAGCTAATACCCGGCGTGATAACACACCGGGTAATGGATTGCATGATGACAGCTGATTAACCAGGCTGTGGCCAGGTTTGTCTCAGATACAGCTGAAACCGTCAGGATTAACAACTTTTTCCAATGGTTCGATCTGGAAACTGCCGCTGACACCGGCGGAATCGATAAGATAATCCACCTGGGCCAGATCACACTGTAAAAACTCAACCGTCACCTGGCCAACCACCACACCGGTTTCGGAAGCAGTCGGTGCTGAATCAAATGCGCCACCACGGCGGGCACGCAAAGGACCGCTGGCGACATTACCATTGATGCTCATCAGCGAAGTCATCCAGCGTTGACCGGCAAATCCGATATCCATTGGTGGCGGATCACCAGGATCAGCTGACTGCAGGGTGAAAGTAAACCAGGCGCCAAACAACATATTCAGACTGGGTCCGAAATCAAACAAAATCCCTTCACCGTCGGTAGCGGGGTTCAACCACGCACCTTCCGCCTGGCTAAAGTTAAAACCGGTGGACCCGGCTGTGGTGATATAGCTGAAGTTATCAATCACACCGCCGGTAAACTCGATGGAAGCAATCGGCAGATCTTCAGTAAAATCGACGAAATGATCGGGATCACCAAAGGTAGTCACCTGATCGCTGTCTCCGGTATCGACAATGGCGCCATTCGCGGCCCGTGCGGTCGCGGTGCCGGGGGCAAAACCATTGCCATGCACGTAGAAAAAATTAACGCTGCTGACCGGCGGGTCGAAGGTTACCAGCGCCGAGCCCCCCTGAACCTCATAAGAAAACGCGCCGGAAGCATACAAGGGGGGTGAACCTTCGGTAGCCACAATGCCGCCCGACCAGGTTGAACCCATAAAGGTGAAGCTGGTGGTGCCAGGTGTGGTGATGCCTGACTCAGCGCCATTATTATCAAAAAATATGGTGACGTTTTGCTGTGCGTATGTGCTGACGGACAGACACATCAGCACAGCCACCGCTATGGATATGCGCCAATAGTTTTGCATTTTGTTCCTCGCTCATGGGAGTTTGAAATGGATTACCCGGTAGATTTTATACCAAGCCAGGCAAAATTTTGTATAGATTCATTCTGGTTTAGCATTTGCGGATCAAAACTCTGGAGGCATTATATTTACTCAGCAAAGTGCGTCATTATATTCAGCTATTTTGCAGCAAGCTCAAGGAATGCTCTGAAGCTAGAGTGGGTGTGCCACAAACTTCCGCTTAAAACGATTTTCCAATAAATGGAATTTCCGCCCGAAATCGGCTTCGTTCTCAGCGGCGATCACTAAGGCAGAGAGAAAGTCGGTGCTGTATGCGGTCGGTGTTGCGAGTTCACCTGGCCGGGTGTAGACACGAACCAGTTTAATCCAGTCTTCATTGAAGTCGCGAGCATCCGGTGCTGATTCAACCTGTTGCAGGGCATCGCCCAGACGGAAACCGATCAGCGCCGAGATACCTTGCTGTTGCTGAAGTTCGATAAGCTCATTAGCACCGGCTTCGAGCAGCAGGTTCGCCCGGGTAAAATGTATGCCGCACTGGGCTTCAACCATCCACACCAATGCACCGCCGGCCGGTCGGATACCCATTTCACAGAAAATGATCTCTTGTTCAGCTGTCACAAAACATTCCAGATGGGTGACGCCGTTTACCATACCAAGCTGTGCTATAACACTATCCGACAAGTCAATCAGACGCTGTTTAAGATCGCTGTCCCGCAGTGTATGAGTAATAAAGGGAGTGCCCAGTTTAAAGTCGACATTCGCCATTCCAGACTGATAGATCGCGGGTACGCTGGTTGTGACTGCAGTATTCTCAACAATGGCATTGACGTGGTACATCACACCGTCAACGTATTCCTCCGCTTCGTATTTTTGCGGATCGTCGGTCTGCTCGAACCATTGTTGCAGCTGCGCGGGATTGTTTATAAAAGAAACCCCGATCGAACTCAGGCCGACACGTGGCTTAATGACAATTTTACCAAACCGATGCTGTAAAGCGGCCACTGTCTCCCGGTTATCACAGGTGACGAAATGGGGTAACCGGACGTGACTGGAAGTGAGCTGCTGTTTCATAATCACTTTGTCGC
This sequence comes from Gammaproteobacteria bacterium, assembly GCA_021772975.1. Lineage (GTDB taxonomy): Bacteria > Pseudomonadota > Gammaproteobacteria > Xanthomonadales > Wenzhouxiangellaceae > JAJFKX01. Next base: position 99,778 of record JAJFKY010000014.1, read on the forward strand.
GAAATCGCAAAACATCGTCGGGCAGAGCGCCGGGAATGCCCAACTCCTGACGTAGTTCGGCGGCGAACTGTACCAGTATTTCCGCGGGAGTATTGATGCCAAAGAGACCATGTTTGGCGTGTGCCTCACGTGCACGCCGCGCGACATCCTGCATATCACCCCAGGTAACAACTTCGATAGTGACATTGCCGCGTACATTGTCGAAATGGCGAGCGTTTGCACGGTTTACAAATACCAGGACTGCAAATGGCAGATCCGATAGTACGCATTCGCCTGCTAGATCACGGAATGTGTATTCACCGCCTTTGCCGAGGAACAGCATTTTTTTCATAACCGGTCCCTGTGGTTAATGTAAGCCGATTCAAAAGTCCCTGAAAGCTACCGCAATGGGTACGCGCGCCGCCCTCAGCGCTGGCAATAGACCGCCAATCAGACCGAGTAACAATGCAATCACAATACCGCTGAGCAATAATTCCGGCGTCACCATAAAGTCAAACACGACCTGGCTGAATGTTGCGTTGTTCAATGTGGATATGGTGTAACCATTGAGAATGAAATACATGCCCAGCCCGCCCAGTATCCCGCCTGCCAAGGCCAATATCAGTGATTCCAGCAAAATGGAAGTAACCACTGGGAACGAGCCAAAACCCAATGCTCGAAGTGTGGCTATATCGACTTTGCGTGCTGATACAGCACTATACATGGTGTTAAGTGCGCCGAAGATGGCGCCGATAGCCATGATCAGGCCGATGGCAAAACCAAATCCCCGGATCGTTGCGGACAGTGCCTGACTCTGCTTGGTGAAATAATCGGTTTCCCGCATCGCATTGACCTGTACCCGCCGATCAGTCTCCAAGGCCGCAATGAACTCATCAAATGCATCTTCATGCTCCAGTCTCAGCCTGATTGACTGGAACACATTGCCTCGCCGGAAGGCTGTCTGGGCAACGGTGGCATCCACCCAGGCTTCAGATTCATAAACGTTGCCACCGGTTGAGAAGATGCCGACCACGGTCCATTGCGAGCCACGGGCTGACAACACTGATCCCATGTCTAGCCCCTTGAATTGCTCAACGGCAGAGCGTCCCACAATCATTTCATTACGGCCAGACTGAAACATCCGGCCTTCAATGATGGCAAAATCCTCGCGCAGTTCAGGTGCGGCCAGCGTGACGCCTCGAACCGGCATATTGGCGTCAGTGTCAGTGGTCCGTTTAGGGACATTGGAAACAACATAGACCTCTGGGCTGGCCAGCGGCGTGTTTTCCGCGTCCCGGGCGATGTCGGGCAGGCTAGTGATGATATCGACCACGTCTCGTGTTATCCCGCTGGACATTTCATCGCTAGAGCCAGTACTCAGCAAGACCACCTGATCGGTTCTGCCTGCGCCTTCCAGGGTTTGTTGAAAACCCTCAGCCATCGCTAGCATTGCGGTGATGACGCCGACCACACCGGCGATCCCTACGACTATGACTGACGATGCGCCAAGGCGGTTGCGTAAGCTGCCCAGGTTGATGGCAGCGATGGCGAGAGCTTGTTTGATTGCGGCCAACATCTTATTTCTCTCCCAGTGCATCGACGATGTTCAAGCGCATGGCTTTGATAGCCGGAATCGCACCAACAAACACACCTAAAAACAATGCCAATAGCATCCCGTAAAGCACGGATGAATATGTCAGAAACATTCCTGGGAGCAGGCTCCTTAATGCATCAGCAGCTCCTGGTACGACCAGCATGGCTGTGAGCAGGCCTAACCCGCCGCCGATCAAGGTCATCAGTACCGACTCGCTGAGTATCAGGCCAAGTATACCGTGGTTGGTAAATCCAATCGTTTTCAGTACGGCCAGTTCCGGTATGCGTTCACGCACGGTTTGGCTCATTGTGTTGCCTGTAACCAGCAGGATAGTGAAGAAAACGGCACCCAGGATACCGGTGACAATCAGACCGATATTGCCTACCTGCTTGGCAAAAGACAGAAGAAAATCTTGTTCCGTGGCCGTTTTGGTTTCGTTGTTGGAGTTCAGAAACATTTGATCAATGGCGGCAGCCACTTCAGCAGATTTGTTCGGGTCGCTGAGTCGAGTAATTATCCAGCCGACCAGGCCTTGCCCGAATACCCGGTTTTCGTCAAAATAATCATATCGAAATAACAACGCATCAGCGTAGTTGCTGTCCTTGGCAATGTCATAAATGCCAACCAGTTCAAACTCCCAGGTATTTCCATTTTTACCAGGCCAGATGTCGGCCACGATGGGTATGCGGTCGCCTATCTTCCAGTTGAAACGTTCCGCCAATGAGCGGGATACAATCGTAGCCGTGCGGTTGTCAATAAAAGCCTGCTTTTGTGCTTCGCTGAGGGAAAGTTCCGGGTACATGGCCAGGTACTGCTCGGGCTCAACCGGGAACTTGGCAAAAAAGTTAGCGGGGTCCTGATACGTGCCACCAAACCAACTGGCGTGGGTAACGCTTGCTACGCTCTGCAGGCTGCGTATCCGCTGCACGTGACTGATCGGGAGGTTATCAATAATTGAATAACGACCGTTGGTAATCAAGCGGCCCGCGCCACTGATACTGACGCCCGACTCGAATGCGTGATTCACTGCTTGCAGCAGACCAAACAACATAAAGGCAATGAATAGTGATGCCAGGGTAAGTAGCGTGCGGGCTTTTTTGCGAAACAAACCTGCCCAGACCAAAGCAAAATACTTCATGCCGCGGCCTCCGTGGACAACCGTCCCTTATCAAGGTAAAGGATATGCGTGGCATGCTCGGCGGCCTTGGGGTCATGCGTAACCATGATGATCGTTTTGCCATACTCCCGGTTCAGAGTTTCCAACAGCCCCATAATTTCATCGGCGGTGCTGCGGTCAAGGTCACCGGTGGGTTCGTCACAGATCAGCAGCATCGGGTCAGTAACCAGCGCCCGGGCTATCGCGACACGCTGTTGCTGCCCACCGGAGAGTTCCGCCGGCCGATGTCCGGCACGGTCGGTTAAGTCGACTATTTCAAGCACCGTGGCGGCACGCTTGCGCCGCTCAGCAGCAGACATCTTGTGCAGTAATAACGGCAGTTCGACATTTTTTTGCGCACTGAGAACCGGCAGCAGATTGTAAAACTGAAACACCACACCGATGTGATTGGCCCGCCAGCCAGCCAATTGGGTCTGATTCATCTTATCAATGCGCTTGCCGGCTACTTCGACCGCACCCGCGGTGGGCTTATCCATGCCACCCAGTAGATTCAGAAGAGTGCTCTTGCCAGAACCAGAAGGGCCCATAAGCGCCAGAAACTCACCTTGTTTGACTTCCAGGTTAAGATCGGAAAGCACGTCTACCTTGTGACGACCATTGCGGTAACTTTTTTTAACGTCGGTCAGTGTTGCGATAGGTTGATTCATGCATTTCCTCCAGTCTTTATAGTTTGGGGTTACTCGCGTTGCGTGCTGATGGCTACGCCACTGCTTATTTGTTGGTCCAACTCGTTGGTCAGGTTGATAATGACTTGTTCCCTGGCGGCCAAACCGCTGGTGACCGCTATGCGCTGGCCAAAATCTTCACCGGTGGTAATTGCCCGCTGTCGGGCTTCGCCATTTTGATAAACATAAACGAAAGGCTGTTCGTTGCGTTGTAAAATCGCCGATTTAGGAATCAGCAACTGGTCGGTTGAAGCCTGCTGGGATGACTCTGGATCTGGTTGCTCGAGAAAAGAAACCTTGACGCCCATATCAGGTAAAATCCGGCTGTCTTTCGCCAATAGCCCGACGCGTACGCGCACAGTGGCGCGGTTGCGGTCCGCAGAGGGGATAATGGTGATGACCTCGGACTCAATGCGCCAATCGGGGTAAGAGTTAAGCACTGAGGTTACTTGTTGTCCCGGATAGACACGATTGATGTACGACTCACTGACATCAACCTCTACTTCCAGCGAGTCCATATCCACGATGGTACATATACCGGTGCGGGTAAACCCGCCGCCAGCGGAGACCGGCGATATGATCTCCCCCGGTTGCGCCGCCTTGTTGACTACGACCCCGGAAAAGGGTGCGCGTATCAGCGTGTCATCCAGGCGTTGCTGTTGAACCGCTATCGCTTGTTCGGCAACCACCACGGATTGTTTGAGGCTGCTTAAGCGAGCCTTTAGTACGTCAACGCTGGTCAGTGCCGCATCCAACTCCTGTTGACTGGCCAGTTGCCGTTCCTGCAGGTTGCGGCTGCGCTCCAGATTAAGTTCTGCCTCATGCAGCGTTACACGAACTTCTTGCATTTGCATGCTAGCCATATCACGTTCCGCCGCAGTCAGATCTAATGCCGCACGAATCTGACTATCGTCAAGACGAGCCAGCAACTGATCCTGCTCAACTGACATGCCTTCTTCAATCAATACCTCAATAACTTTACCCGTTATCTGCGACGAGACAGTCGCTTGGCGGCGGGCGGTAACATAGCCGGTGGCATCCAGAATGCTGCGATCAGCAGTCACGGTGTTAGCCGGTTTGACGGTAGCCAATTGCACCGGTAATTCTGTTTGAGAATGTTGCGATTGCCAGAGATAGACAATCACGGCCGCCACAAGCAGCACTGGTATTGACCATAGCCAGATACCACGCCTGCGAACTGGTTTCTCATCGCGATCGATGTGAAGCTCGTCCAGAAGTTTCTTTTTATCTTGTGCAGTCAATGCCTGTTCACCCATTGCTTATCATCATTAGATACTGTTCGATGGCTTAATACTAGACCAATATTTCCATTACATCAGGATGGCCCAGAAACTCCCTTGGACTGGAACTACGGCCGTAGGCGCCAGATTGAAATACCACAAACAGGTCACCGGGCTCTGCCTGTGGCAATTCAACCCGATCCGCCAGCAAATCCAGTGGCGTGCACAAGGGGCCCACAACGGTCACGGTTTCGTGCTGGGCAGATGGCTTGTTTATAGCAACAGGATAGTTTTTTCTGACCACTTGGCCAAAGTTGCCAGATGCAGCCAGATGATGATGCATACCTCCATCAGTTACCAGAAATACATGTCCACGCGAAACTTTCCGGTCCAGAATACGGCTAACATAAATGCCGGCCTCACCAACCAGGTAACGGCCTAATTCAACAATCAGCTCTGCATCCGGGAAATCCAGTTGCTGTTGCTCAGACAGCTGATTGAGGTTGTCGATAATGGTATTCACATCCAGCGGCTGTTCGCCTTTAAAGTATGGGATGCCAAAACCGCCACCAATATTGATGCTTTTGACCGGCTGGGAGCTGAAGTCCGCCAGTTCTCGTGCCAACGCATAGCATTTATTTTGCGAATCGGTGATCAATTCGGCCTTTAAATTCTGTGAACCGGTAAATAGATGGAAACCCTCGAACACAAGACCGGCATTATCGATTTCTTTAAGCAATGACGGGACCTGTTCTGAGTCGACCCCAAACTGTTTGGGGCCACCTCCCATCTTCATGCCGGATGCACGCAGGTCAAAAGCGGGATTAACCCGCACCGCAACGCGGCTTGGGTAACCAGTTGATTGACAGATCCCGGACAGTAGGCGAATTTCACGAAATGACTCAACGTTAATCAATACACCGGCGGCGGTAGCTTGTCTTAATTCAGCTTCGGTTTTACCTGGCCCCGCAAAACTGATATTGGCCGCTGGCATGGATGTATTCATGGCCACCTGAAGCTCACCTGCCGAGGCCACGTCCAACCCGTCCACATGTTGGGCGATGTGACAAACCAGTGCCGGCATCGGATTGGCTTTAATGGCATAGTGAATGTGGATGCGTTCATTTAAAGCGCTTCTCAGAGAATGCACCCGCGCGCTTATTTTGCTGCGGTCATATAGATAACAAGGTGTTTTGCCAGCTCTTGTTATGTGCCTGGAAAGCGGGATGTCCGCCAGAATAAACTCTCCATCCTCGCGCCTGGGCCAGTCTTTCATGGTGTGGTCTCTGCTGACATCATCAATTGAGAGGCCAGGGCAATGCGGTCTATTTTGCCGTTGGCATTACGTATTAATGACTGTTTCTGTAAAGCAAACTTATGGGGGACCATGTAACCCGGCAGTTTTTCCCGGCAGGTGTTCAGGAGTATGCTCTCAAATGCATCTTCTGAGTGTGAGGCAAACACGCAGGCAGTGATTGAATGCCCAAGGCGCTCATCAGGTAGGCCGAACACCGCGGCTTCGCGTACGCCGTCAACCGCGTAAAGCACTTCCTCAATTTCTACCGGGCTGATACGGTAGCCAGAGGATTTTATCATGTCATCCTTGCGCCCGATAAAGTACAGGAAACCATCCTGATCACGGCGTACCGTATCACCGGAAAAAACCGCATATTCGGGGAGCACTGCGCCGCCGTATGAATTTGTAATGGGTTTGAAACGAATGTTGGTTTTATCCGGATCGTTCCAGTAACCCAGGCTGACCAAAGGGCCCCGATGCACCAGCTCGCCCGGTTCGTTGGCATCGCATGGTGTCAGGTCCTCGCGCAGAACCAGTATCTCCGCATTGGGAATGGCTTTGCCAATCGAACCGGGACGCCGATCCAGCTCAGCGGGGGATAAATACGTTGAACGAAATGCTTCAGTCAGGCCGTACATTAAAAAAGGCTTGGTGTCAGGTAGTTTTTGCCGTAACTGGGTTAACACCGCGGCCGGCATCTTGCCACCGGTGTTAGCGATGTAACGCAATTGCCGGCGTACTTCTTCAGGCCATTTGAGCCCCGCTAACTGTATCCACAATGGCGGGACACCCGTGATCCCGGTAATGCATTCTTGTTGTGCGACCTTGATAACCTCATGTGGCAGCAGATAATCCAGTAACACACAGCAAGCGCCCGCCAGGAAGGCCGTGCTCAGTTGTGAAAACCCGGCATCAAATGAGAGCGGTAAGACGGCGAGGATACGGTCTTCTTGGCTGTTTTCCAGGTAACTGGCAACGCTGCTTGCGCCAGCCACCAGATTGCGATGGGACAACATGACCCCTTTGGGTTTACCGGTGCTGCCTGAGGTATAGAAAACAGCAGCCAGGTCAGTATCTATTGAACGGTGCATCACTGTTGGATTGGCGTCAACGAAACGCTGCCACTCAATGATTCGCTGTGGTGGTGACAGCAGGGTTGTTTCGGCCTGGCCGGCTATAACGATCAGCTTCAATGATGGACAGTCGGCCAGGGCATCTCCTAATGCAGCCAAGCGTTCATTGGTGGTCAGCAATGCCGTGATCTCACAGTCGTTCAGAATATGCGTAACCTGCTGTGGTTTCAGCACCGGGTTGATTGGCACAAATACACAGCCGCACAATGTCGTGCCGAACGCGCCGGCCACCCATTCAAATGATTTACTAAGAAACAGGCCAACCCGTTGCCCTGGTTTTATGCCCTGTGCCGCCAGCCCAAAAGCAAACGATTGTTGTAACGCCGCCAGCTCCTGATAAGTCTGTTCTATACCCCGTAACTTCAGGGCAACGCGTGTTGGCATACGCTCCGCGCTGTGTTCAACCAAGTGGTGAAGCAGATAAGTACTCATTATATTTTCACCGATCCTCAACCCGGCTGCATGGCCAGCTCAAACATGCTGGACAACGCGCGAATTCGTTCATATATACGCTTGAACGGCAAACCTTCGACATAGCCATGGGCGCCAGCCACCTGCAATGCGTCTGTTACCGTCCGATTGCCGAGCTCGCAGATATGTCTGGCGCCAGCCAGCGTGCAGCCGTGACCATTAGACGCTGCTTCAGCCAGAGCGGCTTCTGCGTAAGCTTTGCAGGCTTCCGAGTTAACGGCAATGTTGGCCAGCCGCAAGGCAACCGCCTGATGCTGATTGATGGGCTTGCCGAACGATTCCCGTTGTTTCGCATAGTTATAAGACTCCTCGACAGCTTTATTGACACCACCGGATATTAAACCGGCATACAGTGCAAACAGATATGCTTTCAGTTGCTCGATTTGAGTTTGATTGAGATGGATATTACTGTGGACTGACCTATCACCTGACTGCTTCAAAGTCAGTGTCAGCATATTGCCAGCGGGAAAACCTATCAGCCGCTCACGAATGATGATAGAACCCGCGGCTGAGATCATGTCAGCATCTACTTGAGCTAAGTGATCAGGCCGCTGCCATAGCCAAAAAGATGGAGACTCAACGTCAGCGGGGATGAAACTGAGCCAGCGTCTTTCGGAGTCTTTTGCTGCTGCTATTGAATAGGCCACCGTACACAGCTCAGTCATGGGTTCAGTGCCGGCTATGTGTGTGATCAGCGCAGCTGGCACATCACTGAGGCCGCGCCAGGCGATTTCGAGATTGGCGGATGCCAGCGTTTCTGCAATCAGAAAAAATATCCGTGCTGGATTAACCGATTCTTGTTCCAGGGAAATAATGAGCTCGGCGACTTCCACGTCCTTGATTTCCTGAATCAGGCTGCTGGTCTTTTCTTGATCAGCATTTTCCGCGTCTTCGTGCAACTCAATTTGCGATGCCATTTTTGCGACCGCATCCACCAGAGCCTGCTCTTCAGGATCCGTTGAAAAATCAACATACCGGCTATCCGTTTTTACAAATAGACTGTTCATTATTGCTTACCTCCGGCATATTGCATGACAGGGCGCCTGGTTTCGGTCTCACCCCTGGCCAAGGGTTGATAGGCACGCGCAATCATCAATCGTTGCATATCGCCGGTTCCTTCAATGATGTCGAAAGCTCTGGCATCGCGGTAAAATTTTTCAAATCGATCGCCTGATGTAATCGAATGCAGTGGGAACCTGGAGCACAGGAAGTTGGCGATATCCATAGCCAATGACGCCGAATAGGCCTTGGCCATGGATGCGGCGGTGGATGCCCGAAGCCCTTGATCATATCGCCAGGCTGCCTTGAATGTCAGAACCTGGGATGATTTGACCCTGGCGCGCAATTGTTGAATCTGCTCAAGTGTGTCGGTCATCATTTGAACTGACAGAGCAGTGTTGCCATTGCGTATTAAAGCTTCAGCATAATCAAGAATGCTGGTGCACGAGCCGTTGGCCAGGGCGGCAATGGCCGGACGCATGTAATCCCAGGCACCCGCTGCGCCTGCAAATGCATCGATCAGCGGGCCGCGTTTGCCGACATGCCCCAACATCGCATACTTAGAGACGCGGCAATCGGTGAACGACAGAACCGCGAGCTGGCTGGCGCGCAAGCCCAGCATGTCGTCAATGCGATCAACTGCAAATCCGGGCGTATCCTTAGTCACCAGAAAAGCGCGTATTCCAAAGCGCCCTTTGTCGCGGTTAATTGATGCGAAGACAACCAGCACATCAGCCCGACCACCACAGGTGATGTAGCACTTTTCACCGTTAAGAATATAGTCGTCACCATCGGCCTTTGCTGTTGTTTTGATAGCAGTGGCATCTGAACCCACAGAGGGTTCAGTGATGGCGAAGGCGCCCCATACCGGCTTTTCATCGGTCAAAAAGCGTTCAAAAAATGCCTTTTTTTGTGGCTCTGTTCCCAGCGATAGAATGGGTGGCACGGTTAGACTGGGACCAGGCAGGCCTATCGGCAGACCAGGGCAGGAATAAGCAATACGCTCCAGCATCACGGTGCGGCGAAGCGTTGTTGCGCTGCCAGGCAGGCCACCGTACTGAACGGGAATATTAATACGGTTTAAAACGCCAACAGGCAGTTGCTGCCAGAGTTCTGCTGGAAAATCGCCATACCGGTCCCCGTGCTCTACCATGGCAGGCAGGTGTTCTGCCATTGCATCAAGCAGATCCATTGAGTGCGGATCTTCATGCCGTATACGATCGACCAGCCGCCTGGTTTCAATCCTCATGACTTCTCTCCTGTGCCCTTTATCAAATGATCAGGCTTTTTGTTCGCGGTAGCATTTCAATAAATCGTTAACCTGCAGACCATCGATGGTCATTCCATCGTAGGTTCCATTAACAATGGAAACGTTGACCAGGCTGACACCGTCAAATTTAGCGTCGTCGAAATTGACGCGTTCAAATTTTGTATTGACCATATGCACATCAGAAAACTTTGCGTTGTCCATGGTGGTCAGATGAAATCGTGAATCCGCCAGATTGCAATCATCAAATTGACTGGTTGATAGATTGACATCCGATGCTTCGATAGTATGTTCACTGTCTTGTAGTTGAATGTTGCTCATGGTTACCTCCGCACGACTTGTAAATGAATATATGCTTCACTGTGCATACTGCGGCTGGGCTTGTTCAGACAGAGCCCTGGAGCAGTAATACACCACCCCAATTGTGGTTACAGCGAAACCGGCAATCAGCCCCCACCAAATGCCGGCCATGCCCCAATCAAACACCAGGCCAAGCAAAAGTTGCCCGCCAATACCAACGCCGCCGTAGCCGATCACAGCCTGAATCAATGGCGCGCGAGTTTGACCGAGACCACGCAGAATGGCGGCCGCTATAATCACGACCCCCTGGCAGGCCACTACTACGCCAGCCAGCGGCATCAATTGCCGGGCAGCCGTAACGTTAATACCCTGGTAAATTGTCTGACCCAATAAGAGCTTGCCCATTTCAACTGAGTAACCCCAGAAAAGGGCGATCGCGATAACCCCTGCCGCAGCCCCAAGGGTCAAGGAAACCCAGGCCACTCGATTGCGTACCATCGTGTTACCGCGGCCATCATAGAGCGACACCATCTGCACCGAGGCCAGTGACAGACCCAGTGGCAACACCAGCCAGATGGTGACCCAGAACGCAGCTATTGAGTGCACGGGCAGATACTCGGGCCAGTAACGGCCTACTACCAATGCTGCAAATAAAAATACGAAGCTATCAAGAAACACCACGGCACTGATCTGCCAGCCCATGGAAACAATGGTTCGCAAAGGCTTGATCAGTGCGGTCAAAAAACCGGGATCAGCCGTCAGTCTCAGATTGGCTCTGGTGAGCATCGTGACGATAGCGATCAGTAGCATTATCCAGCCGCATCCACCAACTGTTAATGTGATCAGTTCGGTCGCTAAAACATCGTCGTAACTCCATTTTTGAGCCACCAGCCAGACCGCGAGAATCGCTATGACGGTACCGGCGATATACACCATGGTGACGGTGCCGGCATGTCCCATTATTGATGCATGTACCCGGTAGATCACCATCAGGTAAGCGGGCACGATGCCGAGCATTGCCGCGTAACCCAGGCCCAATGTGCGTGCTGCAACATTGGCCTCCACGTTGAGTGAGGTTGTCAACCCGCCGATATTCGCACTGATGATCATGGATAAGACAGCTACAACCAATGCCACCACGATACCCGCCCAGATGGCATGCCTGTAGCCCTGTATATCATTGGCGCCGAGTTGCCGCCCGGCAACAAAATATAGCGACTGCAGCCCGGTCATGATGGTGATAAATACCGTGGTATTGATGATTGACACCAGGGAAAAACTGGCGAACGCCACTGGCGACAGTCTGCCGATGACTCTGGCTACATAAAAGCTCATGATCAACGGCGCAACCTGAGTCACGGTCATCTGTCCGCTCAGCCTAAGCACGGCTTGTGTCAGCGCCAGCAAACCACGATCGGCAGTGGCCACGGAGGTATCGCTATCGGACTTAGGGTGGGCGTCTGTCGATTTGGCGGTTGAAATGCTCACTGATTACACACCCTCATTAACACCGCACCAACACTGCCACCAACTCCGATACCCCAGACAATGACATAGGCACCATCCTGAATGTTGTCTGCGATAGCCATTTCCAGAACCTTTGCGGTCACGTATGGAGCATGCGCTGCGGATAGATAGCCGTACTCCGGCGGTGTTTCTACAATGACTGTATCCAGAGCCACCGCCAGTTTTTTTTCCACCTGATTATTCATTGAGCTTGTCAGGCCGGCATGTGCAAGTACCGATATGTCCGGCATGACCAAATGGTGCTTTTTCAACAACGCATTGATAGTCTCGGTAACCTTCTCGGACATGGCGTGGGTGTCTTGATCTGGATATGCACTCTGACGGTATACGTCACCAAAGTCAGTGAAGCAATGTACCTGGCTATCGCAGATTTCCAATCCCTGGACCGACTGGCTGCGCTCCAGCCAGATGCTGACCGCGCCATCACTTAACACGGTGCGATGCGGTAACACTCTTGGATAGGGCAGTGACCATTTTTCCGCCGCGACCAGCAGCGCGGATTGCAAAGCAGGGTCACTGTGAAAGAAGCCACGAGCGACGTCGATAGCCTGGAAAAAACAGGCTCCCTGTAGTTGAGAAACAGCGAAACTGGGTATCCGTGACAGCTCAAACTCAGATGCCAGCCAACACACTGTCGAGTGGACAGGCTCCTCATCCACACCGGTATGAGAATAAATTAATAAACCGCAGTGTTTGAGGCCAGCATCGCAGTCAAATGCATCTGCCAGACTGGTCATGCTGTTCCTGGCCAGGGCATATTGCGGGATACTGCCGGCATCAAGATAACCGGTATTTAAACTGACCATACCAGTGACATGGGCTTTATCGACCAGCGTTGCCGGATCAATATCCAGTTCTTCAAACAGCAGCGGCAAATATTTAATGACCGACGTGTTTTTTTCAACATCATCACTGATCACATCAGCCAGCCAGTCTTCAACCGTGCGTAGCTGCGGCAACTCGCTCCTGGCCAGACTCAGCCGGATGTTGGGCTCATGCTGACTCATTGACTTTTTCTTGAATATAGCGCCTGAGATTGCCGAAGTGAGCAAACAACTCCTCGGACAAGTCCTCGACATCGACAATGATGTCAAACTCCGATTCCGCATCGGTAAGCAGTTCTACAACATTCAGTGATTCCAGACCCAGATCATATAAATTGGTCTGATCGTTGATGGTCTCGGCCGGAATATCTAGCCTGAGAACCTCCAGTAATATACGCTTTAATCGCAAAGAAATATCGTCGGCAGGTTTACGGGCGGCTCCTGTTTCACTGGACATCTTCTATCTCCGTATAACAAAGCGGACTGATCCGCGAATTAAAAAGTCTCTATAACGTAATGTTGGTAAAACCACGTATTGAGCAGGTTGCATTTTTCTATGAAGTCCGCCTGATCAATCGCACTGATCACGCAGACGCCTAAATAATCGGTACTGTGGGAACTCGGCATCACGGTATTGCCAGGCTCGACAAAGATGTTGGCCAGGTTTATCCAGTCAGCGGACAGGTCGCTGGGGCCGGGTACCTGTTTGACAATGGCCATTTGTGAGCCGGGTCGAAATGCTTGCAGACCGACAACCCCTGGATGCACTTGCTGCCCGGCAATTGCCAGATCATTCATTCCGGCTTCGATTAATATAGCCGCGCGACTGAAGTTGACGCCGTATTGCTGCTCTATCATCCATATCAAGCCGCCGCCGCCGGGCCTCGCCGCGACCTCGCAAAACACGATTTCATGATCAGGGGTTAAAAAACATTCCAGATGTGTAATACCCTGACGCAGGCCCAGCTTTTGTATGACGGTGTTGGAAGCCTCTTCCATACGTGTTTTAAGCTTTCCATCGGTCAGCATCACTGTCTCCAATGGTGCTCCGTGGATAAACTCCAGGGTCGATTTTCCAGGCAGATACAATGCTGTTGCGCTGATAACGGCCTGACCGTCCAGCACCAATGCATTAATGTGGTACAGATCACCTGCTATGTATTCTTCTGCTTCGAAATCGCCAGGGGATACCGCTTTGTCAAACCAGGCTCTCAGCTCCTGTGGCTCGTTGATCATCGCCACGCCTTTTGAGCCGGTGCTGTTACGAGGCTTGATCACAACCTTATTAAACTGTTCCTGCAGTGCGTAAACGGCTTCTGGGTCAGTGCACTCGGCGTAGTGCGGGACCCGCAAAGATGAACCAGAAAGGCATCGCTTCATCTCAACTTTGTCGCGAAAGCGGCTGGTTTGAGCACTTCCGACACCATTGATATTGAGTGCTTCACGCAGCTCGGCCGCCAACTCCATCAATTGCTCATTCAAGGTCAATAAGGCAAAAAAAGGATACTGCTGATGCAGCGCCGCAACACGCTCACGGATAGCCTGCAGGTCGCTCCATCGTGCAATCTCGACATGCACATGATCGCCGACATTATTAAAGTGACAGGCGCTGCGTTTATCCACCAGAACATGCACTTCAAACGGCAGGTCGGCAAAAATTGATTGACCGGTCACATGCGAAAACATCAGGCCGCCACCACGGGCCAGAAAAAGCATCTTGCTCATGCCATAGACCCGTTGCCTGCTGTGCTCAAAGGATTACAACGGACCAGTATTGCGCCAGCATGTCCGGACAAAGATGCGCTCCACACGACGTTCATTGTGGAACGCTGTTGCTCCGTGGCAAGAGCCTGCGCCCGGGCCAGTGAAGCCAGCGGTGCCGCCGAAGATTCATGGCTGCCGGCAATATCCGGTTCATCCTGCTGATTGGCCATCCCCATTTCGGACCGTACCCTGAGCGGGATATCCAGGCCGTAAGGTTCACCCCAGATGCCATCAAGTTTGGATAACGGATAGCCACTTGTTGCTATCAGCTTGCGAATCGCCATAACAGCTGCCGCGGTCAGATGATCTGCGCGCTGCGCATCACTGGCGCGCCAGAATTCCGTGGGCGGTAACAGATGAGCCGTGGCAATTTCGAGCACCTCGGCAAGATAACTTCCTGATTCCGATATGCTTTCCAGCAGGCAACAGCCAGCTGCATCACTGAAAGCGGCCACGGTACCGAAGCGGCGTGCAAAAGGCGCCACCCATTTGTCTGAAGCGGAGAGCGCAACGGCTCCATGGTTATGCCTCTGCAGTTGCAATCGTGCCAGTTTTAAGCCCGTCATGAAGCCTGATGTACCCATCTGACCGAGTGTGAGAGCCATTTCCGCAGCACTAAAATGATCGTGCTGAATACGTAAACAGCTTGAGGCCAGCAGTTGCTCGTTAAGCGTGGCCTGGCAGTGCATGACGGTATGCACAGTAACAGGGTCAGCGTCTATTAGGTGCAGCATTTTTGCAATGACATCAGAAGCCATATCGGGTGCGTGCTTATCGCGCCCTGCAACTGCCACACGATAACCATCAGTACCATCATCGCCAAACCACAGCGGTGGTCGTGACAGCCATCCTGCAGGTTCACGCAGCGTCAGGTAAGTTTTGGGGTAAAACGAACCAATGCGGCTGTATTGGACCGATGTTGGCGGCAAATCAATCGACAAAGCGGTGATCCCCAGCTTCATGACGAAACCGCCTGACGCTCAGCACTGCGCTGGCTGGTGGAATCCGTTACAGGCAGCAAGGCCAGAGTGGCATGGGCACCCACATTCGATTGACCGCATATCAGCACGGGGCGTCCGGTCTTCAGTTGTTCCCAGCCGTGGTCAACCAGGTTGATTGCAAAATCGGCGCAACAAGCGTGGCCACGCAAGCCAATGTTGTCCAGAAAAAAGTGTTGTTCTGACAGGCCTGCATTTTTGGCGATCAATTTCCAATACGGCAGGTCTGCATTGATGGGCAATATGCTGCCATAATCGCCCAGCGACAGGCCTGATTCCTTTTCTGCCGAGGCAAACAGCTTTTTGGTTTGCAACCAGGTGGATCGGCTGATCGCAGCAACGTTTTTAGCCGTGCTGGGCCCTTCGTGCAATTCGGGAAAGTTTTTTACAGCAAAGTGCCCGAATCGACATCTGACATTTTCCTTGGCTATCAGAATCGCCGACCCGCCGTCACTTTGTATCCCGGCATTCTGGCGTATACGATGCATGGACTTACCAAATACCCGGTCAGCGGTAACGATCAGTGCATGCGTTGCACTGTCATCGTTAGCAAGCAGGTCTGTGGCCAAACGGATACTGTTGATGACTGAAGCACAGGCAAGGTGACCGACCGAAAAAGACAATTCCGGCTTCAACGGATAACGTGCCATCAACTCCGACAGCACGGATATGGGAGGTGCTGG
The DNA here is from genome assembly GCA_021772975.1 of Gammaproteobacteria bacterium. Classification (GTDB taxonomy): domain Bacteria; phylum Pseudomonadota; class Gammaproteobacteria; order Xanthomonadales; family Wenzhouxiangellaceae; genus JAJFKX01. The sequence goes on from JAJFKY010000014.1 coordinate 115,697, forward strand.
AATACTGTATGACTGCGTATGAGCATGCAGCAGATAACTGATTTGCCCAGGATGGACAGCGCTTTGTTGAAACAATCGATCCAGCGCACCTGCGATCAGATCTGCATCACTTTTGCCAGTGCTGATATGAAAGTAGCGGCAACCATTTTTAAGCAATTCAAAAACCAACTTGGCTGAAACGCCTTGTTCAGGCGCCCATTGCTTGATGTCCACCGGGTCACCGGGCAGATGGTAAGCGGCGTCGGCAATGCCATAACCAATAGGAGCAGGCTCAGATATACCGGTATCAGAGCTGTTCATTGACACACGCTTCATTTTGATTAAAAGCAGACGATTGGTAAGTGAGCCCTTGCTCGGACACAAGCTTCGGGTAGCGGCTACCGAACTCATCCAGTGTCATATCGAAAAGTATGCGGTCATGTCGCTGACCATCCATCACGTGCCGAGCACGCTGGCGCCCGACCTGTTGCATGCCGATCTGCTGTTGCAAACGCAAGGATGATTGATTGCCATCAGCGACCCAGGCACTGATAACGGCATGTTTTAGATCAAGAAAGCCCGATGCCAGTACTGATAATATGGCGGACATCATGACCCGACTGGGTTCCCCGGAATAACGGCCGCGCAAATACCACAGCTCCGCTGTGCCCATCAAATTTTGGGCGTCATTCAGGCAGACAAAGCCAAATGCCGGCATTCCCGGCACAGACGCCAAGCGGGCATAAGTCCTCGAGCTCATCATCAAGCTCTGTAGCTGTAGTACAGATAACAACTGCCGTCCGCCACCCATATCCAGCCAGCGATATACCCGCTCGTCGGAAAGCCACGAATGCAGCATGCGGATGTCTTCCGATTTGACTTTTGCCAGGGTTACCTTTGGTAGCAAAGCATCCTGTTGATGAGTGGAAGCTTGTGCCTGTTCAATGCTGAATACCATCTGTGCCCCCACAATCCAATATCATGCTTCCGAAGCATCCTCCGATGCCACTGGAGAAAACCAAGTGATAACCAGGTCTTTGTAATATACCGCCATCGCAGATATTGATAGCACAGTCAGAACCAAAAGCATGGCCAATACGAGCGAAGTTAGCGCTGAATAATTTTTCCATCGGAATCTTCAAGGCACGTAAAACATGCGCCCAACCTGGATAGTTGGTGTTGTGCGGCACTATTGATGTCAAATCATCCGCACCGATACCCGCTTTTTTTAATGATCGCCTGATCACCGATATGGCCGACCATAGGTAATTATCATTCTGTTCGTAGCTGCCATCACTAAGAATTCCATGCACCAGGCGGGGATCGTTATAGGTTTCTATGGCTTTTATTTTTGCAGGGCCTTTATCCGGTGTAATCAAAAGTGCGGATGCGGCATCACTGTGAATGCCGCTGTCGCCTATTGCACGTAAAGTTTCTATTGCAATGGTGTCAACGCCGAATGCAATGGCATAACGCCATTCAGGATGTGTATTAAACAAGGCGTCTAATACCTTTAATGCATATAGCGTGGAAACGCAGTTTTGCTGTGAAATGGAAAAAGTCAGGGTTTTGTGCATTCCAAGCTTGCTGCGTACGCGTTCCGCCAGACTCTCTGGTGGTGCCAGCACAGCCACTTGTGAGGTATGAAAAAAGATCAGTACATCGATCTCGTCCGCTTTCAACGCTGCGTTGCGAAGCAACTGCGAGACGGCCTGATAGGCCATTAATGTTTTATGTTCGCCGTTGGCGAAAAAAAAGTGTTCGGCACCGCTGTCTAATAAAGCCCGCTGGTGTTCGGCTGGCCGTTTGTGATTGTCACACCAGGATAAAACCGACCCCTTGGTTTCCGGTAGATAATAAGCAGATGATGAAATAAAAGTCATAACCAGCGCATCCTTGCCAATAGTGCACGATATTTTTCGTATATCGGCTGTGAACCATTATCTGGTTCAACATGGAGAGTGCGAATTATGCGACCTAATTATTATTCTAGGTTATGTACCGTGACATATTTGGTCGTTAAAACAGAACCTATCACAGTGGAGCGAATCCAGCACAACTCCTCCTGGGCAAAGGATGTATTTAATTATTAAAATTGTCAAGACAATTTGAGTAAATTATTTAGTCTAATTATTAATTTTCAGTTATGTTTATGCGCAAGTGTCAATATTGTGTCAAAATTTAAGCGCCATTAAAGCCTGAAAATCATTACAGCCGTTGAATTATCTTAAATGTAACTTTTTTAGCAGACATTATTTATTACTTTAGTCTTATATGCTTTGGTATAGGCTGTCTGTTAAAGATTTTGGCAGATGATAGTCGGAATGCCTGCCCGACAAAGATCAGGCTACAAAGGATGTCTGGAAAAACCAACCAGTAAATCAAGCCGCTGTCAGCGTAGCTAAACTTTTTTTACTTTAGAAACTCATGCTATAAGGCGCGATTGTGAATGTTTCATGGCCCTGGTCATTAAGACAACTCCATTGACGTAAGTGATATCTCACCCCTAACTGAATCAGCTCAAGATCATATTTGCTCTAATTAAGGAACCTCAAGCATCGGGCGCTTGCGCAAACATGGGCGTTAACCAGGTTACCTGAGAATCTGGGTGACGAAGTAGTAACTGCCTTGGTTGTATCTTTCCGTCTCGAATGAGTTGCTTTTTTTTGGTTGAACTGGGCCAACCATGTTAATGGATGAAAAGTTCGAGTTTGAGCTATTCGAGTGCGACGAAGCTACTCAAAATCAGCTGGTTTTGTTGGTTTAAATCGCTCCCCTGAAAAGGTTAACGCAGTCCATCCCTGGCCTTCACCCCGCGGGTAAATAGATTTGAACACTCATGACTCTAATCCATCAAAGCTAATAACATCAGTAGCTTATCTTTAGATTAGTTGTTTCAGCATTATGGGTGTCCATACTCATCATGCATACTCATCGGCTATACTCAATCGGAGCGCACCTGGGCGCGATTGCGATATCCAGCATTGGTCGCGCCCAGGTGCGCTCCTACAGGACAAAGCGGATGAATTACAAGTATTCGGCGTCAACGCATGGGTGTTGTCGCTGGCTGGTTAAAGCGCGACTTCGACCAGTACTCCCAGCACATGCGCGGTAAAGTCTTGCGGCACGGCCAGCAGAAACAGCTGATTGTCCAGCACCGGATCGGTCAGTCCGTCGAAATGGAAGTCGTTGATGTCCTCGGCTTCCAGGCGGTAGAACAGCCGGGTGGCGATTCGTTCGGTCAGCGGGTAGCGCAGGCTGATGCGTACGATGTGCTGCCGGAATGTCTGGTTGGGGAAGCCGCTGCCGGCCTCGGCGGGATCAACGCCCGGCGACAGCGCGCCGGCGGAGGCAAAATCAAAGCCCAGGCGTGAGTTGGAATAGCTGAAGGTGTAATCGGCTTCCAGCAGCAGTTTTCGCCATTGCCGGGTGAAGCCGATGCCGGCGGCGTGATGGGTTTCATTCAGCGCTTGCCGCCAGACATTGTCCAGCGGAAACACCACCCCACCGGCATTCGGGTCAATCCCGCCCGGACCGGCGTCATTAATGCCGGTGGCGCTGCGGTCGTGGGCCTGGAAACTGTAGTACACGAACCCGCTGCCGCTGTCGTCGAATTGATAATTCCACTCCGCGTTCATACTGATTGTTTGCCGTGCACGCAGGCCGAACTGCGCATCGAAATCATCGCGTTGGTAATGCCCGGTCACGGCGATATCCGAGCGCAGGCCGGGGTTGAAGCGCACTTGCAGGTCGGCCACGAACTGGTCGCGGGAAGACAGGTCGAAGACTCGCAGCCCGGCCAGCTCGCGCGGCGGTGAGCCGTCCGGCAAAAACGGCACGAAGCCAGGTAGTACCGAGCTCAGAAACGGCGCTAGTGGGTTGAGCTGGAATTCATCGCCGGAGCGGCGTGCGTATTCACCGGCCAAACGCAGACTGGCCCACGGACCGGAGCGGTCGGTCAATTGCAGCCGCAGCCGGTCATCGCGCACGTCATCGCGCTCACGGTGCGCGTAGTCCTGTTCCAGATGTGTGTAGCTGAGACCGAGTTGCATGCGATTGGCCAACTGGTAATCGGCGTTGATGCGGGCGCGCAGGTCGTCCCTGGCGAACGGCACGCCGCGAATGCGCAGCAGATCGCCAGGCCGGCCGGGCTGGAAAATACCGTCATCGAACAGGAAGCCGCCGTCTTCGGGAATATAGCCGAATTCGCCGGTCAGCGGGTTGAAGGCAGTGTAGTCTGTGTCGTTGTCTTCATCCAGATAGCGCAGTTCAAACGTGGTGCGCAGCCGGTGGGTAGGTTGCAAAGTCAGTTCCGCCTGAGCGAACATCGTTTCGATGCGTGCCTCAGCAGTCGGTCGACTAAGCGCGCCAGTGGTGTTCCACAGATCGAAATTCACCGGAATGCCGGTGTTGTTGCCGATACCGGTGCTGATGGTGGGCGGCAACAAAGGCTGATCCTGGACTTTGCGGTTGTAGGCCAGCGAAGTGGTCCAGCGGCCCTGCATAAACGGCAAAATAGCCGCGAAATCGGCCTTGAACTGATGAAAGCGGTTATCCGGCGGCAGCGCAAAACGGCCGCGCTCGGGAATAAAATCCAGCGCGAACGGCGTCAGGCCCGGATTTTCCCATATCAGGCTGGGCGTGTCATTCATGAAAAACGAACCGCTGTAGGTCAGGTTGGCCTGATAACTGCGGCCCAGATAGCGCATCCCAACATCCAGCTCATGAGTGACGTAGTTGATCGGTTCGACGGTTTCGGTGAATTGACCCAGCAGCGGGTAATTGAAGGTGCCGCCGAAGGGGCGCTCGCCGTCGCGCCACTCGGAACTGCCGGTAACAAACAATTCGATGTTTTTCCAAGGTGCCAGATTAACCGCCAGTCCGCCGCGCTTGCGTTCCAGCGCCAGGGTACTGCGCGCTCGGTCCGCCAACACCTCGCGTACCTGACTGGCGGTGGACGCGCCCGGCTGCAGCCCGCCGGGCAGGGTCAGATTGCCGGAACCGACCCCGTCCCACAGCACCAGCGCGTTGTTACTGAAGGTGTGCGGAATCTGGTTGAACCAGGCGCTGATATCGAATGCACCGCGGCGGCCGTAATCCAGCCGCAGATACTGATCATCGCGCCCCAGGCTGCCACCGAAAAACGACCCGTATTCGCCCTTGCGCCGGTTATTGGCGGTCACCGCAAAACGGTTAAGAATCAGGCCTTCGTCCCAATCGGCGAACTCGCGGAAACGGGCGGTATCGGTGGTACCGAAATTGGCCAGGTAGCCGAACTCGACAATGCCGCTGAACGACCACGCAGTGTTGTCCGTGCCGCCCTGATGGGTATCGTCTTCACTTCCCGCTGTGTCTTGCTCTTGTTCTTGTTCTTGCAGATAAGCCTGCTCGAATACCAGCGGATATAAAATGCCCGACGGGGAAAACGCCGTCCTGGTTATCAGCGAATAGCCGAGAGAATCCACCGAACTGCCGGGCGGCGCCAGTTGCTGGTGCAGGGCATTGCCGAGATGATTATCGATACCGATAGCCGAATCGGCGCCAGCCGGGCCGTTCGCGATGCTTACCACTCCACCCAGGAGTCCGGCAAGGCAGGTGTTGGAAACGCGTTTGACCATGCGGGCGTCTCAGCGGTGAAATTTGATGCCCGAAGGGTGGTTGGAGCCGTGAATCTGGGCGTGGCAGTTGCTGCAACTGCGGCCGATCAGACGTGCATCGGGGCGCGAGCCGCCGGGCAGGTTGGCGCGGGTCAACAGGTCATTCGGATGGCCGAGTTGGGAATGGCATTGCTGGCACAGCAGCGGACGCGGCGCATCCAGCAGCATATCGTGATTGGAACCGTGCGGCCGGTGGCAATTCAGGCAACTGTCGCGCACCGGCGCGTGTTCCCAGATAAATGGGCCGCGTTTTTCCGCGTGGCATTCAAAGCAAGTGTCATTGACGCGCACGGTCTTGAGCAATGGCTCGGTAATGCCGCCATGCGGGTTGTGGCAGTCAACGCATGACAGTTTGCCTTCCGGCAGCGGCATATGCGAGCGCCGGTTGAATTCCGCGCGTTGCTGTTGGTGACAGGCAAAGCAGGTGTCGTTGATGTCATGGTTGGCCAGCAGGCCGCGCTGCGACAGTCGTGCCATTGGATTGTGGCAGTCGCTGCATGCCAGTTGCTGCCGCTCGTGCACCGAATTGGGCCAGTGCAGACGCTGGCCGCCCTGGTGGCATTGCATGCACCGGGCATTCTGCTCGGCTACCGGCTGAATGCTGGTGCTGGAAAAGCGCAAAATAGTGGCCTTGTTCAACGGATCCAGAATATGCCGCGAACCGGGTCCGTGGCAGGCTTCGCAGCCGTGCGCCTGTTGCGGTGTATCCGGCAGTTGCAGAGTGGTGCGGGCATGCCCGGTATGCGCCCAGTTAGCGCCGGCCTGGATGTGACAGCTGGTGCAGCTTTCCAGGCCGATATATTCAGCCGGCCCGGCGGCGCTGTCCGTGTCCTGCGCCCAGACACAACAGCCCACGAGTGCCGTTGCCAGCAGCATCGGGTAACGATTGATGGGCCAGTGAGTTATGCTGCGCACTGCCGCTTTCCTCTGTTCTACCGCCGTATTGTGACGACCGGCCGGCCATCCGCCGGGCCGGTCTTGAAGGGCTGTTCGGTATTAGTTGGTAGCCGTGCCGCCGCAGCTGAATCCGTCCGGGTTGATGACCTGCTCGGTCGGCACGATTTCAAAACTGCCGCTCACACCGCCGGCATTGTCGATGGTGTAATCGACGATCGCCAGGTCGCATTCCACAAACTGGATACTGACTTCGCCCACGACCACACCGGTTTCGGAGGCGGTCGGCGGCATATCAAAGGCACCGGCTACGCGGGCACGCAATGGTCCGGAAGCGGTATTGCCATCCAGTGTCAGCAACATGGTCATCCAGCGCTGGCCGGCAAAGCCGATATCCATTTCCGGTGGATCGGCGGGCGGCACCGGTTGCAGAGTGAAGGTAAACCAGGCCCCGAACAGCAGGTCCAGGCTGGCACTGAAATCGAACAGAATGCCTTCACCGGTGGTATCCAGGTTCTGCCAGGCGCCTTCGGCGAGCGCGAAATCAAATGGTTCGGCGGCGGCACCGATGGTAAAACTGAAGTTGTCGATTACCCCGCCGGAGAATTCGATCGAGTCGATCAGCTGGGTGCTGCTGATTTCCACGAAATTGTTCGGGTCACCGGGCGTGGTTGGCGGATTGCTGTTGGCGGTACCCAGCACTGAACCGTCGGCGGCCAGCGCCGTAGCGGTGTTGGCGCCGCCAGACTGCACGAAGAAAAACCGCACGTTGGTGACCGGTACGTCGAAAGTCACACTGGCACTGCCCCCCTGGACGATATAGGAAAACGAGCCGGAGGCGTATAATGGCGGATTGAACAGGGTGACGACACTGCCGCCTTCCCAGTTCGCCCCCATGAAACTGAAGGTACTGGTACCGGAAGGCGTGACGCCGGCCTCAGCGCCGGAATTATCGAAAAATATGGTCACGGTTTCCTGAGCTATGGCAGCGGCGGATAGGGTCGAGAATAAAATGATGGTTAATAAGTGGCGTAGTTGGTTGTGCATGGTTCTACACTCGCTGAGTTTTGGGTGGCACACTAGGTAGACCGGCGGACAGGCAATTTGCTTACATCTTCGTACGCTTTATTTCGTATAAACGCGTTCTGTTGCTCTGGCCTGGCCGCCAGGTCCGGTCCGGTGCAGCCCACCCAATGCGGTCAACAGTTCCAAGTCGATACCGGCGCGACATCATTGATATGACAGTCGCTGCCATCGGGCCAGAGCAGGCGCATGCCGGTAAAGTTCACAAAGCATCCACCTGTTAGAAACTATTAGAAACACATGGGTGTGGTTAGCGTTGCCAACCGCGCTTTGCTGACCGACGATGCGTGTTAACGGATGCTAAAAAGTGAGCAGTTGTAAAGATAAACTCAGCCGAGGATACCGTGTATGACCGTCGCCAAACCGGCGTCTAAGTGATGCATACCGGCTAATGGCCGGCTAACCGCATTCAAACCCATTTGGATTAACCAGTTTTTCCAGCGGAATAATTTCAAACTCTCCACTGACTTGCGGTGCGTCAATGGCGTAAGTCACGATGCCATGGTCGCAGGCGGTGAACTCGACTGTAAACGTGCCGCGCTCGCGGCCGCGTTGAAAGCCGGTGGGCGGCGCAGCGAATTGACCGCCTTCACCCGCCGACACGGTGCCGGTGGCACGGTTGCCGTCCAGACTCAGCAGTGCCGTCATCCAGCGGTGACCGGGCGAGCCGACATCGGTGGGCGTCGCGTTGGACGGCGCAATGGGGTTGAGTGTATAGGTGAACCAGGCCATGAACAGTGCATTCAGCGTCGGCCCGTAATCGAACAATATGCCTTGTCGTTCGCCGACGAATGCCGGATCGGCATTCACCCAGCTACCTTCCGCCAAGGCAAAATCGAACACATCGGCTGCGGTGCGATAACTGAAATCGTCAATGACGCCGCCGCTGAATTCGATGGCGGCGATCGGCGCCGTGGTCGCAAACGTCACGAAATTACTGCTGTCGGCGAAAACCGTGGCCGCATTGCTGTCCAGCGTTTCGAGCACCACGCCGTCGGCACTCATGGCCGCTGCGGTACCGGCCGGAAACCCGCCGCCATGAACATAAAAGAACCGCACCCTGGTCACCGGCTCGGCAAAGCTGACTGCGGCTTGTCCGGCGATGACCTCGTAGGAGAACACCCCGGAAGCGTACAGCCGTGGCTGACCTTCACTGGCGATCACGCCGCCGGACCAGCTGGAGCCCATAAAATCGAACTCACTCACGCCCGGGTCGGTCACGCCGGTTTCGTCTCCGCTGCCTTCAAACTGCAGTAGTACATCCTGAGCGATGGCTGTGTGCAGACAACCAGTGAAAATCAGGCCGGCAACGGCCAGTCGGGATTTTGTGCGCGGCATGCTAATTACTCCTACAAACTGCCATGAAGAGTCAAAGTGCGGTGTACGGCCAGCATAAACAGACCGATGCCGGCATTGCCGTCATACCAGCCGGTGTTGTATTGCTGCGGATCCCAGTTGGGATTTTCCGGACCAAGATAGTTCAGCCAGCGGATGCTGCCGGCAACGGGCTGTTCGGCGATTTCCAGCAGGTAGTCGGCATTGCGCAGCGCTAGTTCCAGCCAGCGCTTGTTGCCGGTGCGGGTGAAAAACCGCAGCATGCTGTCGCCGACCGAGGCGGTGCCGATCATGACGCTGGTCGTGAGCAGATTTTCCAGGCCGCCGGAACCAATATTGTGCGGCCAGAACAGCAGTCCGGTGGTTTGCGTGCTGAAATCGCGGACCTGGGATTCGATCCAGGCGGCGCCGTTGTCGGCGGCCGCCAGATAACGCTGATCACCGGCTGTTTCATGGGCGTCGTACAAGGCGTCGACCACGCTGGCATTGCCGTGGCCGTAGACGATCGGCCGGTAATTGCTGACCTCCCGGCCAAAGCGCCAGGTCTGGCCTACGGCTTCATCGCGGGCGACCAGCAACAGGCCGTTGGCCGTCTGCCGGTAGTCATCCAGGTAGCGGGTTTCACCGGTGATCTGGTACATCCGGCTTTGGAATAGCATGATGCCGGCCGAGCCGCCGCTCCACCAGTTGTAAATATCCGTATCCGTGATCAGCCGTTGATAGCCGAATGCGTTCGGGCTCAGGTTGATGCGGTAATTGTTCATCCAGTTATAGGCGTTTTCCGCCAGTGTCAGATGCTCGGGGTTACCGGTATGCATATACAGCCGCGAATGGAACATGCCGATGCCCGCCGCACCGTGCGCGATGCCGGTGTAGGTGCGCGGGAAGTTGGGCGCGTGCAGCCAAAAGTTTTCATCCGGGGCGGGGCGCAGCGCGGTAGCCGTATGCCAGGCAGCGATGTCCTCGGCCCACTGTAGAAAAGTTCGGTCGCCGCTGGCGGCATACAGCTCCAGCAGAAACTCGCCGGAACCGGCCGCGCCGGCCAGCCAGTCGGGGCCGTTGTATTGTCCGGTGATATGCTGCGAGCGCTCATAGCGCGCCGCGCTGATGGCGATGTCCAGATAAGCGTCATCGCCGGTCTGCCGGTACAGTTCAACGAAAAAGCGGCCGATGCCGGCGGCGCCCTGGTCCAGGCCCAGTAAACGCTGTTGATTGATATTGCTGATCGGCCAGGCCAGTGCGCCGTTGCCCGTATCGACCGCCAGGCTTTCCAGCCAGTTGGCGACCTGTTGCGCGGCGTTCAGATAGGGCGTTACGGTGATGACTCTGGGCTGGGCCAGGCCCGCCGTGCTCAGCAGTATGCCGGTCAACAATAAAATAATGCCGAGGGTTGCTCTAGTTGCCATTGAATACCTCTACCTGATCGGAAAACTCACTGCTATTACCGGCGTAATCCAGTGCATGCACGGTGATGGTGTATGTGCCGTTGGGAAACAGGCGGCTGCCGTCGTCTGCGCGCGCGGCGGTGTCCCAGGCCAGCAGCCGGTCGGCTTCGACCAGTTCGGTCTGGTTGCCGGTGCCGTCTGAATTGGTCAGCACGTAATACGACATGATGCGGTTGAAATCGACCGGCTCATTGAGCAGTAGAAACGGTTTGTAGACAATCCGCGCCAGCGGGCTTTGGCTGAACACATTAGGCGCCGGACGGCGCAGCCGCAGCTGACGGAAATCGAAGGCGGTGTATTGACGCACCGGTTGGCCATTGCCGCTGATCTGGTATTCAATCCGGGCCACGCTCAGCCGGTCGCCGAAAGTGTCGCCGCCCAGACCGTCAATTAGGCCACGACTGTACTCGCCGGGGTCACGAATGCCGGCAACGATATCCACCGCGCCGCCGACTCGGACAGGTTCGCCCGGAGCAAACTCGGCATCCGACTGGTTCGGGAAGAAGCGCAACCGCTGCTCGAACACCGGCGGTTCGGTATCGACGAAATCGAAATGTGCCGTGGGGTTGACCTGGAACTGCTGCCAGAACACCCACCCCGGAGCAGCCGGGTTGCGTTGCAGGCGTGACAGATGCAAATGCTCCAGGCCCTGGAACATGACCACTCCCAGCGGATCGCCGGCCTGTACTTGCGCACCGGACGCGACCTGCGGATTGATATGCACATAGCCCCAGGCCATGTCGGGCTGGTCGCTGTCCTGGATGACCACGCTTGAACCGGAGTCGCCATGATTATCGATGCTGCGCACGACCCCGTCGGCCAGCGCATAGACAGTGGTGCCATTGTCCAACACCACATCCAGGCCATCGTGGAAGAAGGCCTGATTGGGCCGGGCCGGGTCGGCGCCCTGATGCTGCGGGAAGTTGTTGATCACCCACAGCGTTTCGATCAGTTCCTGATAGGCAGCCTCGCTGAGGCCCGGCGGAGCATGTGGCCATCGCAGTTTCCGCACCGGCGGTGGACCGCTGTGCTGACACTGAAAATCGGCCGAAACCGTGCTTTCCAGCGGCACGATATCGAACTCGCCGCTGAGCCGCGGTTCGGCGATATCGAAGCTGAACGTGCCGCGGTCGCAGGCGCTGAATTCAACGGTGAACGTGCCGACGTCGCGGCCGCGCTGAAAACCGGTGGGTGGTGCGGCGAACTGGCCGCCTTCACCGGCGGACAAGGTGCCGCTGGCGCGGTTGCCGTCGAGCGCCAGCAACGCTGTCATCCAGCGTTGATCGGGTGAGCCGATATCCGTAGGAGGATCGACCGTTGGTACGGCCGGGTCAAGCGTATAGCTGAACCAGGCCATGAACAGCAGATTCAGGCTCGGCCCGTAATCGAACAATAGCCCCTGGCGATCACCGGCAAAGGCCGGATCGGCATTGACCCAGGCACCCTCGACGGCAGCGAAATCAAATGTTCCAAATGCCTGTAAGGAGGCCTGGTTGTCCGCGCCGAGGTTCAGGGGGGCATACAGCAAGATGGCCAGGAAGCCAATCAGCAAGTACGGGTTAACTTCGCGCGTCATTTGATCGACTGCACGCAGAGATGTGTGTCGATTTGGGCTGCGATGAGAGTGCAAGTCATCAATCTCCAGTTACGGGTTGCACTTACCTCTTGACTCTGCCCCTCACTTATATGGTTATATGCGAAATTTATCGTAGTTTATATCATACGGCTTTGCCGATGGTTGTCAATCAAGCTGGCGTCAGTTCAGATCACAGCCACAGTTTGGAGCATTCAGGATTACGTGGTGGTTTAACTCGTTAGTGTTGCACGGATGTGAAGAGTGGCGTTTCTTGGTAACCGCTGTTAACAGAAGCATTGAACCAGGGGGCAGGCATCGTTCAAACAGACCTTACACGACTTCCTGTGAGTTACGGAAATTAAGACCTGGTCTGAATATGGACTAAGCCACGCTGAGTAGTAAAGGTCAATTTTAACAGTAGTTACCCATTTTCAGTGAATCAAACCGGGCTTCCTAAAAACAACGAAGCCACCTGTATTGAGGTGGCTTTGTTGATCAATATGGCGCGCCCGGAAGGATTGATTCAGGCCATCCTTGGCCTTCACCCTACGGGCGCATTCGCTGTGCTCATGCGTCCCAACCGGCATCCTGCCGCGTGGCGAACCTTGAATATGATTGTCGGAGGTTCAAATTGGGATGCTCAGAAACGACAAAGCCACCTGTATTGAGGTGGCTTTGTTGGCTTAAATGGCGCGCCCGGAAGGATTCGAACCTCCGACCGCCTGGTTCGTAGCCAGGTACTCTATCCAGCTGAGCTACGGGCGCGAAGCCGGTAATTATCAGTTGCTGTCCGGTGAGTGTCAATGCGATCAGGAAAATATTTTCTGTAACAGGTGTTTTTTCGTTGACCTTGGATGATCAGACCGATACTATGTGCGCCCACGGTCGGGGTGTAGCGCAGCCTGGTAGCGCAACTGCTTTGGGAGCAGTGGGTCGGGAGTTCGAATCTCTCCACCCCGACCAATTTCATTACAACGCACTCTTGTCATCTTGTTAGGGCCTGAATTGCTGCTCGTTTTGTGGCAAAATATCGCGTTCTGTGGTGGGCGTAGCTCAGTGGTAGAGCACCGCGTTGTGGCCGCGGCGGTCGTGGGTTCAATCCCCATCGTCCACCCCATTTACTTTTGCAGGGCGATTCCGGGCCTGGTCTATGGTCGCTCTCGCTTTATGAACAACATGGGCCATTAGCTCAATTGGTAGAGCAGCAGACTCTTAATCTGTAGGTTCAAGGTTCGAGTCCTTGATGGCCCACCATTGAATACACTGGCGCGTCGACAACCCCGGCAGCGGGTTGCGGACGCTTAATTGACACGAACACTATTTGGTACCGCAACACCGTTATGCAGATTAACATTGAAACAACCGGCACCCTGGAGCGCAAACTGGAGTTTGGCGTCCCCGCGGCGGAAGTCGACTCCAAAATCCACCAGAAATTGTCCGAACTGGGACGTACCGTCAAGTTGAAGGGTTTTCGTCCCGGTAAAATTCCGCTGACCGTAATCCGCCAGCGCTATGGCAAACAGGTTCGCCAGGAAGTGCTGCAGGATGTCATGCAGCAGGGCCTCGGCGAAGCGATTCAGGAAGGTGAATTGCGGGTCGCGGCGCTCAAGAGCCTGCAGCCCAGTACCCAGGAAGCGGAAGATGAAATGCTGAATTTCACCGCGCAGCTGGAGGTGTTCCCGGAACTGGATGAAGTGCAGGTCAAAGACCTTGAGGTCAAACAGCCTCAGGTGGAGATCAAGTCTGCTGATGTCGACCAGATGCTGACCACTCTGCAGGAGCAGCGGCGGGAATGGCAACCGGTAGAAGGCGCGGCGCAGGACGGCCATCGGGTGATGGCTGAATACGTGGCCACGGTAGATGATCAGCGGATTCCGGAAACCGGCAGTCAGCGGCTGGGTACGATGATTGGTTCAGGCATTGTGTTTGAGGCTATGGAAACCGCCTTGACCGGTATGCAGGCCGGTGAGCGTAAGCAGGTTCAGTTGACGTTTCCGGAGGATTTCCGGGATCAACAGCTGGCTGGTAAACAAGCCGAGGTCGATCTGCATGTGACGCATGTGCAGGCTGGATCATTACCGGAAATTGATGACGAGTTCGCCGCCGGCTTCGGCATCGGCGAAGGCGGCGTGGATAAATTGCGGGAAGAGGTGCGCAATAATCTGGAGCGTGAAAAAAGCATTGCACTGCGCCGCTGGATGAATGAGCAGGTGGGCAAGCAGTTAACCGAGGCCCATGCGGATCTGGAACTGCCAGCCAGTCTGGTGCAACAGGAGGCGCAAAATCTGCGTCAGCGCATCCAGCAGCAGATTGAACAGTCCGGTGGCGATGTCAATCAGGCGCCGGATATCGAAAGTTTGATGGATAATGCACGGGTACGGGTGCGCGGCAGTATTCTGCTGGGTGAACTGGCCCGTCAGAACGACATCAAACTGGACGAAAACCGGGTGTTTGAGCGCATCGCGGAAATCGCCTCGACCTATGATGAACCACAACAGGTCATAGAGCTGTATCGTAGTAATGAACAATTATACGGTCAGGTCCGTCAGTCGATACTAGAAGAACAGGTGGTCGACTGGGTGGTGGAAAACGCCAACTGCAAGGAAGAATCAATGACATTCAAACAACTGATGGGTGCACAGCAAGATGCCTGAAACAAGTCCAGTGCGAGGATTGAATCTGGTGCCGATGGTGGTCGAGCAGACCGCCCGCGGCGAGCGTGCTTATGATATCTACTCACGCCTGCTCAAAGAGCGTGTGATCTTTATCGTGGGTGGTATCGACGATCATGTGGCCAATCTGGTGGTTGCGCAGTTGCTGTTTCTGGAGTCGGAAAACCCGGAAAAAGATATCAGCATCTACATTAACAGCCCCGGTGGCGTGGTGACGGCCGGCCTGGCCATTTATGACACCATGCAGTTTATCAAGCCTGATGTCAGCACTATCTGTATTGGTCAGGCAGCCAGTATGGGGGCCTTACTGTTGGCGGCGGGCGCCAGGGACAAGCGTTTCTGCCTGCCGCATTCGCGGGTGATGATTCACCAGCCGCTGGGCGGCTATCAGGGGCAGGCATCGGATATTGATATTCATGCCCGTGAAATTCTGCACATGCGCGAAAAGCTGAACAAAATACTGTCGGTGCACACCGGCCAGTCCATGGACGTGATCGCCAAGGATACTGATCGGGACAAGTTCATGTCGGCGGAAGAAGCCAACCAATATGGTCTGGTCGATTCTGTGATCAGTGATCGCACCAGCGTACCGGCGGTATCCGGCAAGGATTAGCAGCAGTTATAGCTCTGCCGGCGGTGCGGCGTTACAGCTGTCCGCAAGCGGTTAAACGGGTAAAGGAGTGCCGGTTGGATAGGGAATAACCGGCCGCAATGGTAAAATCAATGGTAGAATTCTGATGAACGATACCTGATCAGGCAGTATGAGCGACGAATCCAAACAATCCGGCGACGGCAAAATACTTTATTGTTCCTTCTGCGGCAAAAGCCAGCATGAGGTGCGCAAACTGATAGCTGGGCCCAGCGTTTACATCTGTGATGAATGCGTTGAGCTGTGCAATGACATCATTCGCGAAGAACTGGAGGACAAAGGGCAGGAGCAGGGTGACAATCTGCCGACTCCGCACGAAATCCACAGCTTTCTCAATGAATTCGTGATCGGGCAGGAACAGGCCAAAAAAGTTCTGTCAGTTGCGGTTTACAATCACTATAAGCGCATGCAGGCCAGTCTGGGTAAGGATGAGGTCGAACTGGCCAAGAGCAATATCCTGCTGATTGGCCCGACCGGTTCAGGCAAGACACTGCTGGCGGAAACGCTGGCGCGCATGCTGAATGTGCCATTCACCATTGCCGATGCAACCACCCTGACCGAAGCCGGTTATGTCGGTGAAGACGTCGAAAACATTATCCAGAAGTTATTGCAAAAGTGTGATTACGATGTGGATAAGGCGCAGACGGGAATCGTTTATATTGACGAAATCGATAAGATTTCCCGCAAAGCTGAAAATCCTTCAATTACCCGTGATGTGTCCGGTGAAGGGGTGCAGCAGGCGCTGCTCAAGCTGATTGAAGGCACCATTGCGTCAGTACCGCCACAAGGTGGCCGCAAGCATCCTCAGCAGGAATTCCTGCAGGTCGATACCAAAAATATTCTATTCATATGTGGCGGCGCCTTCGGTGGCCTGGATAAAGTGATTCAGCATCGTTCGGCCGCCACCGGCATCGGTTTTCGCGCGGAAGTTCGCAGCAGCGAGGCGCGCGAAGACCTGAGTGAGTTACTGCGTAAGGTGGAGCCCGAGGACTTAATCAAATACGGCTTGATTCCGGAGTTTATCGGTCGGTTGCCGGTGGTGGCGACTCTGGAAGAGCTGGATGAAGATGCTCTGGTGCAGATTCTGACGCTGCCCAAGAATGCGCTGGTCAAGCAGTATCATCGTCTGTTCGATATGGAAAGCTGCGAACTGGATATCCGTGATGACGCGCTGCGTGCGATTGCCCGCATGGCGATGGAGCGTAAGACGGGCGCGCGCGGCCTGCGGACCATTCTCGAAAATGTTTTATTGAACAGTATGTATGACCTGCCTTCCAGCAGTGATGTGCGTAAGGTGGTGGTAGATGAGGCCGTGGTGAAGGGCGAAGCACCGCCGTATCTGATCTATGAAAGCCAGGAGCCAATCGCGGCCGGCGAAAGCGGCTAGCTGCGCGCCCCGGCCGGGCGTCAAGCGGCGCTGGCGGTTCGCTAACGTTGTAAGTGTCTGCGCGGAATTGCTTGAATCGGCCCGCGCCACCGCCATATCCGTTCTTAAGTACCGTGAAATCGGCTGACAGCGTGGCCCCGGGCTGCCTGTTTACGCTGATTATCTCACCATTAATCCGAGCTTATGCTGTATGTCAGGCTGATATCGCCCCGGCAGTAATGGGTTCACAACCTTGATTAAATGAATACATGAGCAAATTAGCAGAGCAACAAAACCAGCTGGAATCAACCGCTTTATTACCGGTTTTATCCTTGCGTGACGTGGTGGTTTATCCCTTTATGGTGATTCCGCTGTTCATCGGCCGGGAAAAATCCATGCAGGCGCTGAAAAAAGCCATGGATCTGGACAAGCGCATATTGCTGGTGACCCAGCGCAGCCCGGACGTTGATGACCCGGCGCCGGATGATTTATACAACGCCGGCACGCTGGCGACCATTCTGCAATTACTGCGCCTGCCGGACGGTACTACCAAAGTGCTGGTGGAAGGCGTGGAACGCGTCACCGTGGATGCTTATCAGGAGCAGGGTGATTATCTGGCGGCGGTGTGGTCACCGATGCAGCCTGATCAACCCGAGGACGCGCGCGCCACCGAGGTTACCGCGCGTTCGCTGACCTCCATGTTCGAGAATTACATCAAGCTGAATCGCAAGATTCCGCCGGAACTGTTAACCACCCTGGCGGGTATCGACGACAACAGCCGATTGGCTGATACCGTCGCCGCGCATTTGAATGTGCGTCTGGAAGACAAGCAGGAACTGCTGGAGATGCCCGATGTGCAGCAACGCATGGAGCGCCTGCTGAAGCTGATTGAAAGCGAGCTGGACATGCTGCAGCTGGAAAAACGCATCCGTGGACGCGTCAAAGGCCAGATGGAAAAGAGTCAGCGTGAGTATTATCTGAATGAGCAGATGAAGGCCATCCAGAAGGAACTGGGTGATCTGGATGACGCGCCCGATGATCTGGAAGACCTGGAAAGCAAGGTCGAGAAGGCGGGCATGCCCAAGCAGGCGCTGGAAAAAGCCCAGTCCGAGTTACGCAAGCTGCGGATGATGTCACCGATGTCCGCCGAAGCTACCGTAGTGCGCAACTATGTTGACTGGATGGTCGGATTGCCGTGGAAAAAACGCAGCAAGGTCAGCAAGGACCTGCGTGCGGCCGAGCAAGTGCTGGACAATGACCACTACGGGCTGGAAAAAGTCAAAGAACGTATTGTTGAATATCTGGCGGTGCAGCAGCGCGTCAAAAAGATGCGCGGCCCGATCCTGTGTCTGGTGGGTCCGCCGGGGGTAGGTAAAACTTCGCTGGGCAAATCAATTGCCCGCGCCACCGGCCGTGAATTTGTACGTATGTCGTTGGGCGGTATTCGTGATGAGGCGGAAATACGCGGTCATCGCCGGACCTATATTGGTTCAATGCCGGGCCGCATACTGCAGTCTATGTCACGGGCGGGTAAAAAGAATCCACTGTTCATGCTGGATGAGCTCGACAAGATGTCCATGGATTTTCGCGGCGACCCATCCTCGGCGCTGCTGGAAGTGCTGGATCCGGAACAAAACGATGCCTTCAGCGACCACTATCTGGAAGTCGATTACGATTTGTCCGAGGTGATGTTTATCGCGACCGCGAACTCACTGGATATTCCAGCCCCCCTGCTGGATCGTATGGAAGTGATCCGCATTCCCGGTTACACCGAGGATGAAAAGCACCATATCGCCTCGCGTTTTCTGGTTCCCAAAGAGCGTGGCAAACATGGCCTGGAAGAAAGTGAACTGCATATCAGTGATCAGGCGATCACCGACATTATCCGCTATTACACCCGTGAGGCCGGGGTGCGTAATCTGGAACGCGAGATCGCCAAGATCTGCCGCAAGGTGGTCAAGGAACTGGTGCTGGATAAAAAACGTGATAAGCGACACATCACGGTTCGCAACCTGGATAATTATCTGGGCGTGCGTCAGCATCGTTACGACAGCGCGGAAAAAGAGCCGGAAATCGGTCAGGTCAATGGCCTGGCATGGACTTCAGTGGGCGGTGAATTATTGCGCATTGAATCCAGCCTGGTGCCCGGCAAGGGCAAATTGACGCACACCGGACAGCTCGGTGATGTGATGCAGGAATCCGTCCAGGCGGCTCTGACCGTGGTACGTTCGCGCGCTGAAGTATTGGGTCTGCCGGAAGATTTTCATACCACCAAGGACCTGCATATTCACGTTCCGGAGGGTGCTACGCCCAAGGATGGTCCCAGTGCCGGGATCGCGATGTGCATTGCCCTGGTTTCCGCCATTACCCGCATTCCGGTGCGGGCTGATGTGGCGATGACGGGAGAAATTACTCTGCGCGGAAAAGTATTGCCGATTGGCGGGCTGAAGGAAAAATTACTGGCTGCTCATCGCAGCGGTATTCATACCGTGATTATTCCGGAAGAAAATCGCAAGGATTTGGTGGATATTCCGGACAACGTCAGTGATAAATTAAATATCATGCCAGTCAGCTGGATTGACGAAGTGCTGGAAATTGCACTGGTCGAGGTGCCCAGGCCTGCCTCTAAAACCGCGCCGGAGACTGCGCCGGCGCAGGCCAGCGCGCCTGAAAGTGAGGCAGCTTCCAGCGGCAGCAATATCCGTTCCCATTAATTACTGCTGTTGCCCAGTCGAGACAAGTGGGCTAAGCAGTTGAACTCAATCCCTTTTATCGCCGCTGCCTGAAAGGAAAGCGGCTTCAGGCCCGGTAAATGTAAAATTTTCGCTTGAAGGCGCTGTGGCGCTGGGATAGTATTCCGCATTCGGCTTGCAGATACTGTAACTGCCGTTAGATGGCAGGCAATAAGGGAATGCTGCTTAAATTATTAGAGTCATCGCAAGTACATCTAGCAAGCACAAGAACATACAGAGATCTACGGAGTTAACTAATGAATAAAACTGAAGTAATTGATTGTATCGCCTCAGAATCAGGGCTGAGCAAGGCTGATGCCGGGCGTGCATTGGAAGCATTTTGCAAATGTGTTTCCGGCGCTTTAAAAAAGGGTGACAGTGTACAGTTGGTCGGCTTTGGCACCTTTGGTGTGCGGGAGCGCAGCGCACGTACCGGTCGCAATCCGCAAACCGGTGCTACGATCAATATCAAAGCGTCCAAGAATGTAGGCTTCAAAGCAGGCAAAGCGCTGAAAGATTCTTTGAACTAAGCCTATCGACCCTGGTGATGTTTTATCCAGCCCTTGGCTGATTAAACCTGCCGTTGCCACCGCCTGCTTAACACCAGTACGCGGTAACCTCCCATCAAGTATTCGGCAGCATGGGTCAAAGTACCGTTATTACTGAAGCCGGCCTTGCTATAGGCCGGCTTCAGCGTATTGGCAGACAACATCATGTCTTCAGGTAGCAAGCGTTTCGATTTAGGCCGGGCAAATGATCTGAACGGAGCCGGACGCATAAGAGTCGGATCGACACGGGTAGTTAAAAATGTTTATTTAAGGGCTGGCAAACAGTCTGAATATTGATTAAACTAGCCCGCTTGCCTGGAGGTAAACTAATTCCGGGTGCTTAGCTCAGCTGGTAGAGCATCGCCCTTACAAGGCGAGGGTCGGCGGTTCGATCCCGTCAGCACCCACCAAAATTTGGAGTGGTAGTTCAGTTGGTTAGAATACCGGCCTGTCACGCCGGGGGTCGCGGGTTCGAGTCCCGTCCACTCCGCCATGATCGAAAGGCGTCCCTTGGACGCCTTTTTTTTTGACGATTGAGATAGCTTTTCGAGTTTTAATTAGGTATTCAACATGTTACAGGTTATACGCGAACGCATTAGTGGCATAGTGGCCATCATTATTTTTGGCTTCCTGGGAATATTGCTGATTCCATTCGGTGCGCAGAACTTTAACCAGGCTGTCACCGCTGATGCGGTTGCCAAGGTTGGTGATGCGGAAATCACCCGTACTGAATTTGAAACCAGTTTCAATAATTACCGCCAGCGCCTGCGCCAGTTGCTGGGCAGCAATTTTGACGAATTTGCTTACAGCCAGCCACTGATCCGCCGCGAGCATCTGGAAACCGTTATCAATCAGCGTCTGCTGCAACAGTATGCTGCTGACAGCGGTCTGGATGTATCGCCTGCACAACTGACCGAAACCGTGCAGTCGATCCCGGGATTTCAGGTGGCTGGCACATTCGACCAGACTGTTTATCAACAGGCACTGGCCAATCAGCGTCTGGATGAAGGGCGTTTTTTGAACGATCTGCGCGGTAATTTAATGACCCAGACGCTGGCGAATGCCCTGCAGGCCTCGGCCCAGCCAACCGAGCGCGAAATTGATGCCATGCTGGCATTGCAAAATCAGACCCGCAATATTGACTACGTATTATTTCCTGCCAGCGCGCATCTGGAATCGGTCAGTGTGGCGGATGAAGATATCCAGGCCTACTACGATGAAAACAGCAATCAATTCATGCGCCCGGAACAAGTCTCGCTGGAGTATGTGGAGATCAGAGCGGATGACTTTGCGGTCAGTGACGAATTAGACGAACAGTTGTTACAGGATCGCTATGAAGACCAAAAGCAACGTTTTGTGACCGAAGAACGGCGTCAGGCTTCGCATATTCTGCTGACCCTGGATGGCGGTGCGGATGAGACCGCCGAAGCTGAAGTGCAGGCACTGGCCGAGTCTTTGGTCGAGCGCGCCCGCAATGGAGAAGACTTTGCCGCTCTGGCCGAGGAGTTTTCACAGGATCCGGGTTCTGCCGCCAACGGTGGTGATCTGGGCTGGGTGGAGCCGGGCGTGATGGTGCAGGCATTTGAAACAGCTTTGTTTGAGCTGGAAAAAGACGCCATTTCCGAGCCGGTCCGCACTGGTTTTGGTTACCACGTCATCTGGCTACGGGATATCCAGCCATCGACTGGAAAATCCTTTGCTGAAGCACGCGATGAACTGGAGCAGGAGGCCCGCGCAGAACTGGCCGAGCGCCAGTATCTGGATGTGGCCGATGAGTTGGTTGATCTGAGTTTTGAACAACTCGATGCCCTACAGCCGGTTGCTGATGAGCTGGGTCTGGATATTCAAAAGACTGAGCTGTTCAGTCGGAGCGGGGGCACCGGTGTGGCTGCCCGGCCGGAAGTGATTGAAGCGGCGTTCTCTGATCTGCTGCTGCTGGAACAAAGCAACAGTGATCCGATTCAGTTGGATCCGAATCATCTGCTGGTGGCGCGCATCAATGAGCATGTGCCGGCCACGCCCAGGCCATTGGCGGAAGTGGAAGTGGAAATCCGTAATATTCTAGAGCGCCGGCGCGCCAGTGAACTGGCGCGGGAAGCCGCGCAACAGCTGCTGGAGGCTGCCGATCAGGCCGGTGGGCTGCAGGCCGCGCTGGATGCCGAGCAGGGCGGCGATAGCGCTGCTGAGGATAGCACCGACGGCGAGTCTGAGAATAATGCTGAACCGGCTGCGCCAGCTGTCCGGTTGCATGGCGATCTGACCCAGGTGGCGGCCTTGACCCGCAGCGACTTCCAACTGGGTCAAACTTTTCTGCAGGCAGTGTTTGGCATGAACCTGGAGCAGGATGGCGCTGCGATCAGCCGGGTGGTGCCTCAGAACGGTCAGGACTGGGCGGTCGTGCGGCTGAATTCAATCACCAGCGGGGATCCGTCCAGTGCCAGTGAAGCCGAGCGGGAGCGCATTTCTCAGCAGTTGCAACGCAGTCTGGTGAGCGAAGAACAAGCTGGCTTGCTGGCACAGTTACGCGATGAGTACGATATTACGGTCTACGAGGATCGCTTGTAGGCCAACTGACGTGATTGTGTCGGGCCGGGCAAGAGGGGCCCGGGCAAGAGCGGTTAGCAATTACCAAAAAGCCCGGGCATGCCCGGGCTTTTTGGTGATGGCAATTTGAGTGCGCGCGCCAGAATCACCCAATAGAATTGGCGACCGGCCTGCGGCGAGCTTAATCGCTGCCCAGTTCAGGCATTCCCAGGATGTTGTAACCGGCGTCCACATAGGTAACCTCACCGGTAATGCCGCGCGCGTAGTCAGAGCATAAAAAGGCGGCTACGTTGCCCACTTCTTCAGCCGTGATGGTACGCCGCAGCGGTGCGCAGCGCTGGACGTGATCCAGCATACTGCGAAACTGCGCGATGCCTGCCGCGGCCAGAGTTTTGATCGGCCCTGCGGAAATGGCGTTAACACGAATGCCTTCCGGCCCCATACTTTGCGCCAGATAGCGTGTACAAGCCTCCAGGCTGGCCTTAGCCAGGCCCATGACGTTATAGCTGGGCATTGCCCTGACTGAACCGAGATATGACAAGGTGAGCAGCGAGGCTTCACGTCCCTGCATCAACGGTCGCGCGGCCTTGGCCAGCGCAGCAAAGCTATACGCGCTGATATCGTGGGCAATGGCAAAACCTTCTCGCGTGACCGCGTCGATAAAACCGCCGTCCAGCTGCTCACGCGGAGCGAAGCCAACCGCATGCACGACGCAGTCCAGGTGTCCCCAGCTCTGCTGGAGCTGGCCAAAGACGGCGTCAATCTGTTCGTCTGAAGCGACATCACAGGGCAGACAGATATCTGAACCACATTCGTCTGCGATGGCCTGTACCCGCGATTGCAGTTTTTCATTCTGGTAGGTAAACGCCAGTTCAGCGCCTTCCCGATGCATCGCTTTTGCGATGCCCCAGGCAATTGAGCGTGGGCTGGCCACGCCGACAATCAAAACCCGTTTTCCCTGCATTAAACTCATCTGATCTCAACTCCTGACTGGAATACCATTAATTATTGTGAGCGGGCTAACGGTCAAACGCCAGCCGCATGCCGGCGGTGTGCAGCAGCAGCCGGTTATTCTGATAAACGATCTGGCCATTGACCAGCGTAGTATGCACCGCGCCGTTAAAACGCTGGCCGGCAAACGGTGTCCAGCCACAGCGGGACAGACATTGGCTGTTAGCCACACTCCAGGGCTGATCAGTCTGCAGTAACACCAGATCGGCGAAATAACCCTCCCGGATAAATCCGCGCTCCTGCACCTGAAAACGCAGCGCCGGATTGTGGGCGGTCATCTGGACCAGCCTGGCAATGCTGAATCGTCCCGCGTGGACGTGCTCATAGGCGCATGGCAGGGCATGTTGCGCCAGCGGCAGCCCGGCGGCATCGGTCACGTAATTCCCGGTATCTTTTTCAGCGGGCAGGTGCGGGGCATGATCGGTGGCAATAATATCGATTCGTCCATCCACCACCGCGTCCAGCAGGGCGAGGCGATGGCGGGCCGCCTTGATCGCGGGGTTGCATTTGATCTGATTACCCAGCTGTGCATAGTCATCGGCGGTGAAATGCAGGTGATGGATACAGACTTCCGCGGTAATCTGCTTATTAAGCATGTCACCGGGTTCGAACAACGCCATTTCCTCGGCCGTGGTCAAATGCAGGACATGCAGCTGCGTGCCGTGTTTTTTCGCCAGCCTGACCGCCAATTCCGAGGACCGCAGACAAGCCTGCACATCACGGATTTCCGGATGTGCTGCAGGCGGGATCACACTGCCATAGCGGCGGGTAGCCCGTTCCAGGTTCTCCAGAATGGTGGGGGTATGCTCGCAATGAGTGGTGACCGGAATGCGCGCTTCGGCAAAAATCCGCTCCAGAATCTGCTCATCATCCACCAGCATATTGCCGGTGGAGGCGCCCATAAAAACCTTGATGCCACAGGCTGCTTTAGGGTCCAGTTGGCGCAGTTCTTCTATATTGTCGTTGCTGCCGCCGAAGTAGAAAGCGTAGTTGGCGGCGCAGCGACCTTCGGCCAGCGTGTATTTGTCCGCCAGGGCCTGCCGGGTGGTAGTGGTTGGGGAAGTATTCGGCATTTCCATGAAACTGGTGATACCACCAGCCACCGCCGCTGCCGACTCACTGGCCAGATCACCTTTCTGAGTCAGGCCAGGTTCGCGGAAATGCACCTGGTCATCGATCATCCCGGGCAGCAGCAGCAAGCCCTCGGCATCAATGACCTGAGCAGTGGCGGGCGCACTCAGTCCGGCGCCAATCTGCTCGATGCGCTGGCCGCGGATCAGTACATCAGCATGCTGCTGGCGGCCTTCATTGACCAGCAGCGGGTTTTTGATTAACAGGGACTCAGTCATGCGGTACGGCTCCTGGCTGTGGCTGGTCAGTGTCCTGAATACCCGGCACCGGGTCGTAACCGCCTGCGCACCAGGGTTGGCAGCGCAGCAACCGGCGTAGCGTCAGCCAGCTGCCGTACAGGCTGCCATGATAGCTGATAGCAGTGTGCGCGTAATGGGAACAACTGGGCGTAAACCGACATTGCCGACCAACCCAGGGGCTCAGCAGGTATTGGTAAACCCGAATGATTTTGCATAACAGGTGTCGCAGCATGGTCCAGCACTGGAAATAAAATAATTTGCCACTATATCAGGGCAGCGCTTGCTGCGGCCAGCAACTTGGGTTATAAAGTCCGCCGCCCATTGATAAGTGCCAGACCTAGCCGGAGTCCAGACTATGCCTGAACACATAGAGTTACCTGAAAATTATCGTCCGAGTACGGACGAAGAGTACATGAACAGCCAGCAACTGGAGTATTTCCGCCAGAAATTACTGCACTGGCGCCAGGAACTGGTGGAAGAATCCCAGGAAACCATCAACAACCTGCGCGATGAAGTGCGAGATGTTGGTGATGAAGCGGAGCGCGCCACCAGGGAAACTGAAAACAGCCTGGAACTGCGCACCCGTGACCGCTACCGCAAGCTGATCGGTAAAATCGACCAGGCCCTGGCGCGGGTTGAAGATGGCAGTTACGGCTATTGCGAGGAAACCGGCGAAGAAATCGGTATAGCGCGTCTGGAAGCCCGTCCAATCGCCACTCTGAGTCTGGATGCCCAGGAGCGCTGGGAACATCGCCAACGCCAGATGGGCGATGTCCGCCGTGCCTGAACGGCAGTGCCGAGTGTTTCGGAGCGGGCTGCTATAGCTCGCTCCAGCAGCTGGGGCTGATCCAGTTTTGCCGAACCGTGAATTTGACTGCCTGCTATCACTCAGCGCAATGTTTATTCAGGCCCTGGCTGATATTCTTTACAAAAACTCACATAAAACTTTCACATTGTTGATATAATGTTAAAGTGATAATTGATCACACGTGTTGCCCTGTCTGAAGGAGGCTGAAAATGATTAAAGCAGCGAATAGAGCTGTATTGGCGTCGATTGTTGCGCTGGCTTGCGGTGCTGCAAGCGCGCAGAATGATTACGACGACCGCTGGTATGTCAGTGCATTCGGTGGCTATGCCGACCTTGACAATGACCGTGCCAGTGTCACTAACGATGCATATTTTGGTGTTGGTTTTGGCCGTTTTTTCAGTGAAGACTTTTCGCTGGAACTGGAGCTGGACCGGATTGAATCTACGCTGGTACCCCCGCCCGGATTCTTTGGCACCGAATTCAATGCCAAGTCGCTGGGTCTGATCGGCCGCTATCACCTGTTGAGCCCGGATAATCCAGTTCGTCCGTATATTGGTTTTGGTGGTGGTGCTACCTATCGCCAGGCCTTTAATGGCGGAATTTCCGGTGATAAGGACGTGGATATCTACCTGTCGCCTCTGGTCGGTCTGAAATTCAATTTCAGCGACAATTTTGATGGCCGTCTGCAGGCCGCGTGGCGCACCGATCTGGGCAATGATTCGGATCTGGGTGAGGGTCGTTATGATGACTTCCTGTTCAGTGCCGGCATTACCTATAAATTTGGTTCCCGCACCGTGCCCACCCCACCGCCTGCGCCCGCTCCGGCAGCGCCACCGCCACCGCCGCCACCGGTTGATGGTGACGATGATCGCGATGGTGTGAAAAACAGCCGGGATAAATGCCCTAACACCCGCCCAGGCGCGGTGGTTGACATGGATGGCTGCGAAGTCCAGGTGATCATTGATCTGCCCGGTGTTAACTTCGCATTTGACGAAGCCCGTCTGACCCAGGAGTCATTTGCTATTCTGGATGATGCCGTGACCACTCTGAACCGTCACAAGCAGGTTAAGATCGAGGTTGCTGGACATACCGATTCAGTTGGTAGTGAAGCCTATAACCTGAGTCTGTCTGACCGCCGTTCCGCGGTGGTGCGTGACTATCTGATCAGCAAGGGTATCTCTGCTGACCGCATGACCTCCAGCGGATATGGTGAAAGCCGTCCGATTGCGACCAATGCGACCAATGAAGGCCGTGCCCAGAACCGGCGTACTGAACTGGTGATTACCAGTAAGTAGCTGAGTTTCCACTGAGCATAAAAAACCGCGGCACTGCTGCGGTTTTTTTATGTCCGCAGCCGATGCTTCAGAAGCCCGGCAGCGCCGCTAAAGGTTCGCCCGCTTGATTAAAAAATCCGCGTGCGGTCAGCGGCTTCAACGGCTGGCCTGGCCTGGCTAGGCAGAGGGCCAGCCGGGGGCGGGTGACCGCCAGCTTTTCAGCCACTGATTGAGGTCTGGCTCAGGCAAGCGAATTTTCACTGCTGCCCCGGCCCTGCCAGCGCGGAACGTCGGTGGCTAATAACAGAACAGCGCAGTTTTCAGTTCACGACCATCCGCCTGATCAGGCATTGGATGGTGTTCATTCGAGAGGCCTTAGCTGATCGCTGCATCAGTCTCAGCGAAAGCGCTGATCTTAGTTTGAAAGTGGCCGGAGCATTGCCTGGCATGAGCGCCTATTCAGCAGGGCGCGGTTGCGACCGGTCTATCGCCGAGCCGCTGAAGAGATAATATCCGCTCTCGCAGCGCGAAGCTGATGTCTGGCTGTCGGCATAGCCATCATCTGGCTGGCGCTGGCCACGATGAAGCATAAAAAAGGCTCCGGAATCCGGAGCCTTTGCGTATTCAGGTCAGCTTGAATCAAGCTACCAGATTTTCACCCGGTTTTCCGGGGCGGTGTACATGGGATCACCCGGCTGAACTTCAAATGCCTCATAAAACTCCGGCATATTGGTGACGACCCCATTAACCCGGAATTTGCTGGGTGAGTGAGGGTCGGTATTCAAGCGCCGTTTGAGCTCCTCATCGCGATACAGACGTTGCCAGACCTGTGCCCAGCCAAGGAAAAAGCGCTGCTGACCAGTCAGCCCGTCTATCACTGGTGATGGCTGGCCATCCAG
The DNA here is from genome assembly GCA_021772975.1 of Gammaproteobacteria bacterium. Classification (GTDB taxonomy): domain Bacteria; phylum Pseudomonadota; class Gammaproteobacteria; order Xanthomonadales; family Wenzhouxiangellaceae; genus JAJFKX01. The sequence continues at coordinate 143,539 of JAJFKY010000014.1, forward strand.
GGATTGCTGCCAGGCCTGATAGGCGATGCTAAGCCCTCCCAGATCGCCAATATTCTCGCCCAGAGTGAGTTCACCATTGACGTATTCACCATCAATGGCTTCGTAATCTGAATATTGTTCCACCAGCTGCTGGGTACGCGCCTGAAACTCCGCCCGGTCCTGGTCAGTCCACCAGTTGCGCAGATTGCCGTCGCCGTCAGATTTACTGCCCTGGTCATCAAAACCGTGACCCATCTCGTGACCAATCACAGCGCCGATTCCGCCGTAGTTGGCGGCATCATCCGCTTCAGGGTTAAAGAACGGTGGCTGTAAGATGGCCGCCGGGAAGACGATTTCATTCATGGGTGGATTGTAATAGGCGTTGATAGTCTGCGGCGTCATAAACCATTCATCGCGGTTGATCGGTCCGCCCAGTTTCTGAATATTGCGCTGGTTTTCAAAATTTGTCCCGTTTTTGATATTGCCGACCAGGTCATCAGCGGAAATGCTGAGTGAGCTGTAATCGAGCCAACTGTCCGGGTAACCGATCTTGGGCGAAAACTTGGCCAGTTTGTCCAGCGCCTGTTGTTTGGTCTCTTCGCCCATCCAGTCAAGCTTAAGGATGGACTTGCGATAGGCTGCGCGCAGATTTTCCACCAACTCAACCATGCCCTGTTTGGCTTCCGGCTGAAAGTGCCGCTGAACGTATATCTGACCGAGCAATTCACCCATGATCTGATCAATGCCTTCAATCGCGCGCTTCCAGCGTGGCCGTTGCTCGGCGATGCCCTGCAGGCCTTTGCCGTGGAACTCGAAGTCCGCGTTCACGAACGGTTCGCTCAGGTAAGCAGCATAAGCATCCAGCAATTGGAATTTCAGATAGTCTTTCCAGGTTGACAGCGGGGTATCGGATAAAATGTCGGGCAAGGCCCGCAGGTAACTGGGTTGACGGATGATAAGTTCCTGCTGAGCCGGGATTTGAGCGGCAGCAAACAGTGCCGACCAGCCAAACCCCGGTGTCATTTCCTGTAACTCGGCAAAACTCATTTTGTTGTAGGTTTTATCGCGGTCACGGTTATCAACACGGCTCCAGTGATTTTCCGCCAGCCTGGTTTCCAACGCCAATATGGCTTCCGCGCGCTGAGCCGGGTCGGTTATTCCGGTCAGTTCAAACAAGCTCACGATGTGCTGTTTCATCAGCTCGCGGGCGTTATTAAAACGTTCATTGTCCTGCAGATAATAGTCGCGGTCGGGTAGCGTCAGACCGGCCTGGGTAAGATACAGCGCGTAGCGTGTGGCATCCTTGGAGTCCTGATTGACGAAACCAATGGCGGGCAGGTTAACGCCCAGTCTGTATAACTGTCCCATGGCGGCAAACAATGCCGGTTTGCTGTCAACCGCATCAATGGCTGCCAGGTCTTCCGTCAGCGGGCTGATGCCCTTGCTGTCAGCGGCCTGCTTATCCATGTAGGCGGTGTAGAAGTCGCGGATTTTCTGCTCCGGCGTACCTGTCGGCACGTCATCGCTACGGCTGACTTCTTCGACGATGGTTTTCAGATTGGCTTCGGCCTCATCCGACAGGATGCCAAAGGTGCCATAGTTGGATTTATCAGCAGGAATTTCAGTATTGCTCAGCCATTCACCGTTGGCATACTCGAAAAAATCCGTGCCCGGGCTTACCGAACTGTCAATGGCTTCCAGGCTAATGCCGGTCAGTACCACGCTGTCGGCTGGTTCAGCAGTGGGCGTACTGATGTCATTGCCTGCGCCGGTGTCAGTCTGAGGGCTGCTGATATCACTGGCGTTGGGCTCGGCAGCTTGCTGTTGACAGCCGGTAATGCCGGTAATCAGCAGCGCGGTTACTGCAAGTAGGCGAATTTTCATTATCACGGGGTTCCTTAGTTTCATGACAGCCACAAATAGTAACATCCGGATCATCAAATCTTGCTGGTTTCGACTTGAAAACAGGCAATCTGGTCTTATCTAAGAAATCGTAGCAGCTGTAAAGAGCTACTCATCCTGGCCGTTAGGCAGGCTGAAATTTAAAACCTATTGCTTAAGGAGAATATGGTTATGACTACTTTTGATTTTTCCCCTTTGTTTCGCACCGCGATCGGCTTTGATCGTCTGGCCAACCAGTTGAATACCGCGGTCGGCAACGACTCCGGCGGCTATCCGCCTTACAACATCGAAGCGCGCGAAGAAAATGCCTACCGGATCACCATGGCGGTAGCCGGTTTTGATGAGTCCGAACTGGAGATTGTCAGCGAGCAGAATGTGCTGAGAGTATCCGGCAAGCAGACTGCCGGTGATGATACCGAACGCGACTACCTGTACCGTGGTATCGCCAACCGTGCCTTCGAGCGGCGTTTCCAGCTGGCTGAGCATGTCAAGGTTGATGGTGCACGTTTGCAGAATGGCTTATTGCATATTGATCTGGTTCGAGAAGTTCCGGAAGCCATGAAGCCGCGTCAAATCGAGATTCGTTCCAATTCAGATTCTCGCCTGATAGAAAGCGAATCCAAGCAGTCCAGCGACCACGTTAAAGCTGCCTGACAGCGATTCTAATGCGATCCAGAGGGCGCCCGCCGGGCGCCCTTTTTTTGCTGTCGGGGTGTCAATGTCAGCGCAAAACTCGCATAATTCACCCCCATGAATGGCTTGTTGTTATTGCTTCACCGCCTGTGGTTATTGCTGGTGTTTGTTCCGCTTGCGCTGGTGGTGACCACCCTGGCGGTGCTGGGTGTTATCTCGTTGCGCTGGCTGGTCGGCAGTAAAGCCGCCGGTCGGATCGTGGCGGCACGCTGGGCGCGCATCCTTGCCTGGCTGTTGCCGCTGCGGGTCAGCGTGCGCGGGCGGCAGAATGTTGACCCCAGTCAGGCTTATGTGGTGGTCGCCAACCACCTCAGCATGCTGGATATTCTGGCTGTTTTTGGCTGGTCCGGGCTGGATCTGCGCTGGGTATTAAAACGTGAACTTCGGCAGCTGCCGTTGATCGGCTGGGGCTGTCAGATTCTCGGCTATGTGTTTGTTGACCGCAGCAATCGTGATCTGGCGGTCGAGGCTATTAATAAGGCAGCCGGCAGGCTGGAGCCTGGTGAGGGCATGATGTTTTTTCCGGAAGGCACGCGCAGCAAAAAAGGTGAATTGCTGGCTTTTAAGATGGGCGCTTTTAAAACGGCGATTACTCAGCAGATGCCGGTCTTGCCGGTCAGTATCGTGGGTACTTATCGCTTGATGCCATCGGGCAGTATGTTCCCGAAACCAGGCCGGGCCGAAATATGGATTCATCCAGCCATTGAGACCACCGGCCTGCGCAGACTGGATGCCCAGGAAATAGCGCGCCAGGCCAGGGATTCTATTAATAACGGTCTGCAAGACTAGCTCATGCGTGTTGATATCCCTGATCCTGAATACGCGACTTCGGCGCGTGCCAAGCGTAATTTTTTGACCGCTGCGCGGTTTAGCGCGGGGTTTGTGACGCTGATCTGGGCGGTGTTTCTGCTCGACCGGTTATTTGACCTGCAGTTGTATCACTTCGGTCTGCTGCCGCAAACTCAATCAGGGCTGGCCGGCCTGCTGATGACCCCGTTGCTGCACGCCAGCTGGCAGCACTTATTGTCCAACACCCTGCCGTTACTGGTGGCCGGTACGGCGATCCTGTTTTTATATCCCAATTCAGCAGTGCGGGTGATTCCGATCATCTATCTGGGCAGTTCGCTGGTGGTGTGGGTGTTTGGCCGTCCGGATGTGCACATCGGCGCCAGTGGCCTGATCTATGGGCTGCTGGCCTACGTGTTTATCGGTGGAATTCTGCGCCGTGACATGCGTTCAATCGGGGTTTCGCTGCTGATCTGGTTTTTATACGGTTCGCTGCTGGCTGGCATAGTGCCTCGGGCGGGGCCGGTTTCCTGGGAGTTGCATTTGTCCGGTTTTATTCTGGGGGTGGTGCTGGCGGTGATTTACCGTGCGTGGGACCGTCCGCCCCGCAAGCGCTATGTGTGGGAAGATGAGGAAGAATCCGATCAGCAGGCAAAAGAAGAACCGTAGCGAACGTCTTTAAGCACTGATCTTTAACGCTGCTTACGGCATAATTGCAATCCTGACTTAGTCCTCCGGAGTACCGGCATGGGTTTTATTCGAGGCTTATTTAAAACGCTGATTTTTTTAGTGGCACTGGTGGTGGTGGTCGCATTATTCCTGCCTGCCAGCACCACAGTGACGCGCAGCCTGACGATCCAGGCGGCACCTGCCAGGGTATTTGAACTGGTCAATGGCTTTGCCCACTTCAACAGGTTTTCGCCCTGGCACAATGCCGACCCACAGACCCGCTATAGCTATACCGGACCACCAGCTGGTGTCGGTGCCCGGATGGAGTGGGACAGTGATAATCCCAACGTCGGGCAGGGCAGCAGCCAGATCATCGCGGTTGAAACAAACCGCAAAGTCACCACCAGGCTGGATTTTGGCGGGCAGGGTGACGCAATCGCCTGGTTTGCATTGCAACCGGTGGCCACCGATACCGAGGTCACCTGGGGCTTGCGCAGTGATGCGGGTTTTGATCCGCTGGCGCGCTATTTTAATTTGCTGCTGGATTACTTTGTCGGCAAGGATTATGAGCAGGGTTTGCGTCAGCTGAAAATCCTGGCGGAAGCCGATCCGGTCACCGGTCCGAATCCGTTGGATGCCGCCCGCCAGGGTGTCCGGCTGGTGGAGCAGCCGGCACGCAAAATACTGTCGCTGAATGGTCGCGCCAACCGGGATTATGCTGCCATCAGCGCGGCCCTGAGCTTAACTTATCGTCAGTTGGGTACAGCCGGTCAGGCGGCTGGACTCAATATTGAAGGCGCGCCCTACGTGGTCAGTGAGTACATGACGGATGAGCATTATGTCTATACTGCCGCGGTGCCGGTTTCCGGCAATAGCGATGCTGCTGTTCTGCCCGGTGACGTCGAGTTGAAAACAGTAACAGCCGGGCAGGCTGCCTGTGCCTATCATCAGGGCAACGCCGACACCATCGCGACCACTCATCAACAGATAGTGCACTGGATGGCTGAACAGGGTTATCTGGTTGCCGGACCGGCGCGTGAGCGGTACCTGCCGGAACAAAGTGATGCTTCCGCGCGGCAGATCGGCATCCAGGTCTGTATTCCGGCGCTGGCCGGTAACCTGTCAGGCTAGCAAGCTGTCTTCCCTGACCAAGCGTCCTGTTATCCACATGGTGGGCGCCGGACGTGCCGGAACAACACTCGCCCAGGCCTGGCAGCACGCAGGTTTGGCCGATACCGGCGTGGTGCTTAACCGCAGCACGGACTCGGCCGCCAAGGCGGTCGGGCAGATTGGTGCCGGCCAGGCGGTCAGCAGCTGGCCAGTGGCGTTATTTGCGGCCAGCCCGGCGGACAGCGAGGACCCATCAGCCGATTGGATCATGCTGGCGGTGCCGGATGGTGAATTGCCCGATGTGGCTGCAATGCTGGCGCGCGCGCTGCAGGCTGGCGACCAACCGGCGCTGGTGTTTCATATCAGCGGACAACTGGATAATAGCGTGCTGGCGCCGCTGGCTGAGCAGGGTATATTGACCGCTTCGGCCCATCCGGTGCTGGCGTTTGCGCAACCGGACACCGCCCGCCAGCAACTGCCGCACAGTCATTGCCTGCTGGTGGCGGAGGATCAGGCTTATCAATGGCTGGAATATCTGTTTGCCGGATTGGGTATGGATTGCATCCGCGCGCCTGAAAATCTGAATAAAGCCCAATATCATGCGGCCATGGTATGTGCCAGCAACTTCACTTGTGCGCTGCAGTATCTGGCTGAAAATCTGGCCGGGCAAGCGGGCCTGTCTATCGGCAGTGCGCGTCAGTTGTTGACGAATCTTTGTCAGCACAGTCTGACTTCGGTTGCCCGCCACGGTCCGCTGATGGCCTTGACCGGTCCGATTGAGCGCGGTGATCTGATCGCCACCGAGCGTTTGCTGCAAGCCTGGCAGGTTTTGCCGGACAGCCAGTCTGATACGCTGATTGCATTGGCTGCAACGGTGGCGGACATGGGGCAGGCAAAAAGCAGTCTGGATGCTTCACAACGGACTGCGCTGCAAAAGCTGTTCAATCAATTCATGAGTTCTGGAGAGTTATGAAAAAAGGTCAACCACAACAAAGCCCGATTCGCCGTCACGACTATCAGCCACCGGCGTTTCTGGTGGATGAACTGGCGTTGGATGTTTTGATTGACCCTCAGCGCAGCCTGGTGAACAGCCGTTTTGAGGTGTATCGCAATCCGGCCGGCACGGGGCCAGCCGAAGAATTGATCCTGGATGGCTCAGGGCTGGAATTAGTATCAATCAGTGTCGATGGTCAGCTGTTATCCGATGATCAGTATCACAGTGACGACGAACACCTGACTATTCCGGGCATCAGTCAGCGGGCGGTGCTGGAGATTCAGGTTGCGCTGGCGCCGGCCAGTAATACTGCGCTGGAAGGTTTGTATGTTTCCGGAGATTTTTTACTGACCCAGTGTGAACCACAGGGGTTTCGCAAGATCACTTATTTTCTCGACCGGCCAGATGTCATGTGCCGTTACCGGGTCTGCATTGAGGCCGATGAGCACAGGTTTCCGGTGTTGCTGTGCAATGGTAACCAAACCGCCCGGGAGCAACTGGAGGATGGCCGGCACCGGGTCTGCTGGCATGATCCGTTTCCTAAACCCAGTTACCTGTTCGCGCTGGTGGCCGGTGATCTGGGTATCGTCGATGAAACCTTTACCACCGCCAGTGGCCGGGAGGTGTTACTGCGTTTCGTGGTTGAACACGGCAGTGAGGCCCAGTGCCGCTACGCGATGCAATCGTTGATCAGGGCGATGCGCTGGGATGAGCAGCGCTTCGGGTTGGAATACGATCTGGATATTTATCATGTGGTGGTGACCCATGACTTCAATATGGGGGCGATGGAAAACAAGAGCCTGAATATCTTCAATTCACGCTACGTTCTGGCCGATCAGGAAACCGCAACCGATGCGGACTTTCAGGCAATCGAAGGGGTTATCGGGCATGAGTATTTTCATAACTGGACCGGCAACCGGGTCACTTGCCGGGACTGGTTTCAGTTAACCCTGAAAGAAGGGTTGACGGTTTTCCGGGATCAGGAGTTTTCCGCCGATATGCAATCCCAGGCGGTTGAGCGGATTAACGCGGTGCGTAGCCTGCGCCAGCGCCAGTTTTCGGAAGATGACGGTCCGATGGCGCATCCCATCAGACCGGATGAATATCTGGAAATCAATAATTTTTACACCGCGACTGTTTACCAGAAAGGCGCGGAAATTATCCGCATGTATCAAACCCTGCTGGGAGGTGACGGTTTCCGGCGCGGGATGGATCTGTATTTTCAGCGGCATGACGGTCAGGCGGTGACCTGTGATGATTTTCTAGCTGCCATGGCCGATGCCAATCAGTTCGATCTGCAGCAATTCGGTCGTTGGTACAGTCAGGTAGGTACGCCTGAGGTTGAGGTCAGCATGCAGTATGACGCTGACCGGCAGCGCTGCGTGCTGAGTCTGCGGCAGTCGCTCGGAGATGCTGAAGCACCACCATTATTGATTCCCGTGGCGGTTGGTCTGCTGGACCAGCAGGGCAGAGATTTGCCCCTGTATGGTCCTGAGCTGACAGACCAGGGTCAGAGCAGCGCGGTTTTGCAACTGAATGGCCGGCAACAGCAGTTTGTGTTTACCGATGTGCCGGAAAAACCGTTGCCTTCTCTGCTGCGAGGTTTTTCCGCACCAGTCAAGTTGCGCTATAGCATGACGCGTACTGAACTGGCGCGGCAGATGGCGCATGACAGCGATAGTTTTAACCGCTGGGATGCAGCGGAGCGCTTGCAGCTGGATATTCTCAAGCAGCAGGTCAGCAGCGTGGCGCGGGGCGGCGAGGTGACGGTTGACGATATTTTTGTCCAGGCTATGGCGCGGGTGCTGGATGATCAGAACCTGGATCCGGAACTGGCTGCACTTGCGCTTACCCGGGTGAGTCAGGATTATCTATCCCAGCAGTTGCAGGTGATTGATGTAGAAGCGGTGTATACCGCTACCCAGGGTTTTGCCAGCTACCTCGCAAAGCACCCGGATTTACAGCCGCGCATGCAGCACAGGATGCAGCAGGCAGCCGAGCAAACGATTGACTGGTCACTGCGTACCACCGACATCGGTTTACGCAGATTGCATAATGTTCTGCTGGCTTATCTGATGCGCACTGAGGATCAGCAAACGCTCGCCTATTGTCAGCGGCGTTACTTCGAAGCTGACAATATGACCAACCGGCTAAGCACTCTGGGAATACTGGTCAATAGAGGCGGTGATGCAGGCGAGGACTGTCTGGCCGACTTTGCCCAGCGCTATCAGGATAATCCGCTGGTGATGGACAAATGGTTTGCCATTCAGGCAATGCGTCATCATCTGCCGGTCGGTGAGTTGCAGCGGTTGATGGAACATGCTGCTTTCAGCATCAAGAACCCGAATAAAGTGCGCGCCGTTATCGGTACTTTCGCACACGCCAACCCGACCGGTTTTCATGCGCCTGATGGCAGCGGTTATGCGTTTATGGCCGAGCAGATTATTGCCCTCAATCAGCTCAACCCACAGGTTGCCGCACGTCTGGCGAGCTGTTTTAACCGCTGGCGTCATTACACTGAAGACCATCAGCAGGCCATGCGTGTGCAGCTGGAGCGTATTATTTCAGCCGCTGATCTGTCGCCGGATGTGTTTGAAGTGGTGTCCAATGCATTGCGGAAAGGGTAGCTGGCAGAGGGCGTTTTTACTCTTTAATAGCAGTTCTTTGAGATATGCCTGCGGTGGTCTCGCCGCTTGGCGCAAGCTGAGGTGATTGACTTTCCTGCCAGCAGTGATATATAGGATATAAGCCTCTCTCGGCTGGGTTACGATCTAGCGCGCTGCGCTCTAATTTGATCCGTCAGCAAGAATAGCTGGTCCCGGTGAAATCCGACAATGGCTCTTGTATACTCAGAAGAGTCATTAACATAGGGTTAGCAAAGGGCGGCTTACGACCCAAGGCGGACCTTAGCCTTTCGGCTTATTCGTGGAAATTGCTGAACCATACTTGACGTAAGAAACAAAACTAGATGCTAACAAAGGACCGGCTGATCCGATTGTGCGGCGCCCGCGACCAGCTACGGAATGTAGGGTACGCGGAGGTATCCATTGATGAAGTGGCGAAATCGGCCGCAATGTCTCGCTTTCACTTCGTCCGTCAATTCAAAACCGTTTTCGGCGAAACCCCTGTTCAGTTTCGCACTCGGATGCGTCTCGATCAGGCGAAACATCTGCTTATCCAGAGTGACGATTCAATTACGGACATATGTATGGCGATTGGCTTTTCCAGCCTGGGTAGCTTTAGTTCCTTGTTTTCCCAACGACTCGGCCAGGCCCCATCGATGTACCGGCAAAAGTTCAAGCAGTCAATCGAAATGTTTTCACCAGACTGTATGGTAATTATGCGCGGTGCGTGGGAGAACGATTCGCAAATTTCGAGAAGCGCAGTCGCATCCGAATAGACTATTCTGTGCACGCATAAAAATCACTGGAACACACGATGAAAATTAAGCTGAATGGCATATTTGTTGACGACCAACAGAAGGCGCTGGATTTCTATACCAACATCCTGGGCTTCAAGAAAAAACAGGATATTCCTGTTGGGGAGTTTCGGTGGCTTTCAGTCGTATCCCCTGAGGGAGGTGATACTGAGCTTTCGCTTGAACCTAACGCCAATCCTGCCGCAAAAACGTTCCAGGAGGCGCTGTTCGAACAGGGTATTCCAATCACTGCATTCGAGGTCGATGATTTAGACGCTGAGTTCCGGAGGCTTTCCGATCTTGATGTAGCATTTACAACGGAGCCGACCAGTGCTGGCGAAGTGACTTATGCGGTATTTGTCGATACCTGCGGAAACCTGATTCAGATATATCAGCTGGGATCCGAGTGAATACTTTTGGCCGTAAGTTGCCATTTGATCAGCATGTATTAATGGCCGCTTAGGGCAGATAGCTGATAAAATACGACCTGCCAGCCTGTGTCTAAACTCACCAACTGGAGCTGTTGGATCGAAGCTGGATTGCTACGCTTTAATCTGATACTTCTTCAATATCCAGCTTGTTCATGGCCTTCACCAGCAGCTCCCGATCCAGCGTGGCGTCCTGGCGGGTGGGGTATTTGAACGGCAGGCGCATATCGGTCATGCGGATATTGAATTGATAGCCTTCTTCTTCCTTGGCGGTAAAGACCGGGGTAATCATCATAATGTGGCGCAGGGACAAGGTATAGCCTTGCAGTTCATAAGTATTTTTTGCCATGTTTACGGTTGTCCTTATATCAATTAATCAGGTTTGGGCAGCGGGCCTGAAGTGACCGGTTAACTGCGCGAAGGTTCGATAATGACCGCAGCGGGTTTGCCTGGCTTGCCGGGTTTGTCGACCTGGCCGGATGTTCTGCCGGCCAGGCTGGTGATCATCGAGCCAATCACCACCAGCACGGCCGCCAGCAGGCTGATCGCGTTCAGCTTTTCCGGGGGCGCCAGTCCGGGGCTGATACTGGCAACAATCAATAGTACCCCGATGGTCGCCAGTGGCGTAATCGAAATCACCGCACTGACACGCGAGGCCTGCCAGTGATGCAATGCTTCACCAAAAGCGCTGTAGGCCACCAGGGTGTTCAAGCCACAGAAAATCAGCCACAGCCAGGCTGTGCCGTCCAGCAGTATCAGGCTGGGAAAGTCAGTCATGGGCAGCATCAGCAGGGTAGCGAAACAGTAAATAAATAACATGATCTGCATCGAACTCATAATGCGCATCAGATGTTTCTGCACCAGCGCATAAGAGGCCCACGACACCGCTGAAAGCAGCATAAAGATTACGCCCAGTTGATAGCGCTCACCGCCATTTAGAGCGATCAGTTGATTGCGAAAAAACAACAACAATCCACTGATCAGAATAACAAACCCCAGCCATTGCCTGCGGTTATAGCGTTCACCGAAAAACACCATTCCGCCCAGCGCCAGCAGCAGCGGCGCGAGTTGGATCAGTACCTGAGAGTTGGCCGGTGTGGTGCGGTCCAGGCCGAGCATGTAAAAAATGTAGTTCCCGGTCAACAGCAATGCGGCGGCCAGCAGGCCCGGCCAGGCCTGGTAAACCGACTGCCACCATGAGGCTTTGCCCGCGGCAGCTTTACCGGCGAATCTCAACTCACCCCGGATACCCAGCCAGCCGCCCAGCAGCAATGCCGCTATCGACATCCGGAACCAGGTAATGCTCCAGACATCCAGATATCGCAGGCTGATCGCCAGCGCCAGCGGCAGAGTCGCCCAGCTCAGCACGGTAACCAATGTGTAGATCAGACCCACATACCAGGCGCTTTGCTGAGTGCTTGCTGAAAGTGGCGCTGCTGGCATAGGGGTTCCGGGTTCAGTTTCGGTTTAACCAAGGTGGTGCATTATCGGCTACATGAAACAAACAGTCCAAAAGCTTGTTCCGTGCAATGCCGCCACGCTGAAAAGTGTGCTGGTATTGAGTTGTCTGGTCTTATTGCTCAGCGGTTGCGCCGTGTATCAACCCTATGGTTATACAGATGGCTATTACAGCCATTCTGACGACTACTATGCGGGTGGCTACTACGACGATGGCTACTATAGCCCAGGGAATGCCCATTATGGGGTATCGGTAGGCTATGCCGGCTATCGTCCGGATGCTTATTATTATCCTTATGCCAGCCTGGATTATTTTTATTCCGCCGGGTATGGCTATGCGCCGGGTTTTTCTGTTGCCTATTCAACACCTTATCTAGGCATCGGCTATTACGTGCCTTACCGGTATGGTAATTATGGTCGTTTCGGCCATTTCGGGTATAACTATCGTTATAACCGCTTTGGTTATCCGGCGCGGCGCGGTTATTACGCCGGCAACCATTTTTATGGTGGGTATCGCGGTGGTCATCGAGGCCGACACGCTTATGCCGGCGGCCGGCGTGGTTTCCATCGTGATGGTTATCGCGGACACCGGGGGCGCGGAGACAGAGGCTATCGAGAGCGTAATTTCCGTGCCGGCAGCGGCCGGCAGAACAGCAGCGGGCAGCCCAATCGACGTGGAAATGATCGGCGCAACAACCAGTCATCGCGACAGCACAACCTGGCGGACAGGCTGGCTTATCAGCGCGACCGTGATGTCCGCCGGAACCCTCAGCGCGAATCCGGCCAGCAGTTCGGGCGCAGCAACCCGGTTTCCGCGTTGCCGCAATATCGTCAGCGCCGACCGGCCGATCGGCGCGCGCCGGGCTATCTGAGTCAGGACCGATTCAACCGGGAACGTGGCGCCGGCAATGACCGTAGCGGATCAAACCAGCGTGCCGGTCGTCAAAGCCTGGCAGGAACGCGTAGCCGCTCAGTGCCGGACAGGCCAGCACGGGCCGGCGGAGAATATCGAGCACGTTCGGGTCAGCGTTCGGAACGTCGTGCCGGGCGTCTGGCCAATAGTTACGCCGACCGGGCACGGCGAGTTACCCCTCCCGCACAACAGCAGCGCCGCACTGACAGTCGTGTCCCTGATAGCCGTGCCAATAGGCGGCCGGCAGATCAGCAGCGCGTCCGCCCGCAGCGCCGGCCCAGTCAGCCTGCCAGTCGTCCGCGACCGGTTGAAAAGAGTCAGCCACCGCGCTCCAGCCGACGCCACGACGGTGCCGATAAGGGCAGTCAGAAGGGCTCGCGGTCAACGCGCGCGAACAGCGGCCTGCGTCGTCAGCAGCGACGGGATCGCGACTGACGGTTATACCCGGTTATCCAGCGATACATTCAATCCGGGTATCTGCCAGGCTAAGTCAGGTCTGTAGATAAAATGGCTGAATAGTACGCAAGTGCTTGAAAGTTTGGCGCAAACCATGCAATTGATAACATATCGGGCTAAAATACCGGCTGATTAAGTAGCCTGGATCAAACGCGCTAAGCCGATGGATTTCCCCACCCGTTTCAATGTGATCGTGATCGGCGGCGGACACGCCGGCACCGAGGCTGCGCTGGCGTCCGCGCGCAGCGGCGCGACAACGCTATTGCTGACCCATAACATTGAAACCATCGGCCAGATGAGTTGCAACCCGGCAATTGGTGGGATCGGTAAAGGTCACCTGGTCAAAGAGATTGATGCGCTGGGCGGGGTAATGGCTAAAGCTGCCGACCGGGCCGGCATTCACCTGCGCAAACTCAATGCCAGCAAGGGGCCGGCGGTACGCGCGACGCGGGCGCAGTGTGATCGGGTACTGTACCGGGCAGCTATCCGGGAAACGGTCGAACAACAGGACAATCTCTGGCTGTTTCAGCAGGGCGTTGATGATCTGCAGGTCAGCAATGGCCGGGTCACCGGTTGCGTGACGCAAATGGGCCTGCGCTTTAGCGCTGACAGCGTGGTGCTGACCACCGGTACGTTCCTGGGGGGGCGTTTGTTTATGGGGGAAGCCAATTATCAGGGGGGCAGGGCAGGTGATCCACCCGCTAACCGCCTGGCTGAACGGCTTCGCGAGTTGCCGTTCAATGTAGGCCGCCTCAAGACCGGTACGCCGCCACGCATTGACGGGCGTACGGTCAACTGGGAGGGGCTGGAAGCACAACCGGGTGATGATCCGGCGCCGGTGTTTTCTTATCTGGGCTCAAATGCCGATCATCCCCGTCAAATTCCCTGTCATATCACCTATACCAACGAACGCTGTCACGATCTGATCCGGGCGGCATTGGATCGCTCACCGATGTATCAGGGCGTGATCGAAGGCGCCGGACCACGTTACTGCCCCTCTATTGAAGACAAGGTGGTGCGTTTCGCGGAGCGTGATCGGCATCAGATTTTTATTGAACCGGAAGGTTTGACCACACCCGAACTGTATCCGAATGGTATATCCACCAGCCTGCCGTTTGATGTGCAATGGCAGTTTGTGCGTGCTATCAAGGGTTTTGAGAGCGCGCATATCACCCGGCCGGGTTATGCCATCGAGTATGATTTTTTTGATCCGCGTGGCCTGCAGGCCAGCCTGGAAACCAAAGCCATGCCCGGTCTGTTTTTTGCCGGTCAGATCAACGGTACCACCGGGTATGAAGAAGCGGCCGCGCAAGGCCTGATAGCAGGCCTGAATGCGGCCCGGCAGGCGCAGGACCTGGAACCCTGGACGCCGGGCCGGGAGCAGGCTTATATCGGTGTGCTGATTGACGACTTGATAACCCGTGGCACCCTTGAGCCTTATCGCATGTTCACCAGCCGGGCGGAATACCGATTGAGCCTGCGGGAAGACAACGCCGATTTGCGGCTGACAGAAATCGGCCATCAATTAGGCCTGGTGGATGCGCAACGATGGGAACGGTTTAGCCGCAAACGCACCGGCGTCACGGCGGAACTGGAACGGTTGCGGTCGCTGCGGGTTCAGCCGGAGCAAAGCACCGGTCAACAGCTTCAGGACAGTCTCGGTATACCTTTGCGCAAAGCCAGCACCGTACTGGATTTATTGCGCCGGCCAGAGTTGGACTACCGGCAGTTGCTCAGTGCGGTGCCGGCCTTGGGTCCGGTGGTGAGTGATCCTCAGGTGATTGAACAAATTGATATCCAGGCCCGCTATTCCGGTTACCTGGAACGCCAGCAACAGGAAGTGGCCAAACTGAAAAGCCGCGAGCAGCAGCAGATTCCCGCTGAGCTGGATTATCAGGCAGTCCAGGGGTTGTCCGCCGAGGTGCGCGAGAAACTGTTGACGGTGCGTCCTCAGACCCTCGGCCAGGCAGCGCGTATTGCCGGTGTTACCCCAGCCGCCATTTCCTTGCTGCTGGTGCATTTGAAAAAACATCGACTGGTTGCTTAAGACAACTGGACAACGCGTTATCCGCATACCCTTCTCAGTGGCGGACGAAACCTCCGTTGCGCCACCACTTTCAGTACCAACCGTTGCGTAACCAAGCCGGGATTGGTGCCCGGCGCCGTTCAGCCTGCAAGGCTAGCCCGGATATTGCATGAGTGTCGGCGGTAAAGGCCCGTTTCTATGGAAAATCAATGGGTTATATGTATTTTTCGCGATATGCCAAAAATACACTTTGGGCCTGCCGGATTCTTGACTCATCTGGCGGCCCATCTTGTCCGATCGGACAACCTGAACTCACCCGTTGAGCCAAGACTCCCGGCAACTCATGCAATATCCGGGCTAGCCAAACTGACCATCGACCCTGGGCTTGCTGAGAATTGGCAGGTATATGACGGTAAAAATGAAAAATGAGATAATCCAAATTGCTTGCGAAAGCCCAATCCAGATAACGTAATTGGTGCTATTAAATAGTGGCCCGAAAATTCTGATTGCAGCACCTAACAGCAATAACCTAAAAGCATAACCTATGGCTACTGATGGATTTTTAATATCTCTACCGGTATGGCCAAGCGCAACCCGGGACATCATGCCCAGGGTAATGACGCCAATGCCGCCATAAGCAAAAGCGTGGATGGCGATGAATTTAGATAGCCCCCAAAAGTGGATGCCGGCAAATAGTAAAAAACCAATACAGATAAACCAGAAAGACAAATAGATACTCCATAAAAGGCTTTTCTGCCAGATACCCGGCGTATACCAACCAATTAGCCTTACCGAATGGATTAACAATAAACTCAGTGCCAGGTAAGAGGACAATGCCTGGTTGCTTAAAAACAGCTCCGTTATAAAAAAACCCAGGAACAGCACCAGACTCAGGCCATCTATCCACTTCGAGTTAAACAGTTTGACCTGATAATCGACGCCTCGCTCAATAAAAAAGGGCAGCACCCGCCGGCCGACAGTTAAGATCAATCCAATGACCAGGTAAAGCCCGCCATAAAGCCCCCAGTAAACTCCACTATCAAGCAGGTTTGATAAGCCCAGGTAAAAACTGATATTACCCGCGGAAAGCAAGATGAGCTTGGATAGCACGGCTATCTGGCGCCATTGTTTTGCTTTGATAATTGGCGTGCTTACCGCTACGATTAAGCCAAGCATAAACAGCGCATCGAATATTCCCGCAACAAATAAATACGGCGACCCCAGCATAAACAGCAAACGTGCCGTGACCCATAATGCAAACAACAGCATTAATGGTGTTCCGTAAATGGTTTGCATGCCCGTCCAGTTTTTAACGGCAGTCAATAAGAAGCCGGCAATGACCGCCATGCAGTAGCCATAAATCATTTCATGCGCATGCCACTGAGAACTGGAGATATCGTGCAGGGGAAACGGAACATGCAGGAAATAGATGGCTGCCCATAGCGCCATGGTGATAATTGAAAAGATGCCTGCAGCGAGAAAAAATGCTCTAAAACCCAGGTTGAACAGCGTTATGGTTGGAACTCGGCTATTGGCAAGTAAGTTTTTCTTGGTGTCCATGCTGGGTTTCCTGTGAGCAGTCTTCGGGTTTCCGTATCATTCAGATCGACGGACTGGATATGCCATCAAGTGTACGCGCATAGTCGCCCGCAAGCGGGCTCTTAGCATCCGGTTTTGGTTGTAGGAGCCCGCTTGCGGGCGACCTGTCGATGCCACCGGATAACCATCCAAGCCATTAACTGTTACATCAAAGCCGGGCAAATACTGATGCTTAGGGAACCTCTGATTTAATCTGCCATGGCCGCGCCAGCAAATTTGCAATGGGCCTGAAATGAGTCAAGCCAAAGCGCCGTCGCGCAGTGCAATAGCCGGTCTATTGCCAAGCGGCGCAACGCAGGATTGGCGCATTGCAGCCCAAAGAAAATTGAGCATTCAGCCACTCGACTTAGCCCGCTATGCCTTCGTTGATAAAGACACTGCACTGCCCGAAAAGAGTTCAACGTGGAAAAAGACTCGCTCGCGACCGTGTCAGATTAAATCAGAGGTTCCCTGCGCCAGGCCAGGGTTATTTCCGGGGGGCAATATGGCGGCACAAGCTGCCACAGCACCAGTCTTGCAGGCCCTGCTTTACGGCATTTGCAGTCCACCGCCAGGCGGGCTGCCCGCGCCGCCTTGTCCCGGCACTACAATCGATGATTGTTGCTGACGGCGCATTTCCTGCAGTTCCTGCATGGTTTTTTCCACCGCCTGTTCGGCGGCCGGACCAAAACCTTCAATAGCCTGTTGCAGATCAGCGGCCTGCTCCAGTTCAAAGGTAATCGGCAGGGCGCCCATCGGGGTCAGTACCTGGGTATGTCCAAAATATTGCACGCTGCGGCTATCGTCAGCATTGCCATCGGCATCGACCGGCGTCATCCGGCGGATGGTGCCGCTTTTCTGATCAGTGAAGCTTTCCTCGCGATACAGATCGCCGGCGTTCATACTGAATTGTTCATTGCTGTCACTCATGACGGGTCCTGTTGTGTATCAATTGATGAATCTGATATAGGGGTGCCGGAGGCGGTTTTCTAACGCTCAGTTCAGCGGGGCGTTCAAAGTTTCGTTCAGGAGCGCTTTTTGCGTGGTGAACCTTTGGCTTGCTCAGACCTGCCGGCGCCGGATGCACTGCGCGTTTTTTTGCGCCCGGTGCTGCTTCGGTTGGCGGCTTGCCAGGGGTTATCGCTGCCGCGCTGTGATTTGCGCTGATTTGATGGCTTGTGTCCGGGCCGGCTGCGCGGCTGCCTGCCCGGCTGTTCCGGCTGCAGTGTCAGGACGTGGGTGTGGGGCGGCAGTTTGACATCTTCGCGCAGAACTTTATGGTCCTTGTCACTGAGCCAGTGCCATTGGCCACGCAGCAGTCCCTTGGGCAAAAACGCGGCGCCATAGCGGACCCGCTGCAAACGGCTGACTTCCACGCCCTGGGTCGCCCACAAACGCCGGACTTCACGGTTACGACCTTCCATGATGGTGACCTGATACCAATGATTGGAGTCGCCACTGCCGGCAATGGCGATATCACTGAAACGGGCCGGTCCATCCTCCAGTTCGACCCCATCACGTAGCGCCTGCAGCTGCTGAGCACTGACTTCACCATGCACCCGGCAGGCATATTCCCGGTCGATTTTCGAGCTGGGGTGCATCATCGCGTGAGCCAGTTCACCGTCGGTGGTCAGAATCAGCAGGCCACTGGTGTTAATGTCCAGACGGCCAATGGTCACCCAGCGGCCATTATCCGGTTTGGGCAAACGGGCAAATACGGTGCGGCGTCCTTGCGGGTCGTCGTGAGTGGTGATCTCGCCCACCGGTTTGTTATACAGCAGGGTCTGCTGCGGCTGGGTGCTGGTAATCACCCGGTAGCGGCGGTTGGAGTATTCCACCCGGTCATCTTCCGCCAGGCTGCTGCCCAGTTCAGCGGGTTGGCCGTTGACCAGGATGGCCCCCGCCTGGATGGCGCTTTCCAATTGCCGGCGCGAGCCCAGTCCGGCGCGCGCCAGAATTTTCTGAATGCGCTCCGGCGATGCCGGTGTATCAGGCGTTTGTCGGTGGGCAACGGGTCGTTTGCGAATGGCCACGGTTATTCTTGTTCACGGTCCGGATGGATAGGTTCATCCGGTGGATGATCTTCATCATCAGCGGCATTAGCGGACTCGTTGAGACTCTGGTCATCATCAGCAGGGCTTTGATTGGCGACATCAGGACTTTCATTAGCAGCGCTGGCCGGTGTATCTGGCAAGTCCGGATAAGTCAGCGCCAGTTCCGGCTCCAGATTGTCCAAATCCTGAATTTCCGCCAGAGTGGGCAGTTCGTCGAGGCTTTTAAGATTGAAATAATCCAGAAAAACTTTGGTGGTGCCGAACAATACCGGGCGGCCGGGCACATCGCGATGTCCGACTTCGCGCACCCATTCGCGTTCCAGCAGGGTGCGGATAATATTGGTACTGACACTGACTCCGCGCACATCCTCGATCTCCGCTCTGGTCACCGGTTGCCGATAAGCAATCAGCGCCAGAGTTTCCAGTAAGGCGCGTGAATAACGCTTGGGTCGTTCCTGCCATAGACGGCTGATCCAGGGCTGCAGTTCTTCGCGGACCTGCAGGCGATAACCGGAGGCCACCTGTTTGAGTTCGATGCCACGTCCGCTGCAGCTTTCTTCCAGCAGCGCCAGGGTTTCCCTGAGCAGGCCATTGTCCGGCCGATCCTGATCGGTAAACAGGTTGGCCAGTTGCGCCAGACTTAAGGGGCCGCCGGCCGCCAACAGCGCGGCTTCGACGATCTGGAGCAGTTTTTCAGGCACCCAGGTAGCCGGCGCGTGTCCGTTACTGTCATCGCTGATCTCGGTTTGGCTGGCAGCGGCGTTGTCGACCTGCGACTGGTTTTCACTCTGGGATGCTTGATTCATGGGGTGGTTACGATGTTATTGAACATGGATTTATTGGGCAACTGGGTATTAATCTAGGGTATCGGCAGCGCTGCCGGCGGCAGCCCGCAGATAGATTTGTGCGCCGGCGGATTTCTGGATAACGTCAATCAGATGTTCTTTGAGCAACTCCAGCATGGCGATAAATGTCACCACCACGCCCATCCGGCCTTCGGCGCGGTTGAACAGTTGCTGGAATTCCACCGACTGTCCGCTGCCCAGCTGTTTAAGCACGATCGACATCCGTTCACGCACCGATAGAGTTTCACCTTCAATGGTATGCCGGGAAAACAGATCGGCGCGATGCATGACTTCTTTAAGCGCCAGGATCAGCTCGCGCAGCTCAAGCTCCGGCTCGGGTTGTTCGGGTCTTAGATCATCCGCCGCCACGCTGGTAATAAAAGTATCACGCTCCAGCTGGGTCAATTGATCGATATCATCAGCGGCCTGTTTGAAACGCTCGTATTCCTGTAACCGCCGGATCAGTTCGGCGCGTGGATCAATATCCTCCTCGCTTTCCGCTACCGGGCGGGGCAGCAGCATGCGCGATTTGATCTCAGCCAGAATCGCGGCCATCACCAGATACTCCGCGGCCAGTTCCAGTCGCATGTCATGCATCATCTCGATATAGCTGACGTACTGGGTGGTAATCTCCGCAATCGGAATATCCAGAATATCCAGATTCTGGCGGCGGATCAGATACAGCAGCAGGTCCAGTGGTCCGGTAAACGCTTCCAGGATGACTTCCAGTGCATCGGGGGGGATGTATAGATCCTCCGGCAAATGCGTGAAAGCCTCGCCTTTGACCGTTGCGAAAGGAATTTCCGGCTGACTGGCGGTGTGGTTTGCGGGGTTTGATTCCATCCGGCGTATTCTAACCGATTGCTCAGCGGCAGCAGGGTTTATGGGTTAATTTTGATGCTCGCCGCGTCCGCCGCAACAGCGGCTGTCAGCATAAATGGCAAACCGGCTGCAGCTGCGTTGCGGTATGTTGCCCCGGCAGCGCGATCAAGCGTACTGTTAGAGCGACCGGATCAGCCTTCGCCTTTGGTCCGGGTACTGGTTTTTTTGTCAGTTGCATTTTTTTCCAGGAACTGGATGATTAAACCGGCAATATCCTTGCCGGTAGCTGCTTCGATGCCTTCCAGGCCTGGCGAGGAGTTGACCTCCATCACCAGTGGTCCGTGGTTGGAACGCAGCAGATCCACCCCAGCCACATTCAAGCCCATGACCTTGGCGGCGGTTACTGCCGTGCTGCGCTCCGCGGGACTGATTTTAATGACTTCGGCGGAGCCGCCGCGGTGCAGGTTACTGCGAAACTCACCGGGCGCGCCCTGGCGGCGCATGGCGGCCACTACTTTACCCCCGACCACAAAACAGCGGATATCGGCGCCGCCCGCCTCTTTGATATATTCCTGCACCATAATATTGGCCTGCAGCCCCATAAATGCTTCGATCACGCTTTCCGCGGCCTGGCGGGTTTCCGCCAGTACCACCCCGATGCCCTGGGTGCCTTCCAGCAGCTTGATCACCAGTGGCGCACCGCCGACCATGTCAATCAGACCGTCAATATCATCCGGCGAGTGACAGAAACCGGTCACCGGCAGACCGATGCCCTTGCGTGACAGCAGCTGCAATGAGCGCAGCTTGTCGCGCGAACGGCTGATGGCAACCGACTCGTTCAGAGGAAATGTGCCGGCCACTTCAAACTGTCTGAGCACCGCTGTGCCATAGAAGGTAATGGATGCGCCAATTCTGGGAATGACGGCGTCCTGCAGCTCCAGTTTGGTGCCACGGTAATGGATACTGGGTCGGTGCGAAACAATATTCATATAGCATCGCAGCGTATCGACCACCCGCACCTCATGGCCACGTGTTTCAGCTGCTTCTACCAGACGCGCAGTGGAATAGATGCGCTTGCTGCGCGATAAAATGGCAATTTTCATAAAGAAACTCGTGGTCAGGGTGAGGCTTCAGCTACGTGGGTAGCCTTGCAGGTAGCGCCGGCCAGGATCAACCAGAGCGTGGTGGCTCATCGCCGTGCGTCCAAGTAGCATACGATAGCGCATTTTCTCGCGGCATGTGAGAGTAATTTCCACCTCCCAGGAGGTGGCGCCAATCAGTAACGGTGTGGCAATCACACAGCGTTCTTCCCAGCGGCCACTGGTATTGCGAATTTTGCGTACGTCGATCAGACGCGATTCACAATCAATATAGCGATTGGGCCTTGGACTGCCTATCGCAACCCGGTAAGAGACCCAGTCCTGGCGATTTTTTTTGAAAGTTTCCAGATCGCTGACATGCAATGCCGAAGTCTTGGCGCCGGTATCAACCCGGGCACGCAACCGGCTGACATCCAATTTCGGCAGACTGATCCACTCACAGGCGCCGATGATAATGGTGGGGTGCTGGGGTTTGCTCACGGAGCGTTACGTTGTTTCATACAGGTCGGAAAATCAAGCTTGGAGGTAAATATTAAATGAACGCTTAAGATAGCATGACACATAACTGTCATGGACAGGTAATACTGTTGGCCTGCCGCTGAATAACAAGTCAGCGGTTTGTTTGAATCAGGTTGGGAATGAGCTATGCGGATTGGAGTATTTGGATGCGGTTATGTCGGCCTGGTGACGGGCGCCTGCCTGGCTGAGATCGGCAATGATGTCATCGCTGTCGATGTCAGCGCGGATCGCGTCAGCATGTTGAATGCAGGCCAGCCGCCGATTTATGAACCGGGCCTGGAAGCAATGCTCAGGAATAATCTGAGTACCGGTCGGCTGCGGTTCAGCTTATCCGCAGCTGAGTGTGTGCAGCACAGTGAGGTTATTTTTATTGCCGTGGGTACCCCCACCGGCGCCGATGGCAGTGCGGATCTTAGCTCGGTGTCAGCGGTTGCCGGGGTGCTGGGTGAGCACCTGCGTGCGGATACTCTGGTGGTGGTCAAGTCCACGGTACCGGTGGGCACCACCCGGCAGGTTCAGCAGATCATTCAGCAATCGCTGGATGGCCGTGAAGTACCTTTTGAAGTGGCATTTAACCCGGAGTTTCTGAAAGAGGGCGCTGCCCTGCAGGATTTTCAGCGGCCGGATCGAATTGTAATCGGGGTGGACGGTTTGCCCGCGGAACGGACTTTGCGGGCGCTGTATGCGCCTTATAACCGCAACCATGAAAAACTGATCGTGATGGATATCGCATCCGCCGAATTGACCAAATATGCCGCCAACGCAATGCTGGCCACGCGCATCAGTTTTATGAATGAGCTGGCGGCTATCGCCGATCAGTTGGGCGCTGATATTGAGCAGGTACGGATCGGGATAGGCTCTGATCCGCGGATTGGCTACGCGTTTTTATATGCGGGAGCCGGTTTCGGCGGTTCGTGTTTTCCCAAGGATTTACAGGCGCTGGCCCACAGCGCCCGTACAGCAGGCGTGGAAACCCATATTCTGCAATCCGTTCAGGAGGTTAATGCGAGTCAGAAAAGGAAAATATATCAATACCTTGAACAACATTTCGCAGGTGATCTAGAAGGTAAGACCGTTGCCATCTGGGGGTTGGCGTTTAAACCGGAAACCGATGATATCCGGGAGGCCCCCAGCCGGGTGTTGATGGAGCAGCTGTGGTCAGCAGGTGCTCGGGTCCAGGCCTTTGACCCGCAGGCCATGCCGGCCATTCAGGCCTGTTATGCGCCGCGGCTGGCCAGCGGTGAGCTGCGTCTGTGTGAACAGGCCTATGCCGCCCTGGAAGGCGCCGATGCGCTGGTGGTGGTGACCGAATGGAAAAGCTTCTGGAGCCCGGATTTTCAGCGCATACAGGCCACGCTCAGGCATCCGGTACTGGTCGATGGGCGCAATATTTATGATCCGGGTCTGGTCGCCCGGGCAGGCCTGGTGCACTACGCGGTGGGCCGCGGCCTGCAGTATGAGCAATCGCCGCCCGTCAGACGGGCGGGATAGAAACCGGAAAAATGCCTGCTTATTGTTGACGCATTCGCAGCGTAATAAACGCGATCAGTCCCAGCAGCAGGATGATCAGCAACATACCGTTGGCGTTCAATACCGGCACCGCCGGTGGCGGAGGCAGGTTGGCGGTGGGCAGCGCGAGCTCAATAAAGCGTGCACTGACGCCGTCAAGTTTGGTTTCCACCAGGTTGCCGGCGCGGTCGATTTCATGCACGCCACCACCGTTGGTGGTCAGAATATTGCCGTTGGGGAGCTCATATGCGCCCCGGTAGCCACCCAGGTTGGGCGGGTTATAAACACCAATTAAAGCGCCGCTGGAGGAATATTCCACCACACCCTGCTCGGTGCCGGTAAAATTGGCCACCAGAATATTGCCGCTGGCGGTTTCGGCAAGCTGCTCAGGGAAGCTGTCGATTGCGGTCAGGTTCATCAACGGGGCACCGTCAATGGTGTATTGGTGAATGATGTCGCTGTTAATACCGCCGACCAGTAAATTGTCGCTGCGCACCAGCACATCAAACGGTGAGCCCAGCCCATCAGCGCCATTGGCAACGCGGTTACCGACCGGATTGCCGGCGGTATCGAACTCGGCAATGGCGTCGGCATTGGCGCCGCTGCCTACACTGACCAGCAGATTACCGTTGGGAGCCAGCGACAAGCCACGCACATTGTCCAGAATGCCGACATCAACACCGCCGACTGGGGCAAATACACCCAGGTAATTGCCGCTAGCCAGGTCATATTGCTGGACCACATCCTCCAGTTGATCAGAGACCAGCACGGAAGCGCCATCACTGGATAAAATGGCGTGAATGGGGGTGCTCAAATTATCCGGATCAGCCGGAATAAAATCCGGATCAAGCAGGTTACCGGTGAGCGGGTCAAACGCCATCACACGGTCATTGGTGGATTCCGGAATCAACAGCAGCCCGTTATCACCCAGGGTACCCAGAGCATTGATACGAGCAGCGGGATCAGGTGTGGGTAAAGCCGTTGGAGTCGGGCTGGCGCCGCTGATTTCCGCCTCAAGTTGTTGCTGGGTCAGGCTTTGTGCGGATACCGCTGAGCTGAACAACAAGCTGATAAAAGTGATTCTGAATAACATTCCGTGTCTCTCCTGAGTACATAGCTCCCTATGACAATCGGTAGTATAACTCAACGGTTAAGCGCTCAATAACCCCACTTGCCGACCGCGCCTGGAATGTTAATCACCGGCATGCAATGCCGGTGATATCGAGGCCGGGGTCGTTGCCCGAGCGCGTTGACCTGACCCGCTATATTCAGCTGGATTCAGCGCACTACCGGTTTGTCCAACGCGGTCTGTAAATCCTGCGGTGTGCCGGTCAGTGGACTGTGCGCTGATACCAGTGTCTTAATCTCAAGCTGATGCCTGGCAAGCGCGCCGGCGAAGGATCTGGTCGAGGATACCGCTGGCGGGACCACGCCATTGCGCGGCATGGTGAAGTGATCGGCCTCAAACAGCAGCCCCTCCGCCGGGAGATAAGTAACCAGCAGATGTTCAGTATGCGCGGTCGGGCCGATATCGATAATTTCCACCCGCCGATCGGCATCTTCCAGCACTCTGCGTGTCTCGACGGTCTCCAGTTTTAATTCCACGTCGCCGGTTGCAGCCGCACGAACCACGGACGCGTGGGCATTGGACGCAATTACGGTAGCACCCTCGGCAGCGTAGGCAGGCACCCCCAGCACATGATCACTGTGATGATGGGTCATAACTCCGTAGCGAATCGGTTTAGTCGCGATGACTTTGCGCAATTCGCTGATCCGCTGAGGAATACCCGCGGCGCCGCCGACCGCGATCACATAGTCATCCATTTCGATGAACATCGCGTAAGTGCCGCTGCCACCAATTAAATAGACGCCTTCGCCAAGTTTTTGTGTGGTCAGTGGATCGGGATCGATGGCCGCAAGCCGGCTCAGGCTCTCAGGCACCTGGGTTAAAGCGGTGATATCACTATTCACCTGCGTGCTGGTATTGCGGCGCTCCAGGTTGGTGTCGCCATTGACCAGCAGTTCGAAGCGTTGATTAAATGGAATGCCGGCGATATTGTCGTAATCGTAAAAACGATATTCAATCAGGCCAAAGCCTGGCAGTACCCGCTCACTTTTATTGAGCCGGTAAGATTCCTGATCAAAGTACAGACTGATGGCCGGACCGGTCTGCATCACAAAAGAAATAACCGCGTGGCTGCGGCCATCAACTTCGGCATCGCCCAGATAACGCGCGGTATTGGCACGCAGATTTAATTGCCTGACCAGCAAAGCGGGGGTGACCCGGATAAACGGACCTGAGGCAGTATTAAAATCAGCTTGTGAGATGGGAGTGGCAGTGCCCGCACGGTGATTAAGCTGATAGCTTTGCTCAGCGTTGATAATGGTCGTGTTATCAAATTCAAACCCGCCGCCGGTGCCACTGGTGCCGGTGACAAAAATACTGTCGTCAAACTGGATGGCATCCTGGCCCTGGTTGTTATTGCGATCCCAGGGCGGGCCGGGTGCCCGGCTCTGTCCAACCGCAGTGGCGGTGGTCTGGTGCTCAATGACGATGGAGTTCAGGCTAGCAAGCCGCTCCGCGCCGCCATATGCCTCCAGCACACCGGCGATAATCTCCTGGGTACGCGCTACGTTCTGCTCGGTAATATTCTGTGCACTGACGCCACCCGTCAGCAGCACGGCCGCGGTTATCCCTAAGGCAAATTTTTTCATTGAAATCTCCATACATGTGATGATAAATACCCCGCAACGCCAACATAACACTCATATCTATCGGCAGATGATGCTGGTGGTCATGGTTTCGGCAGGAGCATACTGGCCCAGGACGAAAATTTACGTAGATAGTCCTGTGGCAGGCTGTAGGAGGCCGGGATTTCAATCTGGCAGTGTAGGGCAGCAGGCCTGTTAATGGGTCGCGCAAAAAAACTGGCCCCGAAATAATGGGGCCAGCAGCGTCAGCATGAGATGCTCAGATATTTACAGGCGCACGCTCAAACGGCCAAACAGGAAGCGGCCGGGAATCCGATAGGTGGAGGGATCGAAGCCATTCAGCGAGCAACTCAGACAGATCGGTGGATCGTTGTCGAAAATGTTTTCCGCACCGACGGTCAGGCGGGTATCCGCGCCAAACAGGCGAGTGCTGTAGGTCAAGTGGATGTCATTGTAGATGGTTCCATCCAGCCGGTTGGTGGGCACCTCGCCGAAACCATCCAGCGGGCTCGGGTCAGGATTGGAACACAGGCCGAGATTCACAAAGCTGTTGGGCGTGCCATCCAGAAAATCCGAACATGATTCGGTTAATGAGCTAGTGTACTGCACCGTCCACACCGCACTCCAGTTCTGGAATGACCAGATGAAATTGGCGTTGGACTGCCATTCAGGAATGGCCGAATCATTAAACTCAACACCGGCACGGCTGAGTGCCTGGAAGCCGCCGCCGGCTGCCGGCACGATTTCCTCGAATTCCAGCACATGCGTGGTATTCCAATCGATGCCAAAGCGTCCGAACGCGGTCAATGGACTGGCGTAGTTAAAGCTGAAGTCCAGGCCTGAGGTTTCCAGGCCGCCGATGTTCACCAGGCGGTTATTGAAGCCGGCGATATTGCCACTGGCATTGCGGGTAATATTGCCGCACAGGGTTGGATCATTGGTGCGCACGCACTCGTCCAGAATAAACTGAGCGTCGACCGCGCGGATGGCGTTGTTGAGTTCATGCCGATACCAGCTGAATTCAAAGTCGAAACTGTCCACCCAGCCAATATCTTCAGTCCAGGCCGGACTGTAAACAAAGCCAGCGGAGTAGCTGTCAGCCGATTCCGGACCCAATTGCTCATTGCCGCCGGTGATCACCGAAATCTGTGGATTGGCCTGCACCACGCCACCCTGCGGTGCGCCCTGGCCAACACAGTTCTGCTGCTGATCAGCGGATAGGGTGGGGAAGCTGTCGGTATTGCAGGGATCAGCCAGGGTGGCGTCAAAACGCGACGCGCTGCCAAACAATTCACCGATGCTGGGCGCGCGGAAGCCCTCGGCAAAAGTGCCGCGGATCAGCAGGTCCTGGATCGGTTTCCAGCGCAATTCAACTTTGCCGTTGGTGGTCGAGCCAAAGGTGCTGAAATCCGCGTTGCGGACCGAGCCGGACAATTCCAGCAATTCAGCGCCCGGCACCCCGGACAGCACCGGTATGATCAATTCACCGTAAATGGAATTAACATCAAAGCCACCCGATGTCGGCAGCGCGGGCACGCCGTTGCTGTTGCCCGCCACCACGATACTGTCCGGCTGGAAGAAACCTTCCTGATCACGATGCTCGTAGCCGATCGCAAAACCGACCGGGCCGGCGGGCAGGTCAAACAGGCTGCCGCTGAGGTTGGCGTTGAAGTCAAACAGATCCTGTTCGCTGGTATCCTGCAGCGGGAAGGTAATAAACGCGAGTTGTTCGGCGGTGATAGTGCCGCCACCACCACCCAGGCGCAGAATGTCATCGCCCTGCTGGCCGCCAAACAGATTTAATGGAATACAGCCGTTGGCATCGCCGACGCACTCATCAACCGGTCCCAGCGCCTGGGCCAGCCGGTCCAGCCGGAATGAGCCCTGGGTAACCTGAGTAGCGGAGTTTTCCGAAAACACCACATTGATATCCCAGTCAAAGTAACGCCCGCCGACCCGGAAACTGCCCTCCAGACCGCCGTTGTAATACAGGGTATCGACCTGCTGCTCAAAAATACGCGGTCCGGCCTCGGTGGGGCGGCGGCCCAGCAGGACAAAATTGCTGGCGGCATCCAGATCAATACCAAAGGGGTTAAATGGATTGGTGCCGTCTATGCTGGTGAAATCCGCTGCATTGCCGGTGCCCGCGCCCGGTCCCAGGAAAATGGGTTCCGGGGCAGCCCGATTGAGTGATTCACGCCGGTTGAACAGAAAACGGGAATAAACCGTGGCATTGAAATCCGCACCCTGGATTAATTCATAGCGGCCCTCAGCCCAGATGGCGGCCCGCTCGTTGGGGGTCTGCAGCAGATTGAAGGGAGAAAAATTAAAGCGCTCGTCATTGTTGAAAGCGATAAAGTCGCCGGGGAACTGCGGCACGCCATTGGCGAAAACCGCGCCCTGCGGTGTGGTGACATCACAGCTGCTGGCATCATTATTGCCATCTCCGTCACTGTCTACCGGTGCGCACAGGCCGCCAAAGGTATCCGTGGTGCCGGGCACATTAAATATAAAACGGCCCTGCGGGGTGCCGGAGCTGCCGCGCGTGACGCCCGTGCCGGGCACCGGGAAGCGCGATTGTTCGCGGTCGCTGGAACTGATGGTTTTCTGATCGGAGTAACTGACATTGACAAACACCGAAGAGCGCGAAGTGGTGCTGCCCAGCGACAGATCGTATTGCTGCTGAGCCCCGTCGCCTTCGCCGATAAAATTCCCGGCATAGGCATTCGCCTCCATACCGTCAAAGTCTTTACGGGTAATAATATTGACTACTCCGGCGATCGCGTCCGCGCCATAGACCGTGGACGCACCATCTTTCAGAATCTCGACACTTTCGATGGCAGTAATCGGGATGGTATTCAAATCCACCGAACTGGGTACGCCACTGGCGGAGGAACCCGGCACCCAGCGCTGTCCATTGACCAGTACCAGGGTCCGGTTGGAACCCAGGCCGCGCAGATTGAACCTTGTCGCGCCGGCGCCGACACCGCCGCCGTCAGGTGGAAAACCGAAGTTACCGCTGCTGTTAAAGGCGGTGTTGATAGCAGAGCCGGAAATGGTCAGTTCCTGCAGCACGTCGCCGATTGAAGTCAATCCGGTGCGTTCCAGGTCTTCACGATCCAGCGTCAGCACCGGTTTGGCGCCGGCAATCTGAGCACGTCGGATACGCGAACCGGTCACCGCGACCCGATCGAGTTCCGCTACTTCTTCATCTTCCGTGGTTTGAGCCTGAGCGGGTCCGCACACGTTGATAGCGGTGGCGGCGAGCAATAAAAATAGTCCCGGTAAGGTCGGGATCAACCCATACTTCCATGTTTTCATTTTCAGCCTTCCATGGCGTTGTTTCGCCTTCCTGTAAAATTTTTGTTAAACCGTTGTTGCTGAAAGTAGCAGAAAGCACTGCTGCTAACAACTATTCCAGCATAATCAAGATCAATGCAGGAACTGTGAAACAGGCTTCCGGAAGGCGGTCCGCGCTGTGCTCCACAGCAGGTTTATGGTGTTCCGCACAGCAATTCCTGTGGCTGCGGTTATAATCCAGGCACTTTCAGATGATGGCTTTAAAATTGGCGGGCACAAGCATGGTAACCAGGCTAGTTGGCTTTTCGCTGCTGCTGTTGACAACGGTGTTGTCGGCGCAAACCAACCGGGTATTGCTGGTTGGTGACAGCTGGGCCGAACAGCAGTGGGATGATCAGGCCCACGCCAGCGTGCTGCTGGCCAATGGCTTTGATCAATATGCGGTGGTGGGCGGAACCACCACTATCAGCGGCTCCACGGCTGCGGAGTGGGCTTCACCCGGCATGCTGCAGCTGATCGAGGATGCCCTGCTGGCCAATCCGGATATCGATACCGTGCAACTGACCATCGGTGGTAATGATTTTCTGGATGCCTGGCGGGCTGACTTCAGTCCGCTGCAGCAACTGGCCCTGCAGCAGCAGATCAGTGCTGATCTGCAGGTGATTATTGATTTCATTCTCAATCAGAACCCGGTTATCGAAGTGGTGCTGAGTTTTTATGATTATCCCAACTTCGTGGATACATTGACCGGTATTTCCGCCATTTTTTGCTTTCCGCTGTGGTCATCGATGGCGCAGCCAAGCGCGTTTGAATTAAATTCAGCCGCCGTCGAATTTGAAAACTTCTATGCCAACGCCGCCACCGCCAACAGTCGGGTACAGCATGTCAGTCATGTTGGTCTGATGCAGTTTAACTTCGGCTTTCCGGACGAGGGCATTCTACCGGGTGACATTCCGCTGCCGGGTGATCTATCCCGGCCCAGCCCGATCGCAGCCATGCGCAACGGTCTGGACTGTTTTCATCTGGAACCCGAGGGTTACGATCTTCTGATTCAGAATTTATTTGATCAATATCTGAGGAACCGTCTGGATACGGTTTTCAAAGCCAGCTTTGAAGACTGAGCGGGCCTGCTCGGGCTTGCGGGTGCGGCTTGAACAGATGTTATACACAGGCCGGGTTGATCGTTCTGCGGTGCTTCATCATTGACTTTAATGGTTGGCTTGCTCAGGATATTGCGTTGAGCAGGTCAAATGCAGCAGGGACAGAGTTATGAATACTTCAGCACGTTTTTTTGTCGCGATACTATGGCTGGCCGTGGCAATCAGTCCATCCGTGTTCGCCGCCGATTTACAGACGCATAAAGTAGCCCCCTGGGTACAGCAGCGGCTGGACTCACAGCAAGCAGTGGAAGTGATCCTGCAGATGCGTGCCCAGGCTGATCTGAGCGAGCTGCCAGTGACCTCATCGCGTAGCAGAAAAATCGGCTCAGTGGTGGAGTTGCTGCAGGCTACCGCACAGCAGTCCCAGCCGGCGGTACTAAGCCTGCTGCGTGACGAAGCCGTCGAGCATAAAAGCTTCTGGATCAATAACACCATCTGGGTGCGGGCTTCGCGCGAGCTCATCACCACACTCAGTCAACGCGGTGATATCGCGTATATCCACGCCAACCCCAGCGTAGCCGCCGACCTGCCGCCATGGGATGAATCCGCGCGGCAGAGCTTTGGCAGCGGTATTGAAGCCAGTCTGCAACTGGTCGGCGCACCGGATGTCTGGTCACAGGGAGTTACCGGTCAGCAGATCGTGATCGGCGGGCAGGACACCGGTTATCAATGGGACCATCCCGCCTTGCTTAACAGCTATCGTGGCTGGGATGGCGCGCAGGCCGTGCATGACTACAACTGGCACGATTCAATCCATAGCGGCGGCGGCAGCTGTGGCTCCGATTCACTGTTCCCCTGTGATGACCACAATCATGGCACGCATACCATGGGCACCATGCTCGGCGATGACGGTGGTACCAACCGGATCGGGATGGCGCCGGGCGCGCGCTGGATAGGCTGCCGTAACATGGACCAGGGCAATGGCACACCCGCTACCTATACCGAGTGTTTTCAGTGGTTTATAGCGCCGACGGATTTGAATGATCAGAACCCTGACCCGTCGCGTGCGCCGCATGTGATCAATAACTCGTGGGGCTGTCCGCCCTCCGAAGGCTGTACCAATCCGGCGATTATGCAGGCGGTGGTCGAGAACGTTCGTGCCGCCGGGATTATGGTGGTGGTATCGGCGGGTAACTCCGGCAGCAGTTGCGGCAGCGTCAGCTCGCCGGCGGCCATTTATGATGCCTCCTTTACCGTCGCCAACACCACCATCAACGACATCATTGCCGGCAGCAGCAGCCGCGGGCCGGTGACCGTGGACGGTTCCAACCGGCCCAAGCCGGATATTTCCGCCCCCGGTACGGCTATCCGCTCGTCGATTCGCAACAATGGCTACGCGGTGTTCAGTGGCACCAGTATGTCCGGTCCGCACGTAGCAGGGCATATGGCGTTATTGATGGCTGCTGATCCGGGCCTGATCGGTAATATTGATGAACTGGAACGTATTACCCGTGATTCCGCGTTGCAATTGACCAGCGCTCAGGACTGCGGCGGTACCGCCGGCGTATCACCCAATAATGTGTTTGGCTATGGCCGTATTCAGACCTTCACGGCATTCAACGGTCTGTTGAGCGAGGAGTTTATGCTGGATGGGTTTGAGGACCTGTAAGCGCGCGATTCTGACGGCTACCAAGTTAGCAGCCGCAGGCTGATTCAGCCGGCTGCCCGATAGCCGCCAAGCGCTGGCGTTATTGCGCCGTAAAAGCTACAGCCTGAGCTACCTCAGGCTTGCATTCCATCCGAGCTTGAGCACGCAGTCAGTCAGTTGATTCTGGTTGGGCAATCGCCTGTCGGCCATTCACCCCTGTGGTTTTAATCAAGCGCTATGACCGCCGCCGGGCAGGGTGGTGGCAAGATAGCGGTCAAAATCCGGATTATCGCCGGCATTCAGTACTGTATCTATCCAGGCCTGACGCTCGAAAATATGCACTTCCAGCTCATAGGCACAGGCCATGATGGTCGGATCGGCCACCGTGGTGATCTGCTCAGGCTGGTCCAGCGGCGAAGCAAAAACCATGTTATGCAGAATATCCTGATGTTCCCACCAGTTGAGCAACAGCCAGTTGGCCATGGTGCCCTGATGAATAACCATAAAGCCCATACCATAGCGGTGGTCATTGCAGGCTGGCTGGGGCAGATGGGGGGGCAGCAGTTGGCACACCGCTGCGGTGATTGCATCAAACGAGGCAGCCTGGCTGGCGGCCAGACCATACACTTTCAGTTGCCAGTCATGCGCCTGATGCAGTTTCAGAAAGCGCGGCTGGCGTGACACATAAGCATCAAAACGGGGCATATTCAGTCCTTGATCTAAGCTTGAAGGTAGGCTGCTATTATAACCTTTACCGGCCCTTAAACCGGCCTGAACCAGCAGGATATGTGTGGATATTATGTTACGACCCGGCAATTCGATCAGCACTTTCAAGTGGATGGGTAGATTGGCGTTAGCCTGGGCAGTGCTATGTTGCTGGCCTGTGACAGCGGGCAGTGGTGGCGTGTTTTATGTAGCTGAAAATGGGGATGACACGAGTGGGGATGGCAGCATCGCCAAGCCCTGGCGAACCATCACGTTTGCCCTGGACAGTGTCCCGGATGCCAGCACCGTGCTGGTCAGGCCCGGGTTGTATAACGGCCGTATCCGTATCCGTGGGATTTTTGATCAGGGCGTCAATGTGCGTTCGGAAATACCCTATCAGGCCAGATTGCGGCACACGGCCACCGTCATCACGGTGTTTGAAAATGCCCGCAATATCACTCTGCACGGTTTTGATATTGCCCATGCCGGTCCTGGTGCAGGTGGGCTGGTGGTGCAGATTCAGGATCTGGGCGGCGTGACCGACATCACGCTGGAAAACAATATTCTGCATGACAGCTATAACAACGATATTTTAAAAATCAATAACGGTGTCAGCAATATCGTGGTGCGCGGCAACCTGTTCTATAACCAGCAGGGTTCGGATGAGCATATCGACATCAACAGCGTGGCCGATGTACTGGTGGAAGACAATATATTTTTTAATAATTTCGCGGCTTCCGGACGTACCAATAATAACGATACCTCAGGCTATATCGTGATCAAGGATTCCAACGCCGATGATGATATTTATATCGGCGCCAGAAATGTCACCGTGCGACGCAATATTTTTCTGAACTGGCAAGGCAGCGCCGGCGCGAATTTTGTATTGTGCGGGGAAGACGGACAGCCGTTCTATGAGGCCTTCGATATCCTGGTGGAAAATAATCTGATGCTGGGCAACAGCAGCAATGCGATCCGTGCACCGTTTGGTGTCAAGGGTTGCCGTGATGTGGTTTTTCGCGCCAATACCGTGGCGGGTGATATGCCGGGCAATGCCTTTGCGATGCGGTTGAATCGTGAGGGCGCCAATCCACCACTGGATAATATTTTTTTCTACAACAACATCTGGTCAGACCCCAGCGGCAGCATGCAGGACTTCAGTGATACGCCGGTGAACGACACGTTGACCGTTGAACTACTGAATAATCAATACTGGAACGCCGGTCAGGCATTGCCGGAGAGCCCCGGTGATCTGGTCAATCCATCCGATGATCTGGCGCTGCTTGAAGCCGCACCGGGATTGCCGCTGCAAAATAATATTCAGACGCCCTACTGGATAGCGGCGCAGAATATATTCAATGGCGGTTATGCAACAATTCGTGAGGCTTTTACGGCACTGGCCAAAAATTATGGCCTGCCTGCCGCCGCCAGCCCGGGCATTGGTCAGGCGCTTGCGGCACAGATGCCAGTCGATGACTTACTGGGTTTGGTCCGCGGCGCGGATCCGGATATCGGTGCGCTCGAGCAGGGGCAGGAGACGTTTTTCCAGGATGGTTTTGAACCATAGCCCCGGCAAGGGCAGGGCTATGCTCATAGATGTCGAAGCAGGTTGATCAGTCGTACCCCAGCCGGAAGCCCTCAAGGCGAATGAGAGGTGGGAAAATACCGCTTTCCGGTGGCGCGTCGCTGGTGATGGTAAGCAGGAAGCGTGAATCACTCAGTAATTGCACTTTGGTCTCGGCAAAGATCAAGAATCCCTGCGGTGGTACGCCGGTAATTCCGCCTTCTACGGTGCACTCAATAGACGGTGAGGTGGCGGTGGGCTCAAAGTAAACACAGATGAGGTCGGTGGCATCTCGGAAAAGTACCCCGCTAAGATTGCTGATCGGTGCCCGCGTGAAACGCGTGACGCCTTCCGCCAGTGCTGGCCCACCATCTCCTGGAGTCCTGATGGTCTGCTCGCCAATCCTGATCACACCGGCGATATCAGCCAGATTCAACTGCAGTATTTCATCCTCTGTATTGGTGATCAGGCTGCCCTGGGAAACTACCCAGGTGCCTTCCAGATCAGGCTGCACAAATAAACCTTCGGGGACCTGGGCGCCGATAGCCGGCGTGCCAAAATACAAGGGCACAATATCGGTAAAGCTGCTGCCATCCACGCTGAAGGCCGCACTGCCGCGGCCACTGAAATTGATAGTGATTTCGCCTACCGGCGTGGATGAAGCGGGTGGGTTCATAGCGCCGGAGCAATCCAGAATGCAACCGCCGTTAGCGCCCTGAGTCAGGGGCGCCTGCAGTGTCCAGTCAGTGGGCGATTGCGCATCGTCGGGCCGTTGCAATGGACCGGTAAATAATAACCAGACATTTTCGCCATCATCATTAAAACCAAAATACGCGCCGGCGGCGATGCCGTTTTGGATATCGAAGAAAAACCCGGTATTGGACCCATCCATGGCAAACCAGCTGCCGGTCTCCGGATAAGAGCCAAAAAATACCCCGATATCGTTGTCATCGATGGCCTGAGAGTGAGCTGATAAGGGTAATATCAGTGTCAGCAGCAGAGCGGTTGTTAATAAAATAGATCTTTCCATGGTCGGTTCACCTTAAGACTTTGAGCCAGTTCAATGGCCTAGTTTAACAGGCCAAAGTTTACTGCAGCGCCTGGCAGCGGACAATCGTGCTGGTGTTAATAAGTGTTATCTGGGTTATTTATCAAAAACCTGGCGTAGCTATTAAACTGCACCAGGCGGTCATGACTAACGCCGTAAAATAGCCCACCAGCGACCAATGTTGAGCAAACTGACCAGCGATGCCGCCACATAAGTCATGGCTGCCGCCAGTAACAGACGTTTGGCGTGGGGCAGGTCGGCAGCGTGCAGATAATCACCTGATTTCAGCATTGGCAATGCACGCGAGAAGCTTGCGTCCCATTCCATCGGCAAGGTGACAAAATGAATAATGGTGGCAAAACCCAAAGTCAGTAAGCCACCCAGAACCATCAGAATTCCAATCGGTACAGCCTTGGTCATCAATACAATCACCGGCGCGGCAAACAAAATGCCGGCGCCGAGTTTTTGCGCCGGATTGGCCAGTTTGACCAGTTGTGTTCTCATTCGCAGGGGCTGATAACCGGTATGGTCCTGCAGCGCATGACCGACTTCGTGCGCGGCCACGGTGATGGCGGTCAGAGATCGTCCATCCAGTTTATCGGGTGTCAGCCGCACACATTTATCGCTGGGATCGTAATGGTCACCGGCCGTGGTTGACTCGACTTTGACATGCTGCATCGCGTGATTGTCCAGCAACAGCCTTGCCAGCTCGCCGCCGGTGCCGGGGTAGCGGTCGGCTGGCTGGCTGTATTTCGACAACACCCGTCTGACCCACATGGAGGGCGCGAAAATCAATACCAACAGCAGTACGATGAGGATCAGAAAATGCATGGGGAGCGTTCAGTCAGACTAATGCTAAGAGTATCAGCATAACCGATAGTTCGACTGGTCGTGCGGCAGCTGGAAGCGCTCCGGGCAGAGCCGTAAAGGATCATCTCCGTCTGTCCGGCTTACAATGCTCCGGCATCCATCAGCAGGCTATGAATCCGTTCCGCCAGTTTGCGGTAGCCTGCGGCATTAAAGTGAATGGAATCTGATTTATAGGCGTTGTCCCACAATAAGTCCGCCAGTACGGCACCCTCATGGACCAAGCGATATTCATCCGCCAGTGATGGGTAGAGCGGAGCGGTGTTGGAAAACAGCTTTTTCTCCGGCACGCCGATCAGGATAACCGTTATCCCGCGTGCCTGCGTCAGCTCTATCATGGCCGCCAGATTTTGCCGGATAATGGCCGGATCGAGGCCAGCCAGAATGTCATTGCCGCCTTCCATCAGGATCAGCAGATCCGGGTCGTGACGATCCAGCAGGGCAGGTAAGCGCTGGAGTCCACTGGCGGTCAGCTCGCCCGAAATTCCCGCGTTAATGACCGTGCGGCCGGTCAGATCGGCCAGCACTTCTGGATAACTGCTGCCGGAGGGTGCGCCGTAACCTTCGGTCAGGCTATCGCCAAAAGCGACGATAACGCCATCCGCGGGAACAGCCTCAAGAGGCTCCCGTCCGCAAGCTGTCAGCAGCAGAACGCTCAGCAGGAGAACTCTTAGTATAAGCTGAGATCGCAGGCCTGCAGTTGCCGTTGTGATCATGTCAGGTTGCCCTTCATCGCTATCAGCGCCGGCTGAGAAAATAATCAAACCACAGCCTGCCATGCTCGGCGGATGGGCCGGAGCGGATTAATTGATCAACGTTGAAGCCATGTTGGCGCAACAATTCTGAATCATTAATAAAATAGGCATTGCCGCTGTGCTGATCAAATTCCGGGTGAAACTGGGTGCCCATCAGCCGCAGTTCAGGGTTTAACCAGGCTTGAATGGCCGTATGGCCGGCGGTGGCGATCAACTCCGAGCCGGGCGGCAGTTGGATCACTTCGTCGAAATGATGTTGCCAGACGGTTTGCACGCCAGACAGGCCCGGAATGGAAGTGGCATCCGTCATGAATTGCACCTCCCGCCATCCGGCTTCCAGACCGTTCGGTGAGCGGCGCACCGCCTGTGCTCCCACCAGCACCCGGCATAACAGCTGATGGCCAAAACAGATACCCAGCTGCTGGATACGGCTGACCGCCAGTTGCCGGATATATTGCTCGACCTGGGCTGAAAAAGGATGCTGAGCGTTGATTGACAGGTTAGAGCCGGAGTGGATCACATGCGTAATACCGCTGTCGGCCATGGCTTTGGTCATAGCCGCCGCGCTATCGATATAGTGCGTCAGCACTGCTACGCTGTCAGGCAGGTAACGCTTGAACAGCGTGGCCGCGCCCCGGTGGGTCGAATAATCCAGGATTTGGACTTTCAAGCCTGATATTCCCGTGCAATGCTGTTCACGCTGAGAGCATACTACAGCGTGCTAAGCAGTGACATGCGCGAGGTAACCCAGAACCGTTACTGCCACTCTGCTTAGCAGCCAGGACTGGCTGGCGCTGTTGCCGGGCCTAATCAGGCTGCGGGGCAGGGGCCGGCAATAAGGTGTTCTGATCATGCCGTAAATACCAGCAGCCATCCTCGGCAGGGGCAAACAGCATGCTTAACAGAAACGGCTGGCCGGGCCGCTCGGGCCGGTTGACGCTGACACGATAAACCGTCAGGGCAAACTGGCTTTGCACGTTCTGTTTAACTAACTCAGCATCGAATACCCAGCTGGTATCGCTGAACCACTGCTGATGCCCCTGTTCGATGGCCTGACGGGTATCCCAGCTACTGCCATCGGGCAAGATCATCAGTAAATCATCATCCGGCGCAATGGTCGACATATAGGCTACCAGGTCACGTTGCTGAATCGCATTGAGGTGGCGCGACATGACTTCCGCAAAACTGGTGGCGCATTCACTGGCCTTGGCCGCAGGCGGATGCAGAGTGATTGCCAGCAGCAGTGCTAGCAGTGCTAACGATTGACTCATCGGATGGTGCTCAATACTGTTTAAGTTGGTCAGTTTGAGTTCAGTATACGGATTGGCGCGGTCCCGGCCAATCAGGCCGGGATGATGAGGTTCCCAGGCCGAGTGTTAAACTCAGCCTGGGGGTTGAGTGGCTGCCCGGGTTAATGCCGGGGGCTTATGAACCCATATCAATTTCACCGGCCACGTTATCCACGTCCACGCCGCCGGATCCATCACTGTCAAGTATAAAGTTGGCCGCGCCATCCACGTCAATATCGCCCGAACCATCATCAATGGTTACCGTTCCGGCAACGTTCTTAATGTCAATTTCACCGGAGCCGTCATCGATACGGATATCGCCGCCCAGCTCGCGTGCCCGGATCGGACCCGAACCATCGTCTATCAAAACATCACCGCTGATATTCTCAATGCGGATTTCTCCGGAACCATCATCAATATCCAGTTCACCCAGAATATCAATCACTTCAATTGGCCCGGAGCCATCGTCGATGTCGATGTTCAAGCGTGCGGGGACCCGGATAGTCAGGTCAATCCAGGTTTCATTCCAGCCCCACCATCCGTTGCGTTTGTTTTTTGCCACCAGTCTGGCACGCGAACCTGACATTCTTTCCAGGCTCAGCTCATAACCATCCTCATCGGCTTTGTCCTGGTAAATTTTGGCTTCCACGATGATCTCGTCGAGCTGATCATCACCGGTAATCAGCATCGGCCCCGCACCGGCATCAATATCGAGTAATTCAATGTCCTCCACAGCCAGCCGCAGTGTTTGGCTGTCGCGCAGCTTGCCGTCACCGGCATGGCTGAGTATGGGCAGCATGCAGAGGATTACCAACAGGGTGAAAAAGCGTGTGATATTTTGCATAGTTTGTTCCTTTGCCAATGCTTGTCGGGCATTACCCGCCGAAGCGTTAAGGGTTACTCACAGATTAGTTGCCGAATCGGGCTGTCGGGTTTAAACACTCGGACCGGTATAGCCGTTCAGCCCTGGTTTTCAGCCGCGGGCCGCCAGCGGCGTGGTAGCAATTGGCTTATTTTATGAATCAGCCAGCCAAACAGCCGTCTGGGGACATGCCGCAGATAATCCATCCAGTTATAGATAGAGGGTAGAAACACCAGGCTGACCAGGGTTGAGAACAGCAGTCCGCCAACAATGGCACGCGCCATCGGAAAGTAGGGTGGGCCATTGCCACCGACCTGCGCACTGCCGAAACACAGCGGCAGCAGACCCAGCACGGTGGTGCCGACGGTCATCAGAATAGGTCGCAGACGGTCACGGCCGGCCTGCAGCACGGCATCATTGCGTGGCAGCCCCTGGGCCCGCAGATGGTTGATATGGTCAATCAGCACGATACCGTTATTAACCACCACCCCGATCAGAATCAGAATACCGATCATGGCCATAAATGAGAATATGGTGCCGGTCAGCATAAAGAACCAGTACACGCCGACAACCGAAAACAGGATCGAAACGATCATGGTGGCCGGGTACAGCAATGATTCAAATAACGCCGCCAGTACGATATAGATAATACACATCGCCAGCAGAATATTCAGCAGCATTTTCTGACCGGTGGTGTCTTCCTGGGAAAAGCCGCGTCCCAATCGCCAGTCATAACCGGTGGGTAGCGTCATTAATTCCATTTTATCGGTGATCAGCTCGCGCGCACGTTGCATGGTGATGTCATCCAGATTGGCCTGGATAGTGATCGAGGTTTCCCGGTTCAGGCGTTGGATTTCGACTGCACCGGGGGTTTCCACCACGTTAACCATGGCCATCAGTGGGACCTGCTGGCCTTGTTCATTACGCAGCTTCAGGTCATTCAGCGCGGAAGGATCACGTTTGTCGGCGTCACGAAATTGCAGCTTGACCGGTACCTCGCCAAACTCGCCTTTGTATTCGCGCAGGTCGGTGCCACGCAGCGCGATGGCGACTGCGTTGGCGACCTGCTGGGTGCTGAAGCCGAACTGCCGGGCGCGTTCCCGGTCCACCCGCACCTGGACTTCACGTTCGCCGGGACTGACCGGCAAGCGCACGCTTTCCAGACCTTCAACGCTGGATAATAACCGCACCACGTCATCCGCCAGCGCCCGCAGGGTGGTGCTGGAATCACCTTGCAGCGACACCGAAACACCCTGGGAAGAGCCGGAGCGGCTTTGGTCAAAGCTGGGTTTGCCGATCGCAATCTTGGGCAGGCCCGCCAGAATCTCGTCGGCTATTTCGGTGCTGGCGCGTTCAGCATCCTGGTCATCGCTGAGCAGCACCGATGATTGCGCAATACCGGTTTCATCGTAATAGGAATAGACCGCGCGAATTTCGAAGCGCTCCTGATTGGCATACAGGTATTCCTCAATACGATCGACCGACTGCTTGATTTTCGGCAGTGGGTAATGGGCGTCCAGATTGTATTGCAGAAACAACTGCCGGGTCTGGCTGGCGGGGAACATATCGCTTTCCACCACACTGACCGGCACCGCGATGGACAGAAAAGTCAGCAAGATCAGCAGCCCGGTTTTCCAGCGATGCACCAGGGTCCACTGCAGAATACGCACATAGCGCCGGCGCAGCCTATCCAACAATGGCGAAGGCTTCTGGGCCCGCGGCTTCAGGCGGCTGGCCAGCAGTGGGATGACGGTTTGTGCCATTACCAGCGAGACCACCAGTGAGACCACAATCGCCAGCGCGACATGCGACATAAATATGGATATCTGATTCTGCTCGCCAAAAATATTCGGCAAAAACACCGCCGCGCTGGTCAGTGTGCCGGCTGCTACCGCCAGTGCCACCGAGCGCACGCCCCGGACCGTGGCGGGCATGATTTCATGCGGGGTTTTCTCTCGCTCGGTGGCAATACTTTCACTCACCACCACGGCATTATCGACCAGCATGCCAACCGCCAGCATTAACCCCATCATGGACAGAATATTCAGCGAAATGCCGGCAAAATACATGACCCCGAGCGTAATCGTGATCGACACCGGCACCGCCAGCGCCACGATCAGCGTCATGGGTAGATTACGCAGGAAAAAATACAGCACCAGCAATGCCAGCAGCGCGCCGAGCAGACCGGAGTTACGCAGTTCCTTGAGTGAGCTGACCACGCCCGCGCCCTGGTCTTCCAGGAAAAACAGGGTAATGCCACGCATTTCCGGGGTTTCACCGATACGGTTGACCTCGGCCAGCACCTGTCGGCCCACTTCCACCAGGTTGGCGCCGCTTTCCTTGAACACGCTGACACCGATGGCGTAGCTGCGATCCAGGTGCCGGGCATAATTGCGCCGCGCCGAGGTATAGCTGATATCGGCTATGTCCGAGAGACGCAGACCGTTAGCGCCAATCACCATGTCTTCAAACTGTTCGATGCGGGTAAACTCGCCATGCGGAGTAACCCGGTAGCGCAGATTGTTTTCACTGATCAGGCCGGCGGATGCGGAAAAATTAACGGCCTGCAGCTGAGTCTGTAACTGGTTCAGGTCGATGCCGTGCGCGGTCACCCGGTCAGCGATCAGCTCGATGCGTATTTCCTTGGGTTCAAGGCCCTGCAGTTCGACCCGCGCCACCCCCGGCAGGCGTTCCAGCGGGCGGATCAGGTTGCGCTGAATCATATCGTAAGCATTGGACAGATCGCGTTCGCTGGAAATGCGCAGGGTCAATACCGCCTGATCGGCGGTGTTGAATTTGAACACATTAATGCGCCGGATATCCGCGGGCAGTTGATCACGAATGGCTTCAATCCGCTCACGTGCTTCCATCGCCTTGATGGCCACATCGCTGCCCCAGTCCATTTCCATAAAGAAGCTGGCCATATTGGCGTTGGAAGTGGTATTGAGTTCCTTGATGCCGCTGATGGTGGTCAGGACTTCTTCCACCGGCCGGGTGATTTCGCGCTCGACCTCATCGGGCGTGGAGCCGGTATAGGGAATCTGCACCATCACAAACGGCACATCCAGCTCCGGAAAATACTCCAGCGGCAATAACCGGGCCGAGATCAGTCCGACCGCCACCAGCGAGACAAATATCATAATCGTAGTGATCGGACGGCGAATGGCAAACTCGGCGGGTGAACTCATAATGTCATACCTGTAAGCTGGGTTGCACCAGGGTCAGTCAGCGGGCAGTGGCTGCAGTTTGAGACCGGCCGGGGTGTTGGCGGCCGGTTCCGTGCGCCGATCCAGTAATGAATAGACCACCGGCACCACCACCAGTGTCAGCAGGGTGGAAACCAGTAGTCCGCTGATGACCGTAACGGCCATCGGCGCGCGCACCTCGGCGCCTTCACCAATTCCCAGCGCCATCGGCGACAGACCCAGTACGGTAGTCATGGTGGTCATCAGAATAGGGCGCAGACGCAGCTTACCGGCTTGCACAATGGCTTCGGCGCGCGCCATGCCCTCAGTGCGCAGGTGGTTGATCAGATCAATCAACACAATGGCATTGTTGACCACGATACCGGCCAGCATGATCAGCCCGATAAATACCATCACGCTTAATGGCATACCGGTGATGGCGACTGCCAGCGCAACGCCAACCGCCGCCAGTGGCACCGAGAACAAAATCACCAGCGGGTGAACCAATGATTCAAACTGGGAGGCCATGACCAGGTAAACCA
Source organism: Gammaproteobacteria bacterium (assembly GCA_021772975.1). GTDB lineage: Bacteria > Pseudomonadota > Gammaproteobacteria > Xanthomonadales > Wenzhouxiangellaceae > JAJFKX01. The sequence goes on from JAJFKY010000014.1 coordinate 186,375, forward strand.
GAAAAATGGCCAGCCCCAGAGCAAACAGTAATGAGCGGATAGAGGCCTGCAGTTCTTCATTTTGACCCACCACCCGTACCGACATGGCTGGCGGCACCCGCAAACCCTGCAATAACCGCTCGGCATCGCTGACCGCCGCGCCGAGCGCGCCATAGGCAATATTGGCGGAAATGACCGCTACCCGCTCCTGGTCGGCGCGCCGGATTTCCGCCGGGCCTTCGGTCACTATCACTTCAGCTACCGACGACAGTGTCACCGGCCGCGCGCTTTGCGGGTTGATGACCAGTTGCCTGATATCGTCGACTGACGAGCGATCCGCTTCGGCCGCGCGCACCAGCACATCAATCTTGCGATCACGCCAACTGTAGCGGGTGGCCACCACGCCGCGTACGCTGTTGACCAGTTGATCAGAGATGTTTTTCACGGTCAATCCGAGTGCGGCCGCGCGTTCCTGGTCAAAATACACCTGCACTTCGGGGTGGCCCTGGTCCATGCTTGATTCCAGATCCACAAAGCGGTCGGATTGCTGCAGCCGTTGCACCACCTGCTGGCCCACCTGCTTGAGTTCGGCCAGGTTGTAACCTACCACCTGGATCTCCAGCGGTTTGGCAAAGCTGAGTAATTCCGGTCTGGCGAAGTTGGCCTGCACCCCGGGTTGCTGGCCAATCACGCTGCGCAGGGCCTGCATGCTGCGACGCTCGCTGACTTCATCCGTGGCGTTCAGCGCGATCAGCACCCGACCGATGTTTTCACCGGACTCGGTTGGGTTGGCATCAATCCGGTTGCCGCTGCCGGACACCCCATAGGCATAATCAATCTCACTGATCCCGGTGCTGGCCGCCTGTACGGCCTCGACCGCCTGATCGGTTTGCGCCAGCGGGGTGCCGGGCGGCAGTTCCAGGGTGATTTCATAGCTGCCCTGGGCGAGTTGCGGTATCAATTCCAGGTCCTGACGCAGCAGAAACCATACCGCGGCGGTCAGCAGCGCGGCCGAAACTGCCAGCACCAGCGGCCGGTGCCGCAACGCGCCATGCAGCAACTGCACATAGCGCTGACGCAGCATGCGCATTATCCGGCCACCGCTTTCGGCGGTTTCCGCTCCAGCGCTGACCCGCCGGTTAGCGCGGCTCGATAGCCGCGCCGCCAGCATCGGAATCAGGCTGATTGCGACCAGTAATGAAATCGCCAGTGCGAAGGTGACGGTTAAAGCCTGATCGCGAAATAGTTGTCCGGCCACGCCTTCCACGAAAGCCAGCGGAAAAAATACCGCGATGGTGGTCAGGGTGGATGCCACCACCGCGGCGCCGACTTCGCGGGTGCCGATTACCGCGGCTTTAGCCCGTTCGGTGCCGGCCGCGCGATGGCGGGAAATATTTTCCAGCACCACAATGGCATTATCAACCAGTAAACCGGTGGCCAGGGCAATGCCGCCCAGCGACATGATATTCAATGAAATATCAGCCTGGCCCATTAAAAAGAAGGTTGCGATAATGGAAATTGGAATCGATAACGCGATGATCGCGGTGGAGGCAAAATCACGCAGAAACACAAAGATCACCAGCATCGCCAGCAGACCACCCAGCAACGCCGCGCTGACCACTGCCTGAATCGCCTGCTTGATGAACACGGATTGATCATCGACGGTAATCAGCTGCATGCCCGCGGGCAACTCGTCCCGCAATTCGGATAAAGCCTGTGCGACCGCCCCGGTGACACTAACCGTATTGGCATCGCCTTCTTTGTAGACGGCGACTTCCACGGCTTCCTGGCCATTCATACGGATAATGGCCTGACGTTCCTTATAACTTTGCGTAACTTCCGCAATATCCTTGAGATAAACCGGCCGTCCGCTGCCGGTGGAGATAATCACTTCGGCGATTTCCGGCACCGAGTCAAACTGATTGATGGTGCGTACCAGATAACGTTGCGCGCCGTCTTCCAGCCGACCGGCGGAGACATTGACATTTTCAGCCGCCAGTCGTTGATTCAAATCATTCACGCTGATGCCCAGCTGGGCCAGCTTTTCCATATCAATATCAATATGGACTTCGTCTTCCAGGCCACCACTGATTTTGACCGCGGCCACCCCGGCCACCGGCTCCAGGCGTTTTTTAAGCTCTTCATCAGCAAAGCGTCGCAGAACTTTCAGCTCGGTCTGGTCTGCGCCCATAGCGTCAGTCATGCTTAAACCCAGCCGCAGAACCGGATCGGTGGCGGGATTAAAGCGCAGGATCAACGGGCGCGTGGCTTCCAGCGGCAATTGCAGAATTTCCAGCTTTTCACGCACATCCAGGCCTGCCATGTCCATATCGGCGCCCCAGTTAAATTCCAGAATCACATCTGACTGGCCCGCGCGGGATACCGACTTGACCGTGCGTACGTTTTTGACCACGCCCACGCTTTCTTCCAGTGGCTTGGTAATCAGGGTTTCGATTTCCGCCGGAGCCGCGCCCAAAAACTCGGTGCGCACCGTCAGGGTAGGGTAGGACAGGTCCGGCAACAGGTTGACTTTCAGATCGGCCAGCGAAATAAAGCCGAACAGCAGCAGGGTAACGGCGCCCATGGCCACCGTTACCGGGCGTTTGACGGCGACGTCAATCAGTTTCATGATTCGATGACTTCAATCAGTGCACCATCACGCAGGCTGGCCTTGCCGGCGGTCACTACCGTTTCTCCCGACTCCAGACCGGACAGCACTTCCAGCATGCCGTGTTCTTCGTAACCGACCCGGATGGTGCGCCGCGCTACCGATTGATCAGTGCTGACCACATAAGTGGTGTAGTTGCCGTCTTCACTCACCACTGCGTCTTTACTGATCAGCGGTACGTTCTCGCGAGTGTCATAGATAATACGCACGCGCCCGAATAAACCGGGCTTCAAGCGGTTGCTGTCATCATCAATCTGGGCGGTGACCTTAAAGGTGCCGGTGGCCGGATCAATCACCGGGCTGATCCGCAGCACCGAGCCGGTAAAGATTTCATCCGGGAAGGCATCCACGCTGATCGCCACCGGGTGGTTTTTACGCAGGGTATTCAGTTCACGCTCAGGCACGAACAGGACGGCCAGCAGCGGATCAAAATCATCGATCCGGAACACCGCCTGGTTTTCAGTCACCAGATTACCGGTTTTTACCATCCGCTCGGATATCACGCCGCCGATCGGTGCGCGGATTTCAGTGTGGTCCAGATCCAGCGCCGCCAGTTTGAAAATCGCTCGTTGCGACTCGGCATCAAAGCGGGTGCGCTCATACTCATCGCTGCTGATCAATTTGCGCGAATACATTTCATCGGCGCGTTTCAAGGCGTTTTCCATCTGCTGCAGAGTGGCTTTGGTGCGTTCTGCTTCCAGTTTAAAACGGTCATCTTCCAGCCGGGCCATCACCTGACCCGCCTTAACCACATCACCTTCCTCAACCAGAATATCCAGCACGACACCGGTATTCTTGGCTACCACCACGGCGGTTTCTTCCGCTTCCAGGCTGGCGGTGCCTTCATAGGCCGCCGAGACCTTGCCCAGCATCACGGTGCTGGTTTCTACCGGAATGGCAATCACTTCCTCTGCTGCATTTTCCTGGCCATTGGCATTGGAACTGTTGCCGCAGCCGGTCAGCAGCGGAATCAGCAGTATGATCAGCGGAAGCAGAATGGTGGTCTTGTACAAAACGCTGTTTGAGCGAGGCATGTGGTTTCTCCAAACTTAAGCCGTTAGATGCTTGGTGTTCTATTGCACTATAACACTATAACTGTGATTTTTACGATTGTCTATATGCCAGAAGATATAAAAACCATATGCAATATATATGCCATAAAAAATATTCAATATTATTTATAATAATCAATTGGTTACAATTTTAAGCATATCAATAAAAGTTATTTTTACTAAATAGTGGGTTTATTGACTGGTTGATTAATCAAGTTTAGCGGTCACCACGGTGGCAAAAGCAAACCATGCTCAGGATTGGATGGACAATAACGTCGTTGGGTTTATAGCCGCTGCAATCGCAACACCGACAGATTTGAGCCGGGCGGTTTTTTGTAGTGATATCGTTGGCTTACGGCTGGCGCCTAAGCCACCCGACCACCGCAGGGCACTGCTATCAGCTGGCTTGATCCAGCAGTTGTCGCAGTTGCTGGTGCATGCCATCCACCTGACGGCGTAACTGCTCCAGATCATCCAGCAGTTCCAGCGACAGCGCCACGCCTGGCATATTGAGCTGTAAATCCTGCTGTAAGCGCTGGGCACGGCGCAGCCGGGTCAGCGCCCGGGTATCGAACAACCATTGCCGGGCAGGCTGTTCCGCCACTGGGGCGATGATGCCGTGCTCCACCAGCTCAACAATAAACTCGCTGTGCACACCACTGCGCTCACACACCTCGGTCAGACTGTAAGTGGTGGTCTGATCCAGAATCTCCACGCGTTCGGTAATGGCCTTGCTGCTCATGAGGTCACCTTGGATCTGGCCTGATCAAGCCTGGCTCTGGGATCAAAATCATGTTCGGTTTCACGTAGTTGCTGATAGAGTTTTTCTGCTTCGGAGCTAAGCTGGGTGGGCATGGCGATCTGCAGCACCACGATCAGGTCACCCGGCTGCTTGCCCTGCATGCCTTTGCCTTTCAGGCGTAGCTTGCGTCCGCCGCTTGAGCCTTTGGGAATCTTGATATTGATATCGCCGCCCAGAGTAGGCGCGGTGACGGTCGCACCCAGCGCCGCTTCCGACGGGCTGACGGGCAGGGTCAGGATAATATTCTTGCCGTCCACGCTGAACAGCGGGTGCGGGGCCAGTTCAATCTCAATAAACAGATCGCCGTTCTCACCGCCACCCATGCCCTGGCCACCCTGGCCACGCAGCCGCATCTGCTGACCTTGACCAATGCCGGCCGGGATTTTGATATTCAGAGTTTTGCTGCGCTGCCGGGGCAGGCCATCTTCACCGGCTTCGGTGACACGGAAAGAGATCTGCTTGTCACCGCCGGTGGCGGCTTCTTCCAGCAACAATGCCAGTTTGGCATGTACATCTTCACCGCGTCTGCGCATGGTTCTGCCTCCAGCGCCCGAAAAGCCCCCGGAAAAACCGCCCTGGCCGCCGGCGGCCTGGCCGAAAATAGACTCGAAGAAATCACTGAACCCTTCGGCATCGCCCTGGCTATAACTATATGACTGTGCATGCGGCTGCCAGCCCGGTGGCGGGCGGAAGCTGCCATCACCGCGCTGAGCACCCATTTTACGCAGCTGGTCGTATTCGGCACGCTTATCCTTGTCCTTCAGAACCTCATAAGCTTCACCGACTTCCTTAAAGCGTTCCTCGGCATCGGCCTCCTTGCTGACATCCGGATGATACTTACGCGCCAGCTTGCGGTAAGCGGTTTTGATGTCCTTGGCGGAAGCGGTCTCCGGCAGGCCGATAATCTTGTAATAGTCTTTGAATTCCATGCGTGATGGATAACCTCAGTTGGCAGTCGATCAATGCGCTGTTTTATACCTCAATGAAATATGCAGGCGACCGTGCGGTATTCAACACACCGCCTGCATTGTTACGTTCTGTTCAGGCCAGGCCGGCTTAGAGCCAAAGGCTGGTAAGCCGGCAGTACCCGTTATTTATATTTCAGACCAATGACTTATTTGCTGCCGTCACTCAAGTGTTCAGCCAAAAACTCCACATAAGCGGCAGAGGCCGTAATCCGATTTTCGCGCTTGCGGAAACCATGCCCCTCATCCGGGAATACGATGTATTCCACCGGCACGTTATTGGCGCGGACGGCTGCCACCAGTTCATCACTTTCTATCTGTAATACACGGGGGTCGTTAGCGCCCTGAACCACCAATAGCGGTTTGGTGATTTGGCTGGCGTGGAACAGCGGGGAAATCCGGCGGTGACGTTCGGCATCGACGGCCGGGTCGCCCATTTCGTCATATAAGGCTTCCTTGAACGATTCCCACCACGGTGGAATGCTTTCCAGCGTGCGCACCCAGTTGGTCACACCGAAGATATCAATGCCGGCGGCAAATACATCCGGTTCAAATGCGAGTGCCGCAGCCACCATGTAGCCACCATAGCTGCCGCCGATAATGGCAATTTTGTCGCTATCCACCCAATCCAGGCTGGCCAGATAGTTTTTGGCATAGACGATGTCCTGTAAATCGACTTCGCCGTGTTTTTTGTCATCCATATGGAAGAATGTTTTGCCATACCCGGATGAGCCACGATTGTTGGCGGCCAGCAGGGCATAACCGTGATTGACCAGGTGTTGCTGTGCGGCGCTGTAGCCACGGCGTGATTGTCCACCCGGACCACCATGCACCCAGACCAATGCGGCTACCGGGTTTGCCGCGCTGGCGCCTTTGGGCTTGTAGAGCACGCCGGGAATTTCCAGGCCATCAAAACTGGGGTAGCGCACCACTTCGCTGTTGACCAGATGGGCTTCATCAATAGCGGGGTTCAATGCCTGGGTCAACTGACGGTGCTGCTGATCGGCCAGGCTGACCACATGCACATTGGAAGGAGAAGTGTCCGAATTGATGACGAAAGCAATTCTGGATTCGTTACCGGAAAAACGCACCTGACCGATATCACCCGCCGGCAGTTCCGGCAGGGTGACGGGAGCTTCTGTCTGATTGTCATACAGGGTCAGTTCGGTGCTCGCATCGGCGTTGATGCCGGATACGCGATAACGGCCGGAAGGTGAGTCCAGGTAAAACTGTACATCCCAATCGGCTTCCAGTTCGGCACTTTTTTCGCCATCAACCAGGTTATAGCGCCACGCCTGATTAAATTCGCCGTGTTCATTGGTGCCATAAATCAAGGCCTGGTTATCGGCGGTAAAGTCGTAAACACCGTAGCTGATGTTGCCTTCGTGCTCGGTGATCAGCCTGGGTGTTTGATCATCGCCAGCCAGATTGACCAGGTACAAATCAGAATCTGCACTGGTGCGTGATTTACTCAACGCCAGCCATTGACCGTCTGGGCTGATGTTGGCGATGGCATAGCCATCATCATTCTGGAAGACCAGGGTGCGTTCATAGTCATCGCTGTTGTACTGGTACAGGTCAAAAAAGCGCGAGTCACGCTCGTTGCTGGTCACCCAAAATACCGAGTTGTCCTGATGCCAGCCGGTAAAGCCGGCCTTGACCTCGTCACCAGGGGTTAAATCCCGCACGCTGCCGTCCGTAGCGCGCACATACAAATGGTTTAACTCATTGCCGCCTTCATCAAAGGTGTACAGCACCCGGTCATCGCGCGGGAAGTAGCTGATCGCGTATACGGCGTTGCTGGTGGAGTGGGTCAATGCCGTGGTTTCTCCGGTTACCGGATCCATTGCATAGGCGTTGAATACACCGCTTGCATCAGAGCTGATCAGCAAAGCATCACCAGACGCTGCAAAGGTATGGCCGGCCGAGCTGGACATAAAGTAGGTGGTGGTCTGGAAAAAGGCAGCGGCATCGTATTCGGGGGTATCAGAGGCTGATGGTGCCTGATCTTTCTGGTTATCGGAGACGGCTGCTGCAGACTCTGGGTCTGCAGCAGTTTGAGTGGATGGATCATCAGAGTCACAGGCCATCAATACTGCTATTGATACCAGTGTCAGTAGAAAACGGAAGGTTCCGCGCATGGTTTATCTCCGTATTGTTCAAGTGGATGGTGTAGCTGAAGCTTCTTCGCGCCTCATAGGGTGCTACATGCTTTCATACATTAATGGGCAGCAGTTGCTTAATGCTGTCGATTTTTAAATCAAAGGCTTAAAAAAATAGCGTTTTATAGTTCTATGCATTAATTTTTACTTCTAGTGGTTTATTGTATGCTTTTATTTCAATTGAAATATTTTTTCGCTACTGTTGTACAATTTTTCAATATATAAAATTATATTATATTTTTACATTATAGAAGAACGGTCTTCCCCGGTAGGGGTTGCAATAAAACGCTTTCTATTTTTATCAGTCATAATTTTTTGCCTGGACTTTAAATTAAATTAATTCTACTAACTTTCTGATACCCTTTGGGCAGTTTCCTTCCCCGTTGCGCACGCTCACCCTGAAAGTGCTCCAGATCAGCAGCCTTCAAGCGCAAATATTGCTTACCCGACCAGACCTGGACTTCGCCGCCTGCCGGCAGTAGTGCGGCGCCCAGCAGGTATTCCTCGCCGGCTTTCAGTTTGGCGGGCGGGATCTGGATCAGTTTATTGCCCTTGCCGCGCGCCAGTTCAGGAATATCCTGGAGCGGGTAACACAGCAGATAGCCGCTGTTGGTAACCAGTACCAGCAGATCATTGTCCGGGTCATTCACCAGGCAGGGATGGATCAGATCCATGCCTTTGGGAACGGTCACCAGTTGTTTGCCGGCTTTCTGGCGGCTGACCAGGTTGGCGAAATCGGTGTAGAAGCCATAACCGGCGGTGGACGCCAGCAATACGCGCTGGCCGTCATCGGCTAATACCACGCCCCGGAACTGACTGCCCGCCGGCGGGGATAATTTGCCGGTCAAAGGCTCGCCATGACCGCGCGCCGACGGTAGTTGATGGGCCGGGATGGTATAGGCCCGGCCGGTGCTGTCCAGGAACACCGCGTTCTGATTGCTGCGGCCGTTGGCGCTTAGCGACAGACTGTCGCCGGTACGGTAGTTCATGGCGCCGGCATCGACATCGTGGCCTTTGGCGGCGCGTACCCAGCCTTGTCTGGAAACCACCACCGTAACCGGTTCGCTGGGAGCCAGATCGGTTTCCTTGAGGGCCTGGGCGGCTTCGCGTTCAACCAGTGGCGAGCGCCGCTCATCGCCGTATTTTTCCGCGTCTTCCAGCAGTTCGTCGCGGATCAGGCGCTGGAGCTTTTTCGGTGAAGACAGTAAATCATCTAATTGCTGGCGTTCCGCGTCCAGTTCCGATTGCTCGCCCTTGATACGCATTTCTTCCAGCCGGGCCAGATGGCGCAGCTTCAATTCCAGAATGGCTTCGGCCTGGGTACCGGTCAGGCCAAAGGTCTGGATCAGGACCGGTTTGGGTTGGTCCTCGCTGCGGATGATCCGGATCACTTCATCGATATTTAAAAACGCGATCAGCAAGCCTGCCAGAATATGCAGGCGATCGACCACCTGGTCGAGCCGGAACTCCAGGCGGCGACGTACGGTTTCACGGCGGAATTCTATCCATTCCTGCAAAATGCTCTTCAGATTCATCGCCGCCGGTTTACCGCTGAGCGCGATAATATTCATATTGACCCGGTAATTGCGCTCCAGATCGGTGGTGGCAAACAGGTGTTGCATCAGCTGTTCGCAATCCACCCGGTTGGAGCGCGGCACCAGCACCAGCCGGGTGGGGTTGTCCTGATCCGACTCATCGCGCAGATCTTCCAGCATCGGCAGTTTCTTGGCCTGCATCTGGGCGGCTATCTGTTCCAGAACCTTGGCGGGCGAAGTCTGATAAGGCAGCGCGGTGACAATGATATCGGTGGCTTCTTTTTCCCAGATGGCGCGCGCTTTGATGCTGCCGCTGCCGCTGGCATACAGCTTCAGCAAATCTTCCCTGGGAGTGATGATTTCCGCGGCGGTGGGGTAATCCGGGGCCAGAATGTGCTCGCACAATTGTTCCAGCGAGGTGCGCGGGTGCTCCAGCAGGCGAATGGTGGCGGCCACCACTTCACGCAGGTTATGCGGCGGAATATCGGTGGCCAGGCCCACCGCAATACCGGACGCGCCATTGAGTAGCACATTCGGCAGGCGGGCGGGCAGGCGCTCGGGTTCTTTCAGCGTGCCATCAAAGTTGGCTACCCACTCGACCGTGCCCATCGGCAACTCCTGCAGCAGCGTTTTGGCATAGGCGGTCAGGCGCGATTCGGTATAACGCATGGCGGCGAAGGATTTGGGATCGTCCGGCGAACCAAAGTTGCCCTGACCGTCTACCAGCGGATAGCGATACGAAAACGGCTGTGCCATCAGCACCATGGCCTCGTAGCTGGAGGCATCACCGTGGGGATGAAATTTACCAATCACATCACCGATGGTGCGCGCCGATTTTTTCGGTTTGGAAGTTGCCGATAAGCCCAGTTCGGACATGGCGTATACAATCCGTCGCTGCACCGGCTTCAGCCCATCGCCGACATGCGGCAAGGCCCGGTCAAGCACCACATACATGGCGTAATTCAGATAAGCGCGCTCGGCGTATTCATGCAGGGGTTCGCGTTCGTGGTTGCTGAAAACCATGGGTGTGGTCGATTCTGTCATGGAAAATATGGGTCTAGATGGTGATACGGGTATTGTAGTGGGTCTGGGTGGTTTTGTGAGGGTTCAGATTATGCGCCAGCGTGCGCGAACCCTGATCGCCCGCCAGCGGGCTCTTACAAGCCCGGGTTGTTCTATATCAGCTCACTGGCGGCCCCAAACCAATCCACACACTGTAACAGCCCGCTGGTGGGCGACCAACAGCCTGAAGCCTAGCGCCGCTTTGCCTTGAACCAGATTTACAACTGAAGCTGTGTATGCCCATCCGGCTGGCCCTGAGCGTTATAACGCTGTTCATAAAAATCAACGCGGCCGATGCGGGAAACCAGCACCGTGGTCGACGAGCGGGTGCCGTAGCTGGGGGTGACGATCTTGCGTGCCGACAACACGCGCTCCAGTTCCCGTTTAACGCCGGTGTTGGGTAAAGCATCATCCTGGGCGGTCTGTTCATCAGCCAGAATGCTTTGTAATTGCTGATGATCCGGGGAGCCGGATAAAACCTGCTGTAACTGTGATTTGCCGTCGGTCACTTTAGGCCAGGCGGTATTCAGCGTAGCGTTGCTGAGACCATGCACTCCGGAGCCAATGCAGGCGATCTCATCGGCACGGTTGCTGATATGCCATACAGCCTGGCGATCACCCACCAGCAGATTGAAACCGGCATACCGGCTTGCTTCTGACTGGATGCGACGGGCGTAATCGGCTGGATCAATATCGCGCTGCAAAAAGCCGGTAACCAGCTCGCCCCGGCTCAGTTCGGATTCAGCCGCCGGGATTTCGCGGTAATTGGTTACCGCGGCAAAACGTCCGTTGGCGGTCATGCCCATCCAGGTGCCGCCCGCCTGCAGATCCCGCCCGGCGATAATGATCGGATCAGTATCGGGCCAATGGTGCGCCGGCTGGGTGGGGCGGGCGTGGAATTCGTCGCGGTTGGCGGCGATGACCAGGGGGTAATCAGGGTGGGTCTGCCAGGCGAACAGGATCAGGCACATGGTATTAACCTATCGCACCCGGGCGCGATATAGGCCGGATCGATTACTATCCGGCATGACTACTGCTCCACATTGATGTTGGTTCATTCGCACCCTGCCGCGGCCTAAACTTCCGCCAGATCGCCCTTACTCTCCAGCCATTTGCGCCGATCCGCGGAGCGTTTTTTGGCCAGCAGCATGTCCATCAGTTTATGGGTGGCCTGGGGGTCATCAATGGTCAACTGCACCAGGCGGCGGGTATCCGGGTTGATGGTCGATTCGCGCAGCTGCGAGGGGTTCATTTCACCCAGGCCTTTGAAACGCGTCTCGCTGACTTTGCCTTTGATCTTTTCGGCCGCGATGCGATCCAGAATGCCTTTGCGCTCTTCACTGTCGAGGGCATAAAACACCTGCTTGCCGACATCAATACGGTATAACGGCGGCATTGCCACAAACACGTGTCCAGCCGCGACCAGGGCCTGAAAGTGCTGCATAAACAGGGCCGATATCAGCGTAGCGATATGCAGGCCGTCGGAATCGGCATCCGCCAGAATAATAACCTTGCCGTAGCGCAGGCCGTCCAGGTTGCCGTTGCCGGGGTCCATGCCGATGGCCACCGCCAGATCGTGGACTTCCTGTGAATTGAGCACCGCCCCGGATTCGACTTCCCAGGTATTCAGGATTTTTCCGCGCAACGGCAGGATGGCCTGAAACTCACGATTGCGCGCCTGTTTGGCTGAGCCACCGGCCGAGTCGCCTTCCACCAGAAACAGTTCGGTCTGATTCAGATCCTGGCTGGAACAATCCGACAGTTTGCCCGGCAACGCCGGTCCAGAGGTGATTTTCTTGCGTTTGACCTGTTTGCTGGCCTTCAGGCGTTTTTCGGCGTTACTGATGGCCAGTTCGGCAATGGCTTTGCCGGCCTCGACATTCTGATTCAACCATAAGCTGAAGGTGTCCTTGACCACCCCGGCGACAAAGGTGGCGATAGAACGCGAAGTCAGGCGCTCTTTGGTCTGACCACTGAACTGCGGATCGCTCATCTTGACCGATAACACAAACGCCAGCCGCTCCCAGATATCTTCCGGCGCCAGCCGCACACCGCGCGGCAGCAGGTTTTGAATATCGCAGAACTCGCGCATCGCTTCGATCAAGCCGGTGCGCAGGCCATTGACGTGGGTACCGTGGCCGACGGTCGGGATCAGGTTGACATAGCTTTCCTGCATCAATTCGCCTTCCGGCAGCCACACCAAAGCCCAGTCGACCTGCTCGTCATTGCCTTTTAATGAATCCATGAACGGGCTGTCCGGCAGGTAGTCCAGACCGGCTACCCCGGCCTGCAGGTAATCGGTCAGGCCATCTTCAAAATACCAGCTGAGCTGATCAAGCCCGGGCGCATTGAGGGTGACGCATAAGCCCGGGCACAACACCGCTTTGGCTTTCAGGTTGTGTTCCAGCTGTTTGAGCGAAATTCGGCTGGAATCGAAATATTTGCTGTTCGGCCAGAACCGAATCCGGGTGCCGGTGTTGCGCTGACCGACACTGCCGACCACTTTCAGCTCGGAGGTTTTTTCACCATCGGCAAAACTCATCTGATACTCTTTGCCATCGCGTTTGACCAGGACTTCCAGGCGGGCTGACAGCGCATTGACCACCGACACACCGACGCCGTGCAGGCCTCCGGAAAACTGATAATTCTTATTGGAAAACTTACCCCCGGCGTGCAATCTGCCCAGAATCAGCTCGATGCCGGGTAGTTTGTGTTCCGGATGCTCATCGACCGGCATGCCACGACCATCATCGATAACTTCAATCGAACCATCCTCATGCAGGGTCACTTCAATGCTGCTGGCGTGTCCCGCCAAGGCCTCATCGACACTGTTATCCACCACTTCCTGGACCAGATGGTTGGGCCGGGTGGTATCGGTGTACATGCCCGGGCGGCGGCGCACCGGCTCCAGGCCGGTCAGGACTTCAATATCGGCGGATTGATAGGATTTAGTCACGGAAAAATTGGCTGCTGCAAAACCGCTAGTGTAACGATTCCGCGGCCACGATGAGAAGCCTGTTTTGGTTACGATGATCAATACCGGCTGGTGTGACTGCAGTCTGTGCGGTTGATGGACTGCAGATAATTTGACCGCCGGGTTTAACGGCAGTGATAATCCTCGGTGCGCATACGGCCTGTTTTGGATATCACCAGGCGATGTCCCAGGTGCGGTTTATCGGTGATGCATATCAATAGATTGCCGCTGCTTTCGGGGGCGGTGCCATCCGGATAAAACCGGAAATGATCGCGCTGACCGCTGGTGAGAGAAATACCGTCAGCCAATTGGCTGACCCGCAGCACCGGTTCACCACGGCTGCGTTGATCGTTGGCGTCAAAATCCTGAAAGATGATCCAACCTTTCCGCCAGTTGGCCGCGCCGTTACAGGTCTGTTGGTTATTACTGGGACAGACCACGATCCGCCGGTAGTTGTTGACCGCGGTATTGCGGGCATAGTTGAGATCGGTCAGTAACTGCTGGCGGGTATCCATAACCTTGCTGCGTTCCATCATCCTGCCGACCCCGGGCAGGGCGGTTACCGACACCACACTAACCAGGGCAATAGCAATCATCAGTTCCACATGGCTGATGCCCAGTTGACGGATAAATTTTCCCGGAGAAAAAGTTTGCATGGAATATTTCATTGTTACTCACCTGTTGTCACAGCACTACGGGTTGAGCATATGATCAGGTTTTGCCAGCAACGCAACCTTCTGAAAACCTGCTGATTATCCAGCCAGGTTTTCTGCAGGTATTTCATGCAGTTAGGACTGAGGTGTGAAGGCTTCAGCCAGACTGATGCCAGTGCATTGAATAACCGGCAGGGCCTACAGTGCTTGATTATCAGTGCTGTCGTGGTACGCGGGTTGTTCCCGGATCAAGTCCGTGATGGCGTCAATAAAGCGACTGCGTGGCCATTCCACCGCGCCCAGGCTGCGCAGATGCGGAGTCATCATCTGGGTGTCTATTAACCTGACATCGTTGGCAAGTAATACTTCATCGAGTTTCAGCAAGGCGATCTTACTGCCATCGGTATGCCCGGAAAACATCGATTCCGCAAAAAAAACCTGCCCCAGCGCCACCCCGTATATTCCTCCTGCCAGGCTGCCATCGTCAGTCCAGATTTCAATGCTGTGCGCATAACCAAGCTGGTGCAGCCGGATATAGGCGAGTTGCATTGGTCCATGCAGCCAGGTTTCAGGCTCATTCTTGCGGGGCGCGGCGCAGTGTTGTATCACCTGCTCGAAAGCCTGGTTCAAACTCATCCGATAGTGGCTGTTACGCAGTTTGCGCCGTAGCCGCCGGGAACAGTGTATTTCTCCGGGGATAAACACCGCGCGTGGATCGGGTGACCACCATAAGATCGGGTCTTCGTTGCCGAACCAGGGAAAAATACCGCGCTGGTAGGCCTGTAACAGTCGCTCCGGGCTTAAGTCTCCACCAGCAGCCAGTAAACCGTTAGGTTCATCCAGCGCCGTGCTTACAGCCGGGAAGCTGTCTGGCGCGGTATTGTCGAGGTTGGCGATCATGCCGCCTGATTATAAGAGCAAGCAGCCATTTATCTAATGCGTGGAAGCAGCAGTATTGCGTAAACCCGATAGTTGATCGCCGCTGCTGATTGAACCGGATACTCCAGCATTTCAGGTCGCTAACCGGCGTGGCGGGTCAACAGGCGATCCAGATTGTCGGCGAATAATTTGCGATCGGTCTGGCTCAACGGCGGCGGGCCACCACTGTCGATTCCGCTGGCGCGCATGGTATCCATAAAATCGCGGATGTTCAGGCGTGCGCGGATGTTCTCGGTGGAATACAGCTCACCGCGGGGGTTAAGTGCATAACCGCCTTTTTCGATCACCTCCGCGGCCAGTGGGATGTCACCGGTAATCACCAGATCGCCGGCGTTCAGCCGCTGTGTGATGGCGTTGTCGGCCACGTCGAACCCGGCCGGGACCTGTAACATCCTGATGTGTGGCCAGGATGGGACACGGATGGGCTGATTAGCCACTAACGTTAACGTCACCCCGGTTCGTGCGGCCGCACGAAACAGTATTTCTCTGATGACCGCCGGACAGGCATCCGCATCGACCCAGATATTCATTGCCGGCTGCTGGCGACGACAGCGGCTGCTGGTATTCTGTTCGCCATGCTGGTCAATCCACCACTGAAGTGCCTGGCGGGTAGTGCGAAATTTCAAATCTTATGCCGTCAGGGTCGCGCATAAACAGCGCGCTAACGCCGCCCAGGTTCTGAATATCGGGCACTGGAAATCCGGCTGCCTGCATACTCTCCCGGATGGCTTCCACGTCGGCCACTGAACTCGCCGAGAAACCGATGTGATTCAGACCTGCACCATAACGCTCATAAGGCCGGGTGTCCCTGGCGGCCTGCTGGAACTGAATAAAGAAACCCTGCTGGTCCGTCCATACCTGCGGACGCAGCTGCTGCATACCGATTAACGGCAGCAGAGCATCATAATATGGCATGCTGATGGCCAGCGAAGTGACTGTCAGAGTCATGTGATCGAGTTTATGCATAGTTGTTCTGCTATGGTGTGCGGCTTATCGATTGATGACCAGAGTTAACAATGGGGCATTGCGGTTAAATTCAACCCTGTGAGTTCCGGCATGAGGACGGCTGGGACACGATAAGTAACAGTATGAGTGCTTAGCCACCGGGCTGTTGCAAGCAATTTTCGCCGCCGGCCCGTGGTGGAAAAATCTGATCTGATTCAGTTGAACACTTAACCCGTCCTGGCTGTCGATCATGTTGTCCGCAGGTGGCAGGCAGTTAGGTCCGGCTGTTGTGATACAACTGTCTGCTGGTATTGATTGGAAGGGTTTCATCTTGATAGAAATAAACTATTAATAAACGTAGAAATTAATGTATAAATCTATTGAAAAAAAAATCACAGACGGCATTATCCCTATCTGTTCTGCAACATAACGAGTTCACCTGAATGCAAGCGATGACCAAACGCCAGCTGCTGGCTTATTTTAATCAGCTATTGTTACCCGACCGGGGTTTTTACAGCCTGGCGGTCGTGTATACGGTGGCGATCAGCCTGCTGACGCTGGCAGTGCCGATTTCGGTCCAGACCCTGATCAGCACGGTGGCCAATACCGCCTTGCTGCAGCCGGTGATCGTGCTGGGTGTATTGCTGCTGACACTGCTGCTGCTGTCCGGTTTGATGACCGGGTTACGCACTTATGTGATGGAGTTGTTTCGGCGCCGCATATATGCCCGCCTGACCAGTGAGATCGTACTGCGCTCGATCAACTCGGAGCATACCTACTTTGATGAGCATAACCGGCAGTCACTGTTCAATCGCTACTTCGATATCATGACCCTGCAAAAAACCATTCCGACCCTGCTGGTGGGTGGTTTTTCCTTGTTTCTGCAGGCCCTGGTCGGATTTACCGTGGTGTCGCTTTATCACCCGGTATTTCTGATGTTTACGCTGGGTTTTCTGATTGTGCTGTACCTGATCTGGCGGATCTGGGGGCCGCGGGCGATTGATACCGGCATTGAACTGTCGCATGCCAAATACCAGACGGCGGAATGGCTGGAAACCCTGGCGGAGAACAACGGTTTTTTCCGCTCCCGGCGGCATGTGAATTACGCACTCAAAAAAACTGAACAGAACACCACCAATTATATCGACGCACACAAGCGTCATTTCCGGAAGGCTTTTGCCCAGACGATTGCTTTGCTGGTGCTGTATGCGGTCGCCAGTTCGGTGTTGCTGGGCCTGGGTGGCTGGCTGGTCATTATCGGTGAGCTGACGCTGGGACAGCTGGTTGCGGCAGAACTGATCATGACGGCGATTTTTTTTGGTGTTTCACAGGCCGGCGCCTATCTGGATACCTTCTATGACCTGTGCGCAGGGATTGAAGAATTGAGTATGTTCTTGCGCATACCACTGGAAAATGTCAGTGGCACTCAGCCGATAACCACTCAGCGGCATACCATCGTGTTCAGGAATGTGGCCAAACAATTGCGCCAGGGCCAGGTAAAGCTTGATCTGGAGTTGCCGCATGGCGCGAAAATCCTGGCCCGGGCGGAACGGCTGGGCTTGCAGAAGTTCTTTACCAATTGTCTGAAACGACATGTATTGCCGGACAGTGGCCAGATTCTACTGGGTGAACAGGACTTGCTGGAAATTGATGCAATGGAGTTGCGTGAGGCAGTTACTATATTGGATCGGCCCAGCATCATCGATTGCCGGGTGTCTGACTATCTGCAGCTGGCCAATCCGGCGGTCAGCCGTCGTGAACAGCGTGAGATGCTGACACTGATGGGGGTTGATCAGGTTATTGATGAGCTTGACGAGGGTTGGAATACCATGTTGAACAGTTCCGGTTCTCCTTTATCACGAACTGAAACCATGCGTTTACGCCTGGCGGCGGCGCTGCTGTCAAAACCACGATTGCTGGTCATGACGCAGATTTTTGATGTGCTCGACAACGACACGGTGGAGCGTCTGATGCATTACCTGCACAACCAGACTGAACTCACCCTGGTGGCATTTACCCGGCATACGCAGGTGGACGGCTGGACGCATAATCTGGAGCTGGGGTTTGCTCAGCAGGTGCTGGAAGCAATACCCATACCCGCTCAGCAACGCAAGCCCGGCGAGGAGTCTGAGCATGCTTAATCCTTTACACACCAGCCACAGTAAAGACTTTCCGACCCTGCATGCGATTCGCATCCCCGGCACGTTACGCATTATCGCCGGCCTGGTCATGCTGACTATTGTGGTGGCAGTCGCGATTCTGTACTTCACACCCTGGATGCAGACCACGGTGGGTAACGGGATCGTGACATCGCTGGATCCCCGCGACCGTGAGCAGGAGATTCATGCGCTGGTGTCCGGGCGTATCCAGTCTTGGTATGTGCGGGACGGCAGCCAGATCAAAGCAGGCGAACCGATAGTGCGGATTGTCGATAACGATCCGCTGCTGCTGGAACGGCTGGAATCAGAACGTGCCGCGCAGGCCCGCAAGCTGGAGTCCGCCCGCATCGGCACGGCCACCGCCCGGCTGGACTTCGAGCGCCGTAAAGCACTGTTTGCCGATGGACTGGTGGCGCGCCGGGAGTTTGAAGATGCCCGCATCCGGCTGGAAGCATTAAAAGCGCAGCAAGCTCAGGCCGCCGCGGATTTGAACCGCGCCGAGGTCAATCTATCCCGGCAGTCGATTCAGGAAGTGGTCGCGCCGCGTGACGGCACTATTTTGCGTCTGGCTGCCGGCGATACCGCAACCTCAATCAAAGAAGGCCAGACTCTGGCTACCTTTATTCCGAGTAATGTCACCCGGGCGGTGGAATTATCGGTGGATGGCCGTGATATTCCGCTGGTGCAGCCGGGCCGTAAAGTCAGACTGCAGTTCGAGGGCTGGCCGGCGGTCCAGTTCAGTGGCTGGCCATCAATCGCCATCGGCACCTTCGCCGGTGAGGTAGCGGTGGTAGACCAATCGGCCTTGCCCAATGGCCGCTTTCGGGTGGTGGTGACCGAAGATCCGAGTGAACCCTGGCCGGGTGATCATTTTGTACGCTTCGGCGCCAAGGCGCGCGGCTGGATTTTACTGGATACCGTGCGGCTGGGCTACGAAGCCTGGCGGCGATTGAATAATTTCCCGCCTAACTTTACCGATCAACTTAATGGTGATGCCGGTAGCAGCGGTTATGGGAATGGGAATGGCGGTAATCAGGATGCGTAACAGTCGCTGTTTACTGCTGGCTATGCTGGTGCTGGGCGAAAGCTGGGCCAGCGACACCTTTGCTGACCCTTTGACACTGGATGAGGTGCTGTCCAGCTCGCGTCAGCATGCACCGCTGATTCTGGAGGCCGATGCCGCTCAGCGCATTGCTCAGGCTAATGCCAGGGCGGCTTATGGCGCCTTTGATACCGTGCTGGAACAGGACAATTATGGCCGTTTATCCGGATTCTGGGACGGCAAAATAACCGATACCCGTTTATCCAAGCGGTTTCAGTCATTCAATACCAGAGTTTATACCGGTTATCGCATTTCGGATGGAGAGTTTCCGATTTATGAAGATGTGCTGTTCACCAACAGTCTGGGTGAAATAAAAGTCGGGGTCGCCTTATCGCTGTTGCGCGACCGCGATTTTGATCAGGACCGGTTCCGCTTGCTGG
Organism: Gammaproteobacteria bacterium; assembly: GCA_021772975.1. Taxonomy (GTDB): domain Bacteria; phylum Pseudomonadota; class Gammaproteobacteria; order Xanthomonadales; family Wenzhouxiangellaceae; genus JAJFKX01. The sequence goes on from JAJFKY010000014.1 coordinate 205,752, forward strand.
ATACCCGTCTGGCGCGTAACCGGGCTGACCTTGATCTGCAGTTGACCCAGGTGCAGGTTCAGTTTCAGGCCATGAGTATTTATCAGGAGTGGCTTGCCCAAGGCCTGGCCCTGCGTGCCTACGATGAATTGCTGGCCCTGGCCATCACCCGTCAGCAGGCTTTTGAAAAGCGCGTTGAACGCGGCGATCTGGCGCGGATTTTTTTAAATGAGAATCAGCAGAATATTCTGAAGCGCGAGGTGCTGGTGAATGAGACGCAGCGGGCTTTTATCAATGCCGCCCAGCGGTTGTCATTTTATTATCGTGATTTCGCCGGCCGGCCGGTGGTACCGGACCTGAACCAGTTACCGCAGGATTTTGCGGAAAAAAAAGTGCTGGTACTGCACGACCTTAACGGTGACGTACTGGAGGCGGTCAGTGATCGCCCGGAATTACGCCTGGTCGAGAATGAAATGGATCTGGCGCAGGCTGAATTGCGGCTGGGGCGCAACCTGCTCAAGCCCAGTCTGGACGTTTCGCTGGAAACCGCCAGGGATTTTGGCTCCGGCAGCATCACCCGCGAGGGCACCGATGTCATTCTGGCGATGAATTTCAGTATCCCGCTGGAGCGTACTCAGGCACGCGGCCGCATCAGCGCCGCGCAGGCCAGGCTTGATCAGCTGCAATATAAACAACAGCGTATCAATGAGCAGTTGGTTATCGAAGTCCAGAATCTGGCCAATGATATTGAAGCAGCCCGCCGGTTTGTTGCCATCACCGATCAGGAGGTGGTGCAGGCGGAGATCATGCAGCAGGCTGAGCGGCGACGATTCGAAAATGGCGCCAGTGATTTCTTTCTGCTGAATCTGCGTGAGGAAAATACCGCCGATGCCAAAATCCGCAATATCCAGGCGCAGGCGGAGTACTTTGTCGCGCTGGCAGCCTATTACGCCGCCACCGTGCAGTTGGATCAGCTGGGTCTGTAACAGCTGACGGCTACCATCTTCCGAGACGCGACTGGTGGTGGTTTGATCAGCGCGCTAGCGGCATGTCATATTAGCCGGATATGTCTACAGTCACGTCACGGGTAATGCCACCACCAACCATCATGTCATGCCGTTATTGGCTTGTTACGCTTATCTGCCTGCTGTTGATCAGTGGTGGCGATATCCGCGCCGCGCAATGGCTGGTTTTATCAGACCTGCAGCTGATCGATGGGACGGGCAAAGCCGCCTATCCGGTGGCTGCGCTGGTTATTCAGGACGGTATCATTCATGCCATTAACCCGCCTGAACCGTTGGATGTGGCCCCCACCGACAGCGTAACCCGGATTGATCTGAACGGGGCCTGGGTGATGCCCGGCCTGATCGATACCCATGTACATGTGGCGCGATTCCCGGAAACACTTAAACAGGCCGAACGGATACTTAAGCAGGCCGTGCGCGGGGGCGTTACCGGGGTGCGTGATATGGGGGGCGATGCGCGTACACTGGCGGAGCTGACACGAGCTTTGTTTAATCAGGAATGGGCCGGTCCCGCGCTTGCCTATGCAGGAATTTATGGCGGTCCTTCGCTGTTCGACGATCAACGGATTGCTGGTCTGGCGCCAGGTTTTGCGCCTGGTGGCGCGGCCTGGACCAGAGCAATTACAGCTCAAACCGATCTGAAACTGGCGGTAGCAGAAACCAAAGGCGCCGGCGCCACCGGTATCAAGCTATACGGTAATCTTGATGCTGAACTGGCGACACGCGTTATCCATCAGGCACACCAGCAAAACCTTAAGACCTGGGCGCACGCCACAGTGTTTCCGGCCGGGCCGGGGCAACTGGTTGATGCGGGCGTGAACGTGCTATCGCATGCAGCCTATCTGGTGTGGGAAGCGGCTGAGGTTATACCTGCGGATTATCAGACCCGCACGGATGCGCCCTGGGATCAAATCCCGCCGGATCATCCCAGATTGATCGCATTGTTTGCAAAAATGGCACGACAAGGCGTGTATCTGGATGCCACACTATACGTCTATCAGACACTGCATCAAGTGGTGCCACCCGGACAGGCCGAGTGGGCTCAGGCAGCCGCTGCCTGGGGCGCGCGGGTTACCGCCGTGGCGCACCGCATGGGCGTTAAAATAACTGCTGGTACGGATTGGTTTGAGCCTGATGGTGATGAACTGCCGCATACTCACGAAGAATTAGCGCTGCTGGTTGAACAGGCTGGTCTGTCACCATTGCAGGCGATTGTTGCCGCAACACGCAACGGTGCTGGAGCGTTGGGCCTGGCAGAGGTCAAAGGCACGCTGATGACAGGGCATCCCGCCGATCTGCTGATCCTGACAGACAACCCGCTAGAGGATATCCGTAATACCCGCAAAATCCGTACCGTGGTAAGGCATGGCCGGCTGATCGAGCCGCTTTGATCCGGTAGTATCAGGCCCGGGCTTACTCGCGTAAATTTGACCCGGGACCAGCTCTAAAGGGCGTATGCTGGCCGATTTGCTGCTGCTGCTGTTGATCAACAGCAGCTTCAGTATGCGCCAGTTGTGCCAGTTTCTGCGCCAGCCCACTGTCATTGACCCAATGGGCGGTATACGTCCGGCTGGGTAAAAATCCGCGATTGAGTTTGTGTCCGCCACCGGCACCCGGCTCAAACACCTGCAATGTATTGGCGATGCAATATTCAATCCCCTGATAAAAGCAGGTTTCAAAGTGCAGGCAGTCAATATCGTACAAGCTGCCCCAGTAGCGGCCGTAAAGATGGCTGTCTGAGCTTAGAAAAATCGCGCAGGCGACATCGCTATCATGCTGACTGGCGATACAGAACTGGACCCGTCCGGCCAATCGCTGACCGATGTCCCGCCAGAAGGCCTGGCCGAGTGCGGGATAATTGCCGTACTCGGTAAAAGTTTTCTGATAACAGGCGTGGGCGAATTGAATGTCCTGGTCCTTGGCGGTATCACCAGCCACCCAGCGGTGAGTGATGTTCTGTGCGGCCACTTTGCGGCGTTCGCGCAGGATCTCTTTGCGGCGTTTACGGGTCAGCGCGGCAGTGAAATCGGCGAACGATTGATAAGCATGATTGTGCCAGTGCAGCTGGGTGCCAGGGCGCAGAATAAACCCTGCCCGCTGCAACAGTTCGGCTTCTTCGGGCTGGCAGTAGTTGACCTGCAAACAGGCCAGATTCCGCCGTTTGCTGATTTGTATCAACGCATCGATCAGTGCCTGTCTGAATGGCAGGGAACGGTCCGCGGCCTGCAGCCGGCTGCCGCTGACCGGCGAATAGGGCACTTCAATCACCCATTTCGGATACCAGTCAATAGCGTGCATTTCAGCTATTCTGGCCCAGTTCCAGTCGTACACGAAATCGCCAAAGCTATGGCTGGTCAGATAACCTGCGCAGGCGGCGACCAACTCGTCGCCCTGATAGACGCCCAGATGGTGCGGCTGCCAGCCCAGTTGGTTATCAACCGCGCCGTATTGCTCCAGGGCCCGCAGAAAAGCATAACTGATAAATGGGTTATCACTGCCATGCAGTGTTGACCAGCGCTGGGCTGAGCACAGCTGGTCCAGGGTATTGGCGGTGCGGGCGGTTAATGCGGTGCGAGTATCGATGGGGGTTAATGAGTTTAGGGCTGGTGAGATTGTACCGTGCTTGGGGTTTTGATATTAGCGGTGCTGTTGTCTGTCATTAAACTATTACAAGTCCTCGCCCTTTGGGAGAGGATTTAGGCGATGGTTGGTAGCGATTTTTAATAAATGTTAAAGGCTGAATTGTAGGAGCCCGCTTGCGGGCGACCCATCGTTGTTTGACGGAGTTTAGGGTCGCCCGCAAGCGGGCTCCTACATTTAGTGCTAGCTGTTTTCATCCAGATAGCGCTCCGCATCCAGCGCCGCCATACAACCGAATCCGGCCGAGGTGACGGCCTGACGATAAACATGGTCGGCCACATCGCCGGCGGCGAATACCCCGGGAACACTGGTCTGGGTAGCAAAGCCGGCGGTACCGCTTTTGATATGCAGATAGCCGTCAGTCATGGCCAGCTTGTGCTGGAATATTTCGGTGTTGGGGTTGTGGCCGATGGCGATAAATACACCATGGGTTTTGAGCTCGCTGAGCTCACCGGTCTGCACATTTTTGACCCGTACACCGGTCACGCCGGCGTCATCCCCGAGGACCTCTTCCAGGGTATGGTTCCAGAGCAGTTCAACATTGCCGTTTTCGGCCTTTTCAAACAGCCGGTCCTGCATGATCTTTTCAGCGCGCAATTCATCCCGGCGATGAATCAGGGTGACTTTGCTGGCGATATTGGATAGGTACAGCGCTTCTTCCACGGCGGTATTGCCGCCGCCGATTACCACCACTTCCTGGCCACGATAGAAAAAGCCATCGCAGGTCGCACAGGCGGATACGCCACGGCCCATAAAAGCCTGTTCGGATTCCAGTCCCAGATACTTGGCGCTGGCACCGGTCGCGATAATCACCGCATCAGCGGTGTATTCGCCATTATCACCTTTGAGGCGATAAGGTTTGACCGAGAAATCGACCTCGTTGATATGGTCGTAAATCATTTCGGTATCAAAACGTTCGGAGTGCTTCAGCATACGCTGCATCAGATCGGGCCCTTGCAGGCCTTCTATGTCGCCAGGCCAGTTATCCACGTCAGTGGTGGTGGTTAACTGACCGCCCTGTTGTATGCCGGTGACGACGGCAGGTTTCAGGTTGGCGCGCGCCGCGTAGATCGCCGCGGTATAACCTGCTGGTCCCGAGCCGAGAATTAATAGCCGAAAATGGCGTGCATCTGTCATGTATACTGCTCCGTTAGCCTGCCACGCGGCAAGCGTTGCCTGGCGTGCGCCGCCGCACATTATGACGATCAATTTTGGGCTTGTCAGGGATGTTTACAAAGGGCAGGGCGATAATGGCTGAACATAAAACTATAATTTTCGTAAATTAATAGTAAAATCCTACAGATAGACAACATTTTTGAAGTAAAATCCGGCTATGACTAAGCGCCAGACAAACACCCGGACAGCTAACCAGGCTGCCAGTATCGCCCCCTTAATGCTGCGTTTGAGGGAGAGTCTGTTCGTGCTGTGCAGTCTGCTGGCCGTTTATCTGCTGGTGTGTCTGTTCAGCTTTGATCAGAGCGATCCGGGCTGGACGCACAGCCGCGAGGTCGCCAGTTTGCACAATCTGGGCGGCAGTACCGGTGCCTGGTTATCAGACGTACTGTTATCGGTTTTCGGGGTGCTGGCTTACAGCTTCCCGGTGGTGCTGGCGTATGTCGGTATCCGTCAGATCAGTCAACCCCGACCGGTTGAGGAAGACAGCTATTGGATGCTGCTGATTTATCTGGGTGGTGTACTGCTGGCACTGGCGGCGGGTTGCGGACTGGCGCATCTGAATATGCAATCGGCAGGAGCCTGGCTGCCGGCAGGCATTGGCGGTGGCGGCATTTTTGGACAAATGGTGGTTACGCCATTGATTTCCGGTCTGGGTCTGCTGGGCGCAACCCTGCTGCTGCTGGCATTTTTTCTGACCGGGCTGACGTTTTTTACCGGTGTTTCCTGGCTGACGGTGATGGATAAGACCGGCTACTGGGTATTACGAGGCTGGCATGGCTGCTCGACGACCATCAACCAGGTCCGGGACTGGTGGGCCGGCCGCCGCGCCAAGGCCGAACGGGTGGTGGTACGCAAGGAGGATACGGTCAAGCGGGCGCAGCGCAAAGTCAAACAACCGCGGATTGAACCGCGCCTGGAAGCAGAACCAGTCAAACCCAAACCGGTTAAACAGCAGGCCCTGTTCAAGCAGTTGAACATCGGTGAATTGCCAGCGCTGGATTTGCTGGACCTGCCGTCCACCCAGAAGATCGGCTATAGCGAAACTGAACTGCAGGCGATGTCGCGTCAGGTGGAATTAAAACTGGCTGATTTCGGGGTCGAGGTCGAGGTGGTCGAAGTGCATCCCGGACCGGTGATTACGCGCTTTGAAATGCTGCCGGCGCCGGGCGTGAAAGGCGCCCAGATCAGTAACCTGGCCAAGGATCTGGCGCGTGGTTTGAGCGTGATCTCAGTACGGGTGGTGGATGTGATACCCGGCAAGTCGGTGATTGGTCTGGAAATTCCCAACCAACAGCGTGAAATTGTATTTCTGCGCGATGTGCTGGAGTCGGATGTTTACCAGAAAGCCGGCTCGCCGGTCACCCTGGGGCTGGGAAAAAGCATTGCCGGTCGGCCGGTGGTCGCCGATATCGCCAAGATGCCGCATTTGCTGGTGGCAGGCACCACCGGTTCGGGTAAATCAGTGGCGATCAATGCGATGATTTTAAGCCTGATATATAAGGCTACTCCGGATCAGGTAAGACTGATCATGGTCGATCCGAAAATGCTGGAGTTGTCGGTTTATGAAGGCATTCCGCATCTGCTGGCGCCGGTGGTGACCGACATGAAGCAGGCCGCCAATGCGCTGCGCTGGTGTGTGGTTGAGATGGAGCGGCGCTATCGTCTGATGGCGGCATTGGGGGTGCGTAATCTGGCCGGCATGAATAAAAAGCTTAGCGACGCACGTAAAAAAGGCAAAGCTATCACCGATCCGCTGTTCCAGCCTACCGACCCCAACGATGAGCCGCCGGAACTCGATAACCTGCCATTTATTGTGGTGATCGTGGATGAGTTTGCCGACATGATGATGGTGGTGGGCAAGAAGGTTGAGGAACTGATCGCACGGCTGGCGCAGAAGGCCCGTGCTTCCGGCATTCACCTGATCCTGGCCACCCAGCGGCCATCAGTGGATGTCATTACCGGCCTGATCAAGGCCAATATCCCCAGCCGGATTGCTTTTCAGGTGTCATCCAAGATTGATTCGCGCACTATTCTGGATCAGGGCGGGGCGGAACAGCTGCTGGGACACGGCGATATGCTGTATCTGCCGCCCGGCACCGGTCTGCCGGAACGGGTGCATGGCGCCTTTGTCGATGACCACGAAGTGCATGCCGTGGCGGAAGCATTACGCGGTCAAGCGGAACCAGATTACCTCGATGAGGTTCTTAATGACACGCAGTACACCGGCGACGGCCAGGTGATCGGTGAGACCGGGTTACCGGAATCGGCCGGTGGCGAGCAGGATGAACTGTACGATCAGGCGGTGCGCATTGTGACGGAAAGCCGGCGCGCCTCAATCTCCGGTGTACAGCGGCAATTACGGATTGGTTATAACCGTGCTGCCAGGATCATCGAGGAGATGGAAGCTGCCGGTATAGTCAGCCCGCCCGAGCATAATGGACAGCGCGAAGTGCTCGCGCCTCCACCACCCAAAGATTGAGTGCCAGATGTACAAATTAATGATATCAACGGCCGTGTTAACGGTCAGCCTGCTGCTGAATAGCGGTATATCCGCCCAGACTGACACGGTCAGCGAAAACAGCAGCGCCACAGCGCAGCCCGCCGTCGTGATTGGCAATGGCCTGAATCAGCTGGATGCGTTTACCCGTGGACTGAGCAGTTTCAGTGCTGATTTCAATCAGCAGGTTTACGATCCACAAGGGCGTCTGGAAGAAACCAGCAGCGGCGTGCTGCATCTGCGGCAGCCAAACCTGCTGCATTGGAAATATATCCAGCCGTTTCCTCAGCTGATTGTCGCCGATGGCGCGCAGGTCTGGTCATACGATATCGAACTGGAGCAGATCACGGTGCGTGAACAATCCGATGCGCAGGCGCAATCACCGCTTACCCTGCTGACCGATCCGGACCGGCTCTATCAAAGCTTCACCTTGCGTAACCTGGGCATACGTGACGATATGGCCTGGCTGGAAATGCTGCCCCGTGATGATCGCAGCAATGAATCGGGTATCAGCAGCAGCGATTTTGCCCGCATTCTGGTAGCGATGCAGGATGGCGAGTTAAAGAGCATGGCGCTGGAAGATACCCTGGGGCAGAGTACCGAAATTCAGTTTTTACAAGGCCAGAGAAATATCGAGCTGGATGATGAGTTGTTCAGTTTTACCCCGCCGGAAGGTATTGATGTTCTAGAGGGATAGTCGTGCATATGGCAGGCTATCGTTATTAAGCGCAAGCTCAGTTTAAGCACTGGCGGTTGGCAAAGGTTTTGATTCAGCCGTGCCGATAATGGTCGATGTCGGGCTTATCTGCTTGTCATGGCAGCCAGTTCATTGGAAGCTTCGGTCATCAGCAGCACGCCGTCAATTGATTTGATGGTTGCTTCTGACTGCGTCTCAGCAACAATTTTCCGGCCGCCAACAGTCATCGACTCTATGCTATCGGCCGTGACGAAGGCTTTGTCATCGATGACCTTTATCATCAGATTGGAACTGCCGTAGGTGTAATTCTCAATCGACGCCAGCTGTTCTTTCAATGCTTTGATATAGCGTTTTTTTGAATAGGGAATGGCTTGCTGCCGGCCCTGCAGGATGATTTTTATTTTTATACTGGCGTCATCGCTGAGCAAATTTGCATAGCTGTCAATGTCGCCACTGGTAATGGCGGCATCTACGGCCTGCGGAAATTTGTTGCTATTACTTTGATTCAGTTCAGCCGCATGGGAATGAATTGAAAATAATAAGCTTAAAATAAATAAGCCCTGCTTCAGATTATTGATCATTGGTTTGTTCTCAGTTGTCTGCTGACAGGCTGGCTGTGTTTTGTGCTGGCTTTGAATGGCTATCCATTAGCGGGCTGAATCTAGCACAACTGTTTCAATGTCATCACCAGCGGTAGTTATGCGGCTGATCCGAGCTGTTCGCCGGGACTGTTTCGGTTTCGATAATCCGCCCAGCCTGAACAGTGGCTGGACGTGCCTGTTTGTGTCGTGCTGAAACGGGTTGCAAATAGCTTACAGGGCTGGGGCATTGTGTCCGAAACCAGTACAATGCCCGATTGATCTGAACAACGAATCCGATATGCTCGATCCTGTACTACTCCGCAAAGACCTGGCCTCAGTTACCGAGGCATTAAAAGCCCGTGGTTATGAGCTGAATACCGAGCGCTGGCAGGCGCTGGAAGATCAGCGTAAGGAACTGCAGAAATCCACCGAGGACCTGCAGAATCTGCGCAATATCAGCGCCAAATCGATTGGCCAGGCCAAGGCCAAAGGTGAGAATATTCAACCCCTGCTGGATAAGGTGGCGAATCTGGGTGATGAGCTGAAGCAGGCCGAGGAGTTGCTGGCACAGGTGCAGGAACAGCTGCGCGAGCTGTACCTGGATATGCCGAATATTCCTGCTGACGATGTTCCCGACGGTGTTGATGAGACCGACAACGTAGAGGTCTACCGCTGGGGTGAGCCACGCGAATTTGATTTTGCGCCGCGGGACCACGTTGCCATCGCCGAGGCCAATGGTTGGCTGGACAGTGAAGGCGCGGTTAACCTGTCGGGCGCGCGGTTTGCGGTATTACGGGGGCCATTGGCCAGGCTGCATCGCAAACTGGCTCAGCTGATGCTGGAAACGCATACTGATGAACATGGCTATACCGAGGTTTATACACCGTATCTGGTCAAGGCCGAGGCGATGCTGGGCACCGGGCAATTGCCCAAATTTGCCGATGATGCTTTTATCACCCATGACGATCCGCCCCGTTATCTGATTCCTACCGCGGAAGTTTCGCTGACCAACCTGGCCGGTGATCAGATTATGGATGTGGTGGATCTACCGGTGAAGATGGCTGCGCATACGCCCTGTTTTCGGCGCGAGGCGGGTGCCTACGGCAAGGATACCCGTGGCTTGATCCGGCAGCATCAGTTCGACAAGGTTGAGCTGGTGCAGATCACCACGCCGCACCATGCCGATCAGGCCCACGAGGATCTGACCGGGCATGCCGAGGCGATTTTACGGAAGTTGAATTTGCCTTACCGGAAAGTGATTCTGTGCAAAGGTGATATGGGCTTTGCCGCCCGCAAAACCTACGATCTGGAGGTTTGGCTGCCAGGTCAGAATGCCTACCGGGAAATCAGCTCCTGCTCACAATGCGGCGATTTTCAGGCGCGCAGGATGCAGGCGCGTTACCGCAATCCGGAGACCAATAAACCGGAACTGGTGCATACTCTGAATGGCTCGGGCCTGGCGGTGGGGCGTACCTTGATCGCGGTGCTTGAGAATTATCAGCAGACGGATGGTTCATTCGTGATGCCGGAGTGCCTGCGCGATCTGTAAATCAGTCGTAGGCTGGGATAGAGCATCGCGTAAACCCAGCTAAACCAAGCGCCAATGACTGACCGCTGTTGGGATTTAACGACGAGCAGTTAGCCGGGGAATGGAGCCAGGCTTTATCTACTGGTAGTTATGTCATTCTGAACGCAGTGAAGAATCTCTAGTGGAGTGTCCGCTTGGGATAATCGTGACGAGATCGTTCGCTTGCGCTCAGGGTGACAGCCGGGTTGTTGATGGCCGTTATTTTATGGGTAAGCCGCCGGTACCGACGGCGTCCAGATAACCGGTTCCATGCAGCAATGCCTGATCCGCTGGTCGCTTTGTCATTCTGAACGCAGTGAAGAATCTCTAGCAATTCATCGCTTGGCGGGAGAGGTTCTTCGCCTTTGGCTCAGGATGACAATCTGGCGATAAACGCGGCCGCCAGTGCGATACCGGTGATAATGATTTAGCCGGCAGGTTTATCGGTCACAGCTTTCAGCCGGGTAATACCAGACATTCATAATCTTTCCGGCGTCCAGCTGGTAAACCGAGATGCTGCATTGTACCCGGGCTGTCCCGTCCTGTTCCCAGCTGGCCTGCTCCAGCGCCGTGGCAAACCGGCCGTTGCTGGTTAAGCTGAGTATTTCAGAGCGGCTGCTGGGAAAATCCTTGAAATACGCTGTCATGGCGGTGTTTAATTCCGCGTGTCCGCTGGCCTCAATATATACCGCATCATCGGCCACCCCCATCCATAGAATCTCCGGATGCGCCAGAGCCAGCATGGCGGCGGTATCACGCTCGTTATAAGCCTTTAAAAAAGCCTCCACCGTGGGCTTATTATCGGCTGCCAGGGCGGCAGCCGACAACAATATCAGGCTGGCTGGCAAATGTTTTGTCAGGGTTTTGAATACGTACATGAAAGTTTTTCCAGAGTTTAGCTGGCCAGTTGCTGGGCGATTGAACGGGTTTTTTCGGTTTGGATATCGCCGGTATGCAGCGTCGATTTTTTCTCGATCAGCAGCAGCAGACATTCCTCTTCGGCCACCGGGTTGTGCTCCACACCTTTGGGTACGACATACATATCACCACTGTGCAGCTCAACCGTACCGGTTCGCAGTTCCATTTTCAGCGAACCCTGCAGGACATAAAACAGCTCGTCTTCATGGGTATGGCTGTGCCAGGCAAGGCTACCTTTGACCTTGGCCACTTTGACATAACTGTCATCGACTTCACCGATCACCCGGGGTGACCAGTAATCGGTCAGGCCGGTGGCGGCCTGCAGAGGAGATATTGCTTCGCTCATAGAGGGTATCCATGCCAGATAATTCGGGATGTTAGCATGCTGATGAATTCGATGTGGCGGCGTTTTTACGTTGCAAAACCAGCATATTGCCCGGCAACGTGAAATAATAGGCAACCCTAGTATCGACTAACCGGCATGCGCGCATTTGGATTTTTGATCTTTTTTCTATTGTTATCCCTGGGTACAGGGTGGTTGACTGGCACTCAGTTTGCACCGGGCGAGTGGTATGCCGCCATGACCAAACCTGCCTGGAACCCGCCTGCCTGGGTGTTTGCGCCCGTCTGGAGCAGCTTATACGTGCTGATGGGCGTGGCGGCCTGGCTGGTGTGGCGTCAGCCGGTGAGTGGTTACCGCGATATCGGTTTACGCTGGTGGTTTGTGCAGCTGGTGCTGAACGCAGGCTGGAGCGCACTGTTTTTTGGTCTGCATCGCACTGGCTGGGCACTGGCCGAAATGAGCCTGCTGTGGCTGGCGATTCTGATTACTCTGCTGTATTTCTGGCGTGCTCAGCGCATAGCCAGCTATCTGATGATGCCGTATCTGGCCTGGGTCAGTTTTGCCTGGGTATTGAATTTTACGCTGTGGCGGCTGAACGGTGGCTGGTTTTAACCAGCCATATCAAATACCAACCGAATAGCAACTGGCTGTTCGCGGTTATTTCCCCAGCATATGTTTGGCGGCTTTGACCGCGCTGTTCTGATCAGCACGTTGCGGTATCTGCATGCCCCGCTGCACTGCCGGGCGCTGTCCCACACGCTGCATCCAGCTATGCAAATGCTGTAAACCATCAATGCTGACGCCACTCCAGGCATGAATTTTGACCCATGGATAGGTGGCGATATCAGCAATACTGTATTCGCCGGCCAGATAGGGTGCTTCCCGCAGACGCTTATCCAGCACTGTATACAGGCGACGGGTTTCCTGCTGATAGCGCTGGATAGCCGCTGGAATGTGTTGTGGGAAATAGCGGGTGAAGACATTGGATTGCCCCTGCATCGGCCCGACTGCTGACATCTGAAACATCAGCCACTGCATGACCAGAGAACGGCCATTGTGCAGGGATGGCATCAGCTTGCCGGTTTTTTCCGCCAGGTAAATCAGAATGGCGCCGGATTCGAACACGCCAAAGTCATCATTATCGCGGTCCACAATCGCGGGAATACGGCCATTGGGGTTAAGTGCAAGAAACTCAGGTTGTTTCTGGTCCAGCTCGCCAAGGTTCAAATGATGCACCTGATAGGGTAGACCCAGCTCTTCCAGGGCGATGGAAATTTTATGGCCGTTAGGAGTGGCCGCGGTATATAACTCGATCATATGAAATCCTTTGCTGAGTGCCTACTGCGCGTAAATCTGGCCACCTTTCATGACAAATTCAACCTGACGCATTAATTCAATATTTTCCAGCGGGTTACCCGGCACTGCCACGATGTCAGCGTAAGAACCTTCCGCCAGCCGGCCCAGTTGCTGTTCCTGGTCAAGCACGTCCGCGGCCAGCACGGTGGCGGCCTGCAACGCTTCCGCGGGCTGCATTCCTCCCTGCACCATGTAGCTGAATTCCCGGGCATTATCGCCGTGTGCCGAAACCCCGGTATCGGTGCCAAAAGCAATCTTCACCCCAGCTTGATAAGCCTGGCTGAAGGTTTGCATGATTAATGGCCCGATGGTGGCTGCCTTGCCGCGCACCACTTCGGGAAAGTAGCCGTCAAGCTGAGCTTTTTCAGCCACAAACTGTCCGGCTGAAATGGTCGGAATATACCAGGTGCCCCGGTCACGCATGGCCGCCATGACCTCGTCGTCCATATAGGTACCATGTTCAATGGTTTTTACCCCGGCATTCACCGCCCTCAGCATGCCTTCGGTACCATGTGCATGGGCGGCGACGTGCATGCCGTAATCGTTCGCGGTTTGGATAATGGCGGCCAGTTCGGCTTCAGTAAACTGGGCATTCTGGCCATTGCTGGCCAGGCTTAAAACACCGCCGGTGGCGGTGATCTTGATCATATCCGAGCCGTCCTTATAGCGCTGCCGGACCGCCTTACGGGCATCTTCGGTACTGTTGATGACACCTTGTTTAGGTCCGGGATCGCCGGAATGGATGGACGGATAACCGTTGGTCGGATCACCGTGTCCACCGGTGCTGGCGAGATTTTTGCCGGCCGCGAAGATGCGGGGGCCATCAGCCAGGCCTTTATTGATGGCATTGCGCAAAGCAATCGTGACCAGATAACTGTCGCCCAGATCACGCACCGTGGTGAACCCGGCCAGCAGATTCCGGCGCGCATTGGCGGCGGCATTCAAGGCAAAATCAGCTTCACTCCAGGTAAAACGGTGCTGATAAGAGGCCGGACTTAATTCATCCGACAAATGCACATGCAGATCGATCAGTCCGGGCAGACAGGTGTGGCGGGATAAATCAATGACCCGGTCTTGTTCCGGGCGCTGGCTAGCGACTGCTTCGATGCGGTCACCCGTAACGGTGATATAGCGATCAGGAAGTAGCTTTCCGCCGTCAGCATCAAACAGCTGGCCACAGTGCAGGGTAGTGGTTTGTGCGCAGGCCAGTGAGCAGGCGATTAAAGCCGTGAATGAAACAAAAATTTTGGTTAATGACATGAAATTTCCTGAAAGGATTTATCCACAGATTGCACAGATTTTCACAAATCAGGCACTCATTGCTTAATGCTAGCGTATAAGGTTTCAAAGTTACTGATTTTTTTGAATTTTTAGCTGTATGAGAAATTTCATTTCGCCATTTTCGAACCATACCCGCTGAGTTCATAATTGACCATATCGCCAGATATACCATCTCTCAATTGCCATCTGACAGGTAGTCGTTGGCTTACTCTTGTTGGGAAGGAAAAAGCCTGTAACTCACTTTTGGTCGTATCCCTTAATTGATTCCGTTGACGTCTCATAATCGGTGTAAATCTGTGGATAGATGGCTTTTTAAGTAACGCCCAGCAGCTGACACAGCCGTCCGGTTAATATCGCCAGATAATTACCGATCGCGTAGCCGATCAAAGCCATCAGAATGGAGGCGGGCACCAATGATTCGCGATGATGCGCAGCCACTACCGGAGCCGATGCCGCGCCACCGATATTGGCAGCCGAGGCGATCGCCAGCGTGTGTACATCCACCCGGAAAATCCTGGCGCCGGCCAGAATGAAAATACCGTGGATGAAAATCCAGATATAGGCAGCGAAGACAAACCAGCCGAGTTCGCCCAGATCACTTTCGCTCAGGTTGGCATGCGCGCCGACGCTGGCTACAAATACGTAAATGATAGCCATCGCAATGGGTTGCGAGCCCGGCAGGTGCTTGGCCCGGGTGGTTGATAGCAGCAGTGAAAGGGTGGTTACCAGCAGAATCACCCAGGTGCTGTTGGTAATCACCGTCTGGCCACCCAGTTGCAGTTCCGGCAGCTCGGCGGCCAGCACCACGCTGACGAAGGTTACCGTCAGTGACAGCAGGGCCAGATACAGCAATTGCCGCATGCTGGGGGCGATTTCCTTGCTGCTGTGTGCCAGTGCGGCCTGTTCCATCTGTTCTATGCGTCCGGCCGGCACCTTGGCCCAGCGGTTGAAACGGACCGCGAATTCACGCGAACCCAGCAAAATCGGCAGCCAGATGATATACACCAGATTGTCAGCCACCGCGGCCATGGTCATATGGGTTGCCTCACCTTCCAATGCCACCCAGGCGGCATTCATGTTACCGGTGCCGCCAATCCAGCTGCCACTGAGGGTGCCGAAGGCTGGCCAGGTGGAGGGATCGAGCTTACCGAGTTTGGTAACGATCAGAAACGCGACCACCGCACCGACCACCACGCCGGCGCTGCCGATCAGCATCACAAATACGCCCTTACCCATAATGCGTATCGCGCCGAGTACATCGACCTTGAGCAGCATCAGCGCAATAAATAAAGGCAAGCCATAAGCCCGCAAACCGTCATAAGCAGCGCTGGAAAAGGGAATAATTCCGGTATTGCTGAGCAGGATAGGGGTAGCGTAAATCCACAACAGCGGGGGTAGATAGTTGAAAATCTTCCACTTTGTGACCTGTTCCAGCCAGAAATAGAACGCGGCGATGGCCACCAGCATGGTCATGACGCCCAGTGGCTTGGTAATCTGCAGGCTCCAGTCAAAACTGTAATGAGCCACCAGCAGCACGGCGCTTAGCAGCACCAGAAAGCCGATGGCCAGAACGCCTGTGTTTGCCGTGGGGGCTGTCTCTGACTGGTCCGCGGTTGCTTTGTCGTTATCGTTTTGCATATCTCTCCCGAAGCTGGTCAAGCGGCGGCGGCAGACCGGGTGCGCCAGGTTTTATCAACCTGGCATGGCTTAAGTCAGCCAGCCTGCCAGCAGCATGACCGCCAGTAAGGTCAGCCATACCGCCAATACCCGCCAGAGTAAATCCATGGCTAGTTTAACCGGACCCATGCGGCCGGTCAGTTGATCGGCAAAACCGTCATTAGCGACATAGCCGCCCTGGACGGCCACCACCGCCGCAGTCAGCATAAAGCCGTGATCGCCGGAGAGAATACCATGACCTTGTTCCTTATGATGCTTGCGCCAGGTAGCGATAACCGTATCAAAGTCAGCCGCCACCGCCAGCGCCAGGGTCATTAATTGCGCCACCGGCCATTCCAGTACCCAGCTGATACGCTCCAGCCAGGCCCGTTGTCCGGTGTCCAATGGCTGTTTGGTACGTGCCAGCCAGGAGCACAGACGATACAGACCGGCGCCATAAATGCCCAGCAGCGCAAACCAGAAAATCACCGCAAACCAGCGCGTCAGTCCTTCCCGGAAAACCGCCCGGATTAGTTGTTCACTGCGCGCTTCGGGCGTTGCCGCCAGCGGCTCGCGTAAGACCGGGCGCACGGCATCCTGCAGTTCATTTTCGTTACCGGCAGCGGCGATCTGTCTGACATCGTGATCCAGGTCACGCGGGCCGAGGCAGTACACCAGTACCAGGATGGTAAACAGGAAATAGAAAAAGCTGCCTAGGGTTTCGCCCATGATGTAAGCGAGCAGGGCCAGTACCAGCATGGGTATCAGCAACAGCAGCAGTGCCCCGGCCAGGGCGTATTGGCCGTGCAGTCTGGTCAGCACCGGGGCGAGCAAGTGCAGCAAGGGCGGCAACCATTCGGAGCGCCGGATAATACTGACACCTTTGACAAAGTGATTGATCGCCAATGCGATCAGGATGGCAATAATGGTCATAGACTACCTCGCTGTTGTGCTCGGAATGGTCGGGTCTGATTACCCTTGCAGTATCCTAACATTGTCTAAATGGCCGGGTATCGGCCGGAGGTCATATCTGCCGATGCGCATGCCGCACCGATAAATCAGCCAGTCGGCCACCGGTCTGCTGTTGGTACCAGTCCGCCAGCAATTGCCAGGAAATTGACAGCTGATAGGGTAGCCGCAACTGGCCGCTGGCCACGGCGGCCTGAATGTCATTGGCGTGCCACCAGCGGGCATCCTCCAGTTCTTCCCCGATAGTGATGGCGGGGTCGCTGGCGATGGCGGTAAAGCCCAGCATGATGGAAGCCGGAAAAGGCCATGGCTGGGAAGAATGATAGTGGATTTCCGCCAGCCGTACGCCGGCTTCTTCCAGCACTTCACGGCGCACCGCGTCTTCCAGGCTTTCACCTGGCTCGACAAAACCGGCCAGTGAGGAGTAACGCTTTTCCGGCCAGTTGGTCTGTCGCCCCAGCAGACAGCTGTCGGCATGGGTCACCAGCACGATCATGGCCGGATCAAGGCGCGGGAATGCCTGCTGTCCGCAGGCCGGGTTGCTGCAACGCAGGCGGTGGCCAGCAGCCTGTAACTGATAAGCATGCCCGCAAAACCCACAGAACCGGGAGCGCAGATGCCACTGGTGCACCGCCAGCGCGTAGGCACACAAACCGGCGTGCTCAGCATCGAAAATGCTGGCGGCCTGACGTAGATTGATCAGCCGCTGCACATCATTCAGCAGTACATGCTGTGCCGGCAGGCTGATGGAAAAATAACTGTGCTGCTTATTTTTTCCCAGAAACACCGCAACCTGCTCAGGCACAGGGTTATGCCGCAACAGCAATGGCTGAGTCGAGCATTGCGGGTTAATCAGACAGGCATCATTATAAACCGGCAAAAAGCGCGCCCCGCGCGAATTCAACTGTTGCTTCAGCCACTCGGGATTCTCGCGATGCTCGGCGGCCCGGTCCAAAGCCAGCGCGGCGAAGGTATTACGTGCAGAGCGCTGATAATGATCCATCCGAGCCGGTGAATTCGCTGAATTTATTGAATGACCCCTGAATTAATCTGATGCCGTTCACGGCGCGCCCAGGTGTGGCGCATTTCAGGCTGTAAGGCGAGCATGGCAGATTAAATCAAAGGGGCTTAGATCGAAAAAGATGAGCCACAGCCACAGGTGGTACTGGCATTGGGGTTATTGATCACAAACTGCGCGCCTTGCAGGTTTTCGGTGTAGTCCACGGTAGCGCCGGTCAGATACATGACACTGAGTGGGTCGATCAATAACACCATGCCGTCACGTTCGATCCTGATATCGTCTGCATTGACGGTCTCATCAAAGCTGAAACCATATTGGAACCCGGAACACCCGCCACCCGAAATATACACCCGCAGGTGCAACGCGGGATTGCCTTCGTCCAGAATCAGCTCCTGCGCCTTGCGCGCTGCCGCCGAGGTAAAGTTCAAAGCATCGTCAGTGGTTTCAGGTATTGCATTCATAACCAGTCAGTTTGGGTTGTGGATTAACATTTGCAATACCGTAAGTATAGCGTGCGGGCTGTTAAGATGCAGGGGTCAGAATAGCTGCGATAGGACAAAAAAAAGCGGCCGAAGCCGCTTAGCGCTGTAGACTATTTTCTTCTTTTTGCTTCAACTCTTGGTATAGCCAATCCCCGAATGTTAATGGAATGTTACCTGAAAAGCCCCTGGATTAGCAAATCCGTAGGCTGGTGATCGACCGTTGAGCGGGCGAACCGCGCAACCAGTGGTTTCCGGGATAGTATCCCGGATTTTCGTACGATTGTAGACCTAGCAGCGATGGGCTGACACTCATGTGTGCCCGGCAGTCCGATCAGTAAGAGTCGCGACGCGGCCGCGGCTCACGTGGTCGTGCTTCGTTGACTTTCAGTGGACGTCCGTCAACCTCATGCCCGTCCAGGGCTTCAATGGCGCTTTGGGCCGAGCTGTTATCCGCCATTTCAACAAAGCCGAAGCCCTTGCTGCGTCCGGATATCTTGTCCATGATAATTTTTGCACTCGTGACCTCACCGTGAGGACGGAACATCTCTGCCAGTTCCTCGTCGGAAGTGCTGTAAGGCAGGTTGCCGATGTAAATGTTCATAATGGCTCCATAAAAACAAGTTAATACAGGGTCAGCAGGCGGTAAGCACGCAGTTATGCACACGGGTGATAACAGTGAAACTAAAGAGGGAGTTGGTGGATGTGAACGTGTACATGGCGACAGGATCAAACCGGATTCAGCGCGCTGAAAGCGCCTTAGATTCGGAATTTGAAATGCGTTGTGGCTATAGCCTTACTCATAACCCGAAGATAGTATACTCCAGTTGCATCCTGGAAAGGTGTTTTTATCAAAAAGCGCGCGGTTGCCTGAACAGCCAGGCAACAACCTGATCCAAAACAAGGCTTATGCATGAATGAATACCCGCCATTACTGGTTAACTTCGACCCGGTAGCCTTACAGCTTGGGCCATTAGCCGTCCATTGGTACGGTCTGATGTACCTGCTGGCATTTGCGTCTTTCTGGACCCTGGCCAGCCATCGTGCGGGTATGGGCGATCGCCCCCTGAACCGTGAGCAGGTCAGCGACTTTCTGTTTTACGGCATCCTGGGCGTTATTCTGGGTGGTCGTATCGGCTATATGCTGGTCTACGCCAATGACCAGTTGGTCAGTGACCCGCTCAGCCTGTTCAAAATCTGGCAGGGTGGCATGTCTTTTCATGGCGGTTTACTCGGGGTAATGGCGGCGGCCTGGATTTATGCCCGCAAAGTAGGCTGCCGGTTTTTTGACCTGACTGACTTTGCCAGCCCGATGGTGCCGTTGTGCCTGATGTTCGGGCGGATTGGTAATTTCATCGGTGGCGAGCTGTGGGGGCGGCGTACCGATGTTTCCTGGGGCATGCTGTTTCCCAAATCAATTCCCGGCGCGGACCCGGCCGGCAGCGCCTTTATGGACAATTACATCAATGGTGTTTATAACGATCTGGCGCGCCATCCTTCACAGTTATATCAGGCTGGACTGGAGGGCCTGTTACTTTTCCTGGTGCTGTTCTGGTACTCCCGCAAGCCGCGCCCGCGCATGGCGGTGTCGGGGTGGTTTCTGGTCGGCTATGCAATATTGCGTTCGCTGGCTGAGTTTTATCGTGAACCCGATGAGCAGCTGGGTCTGCTGGCGTTTGACTGGCTGACGATGGGCATGCTGCTATGTGTGCCGATGCTGCTGGGCGGCATCGTATTGCTGGCGCTGGCGTACCATAAGCCGGTGTATTACAGAGCTGAACCACGGCATGCGTAACTATCTGGAGTTGCTGGGCCATGTCCGGGAGCATGGTCATCGACGCGGTGACCGCACCGGCACCGGTACACTGAGTGTATTCGGACACCAGCTGCGCTTTCCGCTGGCGGCGGGATTCCCGGCGGTAACCACCAAGAAACTTCATTTCAAAGCCATTATCCATGAGCTGTTGTGGTTTCTGCGCGGCGATACCAACACCGCTTATCTCAACGAGCACGGCGTGCGCATCTGGGATGAGTGGGCCAACGAGGATGGCGAGCTGGGACCGATCTATGGCGCGCAATGGCGTTCCTGGCCGACGCCGGACGGCACCAGCATTGACCAGATCAGCGAACTGCTGACCGGTTTGCGTGACCGGCCTTATTCCCGGCGGCATATTATCTCTGCCTGGAATCCAGCGTTATTACCGGATGAAAGTATTGATCCACAGGCCAATGTCGCGCAGGGACGGATGGCTTTAGCACCCTGCCATACGCTGTTTCAGTTTTACATTGCCGACGGCAGGCTGAGCTGCCAGTTGTATCAGCGCAGCGCTGATCTGTTTCTGGGAGTACCGTTCAATATCGCTTCCTATGCCTTGTTAACGCATATGCTGGCGCAGGTGCTGGACCTGCAGGTGGGTGATTACATCCACACCTTTGGTGATGTGCACGTCTATCTGAATCATCTGCAGCAGGTTGATCAGCAGTTGCAGCGCGAACCCAGACCGCTGGCGCGTTTGCGGCTGAATCCGGATATTCGGAATCTGGATGAGTTCAGCGGTGATGACATTCAGATCGACGGCTATCAAAGTCATCCGCCGATTAAAGCGCCGATTGCCATCTGATCAGCCGGTGACCCGTTCCGACTCTCCTTCCCCTTTGGCGGATAATCAAAGTATGACCCTGGTGGCTGCCATGGGTGCCAGACGTGAAATCGGCTATCAGGGAAAAATGCCCTGGCATTTGCCGCGTGATTTACAGCATTTCAAAGCCCTCACGCTGGAGCACGCCGTGCTGATGGGGCGCAAAACCTGGGAGGCACTGCCGTTCGCATTGCCGCAGCGGCGCAATATTGTGATCACACGCCAGACTGATTACAACCTCGCCGGCAGCGCGGCGGAACTGGCCCACTCACTGCCTGAAGCCTGCCGGAAAGCCGGTCCCGGTGAATTGATGATCATCGGCGGAGCGCAGTTATACATGGCCTGTCTGGCCTGGGCCAGCGTACTGGAGCTCACGCTGATCGAACTGACCACCCAGGCTGACACCTGGTTTCCGGAGTGGGACCCGCTGGAGTGGCGCGAGGTGTCCCGGCGGCGGCATGCTGCCGATCAGAACAATGCTTATGCGATGAGTTTCGTCCGTCTGCAACGCCAGACTGTGTTCCCGGCCACGCTAACCGGTTAATATGCAGCGCTTGATCAGCTGACCATTCCCGCCAGTGCAACGGAAGCAATTCGAACAATTCAAGCAGCAGGGTTATAACCGAATCCCGGTATGGCGTTCGGTGCTGGCCGATCTGGACACGCCCCTGAGTGTGTATTTTAAGCTGGTGGATGGCCATGACAGCTATCTGCTGGAGTCGGTGGTAGGGGGCGAAATGTGGGGCAGGTACTCCATCATCGGTCTGCCCTGCGAGCGGCGCTACGAATTCAAGGCGGATGAGCAGCCGCCGCAGGCCGGCACCGCACAGAGCGGGCAATGGCGTGAATTTGTGCACGGTCGCTGCGTCAGGCAGCAGCGCAGCGATGACCCGCTGCAACTGGTCAAACAGGTACAGCAAGAGGTGCGCGCCGCGGAAGTGCCTGAGCTGCCGCGTTTATGTGGCGGGCTGGTGGGCTATTTCGGCTATGAAACCGTCGCCTTTATCGAACCGCGTCTGGCCGCGATCACCGCTAAACAGGATGAACTGGACGTGGCGGATATCCGGTTGCTGGTATCCGATGAACTGGCGGTATTCGATAACCTGCAGGGCCGATTGTATTTAATCGTCAATGTGGACCCGCAGCAGAACCCGGATGCCTGGGCTATCGCGCAGCGCCGCCTGGATCAGTTACAGCACCGCCTGCGTTGCGGCAGCCCGGGTTATGCTCTGCAGCAGCGCAGCTATGGCAGCGGAGAAGTGCGCTATGGTTTCGCCGAAGCGGACTTCAAGCAGGCGGTGCAACGCTGCAAGGACTACATTACCGCCGGTGATTGCATGCAGGTAGTGGTTTCCCAGCGCATGCAGCTGGATGTGGCCATGCCGGCGCTGGATATCTACCGGGCGCTGCGCGGTCTGAACCCTTCGCCCTATATGTACTTTTTTGATTTTGGCGACCACCAGGTGGTGGGTTCCTCACCGGAGGTGCTGGTGCGGGTGCACGATCAACAGGCGATGCTAAGACCGATTGCAGGCACCCGCCCGCGCGGTCAGGACGCGATTGCGGATCAGGCCATGGTGGAAGAACTGCTGGCCGACCCCAAGGAGCGGGCTGAACATCTGATGCTGATCGACCTGGGGCGCAATGATCTGGGCCGGGTAGCGCGGATCGGCAGCGTAGAGGTAACCGATCAAATGGTGATCGAACGTTATTCCCACGTGATGCATATCGTGTCCGGCGTGACCGGCCAGTTGCAGGACGGCCTGACCGCGGTTGATGCGTTGCGGGCTACTTTTCCGGCCGGAACCCTGTCGGGTGCTCCCAAGGTGCGGGCGATGGAAATTATTGCCGAACTGGAACCTGTTAAACGCAATATCTACGCCGGTGCGGTGGGCTGGTTGAACTGGCAGGGGGATGCCGACCTGGCGATTGCCATCCGGACCGGGGTCATTCATAACAATTGTCTGCATCTGCAGGCCGGCGCAGGTATCGTGGCCGATTCCGATCCGGCGCTGGAATGGCAGGAAACCATTAACAAAGGCAACGCGCTGGTCAACGCCATCAGCCGTGCCGCGGAAGGATTGTAAGATGCCAAGCCGGGTATTGATGATCGATAACTACGATTCCTTCACCTACAATCTGGTGCAGTATCTGGGTGAGCTGGGGGCGCGGGTGGAGACGGTGCGCAATGATCAAATCAGTCTTGCTGAGATTCGCGCCCTGCAGCCCGATGGGATCGTATTATCACCGGGGCCGTGTACGCCCAACGAGGCGGGCGTGTCGCTGGCCGTGGTGGCGGAGTTCAGTGGCGAAATTCCGATCCTGGGAGTGTGCCTCGGGCACCAGTCGATCGGTCAGGTATACGGTGGCCAGGTGGTCCGCGCCGCAGCGCTGATGCATGGCAAGACCTCCTTGATCCATCACCATGGCCAAGGGGTTTTCAGCGGCCTGCCCAGTCCTTATACCGCGACCCGTTACCATTCGCTGGTGGTTGCCCGCGACAGCATTCCAGATAGCCTGGAAATCACCGCGTGGACCGAGGATGCCAGCGGTGAGATCGAGGAAGTGATGGGTTTCAGGCATCGTGAACTGGAGGTTGAAGGCGTGCAGTTTCATCCTGAATCCATTCTGACCGAACATGGTCACGCCCTGCTGAAGAATTTTCTGGAGCGGCTGGCATGAGCGTGGCGGCGGCGCTGCAGCCATTATCGGCCGGTCAGGATCTGGATGCCGGGATGATGACCGCGGCGATGCATGAAATTATGTCGGGACAGGCCGATGATGCGCAGGTCGGGGCACTGCTGATGGGGCTGGTGGTGAAGGGTGAAACGGCGCTTGAACTGACGGCCGCCGCCCGCGTGATGCGCGAGTTTGCCAGGGGCGTGCAGGTCAGCGGCAGGCATGTCCTGGATACCTGTGGCACCGGTGGTGACGCCAAGGGTCTGTTTAATGTATCCACCGGTTGTGCCTTCATATGCGCTGAAGCCGGAGTCAAAGTAGCCAAGCACGGCAACCGTTCGGTGTCCAGCACCACCGGCAGTGCTGATCTGCTGGAAGCAGCCGGCCTGGTGTTGGACTTGACGCCCGCGCAGGTGGGGCAGTGCATTGAAACATTGAATATCGGTTTTTTGTTTGCCCAGAAACATCATCCGGCGGTCGGACATGTTGCCCGTATCCGCAAGCTGCTTGGCGTGCGCACCTTATTTAATTTGCTTGGCCCATTGACCAACCCTGCCGGTGCGCCCTGTCAGTTGCTGGGCGTGTATGCCGCACGCTGGCTGGTGCCGGTGGCGGAGACTCTGCGCGAACTGGGCAGTGAGCACGTCATGGTGGTGCATGCTGAGGATGGCCTGGATGAGATCAGTATCGCCGCGCCTACCCGGGTGGCTGAACTGAAGGCCGGTACAATCTCTGAATACAGCATTGAACCGCGTGATTATCTGGGGGTGCGTTTTGCGCTGGACAGCCTGGTGGTCAGTGATGCCGATCAGAGTCTGGCGCTGATCAGCGCAGCGCTGCGGGGCCAGCCCGGACCGGCCAGTGCCATGCTGGCGATTAATGCCGGCGCGGCTTTGTATACCGCGGGCAGGACAGCGGATATGGCCGCCGGGGTAGAGCTGGCGCAGCAGATTTTAAGCAGCGGAAAAGCCTGGTTACGGCTGCAGGCACTGGTGCGCCTGAGCAGCAGCCTGGCCGGAGTCAAGACATGAGTAAGCTACCTTCCATCCTGGCTGAGATAGTGGCGCGTAAACGCCAGGAAGTCAGCCGGCGTCAGGCGCGCATGCCACGGCATGAGCTTGAACAGCAGAGTCATGCCCGCAGCCCGGCGCGGGGGTTTGTGGAGGCTATCAACAACAAGGTGATCAGTGGCCGTAACGCGGTTATTGCCGAAATCAAAAAAGCCTCGCCCAGCGCTGGCCTGATTCGCCCGGATTTCGACCCTGCCGGCATCGCCATGCAGTATCAGCAGGGCGGGGCGGCCTGTTTATCAGTGCTGACCGATCAGCATTATTTTCAAGGCGAGGACAGCTACCTGCAGCAGGCTCGCGCTGCCTGCGAACTGCCGGTGCTGCGCAAGGACTTTACGGTTGATCATTACCAGGTGGTGGAAACAAGCGCGCTGGGCGCGGACGCGATGTTACTGATTGTGGCGGCACTGAGTGATGTGCAGCTGGCCGAGTTTGCCAGTCACGCCAATGAACTGGGGCTGGATGTGCTGGTGGAAGTCCACGATGAAGCCGAACTGGAACGGGCGCTCCAACTGGAGCAACGCCTGGTGGGTATCAATAACCGTGATCTGCATCAGTTTGAAACCGATCTGGCAACTTCCGAAAAGCTGATTAAACTGATGCCCGAAGACCGCCTGGTGGTGGCCGAAAGCGGTATCCATAGCCGGTCTGATATTGACAGGCTGAACAATTGTGGTATCAATGCTTTTCTGATCGGCGAGGCATTGATGCGCCAACCTGACCCCGGTGCCGCCCTGACGGCATTGCTGAAACCTTAGGAACCCTTAATCATTCCCGGCAATGGTCACAGCCTGCAGCCGGCCAGCAAACCCGGGGCTATGCTGCTTATTCAAAAGCAGTGATAATCGCCGGATTGATATTGATAACCCTGGACTTTTGAGTATTGAATAAATCACGTATCAAACTGCATGGATTTAATAATCTGACCAAATCCCTGAGTTTTAATATCTACGATATCTGCTATACCGCCAGTGATGCTCAGCGGGATGAATATATTGCCTATATTGACGAAGTTTATAACGCCGAGCGGCTAACCAAAATCCTGACCCAGGTGGCGGATATCATTGGCGCCAATATATTGAATATAGCCCGTCAGGATTATGATCCGCAGGGCGCCAGCGTGACGATGCTGATCGCCGAAGGGCCGATTGATGAACGCTTTGAAGATACCCAGAAAGCTTCACCGGGGCCGCTGCCGGAAACAGTATTGGGACATCTGGATAAAAGCCATATTACCGTGCACACCTATCCGGAAAGCCACCCTCAGGGCGGTATTTCCACCTTTCGGGCGGATATTGACGTGTCTACCTGCGGCATCATTTCGCCACTAAAAGCGTTAAATTACCTGGTGCACAGTTTTGATTCGGATATCGTCACCGCTGATTACCGGGTGCGCGGTTTTACCCGTGATGTGAATGGCCGCAAGCACTTTATTGATCATAAGATTCGCTCGATTCAGGATTTTTTCGCGCGCGACACCATAAACCGCTATCAGACCATTGATGTAAACGTTTATCAGGAAAATATGTTTCACACCAAAATGCTGATCAAGGAATTCAGTCTGGATAATTACCTGTTCGGCGTCCAGGAGTCCGACTTAACGCCGCGTCAGCGCCAGCGGATTATCCGCCGCCTGAAAAAAGAGATGCAGGAATTATTTTACGGTCAGAACCTGACCCGGCCTGGCGGCGGCTGATAAATGCTGTTGCCGGGTTAGTCCCTATCCAGCCGCAGTTGCTGTGTTATCCGCTGCAACAGCGCTTCGGCGGCCCTGCGGTCAGGAATATCGGAAGCCAATCGAATGCGTCGGCCTTTGTCTGGCTTGAAGCCGGCATAACCACCGCTGGTCGTGGGCGAGGTTGCCAGCACGATATTCCAAAACTGGCGGTTGTTGACACTAGAGCCGGGTTTTAATTCTATCGACTGGATTGAGGCGAGAGGAAATTCCCGGGTTTTCTTGCGCAACAGCGTATGGGTCACGAGCAGCCGGTCGGGTTTGATGGTAAATGCTGACGAATGCAGCAGAAAATACAACATACCCCACAGCATTAATAATCCGACCAGCGCAAAAATACCGCCAAACAGCCACAATCCGCCAAAATAAAGTGTGCCAAAGCCAATCCCGGCAAATATCAGTCCGAACGCGCCCATAGCGATAACAATGCCTTTATTGCGCCCGGCCGCGAATCGATAGCTGGGATATCCGCCCTGATAACTGAACAGCACGCCGGAGTCTTTCCAGGCATCGGTCAAACGGGCCTGTCTGATCTGATGCTGGACCATTTTTTCCGCTGCCAGGCGGGTCTGCTGATCAGGTTCGCCAGCCACGACCGGGACTTCAAACTCGGTGCTGAAATCCACGCCCGGAACCTCCGCGCCGCAGACCACTTTCCATAGCAACTGATCCGAGGAGTTGCGGTTATCCGACAGGCGCGCATCATCAGCCAGTTTGAAACCGAATTGAACCTGTTGCTGGCCAGGGCTCAGCGGTACGCTCTGTTGATCCTGCCAGATAATGGTTTGCCGGGTTGAACGGTTCTTGCCACTGCCCGTGGTGACCTTGCGGATACAGCTTAACCAGACATCCAGTTCCCGGCAGTCCAGCGGCGTGTGCAGTTCCAGAATGCCTCGCACGATGCCGCCCGGATGAGCAGGGAAGGGGTCCATGGTGAAATAACTGCGTCCAAATTTGCGCCATTTTTTAACCGTGCGGATCGCCCATATCGCCATGCCAACGCCAACCGCCGGAAACAGCAAACCCAGCAAGGCCAGGTAATTGCCTTGGTCCAGTACCTCACCCGGCAATATAAACAGCAAGGGCGCGGAAATCAGGTTCCAGACCACCGCAAATCCGACCGTAAACCACATCATGCCCTGATTGCCGCACTCCAGCCGGTTGCTGCGCCACTGTGGCGCAGCCTGCCACTCGCGTTCAGGATTGGCCTGGATGAACCGTTGCTGCTGTCTGGCTTTCCGGCCTCCCCAGACTGCCGCCACCATTACTGCAAAACCTATACCACCAAATAGCACGGGAAATAACATCATCAGACTTAACAGGCCCCAGCGCAGCTTGCGGATCAGCACCGACTTTTCCGGACGCTCAGGGTTCACGTAACCCAGCCAGGGCTCACTATTGATATGTTGTTTCAGCTGCTGATAAGTATCCTGATGAAAACTGCCGATATTGTCCGCACCACTGCTGAAAGACACTCGCTTGCCCTGGTACTGTTGTCCGTTGTAGGTATAGCGGTAATCGGCTGTTACGGCATAGGTGGTGGAATCCTCATCATGATTCACTTCCAGATCGGCTGACAGAATGGTCATCGGAACCCGCTCCCAGTCTGCCGAGATGATGTGCTTATATACATCAATGAAACCGATGCTGCCGACCAGCATGCCAGCTGCAAAAAAGATCAGGCCGAACAGAAACATGAGTTTGCTGAAACCGTGTTGTGAGCGCATCAGGGCTCCCGAATTTATTGTTATGTTGTTATTTTACGCTACCTGCAAAAGCAGGCCGCCATAAGCGCGGTGCATTGCGCCAGCCACTCAGTAATAGACGCGGTCAGATATATTTGCAGGACATCAAACCAGGTTTATATGCTGAAGCGAACCGACCGATCACAGCTGTGCTATCCCTGCGAAGACGGCTGTTAAAGTAATGCGCTGTGCCGTCAGCGGCACTGGTCAGTCAGCATTAAACGCGGTAAGCCAGCCACTTCATGATATTAGCGGTCAGTGCCATTGCGCTTTTGACCGGAGCGGGCAGGGCAGCAGCCCCGGATTCACGGGCCATTTGAGCATGCTTGGCTTCATCAACTTTCATTTGCGCAACAATTTCCCGACTGCGCTGGTCGGCCGGCGGTAAGCTGTCCAGGTGTTGTTCCAGATGAGCCTCCACCTGGCGTTCGGTTTCTTCCAGAAAACCCAGGTTCCAACCATCTCCGGCCAGTCCTGCCGCCGCGCCCATCAGCCAGGAGCCACCGTACCAGACCAGATTCAAGCGTGAGGGCTGACTGCCGAGTTCTTCCAGCCGCTGGGCGCACCAGGCCAGATGGTCCAGTTCTTCGTCCGCGGCATGTTGCATCTGGCGTTGAATCTCCGGATTGCGGCTGGCAAAAGCCTGTCCTGAATACAGCGCCTGTGCACATACCTCGCCAGTGTGATTGACCCGCATCAGCCCGGCCGCATGCTGTTTATCGGCATTAGTATCCAGGCTTTCGTTGCTGCGGGCAGGGTTGGCTCTGGCGTGGGCTGGAGAAGGCCCCAGGGCAATCTGCAGGCCATTGCCAAGTTGCGTCAAGAATTGATCTATGCGGTTCATATATCCACGTATAATGTTTAAAGTTACCGATTACAAGCTGATAGGTGCCGCATGGCATATTACGACAAGCACGTATTTTTTTGCTGCAATCAACGTGACCCGGATGCGGATCGCCCCTGCTGCGCCAGTTTCGGCGCGCACAGCGCTCGCGACTATGCCAAGCACCGCATTAAAAAGCTGGGCCTGGCTGGGGAGGGTAAAGTCCGGATCAATCAGGCCGGTTGTCTGGATCGCTGTGAACTGGGTCCCGCCCTGGTCGTCTACCCGGAAGGCGTGTGGTACACCTATGTCGATCATGCCGATATTGACGAGATTATTGATAAGCATATTATTGGTGGCAAACCGGTTCCCCGGCTGAAAATCTGATTGCTTTATAACCGGTTGATTGTATTGGTCTTATTTTGCTCGTTTCGGGTTATTCAGTCGGCCTGTAAGGGATGATATGCCGATCACGCGCAGCAGCGGCTGCAGCGGTTATCAGGGTTGATTGAACCTGACCTGGCACGGCACTCAAGTCAGGCCCATTGCAGAACCGATAACGCCTTGATTTAAGTGCTCAAAATGGTTGCATACACGGGTTTTCTCTAGTAACATTCCCGCTCTTTGGTTGGCGGAAAAAGCCGGCCCCGAAAAAGCCAACAACAGACCGATTGATTTCAGGAACTAGCAGAAATGAGAACTTTGACCGCCAGTACCCCCAGCACCCGTGCGCAGGACGTGCAGCACGATTGGTGCCTGATTGATGCCGAAGGGCAGAATCTGGGACGTATGTCTACCGAAATTGCGCGCCGTCTGCGCGGCAAGCACAAGCCAGAATTTACTCCGCACGTTGATACCGGCGATTACATCGTGGTGATCAATGCGGAAAAGATTGCCGTAACCGGCAAGAAGCGTACCGATAAAATGTATTATCGTTTTACCGGCTATATCGGTAATCTGAAATCCATGAATCTGCAGAAGCTGCTGGATACGCATCCTGAGCGCGCCATTGAGCACGCCGTCAAAGGCATGCTGCCCAAAAACAGTCTGGGCCGTGATATGTTCCGCAAACTCAAGGTTTATGCGGGCCCGGAACACCCACACGCTGCGCAACAGCCCGTTGCTCTGAAACTTAATTAATCGATTACGGATTTATTCGTTATGGCAAACTTACAATATTATGGTACCGGCCGCCGCAAAAGCTCCAGCGCGCGCGTTTATCTGCGTCCCGGCAAAGGCATGATCACCATCAACAAGCGTCCGATTGAAGAATTCTTTGGTCGTGATACTGCCCGTATGATTTCACGTCAACCGCTGGAATTGACTGAACTGACAGACCGTTTTGATGCAGATATCAGCGTCAGTGGCGGTGGTATTTCCGGTCAGGCCGGTGCTATTCGCCTGGGTATCAGCCGTGCGCTGCTGGAATACAACGAGGAACTGCGGCCATCGCTGCGGAAAGCCGGCTATCTGACTCGCGATGCGCGTGAAGTGGAACGCAAGAAGGTTGGCCTGCACAAAGCTCGTAAAGCTACCCAGTACTCGAAACGTTAATCGGCGACAACAAGCGCCGAAACCCCGGATTGGGGGATCGTCTAGTGGTAGGACTACGGACTCTGACTCCGTCAGCGGGGGTTCGAATCCCTCTCCCCCAGCCAATGAAAAAGGCCCGCATCAGCGGGCTTTTTTTATGGGCCCGGGAGGGGCCGATGAGAATCCCCCACGGGTTCGACCGATTGGCAGGACAGCCAATCGGGGCGCACTTGAGTGCGCCCGCAGGGTGAGCGACAGGAAGTCGCGAATCAATCCCTCTCCCCCAGCCAATGAAAAAGGCCCGCATCAGCGGGCTTTTTTTATG
>JAJFKY010000015.1 GCA_021772975.1 Gammaproteobacteria bacterium
GCGTCTGATGAAAGGCCGCACACCGCAGCAAATGTTTGCCGCTGGCAAGCCCAAAACCAGAGGAGATGAAAAATTGAAAAAAGCCGCCTAAACTAATCACTCAGACAGAGGCAACTGTCAGGTGATTACTGTATCTGTACAGGAAGTTCATGTGTTTTGGAACTAGTGAGATATATAGAAAAAAGCAAATATCATCGAACAGCACGGTTTAAGTATTTTTTTATTAAGGAACCTCTGATCAATAGCGGTTCAATATCAGATAGAATAAGCCCCAGGCAGTCAGTTATGAAAACTTCCAGGCGACTGACTGATATTTAGACTATTGTATACAATTCATAAACACCAACTCTAGCGAAATGATGCCCATAAATCACGCAAATAATGCCAAAGAATATAACTATATAATTATAACTATTTTGGCGAGTAGCACTGACCCTTTCTATCCCAAGGCTTTTCGGGCATTTTCCCTTGCCGATATTTAGAACGATTTTCGTTATAAAGAGGGTTTAATGGCTCCCCTTTTGCAATTCTAGTCATTTGATCAAAAAATTCCTCATATGAATAACTATATGGTCCATCATCTATTTTTACTGGTGTTGTTTCCATATGTCTCCTTTGAGCTTCATTATCTCTCATAGTCGCCCCTTTCATCTGCTATTAACGACTCATACACTATATAGCTGGCTGTTATAGCACGTATTAGTGGTTTTGTTAAAATTATAAAATCATCAACGTCACCTAATCGCAAGAACTCTTTTTCATTCGAGTGGATATTAATAACCCCATATTTCTCACCTTGATATATCATTAATAAGTGTATTGAAGAGCTAATTTTTTGACCATATTCATCTGTATTATAGTAGGCTTGTTGCTTTTCAATAACTTCCTTAGGAAGCTCAAATTCGTCTTTTATTTCCTCTGCTAAGTTTTTTGTATTCCTCAAATAAAAATGGTGATTATCATAAGCATCAGAGTGTGCAAACGTTACACATGCTCCTGGCAAAGACTTCTTTTTCTTTTTATCTGCAGTCATGCGACAATCTATATTAAGGACTGGCAACCAACAGCCAAGTTCTAAACTAGAATCTTTTGAATGATATAAACCCTCATCTTTACAACTTGATAGATTCTCTTTAAGGACCAAAACACCTCCGATCTGACTAATATGAGGTGGATCACTCGAATAGAATCGTTTAACATTCTCCTGCAACTCATTATCAGAAAAACCAATTATTGTTTTTTGATCACGCTCGTATTCTTTATATGTGAACCCCATTATGTTTGCTGCTATTCTTGACTTTTTACAAAAAATACCAACAAGAACTAATAAATCATACAAACAAAGCCGTATGTGTTCTTCCATTTGAGGAATTTGAGGCTTTTTATCAGTTTGTAATAATGTTTGATACCTAATTAATTGATTGTATTGTTTTCCAAAATTTCTAATTATACTCTTATATTTATTGGTTGAATTTCTACTATCTTCAAGACACGCACGCAACTTATGATTCTCTTCTTGAATTTTTTCTAAGGCTACTTCACCAGTACTTCTTTTTTTAAACTCTTCAATAGCATCATAAACAATAGAAGATAAAAATATTATTAAAACTAGTATTGCTACATATAATGGAATTTCAATCTCATATGCACTAGAAAACCACCTTCCTATAAATATAGAAATAACAGCAATTATAGAAACTATAACTTTTCTTACGATGTAGGAATTCAAAAAACCTCCCTTTAATCTTTTAGCTCACACTTTGATAGCAGCAAAAATTTCCCGCATGCTTATTCTAATATTATTCATGGCCACGATCAAATCATGCATGCTTAACCACTTTATCTAACCATGGTTAGCACTTCATTGCTTCTATGCCTTATATGTTGTCTAATCACCTCCTTCCGTCGCTCAACTTTCAATGTATCGGCAACATTATTGACTAGTTTAGTGTGCTCAAGGCGCTGTTGATCGCACATTGTTGTTATCTGTTGTTGTATTTCCTGCCGTTGGTCGAGCTGGGTGGTGATGAGTTCATCCCGTTCGGATTGATCGCATTTGTGACATTGCCATGCCTCAACCTGATTTTGCTCTCTGACCGCTTTCGCTCGCCCTGAAACCCAATCCCACAGCCCTCGAAGACCGGTATGTAAACGGGCTTGACGTATTTGGGTTTCTTCTTGCCAGCGTTTTTCCTGTCTGGCTTTCAGTTCTCTGCGTTGCCGGGCATGCTCTTTGACCATTTCGCGTTTGGCTTTCAGGAGCGGGGCCAGTTCCTTGGCCTGTTGCTGTTTGAGGTCTTCAAGCATCTGTTTCAGGCGCGGCGTGAGGGCTTTGCGGAAGCGCTGTTTGGCCTGATCGACACTGGGGAGGCCGTCAGGGCTACCCAGACGCTGTTTAACCTCTTTGGCCTTGATACCGGTCCACCGTGCCAGTGAATAAACCTCGCCATGATAATCAACGGCCACAAACCCGCGCCTGTCGCCTTTGGCCAGCATGAAGCCCTGCTCTTGAAGGGCGGCTCTCAGTGCTTTGGGGCTGTCAGAGTATTGCCATGCCTGCCGGAAGGCTTGCTTGATCTCTCGTGGGTCTCTATCCGTGCGCAGCGCCTGTTGCCATTCGGCATGGGTGAAGTTGAGCGGATTCTTTAAGAGCGGGTCTTTCAGGCCATTGGGTAGGTCCCAGCCATGTTCCAGATAGAGTTCTTTGGACAGGCTGGTGAGTTTGTTCTTATACCAAGAGTGATTAACGGCAGTCATACTTTCACTGTCTATCCGTGACCAGACGACATGGGCATGGCGCCGGTAACCGTTGGGGCCTTGCTTTTCGTGAAACACAATGGCGCGGGGCTGACCTGTCAGCCCTAAACGTTTCTCGGCTTCATAGGCCGCTTTGATGAAACTCTCAGTGGGTGCCGCCTGATCTGGCGGCGGGTTCAGGCTCAGGGAGAATAGATACTGTTTGCACTTGGTGCCTTTGGCAATGGCCTGGGCTTCGGCAAAGGCTCCGTGCAGGTCATCGGCCATGAAGCCGCGCAATTCATAAACCTCAATATGATCATTTTCCTCCTTGAGCAGGTGGGAAGCCAGATTCT
Source organism: Gammaproteobacteria bacterium (assembly GCA_021772975.1). Classification (GTDB taxonomy): domain Bacteria; phylum Pseudomonadota; class Gammaproteobacteria; order Xanthomonadales; family Wenzhouxiangellaceae; genus JAJFKX01. The sequence goes on from JAJFKY010000015.1 coordinate 3,093, forward strand.
GGCCACCGCTGCGCTGGTTGCCTTTTAAGATCATGTCCGCATTCCCAGCCCACGCATCAGCATTTGGCGCATGACCTTGATGTCTTCACAGGCTTCTATCAGCGCACCTTCTACCGTGTCTTGTAACGGCAAATTGCCGATATGAGCAGCTTTGGCAAGCTGGTTCATGTTCTGGGACAGCCGGGAGGCTCCCAAGCCCCCCAGAAGCTGTCCCAGCATCTTTTCATCCTTAACAGGCTGCCTAGACCATCTTTTCGGCGCAGTGCCAGCAGAATCGAACAGACAGGCTTTGATATAGGCTGAAAGCGACATGCCTCGCGCCATTAATTCTAGTTCGGTGCGTTCCTCCACAGTCAAGCGCAAGGAGAACGGAGCCAGACGCTTTTTCGGCTTACAGTTTTCAGTGCGGGTGTGATCTTTGTTCATGAACCGACCCCACGCTATCTCGGTCTCGGCTCTCCCATACCTTTTTTGCCTTTTGTGGACTTATCACCAGACTTTTGGTAGGAATCACAGTGACTTAACTGCGCATTCCAATCTGCTAGAATGTCGAATATGGCGTTCGAAGACAATCCTTCGAGGTGCGCCACCTTCTTAACCCCTTGATTTATTTCACCTTTCTCTGCTCAAGCTGTTATTTTTAGAGACTGGCTGAGACATGGGTGTCTATAAACTTTTGGGTGTCTATAAACTTTTGGATGTCTATAAACTTTTGGGTGTCTATAAACTTTTGATAAACTTTTGGATGTCCATAGTCGCTCATTGGATGTCCATAGTCGCTCCGTACTCCCGCACCACTAAATCCGCCCGCGAAGACCATTTAGACACAATTTTGTGTGCATGGTAACGACAAACGTAGGTGTATACAGACGATTTTGTTTGCAAGATACAATCATATGGCGTTAATATAATCGTATATGGTTGTAAAAGGAGATCAATGTATGGCCAATGAAACTGTACAGTCGCGGGTTAAGCCGGAACTCAAAGCAGAGGCCGAAGCCTTGTTTTCGGCCATGGGTATGAGTACAGCCGAAGCGATCCGCATATTTCTGCAACAATCCGTGAATATGGGCGGTTTGCCGTTTCAACCATCGGCCAGACAACCCAATGCGGCAACCCTGGATGCCATGAATGAACTAAAACGCGGTGGCGGTACACGCTATACCAGCTCAAAAGAGCTGTATGAGGATCTCGGCATTTAATGTATACCGTAAGGGTTTCTACGCGTTTTAAGCGCGATATCAAGCGGTGCCAGAAGCAATGCAAAGATATGAATGTATTCAAAGCCACCAATGATTACCTGGTCGGCGGTGAAGCACTACCAGCCCGATACCGGGACCATCTTCTCACCGGCAATTGGCGCAGCCATCGTGAATGCCATCTTGCGCCCGATTGGTTACTGATCTACCGGATCAATGAAGAAGAAAAACAAATCGAATACGTGCGTACCGGTTCACATTCTGAATTGTTCAGCTAAACCAGACCCCATTCGGCCATAGAAACGACAGCGTTTAGACACCCACGTCTTCAGCTACGAATAGAATTGGAATTGTGGGTGTCCATAGTCGCTTCCTGAGCTATGCCTTAACAGCCAAACCATAACCTCACTGAACCTCACATATCTCAACATCGTCCAAAGCCACTGCTCCCAGGCTATTAAAGCCGCTGATCGTTGCGGTGTTTCCGATCAGAACGTCTGTGAACGTAGTGGTTTCCAGGTTGATGTCGGTCAGTTCGGCCGCTCGCCAGCTATTGATAAACGCAGCTGCGTGTCCGGGATTGCCGTTGGTAAATTCCAGGGTGAAGTAGAACGGCTGGTTGGGCAGTTCAAACAGGCCGCTGACCGAAACCGCTCCGTTTTGCCCGACGCCAGTCAGCTCTCCAGCCAGACTTCCATCAGGTTGTTTGTAGACCCGCAGACTCAGCCGGCCGGCCTGTCCTCCCAGGTCCAGCAAGGTAAGACTGTCAATGACTGAGCCCGGTGGAATAAGTCTGTGCAGTGAAAGCCGGCTGCGAATCCGATATTTTCCAACCGGTACCGGCACGGCTCTTTCCACTGGTCCGGCCATGCTATCCGGCAACGGTATTCGAACCGACTCTCGATAATCCGATGATTCCTCAAAATTAATCTCCAGGCCCAGCGCGCCTGGCCCCAGGCTGGCTCCGGGCACAACCTGAATGGAGTCTGGTGCACCGGCCAGCGTCCAGTCGGCCGGAATATCAGCATTTTCAAAGGATGTCAAAATGGAGCTCACGCAGGCCTCCGGGTAACGTATTTCGATGTCTCCCTGGACTGGTGGAATATCCGGGAAGAGACCTCTGGAGACTGTATAGGTGGCCTGCTGAACCACTCCATAGGGTTCAACTACGTACTGCGTGCCATCGTTGAAACGATAAATACCATTGCCGAGGTCGTCAAAGCTGTCTTCGTGGTCTTCCGGCTGAAGGTTCAGAATAAGCAAATCGTCCGCCGGTTGATCATTGCTGATGATCTGGTTGGCTTCCAGCACTGCATCGACATCAAACAGGCTAAATACATCTGCTGCCGTGACCGGCTGCTGCGCTTGCACATGGGCAGTAATGACAGCGGTTTCTTGGGAGGTATACCATTTGCACAGGCCGGTATCCGGCGAGGTACCGCAGATCGCCGGTGCTGCATTTACCGATACCAGCACCCGGTACACAATCTGCAGTTCGCCTTCATATCCCGGCGGCGCCGTGATGGTCACCTCACCATTGGCGGCAACAACCGCCGGGCCATCCACAATCTCCATCCTGGTGTAGGATGCCTGGGGCAGGCTGTCATTCTCCAGGAACCGGCTGGTGCGGGTGATCAGACTGCCCTCATATGGAATGACAATCGGCTCCGCACCCAGACCCTGAGTGGAGTTAGCGCCGTCCTGACGCAGTACAAAGGCGGGCGCAAGAATATCCACCATCACCTCAGCGGAGGTTTCGCTGAGTTGCGTGGCGGGCGCTTCAGCAAAATCGTCATCCGGATCGGCGGGGCCGTGATTGATCCGGTTTTTCACGGCATAGGAGAACGCCCGAACCGGCTCAGCGGGGAAATAGTCAGGCACCGGCGCAACTGTCAGCGCTGCGGTAGAAAAAGTTGCCTGAAAACCGGGCGCCAGACTGATTAAATCAGATGATGGCGCAAGTAACGCTGTTAGCGACAGGTCGTTTTCCAGCAGTTCGTCAAACAGTACACTCCCGCTGCCGCCAAACGGTAGCGCAAATCGATTTTGCCCGGATGGATCATTATCCGGATCATTGACGGGCACCGGCAGTTTTACCACCCGGGCAGTGATCAAAGCTGTAGCGTAATTTCCACAGGCCGATGATTGCAGCGCCGCTGTGCCGGTCACTGCGCCGTCCGCGCCGATGTCACTGCCATTCGAACAAACTCCGTCCGGACACCAGCAATAGCGGAACTGCCGGATTTCAGAATCGCCCGCCGGCTGACTGGAAGCCCGGCGGTATAACACTGTCCCGCCTAAACCCAGGGTCAGAGTGCCGTCATGGCCGCCAACGGTTTCGAACACCATGCGGTAGTCCGCCGGGTCCAGACCACTGAAAGTATCGTTGGACTGCAGCAGACTTGGCGTAAACTGATAGCCGAGCGCATCGGGAGTATATTCAGGCAGATTGATCTGATCATCCTGTGGCCGCGGCTGTGGCAAGGAGCCTTCCGGTCGGCCAAGCACGGTGACCGTGCCGGCGCTGGATACACTGCCCCAGCCACCGTCGTCGCGCAGCCGGTAAGTAAACTGGACCTGTGTATTGGCTGCCAGCGGAGTCTCAGCAAATGGTGGACATTCCCAGCCGGCGGGCAGGCTGGGGCAGTCGTATAAGCGGTAGTTACCAACACCTCCAGAACCACCCTCGGCAAGATCGGTGACCGAGATCACGATAGGCTGCCCCGCTTCAAACTCATAAACCTGATCGGCTGCGTGCACGATGGTATCCGGCTGAATGGATACCTGGCCGACACACCGTGCCTGGCTGTCATTGGGGTACGCCACGGTATAAGTAAACTCAACCACACCACTGTAGCCTGGATCAGCTGAGCGCAACTCCCAGTAACCATTGCCGGTACGGTACCAGCTCATATTGCCAGGCTCGCTGATCTCGGTTACATGACCCGGAATGACCCCCGGCACCGCGGCGGTCAGATCCGACGATAAAATCCGCAGGACCTGCAGCGGCGCGACGCTGCCGCTGTAGCAGACTGCCGGCACCGCCGGTGTCAGGGTTATTTCCGACAGGATGGCACCGCCTTCAAGGTTGAACAATTCCACGCTGTATGGCTGCCCTGCTCCCAGCGATATGCCGCTGAACACCCGAATCGGCCGGCTGCGGTCGTGGTCCGCAGGGTAAATCGTTGTTGGGCCGGAGACCGTCTGCCCGCTGGCATCAAGCACCTTGACCCTCACTGCCGCGGCATTATCCCGCAGGGTTGGTTGCACTGATATATCCAGATCAGAGTCGCTATTGAAACCCGCTGCGGTAGTGAACGTGTAATGCAACCATTCCTGATCCGCGGTTTCATCAACCACCACCGCGCCATGGCTGAGCTTTCTGAGATCAACGAGCTCATCAGCCCGCAGCTCAAAACCAACCGGCTGGTTACGGTTGTCATCAATGTCGTAATAGGCTCCGCATCCGATATCGTATTGCCAGGCGCGGATACTCAACGGATTATCCGGACTGTACTGACGCGGCACGAAGGGCGCGGAGTCCGCGCAGCCGGCCGCCAAACGGATGTTATCCAGCGAGAAATCACCCGCACTGAAGGTTGCTCTAAGCACGTATTGCCCACCGCCTGAAAAAACGGTGCCAAAAATCGGCACGTTCCGATAGGTCCCGGGCACGCCCGGTGCAAAGCTGACCGAACGGGTCAATAAAACCTGATCGGTTTCCGGATGACGGACCGTAATCGTCAAGGTTCCCGGCGCATTGTTGATGGTGGCGGACATTGAATACTGCCCGGACTGCAGGACCTGAATGCTGTATTCCAGCCACTCCGGTGTATTACCCGGGCCGCCATCAGCAACCCCGTCCAGACCACGCACAACCTGTGCGCCATTGGCCAGCATAAAAATTTCCACCGCTTCGTTGGGACGGCTGCCGGCACCAGTGGGCTCGGGCGTTAGATCAAAGTAGGCGATCTCCTGACCTCCCAGATCAAAGTGTTCGGCCTGAATAGTGGTTACACCGTCTGCCTGAACCTGGATAGCTTCGCCGAAATAAGGCCGCTGGAGCCCGTCCAGTCTTATTTCACCGGGACTCGAAGAGATAACCCTGCCATCGTCCAGCAACAGGTCAACATAATATTGCCCCACATCGACTTCTCCCACCGCGGGAATCTCAAATCGCGCTGCATCCTGATCCTCGACCAGCAGGCCATTGCGGTACCACTGGTATGCGTTGATATTGCTGATATCCGTGAAGACATCAAAATAAGCCGCTTCGCCAAATCCTATTTCCCACAATTCAGGTTCAAGACTCGCTACCGAGGATTCGCTAAAAGTTACGGTTAAGACCGCCGACGCCGACGCCGAGCCGCTGCTGAGTTCTGCTTGAGCTGCATACTCAAAACGGCACTCAGCAACCGCCGGTGAACCATTGACCAATAATAATTTGTTGTCGAAAACCGCAGCCGGGATAGCTACATCAGCACACTGCGCCGCAGTCTGCCCGATTGCTTGAACGCTGCCAATCACCAGTGGGATACCGGAATTGCTGGAATCATTGGCCAGCACATCCACCAGCCGGGAACGCCCGCGTTGCGCCGAGGCAGCATCATCAAACGCGGTAATCGACTGGTCGCAGGGCCGGTCAGGCGGCGGAATAATGCCTCCCCCGCCAGGGCCGCCGTCATCACACTCAACCTGCACAATGGTTGAGCTTCCGGCAGGAATGGTGTCACCACCAAGGGCGTCAGTATGTACGTCGGCGCGAATATCAAATAATTCTTCGCTGTTCGGAACCGTGACCGGATTAGTCACTGTTTCCGAGCTGCCGCAAACCAGTTCTGACAACGGACTGCTAAGCGGCAGGCCAAATTCCGCTGCATCACCGGAAAAATCCAGGCGTGGATTCTGCCAGGCCCAGATTCCCTGGTTGACAACTTCATATTCAAATTGTGTACTTGCGCCACACTGATAATTTGACGTCAGAGCCGGGGAGAGCTTCGCCTGCAGTTTCGGAACAGCAATGCCTGCAACAACGGGGCCGGCATCAAACCAGAAAGGATTGCTGACCGGAGGGCCACCATTGGCCTGTTCAAATACCATGCTCCAATGCATGTCAAAACGCACCGAACCACCCACATCAACGGTGTTGGGTAACACCTCCAGACCGGTAAACCGATTGAGCGGAAACTGCAGCGTTACACTGTCCCCGCAGGCTATCGGGGCGCTGGCTGCAGCGCCTGTTATCGGCGCACGATGTAGCGTTGAGAACGGGTGAAAACCTGACAACACGCCGGAGTTTGCCGGATCGTGATAAGAACGAACGCCCAGCTTAAAGCGACCACTTAAGTCCCAGGTGGCGGTGCCGGTATTTTTGACGGTGATACTGATTTGCCGTGGCTCATCACCACAAAATAAACTGTCCGGATGCCCGGCATTGCTACTGATTATCTGGTAATCATACTCGGGGGCTGATACGCAATCACCAGGGTTGGTACCGCCGCCCGAGTCACGTACCTGATTGGCAACCATAGCATGCCAGGGACCAGGATTAGGCAGGTCCAGCGGTTCATTCATAACCTCATAGATAACATTGCCATAACCAGACAGGCGGTTGCGGATGGCATCGATTAAATTGCGCTGCACGGGGTTAATGGGCGCGGACAGATTAGTGAATTCACCTCTGTTCTGAGGAAGATTAATAAAGCTCTGAACATTGTTGGTATTGTTATAGGGTGAGCCCTTTACACCACCGATGATGTCATTGGTTAAAGTAAGCCCGGCGCGGTCAAATAAAGCCAGCTGAACGACGATGCCACGTGCCGAAGCCGCAGCGATAAAACCTTCTAATTTATCCAGGAAAGACGGATTGATCTGGTTGAGATCGTAATTACGAGCAGCATAGCTGCCAGTAAAAGCGGAATGACCATACTCCTGACCACCCGGATTGGCTGTCTGTGAACCCAGGGTGGTCCACTGCTCGGTGACCCACACCCGGGTGAAATTCAAATTATGATTGGCCAGTGTCTGCAGGAAATTCTGATAACAGTTGTCATTAGCCTTTAACACCACCGCTCCATAAACACTGAAGCCGAGCAACTTTTTAGGTATGCCGTTCCATAACAACTGGTTACCTGAACGTGTCAGCGTGCCACCAGGCGCAAGCTCAAGCTCTGTCGAAAATTCACTGCCGACCTGGGCAAGTCTGTCAAGCACAGCGTTATCAAAAGCCGGCCAGCTGTTATCACGTCCACACAACGACAGCGCGCGTTGCGCAATAGCATCGGCCAGCACCGTTGCGTAATGTTCGAAGCCTGCTGCAACGCTGAGCGAAGACCGCGCCAATTGCTCCGCACAATCAGCATGTGTTCTGAAGTCGGTGCTTGAGCCTGGCTGACAGGTGGAATCAGACATTCTCGCGCCATCGTCAGAAAACAATACGGGGCGACCATATTGCGACCAGTTGCCCGCAATAGCTGCCGGGTCCTGTAGCGTTTTAGCGTGGAAGGTGTGAACATCTATATCTGACAGTTCGAGAATAGCTGAGTGTGAAGCATTACGGTCTGGATTAGCGCCAATTATTTTTGCATACGCATTGGTTATTATTACTGGCAAAATAATAATTAAAACCGTAGTTAATACGCGCTGCGCCAACGTCTGTTTTGAAATCTGGTGCATTTTCACTGTAACCTCTTAAAAAATTGCCAACATTGACTTCCGGTGTCAACGCGCTATCGCCAGATATCGAAATCTAAGGGAACAACAACGGAATCAGCATTCCTGGATAGGGCTTCTAATTCCGATTGAAAAAATTCGGATGGATTTGCCAACTGACCATTCATATTCACGCAAATAACTAGTTGGCAGCCTGATTCAAGAGTATGATTGAAGCGCGTCTGATAACTTGCGGGCTGAGCGTCAGACCATCTAATTGAATCAATGTTATCCAAATCCAGAATAGTCTGAACTCTGTCACCCCCTACGTCGGCTACGTACTCGACATTACTCATCCCCCTGCCCACTACAGTAACTGGCATTTCACCATTTGCTTTATAGGCAGCCTCAACAAGTTCCTCCATTGGATCTTTGGCCGCTTTGAACAACGTGCCGATTATCTTGCCGCCAAAATATTCCGCAACCTTCCAGGCTGCAGCTCCAAACCACTCTTTAGCGTTACGCGGTTGGATTAGCACTAAAAACGAGTCGTATTCGTCAGCCCAAAAGTCGGCTGCATCCTGGTTCATGCCATGTCGAACGAGATCATATTGAAGCAACATTACCTCTGAATCACGGAAATTAGCCTGAGTGATCCGGCCTGTGTAACCGTTAAATCTTGCTCTAGCCCTGGCACGGGCGTTGGCCGCACGCGCATCCTCACCTGCCTCAACTTCCTGGCGGCCATCCGGATCAACTCTGCGGATAGGATTGTTTCCAACGTAGGCATACCGATTCCAGCTCTGACTCGCACCGATACGACCAAGCACTGGGTCCGGTGATAAAAATCTAGCCAGTTCAGGGCTATAGAATCTCGCATGCATATAATTGAGATTACTGTCTTCATCGCGTTCTTGACCGGTAAATGTGATATCAGTCGGTGGATTCACAGGAAATGCCGTGCCAAAAGGCAGATAATCGAAAATCTGATTGTCCACCACTGAGCCACTAGTATCGGTTTTGAAACGTACCGAACCCAGATAGTCTGTATGTAAATGAGTGATTTGACTGTTGCCGGAAGATTGATCCACCATGGCCAGGACCTGACCAAATCCGTGAATCCAGTCAGCTTCATGGCTAACAAGCTCGTTATCTATTGAAAGCTTTCTAACAATTTGGTTTTCTTTGTCTCTTAAAGTAAATAAATACTGGCCATCACTAAAGGAATAGCTGCCGATTCGCTCATCATCCGCGTCATAAATAAATGCAGATTGATCCGAATCGCTCTGAGACATTGCAATCTGCCCCAGCACATTTCGCTCAAAACTAAATTGTTTACCGCCATAAAGCCCGGAAACAACTGCACCAACCACATCATACGAAATGTTTGGGCCAGTGATTCGGTTTGAACTTCCGTCAACTGTTAAGTCAGAAAATAAATCTTCCAATTCACCTGGCGGGCCACTTTGCAGGACGGTAATGTTCCCATATTCGTCGTAGCTGATAGCCTGTTCCCATTGCTCACCCCCGAATTCAACACTTGCGTGCGTCAAACGATCAAGCTGATCATATTTGTACTGGCGCGCGCCGATCGAACTGATATTACTCGACCAGTCATAGGTAAATCGTCCGCTTCTCCAGAGATTCTGCCCATTTAAATCAGAATACATTGACGCCAGTCGCCAGCCATATGAGTCTAATTCTCGTGTATCCAGTACGCCATTATTCCTAAGAAATATTGCCGGCGCTCCTGATGGCTGAAAAGCCTGCACAGTAACTAGCGGCTGATTATTCAGATTTACCGCTTTAAGAGAAGCACGCTGGTAGTCATACGTTATCGTTGTATCGGCTATATCGCAGCCTGAAGTGGTACAACCTGGATACCCGTAACCTGTCAAACGCCCGGTAACGTCGTACAAAAAATCACTGACAAATGTTTGCGAACCCGGCAACGATAATATAATTTGACTTACATTTCCGTTTGCGTCGTTATAGCTATAGCGCGATACGACTGAAAACTCTTCAACAGCTCCGTTAATTGGATTTTCAATATAGTTATGGCGCCTCGCCTCTACTAACTTTCCAGCACTATAGTTTTGCGCGCCCTGATTGCCCTTGGCGTAAAAGAATTCTTTAATTTTCCGATTATTATTTAGCGCCGTGACTGAAATAATACGTCCCAGCCCGTCGTAATTTATCCCGATTCCGTAATCCTCAACTACCTGACCTGAGGCTGACAGTACAGTCTGTTGTGTAGGCAACCCTCTTGCATTACGGCTTGGGTATACAAACACAGAGCCCGACAGTTCAGGGTGAGTTTGTCGGGTGAGAAAACCTCTCGGATCGTATGCGAATGTTCTTTGTTGACCGTTACAGTTATTTCCAGTCATTACACCTACACAGACAGATGTAAGCTGATTTCGAAAGTCATATTGATAATTCCCTGTTATTGAAGAACCAGACTGCTGCTCTTCACTTCTAATCAGATTCTTCCAACCGTCGAAATGACTCACATGCGTTCGCAATTGCCCCGCGGTAACTGAATAGCCACCGCCTCGCGAAGTTTCGCTGACCATCCAGTCATGCCCTTGCGCAAACTCTATCGTTTTAAACGATCCATCCGGTCGAATCTGCTTTCGTGACCGGCCCGCGTAATCGAAATTTGTTGAATAAAAGTACGCGGCTACGGTTTGGCCTTCCCGGACCCAGTGACTATCCGCAAGTTTTCGCCCAAACGGGTCATAAATCCATTGCTTTACTAATGGCTGCTGATTGTCAGTGCGTTTGATTATTGATAAGGGATGACCGAGTGGTGAAAAAGTCATAGCCGATTCTCCAAACCTCAGATTATCCGGGCAGTCACCAGCGGTCAGCACATTTGCGGCGCAACCTATTTGAGCATATTCATTGGCCTGCGGGCCGGATAATGAAGGCCTTGTATATCGATAGAAATTTTTGACCCCTGCCGTTGTTTCAGTTTGTATAAGCCTGCCCATATTGTCGTAAGAGTATTGTGTTCGCAGCCCCGTAATATCTCGCTCAGATTCAATACGCCCCGTGACAGGATCAAGCGTAACGTCCAGATTTGAATACCGCGTACCATCACAGTCCTCAACAAAGCTCTGTTTTGGTATACCGTTTGAGTAGCTTGTGTGCGTAACGGTCTCTGCGAAACCGAAATCATCGACTTCTGCCAGGGTTGCAATTTCACAAATCGAACGGCTCAACTGGCCCCCACCCTGATAGCTATCACCACCAAACAATAAACTCAGATTTTGATCACCCGTAGCGTTATAACCATGGACATTGAAAATATCTTCGTCGCTTTGTTGCGCAGGATTCTTACGCAAGCGCGAAGCCAGCGGCTTGCCGGACTTTTCATCGGTACAGATTTCCCGCAGGCTAGCGCCTGATGCGGCTGTAACCGATACCTGGTTCTGGCGGTCAAGCTGCAGGTAAATTGCGGTCGGTGGCTCTGGCAATGTGGAGTTAACTCTGTCCAGGCACAATGAATTGGCACAGACAGGCCCGAAGCTGCTGAAAATCAAATTGGTATTGTCCAGCGAACCATCAGCATCGGCATCCGATATATCAAAAGATTGCCGGGTGGTTCTGGTTTCGCCCCAATTGCTGCCCGGGCCGCCACATGATTCGTGGTTACATTGGTGGGAAATCGTGTTTTCTGAAAAGTGGCCGAAACCGTCGTAGTTTTTGTTTTCGGTTACTGTAGCAGCAAGGACCTGATCAGGATTGCCATTATGGTATTTTACCTCTCGCAGTATTTCGACTTTATGATCAAAACTGCTATTGACTACAGAGGGACGGTACACCACTGATACCGGCTTCACCCAGACCGTTTCAACCAGTCTTTCGTCATCATACAGCGCCTGGGATAGATACGGACCCGTTGATGTATCGAAGACATTGTCATTGAAAGGATTGCAGCGGGTATGCGGCGCAAAACGCTGCGCGCCCAGCGCCGAGTTGAAAAAGCTGCTGGTCTTGACCTGCCGTTTCTGTGCTGATCCATTAATAATCTCGACATTGCCAAGCTCATCAATAATCCACTGATGCTCTATGACATCACGGCGTGCGTAACACTCCGTCGTTTCAGTATTTGACGCACCCTGCACCTTGTGGCCTGATGGGTGATAAGTCCAGATCGCTTGCTGCAGCTCGGGTACTGTATCCGGATCAACAAAGCCCGCCCCGAGATAGTCACTCCAGAACCGCACCTTGCGGGAAATACCCGGCATATCTTCGAGTACCCCGCTGGGATGGCGATCATTGGGATGGTAGTAAAACCGGTAGTCTCCGGCATAATCAAAATGGTAACGCAACCCAGTTGGCATACGTGCCTGTTGTAGCGCGCCCGGAATACTGCCCGAGTTGTTATTGGTGTAATAGATAAAATCATACGTGCTGTTATCCGGCAGCACGATTGATTCAAGAAAATATTCATGCAGATATCGATCCGCCGGGTTTGACGTTGTAGATAAGGGATCTAATACACCGCAACCGTACAAACTGATCCATTGATTCTGAAAGCCCTGAATACCATCGTTTTGCGAATTTTCATGGGCCTCCGCATAAACAAAATAGATCGGCTCAAAACCTGCCAGGGCAATTTGCGAGATGATGGTGGGACCGGGTGCGGGACCGGTGATATCACTGACCAAGCGATAGGGTTGCTCCAGACTGATGACATGCTGCCGCCCGCTGCTGTCGCTGATGATCCATTCAAAAGCGGCTGCTTCATTGCCGTAGCTGTAGGCCACGAATGATTGACTGGCCGGCTCTGCCCAGGGATTGAATGTCTTGCGCGTCAAACGGTGTACGGTACCGATGCCATCGCGCGGCTGGCCGCTCGCTTCAAACTCCAGTTCAACCCCGTTGGGTAAATCGATTTGCAGGCTGCTGCCCGCTCTTAAACGGGTCCGTGCGTCAGCGGAATAATACAGCTGACCCGCACCGCTGCCGTCAGGTGAATACGGAAAATCCGGTGAGAACTGAATCCTTGAGCCGTCTTCACCAATATACAGCCAGTAACTGCTCTCTGATAACGGACCCGATGACGGCGCAATTAACACACCCGGGTTTAGCATCCAGCCAAAACCTGAATTTCTCAGTCGATTGGGAACCAGTGCCGGTACACTGCGCCGCTGAGGTTCTCCATCATCACCTGGCCCGCCGGTGGTCGCGATGCACTCAATGCCTGGATCTGAAACCCAGCTATTGGAGTCGTAATACAATGACAGTCCGTAACTGTATCCTCCCGGCAGCGAGTAAACCTGGCCAAGCGGTATGGTTGCTGACACATTGCCATTCAGCAGATTGACAGCGGCAAACTCCGCAAAGTCAAAAGTACCATCAGTACGACCTTTCTGGAGGCTTTCCAGGCCGTTCACGGAACCCAGATCATCGTCGTTGATCGCCCAGCAATAAGGGCTGGCAGCGGCAGCTAAGACCGCAAACACAATTGACAGGTAGCGCATGCTATTCGACCATAAGTTTAAACATCCACTACCTAACGCGACATCCATCGGCCTGGATGGTCACCATCGGCCCACAAAAATACTCAAGCATTGACATTTACGAAGATGTTTGTATGTTGGTATTTTTACAGTGACGCAGCGTGATGACGAAAGCGGTTGATTCGATCAGTGTCACAGAGCTTCTGCAAAGCTGGGAAGCGGGTAACCTGCAAGCCCGTGATCAGGCCTTTGAACTGCTTTATCCGGAGTTCAAACGCTTGGCCAGAATCCGATTGTCCGGCAACAACTGTACGCTGACGCCCACCCAGCTGGTGTCCGAGGCCTATTGCATCATCGCCCGGCAAAGACAACTGCCCACTGCCAATCGTGAGCATTTCCTGGCAACTTATTCCACCCTGATGCGCAGGGCCTGTATCGATTATCTGCGCAGCCGCCGACGCATCAAACGCGGCGCTCATCTACAGGCCATTGATGTTGAAGTCAGTGAGTTGCCGGCCATCAGTGATACGCAATCGCTGGTCATTGCCAGTGACCTGATCGAGCAACTGCTGGCCGAGGATCACCATACCGGGTTGATCGTTGACATGAAAATTTTCGGGGGAATGGAAATGGCGGAAATAGCCCGTCATTTAGGTCTTTCACTTTCCACGGTGGTCAGGCGTTGGCGGTTCGCACGCGCCTGGCTGACCGCACAACTTCAGGAACCAGCAGTATGAAAACACCACTGGCATTTATCCTTGCGTTATCCACTCTGTGGTTGTTGCCGATATCCGCAACCGCCGATCCAGATAATTTGCCGCTATGTGATGTTCAGGTCACCTTCAGGTCCGGTCTACCACCTTTGATCGATCCAAAGATTATTGGCGAGGATGGCGAGACCTGTACCACCAGGGTTTTGGCGCAGCCCGGCTCTTCGGGTCAGTTCGAACGGCAAGTCTACTTATACCAGCAGCCCACGGATTTTAATCTGAGCATGTATTCCGAAAATCTGCCGCCCGATCAGGCCTTGCATGTGGTGGGCATTGCAGAGGCTGGAATCGAGTTCGACCTGTTTTTGATAACCGATGTTCAAGGCGATATCACTCAGCTGTTTAGCTGCCGGCAGCAAAGCCAGTGCACGATAACGCCGGTTAGCCAGATAGCGGGGCAAAACCCTGAGGTAACCGGAACTGAGCTGATTATCAGGATTCTTGCCGGCAAGCCCGGCGGACCTGAGCTGATACAGGTTTTGGTAACACCTGAGACCATTCTTCTTGAGCAGACTTTAACGAGTTCCGTCACCCTTTCCTACGGCATTTTAAGTGAAACCTTGTTCGCTACCGCCGCTGATCTGGTGTTTGTTGCGGATGCATTTTATCTCCAGTGACCAGCAAGCTGCGCTGTGCACGCCAGGCCTTCGAGGCCGCACTCCGCGATCCGGAAACGCACAATAACACCGAGATAACCCGGCTCATTGAACTGGATCGTGAGATCGAAAATCAGCTGCACCCGGTGCCTGATTTTGGCCCGGACTTCAGCGCTGTCGAGTTACTCGCCCAGGGGGGTATGGGCAGCGTTTACCGGGCCAAACAGGATAACGAGTACGGGCGTATCGTCGCCATTAAAGCGATGAATCTACAGCTGTCGTCGCAGCGTACCCGGCTGCGTTTTGAAATTGAGGCGGAATTACTGGCAACGCTGTCACATCCCAATATCTGCCGTTATTTCGGGTCGGGCGTCACAACCACGGGTTCTCCGTTCGTCATCATGGAGTATATTTCCGGATCAGACCTGCTCCACTATGCCAACCAGGCCGGACTCTCAACCCGGGCCAGGATCGATCTGTTTATTCAGCTTTTGCATGCCGTATCCTACGCTCACGCCCACTTTGTGCTGCACCGCGACCTGAAAACCAGCAATATTCTGGTTGATAGCAGCGGCCGTGTGGTGCTGCTGGACTTCGGTATTGCTAAAAATCTCCGCCAGCATTCCAGTATCCACTTTACTGAGCCGTTTATGTCACTGGAAAATGTCAGTCCCGAACAACTGCTCAACACCGCCAGCTTAAGCACCCAGACGGACATCCATCAGCTTGGGGGGCTGCTGTATCGTTTACTGACCAACCAGCATTTCTACGCAGTTGATAAGGAAGCCTTTGCCGCTACGGTGCAACAGATCTCCCAGGGTGATCCGGAACTGCCGTCACGTCGCTACCTGACGACAACACTTTCAGACGGCTGCTTTTCAGAAGTCGTTCACAAACAGTTGCAAGGCGATCTTGATTGGATACTGCTTAAATGTCTGGCGCGACAAGCAGAGGACCGCTACCCATCGGTTAATCAACTGACCAGCGACCTGCAAGCCTGGCGGGAATTGCGTCCTATTTCGATTCGCCCCAATCTTTGGCTTTATCGAACGGCCAAATTTGTACAAAGAAACAGGTCACTGATCAACTGGCTGGTGCCGACTTTCGCGATTACCGCCGCACTGCTGAGTTTAGCGATTATTCAATCGCGCACCATTCAGGACAAACAGGTCATTGCCGAAACCGCTACGGCCCGCTCCGAAGCTCTGGCGGAAGTCTTTACCAGTGCATTCGAAGCCGCCGATCCACTGGTGGCTGGCGCACAGCTGAGTGCACGTGACATCCTTTCATCGACAGCCGCCATAGTCACCCGGGGTGGGCCGGCCACCCTGGAGTTACGCCCTGAAATTGCCTCCGTGCAGTTGAAATTGGGTATGGTCGATGCCGCCGAAGCGCTGCTTGAGCATAGCGCCCTGAGTGACGACTATCACAGCCTGACGCTAAGAGCCCAGATCGAACTGCAACGAGGTCAACAACAACAAGCCGAAGCATTGTTGCAACAGGCCGTTGCCCATGCTGATTATTCGCAAGCCCCTGCCCGCGCTGACACGGTGCACATGCTGTTGCTGCAAGTGCGCGGACAACGGCGCGAAGCATTGCTGATGTTGCAGGGCTTGATTGCTCAGGCCTCACCCGACGAGCTGCCGTTACTGTATATTCAACTTGCTCAAGCACATAAGTCGATCGGTGCGTTGGAAGCTGCGCTGGCGGCGGTTAATCAATCCCTGATGGTATCT
Source organism: Gammaproteobacteria bacterium (assembly GCA_021772975.1). Classification (GTDB taxonomy): domain Bacteria; phylum Pseudomonadota; class Gammaproteobacteria; order Xanthomonadales; family Wenzhouxiangellaceae; genus JAJFKX01. Next base: position 19,519 of record JAJFKY010000015.1, read on the forward strand.
GATGAACTGCAATCCGATGCCATCGCAGGCAAAGCCCATCTGGAGGCGTCCACCATACTGCGCAGGCTCAATCAGCCTGAAGCGAGCCTGCGACATGCCCAGCAAGCCGTCGATTTGTTAACCGGCGTTTATGGCAGAGGCAGTCTTGCCTCGGCAGGTGCTATAACCTCGCTGGCCACCGCAAAAATTGCCTACGGTGATTTTGCTGCGGCCATACAGCTGCTAGACACTTCATCAGAAACTTATGCAGCGCGGCTGGGGCGTACCAGTCCGCGCTTTTTGATGAGCGAATACAATCGCGCCAACGCGTTATTAAAACTTACCCGCTACCAAGAGGCGCTGGCCGTGCTTGAGCCGGTTGTTCAATCCGCACAGTTAGTCTGGACACAGGACGCCAATCTTGGTTATTTTTATCTTGCCGCCGGTTCCGCTGCTATTTTTGTTAAGCATATCGACAAAGCCGGGCGCTATTTATCTGCAGCTGCTGACATCCTGGTTGATGATAAGCCCGAGTCCTACACCATTGCTGAAACTTACCTGCTAGCTGAATCCGCCCGGCTGCAAGCCATTCAAGGCAACACTCAGCTTGCCATTGCCGAGATGCAACTGGCTCTGGAGCATATGCGCGAGCGGGGGCTGGATGACGATATCGCTGACTATCAACAGCAACTTTCTGAATGGCTGCAGCAAGCTGCTGATCGTTGAACCAGGCTTGTGTCAGAATTGATCTGAATTTCTGCTAATCAGGATGAAAGCACAGCAGCTGTATTAACATAATGCCTGTTTCAATCGCCGGTTGGCTGTTCCGAACAGACCGTGCTAGTGTCTCGGCTGATTTGGCCCGGGTTTGGAAGCAGGCTTCGATTTTTTTCGATCAGCGAGACATTATGGCAAACAATAAATCCTACGTATTACTCAGGAGGCGCATTAACCATGTCAGCTAACCCACCATCAATTGCCCAACTCGAACAGGCTGCGGCGCAGGGCAATGAGATGGCGATGCTGCAGCTTGGCAGCCGATTGCTTAACAATAACCCGCCCGGCACCGCGCAGTGTCAGCGGGGACTGGAGCTATTGCGTAAAGCCGCCGATGGCGGCCAGGCTGCTTCTTCGGCACAGTGGCTGTTGAGCGCTTTCTATCTGCACAACCTGTCGCTGCCGGACAGCATTCCGCGGGCGGTAAAATGGCTGGAGCGGGCCGTGAAGTCACGGGTTGGATTGGCGCTGGATCGGATGGCAAACTTGTGTCTGCGTGGGGTGGGCATTGAGTATCAGCCCGAACGGGCACTTGAGTTGCTTCGCCAACTCGCTGATGCCGGATTCCAGCACTCCGCCTGGGAGGTCGGCTATCTCACCAGTACACTGGATGAAGTGCTCGATGCGCAGGCCTCCGCAACAGCTTTCGCGCGGGCCTGCGCGCTGGGATATCCATTGGCCTACTATTCGCTGGGGCTGCGATTCGCGTATGGCGCAGGCGTGCAGCAGGATCTGGCTTTTGCCCGCGCGCTGTTATTGTATGCAGACGAGGCCGGTATCAGCGACGCGGGTGAAGCAGCCGGTGAGCTGACGACTGGTGACGGCCTGGCAGAACCAGCGGCAAAGTGGACCGCGCGTTTAAAACAGAACCATGCCACCACCGCCGCACTGCGTCAGCAGCTGAGTGGTGGTTTTATTATTCCAGCTGCACGTGCCGCGGCGATTGATCGCCTGGAAGCCAATTTCGCCAACCTCGGCCATGCCTGCTTAACACTGTCTGAAGCGGGTCGTCTGGAGGTAAAAGGTGACAACACAGAGGCACCGCCTACGCGTCCATCCGAATGGCACTGGCTCAGCGAGCAGCCCCGGGTGGCAACCAGCTCGGATTTCCTCACCCGCGAGGAGCGGGTACAGATTCTGCGGATGGTCAACGGAGCGATGATGACGCCCGAGCAGTATTCAGCTCAGGGCGTGCGCGGCGGTGCGGAGAGCCAGTTTTTCAACGGCACAGGCATGGCCTTCGGCACGGCGGATTCGGATACGGTCGTCCGCTGTATCGAGCGGCGGGTATCAGCCTGGACCGGCTGGGACATGGCAGCGATTGATCCGTGCTCAGTCATCAGCTACAAACCCGGCCAGGAGTACCGGCCTCACGTTGACTACTACGAAGCACAGGAGATCGCTGCAATGGGCAACCAGATAGGCGATTACGGCGGGCAGCGGGTGATTACATTTCTGATGTGTCTGCAGGCGGCCGAACGCGGCGGTGAAACGGTCTATCCGGATGCCGATGTCACCGTTACACATGCAACAGGCTCGGCAATGATGCATTACAACGTCCTGCCCGATGGCACTCCGGACCCGTTGTCGCTGCATCACGGCTGGCCGGTAGCGGCCGGCGAAAAGTGGGTATTGCGCACGACGTTACGCGAAAATGCGCGCTATCGCGCAGCAATCGCTGAGAGTTAGAGCTGCTGAAGCCAAGGGCAAATTTAGCAAAAAATATGTCGTCGATTACATTTTAGCGGCGGCAACAGACAAACTTAGGAGTCAGTGCAATTCCGGCTGCTTAAAAACCCCGGCCACATGACATGACCGGGGTAATTGCAGCTGCTTTGTTTATCGCTTACTGAAAGCTTTCATAACGTGCGGTTGCAGAAGTGGTGCTGAAGGTATTGTTATCATTATTCAATACCGTCGCGTTCAGGGTGATGGTCTGGAAGTGCCGAATAGGCAGCAGACAGGTATCACTGCTGGAGCTGCAACGGCTGTCTGACCAGATAATGGTGAAATTAGAAGGCTCGTTGTCGATACGGAACACCGCGGTAGTAGTAAAGGTGGTCCAATTGCTAAAACAGAAACCGGTCGTGAATTGATCAAATGCCGGAGTATCCACAAAACATTTCATGGACGCAGCGCCGGAACGATTCTGCTCGGGTTTCTGCAGATCTTCAGCCAGTTCCGGCAACGCCAATAAAGCCTGATCAAACTGTTCTGGAGAGCCCGGCTGCTCTGCCGAGGCAATACCGATATATCCTGCCAGGCAGAAAGCAGTGCTGATACCAGCCGTCAGCAAAGTTTTTTTCAAATTCAACATATTATTCCTCCATGAATAAGTTTATTCCCATAAGCGGGGTTGATATGCCGTCAATGCTGCACAAGCTATGTAAAAATAAACCTGCAATATTGACGGCAGCAAACTATATAAAAAATCAAATTAAATAAGTGTAAAGCATTATTTTATTTACCAGCGTAATTTTTTGCTAAAAAACATGGATAATACTTTTGTATACAATACTTATTTCGCCCAAAACCGGGCAACTCAGCTGCCCGGCATTAGTAGCATCACAGCACTTATCGATTACTCAAAGCTTTCGTACAACGCGGTTGCGGAAGTGGTGCTGAAGGTATTGTTATCGTTATTTAATACCGTGGCACTCAGGTTGATAGTCTGGAAATGCCGGATAGGCAGCAGACAGGTATCGTTGCTGGAACTGCAGCGGCTATCAGACCAGAGAATGGTGAAATTAGAAGGCTCATTGTCAATGCGAAATACCGCTGTTGTGGTTCTGGCTACTCCCGCATCCGCGCAAAAGCCTGTCGTGAACACATCAAATGCCGGAGTATCTACATAACATTTCATCGATGCGCCGCCGGACCTATTCTGCTCGGGCTTCTGCAGATCTTCAGCCAGTTCCGGCAACGCCAGTAAAGCCTGATTGAACTCTTCCGCGGTGACCGGCTGCTCTGCCGACGCAATGCCGATATATCCAGCCAGACAGAAAGCGGCGCAGATACCGGTGGTCAGCAAAGTTTTTTTCAATTTCAACATGTTATTCCTCCATGAATAAAGATATTCCCATAAGCGGGGATTGGTACGCCATCAATGCGTGGCCATGCTTTTCACACAGGCCTGCGGTGCTGGCGAAGTGCACTATATGAAATAGTAAATTAAATAACTGTAAAGCATTATTTTATTCACTAATGTGAATTTTACTTCACTCTCAAAACAGTATTAATATCAGCCATCAAGCTGAGCTCGTCTTATTTAATTAATAAGACAAATATTATTGGTGATGGTTAAATATTACAGCATTAATTGTTTATTTAAGCTGTTTTAAAATAGCAGAAAAACGTTTATCTTCCTGCAGGCTGCCAAGCCTTGGATCACGCTGCGCCAGCCAGGACTGCCGCCAGCCGCTGTTTTGCGCTGTCTGCAAACTGCTTATAGCAGCATCCAGCCGTCCATCAACTGCCTGCATGGTGGCTTCGGCATATGCCAGGGCTGGCGTATTCCACTCATTCCGTTTAATTTGCGTCAGCAGTGCATTGCCGATATTACCCAGCTCATCATTGCTTTCAGCGATATTAATCTGCTTATAGAGCCAATCGACCTGACTTAACAGATTAACCGCCGCAGGTATCCCATGCAGTTTGCTTAACTGTGGCCGGGTTATGTCTAACAGCTCAGAGGCCGAGCTGAGATCACTACTTTGCCATGCCAGTGAAGCCGTATAAACTCTAAGCCTGGTCGTTTCTATTGGTTCGCTGGTATCAATCGGATTGAGCAGTTGATAATTATCCACAAAATATTGATAGATTTCCGGCGTCTTACCGGCATAGTAAAGCAAGGCTGCATATTCACTTGCCATAACCGCATTGTTGGGCGCCTGCGTGTAGGCGCCCAACATGATGTCAATGGCCTGTTCAGACTGGCCCGTGTTTAGCATAAGCATTGCTTCAGCCATTTGGATTTGCGGATTGTCAGGCTCCAGCAATTTGCCCAGCCGTATCCACTCCGTCGCCTGCTCGATCCGGCCATACTGAATAGACCACAGTGACGCGGTACTCAGCAGCGTCACTGAGTCGGTAGCCTGCTCCAGGGTTTTGCGCAACGCCTGGAAACCTGCCTCGGGCATCCCCCTGGCAAGCGAGTTGACTGCGCTGAGCAGATCGATAAACGCATCTTCGGAAGCCAGTTGCCGGGCCGTTTCCAGAATATCCCGTTGCTCATTTAACAGGCCCTGCTGATAGAGCAGATCAGCAAAACATACATACGCCGGCAGGTAACTGGCATTCAGTCTGATGGCTTTGCGATAGGCTGACTCAGCCGAGCTCTCCAACCCTGAACGAGCGTGCATCAGCCCCAGTGAAGCCCAGGCCTGACCCAGTTTTCCGTCCAACCCGAGTGCCAGCTCCAGCGATTGCTGAGCCCGACTCACGGCCTCGGATATTGATCGATCACTGTAAATGGATTCCAGCATATAGGCTTCCGACAGTCCGGCATGCGCTGGCGCATAGTACGGATGGGCGGCAATAACCGACTGATACAGTTCGATGGCGGCGTTGATACTGCCGGGCGTGCGCTGCAACTGCAGCAGACTGGCGCTGCGAAAATCCGCAAACGCAGCGTAATCAGCCAGGGCATAACGCCGCGCCTGTTCGGCCTGCATGCCCTGCAGAATACCTGTCACGGTACTGGCAATCAGTGCGGCGATCTCATCCTGGGTTGCCAGGGTATTGCCGATTTCGCGATCATAGGTTTCTGACCAGACATGAAAACCGCTGCTGGCATCGATCAGCTGGGTGGTGATGCGCAATAAACCACCGGAACTGCGTACGCTGCCTTCCAGCACCCAGTAAACTCCCAGCTGCTGGCCAATCGTGCGGATATCCTCGCCACTTTGCCGGTAAGCAAAACTGGAGGTCCGTGCGGCTACCTCGAAGGCCTGATTTTGAGCCAGCAGGTTGATGATTTCTTCCGCCAGACCACTACCCATTTGGCCGGTCAGTTCGCTGGCATCAAAATCAGCCAGCGGTAAAATCGCAATCGATTGCCGTGCCGGAGGAATGAGCGAGTCAGCCTGGCCGGCTGCACCGCTAAGCTCAGTTGCCGCTGTAGATTCAGTTCCACTCAGCTCAGATTCGATAAAGCCACCGTAGGTTTGATAGAAAAACAAACACAAACCCAGTACCGGCAGCAGCATGATCAACAACACCAGCCCGACTTGCCAGCTGCGCAGGCCGGTGCTGGCCTCGGCCCGCTTGATGCCCTGCTCAGTCCAGTCAAAAGCCCACGATAAAATGGCCACGATAGGGAAGCCAACGATGATGGCGATGACGACTACGGTGGCCAGCCAGTCCGGCAGCCGCAGTGGTTCAAAGCTGAAATCCACGATCTGCAGCACTACCCAGGCAAATACCGCATAGCCAAGCAGTGAACGGATCACCTTGCGGCGTTTCAGTTCATCAAATGAATCTTTCAGATTGGTGGTTTGCTGTCGCTGCATACCAGCTTTTACTGCCTGTTTATGACATTTCGCAGCAAATTGTGAATGTTACTGCCAGTTGCCTATTATCGTCATATTACAGCTTTGATGCCATTGGCACCTGATTGGTTGCCAGCCAGGCGATAACCGGCTGCTTAGAAGTTCACCCGATAGGCATGCAAACTGCCCGGCTGCCAGTTGGGCACCAGCAGAATGTCCCCCAGCAACATAAAATCGTTCATGTATATGGTCTCCGCCTGAGTATCCAGTAACACTTTTTCAGCGCCGTCCGCGTCAACATAAAACAACTGCCCCGGCCAGGCACTGACCAGATAGCCTCCACCGGGCAATGGTGTAATACCATCGGCGTTGTCCATACCGCCGGCCAATCGCTGCAGGCGCTGGGTGGGGGTGTGCAGGCTCAGCAGTTCACCCCGGCTCATGGTGGTGATCAGCAATTGTTCGCCTTGCGCATACAGTCCGTTGATTCCAGCTAATTGCTCGTCCTGAAACCAGATATCCAGCTGATCATCATCGTTTAGCCGGTAGATCGCGCTGTTGGCGGAATCGGATACCAGCACATGACCAGCTGTATCAATCACCACATCGTTCAGAAAACCAGCACCAGGAGCCTGGATACGGTGTTTTATGGCTGCCGTTTTGGTATCAATGATGACCAGATGATCAATATCTGATACGTACAGCAGGCCATTTTGCAAGGCCAGGCCTTTAGGTGCATCAAGCCCGGTAACCCAACTCCGCTCCAGCAGTTCACCATTCAGCGCGACGGTGGCTATATAACCATTGCCATCCCGCTCGCCGCCTTCACCGTTAACATTGGAGACATATAAAAAGTCTTTGCTATCACTGAGCTGTATGCTTTCCGGACTTGCCAGGCCCTGCAATGTCCAAAGCAGTTCGAGTTCAGGAACACCTGGCTGGGCAGTCAGGCTGTTGGCGGTAATGAGCAGGGGCGTGGCCAGCAGGGCCAGAAACCAATGTCGCATGATGATCGTCCAGTTGTTGTTAACGGAGTATGTTCAGACTATATAACCGGGCCAGAAACTCAACCCGACCAACCCGTCTTAGATAACTTTCAACCTATCCGGCCACAGCCGGTTTATGTCCAGTCACGCCCCCTCAACTTGAAGGTAGCCGTCAGCTTGGGGGCTTTTTCCGTTATTATCTGCTGACGCCACTCCCAGCCATGCTCGGTAATAATAATGTCTGCACGTTGCTTAGCCTGATTGGGCGTCTGTGAGTCCCAGCCTGTATAGAGTCTGATGCCTTTGGCATCACTGAGAACCTTAAAATTAAGTTTGTCACGGAAAATATAACCCTCGCGAATAAAGCGCGAACGTTTTTCGCGGCCGTCGATTTCATATTTAGGTACCTGGATACGAAGGTCCATGGCAAACCCCATGCTCTTGCCCGAACTGGAGGCAATCGCCTGTTTAGAAAGAAAGGAACTGAATAGATAAGCTGGTTTATCGCCGTGGATATGCTTGTCATATACGCACAGCACTGCACTGTTTTCCTCAGTCAGACGGCGATGTAAATCCCAGTCCGCCGCCCTTACCCGCGTGATGCATTCCACATAATAAGAAGCACGGACTTTTTTACCGTCATCCAGCGCCCGTTGCGCAAAAGCAGGCAGACTGATGTCATCAATCATCAGTTGACCATCCACCCGCATGTCGCCGAATAAAAAGCGCACCATATTCTGATAGCCTTCCTCGGAATTAACAATGCCATAATGCCCCGAGTGTGAGCGATGTACATAGGCTCTTGGTGCTCGCTCTACGCAAGCGTTTTTAATCTGCACCAGACCATCGCTTAACGGACCAACCGCGGAGCGCGCCAAACCATTAGCAACCACATAGTCTCTGGCGTTGGTGCCTACCAGACAGAAAAACCGACGGTAATCGAACGTTTTATTTAATGAATTAACCGGAATATTCTTATCGTTGATTGCCAGGTATTGACGCATCCGTTGCTCATTAAAGTTTTCCATGTTATTAAACTGCAGAAAACGCGGAATATTGCCGATTAAACGTAAATCAATCCCACCATGCGGCGTGGCATAAGTGAACACCTTATCAACCTGTACAGAAGTTTTTTCTTCAATAAAGCCTTCGTCAGGATCATCCTGATAACGCCGCGGCTGATAGGTGTGCGCAATATTCTGTAAATAACAGCGGGCAACCAGTCCGCCCATGGAGTGCGCGACCAGAATGACTTTAAAGTTTTTTTGCGCGGTTTCATCCTCGCCTGCAAACGCATGCCGCAGACGCGCAAGAAAATCGGACAGGCCTTTGGCATAGTCTTCCATCTCGGGACGAAAACCGGTACCCAGGTCTTTGGAGACCGGCTCATAGTAACGGTATATCCACACGCTCCTGGCCGGCAGGCGCTGACGATCGTAAACCTCCTGCCCTTCCATATACACGTCGTTGTAGGCATAGTCTTTCATCAACCGCACCAACGGGGATTCAAAAATATGCCGAGTGATGTCGCCGGTCCAGCGTTGCCGGGTTTTGGTGGCACCGACATTAAAGCCCATATAGGGATCGGCAACCGTATCCTCGACTTCGGCCTGGCTGCCCGCGTAGCCGCGGATGTAAACGATAGGATAAAACGGCGCCTTGATCACTGCATACCTCCTGTTTTTCTGACTGTTCCATAGTGCTGCTCAGCAGCCTGCTCTGTTTTATATGACCGGTGGCGCTCAGAATTGTTTAACGCGTTAATTTATTCCGTCACGGTTGCATCCAGGGCGTACACATACCCATCGTGTGCTCCAACATAAATCACGTTATTGATAATGGTGGGTGAACTCCAGACTTTATCGCCAATTTCGAACTTCCATGCCAGCGCACCGCTATCGCGCTGCAATGCATACAGATTGCCATCACTGGAACCGATATACACACCGGCCGCATGCACCGCCGGAGAACCCAGCACCCTGCCATGCAAATCAGATCGCCACAGCAACCCCCCATCGCCAGCATTCAGTGCATATACGTGATGGTCATCAGAACCGACATAAACGATGTCGTCGAATATGGCCGGGGAAGAAAATACCGCGGCGCCTGTGGCATAGCGCCAGCGCAGTGCACCGTCCTCCAGATTGACGGCATACACGCTGCCGTCCTGAGAACCGATCACCGCTATCTCGCCAGCCACGGCCGGCGATGAAAAGATGATATCGTCAGTGGTCAATGTCCAACGAGCCATACCGGATTGCGTGGCAATCGCATGCAGGCGCTTATCCATGGAGCCAATCAGCACCAGTCCGTTGGCCATCCCCGGTGAGGATAAAATGCCGCCGCCAGTCTGGTATCGCCAGATGCTGGCGCCCGTTTTGCTGTCAAGCGCATAGACTCCATGATCAAACGCACCGAAATAAACCCGGCCGTTGCTCACCAGCGGCGATGACTGTTCGCCCCCTTCACCTAGCTTCACCTGCCATAGCAGTTCACCGCTGTCCGCGTGCAAGGCATAAAAGCAATCATCGTCCGCACCAAAATAAACTATTCCGTCCACCACGGACGGTGACGCCCTGACCAGGCCAGCCACTTTGAACTTCCATAATTCCCGTCCTGAGCGGGCATCAAGTGCGATCAGATGATCAGCAAAGGTACCGATATACAGTACGCCATTAACCACCGTCGGTGAGGATTCCACCGTGCCACCGGTATTAAAACGCCATAACAGCCTGGGCCTGGGCAGCGGACTCCGCCCCGCGCGCATGCCAGTGTGCTGAGAATCACCCCGAAACATCGGCCATTGTTCAATTGCAGTCATGTTGCTCTGGTCCGCACAGGCCATGCCCGCGGTCACTGACCATATAACCATTGCCATCGTTCTGAACAGGCTTGAAGTTGATACTGGCGGCATGGCGTCTGCTGTTCATTATCTGGATGACTGACTATAGCGCATCCGAACGCACAGCGTGGCCAGCCGCATTCGTGGTTAAATGTCGGATTAAAGCCGTGCGGTAATTCAATCCTTGACCCGCTATTCATCAGGCTACCGCCGGGCATAAAAAAACGGTGAGCAGTTAACTGCTCACCGTTAGCGATCAAACCAGGTTTCGACTCAGCGCTAACCGACACCCATATCCGCTTCCACCACGTTCTGGGCAAACCCCTTATAGGCTTCCCATACCTGTTTCGCCATACTATCGGGGAAGACATGAAAATCGCCATTCTGCAATGCCTGTACAATGCCATCAGCGACCACTGCCGGTGATTCGGTTACATCACTTGGAAAGCCTGCATCATCGGCCATATCCGTACCGATGGGTCCGGGGTGCACACTGATCACCTGGGTGCCCTGATCTTTGAGCTTATCCCGGATCGCCTGAGTCATGGAATAACTGGCTGCTTTGGAGGTTGAATAGGTGGCAAAATCGGCAAAATTCTTAATCGAAGCCACGGAGTTCAACTGCACCAATGCGCCACCACCGTTTTTCTTCAATACCGGTGCAAAGGCTCTGGCCATATGCAGCCAACCATAGAGATTGACTTCCAGCTCGAAATCAAGCGCTTCGATGGCGTCTTCTGCAAACGGCGTAGCATTGCGCAACACGCCGCCGTTATTAACCACGATAGCAACATCATCAGCCGTCCGTGCGGCCGCATAGACACTATCCGGCTTGCTCAAATCCAGCGCGATAGCCTGCACTTTTTCACCGTATTTTTCCTGCAGTGGCGCCACTGACGCGGTATCTCTGACCGCCGCGTAAACCTTGCCGGCGCCAGCCGCAATCAGGCTTTCCAGAATCTGCTTGCCGATGCCGCGATTAGCGCCGGTCACCAGCGCTGTCTTACCTTCAATAATCATGCTCATAATTTTGCTCGCTTATCCGTCACAACGGAAATGGTTGGATTAGCTTACAGGTATGTGCCGCAAGTGGATAAACCAATGCCTGCCTGGTTATATGCATATGGTCACAGGCTATGGCTGCAGCTGCTGAAAATAGGTCGTAATCATGCGGTAGACATGGGTTTGCGAAACACTGCCGCTGATCCCATGCCTGGCGCCCGGATAGGTCATCACATCAAACAGCTTGCCTTTGTCCTGCAAATCCTTGAACAGCAGCGTGCTGTGGGTGAATAGCACATTGTCATCCGCCATGCCGTGGATAACCAGCAGCGGTGTGGCCTGATCAGCGGGCAATTCAGCGCTGTAACTGAGCACATTACCGGCCTGATAACCTGCCGGGTTTTGCGCCGGGGTCTGCATATAGCGTTCGGTATAATGGGTGTCATACAGCCGCCAATCGGTCACCGGCGCCACCGACACACCCAGGGCGAAAGCGGGCGGATCCGTCCGCTGGCCCTGCAGCAAACTCATCAACGTCATGTAACCGCCATAACTCCAGCCGAAAATACCAATCCGTTCCGGATCGACATAGGGCAGGCTTTTCAGGAAGTCGACACCGGTTAACTGATCCTGTACTTCCACTGTCCCCATACTTTTGAAAATGGGATTTTCAAACCGTGTGCCGCGCCGGGCACTGCCGCGATTGTCGATGGAAAACACCACGAATCCCTGCTGAGCCATATATTGTTCAATCAGGCCACGGCTGCTCCAGCTGTTCTGGACCACCTGTACGTGCGGGCCGCCATAGACGTAGACAAACACCGGATAGCGCTGCGCCGCATCAAAGCCGCGCGGTTTGAGCAGGCGGTAGTGCAGCGTCTGGCCGTCGCCGGCAGTCAGCTGGCCAAATTCGGTGGGCTGATGGCTGTCCAGATAAGGCGCGTAGGGATGCTGCCCATCCAGCGGGTTTTCCAGCAGCCAGGTCAGGCGCTGACCGCTGGCAGCATGCAGCGAAACCTGCGGTGGCTGAGCACGGCTGGAAAAAGTATCCAGGTAAACCTGGGCGCTGTCAGCCATGTCGATGGCATGCCAGCCGGCACGCTGAGTAAGGCGTTCCGGGGTGGCGCCATCCTGCTGATAACTTACCGCGTACAATTGCTGTTCGGTGACATTGTCCCGGTTGGCGGTGAAATAAACCACGCCGGCGGTCTCATCAATGCCTTCTACTTTGTCCACCGGCCAGTCGCCACTGGTGATCGCTCGGATCAGCTCACCGCGGTTGGAATATAAATACAGATGCCTGAATCCGGAACGCTCGGAAGACCAGATAAACTGCCTGGCGTTTTCCAGAAAATGCAGGTCATGATGCAGATTGACCCAGGTATCGGATGTTTCGGTGATGCGCACATGCTGATGCTGTTCAGCCAAATCAGCGACCCGCAATTCCAGCCTTTGCTGATCGCGGGACTGCCATTGATAACTGAGGTGCTGGCTGTCCGGTAACCACTTGACCCGCGGCAGATAAAAATCACTGTCCGGGCCCAGCTCCAGCCACTGCTTGGCACCGCCACTGGCTGACACTACACCCAGCTTCAATTTGACATTGGGCGTTCCGGTGTAGGGATAACGCTGCTCCACCACGGTGACTGAATCGGCGTCGATCTCATAGCGCTGAGTGATCTCCACCGGGTTTTCATCGAACTGGATAAAGGCAATCCGGCGGGAGTCCGGCGACCACCAGTAACCGGTATCGCGGTCCATCTCTTCCTGTGCCACAAATTCGGCCACCCCATTGTGAATCCTGTCTCGTCCGTCCATGGTTAATTGGCGCTCGACACCACTGGCAATATCGATCACGAAAATATTCTGGTGACGGATAAAAGCCACCTGTTTCCCATCCGGTGACAATTGTGGATCGGTTTCAAACGCCGCCGTGTCGGTCAGCCGTTTGACCCGTGCGGCGGCCAGATCGTAAAAATACAAATCGCCGTTTAATGGAAATAACAGTGCGCCGCCGGCCGCTGACCATTGATAAGCGACTATGCCGCGCCAGCCGGCCAGACGTTGCCGTTCGCGGCGCGCCTGCTCGGCCGCCGATAACGTTTCTGGCTCCGGCACCAGCAAGCGGGAATCGACCAGCAGACGGGTTGCCTGATCAGCAATGTGATATTCCCATAAGTCCAGCTGCTCACGGTCCTCCGGCTTACCCTGCAGGAAAGTGACCCGGTCACCGGCGGGCGACAATTGCAAGGCACGCATATCCGGCCCGGAAATAGCCGGGCTGGCAAAAATACGCTCGATACTCAGGGGGTCTGCTTGCAGCATATGGCTCATCAATAAAATAATCAGTACAACGGGGATTCGCATGGTCTTCAGCCGTGTTGATAAGCGTACAGTATAGAACCACCCCATCGGTTCCGCATCGGGCCGGGTGTTTCGAATTAGCAGTAATCTGACACAATTTCTGGCAAACTCTGCGCCTGCTCGTCAGTGACCCGCCCGTTTCGGGCCAGAATCGAGCACCTCAGCATGATTAAACGGATAGATTTCTATGTTGCCCCGCAAGCTGCTCAAGCTGTCATCTGCCAGAAAAAAAGCCCTGCGTATATTGTTCCTGGCTAAATGGGCGGAATCGGATGGCTCTCCGGATGCAGTCGATGGCACGCATGCCACCTATCACGCTGAATTACACGATGTGCTGCGGGGGCTGGGGTTTCAGGTAGAAGCATCCTCCAGGCTGGAAAGACTGTGGGTTAAACCGGATTACGATTACCTGTTCAGCATGTTCAATCGGGCGGAATTTCTGAACAGTGAAATGTATGCACCGCTATTGGCAACCCTGCATCAGGTACCTTTTTTTGGGGCCAGCCCGATTATCCGCGGTATGTCTGATGACAAGCATCTGATGAAGCTGGTGGCCCGGCGGCATAACCTGGCAACGGCGGACTGGCAGATCTATCGACGCGGCTGCCTGGAACTGCCTGAACCTGATTTTGCCTGGCCCAGCCTGGTGGTTAAACCCAATGCCTCATCTGCCTCCTGGGGCATCGTGCGGGTAAATGACTGGTCAGACGCACTGGAACACATCCACTATCTGCACGCATCAGGACATGACGCCATCGTCGAGGCATTTGTCGCTGGCAATGAGTATGCGGTACCGGTGATCGGATCGCTGGAACCGACCTTTTTACCACTGCTGCGCTTCGCGGTGGATGATCCGTTTGCCATTCGCAGCTATCAGCAAAAGCGCCACCTGGACGAGCAGGACAAAGTCCAGCTGCATATGCTGGCTGATGACGATCCCCTGAGCCTCCGGCTGCAGCGTCTGGCGCTGGCCGTATTACCGGAAATCTGGCCGTTCGACATCGGCCGGTTTGAATTCAAATACGACCAGCACAGCGATACCCTGAATTTTATTGAACTCAATTTGAGCTGCAATCTATGGTCACAAAAAGCCTCCTCCATAGCCGCCCGCAGCATTGGTATTGAGCATTCTCAATTGATCGAGACCCTGGTCTGCCACAGCCTGCTGCGTCAGCAACTGATCAGCCTGGACGAGCTTGACGTGACCCGCCTGTCATGAGCACAAGCTGGCATACAGTTGTACTGGCGGCGCAGCGCCCGGGTATCGTCAATCCATTGGCGGCAGCCGCCGGTGTCAGCCATAAATGCCTGATACCGATGGCTGGCCGAGCTCTGATTGAACACGTTCTGCTGGCTTTGCAACAGAGCCCTGAAGTCGACCACATAACCGTTTCCATTGATCAGCCCGAGACTCTCGATCAGGTGCCGCTGGTTAATCAGCTGCGCGAAGCAGGCCGTTTGAGCGTAATTCGCTCGTCTGACAATCTGTTTGCCAGCGTGGCCTTGGCACTGACCCGGGAAGAACATTTCCCCAGCATCATTACCACTGCTGACAACGTGTTATTACGCGCCGAGATGTTGCAGCATTTTACCGGCCAGCTGCTGGCCGAGGGGACAGATGCCGGCATCGCCATGACCCGCAAACAGGTTCTGCTGGATAAATATCCCGATGGTCAGCGGCGCTTTCACCGCTTCGCCGATGGCGAGTGGTCCAATTGCAACCTGTATGCACTGATGTCGCCGGCGGCGCTGCGTGGCGCCAGCATTTTCAAGACCGGCGGCCAGTTTGTGAAATCCCCGCTGCGGGTGCTCAAAGCCTTCGGTGTCTGGAACGCCATTGGCTACCGCTTTGCCTGGTATAAGCGTGACCGCGCGATGCAACGTCTGGGAAACCGCTTCGGCATTTCGGTTACCGGCATTGATATGCCCTTTCCGGAAGCACCCATTGATGTGGATAACCAGCGCAGCCAGCGGCTGGCAGGCGAAATTCTGGCGGCCCGTCAGCAGCAGTAAGCATCCGGACAGTTCTGCGCCAGGTTTATTCGGCCGGCTGACAACCCGGGCCTCTGCCGATCGTAAAATAATCGGGCTGCTCGCCGCTGGCGTTGATGAAGCGGCTGGTCAGGCAGTTCGGCTCAACATCAACCACCAGGGTTCCACCTTGATTCAAACCCACCGCCATGGCCGGGTGCGTAAAGGGCCCGGCCACCAGTTCAGCGGTACTGCCCATCACCTGATAAACGGTACCGCAGTACTGTCGGCAGGAAGCCGTTTTATGAAACGCATCACCGGCCCCCCGGCCACGCTGAAGCAGCATCCGCGGCGTCAATGTTGTGGCCAGACCATAGTGCCCGGTCAGCAGGTGACTGCGCTCATAAGCGTGGCTGTGGCCGGCGATGACCAGGTCCACATTGTAACGCTCCAGCAGCGGCAACAGGTGCTTGCGAACCAGGCCCATACGTCGGTCACTGCCGCGGTTGTCGTCTGAATCGTGTGATCCTCGGCTATAGGGAGGATGGTGCAGTACCGTGATAACCCAGGGCCGGGCATTCGCCTGCAGGTCTTTTTCCAGCCATTTCAGCATGGCCGTACGCGCCCGCACCAGGGCCCATTCAGAGTCCAGCACTATGGCGTGCAGCGCGCCGTGATCAATCGCAAAGTAATGCTGACTGGACGATGCCACGCCACCCTGCTCGGCGTTCTCCGGAAGCTCGAAAATCCGCCGATAGGCACGCCGGCGCAGATCGTGATTGCCAATCGCCGGGAGCAGCGCAAACTGGCCCAGCCAGTCCTGATAGGGTGTAAAAATCGCCTGCTGGTACTCGTGGTTGCGGCCCGAGGTATAGGCGCTGTCACCGTTGCTTAACCACAAATCCAGCAGCGGCTGGGCTGCTCTCCGGTGCTGTCTCAGCCACTGCTGACCCGCTTCACGGGCGGCTTGATGCAAAGGTGTTTCCGCGCCCGGATCGCCCAGTACCCATAGCCGCACGGCAGCGGATTGATCATCCAGTGCCGGCGGGGTGGTGAAACTGAACTGGCGGCTGAGCGCCGGGCTCGCAGCGGCCACGCGATATTGATAAGTGGTTTGTGGTTGCAGTTGCCGCAGTTGTATCCGATGCTGCAGCACTGGCCCGGTTTCAGCCTGCAGACTGTGCTGCTGCAGTTGCAGTATGCTCGGCTCGGGCTGATCGGTCTGCCAGCGAACCACCGCGCTGGTGGGGGTGAGTGTTTGCAGATAAGGACCGCGCTCGCCTGAATAGCGGCTGTCCTGTTCAACCTGAAACTGACGCACTCCCGCGCCCGCCAGCACCAGCAGAAATAAACCAGCCAGCCAGCGCCTCATCTGCTTAAGTCTAGCTGTTTACCAGTCAATGCGTTTGCGATCCCGGTAGAAACCACCCGTGAAAGTCACTTCGTCAGAGCTGGCCAGCCAGACAATGGTGTCCGCGCCCTGACTGACATCACGCTCCGCCTGCTCACCACCCATATCAGTGCGCACCCAACCGGGGCAGGCCGCGTTGACACGGATTTTACCGTCACTGAACTGAGCCAATCGCGAGGACATCACTTTGGTCAGCGCATTTAAAGCGGTTTTGGACATGCGATAAGCCAGGTAACCATCACCCATTGATGCCAGCTGCCCCATGCCGGAGGAGACATTCACCACCCGTGCGCCAGGCGCCAGTAACGGGGCCAATGACTGAAGCATGCGCAACGCGCCCAGGGTGTTGATGTTAAAGGTTTCCATCGCCAGGGTTGCTTCCAGCTTGAGTGGATCAGCGCTACCGTCGGACTGACTGTCGAGCAGCACGCCGGCATTATTGACCAGCGCATGCACCTGCTGCTCTCCGCTCTGCAACCATTTCGCCAGCGCCTGGCAATCGGCCGTACGGGTCACATCCAGCTTGCGCAATTCGATGTCAAAACCTTCTTGCTCAATGGTGCGTAATGCCGCCGCGCCTTTGTTGATATCCCGGCAGCAGGCAGCAATCCGCCAACCCTGAGCGGCCAGCTGGCGGGTGACTTCCAGACCAATGCCGCGATTCGCACCGGTGACAATGGCCAGCTTGCTGTGTTTAGTCATATTGCTGTGACCCCGTTACTGTGTTGCGGTGGTCGCCGGCGGCTGCCATAACTCGACCTTGTTTCCTTCCGGATCGATAAACCAACCGAATTGACCGTATTCATGTGTTTCCGGATTACCGCATAACTCAGCGCCTCCGGCTGCCACCTGCTGCAGCGCCTGCTCCAGATCATCAACCACCAGATTCATCATAAAAGCTTTTGAGCTGGGCTGAAAATACTGGGTATCCCGTTTAAACGGACCCCACACCGAAAATCCGTTGGCTGGCATGGTACCGGGCATTAACGACACATAGCCCTGTTCGTCCACCGGAATATTCAGCCATTTGGCATACCAGTCGGTTAATGCCCTGGGATCTTGGCATTTGAAGAAAATTCCACCCAAACCCAGCACTTTGGCCATGTTCTGTTTCCATCCGTAATGTCCTGATTGCTAGCATACCCCGGCAGACAATGCAGTTACCACAACCGCAGCAGTAAAAACCAGCCCACCAGCATAAAGCTGATCGCCAGCTTAGCGGCCATGCCCACGATCACTCCGAACCATGCCCCAACCCCCGCGCGGGTGGCGTGGTAAACATCCTTGACCGCTATCAGCTCGCCCAGCAAAGCGCCTAAAAACGGACCCAGGAAAATGCCTGGCAGGCCAAAGAAAATGCCTACCACGGTGCCGAGCGCGGCGCCGATCAGCGCGCCCCGGCCGGCCCCGCTGGCGCGGGCACCGCCGATGCCCGCAACAATATCCAGCGCATGCGCGATGGCGGTCAGGAACGCAAATATAACCAGCGTCCAGGCACCGATATAGTTGAAATCGTCAATCCAGGCGGCCAGCAGAATACCGGCAAACACCAGCACCGGCCCCGGCACCACCGGCAATATGGCACCCACGATTCCAGCCACGATCAACACTGCCACCAACAGCCACCAAAGCTGGCTCCAATCCATTAGTCTGTATCCTGGAATAAACTGTACATGTACATTACCGGTCCGTTGTTTTACTATTCAGGCAGTTAAATTTTTGCGCCTGTGCGCATTTTTGCCATGATTGACCCCGATGGATATCGGCCCAACGTCGGCATTGTAGTCGCACGTGATGATAACCGTGTTTTGTGGGCCAAACGCATATATGACAATGGCTGGCAGTTCCCGCAGGGTGGTATGAATACCGATGAGACCCCGCTGGAGGCTATGTACCGAGAACTGCATGAAGAAACCGGTCTGCGCGCTGAACACGTTGAAGTGCTCGGCGCAACGCCCGGCTGGCTTCGCTATCAGCTACCTTACCGCTATCGGCGCCGCCACAGCAAGCCGATGTGTATCGGCCAGAAACAGGTCTGGTACCTGGTGCGCCTGTGCGGTGATGAATCCCTGATCACGCTGGGAAACGATAACGAAAACGATGCCAAAGCCGAATTCAATGAGTACCGCTGGGTGGATTACTGGTACCCGGCCAGACACGTCATCAAATTCAAACGCAGCGTATATACCCGAGCTTTGAAACACCTGGAAAACTTTCTGGATATCCGGCGTACTTGATGGATTTCGTCAGCGCCGCTCTGTTGTTGTTCCTGACCATGGATCCGCTGGGCAATATTCCGTTGTTTCTGAGTGTACTGGAATCGGTGCCGGAACGACGCCGATTGCGGGTGGTTACGCGCGAATTGATACTGGCTCTGCTGATCATGGTGCTGTTTTTGTTTTTGGGTCAGCCGGTGCTCAATGCACTTAAGCTGAGTCCGGAATCAATCAGCATCGCCGGTGGCATTATCCTGTTTCTGATCGCTTTGAAAATGGTTTTTCCGGTCCCTCGCTCGGCCAGTGTGGAAGAAACCATCGAAGGCGAGCCTTTACTGGTGCCGCTGGCGGTACCGCTGGTCGCCGGACCATCCACGCTGGCTATTCTGATGCTGCTGGTCAGCCGCGAACCAGGCCAGCAAATCAACTGGTTACTGGCGCTGCTGGCCGCCTGGCTGGTCAGCGCGGTGATTCTTCTGGCAGCCACCAAACTGCATAAACTGCTGGGTAAACGTGGCCTGGTCGCCATGGAACGTCTGATGGGCCTAGTGCTGGTCGCATTGGCTGTGCAGATGTTTTTAGACGGCCTGGCCAACTATCTGGGCAGCAATATTGGAACTTGATATGAACAAATCTCTGCTGGTCATACTGGCAGGCTGGTTGCTGCCATGGGCTGTGCTGGCCCAATCCGAGCTATTCACCCCTCAGATCAGCAGCACGGATGGGCAAATTGCCAGACAACTGCGCCAGCAGGGTCTGGGTGGCCAACACTCCGCCTATGCACTGGTCAGTTCATTAACCACCGAAGTCGGCGCACGGCCGGGCGGCAGTAGCAACGATGCACTGGCGGTAAAATGGGCACTGAAGAAATTCCGCCAACTGGGTTTTGACAAAGTCTGGAGTGAACCCGTCAGCTTCCCCTACTGGCGGCGCGGCGCGGAATCCGCCCGCCTGCTCACGCCCTCTGAGCAGCATCTTGCTATTACCGCGCTGGGTGGTTCGGTTGGCACACCACCCGAAGGCATCAGCGGAGAAGTGCTGCACTTTGCTACTTTGCAGGATCTGGAAAAAGCCAATCCCGCGGTGGTGCGCGGCAAAATCGCTTTCATCAGCAACCGCATGCAGCGCGCGCGCGACGGTTCCGGCTATGGGTCTGCTGTTCAGGCACGCGGCGCCGGACCTGCGACCGCCGCCCGGCTGGGTGCGTTGGCTCTGGTGATCCGTTCGATCGGCACTGACAATGATCGACTGCCCCATACCGGCGCTATCCGGCAACCGGAAGATGGCCAGCTGGTTCCGTCGGCAGCGCTGTCCAACCCGGACGCCGATCAGCTGGTGCGGCTGTTCGAACGCGGCATCAAGCCTCGTATGGAACTTAAACTGGATGTTGGTTTTGATGGTGAAGCTACCTCTCAGAACGTATTTGCTGAAATTACCGGTAGCAAGTCAGAGGATTTTATTCTGCTGGGCGCCCATCTGGATTCCTGGGACATGGGTACCGGCGCCCTGGATGATGGCGCCGGAGTCGCTATTGTCATGGCGGCCGGCGAGTTGCTTTTGAAACAACCGCAACGGCCCTCACGCAGCATCCGGATCGGTCTGTTCGCCAATGAGGAGCAGGGCCTGTATGGCGGCCGCGATTACCTGGCCAAACAACAGGCCATGACGCCTTCCGGGCTGATGCAGCATGTGTTTGCGGCAGAGTCCGACCTGGGCGCCGGTCGTATTTACCGCATTGACGCGCGGGTCAATTCGCTGGGCTGGGCAATGGTTCAGAACATCCATCGTCATCTGGCGCCGTTAGGCATTGAACTGGGCGAAAATGACAAACCGGGCGGCAGTGATATCTTTCCATTGATCCAGGCTGGCGTCGCCAATATTGCTCTGCGTCAGGATGCCAGCGAGTATTTCGATATTCACCATACCGACAATGACACCCTGGACAAGATCGATCCGGAATCACTGAATCAGAATGTGAGCGCCTATGCGGTGCTGACCTGGCTGGCAGCCAATCATGAAGTCGGCTTTGGCACCGGTGAGCTGGAACCCCTATCCCGCGATGAATAATTGTCTGGTAATGGTGGCCTGAGACGGTTATTTATTTGTATTGGCGCTGATTTTTAACCTGCGATCAGCCGGCTGGCGGGCCTAGGGGTTTATAGCCGCCAATTCTGCCGCGGCTTAGCCAAAATGTTGCATAAAAAAACCCGGCAAGTTGCCGGGTTTTGATCAGGTACAAAATCTGCTGGCGCGCTGACTTACCGCCAGCCGACGCGAGCGATCAGCTGTTTACCAGCGGTCGCGTCCACCACCGCCGCCGCCATAACCACCGCCGCCACCACCGCGGTTATCGCGTGGCGCTTTGGGTTTGGCTTCATTGACCTTGATATCACGACCGCCCATATTGGTGCCATTCAGTGCCTCGATGGCGGCCTGAGCTTCGCTGTCCGTGGACATCTCGATGAAAGCAAAACCTTTGCTCTGACCGGTATCACGATCGGTGATGACATTGACTGAATCAACAGTGCCGTGCTCGCTGAAAGCCTCTTCCAAGCTCTGTTGATCGGCTGAATACGGCAGGTTGCCGACGTAAAGTTTTCTGCCCATAAATACCTCCAAAAGGTTTAATAACCGCTCAAGAGGATGTAGGCACGATGCCAGCAGACTCGGAACAAGCGATACAAAAGCACGCCAAGTATACAAGGTTTCCGTGTGCTGAAAAAGCTACCGTCTAAAACAGAACCGCTGCTGCCCAAGCCGCCACGACAGGCTGCGGATAACCACTCCTGCTGCTGTATTGAGCGCCTCGGCCCGAACCAGGCTGTGCCGACAATCTCATGCGATACAATACAGCCTGCCAATCAACACTCAGACACCAATGGATACAGATCGCCTGGAAGAACTGGAAACCCGGTTCACCTATCAGGAAAAAGCGCTTGCTGATTTAAACGACGTAATCATCAGACAACGCAAAGAGCTCGATGAGCTGCGGCTGGGTTACCGGCATTTGCTGCAGCGCATGACCAGCATGAATGATACCGGCATCAGCCAGCAGCATGCTAATGAGGTTCCGCCACATTATTGAGCTGCCATGGTCTGGCTGTCAGCCAGACACCTGTCAGTCGAACTCAAGCGCCTCCGCATCAAAGTCTTGTTTTCGTTTCGCCTGTCCCGGTACGTCATTGAACATCGAGCGTGGGCTGGTCGGTTCAAAATGAAAATATTCAATCGTCCGGCCCAGCCGTGCAATGGATTCAGCGATAGCTGAATTGTTATCCGGTTCCAGAGCATTATTGGTTACCGACAAGGCGGCCAGAGTGTTGATCGCCAGCAGTTCGCTCAGATCACTGATCTTATTGCTATCCAGCATCAGCCACTGCAGTTTGGCCAGGCTTTGCAGCGGCGCGGGACTGATGATCCGGTTGTTGCTCAGAAACAGTTTGGTGATACCAGTCAGGCCACTGAGTGGGTTGAGATCGGCGATCTGGTTGGTACGCAGATCCAGCCACTGCAGCCCGCTCAAATGACGCAGGGGTGAAAGGTCGCTAATCCGATTGGCACGCAGATCCAACCGGGCCAGTTTACGCATGTTTCGAAGCGCTGAGATATCGCTCAGCTGGCTGTTATACAGCGACAGCTCCTCCAGGTTGACCAGGCTTTCCAATGCATTGATATCGGTAAAACGATTAAACCCGAGTGACAATATGATCAGGTTTTCAAGCCCCCGCAGCGCGGTAAGATCTGAAATTTCGTTACCCGGCGCCCAGATGGCCACCAGGCTTCGCTGGTCTTTAAGTGGCTGCAGGTCTGAGATTTTATTGTCCGCCAGATCAAGCCCTCGGATAACCGGCCAATGTCGGATCACCTCGATGGAATCAATAGTATTGCGTTCAATGCTGAAACCGATCAGCCTGGTCTGCTGTTTCAGCATCGAGATATCTGCTATCTGATTGTCATTGAGGTCGATATTGGTCAGCTGAAGCAACGGCGCCAAAGGCGATAAATCCTCAATCAGATTGTCTTTCGCGGACAGCACTTTGAGATTCAGGGCCTGTTCCAGGCCATCCAGGGTAGTTACCCCCTGGGCGTTGATATTCAGCGTTTCCAGGTTAAGCAGAGCTGCTGGCGTTATGGCTTGATCGTTCAGTTGCAGTGCGGCACGGACGGCTTGCTCCAAGTGCTTGTCCTTAAACTCGATCACCGTGCTCTGATCAGCGGCAACCGGATCCAGGACCGCCATGCTGAGCAGACCCAGTATCCAAAAACATAGTGAGCAACGGGTGAGAACCTGGTTTGGCATAGATAACTCCATCAATAACACACAGCCGGATTGGCTTGCCGACGGTTAGCTTGTGTTGTCTGGATTCTCCTGGCGCACCAGATTGTGCGGTTTTATTTGAAATTTATGATTTGACACTCCGGTTGCGGCGATACTGGCTTGGTGTTACACCGGTGAAACGCTTAAAGCTGCGATTAAAACTGTTCTTGGAGTTAAACCCGGCCTCAAAAGCAATCGTCAGCAGCCCTTCATCAGTTTGACTGTCTATCCGTTCACAGACTGACTGTGTGCGGATGCGGTTGATAACGGTATTAAAGTTTTGCTTGAGTCCCTGATTTAAAACTGCTGACAGGGTAGTGGTGTTGGTGCCCAGCAATCCGGCCAGACGGCTGAGTGTTAAATCCGGATCACGCCACCACTGCCTGTCCCGGATGGTCTGCAGCCATTGATGGGCCTGTTGCTGCAACGCCTGGCCGTGACCGGGTTCAGCCTGCTCAGGTTTGTTCGCGAGCTGTTCAATGGCCGTGCGGGATGGCATCGGCGGCAATGTCAGGCTGCTGTGACGCCAGCTTTCCAGAGCCAGATAGAACAGCAGAATGGATTGGGTGGCAAACAGGAAAAAATGCCGTTGATAGTTAAACTCGATCCAGAAACCCACCGCCAGAAAAACCGCCCAGACCGTCACCAATAGGGTATTGACCGCCAAAAAATCAACCAGCCAGGGCAGGCGATAGTTTTCCTTATCACTGATGTGGTTGCCAAGCCAGCGCTGGTAATGTCGGTAGTGGCGCCAGCTGTACAGCAGATAAGCGCTGATCGATAGTAAAACCAGCGCTGATTCAAGCTGCGCAATAACACTGATATGCCCGGACAGAATCCAGGCCACGATGGTGGTCTCGCTGAATAACGTCAAGACCGCATAATAGCCAACCTGCAACATCGCGGGCAGCAGGTGCAGCCACCACCGCCTGACCAGCCCCGTTCCGGTTATCGCACGCAGATAAAGATAGATCAGTGGGCCATAGGCCAGTGATACTTCCACCGGTGCGACATACAGCCAGCTGTGTGGATCATAAAGACCACCACTGCCGAGGATATAAACGAGTATCCTGCCTACCAGGATAAAAATAAACCACGCCAGCACCGTGTTAGCCACCCGGTTGGCAGACCTGAACAGCAGCAGGCTGCCAATCAATGCGCCATTGATCAAGCCGATAAAAAGCCAGGCCAGATTCAGATCGATTTGCATGGCATGGACGGTTGGCTATTTACCCGGATCATTATCACTTTTCAGCCGCTGATATCGCAACTATGCATGCCCAACTCCTAAGCTGATACCAAACGCCTGCTCCGGCTTTGCTTACGGCATCAGAAAATCCCGTTTGCCCAGTTGCACACCATTGCCGCGCAGCAAATTATAGACGGTGGTCAGATGGAAATAGAGATTCGGAATCACAAAGCTCAACAGGTATTGCTGGCCTGGCATGGTTTGGGTATTTCCGCCGCCGACGGGAATTTCCACCATCCGCGTTTCAGCGCCCTCAAAGGCGGCTTCGTCCAGGCTGGATACATAGTTTATGACACTGTCAATGCGTTGCTGCAGCCCGGCCATATCGGTTTCATTATCTGGATAAACAGGCAGTTCGGCCTGACTGAGTCTGGCGCCGGCTCTGGCCACCAGGTCACAGGCTATCTGTACCTGTTTCAGCAGGGGAAACATATCCGGAAACAAGCGTGTCTGGAGTAATATTTCTGCTGCATAAGCATGCTTATCCGCATGTGCTTCAGCCTTGTTCAGGATGCTTTTAAGGCATTCCAGACTATGCGTCCAGGCTGGTATAAAAGTATTTTTGATCGTCATAAAACTCTCTGCCAAGATAACCGGCGGTCAGCATAGCAAGCTGAATGTTAACTAAGCGTGGGCCAAGTCAATTGATTAGTATCGCGCTTAATGCCTCGCCTGATTGCTGGCCCGATATCGGGGAAATACCAACTGCCGGGACTTTATTCAGGCGGAATAAAGCCGGTTAATCCAGCAGAAATGCCTGGAAAAACGCCTGAGCAAAGTCAGATTTATGCACCGCCGCCTGATCAAGCGGATTCCCCCACCAGATACCCTCACTGTTAGCCAGGATGATAAAGGTCAGCCGCCGTGCCGGGATTTTGATATACAACGCGGAATACGCATCCTCCCACCAACCGGAATGCCACACCAGCTTGTGCCCCTGATATTCCTCAACATACCAGCCTATTGCATAAGGCAGTGTATCGCCATTGTTGGCGGTGGTTGGCGTCAGCATGGTTGCGCGTGATGCCGCTGATATCAATCTGCCCTGATCCAGGGCTACATCAAACCGGGCAAGGTCCAGCACCGAGGAAATAACCCCGCCTGCCGCGCCATCTCCCTGCGCCGACGGTTTCGGCGCCCGCTCGATAACGCCCTCAGCGGTTAGCCGATGCGGCGGGGCCAACTGTTTTGCCAACTCTTCAGGAACAGCCAGATCACGATGTTGTCGGGCCGATCGGTGCATACCCGCCGGTGCAAAGACATAGCGATCCACCAGACTTGAAAAGGGCTCATCAACTACCGCCATGATTGGACGCGAAGCCCAGGAATACAACACCGGGTTATAAGAAAAGCGCGTCCCCGGACTGCCGGTGGCGGTATGGGAAAGCAAATGGCGCAGCGTGTGACCGGGTATTTCACATTTCAGATCTTGCGCAAAAATCGAGGGTTGCTGACTGAACGCAGCGCAGAAATCATCCCATTCACTGTAGTTCGACATGGGTTGATCAAGCTGCAGGCTGCCCTGTTCGACAAGCCGCAGCGCAACCACGGCGGCAATCGGTTTGGTGACCGAGGCAATGTTGTAAAGCGTGTCTGCCGTGGCGGGCAGGCCCTGCTGCAAATCATCAGCATGGCCCAGACCTGACGCTATCACTACGGTCTGGTTCTGTAACACCGCAAATGACAACCCGGGGATCTGCGTTGTCTGGCGGAGCGTTTCAAGCTGTTGCACAAAAGCTGGTATATCCAGCAGTTTTTTCTGTCTTTCTGACGGCTGGTCGTCAGCGGCGAAAACTACTGCCGCCAACAATGGCAGTGAAAAAAGTATCCGGATATATGGCATGGCTGGCTGCTAATAAGAAAGTCCGGGTAAGCATACGGGGATATCCCGCCCATGCCAATCTCGCTGAACACCCGGCGACCGGCATGCACTGACTGCAGCGCCCGAATGACCAGCCGTGCTGGCCACCCGGATAAAACGATTGCTTATCTGACGCGCTATACGCGCCAGATACTTCATGCTATCAAGTTATCAGCTGCTCGCATTCGTTAATACAGGCGGCACAGGAATCTCCGCAGGCTTTGCATTCCGCGTGTTTTTGCTCGTGTTTCCGGCATTCCTGTTCGCAGTCTTCACACACCGAAATGCATACCCTGGCCAGATCGTGCAGATGCTCTGACCGGTAGGCCGCCATCTGTGACAGCGCCGTGCACATGGCCATGGTTTCATTGACCAGATCCGCGCATACCGCCAGCGAAGTATCTCCGGTCTTCATCATTTCAACACAATGGTCCATACACAACTGGCTTTGTTTGAGACATTCAAGTGCCGAATCCAGCAATGCCGTATTTTTATTGGCGGCATGATGGCTATGCTCGCCGGCAGCCAGCGAGACACCGCTCGCCAAAGCGACCGTGGTCGCGACCGCCCCACCCAGCAGCTCCCGCCGGGACAGGTTACCGGTCGTTACCGGTTGATCCGTTGTCTGAGACATGCTGTTCCTCCGTGCTTTATCCTCAACCTTTAACCCTATCTCCAGGTAGCCGGGATTGCTATACGATTATCTGCTTAGACCTGCCCGGCACGGTCCCCTCAAGCCGCCCGTCAAACCTGCTGACTGCCCCAACGCTGTCTGGCTGAGAAGCCCGCTCATTTTACCTGCCGCTCCAGTCTTCACAGGACTCTAAATTTGTTAACTCGAACATTTGCCTGGCGTTGTTTTTAACCGTTTGACGTTTAATCCCTGTAGACACCCTATCGGCTCACACCCAAGGCTCATTATGTTAAAGCATCGTTTTCAAAACCGGTCGGAAAAAACACCTTGGCAGACACTCCTCAGCGCCCGGTGGTTGTGCAGTACTTTACTGGCAGTTCTGATCTGCCCGGTTTATGCAGCCACGCTGACGGTTGGCCCAGGCGGTATGTTCGGCTCGCTACAGGCGGCTCTGGACAGTTCCGTGATGATGGCGGGCGACGACGAAATTCGCGTCCGGACCGGTACTTACATGGAAAATATCCTGATTGATCTCGGCGGCAGTGGCGACCGGGTCGAAATCAGCGGTGGCTGGAATGCCACCTTTACCGTATCTACTGACGGGCGCGATTCGATCCTGGATGGCAACGCCACCGGTCCAGTGATGGAAGTACAGCTATCGGGCAGTGATCAGTTGGTTATGCACGGGTTTGTAGTGCGAAACGGTCTGGCTGAACGGCGCGCCGGCATCAGTCTCGAAAGCCGCAATTCGAGCAGCGCGGAATTGTACAATAACACCATCAGCAACAATCGCGCGGAAGCTGACCGGCCCAGTTCAGCCGGCCTGTATAGCTTGCTGCTTGATACCAGCCAGATCACCATTCGCAATAACAGCATTATAGACAACACGGTCATTGCAACCGACACGGTGGATGCCCGTGGCGGCGGCCTGACGGCGGAACTCAGTGGTAACTCCATGCTCGGGATAACCGGTAACATCATTGCTGATAACCAGGTCACCATCGGTGGCGCTGGTTCCGGATTGGGCGCCGGCCTGGATATTACCAACTTCGATCCGGACCCGGTGATCTTGATGACCGACAATGTCATCACCGGTAATCGCATCACCGCGTCCTCCGCCATCGGTACCGGCATGTTACTTGGCGGTGCGGGGTGGACGCTGCGCCGTAATCAGTTTATCGGCAACATTGACGATGATGTCACCACTTTCGGTGCGCAGCTATCGGCCAGTGTCTTCCAGGGCGAAGGCGTGCTCAGCGACACCCTGATCGCGATGGGGAATGCACGTGGTTTGCAGTTGAACTCAAACAATGGCGGCCTGTTGCAGGCCACCAATCTGACCATTGTCGAACATGCCGAACGCGGCATACTGGCGAGCGTCAATGGCACCGGAACACTGTCGGTTTTTAACAGCATTTCCGTCAACGCCGATACCAACGCGCAACTGAATGCCGGGGTGAGTTCCGGCAATAATCTGTTCGTCAATGATCCGGGGCTGTTTATCAATGCGCCTATGGGCAATTACGAACTGGCGGCAGGCTCGGCGGCAATTGATGCAGGTGATAATTCACCGCCGGGCGGTCTCGGGTCGCTGGATCTAAACGGCGCTGAGCGTGTCGTTGGTGCTGCAGTCGATATCGGTGCTTATGAACGTGGCGATATTCTTTTTGAGGATGGTTTCGAATCCTGACACAGCTGGGCAGCAAGCCGCTATTGTGCACAATAGAGTTGTGCCCAACCTGATCGATGAGTTGGGTTCACAGCTCTGAAAAAAGGCCCCTCAAAACCAGATCTTCAAAACTGACCAAACCAACAACCTGGCGGTTTTCCACGACCGGCACCCGGCTCAAATCAAATCGCTGCAACAACTGCGAACAATATTTAATGCTCATATCCGGATGTACGCTGAGCACCGGCTTGGCCATGATTTCGTAGACATTGACACGCTCGGGGTTGCGGTCTCTGGCAATCACATGCCTGGCTATATCAGATATCAACAGCATGCCGTATTCATCATCGGGGCTTCTTTTTTCCACCATGATGGTGGCGTTGGAGTGATACTTCATCAGCCGTAATGCATCAGCCACACTCTTCATCCCATCAATCAGGTCAAATTCGATTTGCATGACATCACGCACGCGCATTGTTGTGCTTAATTCACTCACAGGTTTTCCTCCACGATTTCACTGAGGTATTCGGCCTGGGATTTGATTCCAACCGCATCTTCTACATCCAGTTGAAACGCCATGCCACTACCAGGTTCATCATCCATACAGGCGGTCTCGCTGATCGCTTCCATCACCTTTCGTGCCAGGTGCTCTTCGACCAGCAACATGATCATATCGCGCTGCACATCCAGACTGAGGCCAAAAAAAGTCCGCTGCTGCTTCAAGCCCTCACCGCGCGCCTGATTGATAACGGTGGCACCGGTCGCACCGGCTTCACGCGCAACATCCATCAGCTTTTCCGTCATCTCATCTTTTACAAAAGCGACGATTAATTTGAAATGCATGATCGTTTCTCCTTCAATAAAAACGCTTTCAGCGCCGCAGATAATTGCCCAGCTGCGCATAAGCCATGACCGCTATGATGGGGAACAGGCTGGCAAAGGCAATCAGACCAAAACCATCCATAATTGGACTGCGCCCAGGAACATGCGTGGCCAGGCCAAGACCCAGCGCGGTCACCAGCGGAACCGTCACTGTAGAGGTGGTCACGCCACCACTGTCGTAGGCCAGCGCCACAATGTTCCTGGGCGCGAAAGCTGTCTGAATAATCACCAGCACATAACCGGCGATAATGTAATAGTGCAGCGGTGTCCCGGTGACGATGCGAAATGTGCCCAGCGCGATGCCAAACGCTACGCCGATAGCCACGGCAATCCGCAGGCCCCAGACACTGACTGCTCCGGCAGAAACTTCATTGGCCTTGATCGCCACGGCAATCAAGGCCGGTTCGGCGATGGTTGTCGAAAAGCCGATGCACAACGCAAACAGATAGACCCACAGGTAGCTGTACCACACCAGCTGCTGCTCGGTCATGCTGCTATCAGCAAGCAGAAATGCCGGCGCGGTCAGTTGTTCCGCCATCAGTTTCCCAAGCGGGAACAATGCCTGTTCCAGACCCAGCAAAAACATCGCCAGACCGGCAATAACAAAACCAAAGCCGATCAGGATTTTCGCCAGGTTCTTGGGTTTCCGCCGCAGCACAAACAGTTGGAAACCAAGAATGATGGCAGCGATCGGGAACACATCACGCAGTGTTGACAGCAGTACTTCAATCCAGGCGTTGATGTGCATCATCAGTAAACCAACCCATAGCCCATAACAAAAATAATGGGGGTCAGTGAAGCAAAGGCAATCAGACCGAACCCATCCACCATCGGATTACGGCCGCGTATACTGCTGGCCAGGCCAACACCCAGAGCAGTCACCAATGGCACCGTGATGGTGGACGTTGTTACCCCGCCGGAATCATAGGCAATACCGATAATTTCCTGCGGAGCAATCATGGTCATCAGCACCACCCCGATATAGCCCCCAATGATCAGATACTGGATCGGCCAGCCCTTCAGGATACGCAGTACACCGATCACGATGGCAAAGCCAACCGCCAACGCCACGGTCAAGCGCAAACCAAAGGCATAGCCGGACCGCGATTCATCCGTATTGATGATCATGTCGGCTTCGGCGGCAACCGTCGCCGCTTCCGCGGAGACCGCGATCAGCGCCGGTTCCGCTACGGTAGTACCAAAACCCAGCGCAAACGCAAACGCCAGTAACCAGAACAGATTGCCTTTTCTGGCAAAATCATAGGCCATGGATTCGCCGATAGGAAACAACCCCAGTTCCAGTCCACGGATAAACAGCGTCAGGCCCAGCACCACAAACAGCATACCAACCAGCAGCTCCATCAGATTCGGGAGTGGCTGGCGCAGTATCAGCAACTGAAAAAAAGCGATCACCACCACGATCGGCAGTAAGTCTCTGCAGCTGTCTAATAGTGGTTTGGTGATTTGCTTGAGCAAGCTATGCTGTCCTTATTTCAAAACACTACATTTCGAAACATGATGGTTTGCATACAGGGTAGCAAAATTGACAGCGTGTTTGATGGGTACTATGTCTATGTTTGATTTTGATCAATTAAGACCGGTGCTGTCCGCACTCCGCATAGCTCCATTTCCAATGGTGGATAGTCATCGGCACGGGCATGTACTTCCGATGCAGGGCGAAATCCGGCACGCTGATAGAAAGGCACCGCCTCTTCACTGGGCCAGACAATCAGAAATTCGAGGTTTTGCTCGCGCGCGGCAACGATGAGCAGATCGAGTAGCTCGCGACCAAGCTCCTGACCTCGCTGTGCAGCGGCAACATAGGCATTGGTGATGTATCCCCAGGCCCGATCGATTTCCCCAGGAATGGGGACCTTACCTACGCGTTGCAGATACATGCAACCACACAGAGAGCCACTGCTGGAGCTTGCAACGGCAACCACCCATTGACCGGACTCTATTGCATTTCTGAACCACGCTTCAGCCTGGCGGCGGAACTCGTACTGTGATTGTGCACCCTGGTCTTCGGTCTGATACTCCCAGCGAAGGCGGGCCAGTTCTTTGGCGTCTCCCGGCTCTGCCCGGCGAACTTTGTACAACGTATTTCTCATTTTATTACTCTGACACCGGTAAAAAGCTGCAATTGTCTGAACTCGATTTTATCCGTCATTGTGATTATCTTGATCAGCTTGTTGCCTATTCCGGACTATGGTTTGGTAAATTTTACCTGTCGAACCTTTTATTCCAGACAAATTTAAATTAATCGAAGCAAAGCCAAAAAGCTTTTTCATAGCTTTTTCATGGACACCCAACTTTTCATGGACACCCACAACTCAATAGGCTCAATCTTACAATATTTCAAGAAATCTCCTACAGCTGGTGGAAAGGGCTTACAAAAAATGCCACATGGTGCAACTTGTTAAGCATTGAACCGTTTTATAATTGACTTACATTCTGACAATGACACTTCTTTTGCCCATTTAACAGAATCAATAATTTCCAACTCATAGCGATTCAGAGCATCTTGAGACCAGTACTGCCTTGCAGAACCGATAGGGGGGTGATCGGTTTCAGACGAAACTCCAGTAAAAGCCAAAAAATCTTTATCGTCCTCCG
The DNA here is from genome assembly GCA_021772975.1 of Gammaproteobacteria bacterium. Classification (GTDB taxonomy): domain Bacteria; phylum Pseudomonadota; class Gammaproteobacteria; order Xanthomonadales; family Wenzhouxiangellaceae; genus JAJFKX01. The sequence continues at coordinate 51,785 of JAJFKY010000015.1, forward strand.
GAAGCCCAACTTCAAAACGTAATAATGACAATTCAATTGCACCTTCTAAATAATCAATAGAACCATTAAGCATACCGATTGCCACCTCTACAGCACGCCTACGTTTTAATTCTATATATTCTTCGTGACTCATTTTCATAGGCAGTAAAAAGCGGGTTGACGCAGGCGCGTCGCTTTTTACTGCCCGGGTTGATGGCGTTGTTAAGCAACAAGCACCCTACGAAGCGTGTGTACGAACAGACCGGAGAGCTGCGCCAGAACTAATATTTCCCCCACCGGATGACGGTAGTGGATGAATGTTGAAACTCTTGCGGATATCACACAAACGTTGATCAAGAAATGATGAATATTCCTCGACTGGCCACCGCCGCTTCATTTTAACAGCGCGAAGAATAACTGAGGTGATTTGAGGAACGGCCCAAGCCCATGTTTTTAACACGCGTCCGTGACCAATATTCGACAACACTTGCCTATGGTCTTTGTGTAAATTTACTCGTGCCATGTCTTTCATTTTCATTGTTGTTCCAAACACGGTCCAAACGTGTGCAATGACTTCATCTCTCAAATTGGTTGAACAGCCAAATAGCACATGAATTGCGTCGTGAACATCAACATCGTCGAGTAGCTCGGCGGCAACATATTGTGCTGCGTCTTTTTCTGCTTTCTCAGCGAAACGTAATTCGAAAACAGCTTCACGCAAGGTTTGTGCTGAATCAATACTCATATATTTCAGATTCTTCAATTTTTTTCTCCTTTATTTGTTGCCTAACGCTTGAGTTAAGCGGCCGCGCGTGGCGCAGTCCGGCGGAGGGCTGCAGGTCCGGAACGAACTTTAACGTTTTGTTATGGCCTGACGGATTAAAAATGACGATATACACAATGAGCACCATGCTCTAGTAGCTCAATTGTATTTTCATATTTTGCACCTAACTTCTCTGCCAATTTTATCGATGCTACATTATTAGGATCTATGTAACTCACTAATGAGCTGACTTGAAGAACGCTTCGTGCGTAATCTTTGCATTTTATAGCAGCTTCAAAAGCGTAGCCTTTGCCTTGATGCTCGTTTACCAACCAGTAACCCAGTTCTAGCTCTGGCCATCCGGGAGACCGCCATAATCCAACACAACCAACGAAATCTCCTCTTCATAGACACCCATAACTAATAGCCATAATACTACAGGATTCTCCGAACTCTCCCATAGCTGGTGAGCTGATGTTTGGTTAATCTGACCACTGGTTTTCATTGCCTGTCGCTATGCCACTGCCCCGATCATCTTTGGTCTGCCTGGACAATACGCCCTACTATCACTGTATCGGCCGTTGTGTACGCCGGGCATTTTTATGTGGGAAGGACGC
>JAJFKY010000016.1 GCA_021772975.1 Gammaproteobacteria bacterium
CAGAGCCAGAGCCAGAGCCAGAGCCAGAGCCAGAGCCAGAGCCAGAGCCAGAGCCAGAGCCAGAGCCAGAGCCAGAGCCAGAGCCAGAGCCAGAGCCAGAGCCAGAGCCAGAGCCAGAGCCAGAGCCAGAGCCAGCATGACAAAGACCACGACGGCGAAAATTGACTCAGTGTAAAACGCCGCTGGTCAGCGTCGTCATTCCAACCCTGAATGAGGCCGACTATCTGGAGCAGGCTTTGCTCAGTATCGGTGAGTTGAACCGGCTGGTGGAATGCATCGTGGTCGATGCCGGCAGCGTTGATCGCACCCGGGATATTGCCCGCCGATGGCAAAACGTAACACTGCTCACCAGCGAGTTCCCTGGGCGCGCCCGGCAAATGAACATCGGCGGCAGGGTCGCCAGAGGAGATATTCTCTTATTTCTGCATGCCGACTGCTGTTTGCCCGACAATGCCCTGGATAATGTGCAACAGGTTCTGGCTGATAAGAAGTGTGTTGGTGGCAGCTTTTGTCTGGGTTTTGCACAACGCCACTGGGTGCTGAGATTATGCAGTTGGTGCAGCCGGGTTAATCATCCCTGGACAACCTACGGCGATCAGGCGCAGTTCATGCGGCGTGATATTTTTCAGGTGATCGGCGGTTTTCAGGATTGGCCGCTGATGGAGGACCTGGAAATCCAGTACCGTCTGCGCAAGCACGGTCATTTGATTAAAATTCGCCGCCCGGTGATCAGCTCTGATCGCCGCTACCGGCGGCATGGGCCGCTTCTGCATCAGCTATTTAATATTTTATTGGTGGTTTTATATCTGCTCGGCGTATCACCACAACGTCTGGCACGCTGGTACCGGCCACAATGTCATGGTGAAACTGGCAATGCTGCGCGGCATGAAGCGTAAAGCGTTTTCTATTATGTATGTCCCGGTACACTGCTGTCGTGGACAAGCTGGCACGGGCGCGTAGTAAGATTCTTCACTGCGTTCAGAATGACAAGAAATAGCACTTGGTAGCGGCGGCTCAATATGCAACTGCCTATGTCCTGACCACTGGCCTGAAACTTTACATGACTGCCATGCAACGCCTATTGATGCGCTTGCATGCAAGCGCCTGGCATTGACTGCATTGCCATTCCTGAGTTGAGGATTGCTGTCCGGGATATTTTGGCTGTCGACAGATAACCAGAGCCAATAACCAGAGCCTGTCATTCCGACAGAGCGCAGCGACGAGGAATCTTTTCACGCTATACACTCAGCCCGCCTGCGACACTGCCGATCACTGTTTGCCGGCGGAATGCTGGAGAATCAACAACGAACACCCGTGATAGCGCGGTGCCGGGACAGTAGTCCATCTGCAAGGATTAAGAATGCTTACGGGCCAATAACCAGAGCCTGTCATTCCGACAGAGCGCAGCGACGAGGAATCTTTTCACGCTATACACTCAGTCCATCTGCGACACCGCCGATCACCGTTTGCCGGCGGAATGTTGGAGAATCAACAACGAACACCCGTGATAGCGCGGTGCCCGGACAGTAGTCCATCTGCAGGTATATATGGGCAAACGAACAGAATGGTCTGCTATCAGCGCTAAAACCAGGTTGCTCAACGGCTCAGCACTCAATCACATTAACTGCCAGGCCTCCACGTGAGGTTTCCTTGTACTTGGTTTTCATATCCGCGCCGGTATCGCGCATGGTCTTGATCACCCGGTCCAGTGACACCCGGTGTTTGCCATCACCGCGCAGCGCCATGCGGCTGGCGTTGATGGCCTTAACAGCGCCCATCGCGTTGCGTTCAATACAGGGAATCTGCACCAGTCCGCCGACCGGATCACAGGTCAGGCCCAGATTGTGTTCCATGCCGATTTCCGCTGCGTTCTCAACCTGTGACAGCGTGCCACCCACGGCTGCGGTCAAGCCGCCGGCCGCCATTGAGCAGGCCACTCCCACTTCGCCCTGGCAGCCGACTTCCGCGCCGGAGATGGAAGCATTCTCCTTGTATAGAATGCCAATCGCAGCGGCGGTCAGCAAAAACTCCACGATACCGTCTTCGCTGGCATTGGGCACAAAGTGCTTGTAATACAAAATGACCGCCGGAATAATTCCGGCTGCGCCATTGGTGGGCGCGGTAACCACCCGGCCACCGGCGGCGTTTTCTTCATTGACCGCCAGTGCAAAAAGGTTGACCCAATCCAGAATTTCCAGCGGGTCTTGTTTGGCGCATTGCGGGTCACGTCCCAGCCGCTCGAACAGCTTGGGCGCTCGCCGGACAACCTTGAGCGGTCCCGGCAGTTCTCCCGGAGAATGGCAGCCACGATCAACACAGGCGCGCATGGTTTCCCAGATATGCAGTAACTGCTTCCGGATAGCGGCTTTATCCCGCCAGGCGGTTTCATTGGCCAGCATCAAATCAGCGATACGAATGCCGTGTTCCCGGCAAGTGGCGAGCAACTCATCGCCGGATGTGAACGGATAGGTGACCCTGGTGGTGTCAGCCACGATGCGGTCTTCCTCGGCCTCATCCTTGTTCACCACAAAACCGCCGCCCACCGAATAATAATCCCGGCTTAACAGTGTTTCAGCTTCAGCATCCAAGGCGATAAAGCGCATGCCGTTGGAATGATGCGGCAGCGTCTGGCGTTTATGAAAAATCAGGTCTTTGCGCGGGTCCAGTTTCACCGGGTATTGATCCAGTAAACGCAAACTCTGCTGTTCGATAATTTCGTTTACCCGGCGGGGCACATGGTCCGGGTCCACGCTGTCCGGCAGATGCCCCTCCAGGCCTAGCAGCACCGCTTTATCCGTGCCGTGACCGCGTCCGGTGTGGCCCAGCGAACCATACAACTCAACCATCACCCGCGCAGTGGACTCAATCAATCCGGCACGTTCCAGACGCCGGGCAAACAGCACGGCTGCGCGCATCGGACCAACCGTATGTGAACTGGAGGGGCCGATGCCGATTTTGAACAGATCAAATACGCTGATGGACATGGGCTTAGTCTACCTTAAGGCCGGTTGCGCCGAAACGCATGAATTAACAGCAATAACAGGCTGATGATAAAGATACCGCAGGCCGCGGCAAACAACGCGGTGGCGGTGGTGATTCGGCAGCTATAGCCGTCCCGTCGCTCTATCAGGCCAGTGATCTCGGCTTGAAAGGTATCCAGATCATCAATCCAGCTGGAGTCGGCAAAACCATACACCAGGCGCAGCCGTGGCGTGACCACTTCCAGCACCCGCTGGCCCGGTTGATTGGGTGACTCGACCACATTGAGCGCTTCAATTTCTGAATACAGTAACCGATTGATGTGCCAGTAATAGGGCGAGAACTGAACCTGTTTGAGAGTATCGGTTTCGGCAATCCAGCACAAAGAATTGCCTGGACGGCTCCAGCTGTACGCTGCTAGTATCAGTGCCATGCTAAGCGTTATGCTTAAGATGCGAAAATAATTCATCAGCCGCTCGGTATCCAGGTTTGGGAGTAATTCAACATGTCGTTAACAGCAATGGCCATGCTGACTGCCGTATCATCGCCGTTATTTATGGATGTTACCAGCCAGGTCGGTATCGATTTTCCCCATCACGCCAGTTATCTGATCACCGGGCAGGCGTTCGCGGATGTCAACCGGGATGGCTGGCCGGATTTGATTTTAACCAGCAGCGATGGTGAAAACGGTATTTTGTTGAACCAGCAGGGCAGTGCTTTCAGCGCGGCGCCTTTCAGCAACGATATCCGCATGCCTGGTCATCAATCCGGCGGGCTGGCGGTAGCCGATTATGACAACGATGGCTGGCCGGATATTTATCTGGCCGGTAAAGGCAGTAATCACCTGTTTCGCAACAACGCCGGTCAGGGCTTTTCCGATGTCACCGCGCAGGCGGGCGTCGGTCACGATGGTATCGATGAATCAGCGGCCTGGGCCGATTTCAATAATGATGGGTGGCTGGACCTGATGGTGGTCGGTTTCCCGCTGCCCGGTCACCCCGCACCACTCGATCCGATCAATCTGGATGCCTTGTTTTTCAACAATGGGGATGGCACCTTCAGCGATCTGTCAATGTTGCTGGATATCAACCGGACGCGTGGTCCGGGCTTTGCCGTCAGCGTGTTTGATTTTGATCAGGATGGCGACCAGGACATCTATGTCGCCAATGACAAGCTATGGGGCAATTCATTGTGGCGTAATGATGGCGCGGGTTGCGGTGGCTGGTGTTTCAGTGATGTCAGTGAAGCCACCGGTACCCGCCGGCCAGTGTTTGGAATGGGTATCAGCGTGGCCGATTTCGATAATGATATGGATGATGATCTGCTGTTTTCCAGCATTTCCGAGCAGGTGCTGCTGGCCAGTCAATGGTCGCAGGGGCAATTGGTTTATCAGGATGTTTCGGTGGCGGCGGGCGTATCGCTGGATGCGATTGGCTGGTCAACCTTATTCTTTGACATGGACAGTGATGGCTGGCAGGACGCTTTTATTGCCACCTACAATGTCGATGAACACAATGCCGACCGGGTTTATCTAAACCAGCGCAACGGTACTTTTGCCGACCTCTCGATAGGCTCAGGCGCCAGTGATGGCCGTGCCACCATCGGCGCCGCGTGTGGAGATTTTAACCGCGATGGCAAAATGGATCTGCTGGTGGGTGATCACGGCTCGGGCTACCGTCTGCTCCAGAATGTCACGGTTACCGATAATCAATGGATTCAGTTTGTGCCATATGGCGGGATGACCGTCAATCGGGATGCGATCGGCACGGTGCTGATAGTGACGCGTGAGGATGGTCTGCGGAGCCGGCACCGGGTGTTCAGCGGCGATGCGATCGGTTCCGGCAGCGAACGTCTGATCCACGTCGGAGTAGGGACCAGCAGCACGGTTGATGTTCAGGTCATCTGGCCGGACGGGGTGCAACAGCTGTTGCCGAATATGCCAGCCGCACAACGCTATCATCTGGTGCACCCTGATTCTGAGTTTATCAGCGCAACAGGCTTTGAGAGTCCGTGACCAAGCGCTTATGCAACCAAAGGTAACTGGATATCCGGCGATACTCGTTTATAATAATGTTCAGAGTGAAATCCTATTGTCACAATTATCGAGTAACACACACTATGAGAAAACTGATTATTTTATTAGCCTTAACCAGTCTGGCTATAAGCGGCGTGGCCTTTGCACAGGATGGTGCGCGGCCAGGTTCACAAACGGATACTACGCCCCCAGCCACAACGTTTGGTGGTTCAGGTTCCCAGGATGTCGGTTTTGAAGATGTCGCGGCATTACTGGCGGGTGATTGGGACTCCATTAATACCTCTGACGATGTGGCCGGCGCTGCCAATCCTGATTGGGTGCAGGGTACTGACGCTACGGTTAATATGGGGCCATTTGATGCGCATGCCGGACCGATCGATTCTTATGCCAGTTCAAACTTCAATGCCACCGGCGGTTCTCAGATCAGCAACTGGCTGCTGGTGCCGGATGTTGGTTTTCTGCAGTCCGCGACGTTTTATACCCGCACCGTAACCGGTAATACCTTCCCGGATCGGATGCAGGTCCGTTTCAGTGATGTGGGTGGCACCAACGTAGGTACTGACGTCACCACCGTGGGGGACTATGACAACCTGCTGGTAGACATCAACCCGACCCTGGCTACCGGTGGTTATCCGGATGACTGGACTGAATTCACCGTAAACCCGGGTGGCGAAGGACGTCTGGCGTTTCGTTATTTTGTTGATACCGCCGCTGGTCCGGTAGGTTCAAACTCAAACTTTATCGGTGTCGACAGCTTAACGCTGGTGATTGGCGGCGAGCCACCACCGGTCCCGGCGGTTCCCACCATGGGCGTATTCGGCTTGATCGCATTGGGACTGCTGTTGGTGCTTGGCACCATGCTGGCCAGACGCCGGCAGTCACTCTGATATAGCCGGTCAGATCCTTACCAGACAAAAGGCCACTCCGTGGCCTTTTGTTTATGCATGGACCGGTGGTGGATGCAGCACCACTGTAAGTATCACGGAAAAAATAGACTTCACAAATAGCCCGCCAGCAGCTGCTGACTGTGCTATCCAATGGGTGGATTCCTCCGTGCTTACCGCTCTTGACACACTTTCGTAATCACTCATCAAGCATGTTGCCCGGACTGATTTTTCTGACCCGCGACAATTGCTGCTTATGTGAATCGGCCTGGCAGATCGTCAGTGCCACGCCATACCACCTTAGCTGTCAGCAGCGGAATATCGACGAAAACCTTGATCTGATCAGGCGTTTCGGCGATCAGGTTCCGGTGCTTGCCAGCGATGATTTAGAGCATGTGCTGGCATGGCCATTTGATCAGGCCGCGGTCAGGTTATTTGTCCAACGGCTGACGCAATGAAATAGCCGTGCGGCATTGCTGTTATCGGCGGCAGGCCTGACTTCAGGCGGATGGTTGGATAGTATGGATGCCTGTATCCGGGAGTCCGTCTATGTTGAAGCGAGCTTTTGTCGTCCCCCTTATTGCCATCTGGGTACTTAAGGGCTGGGCCGCTGAATGGCCGGAATTGCCGAAGCCGGTCACCAATAATGCAGTCACCATGCTAAACACCGATCAGGGACCGGCATTGTTCAGTTTTGGCGGATTATTGCAAGACAAGACCTGGCAGGATGTGACCGCCAACAGTTGGTGGCTGCCGGCCGGTGCTGAACAATGGCGGACACTACCGGCGGTGCCCGGCGGGCAGGGACGGCTGGCATCCGTAGCCGCCACCGCCGCACAGCAGGTCTGGTTATTCGGTGGTTACAGCGTTGCTGAAGATGGCGCTGAAGTTTCCATGCCGGAAACTTTCCGGGTTGACCCGCACAGTGACACGGTCTATCAGCGCATGGCCGATATGCCGGTGCCGGTGGACGATGCCGTCGCACTGGTTTATCAGGATCGCTATATTTATCTGATCAGTGGCTGGCATGATGTGGGTAATGTCAATCTGGTGCAGGTTTATGACACCCGCACCGACCGCTGGCAGCAGGCCACACCGTGGCCGGGTTTGCCGGTGTTCGGACAGTCCGGCGGCATAGCCGGCAATCAGTTGCTGGTGTGTGGCGGGGTATGGATCAAGTACCCGGAGCAGGGTGCGCGTGATTTTTTGCTGACCGATGCCTGCTGGTCCGGAGTGATCAATCCCAAGGACTTTCGTCGCATCAGCTGGCGTCCTGCTCCGGCTATGCCGTCCGACGGCCGTTATCGTGCCGCCGCGGCAGCTGTGCCGGATGGTTCGGCAGTGGTGTTTATCGGGGGATCGGACAACCCCTACAACTATGATGGCATTGGTTACGATGGTCAGCCATCAGCTCCGTTGCCCGGCGTCATCAGCTTTGATTTTGCCGCCCGGCACTGGCGGTGCCATGCCGATGCACAGGTTGCCAGTATGGATCACAGAGCATTACTGCTGCTGCCGGACAACGGCAGCCTGCGGGTTGGCGGCATGTTGACCGAGCAACAGGTCAGCTCACAGTTATTGACGCAGCGGTTATCCGCGCCCAGGGCCTGCGTGCGCTGAACACCGGCCAGCTTCTCCAGCCCGTTGCCGGCGGTTGTTCATGCTAAACTCTGGCCGGGTTAAGCGGATGGAAAATACGTGGGAGAACCTGAACAGGCGATTGCCTATATCGATGCACCGCGTTTGCAGCGGGCGCTACAGGCAGGGATTCGCCGGGTAAGCAGTCAGCGCGAGCACATCAACAAGATTAATGTCTTTCCAGTAGCCGATGGCGACACCGGCACCAATCTGGTCTTTACGCTACGCAGTTTATCGGCGGCTTTAAGCCCCAGCTCGGGGGTGGGTATCTGCGAATATCTGAAACGCCTGGCGGGCGCCGTTCTGGATGGCGCGCGGGGCAATTCCGGTGCCATTATGGCGCAGTATTTTCAAGGTTTTTTCGAAGGCTGCAGCGGCACCGGACGGATGGTGGCGGGGCAATTATCCAATGCTCTGGACAATGCCGCCAAAGCTGCCTGGCAGGCCATGGCGGAGCCGGTCGCGGGCACTCTGCCCAGTGTGCTGGAAGCATTTTCGATCAGTGTCCAGAGTCAGGTCGAGGCAGGCCATCGGGATATTCGGCAATTGCTGCGCGATGGTTTGATCAGCACCCGCAATGCTCTGGCCAGGACGCCGCAGCAACTGGCGGTGCTGCGGGATGCCGGGGTGGTGGATGCCGGTGCGCAGGGTTTTGTGGATTTGCTGGAAGGCATTGTGGATTACATGGAAACCGGTGAGCTGCAGCAGGCCAGCAGCGGACAGCCGGTGGAGTTGCCGGACTTCGATGTGTTGATCAATCACGATGATCCCGAGCACCGCTACTGCACTGAATGTATGCTGATCGGTCAGCAGCTCGATCGCCGGGAGTTGCTGGGCCGGTTGCAAAAACTCGATTCCAGCAGTGTGGTCATTGCCGGTGATCAACAGCGCTTGCGGGTGCATATCCACGTTGATCAACCCGAGCAGGTGTTTGCCATATGTGCTGAACTGGGCAAGGTGGAGCAACAGAAAGCTGATGATATGCTGCGCCAGGCACAGGCTGCCAAGCGGGCTGGTGAGGTGGTGGTGGTGACCGATACCGGCGCGGATATGCCGGAAGGGCTGATTGATGAACTGGGTATCCAACGGGTGCCTTTGCGGTTTAATTTCGATGGTCATGATTACCTGGACCGGGTCAGCATGAATATCAGTCAGTTTTATCAGCGTCTGAGTACCTGCGTACAGGGACCACAGACCTCGCAGCCACCGATTGGTGATTATCGCCGCACCTACGAGCTATTGCGGGGGCAGAACAGTCAGGTCTTGAATATCAGTGTTTCAGCCAGTCTCAGCGGCACTTATCAGGCAGCGGTGACGGCGGCGGGCAAGGATGAGAACATCCAGGTCTTTGATAGTGGGAACGGTTCGGCGGGTCAGGGGCTGCTGGCGATTGCCGCGGCGCAAATGGCCGACCAGGGTTACACCATAGGGCAGATAATGCCGCGCCTGCATGCTTTGAAGAATACCACGGTGACCTATGTCACCACCCGCAACCTGGATTACGCTGCCCGCGGCGGGCGCGTACCCGGCTGGCTGGCGACGGTGGCGCGCGGTCTGAATATCAAACCGGTGTTGAGTACTACCCCGCAAGGCACGCTCAAACCGAAGGGCGCCTTGCCCGGGTGGCGCGATCCGGTGCCGGGCTTTACCCGCTGGTTGCTGCGCCGCCTGGATAAGAATAAAACCTACCGCCTGATGGTGACGCATGGTGATGATTATCCGGCTGCCGCCGAACTGCGCCAGCGCCTGCTGGCCAGACTTCCCAACGTAGCGCAATGCTGGATCAGCGAAACCGGGCCAGCGGTGGGCGTGCATGCCGGACCGGGCGTATTGGTGGTAGGCGTTCAGGAATGGGACAATAGTTCAATCATCGGGTAATCAGGATCACATTGCCAAAAGCTCATGCTTGAACTGATCAGCAAAATCGTGCTCGCTTATCTGCTGGGATCAATATCCGGCAGTCTGTTACTGGGCCGGTTCCGGGGGGTGGATATCCGCACCCAGGGCAGCGGCAATGCCGGTGGTACCAATGCGCTGCGCACCCAGGGTTTCTGGTTCGCGCTGGCGGTAGTGATCGTGGATATCGGCAAGGGCGTACTGGCTGTGGCGGTAATAGCACCATTGCCGTGGTTTGCGACCACAGGCTGGTCACCCGAATGGTTGATGATCAGCTGTGGTCTGGCCGCCATCGCCGGCCACATCTGGCCGGTATATTTCAGTTTTCGCGGTGGTAAAGGCGCCGGTACTGTGGTTGGTGTATTGGCGGTGTTAGCGCCCTGGGTGATGCTGGGCATGCTGCTGACCTGGCTGCTGGTATTGGTATTGACCGGTTATGTCGGGCTTGCCACCATGCTGGCCGCCGCAGCGATACCTCTGCTGATGCTTATGCTGGGTCTGCATCTGCCGGCATTGCTGATCTTTGGCGGGCTGGTGGCATTGCTCATGGTGTGGACTCACCGCGGCAATATTCAGCGTTTACAGCAGGGCACGGAAAACCGTTTTGATCGGATTCGCATCCACAACTGGCGGCGCTGAATTGCCCGCCGGCCAGGCGCTCGACGCGGGCCTGATTCAAGCCAGCCTGACCCCGCAGGCAGCGCATTGCATCGATCGTCTGACCATTTTGCACCAGGTCGACTCCACCAACAGCTGGATCAAACAACAGCCCGAGCCGGGTGTGCTGGCCTGTCTGGCCGAACAGCAGACCGGCGGGCGTGGCCGGCGCGGCCGGCAATGGTCGTCACCGGCTGGCGCCGGTATCTGGTTATCGCTGCGCTGGCCGTTTGCGCACCCGGCCGCGCAGCTGGGCCTGTTAAGCCTGCGCACCGGTCTGGCGATACGCCAGGCTGTCACCGCCAATACCGGTCTGCCGGTGCAGTTGAAATGGCCCAATGATCTGATGCTGGTGGGGCGTAAGCTGGCCGGAATTCTGGTCGAACTGCAATCCGGCGGTGCTGACCAAACCATGGTCATTATCGGTATTGGTCTGAATGTACGCTGGCCCGATGCGCAGCCCATGCCATCGGATTGGGCAGACTGTCGGCAGGCACAGCCGCCGGTGGTTCGTAATCAACTGGCGGCAGCGATTCTAAATGAGTTGGTCAGTGAGTTCGCCAGCGACGCCCAGCCTTCGGCCTGCAGCGTGATCGCCCGCTGGTGGCAGCACGATATGCTGGCCGGTCAGCGGGTCAGGGTGGAACACAACGGACAGCGTTATCTCGGCCGGGCGGCCGGCATTGCCGCGGATGGCGCGTTTGTACTGGATTGCGACGCACGGTTACAGCATTTTCATTCCAGCGAAGTCAGCATTCGGCTGGTGCAGGCGGACGCATGATTCTGTACCTGGATATGGGCAACAGCCGGATCAAGCTGCTGCTGTTAGAAGATGAGTTGGCCAGCGCGCCGCTGTTCCAGGTCGAATATGCCGAAGCTGACTGGCTGGCGGTGGTATCCGAACGGCCGGAGCGAATCATAGGCTTGTGCGTGGCGGCTGAGGCTTATGCCGGACGCATGCAGCAGATCTGCCAACAGCGCTGGGGTCAGAGTATTCACTGGTTGCGCAGCAGCGATTGTGCGGCCGGTTTGACCAATGCCTATCAGGTTCCGGAAAATCTGGGTGTGGATCGCTGGGCTGCGATGGCGGGCGCACATGCATTGCACCCCGGCGACCTGATTGTTGCTGATTTTGGCACCGCGACAACCCTGGACGCCATCACCGCTGAGGGCCGGCATCTGGGCGGCTGGATTGTGCCGGGTGTTGACGCTATGCGTCAGCTTCAGCAATCACGTCTGCCGCAGCTGTTCCGGCCCGGTGCGCCGGCCGGGAAAGTCACCAGGCTGGCCAACAGCACGGTGGATGCCCTGGAATCAGGGGTATGGCAAACTCAGGCCGGTGCCTTACAGCGGTTTATGACAATGGCAACACAGGCTGGTATGTCGTCACCCACCTGGATATTGACCGGTGGTTACGCCGGGCAGATCGAACCGCTGCTGGAACAGGCTGTTCAGACAGAGCCGCGCCTGGTGTTTTACGGGATGCGCGAGTTGGCCAGCCTGTCCAGTACCTGATTTCTCATTTCCCAACCATTACCCGTTATCTGTAAGAGCCCGCTTGCGGGCGACCCCTAGCACCACCCACACCATTGGTCGCCCGCAAGCGGGCTCCTACAGTGGCCTTGTTTAGGTCGGCTTAGGCGCAGCCATAAGCCGACAGTATGCTACACGCGACAGAATCAGCCTGCCGCGCGGTAATTACCTGATAATCATCACAGCCCCGGATGGCAGGCTGGTATGATTCAGGGTTGCTATGGCAGGGAGTTTTTCCATGATTGTGAGATGTTTACTATTGCTGGCATTGCTGGCCGGCAATTCCGCCGTATGGTCCCAGGACGATGACGAAGGCCGCCTGAACAGTGCGACTTTCAGCGGTCTGAAAATGCGCACCACCGGCCCGGCATTTATGTCCGGACGGGTCGCCGATATTGCCATTCACCCGCACGACGACAACGTCTGGTATGTGGCGGTGGGTTCCGGCGGTGTCTGGAAGACGGCCAATGCCGGCATTACCTGGAGTTCCATTTTTGATGGTCAGGAATCTTATTCGATCGGCGCTCTGAGTATTGACCAGTCCAATCCAAGCATCATCTGGGTGGGTACCGGCGAGAATGTCGGTGGCCGGCATGTCGGCTTCGGTGACGGTATCTACCGCAGTGCGGATGGCGGCTCGAGCTGGAAAAACATGGGACTCAAGGAGTCCGAGCACATCTCCAAAATCATCGTGCATCCGGATAATTCAGACGTGGTCTGGGTAGCGGTGCAGGGGCCGCTGTGGAGCAAGGGCGGTGAGCGTGGTTTGTATAAAACCAGCGATGCCGGTAACACCTGGACGCGCACCCTGGTAGGTGATGAAGGTGATGACCTGTGGACCGGCGTGACCGATCTGGTGATTGATCCGCGCAACCCGGATGTCCTGTATGCCGCTACCTGGCAGCGTCATCGTACCGTGGCTGCTTATGTCGGCGGCGGACCCAATTCGGGTATTCACCGTTCTTATGACGGTGGGGAAACCTGGGAAAAACTCAGCACCGGTTTACCGCAGGGCAACCTGGGCAAAATCGGCCTGGCCATCTCGCCCCAGCAACCTGATGTGCTGTACGCCGCGATTGAGTTGAATCAGCGCACCGGTGGCGTTTACCGTTCCGCTGATCGTGGTTCTTCCTGGCAAAAGCGCTCGGATACGGTATCCGGTGGCACCGGACCACATTACTATCAGGAACTGGTGGCCAGTCCACACGCCTTTGATCGTCTGTATCTGATGGATGTGCGGATTCAGATTTCCGATGACGGCGGCAGTACCTTCCGCATTATGGACGAAGCGCACAAACACAGCGACAACCACGCTCTGGTATTCCGTGCTGATGACCCGGATTATCTGCTGGCCGGCACCGATGGCGGGCTATACGAAAGTTTTGATCTGGCGCAGAACTGGCGCTATATCGCCAACCTGCCGGTGACTCAGTTTTACAAGATCGCGGTGGATGATAAAGAGCCGTTTTACACCATCTATGGCGGAACCCAGGACAACAGCACCCAGGCCGGACCTTCGCGCACTGATAACATGCATGGCGCGCGTAATTCCGACTGGGAGATAGTACTGTTCGCGGACGGCCATCAGCCAGCCACCGAGCCGGGTAATCCGGATATCATGTATGCCGAATGGCAGCAGGGTAATCTGGTGCGGGTAGACCGGACCACCGGCGAAATTGTCTACATTCAGCCTCAGCCTGAAGCCGGTGAGCCGGAGGAACGTTTCAACTGGGATGCACCGGTGCTGGTCAGCGCACACGATCCCAAACGCATTTATTTTGCCTCACAAAGGGTGTGGCGCTCGGATAACCGGGGCGACAGCTGGCGGGCTTTGTCTGAAGACCTGACCCGCAATCAGGAGCGCATTACCCTGGAGGTCATGGGTCGGCAATGGAGCTGGGATGCGCCCTGGGATATGCTGGCCATGTCCTCCTATAACACCATTACCTCGCTGGCTGAATCACCGGTGGAGGACGGAATTTTATACGCCGGTACCGATGACGGCTTTATCCAGGTGACCAGTGATGGCGGTGAGAACTGGCGATCAATAGCGGTTAGCAAGCTGCCGGGCGTCCCCGCTACGGCATTTGTGAACGACATCAAAGCCGATCTGTTTGATGCCGATACCGTTTATGTGGCACTGGATAACCATAAATACGGCGATTTCAAACCCTATCTGCTGCGCAGTACCGACCGCGGCCGCAGCTGGCGCTCGATGGCCGGCGACCTGCCGGATCGTCACCTGGTATGGCGATTGGTGCAGGATCACGTCAGACCCGAGTTGATGTTCGCCGGTACCGAATTTGGCATTTTCTTTACCATCAATGCTGGTAGCGACTGGGTCAAACTGACCGGTGATGTACCGACCATATCGTTCCGCGACCTCGCGATTCAGCGGCGCGAGAATGATCTGGTCGGTGGCTCGTTCGGACGGGGCATCTGGATTCTGGATGATTACAGTCCATTGCGTGAAGTGACCGAAGCGATGCTGGATGAGGAAGCAACCCTGTTCGATGCCCGCAAGGCCTGGTGGTATATCGAGCGCGCGGTGCTGGGCTTTGGCGATAAAGGTTCCATGGGTGAAGATCTGTATACCGCGGATAATCCGCCCTTTGGCGCGGTATTTACCTATTATCTGGCGGACGGTTATCAGACCGATAAGCAGGAACGCACCAAACAGGAAAAAGAGCTGATCGAGGCCGCTGAAGATGTGCCGTTCCCCGGCTGGCAGGCCGTGGAAGCAGAGCGGCGTCAGCCACAGCCGGCCATCGTATTAACTGTACGTGACAGTGATGGCAACGTGGTTCGCCGTCTGGAAGGTCCAGCCGGTAAAGGCTTTAATCGGCTGGCCTGGGATTTGCGTTTTCCGGCCACCACCGCGGTAGGTAGCGGCGGCGGTGGTTTTGGTGGACCGCCGCAGGGTGTGATGGTCGCGCCCGGCGAATATAGCGTATCGATGGCCAAGCGCATCAATGGTCAGGTCACTGAGTTGGCGGGGCCTAAACCGTTCAGCGTTGAGCGGATGCGCACTGGCGCACTGGCTGGCTCGGAACCTGAACAGACAGCGGCTTTCTGGCGCGAAATTGCTGAACTGCAACGCACTACCAGCGCAGCCAATCAGGTGATTACCAGCAGCCGTGAAAAACTGGCCAATCTGAAAATAGCGCTGGATCGCACCGAGATCGCACCTGGTGATATGGATAACCGGATATATCAGTTAGAGCAGGAGTTGTTTGCTATCGAAGAACAGCTGGGCGGGAACCAATCCAAGGCGCTGGTGGGTGAAAATGGTCCACCTACCGTCGGCAGCCGGCTGTCGGTTGCGATGATTGGCACCATGTTGTCCACCTATGGCCCCACGCCTGTGCATCGCCGCAGTCTGGAAATCGCCGAGCAGGAGTTTGCCGGTATCCAGCAACGATTGAAGACTTTGAGCGAACAAAGCATTCCAGCATTAGAGCAAGAGCTGCGTGACGCCGGCGCGCCCTGGACACCGGGCAGTCCGTTGCCGACAGACTGAGCGGTGATACCCATTCACCACTCGAGCTGATACGGTCGCGCCCGGGTGCGCTCCTACATGACCTTATGCCGGTAGGAGCGGACCCGGCCGCGATATTTATTTAACGCCAGCTGTGCTGTTCGCGCCCTGGTGCGCGCCTACGTGACCTTATGCCGGTAGGAGCGGACCCGGCCGCGATATTTATTAACATCCAGCTGTGCTGTTCGCGCCTTGGTGCGCTCCTACATGACCTTATGCCGGTAGGAGCGGACCCGGCCGCGATATTTATTAACATCCAGCCCCGCTGTTCGCGCCCGGGTGCGCTCCTACATGACCTCATGCCGGTAGGAGCGGACCCGGCCGCGATATTTATTAACATCCAGCTGTGCTGTTCGCGCCCTGGTACGCGCCTACATGACGTTATGCCGGGAGCAATAATCATCAGATAATCATCAAGTTGCCATCAGGCAAGTCATCCGCTCATGAACTAATTTCCAGAGCATGAACACGCGGCTGCTCCAAACCGGACGGATCAGGGCAACTACCGGGTTAAGCATAGCTCTGTTACTGGCGATGACTGCTCAGACTGCCACTGCCGAACCACCAGTAACTAACCTGCTCCTGTCGGGCGGTGATCCGTTGATTGATCGGCAGCAACTGGTGGCCGCTGCCGGGTTTAGCGCCGATGCGCTCGGGTTCAGCCTGGCGCTCGATGGTCCGGTGGCCGTGGTGGGGGCGCAGACCGCGCTGATCGGCAATGATCGGCCCGGTGCGGCATTCGTGTTCGAGTTTGATCCGGGCAGCGGTCAATGGCTGGAAACCGCCACTCTGAGCGCCGATGACGGCGCTGACCTTGAGCTGTTCGGCACCAGCGTGGCATTGTCCGGCGATACCCTGGTGGTGGGCGCGCCCGGTGCGATGATAGACCTGAACGTGGACCAGGGCGCGGCTTATGTCTTCGTGCGCAACAATTCGGGTCTGTGGGCTCAGCAGGCCAAACTGGTTGCCGATGATGGTGCGGCCGGCGATGCTTTTGGCGTGAGTGTCACGGTTGATGGTGACTTTGCGCTGATGGGAACGGAACTGGCGACGGTCAGTGGCAATTTTGGCCAGGGGGCGGCGTATGCATACCGGCGCAATCCGGCCAGCGGAAACTGGGCGCAGGAAGACAAGTTGATAGCACCGGACGGGGTGGCGCAGGACCGGTTCGGCTTCAGTCTGGACGTGTCCGGCGGCATTGCCGCCGTCAGTGCGTATAACGCCGAGGGTCCGATGCAGACCCAAACCCAGGGCGCGGTGTATGTGTTTGAGCGCGCGCCGGGCGGCCAATGGAATTTCCACAGCAAGCTGTTCGCTTTCGACGGGACCGCCTCCGATAATCTCGGCTTCGGCTTTCCCGGGGTGGCGATTGACGGCGCCATCATTCTGGTCGGCGCCGCCGAGCATATGAACCTGCGCGGGGCGGCCTATACCTTTGCGCGCGATCCGCTATCCGGTGTCTGGTTGCCCCAGGACAAGCTGATCGCAACCGATGGGGAGCAGGCGGACCAGTTCGGTCAGAGTGTGGCATTGTCCGGCGGGACTGCTCTGATCGGCGCGCCATTTGCCGCAGCACCCGAATTTCGCCAGGGCGCAGCCTATTTTTTTACTCTGCAGTCGTCGGGCAACTGGCTGCAACGTCAGCGGCTGACCTCGGATACGGAAGGCATGGCCAACGACAACCTGGGGCGCAGCGTGGCACTGTCCGCCATCAGTGCGCTGACCGGTGCGCCGTTTGCCGATCCCGACGGCAATACCGGCCAGGGCGCGGCGTATATTTTTTCCTGTGGCGACGTACTGTTCGCCGATAATTTCGAAGCGGTATCCGGCTGTGCGTTATAACTTCTGTTGGTTGCCGACCCGCCCGGCGCTGCTGGTGATCACCGTGCTGGGCCTGCTAACGGCATGGCAGGTCAACGCGCAACTGGCTGGCGGCGACTTTGCAATCCGCCGCTCCACCATCGATGCCGGCGGCGGTCCGGCCAGTGGCGGAAATTTTGAATTGCATGGCACCATTGGCCAGCCGGATGCCGGCAACCTTAGCGGCGGGGCTTATGAATTGAAGGGCGGGTTCTGGACGCCTGATTCATCCGATCTGCTGTTTAAGGATTCCTATGAGGGTTGAAGCATGCATATACGCACTTTCATGATCTGCCTGAGCCTGGCGCTGTTGCCGCTGAGCACGGCGTTCGCCCAGAGCACCGCCTTCAGCTATCAGGGTCGACTGCTGGAAAGCGGTATGCCGGCCAGCGGCATGCTGGACATTCAGTTTTCGTTGTTCGCCGCGGCTCAAGGCGGCTCGGCGATTGCACCGGATGTGTTTATTGCTGATGTGCTGCCGGATCAGGGCATTTTCAGCGTGGAACTGGATTTCGGCAGCGCGGTGCTTATCAACACGCCGCTGTGGCTGGAAATCCGGCTGCGGCCGACCGGTGGCGGGGCGTTCACGCTGTTGCGGCCCAGGCAACCGTTGAACCAGGCTCCGCGCGCGGTGCATACCCAGGCGGTCGGTCCCAACAGTGTTAACAGCAGTGCCATCATCGATAACTCGGTTACCAGCGTCAAAATTCTTGATGGCGCGGTGCGTTCCGGTGAAATTCAGAATGGCACCATCACCCACAGTGATGTCAATACGGCTGAAATTCAGCGGCGGATCAACGGCATCTGCGGCCCAAATTTTGCCATTACCCGGGTGCTGGTGAATGGCAATGTCAATTGCACCCCCGATGAGGGTATTCTGGACTTTCCTTTCGCCGGTACGTTCTTCGCCAACGCCGAAAATGGCGCGACCGATATCGAATTGCTGCGGCCCACCGCCAATCATCTGTGCATGCTGTCCAAGGTGCAGTTGCGTGATGTGGACGGCGGTAGCGAAAATGCCTTATGCAGGGTGCGTATCTCGGGCAGCAACTGGCTGCTGGAGGCCGCCTCCGATAACGACTCGGATGCGTTCTGCGAAGCGATTTGCCTGTCATTCAATCCGGTGCAGTAGGTGATGCGCAGGTCATCATCACGCCCACGCAAAATGAATCAGCGCTTGTCTGGTTTGTTGATAATGACCGCACTGTGGGCGGTCCTGAGTGCGGTGGTCCAGGCGCAGGACACCTCCCTGAGTTATCAGGGCGAACTGTTGGACGGCGGCACACCGGCTCAGGGTTTATATGATTTTCAGATCGAGCTGTTCGATTCGTCGCAGGGCGGTTCGCCATTGGCGCTGGCCAACCTGCTGGGGGGCATCGCGGTAGCGGATGGCTTGTTCACCGTGTATCCGGATTTTGGCCCGATTATTTTTGTCGCGGCGGAACTGTGGCTGGAAATCGCCGTGCGGCGTTCCGGGGATCCGTCCTTTACACTGTTGCAACCGCGCCAGATGCTCGCCCAGACACCGCGGGCGGGCTTCGCGCAAGCGGTTGGTCCGGGTGGCGTGGATGGCAGCAGCCTGCTGGGCAGCAGCGTGCGCAGCGCGGAATTGCCCATCGGTGCAGTGAGCTCGGCGGACATTCTGGATGCCAGTATCCGTGCCATGGACATCGATACTGCATCGGTCCAGCGTTCGGTTTCGCAAGACTGCTTCGGGCGCGGCTGGATCAGGCAAGTCGCCGAGAATGGCAATGTCATTTGCCAGCTGGATCAGGGTGTGCGGGTGTTTTTCAATCCGGGCAGTTTTACCGCGCAGGCGGAAAACGGCACGGTCGATACCCAGTTCATGCGGCCCATCAATGAGAACATCTGTTTTTTATCGCAGGTGCAACTGCGCAATGCCGACAACGGTGAGGAAGATCTGTTCTGTAGAATTGGTTTGACCGGAAACGGATTGTATTTTCTGCAGGCGGTCACCGAGTCGGGCTTCGACGGCGATGCGTTCTGTCAGGCGGTGTGTCTATCCTATAACGTAGATTTTTAGCGGCCGTGGCGGTCTCAGGACTCGACCGCATCGGTGCTGATCTGATCGCCTTGGTGGTGGGTCGGTGGGTCAAATTACGGTGGGTTGGATGCCTGCGCTTCGAAGCCATCATCAAAAATAAAGTCTTCATCACCGACCAGGAGTACGGCCCAGTCCTGATTGGTCTGATCAGGCGCGCTGCCGATAGCCGCCAAACCACCGCCAGTGACGCTAAGCACACTACCGTTCTGCATCACACCGGTGCGCGGATTAAACCACTGCACCACAAAACGACTGGCGCTGGAGGCATCACTCAAATCAATGCTGATCGGGCCGCCGTTGCGGTCGTTGTAAACGGCATAGACCTGGCCTGAAGCTGACATGACGTAGCTGTTTCCGCCACTGGCGGAACTGGCCTGGGTACGGTTGGAGGTCATTTGCTCGAGTGGCAATAAATTCAGGAAGCTCAAGGCGTGGCCGGTCCAGGTCAGAGCGGCATCCAGCATGCCGAAATCATCAATGGACTGGTCAAAACCATGCCCGCCGCCGTCCTGCTGCACATACCATTCAAAGCCGCCACCACCGGCCATATACAACGGCCACATCTTGTCGCGACGGCCGTGGGGATAGCCCTGGTTATTATCCTTGACATCATTGTCAATGCGCTGGGGTTCATCAAAGCTGATCACCCATGGAACACCCGCGTTGGCCGAATCAGTACGCCAGTCAGCGATCAGATCGAACATACTGGTGCGTGAGTTATTGCCCTGGAATGAGGTAATATCAAAATCGCCGTTGCCCAGCAGCGGATCGTAATAGATATTGTATTGATTGCCGCGGGTGTGCGTGGTTAGCGGATGATCATAGGGGTCAACAGCCTTTAAGTAGGCGGCAAATTGCTGATGCCGAACGCTGCCGTAATCGTTTTCCTCGCCGATATTCAATTGCAGGCCGTTGTGATGGCCGAACAGAGCCAATAGCATCCGATAAAACAACATGCGCTGTTCGCCCAGGTTGCCGTTGTCGTGATAATTCTCATTGGCCGCTTCGGTTTCGGCCAGTACAAAGTGGATAAAAATGCCCAGCGATTGCGCATGGTTTAGCGCAATTTCCCATTGCGTCAGCTTGGATAAGTCATAGCGGGTTTTTTCAAATTCGCCGATGGTCGGGAAAGTATCTTCGCCGTCACCGCCGATATTCATCGGCAGAAAATAAATGCTGTTGGCCCCGCGCTCGCCGATATAATTCAATGCGCCAATCAGGCCCCGGCCGTCACCGCCATTCCAGTCCGGATCGCCAGGATCCCAGTCGCTGATATGGGCGCTGAAACTGTGACCGGCATCCGGGGTATTGTCAAAACCGGTATAGCCGAACATGTTCTCAGGAATATTCGGCCCACCCTTGACCCATATCTGCCCGCTGGCGTGTTGCAGATAATGCCCGCCCTGATTGCTGATCATGCCTTTGTTCGGTGCGCGAAAATCGGCACCTGCTTTGTTGGAGGCCGCAATCATAAAGCTGCCACTGGCGCCATCAAAAGCCGCCACCGGGCTGCCTGCGTTGACCGCCAGATCCACAGCCACCTGGCCGCCCTGCCGAAAGTCAATCTGATACTCCCACTGGCCGGTTTGATCCGGCGCAAAATGGGCTTGCCAGATAGTGCCGATGCGGCCGCCGTTACCATCACCTGCAAAATATCCAGGCACGGTGTATTGCTGTCCGGATGGACCGCTGAACAACACATTGAAACGGTAATCCAGAAACGGATTGGGTACGGACGTCTCACTGGCGGCCACTGCCGACTGTGCAATGGTCACTTTGTGCCACCGCATCAACTCCCCGCCAATGGACACGCCGCCATCGCCGTCAGCTGGTAACGTTCCGTCATCGTTGATGACCGAAAAAGCAATACTGAAATCATTACCGGCGGTACCACCACCACCCGCGGCGGTGTGGCTGCGGGCGCTGAGTTGATAGCCGCCTGCCGCTGGCGTCCAGGCGTTGTAATTGCCGCTGTTATCACCAAACAGCGCGTATGGGGCCTCGCTTTCGGTTTGGCTTTGGGTTTGTGCGCCACTGAGATTAAAGCTGACGCTGCCAACGGTGGCATCGACGTTGGCGCGAATATTGAGGTTGCCGGTGGGTAAATCGACCAGGTTCAGCTCTGCCGCATCCCGCAGTGGGTCGTGGGCGGCAATGGGGTTATTGGTATCGGCATTGATCAGGGTAAAGCTGATGACCTCCGCCGCATAGATCACGGTATTTGTCATTGCCATACCGGCCAGTATCAGTAGCAGTCCGAAGCCAGTGTTGAGTCGCGGCATATCCATTCCCGTGGCTGCTTGAGGGTGTTGAAAGCCAGCATATGGTCGCACGGCAGGTGCAATATTTTGTGAAGTTCGGAACAAAAAATGAATCTTAACCAATTGAATAATAAAGAAAACTTAAAACCAGTTGATGGCGGTTATGTGCGATAGGTAATGATCAAACCAGCAAAAACAGGAGCTGCCAATAAGCTTGCTTAAATCATACTGAAGACATTGATTATTCAAGCATGCCACGGGCATTATTAAAAATCTCCTGGAAAGCGGGTTGTGTTCTGAATTGCACCCACAGCGGGTCGGTCCAGGCAAACCAGTAAGCGCGCCAGCCCATACTCACGGCACGTCGCAATTGTTGTTCGGCTGCTTCGATATTGCCGGTCAACACCTGGCTCAACGCCAGCCGGTAGAGTGATCTGGGGTAGGTGCCACCGTTGGCGATCACCCGCTGGGCATCATCCAGACACTCATCGAACAATGCCTGTGCCTGTTGTAGCTGGCCAGTCAATTGCAGGCCGCGCGCCCAGTACAGCTTGGGGCCGGGTTCGCCGAAGGCACTGCAGATCAGGCTGTCGTCGGTGCCCAGTTCCTCGGCCAGCTCGATCACCCGTTGCGGATTACCTGTTGATAAGGCCCGGATCATCATCCAGCGCAGCATCACCCGCGGCTTGCCGAACGGTGGATCAACGCCCAGCGGTTGTGACGGCGTGCCAAGCTGCGCCAATAATCGATCCAGGGCATCCAGATTACCGCTGGCAAGATACACAGCCAGCAGACTGTCCAGCACGATATTGTCATCGGCGTCTGTCTGGCGGGCCTGATTCAGAACATCCCCAGCCGCTTGCCATTGACCCAGATAGGCATAGGCGGTGCCTTGATGCGCCAGCAGGCGAACATCATCTGGGGCTTGCCGCAAGCCTTGATCTGACCAGTCCAGCGCCGCGTGCAGCCGCCCGTAAATCACGGACCAGCCGGCCAGCAACTGGTAGGTATGCAGATTATCAGGTTGCAGCATCCGCACCCGCTGCAGGTAACTGAAGCCCTCATCCGCACGGCCGGTGAGCAGTAGGTTGGCGCCCAGATTGCGGTTCACGCTGGCATCCATCGGATCAAGCCGCTGCGCCTGCTGATAAGCGTCGGTGGCCTCGTTGAAGCGGTCTTGATACACCAGGTCCAGACCCAGCCAGTTATACGCGTTGACATAGTTGGTGTTGAGCGCCACGGCCTGGCGTAAATGCGGCTCGGCTTCAGGGTATTGGTTGAGAACAAATAAGTGCAGCCCGCGCGAGGCATGTGCTTCCGCCAGCCGTGGATCCAGCGTCAATGCCTGGTCAATGGCGTTGATCACCCGATTACTGACTGCATCGGCATTCAGCAGATCACGGGATATCTGCAGACTGTAAGCATCGGCCAGCCCGCTGTAGGCCAGGGCGTAACCGGGATCTATATCGATGGCCTGCTGAAACAGGGTGACGGCCTCAACATAGTTCTCAGGCTGGCCCTGGTGTAGGTGGTGACGGCCGCGGATGTAGCGGTCATAAGCCTGGAAGTTGCTGGTCGGCAAGCTGCGTATCGCTGTTGGTGTGCTGATGTCGCTGACCCCTAGCTCCATCAGCACCTGCTCGGCAATATCACTTTGCAGTTGCAGCACGTCGGCCAGCGGCCGGTCATATTCACGCGACCAGATGTGAAAACCGTCATCGCGCACCAACTGCACGGTAACCCGCAGCAGCGCGCCGTTGCTTCGCAGACTGCCTTCCAGCAGCGCTTCGACATTCAGCTGCTCGGCAATATCAGGAATTTCAGTATGGCGGTTTTTGAAATAAAACGCCGAGGTACGCGCGGCCACCCGCAACTCCGGGATATTGGCCAGGGCATGCGACAGCTGCTCGCTGAAACCATCGGCCAGGTATTCATATTGTGCATCGCCGGTCATATTGACGAACGGCAATACCGCGATGGACTGAACCCTGGAGGGCGAGTTGCCTGCTGGCCGCAGCAGCAGCCATAGGCTTACAGTAATCGTGATGGCGGCCAGCAGCGCCAGTGTGATAGCGGTACCGCGCCGGAACAGCGAGAGCGGGGCGTTATTCGCGCACGCCGCGGGCGTGTCGATAGTGAGCGGTATCAGCAGCCGGAACCCGCGCTTGCGCAGTGTTTCAATCACCGGCCCCTGATGTCCGGGTCCCAACAGCGGGGCAAGTTCATGCCGCAGCTGGTAAATGCAGCGTGCCAAAGCATCTTCGGTGACAATGGTGTCCCGCCACACCCTGGTCAGCAGATGATCACGGGAAACCACCTTGCCGGCGTTCGCAGCCAGCACCAGCAAAACTTCCATCACTTTGGGTTCCAGATGGATTTGGCCCAGCGGGCTTTGCAGCCAGCCTTCGTCTGGCCGCACCTGGATAGTGCCGAGCATGAATCCGGATTGCAGGGTGTCACTATCGATAACATCATGCGCATGCTCGAATGATGGTCTGCCGGATTTGTGCATAGCCCCGCTATCTTACTACCTGATACGGCCAATAAAGTAATGCTCGATTCTGCTAGCCTGGCAAAGTAATCAATACCGGCATCCGCAGTTAAAGCGTTGCAGGCTCGCCGATGAATGAATTACAGTGTGTGATGTCCCATTAGAAATGATCAGATATCGCGTAAGTTGATGTCTGGCTGCACCAGCAAGTCAGGCTCCGGTCCGGATTATCGGTAACACCATGGGGACCAGCTACAAGGTATAACTGGGTGTTTTGCCCGCGGAGATTACCGCGGATGAATTCAAAAGGCAGTTCGATGCGGCGCTGGACAGCATCACCCAGCAGATTTCCACTTATTAGCCAGGTGCTGCCAGAGCCTTTAACTGCTCGGGTATCGAAAACTATTTGGTTGAGATAGATTGCGAATCTCGGTAGTCAATTCGCAACGCCAAGCCTGACAAATCGGTATTCAGCACCCGAATAACTTGAGTCCTTGGGCAAATCAGGTGATTTCACTCCAGCAATCAGGCAGTGGCAACCTCTGGGGATTATCTGAGTTGCTATATTGATGATGCTCCGCGTTTTTCTTATATCCTGGAGCCTGGTATCGAATGTCCGTTCCCGCATCAAACGTCCTCAGTCGAAACCACCACTCTGGCCGACGCATGGCCAACCACCTTGCTGTTGCTGCATACTCAGTGATGGAATCCTGCTGCTTGAGTCTGACTAATCCCCAGGATTTTTACCCCGGGGCTTTATGCTGCGACTGATCAACCGAAATCACAAAAGAATCATCCGCCGGGAATAAAATCACTATCCCATTCGTTTTCATTGTGTCTGACCGGAACAACCGGTTGCCAGATGTAGATTTTTCAAATTTACGATAGAGGAAATAACCATGAGATCGATTAGAAAATATCTCGCGTGTAGCCTGCTGGGCCTGTTGGCCGCCAGTTCGGTAAACGCCATTACTATTACCAGTGATTTTACTGGCGCCTGGTTCGAACCCGCAACCAATGGCCAAGGCATACAATTGCAGGTGCTGTCCAATGGCAGTGCCGGTGCGTTCTGGTTCACATTTGACGCTAACGGCAATCAGATATGGGCGCTGGGCACCGGGCAGATCACCGATGACAGTTTGGTGATGCAAATGCGCACCTCGCGCGGCCCGACTTTTGGTCCCAACTTTGATCCCAGTGATTTGCAACAAGTACCTTTTGGTACCGTAACCATGCAATTTGATGATTGCGAAAATGGCACCTTGACCTGGGTCAGCAGTGATCCACAATTTGGTTCCGGCAGCATGCCATTGGTGCGTTTGAGTCGCAGTGGCGATAGCTTTTGCAGTGGCGGTGTATCGG
This sequence comes from Gammaproteobacteria bacterium, assembly GCA_021772975.1. GTDB lineage: Bacteria > Pseudomonadota > Gammaproteobacteria > Xanthomonadales > Wenzhouxiangellaceae > JAJFKX01. Next base: position 25,200 of record JAJFKY010000016.1, read on the forward strand.
ACAATACCCGTCAAGGCGATCCATTATTGGATTTCCGGGTATTCCTGGATAACCTGGGCGTGTTCCCGACCGCTCAGGCACATGCTGACTATAAACAGACAGCCAGCCGGACTGACTTTGAAGTGGAACTTGAGGATGTGCCGGTAGACACTTATAGCTTGATGGTCGATGGTATCGAGCGTGGCACTATCGATGTGGTAACCACCGATAATGGTACCCGCGGTGAAATTGAATATTCCAGCCCACAGGACGATGGGGAAATGCTGTTGGATTTTGATCCTCTGGGCGCGGTGATTGCCATCACCCAGGGTGGCAGCATGATTTTCGAAGGTGTGTTGGATCCGGATAACGCTGGTGGCGGCGGTAATGGTGGCGGCAATGGCGGCGGCAACGGCGCACCTCCATTTGGCAACAGCGAAACCGAAGTTGATTTTATCAATACCGGTCTCGATCCTGATGCCAGCGGTGATGTGGAATTGGAACAGCGTCCTGACCGCGTCGAGTTTGATGTAGAGATTGAGGACCTGGATCTGGGTAGCTACGAGCTTTGGGTGGCTGGTGTGATGCGTGCCAGCATTGATGTCGTGACGATTCCTGGCGGCACAGAAGGTGAAGTCGAATTTCGTAATCCGGTGGAACCCGGCAAAATCCTGCTGGATTTTGACCCCATAGGCCAGTTGATCACTATCGAGCAAGCCGGCAGCGTTTTTCTGGAAGTGACATTCCCCACTGAGTTGGGTGGTGGTGATGACGATGATAATGGCGGCAACGGTAACAGCGGTGGCGACGATGATGACGACGACGATAACGGAGGCAATGGGGACAGCACCGAAATCGAAATCGACCTGACCAATACCGGTGCTGATGCTGATGCCAGCGGTGATGCCGAATGGGAAATGCGCGCTGACCGGACAGATTTCAAAGTCGAAATCGAAGACCTGGATGTGGGCAGCTACAACCTGATCGTGGGTGGTGTTGTGCAGGCGCAGATCGATGTGGTTACCGTCGCTGGAGGCACAGAAGGTGAAGTCGAGTTTCGGGACCCACCCGAGCCAGGCAAATTGCCGCTGAACTTTGATCCGCTGGGTCAACTCATCGAGATTGAGCAAGGTGGCACGATATTCCTGATGGCCGAGTTCCCAAGCGAGCCGGGTAGTGGTGATGACGATGATGATGACAACGGCGGTGGCAATAGTGGTGGTGGCGATGACGGTCAGATTGATGTGGACCTGAATAATACCGGTGCTGATGGCGATGCCGATGGCAATGCCGAGTGGGAACAGCGTCCAGACCGGACAGACTTCAAAGTCGAAGTGGAAGACCTGGACGCAGGCACCTACAACCTCATCGTGGGCGGGATTATCCGAGCTCAGATTGAGGTGGTGGCCGACGACGGTGACACTGAAGGAGAAGTGGAATTTCGTGACCCGGTAGAACCTGGCAAGCTCCCACTCGATTTTGACCCGCTGGGTCAGTTGATCGAAATCGAACAGGGTGGCGTGGTTTACCTGATGGTCGATTTCCCAGCTGCGCCTTGAGCAGGGCGATCTTGAGCCACGTCCTTGCGCAGCTCGAATCATGACTATTCCCCGCTAGACGGTATCTGATTCAGCACAACAAGGCCCTGGTACTGAACTGGATTATCGTCATTTAACCCGGCCACTCGGTGGCCGGGTTTTTTACGTATCATCGTAAACCATTAGAATCGCCTTCATAATGACAACATCATGGCGATGGCATCAGCCAGATACGAATGACAAGAGGTTGAACATGGTGACTTTGGCATTCTTTATTAAACAACGCACGTATTTAGCACTACGCCGCCTGTGGTTGAAAACCCTGCTGGTCGCGATGTTGACTATCAGTAACCCCCTGCTGGACAGTCATGCTTCTGGGATATCCCCTTTACAGCAAACCGCTTTCCGCCAGCAGGCAGACCTGCTGTTTTTGGATGGTGTGATTGAGGCGATTTTCTCCAGTGATGACGATATCGACGACGATGCCGAGGATGACGCCGAGGACGATGCGGAGGACGATGCCGAGGACGATGCGGAGGACGATGCGGAGGACGATGCGGAGGACGATGCGGAGGACGATGCGGAGGACGATGCCGAGGATGATGCCGAGGATGATGCCGAGGACGATGCCGAGGATGATGCCGAGGATGATGCCGAGGATGATGCCGAGGATGATGCCGAGGACGATGCCGAGGACGATGCCGAGGACGATGCCGAGGACGATGCCGAGGACGATGCCGAGGATGATGCCGAGGACGATGCCGAGGACGATGCCGAGGACGATGCCGAGGATGATGCCGAGGATGATTCAGAAGACGACTTTGATGATGACGAACTGGATGAGTCGGATGTAACTGACATAGATGACGAGTTGGGTGAAGGCTTGAGTAATCGCGGCCGGGGACGTGGCCGAGGCCGGGGACGCAGCGGTAGGGATGATCAGACAGAGGATGAGTTTGAAAACAATTCTGGCCCTGGCAGTGGTGATGACGATGACGACAGCGACTCGGGCAGCAGCAACAGCGGATCTGGCAATGATGATGACGAAACTGAATCCGAGAATGGATCCAGCGAAGGTGAGTCCGGGCGTGGCAGGGGGCGTGGCAGAGGAGGTTCAAATGGGGAAAACGAAGCGACCAGCAGTCAAAGCAATAACAGCTCAAGTACCGCAGGGGTACTAGGCCGTATCGACAACGAGGTGTTTGAAACTGCCCTGGATCAGGATGGTAACCTGATCAGCCGGCAGGAGTTGATTGTGCTGGCGACAGCAGATGATTTGGCAGTGTTGCAGGGAATCAATCTGCAGCACTTGCAACACAGCCCATTGCCGGCGCTAAATCGGACGCTGGTCCGCTTGCGGGTGCCAGACAGGATCAGTCTGGAATCAGCGCTGCGCAGGGTGCAGGCATTGTTGCCGGACACTCCCATCGATTTTAACCACGGTTATGCGCTGGAGCAGAGCGCGGTGAGTCACTCCGGCAACAGCCACGCCAGGTCGCCGCGCGCACTGTATTCACTGCCGGATATCGCCACCGGTCTGGGTTTGCGGATTGGCATGATCGACAGCACCATTGATATCAGCCATCCGGCGTTCAGCAGTGCGCTAATTGATCAACGAGATTTCGTAAACTATCAGTATCAGCGGGTACGAGAGCATGGTACCGCGGTGGCCTCGATTCTGGTGGGCACCGCGCCCGATTATCAGGGTATTTTGCCGCAGGCTGAACTGTTATCCGCCGCGGTTTTTTTCCGTGACGGGGAAAATCATCTGATTGCCACCACTTTCAGTCTGATCAGAGCACTGGATTGGTTATCCGATGCACAGGTTCATGTCATCAATATGAGCCTGGCTGGTCCGGAAAATAATGTATTACGGGCAGCAGTCAACAAGGTATTGGAATCAGGCATCCTGGTGGTTGCGGCTGCCGGTAATGCTGGTCCCACAGCTCCGCCGCGCTATCCCGCAGCTTATCCGGATGTGATCGCGGTCACCGCGATTGATAGCAATAACCGCGTTTACCGGCTGGCCAACCGCGGGCCATATATAGACTTCTCAGCGCCTGGTGTAGGCATCATGGCAGCCGCGGTTAATTCGGGTTATACCAGCAGCACCGGTACCTCGTTCGCCACACCATTCGTGGCTGCGCTGCTGGCCATATTAGAAACCCAGCAGGGCGGGTGGAACCAACAGCGGGCACTGGAAGCGATGCAGCAGAATGTTTTCGACCTGGGTGAGCCCGGTTATGATACTGTCTATGGTTATGGTCTGGCTGGATCGAGTTATTACCGCAGCCAGCCAGTCGAATAATCACGGGGGGCGGTAGGTCAGCTTAGGCGTAAGCCGACAACTGCACAATAACCATTAACTGTAGAGCTTCAGATCAAGTCTGGATCTTCTACGCTTGACACTCTAAGCTAACCTTCATTCTATCAGACTTATAAAGTATGAATTACCTGCGCTTGCGCAAGGATAAGGCCTGAGTTTTCTAGATGCTTTCCGGGTTCATTAAATATATTTTACCGTGCCTGTGTCCGGGTTTTGGATTGTATTCGCCTTATCAAACCTGTCATTCTGAACGTAATGAAGAATCTTCTAACGGTTTATATCAGAGCATTACAACAGCAGCGCATTCCAGAGTTACAAAGTAAATTTAACTTGCGTTTCAATTCGGTTTTCGGTGTAATCAGCGCCCGGAAGATTAGAAGAGTAATTGCGGTACTGGTATTCAAACAGCAGGTCCCAGCGTTTGTTCAAAGGCAATTCCATGCGTGCCCGTAAGCGGTGTCGGTCGTCATCACGGATTTCACCGATGGACGGTGTGATCGAATCATAATTGCGGATTTCATATCGCCAGTCGGCGCGCAGGCGCATTGCCTGTTCGCCGATATTGAAGCGGCGAGCATAGCGCAAATCAAAAGTATGTCCGTCAAAATCAAACTGATCAGCTATGGTGTTTTCATTTTCATAGCGATAGCCGGTCACAAAATATTCGCGAACCCCATCCAGAAAATAATACACGTCGGCTTCCAGTACATGTACATCGGCATCGCGGTCCGGGTTGTTGTCAAACGTTTTATCACGATAGGCATAAGCGCCACGGATGTAGATCTTTTTGGTTAAAAAACTGGTGACATATGGCGAATATTGCAGGATGTCAAGAAAGCCATCGCCACCCAGGCGTGCGTGGGTGGCATAAAAGGATGCACCGACATCCAGTTGTTCAAAATTATGCTTAAGGTTCACTGAGCCGGTATGAAGCTGCAAATCAAAGTCGGTTTCCTCAAAATAGGCACGCTGGCTGAAGCTATAGCCCAGGTCAAGTTCGGTGCCCTGTTTGAAACTGTGCTCGTATCCAAGGTCAAGATCGAATACCGCCGCAAAGTCCCCCACGTTGATATTGGTGTCCAACTCATCCACCGAAACATTGTCGTCATACTGAATGCCGGCAGCTACCTCGACGGTGATTGGCAGAGCAACGACATCTTCCTGGTCGGCCGCATCATCATCAGTATCATCGGAAGTCTTGGATTGTTGTTCCAACGGTTGCTGACTGGTGGTTTCTTCTGTTTGGGTCTCGGTTTCACTGGCCCATGACTCTGCTGAAAATAAGGCGCTGCAAGCCAAGCCTGTGCACAGTGCTTGCACGAGCAATAATTCACCTGGTTTTCTGGCCCTCATGATATTTTCCTCATTCTTTTTGGTATTGATTAACCTGCGTAACGCACGTGATATGACCGCATTTAAGTGGTTCTGGGGCAATCAAGAATAATTTTTTACCGACCCACCATTACTATTACTGGCGCCAACCCTGTTGAATAACCGCTTGCTCTTGAGCAGCACCCAGTGCATCGCCTCGCATATGCTGATCGACAAACTGATTGATTGCATACGAATCTGCTGCACCGGCGGTAACATAATATTCTCCGTTCGTTGCGCCATTGCCAACGAAACTGGTCACCTGAAGGTTCCATTGGTCGGTTCCCCTGCAGGCTACCGAATGCATGCCGCCGGCAGCGGATGCGGTACGGAATTCACGGCAATAAACACCGTCTCTGGTTTGGAAGCTTAATATCGGCGTCACGCTGTAATCCTCAGTCAATGCCTGGCTGGTTGCGGAAGGCGTGTTTTCCAATACCGCAAACAGGGGGGCATCGGCGCTGATGATACGAGCCAATCCGTATTGGTCTGCAGCCGTTGATGTATCCTCCATGGTATTCCAGAAATTAATATTCCCACCGATCAGGATACCCACCGCAAGCGCGGCAGCCATCCCAGCCGCGGGCAGCCATGAGCCGAAGGTTTGGTGGATAAAGTCGTTAAACCGCCCCACGCTGGAACGTCGTTCTGGTTTGACATGTGGATCACGCAGCATCGCCAATACAGATTCCGGCAGCGGGGCTTTATCGATGGATGAATAAGTTTGTTTGACCACCTGACTGGCTTGTTCCAGTTGTTGTAAGCGCTGCTGCAGCGATCGGTCACTGCGCAGCGCTTGTGCAATTATTTGCTGCTGGTCTGCGGGCAATTCGCCGTCGAGATAGGCCGACAGTTGCTGATCGCTGATTGGCATGGGACCTGTTTGCATGGTTGCTTACTCGTGCCTGTAGGGTTTATTGAACTGCTTGTCGCTCATTAAAATTTAGCTGTTCCATCAGTTTCTTTCGCGCTCTTGCCAGACGGCTCATCACTGTACCGATCGGAATGTCCAGTATGTCGGCAACTTCCTTGTATGAGTAACCTTCCAAAGAGATCAAGGCCAGCACTGCACGTTGTGATTCATCCAAATTTTGCATTGCCTGGTTGACCTCGGTCAGGGTTAACCGGTCCAGCGCAAGCTGTTCGCCCTCCAGCGCGCCCAGCCGCCATTCGATCTCTTCGCTACCCGGCGTTACCTGCCGGGTATTTTTTCTGATCTCATCAATCCAGAGATTTTTGCACACCCGGTACATCCAGCCAATAAAGCCACTATCCAACGGCGCACCTTTGACGAGCAGGCGTTCTACCGTGGTCTGCAACAGATCATCGGCATCTGCCTGCGATCCGGTCAACGCATACGCAAACCGCCGCAAGCGGGGAAGATGCTCAATAATCGCACTGCGCAGGGCGTTATCCGAATGCTTCAACCTCTACTCCTTAAACGAACCATGTCAGGGTTTTATTCCAATCATCAGAAGATTGTAGAGTTTTACGCCGGTAAAGTAAGCAAATTGATCAACAGTGCAGTGGGTTATATCCCGTAACGGAATCGGTGAGTATAAACGGGTAAAGCGGATTACTGTGGCTTTGTCCGCCACAAATGAAGGACTACCCCAGCTCATGTCGGCTCAAGCTGGCCCATGATCTGTCGGATTTTTTCATGGCCAGGTTATTTTACTACCTGATACATCAAATCAAATCTTGCCTGATCCCGATAGCCTGGTAGGATCAGTGGTGGCAGTTGCCGTTAGCGCGTTGCGGATTTCCCCCAATCATGAAATGCTTCTGGCTGGTCAATCACAGTGTGTGCTAAGTTTTGACAGTGATCAGATATCGTTTAAGTTTCAGTCTGGCCGTGATCCTGCTGATTCTGGTTGGCTGCACCAGCCAGTCCGGCTCCGATCCGGTCCGGATTATCGGTAACACCATGGGCACCAGTTATTCGGTGCAACTGGATATATTGCCGGCTGATGTTTCCGCTGATCAGCTGAAAGATCAGCTGGAAGTCATCCTGGCCGACATCACCCGCCAGATGTCCACCTATGAGCCGGATTCGGAAATCAGTCAGTTCAATCAATCCACCAGCACTGATTGGATAGCGGTCTCCGAACCCCTGGCGTTACTGGTATCGGTAGCCGAAGGACACAGTCTGCTGAGTGGCGGCGCGCTTGACATCACCGTTGGGCCATTGGTTGAGTTATGGGGATTTGGCCCACAACTCAGCAGTCAGCAACCGGAAACAGCGGCTATCCAGGCCACCCGGGAATATATTGGCCATGACCTGCTGGAGTGGCGCTCGCAGCCGTCGGCGCTGCGTAAACAACATCCTGAATTACAGCTTGATCTGTCCGCGATCGCCAAAGGTTATGGGGTGGATATGCTGGCGCAGCATTTGAATAGTCTGGGCATCAGCAACTACCTGGTGGACATCGGTGGCGAGTTGCGTGCGGCGGGGATGAATCCGGATGAGCAGCCCTGGCAGATTGGTGTTCAGCAGCCTGATGCGGCCGGGCCGCAGGCCAAGCTGGTGTTATCGCTCAGCGATCAGTCGGTAGCCACGTCGGGAGACTATCTGAATTTTTATATTGAAGACGGCCAGCGTTATTCGCATATTCTGGATCCACGCACCGGTTACCCGGTATTTCATCAAACCGCTTCAGTGACGGTGGTTGCCGAAACCACTACGCTGGCGGATGTCTGGGCTACCACGCTACTGGTGCTGGGGGAGGAACAGGGCATCAAACTGGCCGAACTGCACAATATCGCGGCTTTGTTTATGGTACGCGAAGGCGAGGATTTTCGCGTATCGCTCAGCTCCGAAGTGATCGGATTACTGGACAGTTGATAATTGCCGCTACCTGCATGGCTGTTGAGTACGGGCTGAGTAGGATGAGTAGGGGACAGGGCTGAGTAGGGGACAGGCAAAAAAAGCGGAGCCGAAGCTCCGCGAATGAGTATCCTATAAGCTAGGGAACCTCTGATTAAGTATTCACGGAGCGCGTTTGTGTCGGAAAAGCCGCAGATGGCGTGGTGCGACCCGAGCGATAGTTTGCCGGACCTGGCCGAGCACCATCGGCACGTGTCTGAGGCTTTGGCGGAAAGGCTGCGGCAGCTCGAGGCAGTGTTGCAGAATGAGGTCGCTGCCACATTCGGGATTCAAGCTTTATTCAGTGATGATGGCGACTGATCAGCTGCCCGTATTCACAGAACCAGTCCGGGTGGTGGTGTAATATGTTGGACGATAACTTTGAAGTTATACTGAGTAAAAGCAGTACAGGTGTTGAGATGCGCCGCAGGCGTGAGCAAATGGATTTGAAACGTTGCATGCTAGGGATCGCCACGGGCTTATTGATGGCCTGTGCGGCCGTGGCGGACACGCTGCCGTCAGCTGCCGGAACGCAGCCGAGTCAGTCAGCCGCGATCAATCCGGTGGTGGATAATTACTCACGGCTCGCCGCTGCCAGCTATGCTGACAGCCTCAGCCTGACACAGGCATTACACGCGGCTATTCAGCAACTGGTCACCCAACCCAGCGCCGAAACACTGCAGCTTGCCAGGCAGGCCTGGCTGCAGGCCCGCGCCACTTACGGCCAGACCGAGGTATATCGATTCTACGGCGGCCCCATTGATGATATCCGGGGCCTGGAAGCGCGCATTAATGCCTGGCCCGTAGACGAGGCCTATCTGGATTATGTGCAGACCTTTGATGGCAGTAAGCTGCTCTATCAGGGTCTGATCAATCAGCCCGAACAACCGATCACGCCGGCTGCCGTGGTGGCTGCCAATGAACGCGATGGTGAGAAGAATATCAGCATGGGTTTCCATGCGATTGAGTTCTTGCTGTGGGGGCAGGATCTGTACCCGGACAGTCCGGGGCGGCGTGATTACCAGGATTATTTATCCGCCCGGCACGCTGAGCGCAGGGGGCGGTATCTGTTGACCATCAGTGCTCTGCTGGTCGAGCATCTCCAGCAAATCGAGCAGGACTGGTCGGCAGCAGTGACTGACAACTATCGCCGGCATTTTTTGGCCGATCCGCGGTCGTTGACCAATATGCTGACCGGGATGTATGTGCTGGCCGGCAATGAGCTGGCCGGGGAGCGGCTGGAAGTGGCTCTGGCAACCCGTGACCAGGAAGATGAACACTCCTGTTTCAGTGATAATACCCATGTCGATATCGCGATGAATATTCAGGGTATCCGCAATGTATTTTATGGCCGCTATCAGACGCTTGATGGTACCCTCATAGAGGGTGCCGGAGTCGCTGACTGGTTACAACGGGCGGACCCCCAGGCCTATCAGCAGACACACACCGCGCTGGACAATGCGGCTGCATTGGCGCAACAACTGCAACCGCCCTTCGATCAGGCCATCCAGGATGACAGCCAACTCGCCAGCCTGGAGAAACTCATTGTTCAGCTGCGTCTGTTTGCGCGTGTTTTAAAGCGGGTGCAGTTGCAGCCACAAACGCCTGCAGATGCCTAGCAGGATAGCTTTAGCCATCCTTGTCATGCTGTTGGGCAGTGTGATGGCCGGCAGTGGTTATGCTGATCCCGCTTTGCCGGGCGGTCACACAACGGTCAGGAATATCACCAGTCAGTCGTTCGCCCAGCCAGTGGCCAATATGCCTGAGCAGCGGCTATCAGATTTCTTCGTAGGCAACTCATTCTTCAAGAACAACTGGGTGCAGTCACCGGCTTCGGCCAGCGCGCGTGATGGCCTTGGTCCACACTACATCGCGCGCTCCTGCTCAGGCTGTCATTTATCCGATGGCCGCGGCCAACCGCCACTGGGGCGTGACCTGCCAACCGCGCTGTTGTTGAAAACCCGGGCCTGGCTGGATGAGCAGATTCTGCCACATCCGGATTTCGGTGAGCAGTTGACAACCCTGAGCATTGATCAGCGCTCGCCGGAAGCCGGTATCAGCATCACCTATCAGGCCCTGGCCGGCGAATTTGCTGATGGCCAGGGCTATGTTCTGCAACAGCCCAGCTACCAGCTGGAACTGCTGATGCCGGCCAGTCAACCGATCATTATCTCTCCCCGGGTGGCGCCCCAGATGATCGGTCTGGGTTTGCTGGAAGCGATTCCAGCCGACCAGCTGCGGGCCTGGGCTGATCCGGATGATGCTGATGGTGACGGAATCTCCGGGCGCAGTCAGCAGGTGACGGATCAGGTCAACGGTGGCCTGTCGATAGGCCGCTTTGGCTGGAAAACAGATGCTCCGGGTGTTTTGCAGCAAACCGCGGGGGCTTTGAACAATGACATCGGAATCACCTCGGCCTTTTTCCCCGTCACTGACCGCGATAATCAGGACAACGAGTCCCAGCCGGAGATCAGTGCAGCATTGCTGGCTCAGCTGGCTTATTATTCCATGACCCTGGCGGTGCCCGCCGCGCGTATCCAGGATAAAACCAGATTCGAGGCAGGTAAGCGCTTGTTTCAAGCAGCCGGTTGCGCCGCCTGTCACGTCTCCACTGTTACCACCGGCCAGCTGGCCGGTTTACCCGAGCTATCCGGGCAGACTATCCATGCTTACACCGATCTGCTGCTGCATGATATGGGCGAGGGCCTGGCGGATCATTATTACCCCCAGCCACCGGCCAGCGAAGCGCCGGCGGTTACCCGCTTCCGCCAGGAATGGCGTACGCCGCCATTATGGGGGCTGGGTTTGCTGAAAACGGTCAGCGGGCACACCCGGCTGTTACACGATGGCAGGGCCAGGAACATCAGCGAGGCCATTTTGTGGCACGCCGGCGAAGCCGATGAGGCGCAGCAAAATTACCGCCGGATGTCACGTGCAGAACGGCAACTGCTGCTAGAATTCCTAAACGCTATCTGAAACCTGCTATGCCGCAACCCATCGTTAATCTATTGATTCTGCTGGTCATGCTGATGCCAATGGCGTCCGACGCTGCTCCAACCGCTGCGGATAAACAGCAGTTTTTACACGCAGTCATCACTGAGATTTATCAACCGGCTATCGCGCAACTGCGCCAGGATCATGCTGTCCTGGCTGGGCTGCTGGACAGCAGCTGCGGGACTGACGATTTAGTCGATGTGAATGAACTGCAGCAGGCCTGGACGGAGGTTTATCAACAATGGAAACGGGTTGAAAGCTATACTTTCGGACCGGTCAGCTACAATCATCTGTCGCGGCAGATAGGTTTCTGGCCAACCCGGGATAAGTTTCTGCAGATGCTGGTGCTGGGTGAAGGTCCGGTTGATCGTGACAGGGTATACGGGCTGAGTATCGCGACCAAAGGCTATCCAGCCCTGGAGTGGGTATTTTTTACCCGCTTTGCAACCGATCTGCCAGCGCTCGAACAGCAACGTTACTGCCAGTTGAGCCAGTGGCTGACGGTTGAGATACAAGAGGAGCTGGCGGTGGTTGAAGAGGGCTATCAACTGGCTGAGTTTTTGCAGGTGCTTAACGGTGAGCGGGAGTTGACCCTGGCCGAATCGGCGTTTTCCTATGAGCCATTCGCCGAGTGGTTGAATACCGTTATCGCAACCCAGTATGAATTACGCAAGCTGTACCTGATCAAGCCGGCCGGATTGCGCCCGGCCACCCGGGTATTGCCGGAGTCCGTGGATGCCTACCATAGCGGACAGTCCCAGTTGGCTCTGCGGGCACGCTGGCAGGCATTAAAAACTATCTACCTGGGCGATGCTGGCGGGCCTGCTTTGACGCACTTGCTGGCTCATTCCCAGACCGAAGCTGGTAACGATGCGGAAGCTGGTATGGAAACAGTCGCCGAGCAGCTGCGGCAGGCGGTGGCGGCGGTTGACCGGCAACTGCTGCAACTGCCGGCGGTTGATCTGTCCACGCTGGTGCTGGAGCACCACCCGCTGCTGGTCGAACTGGATGCCAGCCTGTTTCAGCTGGAAACATTACTGCTCACACAGGTGACCGCCGCACTCGATACCCCCAGCCTGTTCGTCAACAACGACGGGGATTGAGCGACAGCTATGCTCAGCCGCAGGGATTTTTGCCGCCGGTCGGCGGTTTCCGCGGCCCTGCTGGCCTGGCCGGGGTTCGCCGCCGGCGGCGATGAACTGCTGGCCAATACCACCGTGACCCTGGCCGGCGGCTATTCCAACGCCAATCGCCAACAGTTTTTTATCGGTCAGCTGGGTGCGAACGGTGAGCCCAAATGGATCGAGCTGGGGTACCGGGTGCATCAGATTCTGCCACTGGGTAAACATCAGTATCTGGCCATCGGCCGACGGCCCGAGACCTGGATGGTGTGGGTGGATTTTGCCCACCAGGCGATTATTCGGGTGCATAACGTAGAAGCCGGTTGCCATCTGTATGGACATGCCGTGATTGATCCCCACAACCGGGTATTGATCACAGCGGAAAATGATGTGATCGAACGGCAGGGGCTGGTGGTGCTGCGGGATATGGACTCGCTGGACATCATTGAGCGCTACCCCAGCCATGGCCTGGGACCGCATCAATTGCTGCTGGACAGCGACCGGCAACGCCTGTGGGTGGCCAACGGCGGGTTTTTGCTGGAACCGGGCACCGGCCGGGCGATCCGCAATCGGGACAGTTTCCAATCCTCGCTGGTGCTGCTGGATTATCATTCCGGACGGCGACTGGAAGCAGTTCAGCACCCTGATCAGCAACAGTCCATGCGACATATCGCGCAGCTGGATCAAGCTACCGTTGCGATCGGATTGCAGCATCACGGCGTCGGCTCGCCGGGGCCTGAGGCTGCCTATGCGGTGTGGTCACCGGGGCAAACGCTGCAGACCTACAAAAACCCCCATCCCAGGCAAAACTATGTGACCAGCGTCATTTCGCTGGCGCGTGACCGTTTTGCGGTCAGTATGGAAAAGGATCATGCAGTGGTGGTCGTTGACCGTCACCATGGTGAAGTGCAATCAGAGCGCATTGAGACACCCCAGGGCCTGGCTGTGACCGACCAGGGTTTATTGGTCAGCGCCCAGTCCGGTGGTTTATGGCGCTATTCAGACTTAAATCAGAGCGGGTTAAAGCCGCCCACTCGCAGCCTGCCGCCGGGTTTCTGGTTCGATAATCACTTTATTGCTGAAACAGTATCCTGACCGAAAGTCCGCCAGTCATCAGGCATGTGGTTACGGGCGCTTGATCCACCACATATAAATTCCGGAAATCACCAGTAGCAGCAGCACCACTGCACTGGCATCCATCAGCAGCACGCCGAAGTTGCCGCCCAGCAAGCGGCCACTGTGCAGATCCAGCAGTACCTGCTCCCAGGACAGTGCACTGCGGTAATAAGCGTCGGTCAACCGGGCGGCGGTGCTGGTATCGACCTCGCGCAACTGCGACCAACTGACCGCATCAGCTCCAATCACCACGGTAGACAAATCGTCCAGATCTATCCGCAGGGTAGTCGAACCGTCAGCGATGACCGGCTGCTGTCCAGCGGATATACCCAGTCTGGAGATATTGGCTGCCCCGATCGCATCAGCGGCAATGTAGTCCAGGTATTCACCAGTGCCGGTATGCCACAGCAGACCGCTGGAGCAGGCCGATAACAGCGATGATGGCAGACCGGTCCGGGCAGGAAGTCGAACCGCACCAATCAGTTGGCCTGGGCAGATATCGATCGGTCGGGTGTTGATATACAGCGTATCTTCGAACTGGCTGATGACAGACTGATCCAGCGTGACGGCCTGAATCTCCAGCCGGGCGGGCAAGCCGTAAGCTTTGCGCAACAGGCTGGACTGGCTAAAACGGCTGTCCAGCTGCAGTGCCTCGGTATGGTTAAGCAGAATTCCGGTAATCACCAGGATCACCACCAGAAATGCCGAAGTCAGTCCGATGCGCCGATGCCAGCGATAGAACCATTGCCGGGTTAAAAACGAGGGGTTGCCGAAACTCATAACGGCTCAGGCCGGCTTATCGGCGTTCAGAATCTGTTGATGCAGATACAAAGCCAGCCGCGCCACTGCGCGCACCGCGGTCACCGACAGCGTAGCACCGGTAATGCCATTGATGGTGCGGGTGAGTTGCCGGTCATCATCCAGGCGGGCTGCTTCAAACTGACGGGTAAAGGCCGGAAAGCGCACTTCCCAGCCGCGTGATTCCCGAAACACCAGAATCCGCACCTGTTCAATCTGATTGGTATCAATCACCACGCCAATAGTGATGGGCTGATCTTTACCGATTTCTTCCAGAATCCAGGCGGAACGCTGAGCATTCAGCCAGTAGCGCACCCGAAACGGCTTAAAGCGATGCCCGAGGATATCCTGGGCGATTTTTTTATCCGCCGGTTGCAGATAATACTGATGCATTTCGGGACTGGCGTCGTTGAACGCCTGGGCCAGAAAATCTTCCTGGGTCAGGTATTCACCCTTGGCCAGCAGGGCCTTGCACGGCAAAACCAGAGCCAGCAATAGCACAACCGGCGCAGGGCGGAAGGCCCATCGCCGGTTGCTGTTACTGTTGGTCGGTGACAGTCGCTTGATAATTAAAAACTCCAGCCAACGCCCAGGTTAAAGCCATCCAGGCTGCGGTCGGCCTCGTCGAACTCAAGCTGATAGTCCGCTTTGAAGACCACATTCGGATGCAGCCAGTAATTGACCCCGAACAGCACCCGGCGCCGCTCGCTGTCGGCCGCCAGGCCAACATCACTGCCGGCGCGTTCGTCGAACTGTTCATAGCGGCCGAATACGCCCCATTGGTTGGTAAAGCGCCAGGACGGCTCCAGATAAAAACCATATTGTTCATCGCGTCCGATACCGGTATTCACGCCGCCGTCAAACACATTTTCAATATCATCATCGATAAACCAGCGCGCATACAGACCGCGGAACTCAAATGAACCGTTGCGGTAAATCGCATGGGCTTCCGCCAGCACACCACTCAGATCGGTGACGCTGTTGCCGAGTTCATCAAACACGCCTTCGCGGCCGATATTGCCACGTGCGCTGCCATCCTGGGTGAAGTCGGTCTGGTAGTGCAGTGCGGCGGCCAGTTCCAGACCGGGCACGCCGGTGTAGCGCAAGCGGCCGGTAAAGGCCGGATTGTCCACCTCGGCGCGCGCGCCATTCTGGCGCGAATCGCGTATGGTCAGCTCTCCGCTGCTGCCACTTTCGAAAAACAGGCCTTCGTGGATACCCAGGTTATAGCTCCAGCCATTGCCGAAGCGTCCCAGAAACTGCAGGCCATTGACCCGGTAGGTAGTCGGAATAATGCGGCTTTCGATCTGATTGCGCTCTACCCCGAAGAAGGTGTCGGGCTCGTGCACTTCGTTCAGGATGCCGACCGGCACCAGATACAGACCGGCCTGCAGACTGTGCCTGGCCAGATAATCCCACTCGATAAAGGCCTGTTCCAACTCGATGGCACCCGGTGAGCGGTCGTCGTCGGAAATAAAAGTGTGCTCGATTTCCACCTCGGAAATAAACCTCAAAGTATCGGTGAACTCGTTATTGATATAGAAAATAAACCGCTGTACGTCCAGCTCGTTGGTGCTGGAGGATGAGGTGCCGTTGTTGTAGAGCACTTCTCCGTAGCCGCCAACCCGGACATTATCAAACCAGCGGTTGGTATCGTCACCGGTCTGCTCGGACAGCACCTCTACCTGATCGGCGGTGGCGGTGGCGATCAATTCCGCCTGCTCGGCGCGTTCGGTGGTTTCGGTGATCTGATCCTGGTTGCTGGTGAGTATTTCAGTGAGCTGATCGATGCGCTCCTGCTGAGCTTCCAGTTGCGCCTGCTGGGCTTTGATCAGTTCATACAATTCCTGTACTGAGGCAGAGTCGGCATCCTGAGCCATGCCCTGCGTGCTTGCCACGACACAGCAGCAAGCCAGGCTGAACAGCCGTGCCCTTGAGGGGAAAAACTTAAACATTGTGATGGGCCTTTAATTGATTGAAATAAGCGGGGGCTGGAACGATTACTCTTCCCAGCGGAACAGGCGGTTAACCGTGCAATAGCTGGGCTGCTCATTCTGAGCGCCGAAGCGCAGCGTATCGCCAGGGTTCAGGCAGCGCGAAGCCGCAGCCCGGCGAGTCACGATAAATGCCGGTGAGCTCTGATTGCTCAGCGACGAACACTGGCCTATCAGAGTGACCAGGTAATCATCCGAATCGTGTCTGAACACAAACGCGGATTCGCCCTGCGGCGTCCATTGCTCGATCTGACGGACAAAGCAGACATTGTTGACTTCTTCGCCCTGGTTGGCCAGATTTTCCACGGCAGGATCGACCGCCGCACAGGCTGCCAGCAGCAGCGGAATGGATAACAGCAACAGACGCATTTTCAAACTCCAAAATCAAACCGGTAAAGCCGCCGGCCATCCATAGTGGCTCGGGCAAGCGGGTAGTCAGGCAGGCAGCACCTCCTTGTAAAGAGAACGATAATACAAATGCGAACTATTCGCAATCAGGCATCTGATATTTATCTACTCTATTGAGGCGGGAGCAAAATTAGTACTATTGATTCAAAGGGTTAACTAAAAGTATCGGAGCGTGGCAAGCCTGGTGATCAATGCACTCAGCGCCCTGGCGCGCCCCGAATGCAGCTGTAACGGGTATCAGATTGACCATCAACTGACAGATTTCCGCACAGATTTAACTTGTTATCACCGCATGGCAACAGTTAGAATACGCGTCCCGCAGACAACGCCGGTATAGCTCAGCTGGTAGAGCAACTGATTTGTAATCAGTAGGTCCTGGGTTCGACTCCTAGTGCCGGCACCATTTCACCATCCAAGCACGTCCAATACCATCTTGATTACCCTTATTGAATAAGGGGTTACGTTCGATTGATGCCCTTAGTAGTCCGAGATTGTCTCTTGACATCTTGCCTGCTTAGTAGGCAAGATTGTAGGCATGTTGTCTACTGGTCTACTGCTTGCCTACACGGAGACTCGCCTACATGAAACTAACGGCTAGGACGATCACAAGTGCCAAATACTTTGATGGTAAGAGAAAACTGTTTGATGGTGGTGGGCTGTATCTGGAACTCATGCCGTCAGGCAGTAAGTTATGGCGTTATGCTTATCGGTTCCATGGCAAACAATCGCGTATTTCACTGGGAGCCTGGCCGGAAGTCAGTTTACAGGAAGCGAGAGAGAAACACCGGGTAGCGCATAAACTGGTCAATGATGGAGTTAACCCAAGTCAAGCACGAAAAACCCAACAGAATCAAGCACAGCAAGCGCAAAGCAATAGCTTGAAATCCATAGCATCTGAATGGATGAGTAAACAGGCCAACAGGTGGAAACCAATAACGTGTGAAGGGAAACAAGCCCGCCTAGAGAGACACGCCTTCCCTATTCTTGGCAATCGGCCAATCAATGAAATTTCAGCCAGACAGATACTCGACGTGCTACGCAAGATAGAAGCTGCTGGCAGCTTTGAAACGGCACATCGAGTCAAACAGGCGCTAAGTCAGATATTCCGCTATGCCATCGCCACAGATCGGGCAGAGTATGATCCGACCGCCAGCCTTGCCGGTGCATTAACTCCCCCCAAGACCATTCACCATGCTGCTATAACGGAAGAAAAGGCCATTGGAGGCTTGCTTAGGGCCATTGATGACTACGATGGCTATATAGTGGTGAAGTGGGCATTACAGCTCGCGCCTTTTGTATTTGTTCGCCCTGGCGAGCTAAGGCATGCGGAATGGTCAGAGATCGACACAGAAGCAGCTATGTGGAGAATACCGGCGGACAAGATGAAGATGAACAGACCCCACATGATACCGCTGTCGCAGCAAGCTATAGCAATTCTGGAAGAGGTGCGGCAACTTACCAGCAAAAGCCGCTATGTGTTTCATTCAATTAGAACCATTACCCGTCCAATATCTGAAAACACCACAAATGCGGCACTCAGGCGCATGGGTTACACAAAAGACCAGATGACCACCCACGGTTTCCGCAGTATGGCCAGCACTCGGCTGCATGAGCTTGGCTGGCGTAGTGATCTTATCGAAATGCAGTTATCACATGCTGAGCGAAACGAAGTTAAATCGGCTTATAACTATGCTGAATACGTGGATGACCGGCGTAAGATGATGCAGGCTTGGGCTGATTATTTGGATGGGTTGAAAGCTGGGGGCGAAATCATCGCAATAAAAGGACACCTAGCACAATGAGTAATGACCTGCTGCCCGATTTCACGCCGGATTGGTATAAGCCACAGCATTACACAGGTTTGTCGGAGCTTGATTTAATCGGTTGGTTAAAGCTGCTTTTTATCCGATGCAGATATTCAATTGCCGATGATACCGAGGTGGCCTCATTGATGCCGATTGAGCAGTATATTGAGGGTGAATCAATAAATGCTGACCTCAATAATCACATTGGTGATATTGATCCAATATTCAAATCAACAGTAACAAATCTATTCGGCCCGGTAATTGAACCTATCAATTACACTGAAAACGATAGTGGTTCAGCGCTTGCTCGTGCGCTAATCGAGTCGCATAAAAAAAGCCTGGAGCATATAACTATTCCCAGAGGAATGGCCGAATGGTCGGTGTTTGTGAATATTCGCGCCCACAAAGAAACTATCCGTAGAGATTTCGAGAAATGGTTGGAGAGATTAGATCAATCTGAGCTGGTTTATCAACGACAGTTTTATCAACGACAGTTTTATGCAACATTGCTACAGTGCATAAATCATAGGGTTCTGCAATATATAGACTTGAATATCTGGCAGCGGCAAAATCCTGACAAACATATGACGCAATATAATATGGCCCAAATTTTATTTTATGACAGGTACGATATAAACCAAGTTGACAAGCTCAGAAGCCAAACCAAGCCACGTGCAGAAGCCATACTGTCAGCAAGCTCTATTTGGGCTATGCACTGCGAGGTAATGTCCGAGAAGTGGAGCAAAAACGAGGGTGAATATGCTCCGGATTAAAAAGATGGTGTATTTTTCTCCGGAGCAAAAACGAGGATAAAAATACTCATTTATTCCAAGACTAAATTCTGAGATAGTCTTGCCTCACTTGTTTAGACGACAATAGAGGCAAATCAATGACTACAGTATTGATCAAACTCCCCGAGGTCATGCGTCGCACACAGAAGTCACGTGCCGCAATCTATGCCGGGATGGTTCAAGAAACGTTCCCCCAATCCGTAAAGCTTGGCCCAAGGGCTGTGGCGTGGACAGAACAGTCAATTGAGGATTGGATACAGGAAAGAATCGAGGAGTGCGCACCCGGTGAGGCTGCGTAATGCTGGCGGCCCCAGAACGAAGAAAGCCCGCCGGGCTGGATGGGGCTTTCAGTAAATTGTCGAGAGGGGTTACTCCCGGTCAACTGTACCGCAAAAACCCACCATATGCCCGCAGCATTATGCAAGGCCGCCGATCAGCTAACCGCTGGATAGGCACCAGCGCAAATGGCCGCAACCACACTGCATGGGTTCTGGTTGGTAGTGACGCATGGACAGTTGCAAAAGACTGGCATAACCGTAACCGATTGGTAACCCTATTGCCGCCTGATGAATCGGCCAAAGGCTTTAATTGGGCTTGTTTATCTGGGCTTGAAACCGTGTTGCTGCATCGCTGCGGACATTGTGAAGGTGCAGTAGCAATGGAGTTAATCAAGCAACTATTAATAATTGGGCTAAAGGTACTGGAACATCCGAGCCTGATTTTGCACGAAAGAGGAGGCAATGAATAAACCCGTATCAGTCAAGCATGACTTGCCAGAAATACAATCAGTGCGACGTTTCCAGTTAATTAAAGCTGGGACACTCAAGCCCAAACCACTTGACTGGCAGATAGAGCACCTTTTCGAGCGTGATACTACATTACTGATATTTGGTGATCCTGGAAGTGCTAAGACTTTCAAGGCGCTGGATATTAGCTGCTGTATTGCCACGGGTGTGGATTTTCACGGCAGGCGAGTTAAGCAAGGGCCAGTTGTTTATATATGCGGTGAAGGTATCAACGGCATAGCCCGACGCATACAAGCGTGGAGCATCCGAAATAATACAGATTTATCAGATTCTCCACTGTTTATATCCACAATGCCTGCTGCGCTTTGTGAGCTGACAGAAGCGGTCGCGGTCATGAATGCAATTGATGAGGTAGCAGAAATACCTGCATTTGTCGTCATCGACACATTGGCGCGGAATTTTGGCGGCGATGAAAACAGCAGTACAGATATGTCGGCATTCATACAATGCATTGATAGTTTGCGCGCAACTTATGATGGTTGCACAATCTGCTTGGTTCATCACTCCGGGCATGCAGTCAAAACCCGCGCCCGTGGTTCCAGTGTTTTACAGGGGGCAATTGATACTGCCTACAGTATGACCCGACATGCTTCCGGTAAGATTGTGGTAGAAAACCGCAAGATGAAAGACGGGCCAATACCTGAGCCGTTCGCTTTTGAGATCAGAACCGTTGAGTTGGATTTATTGAACGAAGATGGCACCCAGGCTACCAGTGCAGTACTGCGCCTGACTGAATTACCCACTGAGCTAGCAAAGGTTACAGGCAAATGGCAAAAGGCAGCATTGGAGAAGTTGCACGAACTGCATCAACAGCATAAAGAAAACCTAACGCAAAGTGGCCATGATCCAGATCAGGCCAAAGTCAGCATTGATGACTGGCGGCAATCGTGCCAAACGGCAGATATGCCCCGCAATAGGTTTCATGAAGCCAAGAATAGATTAGTAGCAACGGGACAAGTTGAAATTAACAACCCTTATGCCCGGCCAGCGTCCGGCAGTCCTGTCCGTCCGGTTACCTAAAGGTAAACCGGACAGGACGGACGCCTGACAGTGATGCAAACCGGACAAACCGGACGTAAACCGGACGTAAACCGGACAAAAAGCGGACGGCTGATATTGAGTAAATTGAGGATAAATAATGGCTAAGCCGAAAAAATACACATCGGACATTGCAGACAAAATTTGTTTGTGTATTGCCGAGGGTCGATCAATGCGGAGTATCTGTGCTGATGATGGCATGCCCGCAGAATCTACGGTTTACTACTGGCTAAGCCAGTATCATGATTTTGTGGGTAAATTAAAAGCAGCCCGATTATTGAGTGCAGACGCAGATTTTGATCATGTGCAGCGCATTGCTGAGCAAGTGCTAGCTGGCGACCTTGACCCCAGGGCCGCACGTACAGCGATCTATGCTTACAAGTGGACAGCCAGCAAAAAAGACCCCCGTAAATATGGCGATCATATCAAGCTGGAGGATGTGAGCGACTGGCGAGGAAAACCTATAGAGCACATGAGTGACGTTGACTTGATTAATGTCATGGTTGATGGCTTGCCTCGCTCTGCGCTTGAGTTCATGGCCCATGGCGGGTTTGATCGCTTATCTGATGATCAAGTACAGAAAATGATCTACTTCCGCCAAAAGTTAATAACTACTGACAAAGCAGTTTAATTATTGGAGCACTACGCGCGCGAATAAGGCCATTGATCAGGTAAACTCAAGATTTGGAGAGTTTGCTATAGCCCCTGGCCCGTTACTGGATCGTTCCGATATGCCGAACGTGATAGCACCAGCATGGAAGCCCACCGGCCACAGGGCCACAATTGAAGGTACAGACAATGTGCGGAAGGCTCGTGGTGGTGGCAAAGCTCGCCGACTTATACCGTTACTTGGCACTATTAGCTAACCCCCCGGAAGGCGGAATAGAGCGCTACAACCTTCCACAGAGCTACCAGCGCGGCGGCGAGGTGTTAAGGGAGCAAGTGCTGGTATGGGTTACCTGGAAGGGGAAAGGCGGGTAGACATGCCGTAGAAATCTAGGTTCGATCTGACAGTTTCAAGAGCTTAGATTAGGCCATGCCTAGCAGTTCGTATTTGTCAGCTACTTACCCTAAGCTGCCATTTTCCACTAACCAATCTTTAATCCAACCGGGTCTTTTATGGAACTACTCAGCACTTTTCAAATTGATATAACTAATATAGTTTTTGGATAAGAATATCTTTAGGTTGCTTGGAATACGTGGGAGATTACCGATAATTTTAATTGCGTTTGACTGAGATATCGAAATATGAACCTTTGGTATGGTTACACAAGAAGCGATCAAATTTACCGCATTTTTGTGAACTGAAATACAGAATTCTATCAAAAACCAAAGTACGTATTTACCTCTAGTGAATTTTCGGTAATTCGCAGACTTTTTGAAAGTAGATTTAGCTTGGGATATATCCGCTGAAGTGTCGATGCATACTCCCGCAGATTTATGTATGTAACGAACAATCTTCTCATATCCTTCTTTGCTTGAGTCAAAAACCAAATTTCCATTATTAAATGAGAAAAGTTTGCTCATTTTGATATTTGACAAGTTCGCCTTTTCACTTTTCCGCCTCCATATAAGAATCCAAGCCATAACAGGTATCATAGCCTTTAGAAATAGCTCAAACTGCTGCTCAAATAGGCCACATAAGGTGTCAATCTCCTCATGGCTATACTTGGACATTTCAAATATCTCCCTAAGCACCCGTTTGCAGGTTCCGCGAGTAGTAATAGAGTTTTCTATCGAATACTTATCTGTGACGAAGATATTGGAGTCTTTTGGGGCTTTTTCGGGAATAAGTGACATTAAGTCGTGATCTACAAAAAAACAAATTCTCTTTTTGGGAAATCGTCGCCAATCTATATCGCGATGTATTCTTAAGACGTTGTGCTTATTCCCTGCAGCCCAAAGCTCTACTTCCCAATCTTCATGAATATTGTGTTCTATAAAGCCTTGATAAAAACAAGGGTCATCCTTTCCTTCAACAAATCCGTATATCACTTTAGTAATTTTGGAGTATCGTGATAAAAACTCGTGATAACATGATATTTTGGTGCTGAGTGCTTCCGCGTGAATTTGTAACATCCCCATTTTATTGCTCCTTAAACGATGAACTCACCTAACCCATGGGCATAGGCCCTAAGTTCATTGTCATAAATAAAAGGCGAATGTGTAACAGCGACTAGACCAGAGCAAAAATCTGCATTTCTGATATCAGCCAAGAATTTTCTCTGCCAATCGACTGAAAGAGAGAGCTCTGGTTCGTCGATTAGTACGAAATATTTTTCTCCACCTGACAGGTAGAGGTGGCTGAAAAGAGAAACTATCTGTTTCTCTCCTGATGAAAGGTTTTGCAGGCTGATAACTCTATCTCTGTTATTTGTATCTTTAGCTCGAATTTTAAAATCGAAGGTCGATGAGTCATAAATAAACTCTTTGTCAACCATGTAGTCATTGCATGCTCTGCAAAAACTAACAATTTTTGCCTCCTTCTCTTCCAAATCTTGATGAAAGCCCATTAGTTTTGTAAAGTAGTGACTAATTACCTTCGCATGAACATTACTGAGGTTGTCATCTTTAATTCCTTGGATAATACTCTTAAGGTTTTGTTTGTTGTCTTGTGACAAAATTGGTTCCTGAATACGGCTGAGTATACTGTCTATAACTCTCTGGTCAGCCTTTTTGATAATACTCAAGTTAACTGATTGATACTCCTCTTCCACAATGTCACCAAGATAGCTGAAAGTAAGTTTATTAAGGTTTTCGCGTGCAAACTTTTCAAGTTCATCTCTGGTTTGATGTATAGCCGATTCTACGTCTTTCATTCCGAATTCTATGAGTTCGACAAAGGTATTACTAGTACGCTTCGAAGCAAGTAATCGCCTTCTTGAATGTAGCTCTCGTTCATCTAAACCTTCGAAGATGAGATTTAATTCTTGTTCAATTCGCCTATAGGTGGGCAGATATAGCAATTGAGATTTAAGAGAATTTTGAATTGTTGTAAGTGTTTTGCTTAACGTGCCGGACCTGCTTTGAACAGGCTGATCAAATAAATCTATGTGCTCCAATAGGTAACGAATCGGCATGTTATAACGATGACATATTCGCTCTAACTCAGCTAAATTTACTCCGTCATCGCTTTGTTCTAGCAAGTGGATTACTCTGTGCCTAATTGCACTTGGTAAATGCCGGGGTAATTTTTTATTGATTCTTTTAAATGGTTCTTTAAAATCACTGTACGCTAAAACATGTTTTTTATTACCGATCGTAATCGTTAAAGATTCAAATTCATATTTAATAATCGAGTTCCATTGACCTGAAAGTAAGTAGTAAAGCAAATTAAGCACTGTTGTCTTGCCTGCACCATTTTCGCCAACGAGTATTAACGTATTATCCTTAAATCGGAGATCAAGGTTTCTATATCCGTAAAGCTTTTTGATTTGAAATCGAGAGATTTTAGGCATGATTTATTCTCGTTTTATTCCTTGTTTGCGCACATTAATTTATCAACATTTCTTGAAACGAAAACTCCATTTTTACGTGAATGTTTAGGGATCAGTAGGCTCAAGTTTGTTTAATCATATGAACGCTTAGAGTATATAAGAGCCATTGTCGGGTTTCATCAAAACTAACTATTCGTGCTGGCTGATCAAATGTAAGTTTTTACAATTTAGTAAATCAGTCAACATCCTTAGTTTTGATACTGCAGAAGTTGCAGAACCTACACAATGATATTTTACAGTTCCTGCTTATTCTGATAATTCCTGAATTCGGCTATTAAGGTCTCGGCAGGTATACCCGGCTGTTTCTCCAGCAAATAATCTTCGTAGGATAACCGTATTAGAGCCAAGACTTTGTGATGTCAGGTTAAAAGCTAACACAAGCTCGCTACAGTCATTCACACTGAGAGTGGCAGTTCCCGCTGTGATTCTCTGCGGCTGGCCTAGCTGATTGAAAGAGCCGTTAATGCTTGTGTTTAGGTTAAAGGATACGCTGTTATCACCAAACTGGAAAAAGCTGTTACCCGTAAACCATATCTGGTTTCCATTTGCATCAAATGTAAACCAAGCCATAAATGCTACTAAGCTGCCATCTGGCAACTCGCTAATAGATAATAATATGCCTTGGTTGGATGTGTTTTCTACGACCCATGTACCTGCGTGTCTGCCGGTAATTGGTGGTAGGCCATTACTTACTGGGGTCATTTGGTTAGCTGGAGGAATAACAAAGGATTCAAAAAAACCCGCCAAACCTTCAACTGTTATGGTTATTTCACCCTGTAAATCATCAAATGTAATGGGTTGAGAGAGCATGCTGCCAGGTATGAAATCAGCAAATGTATTCCTAGTTAAGATGAGGGGTGGTGTAACATTCCCAATTGCAAACCACCAGTTTCCTATCAATGCGCTTGGAAAGCCATTGCCGGTGTTAGTAAACTCGGTTGGAACATATGTGAACGCACCAAAGCTTGCAGAGCCAGCATTATTAGTAACTACAATATTAGATACAGCAGGAATTACATTGGTAAGTCCTGATAAGTTTTCCAGACTCATAGTAATGATAGTTTTGCCGTCAGGACAAGCTACTCTCCAAAACCTTACCCTAACTGGAATCGTATGGACGGCAGGCAAATTAATTTCAGGCGCTTCAACCGTTCTTTGTAAAACTGTGGTTCCTGGCTGAGGAACTGGCGGGAAATCAACACAACTCGGCGGAACAAATGCGAAACCATCTGAAAAAAAGTTAGGTACCGGGATAAAACCTTGCCCCAAGAGCGCTGGCGAAGTTATCAAAAGCAAAAAAGCAAAGCACTTTCTCATTGGATTCTCCCTTTCTATTTTTCGCTATTACTGTACAGAGTAGCAGGCTTTTTATCAAAAAAATCTATAACTAAATTCTAACCGCTTTTCAATGTTAGGTCTCCAGTGAGCACTAAGAGCATGACTTTTTTGGGTCACTATTCACGAGGAAAACAGCTAACAAACAGCAATTTTCGGATAACGGCGCGCGCGAAGGCTTTAATACTCTAGCCCTGATAGCGGATTGTTCCGATGACCCTCAAAGCTGACCATGACCATATCAGAAAAAGCCGGTGCTAGTTTGCTGTGACTCTTGCACTGCGCAACCCGCTCCATGCAGCATTGTGCACCGATCATTCGTCACCCCCTATCCAGCAAACACACTTCCCATCAAAACGTATTTTCCCAGTAGATACTATGGCTTTTTCTAGCTTTGCAATTGTGGATTGGTAAGCGTCGCCGCCTTGCTCAAACTTGTTCACAGTGGTTTTGCTTACTTTGGCAAAATCAGCAAGATCAAAAGTAGACCATCCAAGCATAGCCCGTGCTGCCCTGCATTGCCTATGCGTCATAGCTGGCATATTATCTGTTTCTCATGTCATATTAAACCTGAATAATAGCAAATAATACCAATATGTAGTTGTACGGCTGTAAAGACTGGCATATAATGACACTGTATGACAGGATATCTTAATTGTATTTTGTTAAGTAAAGCGGGAGCCGGAAGCGTTGGAGCGCTTACCGACCCCCTAACCACAACCCAACTACTGCGAGTTGAACCATGGCTAAGAAAGATTCTACCACCACACCCAGCCAATCCAATACCAATCCGGAAAACCACAAGGAAACACGACTCATTGACGGTGTTTTCGTTATCGCTAAAGGTGTAGACACCCTGGCTTTGTATGACAAGCTGTTAGAACGCCTGGCGCAGCTTGATGCTGCAACTGAACCACCAGATGAGTTAACAGCGCAGATGTCAGGAAAACGGCTGCACAACTACCTATGGCTATTGCAGTCGATGATCAGACAGGTTCAAGGTTTAGCTTGTGAGCTTAATCAACGCCTCAATTGATGGCTTTGTCTGTATGAAAACGATGCAGAAAAACATCCTAGCATTGCATAGTTGTAGGCCAGATAGTAGGCAAAACTGTGTGATTACGTTTATTTTATATTTATAATTCAATAAGTTATAAATATAATTTGAATCCTAGTGCCGGCACCATTTCTTGATTTATCCTTACAAATGCCCTGACAGCTTGCAGGCTAAGGTTCTTTTCAGTCTTTGATAAACTTTTCCATGCTATGGATTAATATGTGCGCCGAGGCCAGTTTCAGCAGGGCTGGTTTATGCTCTAGTTGCTCAGCGGTCGCTGGTTTGAATGCGTCGGCAAGCAAGCTTATCAACGTTTGCTAAGTTTCGTTATACGCCTTGAATAGGCGTTCGGCATGAGTGGTCAAATCACTGATTTGATAGCTCAGCTTGAATAGTGAACTCTGATGAAATCAGGCAATGGCAAGTGTATGCTGAAAAGCGATATTTAAGCAATTCACCGAATTGGCAGGTGATGACCCAAAGCGGACACTCCCAGTTTGTCTGTCCTGCATCCAGGCGCTGCTAGTTAAGATATCGTCGAACGTCAACAGCCTCACGTTCGCGGTCGTCCGCCAGCAGCTGGTGTAAGATTGCAGTGTGCCCTTGACCGCCGATTACCAGGACTCGCTCGCCGGGCTGTCCATATCGTTGCACCAGAGCGTACATGCGGAAGTTGCGGTGCCACCAGCTCGCGGTTGCATCGGCGCCTACAAAGTTGTCGCCATCTCCAACAGGGTTAGTCAGAATGTAAAGGGAGCGGTTTAGCGCATCGCGATCAGGATCATTGGCACGTACCAGCAGTTCCTGCAAAGAAAGCCTGGAATGCGCTTCCTGCTCATCGAGAGTTACTTCTTCAATCAGTGCAGAAAATGTCGCATTTGTTTCCGCGTCATGGCTCTGCATATATTCGAATAGTGGCTTCGCCTGCCACTGAACGTCTGACTCATCAAAGCCATGTATGGTGTTGGCCTCGCTGACCGCGGCAATTCGGAAGCCCAGTTGGTATACCTCGTTACTGGGTAACTCGTATGTGCCGTCTACATACTGCCGAAATCGCTTCTGCATCTCAGCGTCTCGTTCCGGGTTGAACTCTAGTAAGACAACGGTTGGATTGAACTTGCTAATGCGGTCCGTAAGAGCCACGAGGTACGCTTGACTCTCATCAGTCATGACGTCGATATGATCAGCTTTTACGACGTCGCGCCCAGGATTCGCAAAGTGAAACACGCCCAGCATCATTATCTGGGCGGGAGGCTGTTGCTGCGCGGTAGCCACTGGTAATGCTGCGAGAAGAAAAGCGCATACGACGCAACGGGTAGCGGCTTTTGTGAGAATTTTTCGCATAACTCTGTGTCAAGGTCCGGGTAAGTCCTACTGTGATGCCCAAAGTCGAGAAATGGTTTACATGGTCTGTCGTTATGGCCAGGTTCCGGACATCGATAACATCGTCTTTGGCCGCAACTGCCATCTAGTTCGCTTGCGCGAATGACCGCTTAGGGTAAAATTCGGCTATATTTGAATTATGGCAATGGCCGTGAAATACTCAAAGCTGTAGTTCAATAAAATGTGATCTTTGCTTATTTCTCTCTGGCATAGGCTGTTTGCGACCGGTTGAAAATTTGTCACGCTTAATGGCTGCGCTTTCCTCGTGCAACAGAGCAGTGCAATCGATGGGTGATACCCTCTCCAGGATTAGCCGCTGAGCTGTCGAAAATATTTTCGACGATGTGCAGACACTTAATTGCCAGCTGTGATCGCGTTAAACTTTAATTTCCGGTACCTGATGTTTTTGCAGTAGATCATGTATTACTATCTTGATGATTTGACCATAGACACCGTCAAAAACAAGGTCTGGCGCTCTGAGCAAAGCCTTAAAGTGACTGGCCTCAGTTTTCAATTCCTGTCTTTTATGCTCACTAAAGAGACCGCGGTCGTGACGTTTGATGAATTGATGGACGGGGTGTGGTCTCCGGCTGTTGTGAACGAAGACACAGTCACCCAGCGCGTTTTATTATTGCGCAATGCATTGGGTGATAACGGGCGGAACCCTCGTTATATACGATCAGTACGTGGGCAGGGTTATCAACTGGCTGCGCAACCCATAGCGGCTGATGGGATGCGAAAAACAGCGGATTTACCAATCGGCCAGGCCCGTCCATTGATCCAACACCGTCCATTGATCTGGTTAGCAGCTGGTGCGCTGGTGCTTTGTTTATCGTTACTGTCAGGTTTGGTGATGCTCGGTGGGCCTGGCTCGTTCAGGCAGGCTTCCAACCAGGGTTCTGCTAATAAGTTTATTGAGCGTGCTCGTTATTACGCGAGCATTGGCCAGCATGATGACAATGATCGTGCCATCGAATTATTCCAGCGAGTTCTGCTGACCGAGCCGGAGAACATTCCAGCCATGCTCGGTCTAAGCCGGGCTTACACTGCCAGTATGTGCCGATTCAATGCTGATCGGGACTGGGCGGAGCAGGCGGAAATCCTGGCCAGACATGTCATTGCTATGCAACCCGATAATTTCCAGGCATTCAGGGTACTTGGCTACTCTCAGGATTGCCGTGGTCAGGTTCTATTGGCCAGGGAATCGTATTTACAGGCGATTAAACTGGATCCGAATAACGATGTAAAAAGCCAGTCCGCGCTGGCCTACTCACTGGGGGAAACCGGGCATCTTGCCGAAGCACTGGCGCTTAATCTGTCGGTGAGTCGTGCAGATCCACAACAGACATTCACATTAATACAGCTCGGTCGAGTCTATGAGCTGCTGGGGCTCTATTCACGGGCTGAGGCATTGTTTGCGGAAAGCTTTGAATTATATCCGGATAACATATTTTCGAATCTATCCTATCCACGCCATTTATTTCATCAGGGGAAATTCTCGGCGGCAAGAGAAATAGTGACCAGGGCAAAGGCCAGGCCTGCCCATCCGGACTTACTGGTATTGTCGGCAGAGCTGGCGCTGTTGGATAACGACGTTATGCAGGCTAAGAATGAGCTGTCAGCAGCTGCGGCAATGCGGCCTTCGGCGGAATACCTGAAATTACTGGTTAAATTGTATCCCTCAGTTCAGCAGCCAATTGACTGGTTGCCTGAAAAGCTGGCGGCTCTGCAGGCAAAGCCAGAGCCATCCGACCCTGAAGACTGGCTTAAGCATGCATTGCTATATCAGGCACTTGGCGAAAACCAGGCCGGTATCAACGCACTGTTATCCGCGGTAGAGTCGGGTTATCGAAACAAGGATTACCTGCAGCTATCGCCGTTGTTTAACGAGCTTCGTTCAATCCCCGGGTTTACTGGCGTTATTGAGCGCATCAATCTGGCGGTCAGGCATGAACTGGATACCGTCCAGGCTTCTGGTTTGCTGACTCATACGATTGCCGGGCGTTAAGTAGGGTAACCCAAATTATGCAATTGAATCACCAAAGTCCGCACCAGCCCTTGCCGCGCCTGGAAAAAAGTAATCACGGCTCATCACCAATAAGGTGACTACGTCATGATTACTTTTTCCTGTTCACGTCAATGTCATGCACGTCTTTTTGGCGCTCAATCGGATAATTCGGGTTTAGCCCAACGCTGGCAGGATGTATTCAGGCACAAATTCCTGCTGAATTCTGAATAAGGTTCGGTGACTGTAGTTGCCTGCGTAAAATGCGACCAATAACTCCAGTTCCGGGATGCCCATGACAATCTGACCGCCATTGCCGGCTGCAAAAAAAGCGGTTACCTGGCGATCCTTGTAAGGGTACCGCAGCGACCACCAGCCATAACCATAGCCCTTGTCCTGCATCTGGTAAATCGCTGAGATTGACTTTTGGGCATAGTCTTCGCTGATGATGCGTCGACCATTCCAGGTGCCGCCATCCAACATCAACTGGCCCAGCTTCATAAAATCGCGCGGTTGCCAGTAAATGCCACCACCCAGATAAGGTTGTCCTGTTGGTGAGAGATTCAGGTAATAGTGGTTGATCTGCAAAGGTATGGCGATCAACTCCAGGAACAGTTCTTCCAGCTTGCGGCCACTGGCGGCTGCCAGCACTGCGCCAACCAGATTCATGCCCGCGGAACAGTAAACCGCTTTTTCACCGGGTTCCCTGACCATATCCAGATTCATGGTGTAGCGATACCAGTCAGGCTGCTCCTCCTGCGACTGCATGGTATCTTCATTGCCTTTTGATGAAGAGTCACCGTCATCGCAATCCAGTCCGGATGACATGGATAGCAAATGTTCCAGGTTTATTTTTTGCCGACGAGGATCAGATGTGGCTGCGTTACTTGCCGTCTTGCCAACAATGGTTTGGAATACCGGACTGGTCAGTGTCAACGGTACGTCAGAGTGGATGACCGCGCCGGCCAGCACGGCGGCCAGACTTTTGCTGGCTGAACGGGTATCGTGGGCTTTATTACGATGAAAGCCGTGAAAGTATTCTTCCAGCACCAGTTTGCCGGAACGGGCGAGCAACATGCCGTGAATATACGGATCATCAATCGAGTCTGCTGGTTTAAGCACGACCTCATCGATAAACCGGGCAATGGTTTTTTCGTCAATATGTGCTGTTGTCAGTGACTCAACCTGCCAGCCATCCTCCGGGATGAGGGGTGGAGGGAGATATTGATACGGTTCGGGAGACTTGCCGCGTGCATAGAAGTGACTGTCACTGTCATCAGTGAGCAGACGCATGTCATAGAGGTTGCCACGAATGTTGACTGCCATGCGGCCGGTTTGATATTGCGCTTCGGCAAGTACAGTTTCCTCCGGGTTGCGAAAGAACCGGCCAATCCAGTGAACAGAGTCGTCCACTGGCTTTATCCGGTCTAGGTTATAGAACACGCCAAACCCGCGATCGGGGTTGCGCAAAAATGCACCCAGTGATTGATCCTGCCGTTTCCAGACAGGTAAAAAAAGTGAAAACTCATCTAACAGCGGCACAATTTCACCACGCCATCGTTTGTCACTTTCAGGCCTAAGTATCACGGGTGATGCGTGTGGCATACCGTTATTGATAATGCCGGGCTGGGTCCAGTGTCCCTTAATCTGCCTGGTTGCCTGGTCAAGCCTGCCACGGAAAGAGCCCCGCTTACCAGGTAGATTGAAGGACAGCTCGGCACTCATCTCAACGCCTTTGGTGGGAATGGACAGCTTGTATCCCGCCACATCAACCAGCCAGTCATCGCCTCCAAGGTTGATTAGGATATCACCCTGAACTTCCGGTCCAGCAAGGCGTTTCCCTTCCCACATGCCGACCAGGTCATGGTTATCAGTCTGACTGTAAACAGGCTGTGGTTGAAAAGTGACGCAGAATATCAGGCAGATAAACAAACAGGGCAGGTATATTTTCACAATGATGCATCTCCGGGCTGGTTGATTGTCGCAAAATTGATTTTCATCATCCTGGCTCGATATCACGCAGTTCGATATCGAGTTCATTGACGATCAGTTTCGCAAACTCTCCTGACATTAAGGCATATACCTGAATGAAGCACCTGAAATGAAAATGAAGAATTCTGAAGCCTGCTCGTAGAGAGCTCAACTGCTGATGGTATAGATCGTATTATTCATGCAGGCATTACCTGCATTACCCCCCGTAACCATGCCTGAACAATGGTTAGTCAGCAAAATACTTTTGGTGACATTCGGCCTATTCACCGAACTGGCGGGTGATGACCCCAAGCTGTCATTCGCGCAGGCTTGCCAGTGAGCCGCTTCCGGCTAAAAGCGAGCGTTTTGGTTATTCCTCGAGCTGGATGCACGTCATCTACATTATTAGCGTGCTGAACATAGACGGTGTTTTATGCACAGTCCAGGCGTTACCGAAATTTTAAGCTGAATCAACGAACTATAGTCACTGCACACGGCGCACGATTAACAACAGAGTAGCTGACGCTGCCGAGCAGCGCTTGTTTAATTCCTGAACGACCATGCGAGCCGATCACGATCATATCCACGTTGTTTGCCTCCGAGTAAGCGCAGATTTGATCCGCCACATGCCCCCAGAGGTTAGCTAGATTAATCTCCGTCGCCAGATCGCCAATCACGCTGGCTGTCTGCGCCAGATCGTTTGCCAGCGCGCGTTCTTCTATCTGTTTGCGAATGTCTTCAGTAGAAATCGAAGATCCATCTGCTAATTTTTGCCCAACTATACTCCAGCCATGAGGTATTACTGCCTGTTCATCATGCACGATGACTAAGCTGACGCGCGCGTTGAGCGCCCTGGCCAGATCACCACCAACCGCAGCCGCCTTTTTCGAAAGCTCCGAGCCATCGGTGGCAATCAGAATGTGTCTTATCTTGTCCATGAAATCGTACTCGCGAATCAATTTTACTAACTCTAGCCTTTCCGTTGATAACAGGAAATACGTATAAACCGAACTATAAGCCGGGCGTATCAAGGCCTGCGGGCAGACTGACCATGATCGGCTCTTAGAGCACGTCGCGGGCCGTAAAAACTTAGCATCCAGGATGGCGGAGTGTGACCTTTATGGCGTGCAGTTGCACAGTCAATGGGGGTTTTCAAAATATGCAAAATAGGGTGGCCTAAGAAAACACACATCCAGCCCGCATGAATCGTTGGTATTTTGTTCCTGGGAGTCATACCACAGGCTGCCAAAAAGCTGTATATAAAAACAGCTATTAAGCATTATCGCGTTATACAAGTGGCACAGGCTCTATAACGCTTGAGCACCAAGGCAATTGTTTAGCTGGTCGGCGACTGCAACACCACTCGGTGACATTGCAAATCTTCATCCGCAAAAGCCTGGGCTGAGCCCCATAGATATAGCCGGAAGCGGCGAAAGTGGTACTCGCCAAAGTGTTTGACCAGGCGCTCCCGGCTGGCTTCCAGGTTTTTGGCCCAGGTTTCGATGGTGTATTGATAGCTCTTGCTGTCATCGTGCAGCGATACCAGCTGCATGCCTTCCTGTTTAGCGGCTTTGAGAAAACCTTTCAGATGCATGAATGAGTGATTCAGCGGAAAGATGTGCTTATAGATAAATTTCGACATCGCGTATTTTCTGGTGCAGGCGCTGGCATCCAGATAGGCGTAGCCGCCGGGCTTGAGTAAAGTCCGCAACTGTTGGCAGACCCAGCGATACTGGGGCAGGTGCTCCAATACGCCCATAATGCTGATGGCATCAAATTTCTGGCTGGGTTTATAGGCCAGAAAATCCTGATTCAGCACCCGCAGGTGCTGGGATGGAAATGTCTTTTCCAGATACGCCTTGGATTGCTCAGAGATGGTCAGCGCGGTGATTTTCACATCCTGCGGTAGCAGATATTTGGTAAACGCGCCCCAGCCGGGGCCTACTTCGAGCACATGCTTGCCGGGTCCGATCTGACAAGCCTGGGCCGCAAATTCCAGCTTGCGTTGCGTGGCTTCGGCCAGACTTTCGTCAGGCTGGCTGTAAACGCCCTGCGTATAGGCGGGCCAGGTAGCGTCGAGAAAAGCCAGATAAAACGCTGGATCCAGCTCGTAATGCTTATCAATGGCCATCTTATTGGTGCGCACCTGACCGAACAGCGCGGGTATGGCAAAACGCTTCAGCCAGCCCAGACCGTGTCGTGACTTGAGCAACCGGCGGATGCCCAGCACTGCTTGCATGTCCCCTTCAATATCGATTTCGCCCTGCAGATAGGCTTCGATAATGCCGTTTTCATTCATGCTGAACAGCTGATTCTGAGCCTGCCTGCTGTGCACGCTGATGGTGGCTGAGGGTGCGCCGTTGCCTGCCAGCATGTGCCCGCCATCTGGTAGAGTAAATTCGATTGCCAGGCCGGTGTTGGCAAAAGCTTTGTTTAATACCCGCTGAAATATCGTCTGCCGCATAACTGCTCCCCGATTGTTGCTTGACTCTTTAATACTGGATGTGGTTGATTCCCATCATATTTTTCAGGTAATACTACTCCATTTGCAAGATCAACCGTTAACCGACACGGTAATCCTGACAAAACTGGTGGTAGTGAGAGTTAGAGATTGCGGCCGCAGGCTGCCTGTTACCGGTATGCTGTAGGCAGCATCTAAACCCGTGGCTATTCACCAGCGCTAAACCGCCCGGGGATGCGTGGCGTGAGGGTTTTTGCCTGCCGGAAGGCTGATTGGCAGGTGAGTTGTTTTGCTGTGAGAGGAGAAATATGTCATGCAGTACTCGACTTTGCCGTTCTTCACACCCATGTTGACAATGGTCTTGGTTTAACCCTGGGAGCTGCACTATCTTGAACAATCGCACTGCTGAAAGCATTCCGATCAACGCCGGATCGCCACCCGTGGCCGAGCGCCGCCCGCATACGCTGGAAGCACATGGCATGAAGCGCGAGGACCCTTATTACTGGTTACGTGACGATCGGCGCGAAGACCCTGAGGTGCTGGCTTATCTGGAAGCTGAGAATGCTTATGTTGAGCAACTGACCGAGCCTTTGGCGGGCTTGGAACAGCAGTTGTATCAGGAGTTGATCGCGCGGATTCCGGCCAATGATGAGTCGGTGCCGTTTCGGCTGCACGGTTACTGGTATGCCCGGCAGTATCGGGAGGGCAAGGAGTTGCCCGTGCATGTGCGCTGGTCCAGGGGTGAGCAGCAACCCGAAGGCGAGCCGGAAATATTACTGGATGAGAATCAGCTCAAAGGCGAGCTGGAGTTTTACCAGGTAGGTGATTTCGATGTCAGTCCGGATGGTGTCTGGCTGGCCTGGAGTGAAGACGTGCTCAGCCGGGGGGTTTACCAGCTTAAGTTTCGCGATCTGGAAGGAAACTCCAGCGATGATTCAGTGCTGGAAGGGGTCGGCCCGGAAGTATTGTTTGCCAATGACAACCGCACGGTTTTTTATGTGCGGCTGGAGCCCGGCACCCTGATCCCCAATCAGGTCTGGCGGCATCAATTAGGCACTTCGGTCAGTGATGATGTGCTGGTGTATCAGGAATCGGACCCGGCCTATGTGGTGACGATCAAGCACAGCCGCGATCACCAGCACATTATTATTGAGTTACACAGCACCCTGACCAGCGAAGCGCACTGGCTGGATGCCGGCCATCCGGAGCGTTCGCCACAGGTGGTTGTGCCCAGGCTCAACGGGCACGAATACTCGCTGGAGACACTGGGCGGACAGGCGTTCTTGCTGACCAACCGGGAGGCCAAAAATTTTCGCATCATTCGTACCAGCCTGGAATACGCCGCGGATTTATCCACCTGGCGGGAAATCCTGCCGGAAAACCCGCAGGCATTGATCAGCGACTTCGCTGTGTTCGATCAGCATGTGGTTGCCAGTGTGGTGGAAAATGCCAATCAGATATTGCGGGTTATCCCCCACAGTGGCGATCAGAGCTGGGATATTTCAGCCGATGAACCCGGTTTCGCCATGCATATCGGTGTTAATCCCAGCAGCGCAACCAGCCTGCTGCGCTATACCTATGAGTCACCAGCCACGCCGTTAAGCTGGTATCAGGTGGATATGCGCGATGGCCGACGGGAGCTGTTGAAACGCTCTTTTGCCGGTCAGGATTTTGCGCCATCGGCTTATCAGGTTACGCGCCTGAGTAGCACGGCTCGTGATGGCAGTGTGGTGCCGGTGACCTTGCTGCACCGGCGCGATGTCCGGCCGGATGGTCAGCCGCCGCTGTACCTGCTGGGCTATGGCAGTTACGGCTACAGTTATCTGCCCGGTTTTCAACCTCAAATGCTCAGTCTGGTGGAGCGCGGTTACGTGTTTGGACTGGCGCATATCCGGGGTGGTCAGGAGCTGGGCCGTGACTGGTATGAGCAGGGCAAACTGCTGCACAAGCAAAATACCTTTACCGACTTTATTGATGTCGGACGGGATCTGATCAAGCGCGGCTGGGCGGCCCCCGACAAGCTGATCGGTAGCGGCCGCAGCGCTGGCGGACTGTTGATCGGGGCGGTGGCGAATATGGCGCCGGAGACTTTCCGGATACTGGTCGCTGGAGTGCCGTTTGTGGATGTGGTCACCACCATGCTGGATGACTCGATCCCGCTGACCACCTTCGAGTTTGACGAGTGGGGCGATCCTCGGGACCAACGTTACTATGATTACATGCTGGCTTATTCGCCCTACGACCAGGTCACAACACAGGACTATCCGCACCTGTACGTGACCACCGGACTGTGGGATCCGGCGGTGCAGTACTGGGAGCCCGCCAAATGGGTGGCCAGGCTGCGAGCGCGCAAAACCGATGACAATCTGTTGTTATTGCGAACCGATATGCACGCCGGTCACCGCGGCGGGGCCGGCCGTTTTGAGCGACAGCGGGAAGTGGCCAGGGAGTTCGCATTGATCCTGCATTTGCTGGATCAGGACTGATCTACAGCATGAAAATCTTTGTTTAACAGCACGAATGTTATAATATATCAGTCATGCAGCTGCAATCCCCTCAACCTCCCCTGGACACCGGCCGTTCCCGCTGGTTTGACCGGCTTGGCATCAGTTTATCGATAGCCTGCTGGATTCATTGTGCGCTGTTGCCGGTGCTGGTAGTGGCTTCGCCTGCGCTGACCGGCCTGTTGCTGGATCACGGTAATTTTCATCTCTGGCTGCTGGGGCTGGTATTGCCGACAGCGGTACTGGCTTTTGTCCTGGGCTGGTTCAGACATCGTGACCTGTCCACTCTGGTGATGGGCGGTTGTGGATTGCTGCTGATCGTGCTGGCATCGGTGCAGGCGGCCTGGTTCGGGCATAGCCTGTTCAGCGAATCAATGGAAAAAGTCCTGACCTCACTGGGTGGTTTGCTGCTGGCCATGGGCCATTTCCGCAATTTGCGTTTACCACGTCTGTCTTAAAATACCCTCAGCTCACCAGCGGGCATAGCCGGTTGGATTGAGCGCTCTATCGATATATCACGGTCGGCTTGCTCATCAAGAGGGCATGGCTTAAGTTATAGCGATTCAATGATGACGGGACTGATATGGCTGGAGGCACGATGATTTTTGTTCGCTGGGTTTTGTTAGGTTCAGTAGCAGCTTTGCTGATGGCTTGCCAGGCTGATGAACAGCCGGTCACGGACTCCGATGGAGATGCGTCCGATGAGGTGGGCTCCGTTCAGCAGCAGAGCGTGTCCGCCGAGCCCGACGGTGAACAGGATATTCCGACCGGCCAACTGCCCCGGGATGTGCTGCCCGAGCGCTACAACCTGTTGCTCAGAATTGATCCTGCCAGCGAGTCTTTTTCCGGCACCACGCGGATTGATCTGAATTTCACCACCGCCAAGACGCATTTTTGGCTGCACGGCAATGGCCTGGAGGTACAACAGGCCAGCCTGTTGCCGACCGGCAGCGACGTGATTCAGCTGGATTACCAGCAGGTGCATGATTCCGGTGTGGCGCGTCTGTCTGCCGCGACTGAAATTCCCGCCGGTAAAGCCGTTCTGGAACTGGTCTATACAGCACCATTTAACCGCTCGCTGGAAGGCCTGTACCGGGTCGATAACGGTGGTGAAGCTTATGCCTTTACCCAGTTTGAAGCGACCTCGGCGCGCCTGGCCTTTCCGGGTTTCGACGATCCCTGGTTTAAAACACCGTTTGCGGTGACCATGGAGGTTAAAGCATCGGATGTTGCCATCGCCAATACGCCCGAGCTGTCATCCAGCATATTGGCGGATGACTGGAAGAGCGTCAGATTTGCTCCCAGCAAACCCTTGCCGACCTATCTGGTTGCTTTTGCGGTGGGGCCGTTTGATGTGGTGGAGTGGCCGGATTTACCCCCCACCGAGGTGCGCGGCAGAGCCTTGCCGCTAAGAGGCGTGGCGGTCCGCGGCAAAGGTGAACAATTAACCTATGCGCTGGAAAATACCCAGCCGATTCTGGAATCGCTGGAAGCTTACTTCGGCAGTCCTTATCCGTATGCCAAGCTGGATATTATCGCGGTACCGGATTTTTCCGCCGGTGCGATGGAAAATGCCGGTGCGATCACCTATCGCGAACAGTTGCTGCTGCTGGATGA
The DNA here is from genome assembly GCA_021772975.1 of Gammaproteobacteria bacterium. Taxonomy (GTDB): domain Bacteria; phylum Pseudomonadota; class Gammaproteobacteria; order Xanthomonadales; family Wenzhouxiangellaceae; genus JAJFKX01. The sequence goes on from JAJFKY010000016.1 coordinate 63,981, forward strand.
GAACTCCACCGCGCGCACCCGGTTTGCCTATCAGTCAGTGCATGCGCACGAGCTGGCGCATCAATGGTTTGGCAATCTGGTGACGCCTGACTGGTGGGATGACATCTGGTTGAATGAGGCCTTTGCCACCTGGATGGCCGCGGTTGCCCTCGACCGGATTGATCCGGATGCGGGTTACCGCCGCACCCTGTTGGAGCGCTCGCTGGGTGCCATGAGTGTCGATAGCCTGATCAGTGCCCGGCAGATTCGCCAGCCGATCTTATCCAATCATGATATCGCCTCGGCTTTTGACAGCATTACTTACCGCAAAGGTGGTGGAGTGCTGGCCATGTTTGAGCGTTATCTGGGCCGGGATAACTTCCAGCAGGGTATCCAGAATTATCTGCGTAAACATAGCTGGGGCAACGCCAGTGCGGATGACTTTATCGCATCAATCTCTGCGCAGTCTCCGCCCGGACAGGCCGATTCGACTGCTGCGGCATTCCTGTCGTTTTTGACTCAGCCGGGTTTACCACAGATCAAGGCCGAGATTGACTGCGAGGGCGGTGAGGAGAGTGAAATCAAGGTCAGCTTAAGCCAGAATCGCTATCTGCCATTGGGTTCTGATGGCGATCCCGATCAGCAGTGGCAAATTCCGGCGTGTGTACGCTACGGCATGCAGGATGGCGCTACCGGAACCCAATGCAGCCTGTTGAGCGAGCCGCGGGCCCAGGTCTATCTGGCGGTTGAGCAGTGCCCGCAGTGGATATTGCCCAACGCCGGCGGAGCAGGTTACTACCGGTTTACGCTGGATGCTGAGAACTGGAGCAGTTTATTGTCCGCCAGCAATGAACTCAGTGATATTGAAATGCTGTCAGTCAGCGATAGCTATCTGGCCGCCTATCATGCCGGCCAGCTTGATATGGATACGCTGTTTACACAGTTGCCCGCGTTGCTGAATCATCCCAACCATGAGGTGGCCGCCAGCCCATTGGATGAACTGCAGGAAATTTATGAGGCCATCGCTGACAGCCGCAGCCAGGTGGCCATGCAGAAGTATCTGGCGCCGCTGTATCAGCAGCGTCTGGACCAACTGGGTGTGGATAGCCTGGATGACCGCAATGCCGCCAGTCTGCAGGAAAAACTGATCAGGCAACTGGCATTGGTATTACGGATGCCGAAAACGCGCAGCCAGGTTGGTCCGATAGGTATGGCCTACACCGGTACACCATCTCTGGAAGCAACCTTGAATGACGCTCAGGTTAACCTGAACCTGGTGGAAGTGGCGATGAGCACGGCGGTACGCGATCACGGCAAATTCTACTTTGATCATCTCACCAGTCTGGTGCTGGAATCGAATGATGCGATTTTCCGGCAACGGGCTTTATCAGCGCTCGGCAGTGTTGAAGACCCTGAGCTTGCGCTGGCCGCTCTGGAGTTATCCCTCAGCCCGGATATCAGGGCCAACGAAGCCTATCTGCTAATGGCTCCGCAGATGAGTCAGCCGGCCACCCGGCAGCAGGCCTGGCAATGGCTGCAGCAGAATCTGGAAGCGGTGATCGAACGCATCCCCGCCTGGCGCAAGGGCCGCGTTTCGCAGTATGCCAGTGATTTTTGCAGTGCCGAGCAGCGCGCGGCGGTGGCAGCATTTTTCACCGATAAAGTGGAAGATTTACAGGGCGGTCCGCGTGCGCTGGCCAATACTCTGGAAGATATCCAGTTATGTGAGGCCCGTAAAAAGCATTATCAGCCGCAACTGAAAGCCTGGACGCGTGCGCAATAGCCGGCGCCCAGCATTAATCACAGTGGAGCCGAACCGATGACCGGAAATGCTGCGGACAACCCCCGTTTTGCCAGCTTTGCGGAGTTCTATCCGTATTATCTGAGCGAGCACCAGAATTTGATCTGCCGCCGTCTGCACTTTATCGGCAGCTGGCTGGTGCTGGCGATCATGCTGGCGGTTTTGATCAGCGGTAAGTTATGGCTGTTGCTGCTGTTGCCGGTGGCGGGTTACGGTTTTGCCTGGACCGGTCATTTTTTCTTTGAGCACAACAAGCCTGCCACCTTCAAATACCCGCTCTACAGTCTGCGCGGTGACTGGGTAATGTTCGCGGATATTCTGCGCGGTAAGATCAGCCTATAAAGCGTTGTCGATAACCTGTTGAAAACGCCCGCCCCGTTACTGCCCGAGTTCGCTGCCGAAGCCGCGGCCGAGCGGCGCCTGCGGCGGATGCGTATGGTGCCGTTGCTGTTGCTGATATTCATGGCGGTGTTGTTTATCACCGCCTTGAGTCTGCCCTATGCCTGGACACCCTGGCTGAAAGCGTTTGCCGAAGCGGCCATGGTGGGTGCATTGGCGGATTGGTTTGCGGTGACTGCTTTGTTCCGGCATCCGCTCGGTATACCGATCCCGCATACCGCGATCGTACCGCACCGTAAGGACGATATTGGCAAGAATCTGGCGAGTTTCGTGGCGCAGCATTTTCTGACTCGTGAAGTGCTGACCACGCACTGGCGGAAGCTGCAACCGGGCCATCGTCTGGCCAGCTGGCTGCAGCTTCCCGACACCCGTAAGGAGCTGGCGCGTTATACCCTGAACATGTTCAACTGGGGCATGCAGGCGGTCGGCGAAGCGCCGGTACAGGCGTTTCTCAAAAGGTTATTTTCCGAATCGGTCACCGCCGAGCGCCTGGGCTTATGGGCGGGCCGCGGCTTAAGAACATTGATTGAGCAGGACCGTCATCAACCGGTATTGACCGTATTACTGGAGTTTCTGGCCGGTGCACTCAGTCGCCAGCAGCACATGATCCGACAGCGCATTAAGCAAGGCAGCCCGTGGTGGATGCCGGGCTTTGTGGATGACACCATCGCCAAGCAAATGCTGGCCCGGGTAGAAACGTTATTGCTGATGATGGCGACCAACGAAAGGCACAGTTTGCGCCGAGCCTTTAATATTCAGCTCTATCGGCTGGCGCGTGAGCTGGAGCATGGCAAACATCACCAGGATCTGCTGCAGTGGTGGGAAGGCATGTCCAGCCAACCGGTATTGCAGGATTATCTGGTGGCTATCTGGAACCGCCTGGGATTAGAGGTTGCCCAGCAGGCTGCTGCCGATGACAGTGCCTGGCAGCACGAAATTCAGGACTGGCTGGTGCATCTGGCCGACGCTCTGGCTGAGGATGAAGCCCTGCTGGCGCGCTTGGATCAGTGGTTCAGTGACGCAATGGTGGAAATCATCAGCGCCCATCGTGACGAAGTCAGTCAACTTATCAGCGACACCGTCGCCGCCTGGGATGCCCAGGAGACCTCACACCGCATTGAGCTGCAGATTGGACCTGATCTGCAATATATTCGGATTAACGGCACCCTGGTGGGTGGTCTGATCGGTTTGATTTTGCATGCGGTCGCGGTGTTTTTGTTTTGACTGTTTGGTTATTTGAATGAATGAAGATCAAACGAAAAATATCAAAGAAGCAATTCGCATCATTGGCGAGAGAATATTCAAGGCATCGGGTTTTTTATATGTGCTGAAAGGATTGCAGTCTGGCGCACAAGCTCGTCCTGAAACATTGGAAAACCATAAGCTTGCTCTTAATTACATATATATAGGGCTTTTTGATGCGCTATCTGCTGCTATAGGCACCATCGTTGATAGCACTAAAAATACTTATTCAATACCCAGTCTGATCAACAAAATCCGCCGCTACAAAATAGAGGACAGAACCGTTAAGCGCGTCATCGATAAGATTATTTTTGAACTGTCGAATGCTACAGATGATCCCTTATCCAAGCTTAAGCATTTGCGCCACGATTTGGTTGCGCATAATACTCCTGACGGGCAGAGCGAAGCATTTTATGCTGCAAATAAGCTTAATCTAGCTGAGGTTGAAGCAGAGCTGGCTAAACTAGAAAATATGCTGAATGAAATTTCGATCGCTTTGTTCAGCGAGGCTTGCGATTGGAGGTCGGGCGATAGAGAGCAATATTTTCGGGAGGCAGAGTCACTTCTGAACCGATAAAGGGTATTGGGATGATGACGTCAGACGGGTAGTGATGTGGCTATGGCCGCCCGCAAGCGGGCTCTTACAATATTCACGACTTAGTTGTAAGAGCCCGCTTGCGGGCGACCAAATTGAGTGATAAACACTTGACTGCGGAATTACCAGCCCGCGATGCTTGCCTCCCTGATTTCGGAAGCGGGTAGGGTGTAATAAAAGCAGTGCATTACACCATCCAAAGCAAAGCCGTGATCTTCCGTGAATCCAGTTGCGGGTGGTGGGTTATAACCCACCCTACCTTAGCTTGAAGGTTTGTGGCTGCGGATGACCTAATTCACCAACTCCAGCGAATCCATTGAGCTGCACGAATAAGATGAAAAGATTCCTCGTCGCTGCGCTCGGTCGGAATGGCAACTACTTTGTTGATAACTATAGCGTAGGGAGTAATCAACGCAGTGCATAACACCATCCAAAACAAAGCCGTGATCTTGCATGAATCCAATTGCGGGTGGTGGCTATGATCCACCCCGTGCTGGTTTGTGGGTTTTGGTCTACAGGTGGGTGGTAATCGCCTCTTCAATCTTCTCGCGCGTTACCGGTCCCAGAAAACGTTCCACGATTTCACCCTGGGGGTTGACCAGAAAAGTGGTGGGCAGTGCCATGGGCGGGCCGAGGGCTTCGGGCGGGTTATAGGTATCGGTGATCAAAATGGGATAAGTGGCCGGATAATCCTGCAAAAAATCCAGAAAACTCTGTGGCTCGGCATCTTCATAGGCCAGCCCCAGTACGGTCACATCGTCCCGTTCATCATGCAGGCTGGACAGGTCGGGGATTTCCTTGCGACAGGGCGCACACCAGGTGGCCCAGTAGTTAACGACCACCCATTGGCTGCGGTAATCTGACAGATTGACACTGCTGCCATCCAACGCCGGTAAACTGAAATCAATGGCGGCAACTGGATCGGCTGCGGTGTGGCTGTCGCCGGCGGAACAGGCGGAAGTCAGCAGTAACAGCAGGGGCAGTAGTGGTCGCATAGTGGTTCCTGTGGAAATGTCAGTCAAGCCTTTGGCTTAGATAGCTTTTAACCGGTTTGTTCAAGTTTTCACCGGCGGAGTCAGCCAGTTCAGCCAGTAACTGCCGCAGGTTATGATCCGTCGGTTGTTCATCCGGCAGTTGATCACGTTCTATCAGGGGCAGTATATAAGGTCCGGAGCAATATAGATCAGCCATGCTGAGTTCATTCAGGTCAGTCGCTAAGATCCAGTCGCTTGCTTCATTACGCGTGATCAGCTGGGCATCGTTCAGATATTGCAGCAGATGCTGTAACTGCACGTCGGACATGGCTGGTTCCAGCTCCAGCAACTGATCACTGCCCATCCCGTGACCATCTTTCTGGGCGATCCAAAAATGCCGCAGCAGCCGCAGCAGCAGAGCAAACTCCATACGCTGCTCCCAGTGCCACTCAGCCTTACGAAAATGAAAAGTGGTCATTGCAGCGGTAAAGGTAGCGCCCAGTAATGTGATGATCCAGGTAACGTATACCCAGACCAGAAAAATGGGGAAAGTCGCCAGTGCGCCATATAATCTGGTGTAGGTCGGGAAAGTGGTCACGTACCAGACAAAACAGGCCTTGGCGATTTCAAAACACACCGCCGCTAAAAAACCACCGGTAAACGCATGTCTGGCCCGCACCCGGCGGTTGGGGGCTACCAGGTACAGCAGTGAAAAACCCAGCACCGCGACCAGAAAGGGCGCGATTCGCAGCAGTGCGTGACCGGCATCGTCAAATGCCAGCGCGGTAATATACGATGTCAGGGCCACACTGCCGCCGATCATTACCGGTCCCATGGTCAGTACCGCCCAATACATCATTATGCGGCTGGCGATACTGCGCGGCGCACGCACTTGCCAGATTCGGTTAAGCGACTGCTCGATGGTGTTCATCAGCAACAGCGAGGTGATAATCAGAAAAAAAGCACCAGCGCCGGTCAGGGTAGATGAATTGCCGACAAACTGCTGGACATAAGTCTGTACGGTCTGACCGGCAGCGGGCACAAAATTGGCAAACACGAAGTCCTGTAACTGCTGGGCCAGATTATCGCCGATCGGCAGCCAGGTCAGCACGCCCAGTACCACCGCCAGCAGCGGTACCAGCGCCAGCAGACTGGTGAAGCACAGCGAGCCGGCCGCCTGAAAAGCGTCCGCGTCCTTTAGTTGCTGCCAGAGGTGCAGCCAAAAATCGCCCAGCAAGCGCCGATTTCGCCACCACCGCAAACTGGTGTCGGCTATACTGTCACGCTGTTCACTGTGTTGAGTACTACTCAAAAACCACCTCCTTATGAACGCCAAGCCCGCATTCACCATTTATCATAATCCACGTTGTTCCAAATCCCGCGCCAGCATGGAAATGCTGCGTGCCCATGATATCGAACTTGAGACCATCACGTATCTTGAACAGCCGCCCGATTTTGCTGAGTTAAAGCGACTGGCAGCGCTGTTGGATACCGATGCCCGTGGCATGATGCGCAGCGGAGAAGAGCTGTATAAGTCGCTGGGGCTGGATAATCCGGCCCTGGATGAAGACGGGCTGTTCCGGATTCTGGCGGATAATCCGCAGTTACTGCAACGGCCGATCGTGGTGCGTGATGACCGCGCGGTGATCGGGCGTCCGCCTGAAAAGGTCATGCAGCTGTTTGATGAGCAATGAAAATTCTGATCGTTTATTACAGTCTGCACGGTAATACCGCGGCCATGGCGCGCCAGATTGCGCGTGGCGCAGGCCAGGTGGAAGGTGTTGAGGCGGTGGTGCGGACGGTCCCGGCGGTTTCCTCGGGCCGGCCCGAAGACCCGGGGGCAGTGCCGCCAAGCGGGCCGCCGTTTGTCAGCCAGGATGATCTGAAAAACTGCTCTGGATTGATTCTGGGCAGTCCGACCCGGTTCGGTAATATGGCCGCGGCGCTAAAGTATTTTCTGGATGGCACCGGCAGTGAATGGTTTTCCGGCACCCTGACGGGTAAGCCGGCCGGCGTGTTTACCTCTACGGCCAGTCTGCACGGTGGGCAGGAAAGCACCTTATTAAGTATGATGCTGCCTTTACTGCACCACGGTATGCTGCTGGTTGGCGTGCCTTACAGTGAAGCAGGGCTTAACCGGACCACCGCCGGCGGGACGCCTTACGGACCCAGTCACTGGGCCGGCAGCAACAGTGACCGGGATATCGATGGCATTGAAGCGGAGCTGTGCCGGGCGTTGGGCAAACGGGTGGCCGAGCTGGCCGGGAAACTGGCCTGATGCGCTGGGCTTATCTGGGTCTGATCGCCTGGCAGCCGCTGTGGCACAGTGTATTGGTGCAGCGAGGTTTGATCGGCTTGCTGTGGATGTTGCCATTGCTGGTGGTTTTCTGGCCGGTCTGGAAGCGCCGCCCGGCGGGCCGGGCAGTGGGTGGTTTCATGGTGCTGTTATATGTGATTGTCGGTGTCACCGAGTTATGGGCCAATCCAGCTGAACGCTGGATGGCAGCCATTCAGCTGAGCCTGTGCACCGCTTATCTGCTGCCCATTATCAGACACGGCTGGGAAGTGCGCCGGCGCTTGAAAAATCAGAACGCGACGGAGTAAACAGGTAAGCCATGCAAGAATTACTGATCATCACCACCGGTGGCACCATCGATAAAACCTATTTCGATGCCAAGAGCGACTATCAGGTCGGCGAGCCGGAAATCGGCCGGGTGCTGGAGACTTTTTCGGCGGCTTTCCGCTGGCAGGTTATCCCGCTGTTACGCAAGGACAGCCTGGAAATCACCGATGCCGACCGGCAGCTGATTCGCGCCACGATTGAAAGTCATCACCAACAGTATGTACTGATCACCCACGGCACCGACACCATGGTGGAAACCGCGCATGCGATACAGGATTTGCCTGAGCGTACCATGGTATTGACCGGTGCGCTTAATCCGGCTCGGTTTGTGGGTTCGGACGCAGTGTTTAACATTGGTTGTGCGCTGGGCGCGGTGCAAAGCAAACCACCGGGTGTGTATATCGCCATGAATGGCCGAATCTGGAATCCAGACGAAGTGCGCAAGAATCGCTCGCGGAATCGGTTTGAAGAAGTAGCATAGTTCTGAATGCGACTACCTGCATGCGGATTGTTAAAACACCACATCACGACTAAAACTGAAGCAGCTCGGCTTAGGCTTCAGCCGTAAGCCGACAACAGTTAGGGCAGCAGTTGTGGCAAGAGCAATTTAAGGCTGGAAGCAGCAGTTATCCGGCCAGCATCTATCACTGCGTTCGAGATGACAGCGAAAGACTCAGGTGGCGGTGAAGGGTTCGGATAACAGTGGTCAAGGATTTGCCACCACTGTCAGCTGATCAGGCTATCAATACTACTGAGCTACTCATCGGCCGGAAATGCCAGGCACGCCTGTGCCACCGGCGCATAGCTGCGCCGATGCGCCGGGCAGGGCCCCAGCCGGCTCAACACCTGCCGGTGGGCCAGGGTCGGATAGCCTTTGTGGCGATCAAACCCATAGCCGGGATAGCGCTGTTCCAAGCGAACCATCAAGCGATCACGATGCACTTTGGCCAGAATAGAAGCGGCGCTGATGGCGGGTTCGGTGGCATCGCCTTTGATAATGGCGCGGGCAGGAATGCCAAAATCGGGCGCCCGGTTGCCGTCCACCAGGATCAGATCCGGACGCAGCTTTAGCCGGGCCACCGCCCGCTGCATACCCAGCAGGCTGGCCTGCAGGATATTGATCTGATCAATTTTACCGGCGGTGATGGTTACGATCTGCCAGGCACGGGCGTGGCTGATAATGCTGTCGGCTAACTGCTCGCGCCGGCGGGCGCTGAGAATCTTCGAATCGGCCAGACCGGTCACAGTTTGCTGATCATCCAGCACAACCGCTGCCACCACCACCGGTCCGGCCAGCGCACCGCGTCCGGCCTCGTCAACACCTGCGTGCACGCTCATAAAAAACCTGCCGCTACCTGTGCCGCCTGGCGTCCGGCATTGCGCCGCAGCGGCTTCGCCAGTCGGTCAAAATCCGCGCGCAGCGCGGACTGGTCGCTCTCCAGCAGGCACTGTAGTTCAGCGGCGAGTCGGTCCGGCTGGACCTGATCCTGCAGAATTTCCGGCACCAGGGCGCGTCCTGCCAGCAGATTGGGTAAAGACACATGCTCCGCCTTATACAGCTTGAATTGCTTCAGGATTTGCCAGCTCAGATTGTTCAGCCGATAGGCAACTACCATCGGGCAGCCACACAGCATCGCTTCCAGGGTGATCGTGCCGGAAGCCAGCAGCGCGGCGTCCGCCATCTGCAGGACAGCGTGCGCTTGTGTCAGTAGTACCAGTTCGGTGTCGGCAGCATACCGCCGGTGCCATTCCCGCAGTTGCAGACGATGTTCATCTTTGACCAGCGCACTGACAATGGTCACCGGTTGTTTAAGCAGCGGGATGGTTTGCAGAAACGCCGGCAGCAGCCGTTGTATTTCACTGTCCCGGCTGCCGGGCAGCAGTGCGATAACCGGCTGTCCGGCAGCAATGCCATGCTGTTCGCGCAGCTGTTGCCCGGCAGCCGGTTCAGGCTGCATCTGATCGGCGCTAGGATGACCGACGAAGGTGGCCGGCACCTGATGCCGGAGCAGAAAGTCGCGCTCAAAAGGCAATAGACACAGCACGTGCTGCACTGACCGGGCCAGGGTGTGCACGCGGTTCTGGCGCCAGGCCCAGATGGATGGGCAGACGTAGTGAATGACTGGAATTCCATGCTGCTTGAGTCTGGCTGCCAGGGGCAGATTAAAGTCGGGCGCATCAATGGTGATCACCAGCTGCGGCTGCCATTCGAGCAGGCGCTGATAAAGCCGCCGGCGCAACCGCAACAGGCGCGGCAGATGACGTAGCACTTCCACCAGTCCGAACACCGCCAACTGGCTGTAATCCCACCAGCACTCGCAACCGGCCGCGCGCAGCTTCGGTCCGCCGATGCCGGCCACGCGCAGATCAGGATAACTGTGCTGAAGCTGTTGCAGCAGATCAGCGCCGAGCAGGTCGCCGGAGGCTTCACCGGCAATAATGGCTATCGACTTGCTCACCTCAGCAAAGCCAGCCTGGTTCAACGCAAATAGCTGCGCTGGGTCCGCGCCAGAAAGTCGAGTAAATCCTGAATCTGGTCATTACCGGGCGCCATCTTTTCCAGTTCCGCGCAGGTATCGTCCCAGGACAGTCCGGAACGGAACATCAATTTATAGGCACGCCGCAGGCTGCGCATGGTATCCGGGGAGAAGCCGCGCCTTTTCAAACCTTCGCTGTTAATACCGCGTGCGCTGGCCTTCTCGCCGGCGACCAGTACATAGGGGGGCACGCTTTGATTGACCTGGCTGCCGAACGACAGAAAACTGTGCGCGCCGATGGTGCAGAATTGATGCACAATGGAAAAGCCCCCCAGAATAGCCCAGTCATCAACCGTGACATGCCCTGCCAGTGAGGCATTATTGGCAAAAATGGTGTGATGACCGACCTGGCAGTCATGCGCCAGATGCACGTAGGCCATAATCCAGTTGTGATCGCCGATGCGGGTATTGCCACCGGCCTGGGCAGTGCCGCGATTGAAGGTGCAGAATTCGCGAATGGTGTTATGGTCACCGATGATCAACTCGGTGTCTTCGCCCTGATATTTTATATCCTGGGGTTCATCGCCAAGCGAATTAAACTGAAAAATGCGATTGTTTTTGCCGATCCTGGTGCGTCCGGTCAGCACGCAGTGCGGGCCGATCCAGCTGCCGCTATCGATACTGACTTCAGGACCGATAACTGTATAAGGACCAACCTCTACATCGTCGGCTAGCTGCGCCTGGCTGTCGACCAGTGCAGTGGGGTGGATCATGGGTTGCTCAGGTCCCTTGGTTGATTCAGCGCACGCGCGCCGCGCACATCATTTCGGCGCTGGCCACCAGCTTGCCGGCGCAGCGCGCTTCAGCCCGGTAGATACCCATACCGCGGATAGTGCGGACCTGCAGCACATCCATCACCAGCTGGTCACCGGGGACTACGATCTGCAGAAACTTGGCCTTATCAACCTTGGCCAGATAAAACTGATGGCGCCCATGTCCGATATCGCTTTCCGCCAGCTGGGTCAGAATACCTGCCGTCTGTGCCATCGCTTCGACAATCAGTACTCCCGGCATGACCGGATGGTTGGGGAAATGCCCCGGGAAAAAAGGCTCATTAATGGTGACATTCTTGAGTCCGCGGATACGTTTATCGGGTTGGGTACGGTAGCCGATGATCTTGTCCACCAGCATGAATGGAAAACGGTGCGGCATCAGCTCGTGGATCCGCTCGTGACCAAAACCGGAGTCCGGATCAAAGGTGAAATCTGTATCAGTCATTTTTTTTCAGTTCCTTCAGCCTGCGCCATAGTTTATCCAATTGTCGCAGCCTTGCGATGTTTCGATGCCATATTTTTTGCGGCGCCGCGGGAATCGCGGAGCCGTAACTGCCGGGGGCCTGCAAAGAGTGCGTCACCATGCTCATGCCGGTCAGGGTGATTCGATCGCCAATCTGCAGATGCCCGCCGATGCCGCAGGCGCCACCGATCAGGCAATGCTCGCCGATACTGGTGCTGCCGGCGATGCCGGTGCAGGCGGCGATAGCCGTATGCGCGCCGATCTGAACATTGTGGGCAATCTGAATCTGATTATCCAGGCGCACATCCTCGGCCAGCACGGTGTCGCCGATGCTGCCACGATCAATGGTGGTGTTGGCGCCGATCTCGCAATCGTCACCGATCAACAGGCCGCCCAGCTGGGGCACTTTTTTCCAGTGATCCTGATTCCAGGCCAGACCAAAACCATCACTGCCCAGCACTGCGCCCGGATGCACCCTTACGCGCTTGCCAAGCCGGGTATTGGGACCGATCCAGACCCTCGCCATGATCACACTGTCGCGTTCCACCTGACAGTCTGATTCCAGGATACAGCCTGGTCCGATCCGGACGTTGTCAGCCAGCCGGCAGCCAGGGCCGATCACGCTGTTGGCACCCACCGCCACGTTATTCCCCAGCGTGGCCTGGGCATCAATCACCGCACTGGGATGAATATCCGCCGGCGCCGGGTCCGGCACAAACCATTCAGCCAGCTGCGCATAACTGACATACGGCTGGGAACTGATCAGGCAATTGCCGGGGTAATCTGAGGCATCCCGCTCACTGAGAATCACAGCGCCGGCCCGGGTATCGGCCAATTGTTTGCGGTAGGTCGGATTGGCCAGGAACGCTACCTGCTGACTGTCGGCGTCGCTGAGCGTAGCAATCCCACTGATACGGTGCTGGCCATCGCCATGCATCACCAGCTTCAGCCGCTCAGCGATCTGCTGCAGTGTCCAGGTGGATTGTGGGAGCATACCGCGGGTTTAATCGCCGTCCGCGGCAGCTTGCTGTTGTAGATAGGCCAGCACTGCCAGGGTCAGATCAACGCTATCGTTGGCGTAAATAACCGGGCTGGAAATGATCAGATCATAATTGCGGCTGCGGGCGACCGAGGCCACCGCCTGATTGATATCATCTTCCAGTTCCTGGATCGCTTCGTTGCGGCGGAACAGAATCTGCTGGCGCAGGTCTTCACGGCGCCGGTTGATGGACAGTTCCAGATTGCGAATCCGATTTTCCAGCCTGGACCGGTCGGCGGCCGGCGATTGCAGTTGCTCGCGCAATTGCTGCAGACGCTCTTCATCAGTGGCGATATTATCGTTCTGGGGTCGAAATTCGCGGTCTATGGATTCGCGGCTGAGAGTAATCTGGGGCGCATTGTCGAGCAATTGTTTCATATCGACATAACCGATTCTGGCAAGGCCGTTCTGGGCCTGAGCGGTAGCGGTCAGCAACAGCAGCCAGACCAGCAGGCGGGTCATCAGCCAGCACGTTGTTATGCCTGATGACATCATGGCCGTTTGCCTGGGTAACCTCGGGATAAGTCGGTCATGGCCGCTGTCGGTATTCTGCCGCGCAGATTACCTAAAATACTGTCCCGAACGAGAACTGCAACGCTTCGGTGATATCACCGAACTCGTCTTTAACCGGAAAAGCGTAGCTGATCACCACCGGGCCGACCGGAGCCTGCCAGGTTAGTGACAAGCCTACCGAGCCACGTAGTTCGCTGGACTCATAACTTTTGATGTCTCGATAGACGTTGCCCACATCCATAAACAGGGCGATTTTGGAGCCGCCGCCGCCAAACGGTACCGGGACACCCAGCTCAATGCCGCCGGAGACCTTGAAGTCGCCACCAACAGCTCGACAGGTGGGGTCTTTGGGGCCCAGGGTGTTGTCATCATAACCACGGATATCGCGCACCCCGCCGGCAAAAAAGTGTTCATAAAATGGTAGCCCGGAATCCAGCGTGATAATGTCGTTGGGGTTGCAGAAATTACTGATCGGCTGAGTAGCCGCCAGCTCTTCCAGGGTTATTTCTTCTACCTGGCGAGTCTCGTCAAAGTTATCGAAGCTGTCCCCATAGCCGATGTTGCCGCGTATCGATAACACCGCGGCATCCCAGATAGGCCAGAATTTCGCATAGCGATAAAACAGCTTATAGAAGTCGCGTGTACTGCCCGGTCCGGTCACCTCGGCGGTAAAGTTCTGGCGCGAGCCGCGGGTCGGAAACAGGAAACTGTTGGAGGTATCACGGCTCCAGCCGACCAGCGCCTGGTAGGTGTTGATTTCACGTTCGGAGTCAGACAGTACGGTGTCGCCATTCTCGTCCAGTGAAGCCGCCAGTGGCCGGGTGGCGAACAGCAGCGCCTCACCGCAAATGCCGTTGTTATTGATATCCGCGATACAGTCGCCGTTCATATCAAACTGCTCGAGTACCGGCAGGCCGATATTGACATCAGTGGTGCTGTAGGAAAGCCCGCCGCTGATAAAATCCACTTCCGTCAGTGGAAACCCGAAGTTCACGCCCCCGGACAGCTGGGTGGTGGAGAAAATCGAGATATTCGCGTCACCAGGATTAAATTCACTGTAATTGAATGAGAATCCGCGGCTGACGCCGGAATCCAGCCAGTAGGGGTTGTTATAAGTGACACCCAGCTGGGTCAGAATATTACTGCGCGAGATCTGCAGGCCGACACTTTTGCCGCTGCCCAGAAAGTTATCCTGCTGCAGCGCAAGGGTGGCAATTAGACCCTGTACCTGAGAGAAACCCAGTCCCACGGAAAAGCTGCCGGAAGGGCGTTCAGTCACGCTGACCACCACATCAACCTGATCATCAGAACCGGGTACCTGCGGGGTTTCGATATTAACATCTTCAAAATAGCCCAGCCGCTGCAAGCGAATCCGCGACCGATCCACCGCGGCCTGCGAGAACCAGGCGCCTTCAAACTGGCGCATTTCCCGGCGCAACACTTCATCGTTGGTTTTGGTGTTGCCCTGAAATGCGATGCGGCGGACGTACACCCGTTTGCCGGGTTCCACCACATAGGTCAGGCTGACAGTGCGATCTTCACGGTTGACGGTCGGGACCGGATTGATATTGGCGAAAGCGTAGCCGATATTGGAAAGCAGAGCGGTCATGTTGTCGATGCTGCGCTCCATCTGGCCGCGCGAGAAAATGGCGCCTGACTGCGTCAGCACCAGTCGCCGCAGCGTGGATTCATCGATGATCAGGTCACCGGTTAACTGCACGTCACTGAGGGTGTAAACATCACCTTCCCGGACATTGGCGGTGATAAATACCGCGCGCTTGTCGGGGCTGATGGAAACCTGGGTGGATTCAATACTGAAGTCCACGTAACCGCGGTCCTGATAAAATGAGCGCAGGGTTTCCAGGTCGCCACTGAGTTTTTCCTGGGAATACTGGTCGTCGTTGCGCAGCCAGGACAGCAGGTTGGTGGTGGTTGACTCAAACGCCTCACGCAATTCGTCATCATCGAAGACCGTGTTGCCGACCACGTTAATGTGTTTGATTTTGGCGGTTTTGCCTTCGTTGATGTTGATCGTGATGCTGACCCGGTTACGCGACAGATTGGTCACCTGGGGATTGACGTCCACCGCATATTTGCCCTGGTTATAGTATTGCCGCACCAGTTCCTGCTGAACGCGGTCCAGATCGACCGGGTTAAAAGTTTCCCCTTCCGCCAGCCCGATACTGGCCAGCGCGGTTTCCAGGTCTTCGGTTTCAATCGCATCGTTGCCATTAAAGCGGAGACTGGAGATGGCAGGCCGTTCCTTAACGCTGATCACCAGAATATTGCCTTCCCGGCCGAAATGAACATCCTGAAAAAATCCGCTGCGGAACAGTTCCCGGATCGAACGCCGGGTAAGCGATGCATTCAGCTGTTCGCCAGCTTCAAACGGCAGGAAAGTAAATACTGTACCTTCGGCGATACGCTGCAGACCAACAATGCGGATATCTTCCACCACAAAGGTATCCGCTAACTGCGCGCAGAGTGGATGGGTAACAGCCAGCATTACCAGCAAAACAAATGGCAGCAACAAACGGTTAACAGTCATTAATTATTTTCCAGTATAAGAATTCAGGCGCTCAGGACACCAGACGGGCGATGTCATTATAGAAAGCCAGGCCCATCAGGCAAACCAGCATGAGCATGCCGATGCCCTGGCCAGCCAGCTGGATTCTTTCAGAGACCGGTTTTCCAGTCAGCCACTCTATAAGGTAATACAGCAAATGGCCACCATCCAGCATCGGAATCGGCAACAGGTTCAGGATCGCCAGCGATAGACTGATCAGCGCCAGCAAGCGTAAAAAAGTAGACAAGCCAAGCTCGGCAGACCGTTTGGCCAGGCTGGCGATGGTGATCGGCCCGGATAAATTATCCAGTGAGGCCTTGCCGGTGACCATCCGGCCCAGCATGCCCATGGTAGCGGTCGTAAACTGCCACATCTCCCGGACTGATGCAGCCACGGCCGTGACAGGTCCATGCCGCCAGATAAAAGTGTTGCGTTGTTGTTCGGCCCGCAACTGCTCCACCTGAACGGCGTATTCCTGTTCGCTGAGTTCGACCGGCGCTATGCCGATGCGCGTCTGCTGTCGGCCATTGGCATCCGTGATGCTGATCGGGGTCAGAGTCAGGCTGCGGGTTTCAGCGCCGCGTTGGTAGGTTAACCGCAATGGTTGGCCGGGTTCGGCCTGGACATTGAGTGCCCGGACAATATCGGTCCAGTTACTGACCGCTTGCTGACCGACCTGGATAATCCGGTCGCCGCTTTGCAGGCCGGCCTGAGCAGCGGGCAGCTCGGGGCTGACTTCGCCCAGTTCGTTGCGGTAGGTAAAAATCGGTTGCCAGGGATTCAAGCCGACCTGCGACAGCAGACGCTGCTCATCTATCGGCTCATTCAGGTCGGCAAAATTTAACGACCGGCGCTGTGTTTCACCTATGTCATTGGTCACTGCAATGCTTACGCTGCCGCCATCCAGTGCGGGTCCGATCATTGCCAGCATTACGTGGGTCCAGTTTTCCACCGACCGGTCATTGATCGCGACGATTTGCTCGCCTTGCTCGAAGCCGGCTGCCGCCGCCAGGCTGGTAGGATTGCTCAGAATGGTTTTCGGCTCCTCTACACCGACCAGAAACATCACCCAGAAGGCAAACACGGCGAGGATCAGATTGAAGATCGGGCCGGCCGCTACAATGGCGGTACGCGCCGCCAGTGATTTGCGATTAAAGGCTTGATCCAGTTCGTTGCGGGCAACCGGGGCCTCCCGCTCATCCAGCATTTTGACGTAGCCGCCCAGGGGAATCGCAGCCAGCACGTATTCGGTGCCATCCGGGCCGCGCCGCAGCAACAGCGGCTTGCCGAAACCCACTGAGAAACGCAATACTTTGACGCCCATGCGCCGGGCGACCCAGAAATGGCCATATTCATGGAAGGTGACCAGTATCCCCAGGACCAGAATGAGCCACCAGGCGTGTGTTAGAAAATTAATCATGGATTATGCAGTACCAGTTTCGATGCCGGTCGGTTATCAGGTGTTTGCCAATGCTTAAGTTTGGTATTTGATATTTGCATTGCTAGCACGGATGCCGACACTTTACCTATCGTAATGTTAATGTCCTATTAGTTAATGTCATCGCTCAACTACCTTGCGGTCTTATCCAGTGGTCTTCAGACCAGCCCGAGATAGTGTACAAAGACCGCAAAAAACGGCGCTGACGCCAGCAGGCTGTCGAGACGGTCCAGCAGGCCACCGTGGCCCGGCAGCAGTTGACTGCTGTCCTTGCGCCCGGCATGTCTTTTCAACAGGCTGGCGAGCAGATCGCCGCCGACCGAGATAAGGATTAACACCGCTGAGACCAGCAGGATAATGATTGGTGCGGTGGCTGGCATAAATGGCGTGGTGCGGGCCAGATATAACCAGATCAGCATGGCCAGCAAGCCACCTGCCATGCCGCCTATCAGCCCGGCGATCGTCTTACCCGGACTGATTGCAGGCGCCAGTTTGGGGCCACCGATCGCTTTGCCGGTGAAATAGGCAAATACATCCGCTGACCAGATCAGGGTAAAAAACGCCAGCACCAGCCATGCGCTGGCCTGCTGCAGCCTTGTCAGTACCAGCAGGGCCGGCAATATGTACAGTAATGCCAACATGATTTTGAGCACCCGCGCCGGCCCTTGTAAGGCGGTGGCAAAACCTGGCCGGGTCAGCCACAGCAGCGCCGGTAACCAGGCTATACAGGCTAGCTGAATGCACCACCACTGCAGGGCGGGCGGACTCAGCAGCGCGCCGGTCAGTAATAACGCAACCGGCCCCAGTGCCAGCCACCAGGTGCCGGGGTGCGCGAAACTCACACCTGCCAGGCGTAATAATTCCCAGGCCGTGACCAACAGCACCAGTAAAACAAGCACTTGCCAGCCCAGTGGCGGCAGCAGAAATAAACAGGCCAGCAGTGGTAAACCACCACTCACGGCCAGAATGATTCGGGTTTTAAGCACTGGCAACCTGGATGCTGGCAGCAACCTGTTCATTGACCGTCCCAAAGCGCCGCTCACGCCGCGCAAACTCCTGCACGGCCGCGGTGATATCCGTGCTGTCAAAGTCGGGCCACAGCGTAGCGCTGAAAATCAGCTCGGCATAAGCCAGTTGCCATAATAGAAAATTGCTCATGCGCTGCTCACCGCCGGTGCGTATCAGCAGGTCAGGCAGCGGCTGGTCACTCAGACATAAATGCTGTTGCAGTAACTGCGGTGTTATCGGCTGCGGGTGGTGGCGCAATTGCTCCACCGCCTGGCAGATGTCCCACTGGCCGCCATAATCGAGTGCCACGTTAAAGTTCAGCGCCTGATTGGCAGCGGTCAGTTGCTCGGCATTACTGAGTAATTTGCACAAACTGCCGCTGAACTGATCACGGCGGCCAATGAAGCGCACCCGCACATTATTCTTATGTAACTCCGGAATATGCTTCTGCAGGCCTTTTTTAAGCAGGTCCATCAGCTTGTTGACTTCGCCAGCTGGACGCTGCCAGTTCTCGCTGCTGAATGCGAACACGGTAAGGTATTGAATATGCTGCTGGTGAACAGCTTCGATGGTGCGCCGCAGAGCCTTCTGTCCGGCCTGATGACCTGCGGTCCGGGGCAATCCGCGGCGGGCTGCCCAACGGCCATTGCCATCCATAATGATCGCGATATGTTGTGGTTTTATCGCTGAACTGGCCATAGCGCAGAATGTTGGATCGGTTGATTTAAGACGGGCTTAAATCTCCATCAGTTCCTGTTCTTTAACCTTGACGGTTTCGTCAACCACATTGATGTGTTTATCGGTCAGTTCCTGGATATGCTGCTCGGCACGATGTGCATCATCTTCGGTAATGTCTTTGTCCTTGAGCAGCTCTTTGCTGGTCTGGATAGCGTCGCGGCGAATGTTGCGGATGGCTATCTTGGCATTTTCACCCTCTGCATTGACTACCTTGGTGAGGTCGCGACGCCGCTCTTCGGTCAGTGGGGGCAGCGGTACCCGGATGGTAACGCCGGCGGTGACAGGGTTTAAGCCCAGGTCCGATGTCAGAATGGCCTTTTCGATGGCCTGCACCATGCTTTTATCAAATGGGGTGACCCCCAGGGTGCGGGCGTCTTCAACGCTCAGATTAGCCGCCTGATTCAGCGGCACTTCACTGCCATAGTAATCCAACGTGATGTGTTCCAGCAGGCTGGGATGAGCCCGGCCGGTGCGGATTTTGGATAATTCGTGGCGCAAGGACTCCAGTGATTTGTCCATCCGGACATTGGCGTCTTTATAAATATCATTCAACATGGCTTAACCTGCGTCTTTCGTTGCCCGGCATTTTAGCAGACGTCAGCGCCCGGACGGGATGGTGGGCTAAAGCGGCTGCCGGAGTGTTCAATTACTGACCAGTGTGCCGATATTGTCGCCGCTGACGAGCCGTACCAATGCTTCTGGTTTGAACATATTAAAAATACGGATGGGCATGGACTGATCACGGCACAGCACTACGGCATTGGTGTCCATAACTTCCAGCTTGCGGGCGATCACCTCGTCGTAGGTGATGTGGTCAAAACGAGTGGCATCGGGGCTGGTGACCGGGTCACCGGTGTAGATGCCATCCACTTTGGTGGCTTTGATCATCAGATCAGCGCCGATCTCGATGGCGCGCAGGCTGGCGGCCGAATCGGTGGTGAAAAACGGGTTACCGATGCCGGCGGCAAAAATCACCACCCGTTTTTTCTCCAGGTGGCGGACCGCGCGTCGGCGAATATAGTCCTCACAAACGTCACGCACCGACACGGCCGACATCACCCGGGTGGTTACGCCACAACTCTCCAGTGCATCCTGAAGTGCCAGGCTGTTAATGACTGTAGCCAGCATGCCCATGTGGTCGCCGGTAATACGATCGATCCCGGACGCTGCCAGTCCCGCTCCGCGAAAAATATTACCACCGCCAATAACAATGCCGACTTCAACGCCAGCCTCGTGCACGGCCTTGATTTCGGCTGCCAGACGCTGAATAACATTAGGATCGATACCGTAGTCCTCGTCGCCCAGCAGCGCTTCGCCGCTGAGCTTGACCAGGATGCGTTGATAGGCCGGTGCGATGGACATGGCAGTCAAGGGCGTAAAGGCTTAATTGCCTTTGACCTGCTGCATCACTTCAGCAGCAAAGTCGCTCGCTTCTTTTTCGATGCCTTCACCGACTGCCAGCCGCACAAAACTTTTCACCTGGGCGTCTTTCTGCTGCAGCAGTTTGCCCACGGAAATATCGTTATCTTTGACAAACGGCTGGCCATTCAGAGTGATTTCTTCCAGGTGTTTACGCAGCCGGCCGCTGACCATTTTTTCAACGATTTCAGGCGGCTTGCCGGAATCGGCGACCTGGGCGCTCAGAATGTCTTTTTCCTTGGCAATAATCTCGGCTGGAACATCATCGGCGCTGATATAGGCAGGTGCGAATGCGGCGGTATGCATGGCGATGTCGTAAGCCAGTTCCTCATCGCCACCTTGCAGAGCGACAATGACGCCGATTCGTCCGCCATGAATGTAGGCATTGACGGTTTTACCGGTTTTGGACTGGCGCGCCATACGCCGGACCTGAACGTTTTCGCCGATCCGGGCGATCAATGCCTGACGGGCTTGTTCAACGCTTTGCTCAGCATCGATGGGTTGCGCCAGCAGCTTATCGACGCTGTCATCATCCGTCCCCAGCGCCGCTTGCGCGACCTGGTCACAAAAGCTCTTGAAGGATTCATCCTTGGCGACAAAGTCGGTTTCGCTGTTAACTTCGACCAACACGATTTCAGCGTCATTATCAGCCTTTGCGATCAGTCCCTCGGCGGCTACCCGGCCGGCTTTCTTGTCAGCTTTGGCCAGCCCGGATTTGCGCAGGTGCTCGTTAGCAGCTTCCAGATCGCCATCGGTTTCCACCAACGCCTTTTTGCACTCCATCATGCCGGCGCCGGTGCGTTCTCGCAATTCTTTGACCAGTTGCGCGGTAATTGCCATGCTATAAATTCCTCGTAAATATTCCTGATTAACCTGCCAGTCCGGTCATTGAGACCGGACTGCGTTGTCGCTTATTCTTCTTCGCTGCCGCTGTCCGCGGACTTGTCCTTAGCTTCTGGGTCAGTAGCTTCTGGATCAGTCTCGTCGGCGGCTTTAGCGGCCACCTTTTTGACCGTTTTCTTTTTGGCGGTCTTTTTGGCCGTCGCTTTTTTGCTGACCGGTGCTTTGCTTGCTACCGGTTCGTCGGCGGTCGCAGCCGAATCAGCCTGCCCGGTTTCGGCCGGTTGTTCGTCCGCGCTGGCGCTGCTTGCCTCTGGAGCTTTTTCAGCATCAGCGCTGGCGGCGGCTTTCTTGGTGGTTTTCTTGGTAACTTTCTTGGTGCCCTTGTCGGCATCCCGTTTGCCTTTGGCCTTTTTGCCGGCGCCTTCAATCGGGTTACCGTCTTCATCCAGTTCGATGAATTCTTCTTCACCTGACATCGACTGGGGCGCGGAGGCACGGCCTTCAAGAATGGCTTCGGCCACTGCGCCGGCGTACATTTCAATGGATCGAATGGCGTCATCATTGCCGGGGATCACGTAGTCGATACCGTCGGGTGAGTGGTTGGTATCAATCACCGCGACAATGGGAATGCCCAGTGTATGAGCTTCTTTGATGGCAATGCTTTCATAGCCGACATCGACCACAAACAGCGCATCAGGCACGCCGCGCATGTCTTTGATGCCACCCAGGCTGCGTTCCAGCTTGGCCTGCTCACGCTGCAGTTGCAGAACTTCTTTTTTGACCAGTTTGTCGAAACTGCCGTCTTCCGCCATGGCTTCCAGTTGCTTCAACCGTTTGATGGACTGTTTGACGGTCCGGAAATTGGTCAGCATACCGCCCAGCCAGCGATGCGATACGTAGGGGCAACCGGCCTTGGTGGCCTGCTCGGCAATAGCGTCCGAAGCGGCGCGTTTGGTGCCGACAAACATGATGGTGCCACGACGCGCTGCCAGACCACTGAGATAGTTGAGCGCGTCCTGCATCAAGGGCAGGGTCTTTTCCAGGTTGATAATATGGATTTTGCCCCTGGCGCCGAAGATATACGGAGCCATCTTGGGGTTCCAGAAACGGGTTTGGTGACCAAAGTGCACGCCTGCTTCCAGCATCTGGCGCATGGTAATGTTAGGCATAATGCCAACTCCTGATTGTCATTGATCAGAGCCGGGCGACAAATGAGGCCGCAGACTGATCGGGGTTAAACCTCCACATTTCCCGACCAACAACCAGTGTTCAAGACCGCTGGCACCCAGTTAATCGTGACGAAATGTGTGTGTATTTGATAAATCCGTGCATGCGGACATGCAACGATTACCGATTATTTGTCTGTCTGACGCTTGGATTGCGCCGGACAAATCCCTACTATTATTCCACCGGATGAGTTATTAGACAAGCCCCATGCTGAAACAAGATACGCAGCCACCAGCCAGTCCAGATGAAATGGTCCATATCGCGGCTTTTTACCGTTTCGTGCCGCTCGAGCAGGTGGCGGAGTTGCGCGCGCGGCTGCAGGCGGAATGTGAACGGCTGGAGTTGCGTGGCACCATCCTGCTGGCTGCGGAAGGTATTAATTCAACCATCTGCGGAAGCCTGTCCGGCATCCGGCAGCTATTTGCCTGGCTGGACCGCTATCCGGCTCTGGCGGGACTTAAGTATCGGCACAGTCAGTCCGCCCGGATGCCGTTCAAGCGCATGAAAGTGCGAATCAGGCCGGAGATTGTCAGTTTTGGCCAGCCCGGACTGCAGCCCGCTGAGCACACCGGCCAGCATATCCCGCCACAGCAGTGGGATGAGCTGTTGAGCCGTGCGGATGTGCGTGTACTGGATACCCGCAACCATTACGAAGTGGACCTGGGTACTTTCCGGGGAGCGGAAAACCCGGACACCGGTCACTTTCGCGCATTTGCCGATTACGTGGAGCAGGCGCTTGATCCGGATCGCGATGAACATGTTGCCATGTTCTGCACCGGTGGTATCCGCTGTGAGAAAGCCAGCGCCTGGATGCTGGCCCAGGGTTTCAAGAATGTCTATCAACTGGATGGCGGCATCCTGAATTATCTGGAACAGATTCCGGAACAGCAAAGCAGCTGGCAGGGCGAGTGCTTTGTATTCGATGACCGGGTGACCCTGGACCATCAGCTTAATCCGACTGACCGGCCGGTTTGTACTGCCTGCAGAATGCCGCTGAGTGCGGGCGATATGGCTTCTCCACAGTATGAAAAACATATCAGCTGTCCGCATTGTCATGCTCAGTTGACGCCGGAGCGCGAACAACGTTTTCGCGAACGGGCCAGGCAATATGCATTACGGGCGGCGCGTGGTTATTAGTTTTCAGCAGGGCTATTCAGGCGGTGTTATTCAGGCCGGGCTTGATGATCACTGTCCGGCTGTATTGAGGAAACTGGCTGCAGTTGCCGCAGGCGGCAATCAGCTGGAATATGTCTAGTCCGCCGAGGTCAGGTTTTTAGCCATAACCAGGGCGTCTTCTCGCTCGTCCAGGCCGGCCGGATTGTCAGGCGGCCGACAGCGATAATAATCCGGACGTCTGCCGATCACTGAAAAACCATCGGCCTGATACATCCGGATGGCTGGCCAGTTGCTTGGCCGGACTTCCAGAAACAGGCTTTCGGCGCCACCTTCCCGCGCCAGTTGCAGGCAGTGGTGCAGCAGGCGTCGTCCACACCCTCGTCCCTGCCAGGCCGGCCGGATACAGATATTCATCAAGTGCGCCTCACCTGCGGCAATGCTGAGCACGCCATGACCGATTACATCGTCGTCAACCTCCAGCACCCGGCAGGGGTAACCGACTCGCAGGCAGTCGGAGAAAATGCTGCGCGTCCATGGGAATTCATAGGCCAGGCGCTCATTGGCGAAAACGGCATCCAGATCGTAGGGCTGCATCGGTCTGATCAGCGCCTGCTGGCGTTTGACTACGGCGACCATAACGCTTGCTGCAGGTCATGCCATATCGCTTGTTTAGCGCTGGCCTGGTTATGCCATTCATCCAGCCCGGGCAGATTGAAGCAGCGCTGGCCTCCAGCGCGTAACTCGGTCAGTTGCGGTTCGCTCAAACCAATGCCCAGTACGGCAGTGTCCGGAGTCAGGCCAGTGGGTTGACGGTCAACGAATCTGGCTGCTGGGCGGCCGGGGAGCGCGCGGGCACACAGTGCCTGCAAATCCTGGATCAGCAATGGTGAATGTTGCTGATCAGCGGGTTCAGCCAACCAGATCAACCACTGTTGAATAGCATTGCTGCCGGCCAGCGGCAATCCGGCAGCGGGATCAGCCTGGTCGGTTATGTCGTGGTCGGGCGCGCGACTGTCGGAAGCCGTTTGATCAGCCGCTTTGGCTGGCCGGCCACGGCTTTGCCAGAGGGTAACCCCCATGGCGTGCAGATACTGCTGTCGACGTGAATCTGACATGCCTGATCCCTGACCTGTCAGTCCTGTCTGTCCACCTGAGCCCGGCGCTGGCGGCGCTGCTGGCGGCCACGCAGGGTGATCACAATACCGGATATGACATACAGCGCGCCCGAGAGCATCAGCACCAGTGGTGGGTTCAGCGCCAGCAGCACAAACAACAACAACAGAATAAAAGCCCAGCCCTGGGGGCGCTGTTCGGCATCCGGCAGTGATTTAAAGCTGTAGTAGCGCAGCCGGCTGAACATCAAAACACCCAGTACGATGGTGATCAGCGCCATCAGCCATGCCAATGACTGCGGGGACAACCCCTGCTGCACACAAAACCAGACCGTGGCAACCAGCGTACCGGCCGCTGCCGGGCTGGCCAGGCCCTGAAAATAACGATTATCAATCCGTTTGGCCTGGGCATTGAAACGCGCCAGCCGCATGGCCGCGCAGGCTGTGAAGATAAACGCTGCCAGCCAGCCTACTTTACCCGCCGCCGGACCGATATCGCGTAAAAAGTGCAGCGACCAGCTGTACATCAGCACGGCTGGCGCGACGCCAAAACTGATCAGGTCGGACATCGAGTCGTAATACAGCCCAAACTCGCTCTGGCTGTTGGTTGCCCGTGCGACCCGGCCGTCGATGCCATCCAGCACGCCGGCCACCAGTACCGCAATCGCGGCGGCGACATAACGTTCACCGACGGCTGCGATAATGCTGTAGAAGCCGGCGAACAGTGCGGCAGTGGTCAGCGCGTTCGGTAACAGATAGATACCGCGTTTGCGAAGGGTGCTGCGCGACTTCTCAGATGAATTATTGTTTGTGCTCATAAGATGTTATTCTACATACAAATCTTAGATGCTGTTCAGCAGGAAACCAGCGCTGACTACATCCAGGGGGTTCCGGATCTTTCAGTAACAACGGACGTGACTTACACAGGATAGAAGCCATGCTATCAAGACCGCTAAAAAATGATGGAAACCATCCCCTTGTGCAATCCATAGGAGTCTCATTCCTTGCTGTTTGCCTATTATTCAGCCTGCCTGTTGCGTTGCTCTCGGCTACCGAAGTATACAGCTGGATTGATGATAATGGCGTGCAGCACTTTGCCGGTCAACCACCCGCGCATGATAACTACCAGCGTATGACGCTGCGTGACCGCGGTGGCAGAACCGTCACCCGCCCAGCTCAGCCGCGTCCGGCCGAGCAGAACGTGACCCAGCAGGAAACGGTCATCACCACTCCGGACCGCACGGTTACCGTGATCGATCCCGAGGTGATCGCCGCCAATTGCAATCGTGCCCGCAACAATATCGATCTGGTCAACTCCCGGCGCCGCATCGTGCTGACCGGCGAAGATGGCGAACCCCGTCGGCTGGATGACAATGAGCGTTTGGCGCTGATTTCAGAATCGCAGGCGTATATTGACGAGAATTGCGGGTAGTTTTTTTGCAGAGAGGTTCTCTGCGCTCCAATCCGTCATTGAATGCAGAGAAGAATCTCCGACCTGCACGCTGGGTCAACACGCATGGTGCGACTCCGTCATTCTGAACGTAGTGAAGAATCTTTTGGATTGAACTGATGGGTAGCGATGGGGGGATCCTTCGCTGGCGCTCAGGATGACAGGGTTGATTGGGGTTTGGTGGATGATTGGGCGAACCAGATTGGTTTGTCATTCTGAACGCAGTGAAGAATCTCCGCACGCTATCTGTGCCATCCAGCGCAGGAAGGTTTCGTTGCTCACGCACTGCGCGGCGAAACCCCGCAGGTGCGGCTCGAAGAGCCGCCAAACCCAGAGTGTAGAGAACCTCTCTGCAAAACACTCCCCAGGAACGTTACACTAACCAGCTTTGCAACCGAACAGACACTATGAAAGCCACCCAAATGCACCTGGTTACGCGCCGTGAGGTTCCGGCGGACGCGGAGATTCCCAGTCATCAGTTAATGCTGCGCACCGGTATGGTCCGGAAGCATGGCGCGGGTATTTACACCTGGGCGCCGTTAGGCCTGCGGGTGCTGCGCAAGGTCGAAAAGGTGGTGCGTGAGGAAATGAATCGGATCGGCGCATTGGAAATGCTGATGCCGGCGATACAACCGGCGGAATTATGGGAAGAAAGTGGCCGCTGGGCTGATTTTGGTCCATTGCTGCTGAAAATAACCGATAACAATCAGCGCGAATATTGTTTTGGCCCCACCCATGAAGAAGTGATCACCGATTTCGCCCGCAATGAAATCAAAAGCTTCAAACAATTGCCGGTCTGCTTTTATCAGATTCAAACCAAATTCCGGGATGAAATCCGACCGCGTTTCGGTGTCATGCGGGCACGCGAGTTTTTGATGAAGGATGCTTACTCTTTTCACATCGATGCGGACAGTCTGGCGGATACCTATCAGGATATGTATCGAGCTTACACCGCGGTGTTCACCCGCCTGGGTTTGAAATTCCGTGCGGTGGCGGCCGATTCCGGCGCTATCGGTGGCAGTGGCTCGCACGAGTTTCATGTATTGGCCGAGGCCGGTGAGGATCTGCTGGCGGTTTCAAATGGCAGCGAATATGCCGCCAATGTTGAATTGGCTGAAGCGGTTTGCCATGCGGATCGGCCGGCACCGCAGCAGAGCATGCAAATTCGTGACACACCTGACATCAAAACCATTGATGCGCTGTGCCAGGCTTTTGATGTGCCCGCCGAGCAAACCATCAAAACTTTGATCGTGCATGCCAGCGATTCAATAGACAGTGATCTGGTTGCTCTGATTGTGCGTGGCGATCATCAATTAAATGAGGTTAAAGCCAGTAATCTGCCACAGGTGGCTGCACCATTAATGTTTGCCAATGAGACCACCATCAGCCAAGCTGTCGGCGCTGGGCCAGGCTCACTGGGGCCGGTTGGTTTGGCCATTCCGATGGTGGTTGATCGCAGTGCGGCCGTGCTGGCTGATTTTGTTGCCGGTGCTAACCAGGACGATAAGCATTATTTTGGAATCAACTGGGAGCGCGATGTGGCCTTGCCGGAAGTGGCGGACTTGCGCAATGTTCAGGCCGGTGATGCCAGTCCGGATGGCCGCGGTGAGCTGGAGCTGATTCGCGGAATCGAAGTCGGGCATATTTTTCAACTGGGCTGCAAGTATAGTGAATCAATGCATGCGGTGGTGATGGACGCCGAAGGCAAATCACAGGCCATGGCGATGGGTTGTTATGGGATCGGGGTATCACGCATCGTGGCCGCCGCGATCGAACAGAATCACGATGACAAAGGGATTATCTGGCCGCAGGCGCTGGCGCCCTGGCCACTGGCTATTTTGCCCATGAATCAGCATAAATCACCGCGGGTGGCACAGGCGGCCGAGCAGTTGTATCAGCAATTAATTGCGCGTGGCGTTGACGTATTATGGGATGATCGCGCGATTCGTCCGGGTGTCATGTTCAGTGATATGGAGCTGATCGGTATACCGCACCAGATCGTGATCGGTGAGCGCAGCCTGGATAACGATGAAGTCGAATACCGGCCACGCAATGGTGAACAGGCGCAATTGCCCTTGGCGGGACTGGCGGATTATCTGGTGGGTTTGCTGGTGGCCGACGGTTGATTGATCTGAATGATGTGTAGCGAATCGTAAGAGCCCGCTTGCGGGCGATACATAACTGTCGCCCGCAAGCGGGCTCCTACAATTACAAGTCGGCGATGGTATTTACTGGCGCAGATGAAGCAATACTAACAAGTCACTTTAATCGCTACGCATGGATTTTAATTGCGTCAACTGTTCTGCGATGCTGTCGATCTCTGCTTCAATATCACTTAATTTCCCACGCTCTTTCTCGACCACGGCAGGCGGTGCATTATTAACAAATTTTTCGTTGCTCAGCTTGCCGCGCAGCTGTTGCTGTAATTGTTGAGCTTTGTCCCGTTGTTTTTCCAGCCGGGCAATTTCCGCGCTGACATCAATCAATCCGGCCAGTGGAATAAATAATTGCAACTGACCGGCGCGGGCAGTGGCGCACTGTTCGTCGGTTTCGGGCTTGTTCAGCCACTGCACTGATTCTATCCGCGCCAGTTTTTGCAGCCACGGCAGATAGGCATCAATCAGTTGCTCATGCTGGGCGCGTTGCTCGCTCCAGACTTTCAGCGGCAGGGGTTTGCCCGGCGCCAGGTTTAATTCCGTACGCGTAGCGCGGACCGCCTGGATCATACTTTTTAACCAGTCGATTTCCTGCTCGGCGGTCGGGTAACTATCGCCCGGCTCAGGAAATGAACGCTGCAGTATGCTCGCTTCGGTCAGTTGCAATGGCTGTTTCAGGCGCTGCCAGATTTCTTCGGTAATAAATGGAATAACCGGATGCAATAACAACAATAATTGCTCCAGCACTTCCGCCAGCGTATGGCGCGTGCGGGCTTGAATGTCGGCATCCGCCTGTTCGGACAGATTGGATTTGGACAGCTCCAGGTACCAGTCACAGAACTCATTCCAGGTGAAGTCGTATAAAGTCTGGGTGGCCAGATCAAAGCGGTATTGATCGAAGTGACGGCGGACTTCGGTGACCGTCTGTGCCAGGCGGGACCGGATCCAGTGATTGATCTGATCGGACGGCGAGTTACCGGACAGTGGCGCAGCCTGCCGATCAATGCCGTCGCTAAGGTTCAACAACGCAAACCGCGCCGCATTCCACAATTTATTACAAAAATTACGATAACCCTGGATACGGTTCATATCGATGCTCATATCCCGGCCCTGGGTGGCCAGCGAGCCAAAGGTAAACCGCAACGCATCGGTGCCGTAGCCGGGAATGCCGTCAGGGAATTCCTGCCGGGTGGCTTTTTCAATCGCCGGGCGCATATGCGGTTGCATCAGTTTGGCGGTGCGTTTTTCCAGCAGTGCATCCAGCGTTATGCCATCAATTAAATCCAGTGGGTCGAGTACATTGCCCTTGGATTTGGACATCTTCTGGCCCTGACCATCGCGGATCAGACCATGAATATAGACATCACGAAACGGTACTTTGCCGGTAAATTTCAAACCCAGCATGATCATGCGGGCCACCCAGAAGAAGATGATGTCAAAGCCGGTAACCAATACGCTGGTAGGATAAAAGCTGTCCAGGCGTTCGGTCTGTTGCGGCCAGCCGAGGGTGGAAAAAGGCCACAGCGCGGAGGAGAACCAGGTATCCAGTACGTCTTCATCCTGGCTTAACGGCAATTCGTCAGGCAGTTGATTTTTACGCCGCGCGTCGGCTTCGTCGTGACCGACGTAAATGTTGCCATCCTCGTCATACCAGGCCGGGATGCGGTGCCCCCACCACAGCTGACGGCTGATGCACCAATCCTGAATATTCTCCATCCAGTTAAAATAGGTGGTCTGCCAGTTATCCGGAACGAAACGGATATCGCCGTTGCGCACCGCCTGTATGGCGGGTTTGGCCAGGGGTTCAATTTTCACGAACCACTGATCGGTCAGATACGGTTCCAGGATGGCGCCGGAGCGATCGCCGCGCGGCACAGCCATGGCGTGCTGGTCAGTTTGCAGCAGCAATCCGGCTGCTTCCAGATCAGCCACTACCTGTTGGCGTGCCACCATCCGGTCCAGGCCACGGTATTGTTCGGGTACGGCATCATTCAGCGTGGCATCGGCGTTCAGGATATTAATGACAGCCAGATGATTGCGCTGACCGACATCCCAGTCATTAAAGTCGTGGGCGGGTGTGATTTTGACGCAGCCGGAACCAAACTCCGGATCAACATACTCATCAGCCACCACCGGTATGCGCCGGTTGGTCAAAGGCAGTTCCAGCTCCAGCCCGACCAGATCCTGATAACGCTCATCTTCAGGATGCACTGCGACCGCGGTGTCGCCCAGCATGGTTTCCGGCCGGGTAGTAGCCACCACCACATGCCCCTTGCCGTCACAACGGGGATAGCGGATGTGCCACAGATGACCCTGCTCATCGCTGTTGATAACTTCCAGATCACTGAGCGCGGTATGCAATACCGGGTCCCAGTTAACCAGCCGCTGACCACGGTAAATCAAACCTTCCTGGTGCAGTTGCACGAACACATCATTAACCGCTTTGGATAAACCTTCATCCATGGTAAAGCGCTCGCTGTTCCAGTCGACCGCGGTACCCAGGCGTTGCATCTGCTGACGGATGTTGCCGCCTGATTCGGCTTTCCAGTCCCATACCGCCTGGGTAAACGCCTCACGGCCAATATCGTGGCGGCTTTTGCCCTGCGCGGATAATTGCCGTTCCACCACCATCTGGGTGGCGATACCGGCGTGATCGGTGCCGCATTGCCATAAGGTGGGCTGGCCCTGCATTTTGTGATAGCGGGTCAGCAGATCCATGATGGTGTCCTGAAAGGCGTGACCGATATGCAGATTGCCGGTGACATTGGGTGGCGGCAGCATGATGCAATAAGACGGTTTGTCAGCTGTCATGTCAGGTGCGAACAGATCATGCTGCTGCCAGTAGCGATACCATTTTTGTTCAATGGCCTGGGGATCGTAAGTCTTGTCCATGCTGGTTTAGCTCAGTTCGTGAGTATGTAATTCGGCGGTGAGTTGGCGATAGGCATGGTAGCGGCGGCGGGCGCACGCCCGCGCGGCTTCGGTATTGCTGACCACATCCAGAACGCGTGCGAAGCGCTTGCAGTTGTCAGCCACGGTATCCAATTCGCGCAATTCCACCAGGATTGAATCGGACTCCGGATTGTCCGGCTGCTCAACAATGATGACCGGCGCCCTTACTGTTGTCTGAGTGGACATCGATTGCGCGGGCATTATCTGATGAGCGATAAGCCGGTTTTCCGGAATGCTCCATAATAATTGGTCCACGGTTTGTGCGCGTTGCTGATCCGCGCAAGCAATCTGGATGGCATGGTGCGCGGGCCAGGCTTTGCCCACCAGCCGGCACACCAGCTCATTGGCATCACCCGCGCCGTCCCGCAACAAATACATATCCACCCGCATGTTTACTTGCCCCACCAGTTCTGACTGATCAGCCGATTATGCGCTGCTGCGATCCGTCAGCCATTGGGTCAGCAGACGTACCGGGCGGCCGGTCGAGCCGTTGTTTTTGCCCCATTCCCAGGCTGCTCCGGCAATATCCAGATGCGCCCAGCGCTGATCCTCGACAAAACGGGATAAAAAACAGCCCGCGGTGATACTGCCGGCCGGCATGCCGCCGATGTTCTTCATATCGGCAAACTTGGTATCCAGCTGTTGCTGATAGTCATCCCACAATGGCAACCGCCAGGCGCGGTCATGGGTTAACTGGCCGGCGCTGAATAATTCCTCGGCCAACTCGTCGTGTTTGCTCATGATCGCGGCGGCATGGTGTCCCAGCGCCACCACACAGGCGCCGGTCAATGTGGCTACATCGACAATCGCGGCCGGCTTCAGTCGCGCAGACCAGGTCAAGGCGTCACACAGCACCATGCGGCCCTCCGCGTCGGTGTTGAGCACTTCCACGGTTTTACCGGACATGGTGGTGATCACGTCACCCGGGCGGTAGGCGTTGCCGTCCGGCATGTTTTCAGCGGCTGCGACCACGCAGGCAATATTCAACGGCAACTGCAGGCGCGCGGCCGCTTCAAACGCGCCCAGCACGGTCGCGGCACCACACATGTCGTACTTCATTTGCTCCATGTTGGGACCGGGCTTGATGCTGATCCCGCCGGTATCGAATGTAATGCCTTTACCGACCAATACATAAGGAGCGGCATCACCGGCTCCGCGGTACTGCAATGCGATCAGGCGCGGCGGATTGGCGCTGCCTTTACCGACCGCCAGTAATGCCTGCATGCCCAGTTCCGCCATCGCCTCAGGGTCCAGAATTTCCACGCTGACATCGGCCAGATCGTCCGCCAACCGCCGGGCATGATCGGCCAGATCAATGGGCGTGCACAGATTGGGCGGCGCATCACCCAGATGACGTGCGCTCTGTACGCCGGCGGCAATGGCTGCTGCCTGCGACAATACCCGGGCGTCGGCGTCACTGATAAAGGCCACCGCGTCGCTCGGCTGGCTGGCGTCTTTGGCGGGTTGTTTGGTGCGGGTATAGCGATAATCAGCATGGTCAATGTCGAGTGCGGCGGTCAGCAGGGTCCATTCGGCATCACGCTCACTTACCGTCAGTTCCGGTAATGCGCAGACGGCCGTGGTGGCCCGGCTGGCGCGCAGGGCATGTCCCGCTGCCGTGCAGGCTTTGCGATAGTTGCCGGCATCAAATTTATCGGCCTGGTCACAGCCGACCAGCAACAGTCGTGGGCTGCTGATGCCGGCGGGTTGGTGTAACCAGGTTATTTTACCGGCACCGGTATTGATATCCTGACTGCTCAGCAATTGACTCAACTGGCCATCGGTGGCTGAGTCCAGCTGCCGGAAGGATGGGCTTTGCGCTGATTCATCAGAGGTTTTGAACACACCGAGGATAATGCAGTCTTGTTTGGCATGCGCCAGTTGATCCGAAAATAATTTGAAATCCATAGCTACCTCTGAGTCGTGCTGTATCGTGACGATAACCGTCTGCCGGGAGGCAGGGGCGCGTCATATTTAATGATGGTTGAAAAACTTTTCATTGTAGCGCTGCGGAAACTGATTACAATCGATTACTATTCCCCGCACCATGATCACTAACTCCAGGCCTATCCGGACACGATTGCTGAGCCGCTACCTGCTGCGTCTGTGGACTGGCTATGGCTTGTCGGTGACCGGCATTTTTGTGCTGGTGCTGATCGTCTTATACGGTGCCGATGTGCTTGAGGATATCGCCGGCGGGCAGATTCCGGTATCCATGCTCGGTTGGCAGCTGTTGCTGTATCTGCCGGAGGCCATCCGTACAGTTGCTCCGCTGGGCGTGATGCTGGGTGTGATGCTGGCGTTGGGGCAACTGCATCAGGATGGCGAACTGACCATGTTGACCGCGGCCGGTATGACACCACGCGCCCGGCTGCGCACCGGACTGCTGTTTGCTGTCATGGCAGCGGTACTCATCTTTATTATCAGTGCCTGGCTGCTACCCGCCGCCAAACGCTTTGAGCAAGTGCTGTTTCAACAGGCCGCCCGCTCGGCGGAGTTCTGGGGAATTCAAGCGGGGCAATTTACCGGCCTGCCGGAAGATCAGGGCGTAATCTATGTGGCCAGCATGGATCGGCAGGGGGTTGCCAGTGATATCTTCGTCAATTGGCGCCAGCAGCAGGAGCAGGAACAAATCCTGACTTCCGCCGCCGGACAGTTCCGGCTGGAAGGCAGCTCAGGTGAGCGGTCGGTCACCATGCAGCATGGCCGGCGCACCGCACTGGCGGCCAATGGCAGCAGCCAGGTGCTGGATTTTTCCAGCGCTCAGATCAGGCTGCCGGCGCCGGCCAGTGCCAATCGCGCGGCGCAGCCGGGCGCGTGGTCATGGCGACGGCTGTTATCCAGCAATACTCTGACCGCCGCCGCCGAGTTGCACTGGCGGCTGGCGCATGCGCTGGCCTGTATCATCCTGACCAGCATCGCTTTATCACTGGCGCGTTACCAACCCCGCCGCCCGGCCACCATGCGGGTGCTGCTGGCGATTCTGATCTATGTGATTTACATCAATCTGCTCAATCTATCGCAGGTCTGGATAATTAATGGCCGCTTATCACCGGTGCTGGGTCTATGGTGGGTACATGCCCTGGCCCTGGCCCTGGCTTTGATACTGTCGCGGCAACGCCGGTTGCTGGCGTGAATCCTTACCGAGCCGTCAGCGGTCTGCTGGATCGTTATCTGCTGAGCCAGTTGTGGCGCAGCATGTTGATGGTCTGGCTGATTCTGACCTTGCTGTATACCGCGTTGCAGTTGATTGGTCAGTTGCGTGATATGGCGGGTGATTATCATCTGCTGGATACGTTGTGGTACAGCTTGTTAACCACGCCCGGGCGTGCTTACCGGTTATTTCCTTTTGCTGCCCTGGCGGGGGTGTTGATCTGTATCGGACGGCTGGCGGCGCAGGAAGAATTGATAGTGATGCGGATGGCTGGCTGCTCGCGGTTACGCATGCTGCGGCCGGTGCTGCTGGCGGTATCGCTGCTGTTGCTGATAGCCATGGCACTGGGCGAGTGGTCGGGTGGTGATCTGATGTCGAAGGCCAGAAACTTTCGGATTGGCAAAATTACCGGCCAGGTCAGTCTGGCGGATCCCAGTGGCCTGTGGTTGCGGGATGGCGACAGCATGGTGCATGTACTACGCCCGCTGATGATCGGCCAGCAGGCCACTGACTTTTATGAATTCCGGATTTTTGCGGCTGATCAGGGACGCTTATGTGAATGGCTGGATGCCCGTCACGCGGTGCATATGGACGGATACTGGCTGTTGGACGAGGTAACCGTGCTGAATGTGTGCGCACAACCGCCAACCCGCCAGTACCATGCCCAGTGGCGATGGCCTTCGGCGGTGGAAACCTCACTGCTGTCAACCGCCGCCTTGCGACCCAGTATCCTGGCAACCCGTGATCTGCTCGCCTATGTGGATTACCTGAACAATAATGGTCTGGACAGTTACCGTTACCGCAATGCTTTCTACCGGCGGTTGTTTTATGCGCCGGTGGCGCTGCTGCTGGTATGGCTGGCGTTGCCACTGGTGATGGGGCCGGTACGGCAATTATCGCGTGGCCGCCGGCTGGTGCTGGGGTTTTCAGTGGGGCTGGGTATGTACATGCTGCAACAGCTGTGTGAGAGCGTCGCGGCAGTCTATCGCTGGCATCCGGTCACTGGCGCACTGGTGCCAATTCTGCTCGGCCTGGGGCTGGGCATGTGGTTATATCGCAGAACCATCTGATCGTAACAGTCAGCAGAACCGGTATTCGACGGGCAGGCGGCGGTAGCTGCTTAGCGTAGCGAGTGATTGAATCAGTGAGTCACCTGGGGCGATGTTCCAGCCAGGTGCCGCTGAGCCGATCATGCCAGGTAAGCCGGGCTGGATGCCAGAGGCTGCTCCAGAACCCCGCCCCGGCAACGGCCAATGACAACCAGGCGCCAACGTATCTGAGCAGGGTGGTGCGCCAGCTGATCGCAGGCTGAGAAGTGTTCAGCCAGACCTGCCAGGCGCGCATCCCCAGTGTCTGACGACCGAATCGCCAGCAGTAGGCAAAATACAGCCAGTGGGCCGCCAGCAGCAGTAATTGAAAAGCAATGGTATTACCGGCCACCGGCTGACCGCCCCGTAACGCCACCACCGCCAGCGTCAAGATCATCAAAATCGCCGCAATGGCGACCAGATCATAAATCATGCACCCGATCCGGCGGAGCAATTTACAAGGTGTTACGTTTGGCTTGTCAGACATTCACTCAGATTCTTTTTTTGTATCGTTAATATGATAGCAATGTCACACAACTTTCATTTTTTTCACGTGCAGGCTATGCTTAGTACTCAGAGAGGCTGGTCGTTGAATTGGAGTCGTGGTGTGCGATATCGAGTTAACGGCCAGTATTTTTTTCTCCGGCCGTTGGTTTTGGCGTTCGGGTGGGACAAACAAACTTTAAGAAGCAAACAGGTTTAATTATGCGGAATATACTAGTTAACACAGCGATACTTCTGGTGCTCGGGGGCATCTGCCTGGCGAATACTGTGTCTGCGCAGGTACTGCAATCCACGATCGGTGCGCAGAACAATATCAACTCTGCAGAAGCAGCCTCCCAGGATCGTATTGACAACGTGGCGGATGAAACCGAAAACATCCTCAATCAGTTTCGCCAAGTGGTCAGTGAGACCGAAAGCCTAAAAATCTACAACGCCCAATTGCAGCGGCTGGTGACCAATCAGCGCACTGAATTGACATCGATCAATACTCAGCTGTCTCAATTAGAGTCAACTGATCGCGCGATTACGCCGCTGATGATTGACATGGTCGATACGCTTGAGCAGATTGTTGAGCGCGACGTGCCATTCCTGCTGGAGGAACGCCGCCGTCGGGTAGCTGATATGCGCATCCTGCTGGATGACCCCAATGTTACCGTGTCAGAAAAATTCCGCAGAATACTGGAAGTCTATCAAGGTGAAATAGATTATGGCCGCACCACGTTTGCCTACGACGGCAATCTGCCGGACAACACCAAAGTCACCTTCCTGCGACTGGGCCGGACATTGCTGTTATACCAATCACTGGATGGCGAAAAGACCGGCTGGTGGAATCCACAGAGCCGCCAGTTCGACACGCTGGGTTCAGAATACCGGCTGTCGGTTAAAGATGGCATCGCCATCGCGCAAAACCGACGTGCCCCCGACCTCGTTAATCTGCCGGTTCCCGCACCGACTCCAGCACGCTAACTGTAGGACATAATCATGAAAAAACTATTAATCATAATGGCATCATTGATGGTTTCTGTCGGCCTGCAGGCGCAACAAAACCCATTGCAACAACTGGCTGAAGAAGTGCAGCGCGCGGCGCAGCAGCAAGGTCAGATCAATCGCGAGCGTGAAGCTCAATTTGTCCGGGAGCGCAACCGGCAGCGCGAGTTGCTGCAGCAGGCACGTAACGAGTTGGCGGAACAGCGCCGCATCAGCGATCAGCTGCAGACAGAGTTTGACGCCAATGAACAGCAGCTCAGTGAACTGGAAACAGTGCTGGATGAACGTCTGGGTAATCTTGGTGAACTGTTCGGTGTGGTTCGTCAGGTAGCCGGTGATCTGCAAAGCAAATTTGACGATTCACTGGTTTCCGCGCAACTGCCCGGACGTGGTGATTTCATGGCCGATCTGGCCCAGCGTCGGGAACTGCCGACCGGATCGGAGTTGAACCGATTTTTTTCTGAGATGGTGACCGAAATTGCCGAGCAGGGCAAAGTGGTTAGCTTTAATACCACGATCCGTGACGCCGATGGTCAGGAAGAGCCCGGTCAGGAAGTCGTACGAATAGGCGTATTTAATGCAATATCCGACGGCCGTTTTCTGCAGTGGGATATTGGTCGGGGCGAATTGCAGTCGATTGCCCGGCAACCGGCGGGCCGTTACCAGGGCATGGCCAGGGATCTGCAAAACGCCGCGCCCGGCGAGGTGGAGACCATGGCGGTTGATTTCACCCGTGGCGCCATCCTGTCTCAAGTGGTACAGGCACCCAATCTGATGGAACGCATCCGGCAGGGTAAACAGGTCGGTTATGTGATTATCGGCATCGGTATTATCGGCCTGCTGTTTTCACTCTGGAAAGGCATCAGTCTGTTCCTGAAAGGCAATGCGATCAAACGCCAGCTCAAGCGTGATGAGCCGGACAAAGGCAATGCGCTGGGACGCGTGATGGCGGTCTATACCGAAAATCGTGATGCCGATATCGAAACTCTGGAATTGAAACTGGATGAAGCCATTTTGCGGGAAACCGCACCGTTGGAGTCCGGACTCAGCTTCATCAAGGTACTGTACGTTATCGCGCCATTGCTGGGTCTGCTGGGTACCGTCGTGGGTATGATCGAAACCTTCCAGCAGATTACGCTGTTCGGTACCGGTGATCCGCGTATGATGGCCGGTGGTATTTCCGCTGCCTTGATTACTACTACCCAGGGTCTGATTGTGGCGATTCCGCTGACCATCCTGCACAGTCTGTTGCAAAGCCGTTCACGCTCATTGATCCAGATTCTGGAAGAGCAGGCGGCGGGTATTATTTCGCGGCTGGCCGAGAAATATCATGGTCGCGCTTAGCGGTTTTTTCGACACAATCCGCGGGTTTATCGAACTCGGCGGCGATGTACTGTGGGCGATCATGCTGGTGCTGTTCATGATGTGGTTCTGCATCCTGGAGCGCTACTGGTATATGTACCGGGTGCATCCCGCCCGTCGTCGCCAGATCGTAGAAGACTGGGAAAGTCGTGCTGACACGACTTCCTGGTACGCCAAGCGGGTACGCGATGAGATGATTTCGATCGGCACCCAGGCACTGACACGTAATATGCAGACCATCAAGACCTTGATTGCGATCTGCCCGTTGCTGGGTCTGCTGGGTACCGTCACCGGAATGGTCGGTGTGTTTGACGTCATGGCATTTGCCGGCACCGGCAATGCCCGTGCCATGGCGGCGGGTGTGTCGAAGGCAACGGTGCCTACCTTTGCCGGGATGGTGGCTGCGCTGACTGGCCTGTTCTTCAGTACGCATCTGGAACACCATGCTGATGTGGAGTCCCAGCGCCTCGAAGACACGATGCACCACCATTAAAGTCCAGGAGCAATAAGCGATGGCCAGAAGACACGCCCAGAAAGACGAAGCTGAAATTAACATCACGCCGATGCTCGACATTGTATTTATCATGTTGATTTTCTTCATCGTGACCACCTCGTTTATCAAGGAAACCGGTGCGGATATCACCAAGCCCGAAGCGATTAGTTCGGAGCCAAAACCACGCGGAAACATCCTGGTTGGGTTGCGGTCGAATGGAGAGGCATGGATGAACGGTGGACCTATCGAATTACGTCAGGTGCGCACATTTGTAGAGCGTGCGCTGGCTGAAAATCCGGAAGGTAAGGTCGTTTTAATAGCAGATAAGGGAGCACGAACTGGTGATTTAGTGCAAGTGATGGATCAGATCAAGCTGGCTGGAGTAAGTGATATTTCCATCTCAGCCGATCCGCCATCCGGGAGTTAAAGATTATGAATACAGGTTTTCGTTACATTGGCGCTGCGGTACTGGCCGTGGTGGTCACCCTGACGGCATTTTTCCTGATGTACAAGTTGATCTCCAGCGATGGTGTACGCGGTGACAGTGGTGATAAGCCGCCCAGCATACGCTTCGCGGACGTTAATATTCCCGATACCATTACGCAAAAAGTGCGTAAGAAACCACCACCGCCGCCACCACCCAAAGAACCGCCACCACCGCCAAAGATGCAGATAAGCCAGCCTGAACAAGTGGTTCAGAACATACCCCAGTTGGATATTCCGTCTCTGGATGTTCCGTTTGGCACCACCGGTGGCCCGTTTCTGGGTGGCTTTGCCAAGGTTGACCGCACTGAGGAAGGTGACATTATTCCACTGGTTAGAATCCAGCCGCAATATCCGCGTGAAGCTGCCATTCGCCGTCTCGAGGGCTGGGTGAAAGTTGAGTTCACGATCACGGCTGCCGGCACGGTAAGCAGTCCGCGGGTGGTTGAATCTGAACCGTCGCGGGTGTTCGATCGTGAAGCAATCCGTGCGATTCTGAAGTGGAAATTCAAACCCAGAGTGGTTGATGGCGTAGCGGTTGATCGGCGTGCCACTCAGGTCATCGATTTCAAACTTGAGCAGGTGTAGTAGATTGCAGCGGTAATTTTACGGAGGCTGAAGCGTTAATTATGGCAGGGCGGGGAGATACGCGATTGGAGAAACGTTATGCTTAAGCTGTCCCGTTATTTGACCATATCGGCGTTTGCCCTGGCCATCACCCTGGGTTGCTTTTACACCATGCAGCAGTTTATGGGAGAAGGCAGTTATACCCCGGTTCCGCCGAGTTTACCGATCTTCAAGTTTGTGGATGTCAGTATTCCCGAGCAGGAAATACCACCCAGACCCGTACTCCCGGAACAACAACCCAAGCCCCAATTGCCCAGGCCGGATACCAGCATTGCGATCAGTGTGCCGGATTTGAATCTTGATCTGCAGATTACCGACATACCAACTATGTCGGGCCCACCCACCATACTGATTGCAACGACGGGTGAACAACCTGCCGTCACCGGGCAGACCAGTGAATTAGCCGTCACGGTACCGATTGCGCCACATTATCCGGTGGATGCGGCTATCGCCGGCATCGAAGGCTGGGTTGAAGTCAGATTTACCGTGACCGCGAGCGGCGGCGTAACGGATGTACGGGTGATGGACAGTCATCCGGCGGGAGTTTTTGATGACGCGGCCAAAGCTGCCGTGCGCAAATGGCAATTTCAACCACGCCGGATAAATGGTCTTCCAACCCAGGGTCAGGCAACCCAGATAATCGAATTTAATCTTGCCAGTGACTGAGCAGTTTAATGCTTGAGTTTACTGATACAACACAGGAGTTATCAGCTATGAGACATCGCACGATCAGCCATTCAGGCATAATGGTTTT
This sequence comes from Gammaproteobacteria bacterium, assembly GCA_021772975.1. Classification (GTDB taxonomy): domain Bacteria; phylum Pseudomonadota; class Gammaproteobacteria; order Xanthomonadales; family Wenzhouxiangellaceae; genus JAJFKX01. The sequence goes on from JAJFKY010000016.1 coordinate 104,396, forward strand.
ATCACTGTTGGTGATGCTGGCGCCGGCCCTGGCGCAAAACCAATGTGGCGCCGAGCGTGACGTGAAAGCGTCGGCTTTAAGCGAAGCCACCTATAAGCAGTTGTCGGATATCTACGAAGATATCGGTGAGGAAAAATACGCTGACGCACAGCAGGGCCTGGAGCGCATGCTCGGCCGTTCCAAAGACGGCGGCTATGAGCAGGCGATTATCCTGCAGGCGCTGGGGCATACCGCGGCCTCCAGAGAAGACTACGACAAGGCGTTGGAGTATTTTCAGCGCTCGGTTGATATTAATGCGTTACCCAACCGCCAACACTATCAGATGATCTATTCGATCGCCCAGTTGCTGATCGCCAGAGAACGTTACCGTGAAGGCCTGGAAAAACTGGAGCAGTGGTTCTGTGTCACGCCACCCGCAGATATCACCGCCACTGCCTATGTGCTGAAAGCCAGTGCCAATGTTGAACTGGAAAATTATCAGGCGGCTCTGGGTGCTATTGATAAAGCGATTGAGCTGTCAGATGAGCCTAAAGAAAACTGGTATCAGATGCGACTGGGCATCAATTTTGAAATGGATGATTTGCCGGCTGCCGCCCGCACGCTGGAAATAATGATTAATCTATGGCCGGAAAATGAATCTTACTGGAAACAGTTGTCGTCGGTTTATCTGAATATCAAAGAGGAAAACAAGGCCTTGTCAGTCATGGCTTTGGCGTATCGTCGTAATATGCTGGATACCGCTCAGGAAATTCAACAGTTATCCAGCCTTTATCAGTTCCGTGATGTGCCCTATGAGGCGGCTCAGGTGCTGGAGAAAGGTATTAATGACGGTATTGTTGAGTCCAATAAAAAATTCTGGGAACAGACCGCCAACGCCTGGTATCAGGCGCGTGAACTGGAAAAGGCTCTGAACGCTTATGAAAAAGCCGGTCAATATTCAGATGACGGCAGTATTGATCTGCGCCGGGCATTTATTCTGGTGGATCGTCAGGAGTGGGACTCAGCTATTGAAGCTTTGCAGCGCGCCATTGAAAAAGGTGGTTTGAGTGATAATGAAGTTGGTAACGCGCATTTGCTGATCGGTATGTCGCATATGAATCTGGAGCGTTTTAATGCCGCGGATGTTGCTTTTGACAACGCTTTGCGTTTTGATCGCAGCCGAGGTCCCGCGCGACAATGGAAGGAGCAGGTGCAGCAACGTCGCGAAGCAGGATAAATTATAGTATTATCCAGGTCACTGTAGTGATGTTGAGACTGTTTTAATGAACAATAACGAAGTTTTGATAACTGAAGAACAGGCAACTGGTGAAGCCGCTGCCGAGCAAACGTCCAGCGCGGCCGCTGTCACCGGTGCAGGTGAGCCCAGTCAATCGGCTAGCAAAAAAGTGACCAAGAAAAAAGCGGCTAAGAAAAAAGCCAGCAAGAAAAAAGTCGCTAAAAAGAAAGCAGCAAGCAAAAAGACTGGCAAGAAAGCCACCGATAAAAAAGTCAGCAAGAAAAAAGCCACTAAGAAAAAGGCCAGTAAGAAAAAAGCGGCCAGCAAGAAAGTGAGCAAGAAGAAAGTCACCAAGAAAGTCGGCAAAAAAGGCCGGCCCAAGAAAGCTGGTAAGAAAGGTCGGCCCAAAAAAGCTGGTAAGAAAGGTCGGCCCAAGAAAGCCGGCAAAAAAGGTCGGCCTAAAAAAGCCGGCAGCAAGGCCGGCAAAAAAGTCGGTAAAAAAGGTCGGCCCAAGAAAGCCGGCAGCAAGGTCGCCAAAAAAGTCGGCAAGAAAGGCCGGCCCAAAAAAGCCGCCGGTAAAGTAGCCAAGAAAGTTGGTAAAAAAGGCCGGCCTAAAAAAGCTGGCAAAAAAGGTCGGCCCAAGAAAGCCGCTAAGAAAAGCAGCAATAAAAGGTCGTCCGGTGACTTAAGCAGTGTGCAGGAGCACAGTGCGGCGATTGCACAGCATTTGCAGGCCGCGGTAGACGAGATTGTGACGGTGATTGCGCATGAACTACGCAGCCGCACAGAGGATATCGTCAGCCGTGCTAATGAATTGCAGTCTGATGCTCAACAGAAGCTTTCGGATGTCGAGTCGGCAGCGCGACGGACATTGCGAGCGCTGCGCGGCTGACGCCAGTGCGACCGGCTGATGGCATCCATGCCTGAGGCAGGTTCCGAAACCATGACCGGTAGCGACTCGCTACCGGTTTTTTTATGTCATATTCAAGCCTTCCTGGATGCTTTGTGGTCCGAGCGTGGCCTGGCCGATAATACCCTGGAAAGTTACCGTCAGGATTTGACCGCGTTCGCGGAATTTCTGTCCTCACAGGATAAAGACATAACCGCTGTCGATCGCTCTGAATTACAGTTGTATCTGAACTTTCTGTATGTCAATGGAATGAGCACAGCCACCGTTGCCCGGCGAATTTCATGTCTGCGGCAGTTTTTTCGCTGGTCGGTGCAGAACGGCTCTTTGTCACAGGACCCTACCGCACTGTTGCTGTCGCCACGACACAGCCGGTCGTTGCCTAAAGCGCTTGGTGAAGAAGATATTGAGGCCTTGCTGGCGGTGGATACCGAGCAGCGGCTGGGATTGCGTGATAAGGCGATGCTGGAACTGTTATATGCGACAGGCCTGCGGGTCAGCGAGCTGGTGCAGATCAAACAGGCGGACGTGAGCATGCGTCAGGGCGTGGCCAGAGTACTAGGCAAGGGCAATAAAGAACGCCTGGTGCCGATCGGTGAGCGTGCCCTGGACGCATTGCAGGCTTATTTACAACAGCAACGCGGTCAGCTGGCCAATCATCCGGCCGAGCCGGCTTTATTTCTGACTGAACGGGGCAAGCCGATGACCCGTCAGGCGTTTTGGTATCTGATCAAGCGGCATGCTCGTCGAGCTGGAATTACGCAGCCATTATCGCCGCACAGTCTGAGGCACTGTTTTGCTACTCATCTGCTTGATCATGGCGCTGATCTGCGGGTAGTCCAGTTGTTGCTTGGTCACAGCGACTTATCCACCACCCAGATCTACACGCATATCGCTCGCGATCGTCTGCAGTCACTGCACGCTGCCCATCACCCCCGAGGTTAGCCGCCAGCGGGAAGGCATATTCGGGCTATGCCTGGCGAACTTTTTTACGGTATGCTGTCCAATTGCGCACACAATTTCTATGGAGTGGATCATGTCCGATCGAAAGTATAGTTCCTCGCTCCTGATAGTACTGTTGCTGATGATAATGGCATCGGTCAGTCAGGCTCAGGACTATCCGGAAGTCAGTCAGGCAATTCAAAAGCTGGTGCCTAATGCACAGCAGATTGCCATTGCCGAAACCCCTGTGCCCGGCATCCTGGAAGTTCAGGTTGACTCGGATATCATTTATTTAAGCCAGGATGGAAGTTATCTGCTTCAGGGCCGGTTGTTTGATATCGATAAGCGGCTGGATCTGACTGAAAATGCCCGGGCCAGTATTCGCCGTGGCCTGCTGCAGGAAGTATCTGATTCTGAACAGATTATCTTCGGGTCGGCCAATCCGGTGCATGATGTGATTATTTTTACCGACATCGATTGTGGTTATTGCCGCAAACTGCATGAGCAGATTGATCAGTACAACGAACTGGGTATCGCCGTTCACTACATGATGTATCCACGTGCCGGAATCGGTTCACCTTCTTATGATAAAGCCGTCGCGGTATGGTGCTCAGCTGATCAAAAAACAGCTCTGACCAGTGCCAAGCAGGGTGACGATCCGGTCAAAAGAAATTGTGATAATCCGGTCGAAAGCCAGTATCAGCTTGGCCAGAAAATTGGCATGACCGGTACACCTGCGATTGTGACCAAAGATGGCACCCTGATACCGGGTTATGTTCCGCCCGGTGCACTGCGCGAACGGTTAGACAACATGGCGGCCCTGACAGCCAACTAACGACTGGTATTACCTCTGCGTAACACGCGCTGCAAGGCAGCGCTGTGATGCCGCCGGTGGGTCTGGTATGGATATGCCGCAAACGGCAATTCGCGCACCGTCCGATCTGCTGGCGAGGTCATTGGATTCACTACAGCAGTAACAACATTCGCTGGTTATAATGGCCTGTTTAGCATAGACAGGACAACAAGCCGGCGTGATGAATGTAACCAGCGACAGCAGGGCGATGACGGCAGGGCGTGTCATTACATTAGCGGGCGGCGAAGCCTTGCAGCGCTTCCAGGCCGAGCGCCTGGAAAGACATATCCAGGCGGCCTGTGGTCAGGCTATCACGGGTATCAGTGCTGATCTGATCTACGCTGTGCAACTGCGTGCAGAACAAGCACTGCAAGCGTCCCGTTTAACCGCACTGGCGAGTCTGCTGGGCGCGCAAAGCAACAGTTCTGAGTCCTTTTCCGGCCAGCAGTCCATGCTGATAGCGATGCCACGTGCCGGCACCATTTCACCCTGGTCGAGCAAAGCCACCGATATTGTCTGGCGCTGTGGTTTTGCCGAGCTCAACCGGGTCGAGTTGTGTATCGCCTATCGGTTGCCGGAAACCCTGCCGGTAAGCGCCAGAGCCTGTCTGTATGATCCGATGCTGCAGCAGCTGGTCGATGATGTGCAGGCTATCCCGAAGCTGTTTGCCCCCCAGCAACAGCGTGACCTGCAGCGTTTCAGCGGCGATCTGAAACAGGCCCTGAGACGCGCCAATGATGAGCTCTCGCTGGCCTTGTCGGCGGACGAGCTGGCCTATCTGGAAGCTGGCTATGAGCAGCTGGGAAGGGCGCCGAGTGATGCTGAGTTGATGATGTTTGCACAGGCTAACTCTGAACATTGCCGGCATAAAATATTTAATGCTGAGTGGCATATTGATGACGAGGCCCAGCCGCTCAGTCTGTTTGACATGATCCGCAACACCCACGCCCTGCATTCCGAGGGTGTGTTAAGCGCCTATCATGATAATGCCGCGGTGGTGTCCGGCGCCGTCAGCCAGATGCTGCAGGTGACCAACCGGCAGACCGTTTACCATCAGGTCGAAGCGACCTCCAATTTTCAGATCAAGGTTGAGACGCACAATCACCCCACCGCGATCTCGCCCTTTCCCGGCGCGGCCACCGGTTCCGGTGGTGAAATCCGGGATGAGGCTGCTACCGGACGTGGGGCAATGCCGAAGGCTGGACTGACCGGTTTCAGCGTATCCGAACTGCAACTTCCGGAATATCCGCGCCCCTGGGAGACCGGTCTGGATACCCCCGCCAGGATGGCCAGCGCTTTACAGATCATGCTGCAGGGCCCGATCGGTGCGGCTGCTTTCAACAATGAATTCGGGCGTCCCGCGCTGGGCGGCTATTTCCGTACTTTCACGCAGCGCAATGAGGTTCACGGTGAGGATCATGCTGATCAGCACTGGTGGGGTTATCACAAGCCCATCATGATCGCCGGGGGGCTGGGGCATATCCGTTCAGAGCAGGTTGATAAGTTGCCCTTGCCCGCGGGCGCCAGCGTCATTGTGCTGGGTGGGCCGGCGATGTTAATCGGTCTGGGGGGCGGGGCGGCCTCTTCGGTACACAGCGGCGCCAGTGACGCTGGTTTTGATTATGCCTCAGTCCAGCGTGGCAACCCGGAGATGCAGCGTCGCTGTCAGGAAGTGATTAACCGCTGCTGGGCATTGGGCGGGGACAATCCGATTCTGGCTATTCATGATGTCGGGGCCGGTGGGTTGAGCAATGCCATTCCGGAACTGTTGCATGACTGCGGTCGTGGCGGGGAAATTGATTTGCGCTCGGTGCCCTGCGCGGACCCGGCACTATCGCCGATGGAAATCTGGTGCAATGAAGCGCAGGAACGCTATGTGATCGGCATTGCCGCCGAGTCGGTAGCGCAGTTTGCCGGTATTTGTGAACGTGAACGCTGCCCGTATGCAGTGGTGGGCAAGGCCACCGAAGCTTTACAACTGGTGGTTAACGACAGCGCCACTGACAGCGCTGTGATTGATATGCCGATGCCGATGCTATTGGGCAAACTGCCGGCCATGCAGCGCCGGATTGCAGGCCTTGCGCCGGCGCAGCAGAATAGCCGGCCAGTTGAAAGTACTGAGCTGGACGGAATGGATTTGCGCGAATCCCTGCAGCGGGTGCTGCGCCTGCCGTGCGTGGCCAGTAAGCAGTTTTTGATCACTATTGGTGATCGCAGTGTGGGTGGTCTGTCGTGCCGCGATCAGATGGTCGGTCCCTGGCAGGTGCCGGTGGCTGATCATGCCGTGATGCTGGATGACTTCAGCGGTTATACCGGTCAGGCGATGAGCATGGGCGAGCGCAGCCCGTTGGCCATTCGTGACGCGGCGGCATCCGCACGTATGGCAGTGGCGGAGGCGGTTACCAATCTGGCAGGTGCGCCGCTGGGTGAATTAAAGCAGATCAAGTTATCCGCCAACTGGATGGCCGCGGCCGGTCAGTCTGGTCAGGATGCCGCGTTGTATGCCGCGGTGCAGTCCGTGGGTATGGAGTTATGTCCGGCCCTGGGGCTGGCGATTCCGGTGGGCAAGGACTCGCTTTCCATGCATGCCCACTGGCCGGCCGCGGCTGATACTCAGTCTGAACATCGTATGCAGGCGCCGTTATCGCTGATCGTGACTGCGTTTGCACCGGTCCACGATGCGCGCCTGGCCGTCACGCCGCAACTGGTGCGGAATCCGGATACCCAGCTGGTGCTGATCGATCTGGCTAATGGCCAGCAGCGGCTGGGCGTTTCTGCGCTGGCGCAGGTGTGGTCAGTGGATGGCGGGCAAGTGCCTGATGTCGAGCAGCCGGAACGCTTGCGCGACGGATTCAATATCTTACAGCGGGCGATCAGCGAAGGCCGTTTGCTGGCCTGCCATGACCGCAGTGACGGCGGGTTGCTCACCAGTATTCTGGAAATGGCCTTTGCCGGGCATGCCGGCGTGTGCATCAATATTCCGCCAGCCGCGGCTGCGCTGGCCTGGCTGTTCAACGAAGAGCTGGGTGTGGTGGTGCAGGTCAACAGCGTCCAGCAGCAGTGGCTGTCGCAGCAGTTTGCCGCTGCCGGCATGCCGGACTGTATACAGGTGATTGGTCAGCCACGCAGTGATGGTCAGTTGCTGCTGGAGCAGCACGGGCAACCGCTGTTGCAGGAGCCCGTCTGGGCATTACAGCAGATCTGGTCGGAAACCAGTTATGTGTTGCAGCGTCTGCGCGACAATCCTGACTGTGCGGCAGAGGAATATCAGCGCCTGGAGCAGTGGCGAGATGCAGGCCTCAAGCCCCGCCTGACGTTCACCCCGGCCAGCGCACCCATGCTCAATACCGGTGCCGCGCCGCGGATCGCGATTCTGCGTGAGCAGGGAGTCAACAGCCAGGTCGAAATGGCGGCGGCGTTTATGCAGGCCGGCTTTGTGGCCACGGATGTGCATATGAGCGATCTGGAGCGGAACCCGGACGGCCTGAGTGAGTTTCAGGGACTGGTCGCCTGTGGCGGCTTTTCCTATGGAGATGTGCTGGGCGCCGGGCGTGGCTGGGCACGCTCGATTCTGTTCAACCCGGCACTGCGGGATGCATTTGCGGGCTTCTTTGCCGATACCGGCCGCTTCGCGCTGGGCGTCTGCAATGGCTGTCAGATGCTCTCGGAACTGCGCGAGCTGATCCCCGGGACAGAGCATTGGCCGGTCTTCAGTCACAATCGCTCGGGCCAGTATGAAAGCCGTTTGAGCCTGGTTGAGGTGGTTGAATCACCGTCCCTGCTATTGACCGGCATGGCGGGCTCACGCATCCCTATCGCAACTGCCCACGGCGAGGGCCGGGCCTGCTTCAGCGATGCCGGGCAGCAGCAGGCGGCCCGGGTGGCGCTGCGCTATATTGAAAGCGACGGCGAACACGCCGAGCTTTACCCGGCCAATCCGAATGGCTCGCCGCAGGGTATTTGCGGTCTCAGTAACAGCGACGGCAGGATAACGATTACCATGCCGCATCCGGAACGGCTGCTGCGAGCAGTGAATTTTTCCTGGTCACCGCCGGAATGGGGCACGGTGTCACCGTGGATGCAAATGTTTCATAATGCACGTTATTGGTGTGCGCAGAACTAAGCTGAATACAGGTATATGACGGATAACCAGCATAAACAGGCAGATACAGACCCGGACAACAACGGCGGTGACGCTCGCAGCAAAGGCAATGGTCAGGTCAAAGAGCTCTTCATACTGGCGGCCTTATGGTTGCCGCTGGGCTTTTTTCTGTGGTTTTATTTCGGTTCACTGCTGGTCCGACCGACCGCCTGGTTATCCGGCTGGTTATTATCGGTGGCGTTGCCGAATGCCATTGAAGGCATTAATCAGGTGCGTTTCAACTTTGAAATCGAAACCCTGATACCCCACGAGCGGCTGGTGCAGGGGCGCGTGGCGCTGTTGACGTTTGATGTTAACCCGATGATCTACGCTTACGGCGTGCCGTTGTTTTTTGGTCTGGTGATGGCGACGCCGCCGTTAACAGCGCTGCAGCGGGCGGTACAGATATTGATAGGTTATGCGGTGCTGGTGCTGGTCCAGGTATGGGGCGTATTCTGGGAGGTGCTGAAAGATCTGGCTTTGAACTTTGGGGCATTGGGCGCGCAGGCGATTGCCGAAACCGGCCTGTCACCCACGCTGATTGCGTTGTGCTACCAGTTGGGTTATCTGATTTTCCCCGCGGTGGTGCCGCTGGTGATCTGGATTTTATTGAACCGGTCATTTTTACAGACCATCGCGATGCCGGATCTGACCCGACGCGGTTAGCCTCAGCCAGCGTTGCGGGTGAACTAACCGGCTAGCGCATTTTCAGACAGTGCAGGGATTAAATCTATAATAGCAGTCATGACAGAAGCGACCACTGAAAGCACCACTGGAACAGTAGCTGACGAGCAGCCGCTGGACACCGGTGAGTCTACCAATATTGAGGTAATGGCTGACGCCGGAGCAGGCGCTGCGCATGCCGGGTTATCGGTATCCGGAGAGCAGGCGCTGTGTGAAGACCTGCTGCAGCATCAGCGTCTGCGCGAAACCGACCTGCACAAAGCGCAGCAATACCAGAGCCAGCATGGCGGACAGCTGATCACGCTGCTGGTGCGGCTGGGACTGGTGTCGGAGCGCGATGTTGCTGAAGCGCAGGCACGCATGCTGAATTTGCCGTTGTTGTCGAGCAAGGAATACCCCGAAGACGCGCCGGCTATTGAAAGTGTTTCAATGCGTTATATGAAACACAGTCAGGTGGTGCCGGTGAAGCTGACGGAGTCGGAGTTGCATGTCGCCATGGCCAACCCGCAGGATGAGTTTGCGCTGAAGTCGCTGTCGATGGCCACCGGACTGCAGATTGTGCCGAGTGTCGGTGTGGCTTCGGAAATAGATGATGTGATCGAACGCTACTTTGGCGGCGGCAAATCACAGATGGATCAGTTACGTGATTCGCTGGGCAGCGAAGGCGTGGACGATGACGATGTCGAACATCTGCGTGATCTGGCCTCGGAAGCCCCGGTCATCCGGCTGGTTAACCTGATTATGCAGCGCGCGGTCGAATCGCGGGCCTCGGATATTCACATTGAGCCCTTCGAAAACCGTTTGAAGGTGCGTTACCGGGTTGACGGGGTCCTGCAGGAAGTCGAATCTCCACCGGCCAGTTCGACCGCGGCGGTGATCAGCCGCATAAAAATCATGGCCAAGCTGAACATTGCCGAGCGCCGTCTGCCGCAGGACGGGCGCATTATGCACCGGGTGCAGGGTAAGGAGCTGGATTTGCGTGTCTCCACCGTGCCCACCTCACACGGTGAAAGCGTGGTGATGCGTATTCTCGACCGGGAAAGCGTGGTGCTGGATTTCGCCAGTCTGGGCTTTGATGAAACAACCCAGACACGGTTTGAAAAAGTACTCGCCATGCCGCACGGCATCGTGCTGGTGACCGGGCCGACCGGGTCAGGTAAAACCACCACTTTATATACTGCGCTGTCACTGCTCAATACCAGTGAGCGCAAGATTATTACCGTTGAGGACCCGGTCGAATATCAGATCGAAGGCATCAACCAGATTCAGGCCAAGTCTTCTATCGGATTGAATTTTGCCAGCGCCCTGCGTGCGATCGTGCGGCAGGATCCGGATGTGATCATGATTGGCGAAATGCGTGATCTGGAAACCGCCAAAATTGCCATCCAGTCGGCATTAACCGGGCATCTGGTGTTATCTACCATTCATACTAATTCAGCCGCCGGGGGCATTACCCGGATGCTTGATATGGGGGTGGAAGATTATCTGCTGACCTCCACCGTCAACGGCATTCTGGCCCAGCGGCTGGTGCGTCGCCTGGATAAGAGTATCCGTGAACCTTACCAGGCGATGCCGGAGCTGATTGCTGAGATCGGGCTGGATAAAATTACCGATGACAAGCAGGTAACCCTGTATCATCCCGGCAGCAGCGAAGATTGCCCGACCGGATTCAAGGGACGGGTCAGCATCATGGAGTTGCTGGAAGTGACCGAGCCGGTGCGGCGTCTGGTGATGAAGCACGCGGATGAGGCTGATATCAATCGACAGGCCATCAGTGAAGGCATGCGCACCATGTATGACGATGGCCTGCTGAAATGCCTGCAGGGCGATACCACTATCGAAGAAGTGCTGCGGGTATCTCAGGACGCTTAGCCGAATGGCCCTGTATCAATATAAGGCGGTAGCGCCTAGCGGTGAGACCGTTCGTGGTGAAATGGAAGCGGCCAGTGCCGATGACGTGGCGCGCTCGCTGCAGGAAGCGGGCAATATCCCTCTGCACGCAGCGCTGGCGGATGGCGGCGGCTTAAACCTGCGCCGGTTAATCAATTCATCCTCCAAGCCCAACCAACGGGAAGTGGGCCAGTTTACCCAGCAAATGGCGATTCTGCTGCAGGCCGGCTTGCCGCTGGATCGTTCGCTGCAGGTGCTGATTGATCTGTCTGACAGTGACCGCACCCATCGCATGGCGGAAAAAATTCGTGATCATGTGCGTGAGGGCGGCACCTTGTCGGATGCACTGGAAGCTCAGCATGGGGTGTTCAGCCGCCTGTATATCAACATGGTCCGGGCTGGCGAGCTGGGCGGTACCCTGGAAGAAACCCTGGCACGTCTATCAGACTACCTGGAGCGCTCCAAGGATCTGCGTGACAGCATTGGTTCGGCGATGGTGTATCCGATTATGTTGACCATTCTGGCGGCGGCCTCGCTGATTCTGCTGCTGACCTATGTGATACCGCAATTTACCCCCATCTTCGAAGATATGGGGGCGGAGTTGCCGACACTGACCAAAATAGTGCTGGGACTGGGCTCCGCGTTGCAGAATTACTGGTGGCTGATGGCGTTGACGGTGTTCGGCATCGTTATGTATTTTCGCGGACAGTTCGCCAATCCGGATTCGCGCCTGGTGTGGGATCGGCGGATTATTAAAATGCGCTGGATTGGCGATCTGGTCGCGAAAATTGAAACCGCGCGCCTGGCGCGGACTACCGGCACACTGTTGATCAATGGCGTACCCTTATTGGGAGCCTTATCGATTGCCCGTAACGTGGTCGGTAATACGGTGATGCAGCAAGTCGTTGCGGAGTCCGCCAAGCAGGTAAAAACAGGTCACAGTCTGGCCCGGACTCTGGCTCAGGGTGAGTACTTTCCACGTCTGGCGCTGCAAATGGTCAGTGTGGGGGAGGAGACCGGGCAATTGGATCAAATGCTGCTGAAAGTAGCCGATACGTTTGACCGTGAAGTGAGAACTACCATCGACCGGCTGATGTCCCTGTTTGTACCGGTGATGACGCTGGTGCTGGCAGTCATGATCGGGTTGATTGTAATGTCGGTGCTGTTGGCAATTCTGGGAATTAATGAACTGGTATAGGTAAAAATTATGAAGATGACGCAACAATATCTAGCACTGCGTCCACGTCAGCTTGGCGGGGCGGGTTTCAGTCTGATCGAACTGCTGGTGGTACTGGTCATACTGGGGTTGATCGCTGGTCTGGTGGTGCCCAATATCATCGGCCGCACCGAAGTGGCCAAGGCCAAAGCCGCCAAGGCGGCAGTGGTGTCGCTGTCCGGCGCCATTGATGGTTATTACCTGGATGTCGGCCAGCCGCCCGATGATCTGCAGGACCTGGTGAACGAACCCAACAATGCCCCCAACTGGCGCGGCCCGTATGCCAAAAAGAGCCTGATAACCGACCCCTGGGGCAATGAATACGAGTACCGTTATCCCGGCGAGCATGGTGAATATGACATTATTTCTTATGGTGCTGATCGCTCGCCTGGCGGGGATGGCAAAAATGCTGATATCAACAGCTGGGATTAGTCCCGCCTGAGCGCCACAGCCTGCGCACTTAAGCCCGATCATCATGCTTACTTTTATTCACCGGTCCAGTCAGCGCCCCCAGCGGGGTTTCAGCCTCATTGAGGTGATGGTGGTGGTCACGCTGATCGGGCTGATGCTGGGCATGGTGGCCTTTTCGCTGGGGCGTGGCGTCAGCAGTGCCGAGATTCGCAATTCCAGCAAAAAAGTGGCCGCCAACCTGCGTTATACCCGCAGTCTGGCCATGCGCAGCCGGGCTCAGCAGTCCTTTGTGGTTGATCTGGAAGCGCGTACCTGGCAGGCCGGCAACCGGCCACCCGAAGCTTTCCCGAAAGAAGTGGACATTACGATCGATACCGCACGCAGCGAGCTGACTGGCGAAAATGCAGCCGGGATCAGGTTCTTCCCCGATGGTTCTTCCACCGGTGGCCGGGTGACGCTGACCGCCGACCAGCGCGAATGGCAGGTCGGGGTAGAATGGCTGACCGGTGAAATTACCCGTGCGGAGTTGCTGGAATGACAATGCCCGCTGGTTATCCGCAGCGCCCGGGCAGGCTTTCCGGCCGCCAGCAGGGCTTTACTCTGCTGGAAATTCTGGCGGCGTTTTTAGTTTTTACGCTGTCATTTGCGGTGGTGATGCAGGTGGTGAGTTCCAGTCTGCGCAATACCCGTTTATCCAACAACTTAACCCAGGCGGCCTTGCTGGCCCAGTCCAAACTCGATCTGCTCGGTATTGACGCACCGGTAGAGGAAGGTTCTGATTCCGGTGAATTCGATGAGAAATACAGCTGGGAGATGCAGATCGGTCTGTATGATCCGGCGGAGGGCCGGGCCTTGAATGATGAGCTTATTCCGGTCGATCTGTATCAGGTAGATCTGACGGTCTATTGGCAGCAGGCGCAGGAACAGCAGTCCACCGTTTTTACCACCCTGTATGCCCAGGACCGAAACTTCCAGAGCCGCGCCTTCGATGGATAGAGTCAGCGGCATCCGGGCGGTTCGCAACGCAGGCTTCACTTTGATTGAAGTATTACTGGCGATCACGCTGCTGGGGATTATCATGAGTCTGGCCTACGCCGGCCTGCGTTCGGTAATCCGGGCCACCGACAGTGCCGATAACCTGATTCAACAGCAGACGCATCTGCGCAGCACCCAGCAGTTTTTGCATCGCCAACTGGCTCGTTCTCTGCCATTGAACTATCTGGTTGATGACAACGATCAGTTTTATGTCTTTGAAGGTGAACGCGACCGGATGCAGTTTGTAGCGCCCATGCCGGGTTATCTCGGCGCGGGCGGGCCACAGGTGCAGGAACTCACTCTGGAACGTACCAATGAAGGCTATGACCTGATGTTTCGGCATGTGCCGTTACTGGCCTATGCGGATGGGGTGTTGCGTGACAGCAAACCGTTCACGCTGCTGCGTGGTCTGGAGGATGGTGAATTTCAATATAAAAGTCTGGACCGTGAAGGTCAGTTGTCTGATTGGGAAAACGAATGGGAAGCACCGGAGGAAATTCCGGTTGCGATCATGCTGGATTTGCAATTCGATGAGGAAGCCCTGGTCAGCTGGCCACTGCTGACGGTGAGTATGCGTATCGATGGCACGGCCGGCCGCCTGCGCCGCAGCCGGCGCGATGCGGAGCCGGCCGGAGAACTGGGCCGTGCTTTCAGTGATGATGCCGACGCGGTGGAATGAACACTAACGCTCCCCGGCAATTTTCAGCCCAGCAGGGCGTAGCCCTGTTGATCGTGCTGTGGGTGCTGGTGCTGATGAGCATAGTGTCCGGGACACTGGCTTTGCTGGCCCGGGCCGAAAACCTGGAAGCACGGACATTATTTGATGACAGCCGGGCGCGGATGGGTTCGCTGGCCGGAATTCAGCGGGCAGTTTACGAGATGCGTAATCCGGACCTGGAAACCAAATGGATTCCGGATGGCAGGCCCTATACGTTTACCCTGGGCGATGCGGAAGTTGAGGTGTCGCTGACGGATGAAACCGGCAAACTGGATTTAAACAGCTCGCCCGAGGGGGCCAAACTTAACCTGCTGGTGGGGCACGGGATGGATCCGGTAGCAGCCCAGGCGCTGGTGGATGCCATTGAAGACTGGCGTGATCCTGATGATCTGGTTCGTCCGGCAGGTGCCGAAGAAGGCGAGTATGCCTCCGCCGGATTGTCCTGGGCACCGCCCAATGCGGCTTTTGCCACGGTGGAAGAGTTGCAACAGGTACTGGGGATGCCCTATGAGGTGTATGTGCAGATTGAGCCGGCGCTGACGGTGTTTTCCGGGCGCGGTGAAATTAATGCGGCCTTTGCACCCGCGGAGGCGCTGCTGGCGCTGCCTGACATTGATCCGGTCAGCGCACAGGATATCATTGCCCAGCGTCAGCAGTTTGATAGTACCAATCTTCAGCCGATCGACCTGCCCAACGGCAACGTAGCCATTGCGCAGGGCGGCGGCCTGACCTTTACGGTGCGCTCCAAAGCCACATTGAACAATGGTGCCTGGACGCAGGTCGAAGGCACGTTCCGGCTGGGGACTGACCTGCTGGGCAGGCCCTATCGGATTGTACGCTGGCAGGAAGGCGTATCAGAATAATGATGAATCAAGCGCCACGCTTATTTTTTGCGGCCAGGACTGAAGTGGATAATGCTCAGCCAGCCGAACCACGAATAATTGGGATATTGAAACAGTGATTGCGCAATTAGACAACGCCATCGTGATGCTGAAAGCCCGCTACCACGCCACCGGTATACCCCGGTTTATGGAGTGGTGGAAGGGCGAGTTGGCACCGTTGATACCGGTGCGGATCAAGCAGCTGTTTGCGGTGCCGCATGAGCAGCTGTTGATTAGTGCGGCTGAGGGAAATATTTATTTGTGGCAGGCCAGTGATGCCGATATCAGATTATTGGATACGCTCGAATCGAGCCATGACGACGAGCAGCTGCGGGCCCGCGTTGTTGCCTGTCTGGACGAATTCAAAGAGGGTACGCCGGCCGCGGTCTACTGCATGCCGGCTGATGCGGTATTGGCCAAGCCCATCCGGATGCCGCTCGCGGCGGAGGCCAATCTGCGCCAGGCGGTGGCTTTCGAGGTCGACCGGCAAACGCCGTTCAATACCCAGGACGTCTATTTTGACCTGCAGATCATTGAACGCGAACCACCTTTTCTGAACGTTGAGATGGTGCTGGCGCAACGCGCCAGAGTAGATGGCTATATCGAGCAGATGGAAAATCTGGGGTTGCGGCTGCAGGGTATTGATGTGGATATATCCACTGCCGCGGCCGCTCAGCGGCCTCAGCCTAAAGGCATCAATCTAATGAGCCGCGAGCGACGGGTGCACAAGGCCAATAAACGGGTGCGCTTAAACTGGGCTTTGGCCGGCATAGTATTGCTGCTGCTGGCGGTCGTGATGACGGAATCGCTGTATTTGAGAGGGCAGACCATTGAGTTGCTGCAGGCTGAGCGTGATGCCATGCGCAGCGAGGCACTGGCGGTCAGCCGCTTACGCCAGCGCCTGGATGAGGCGCTTTCAGCAGCCAATTTCTTAGCCGAAAAGCGCGCCGATACACCCTTAACACTGAAGGTGCTGGCCGACGTCACCAACCGGATACCGCCGGACACCTGGGTGCAGCGTTTTCAGATTCATGACAAAGAGCTGCAACTGCAGGGGTTGTCAGAAGGAGCGCAAAAACTGGTTGAGTCGCTGAATGGTTCGAATGGTCTGTCGGATACTTTTTTCAAAGGCGCAATCTCCAGCGATCAGCGTCTGAATAAGGAACGTTTTACTTCTGCCTCTACCATCAAACCGGGCGCTGAACTTGAGCCGGCGCCGCTGTCAGAAGGCGACAGCGAGCTGTCTGAGGAGGAAGATTCCGCTATCCAGAATCCGGATGTTGTTGAATCCGCGCAGTCTGATGTGGATACTAGCGGCCCGGTGGAGCCACAGCCAGATGAGTTGCTGGAGCCAGAACCCGAACCCGATAGTGAAGTGCCGCTGAATCAGTCAGGAGCGCAATAATGCAGTTATTACCCGATCGCGATCAAGGCAAGACGCTGGCCATTGGCCTGGCGGTGCTGGCGCTGGTGATGGTGTATCTGATCGGCTTTCACTGGTTTGTGGTCAAGCATATGGATTATTCCGACCAGATCAGCGCCTTGCGTGAAGATGTCGCCCGTTTTAAAGCCGCTACCAGCCAGCGTGAGCTGATCGAGCAGCGCTTGTCGGATGTCAATGACCAGGGTCAGAACGATACCTATTTTCTGGCCGGTCAGAATTTTGATGCGGCCGCGGCGGTATTAACCCAGCGTTTGAAACAAATTATCGCCACCCAGGCGGATCACGAACAGGATTGCCAGGTGATCAGTAACCAGAACGTGCGCGCACGCGAAGCCGAGCGTTTCGAAAAAGTTTTGGTAAAGGTGCGCATGCGGTGTAATCTGGGCGATTTGGTCAAGGTTTTGCATGAGCTCGAAGGCACGCTTCCATTGGTCTTTATCGATGGCATGAACATCTATCAGCGTTACGTGAATGCGCCGGGGCGCACCACCCGCAATCAGAATATTGCGGTGTTGGATATTCGTTTCGACATGTATGGCTACCTGTCTACCGCTAATGATCCGGAGCGCCAGGTGTGAGTCAGGATGTGTTCGTCAAAGGTTCATTCTGGAGCGGCCTGACCGGATTGCTGGCAGGCGGTTGTGTGTTCCTGGCGGTGGTACTGCTGTTGCAGACGCTGCTGTTGGGGCAGCCGGGTGAAGTGACGGTTGAGGAGCGGCCGCTGCCGGAGGTTGACAGTGATCTGCGGCAGGTAGTGCTCAATGATGAGAATTTAGAGTCGTATGCTTCGATTCTGGAGCGCCCGTTATTTTTTCCTGATCGCGAGTTGCCGGAAATTGCCGGTGAAGAAAGCCTGGAGGAGGACGGTCCTGCTGAATCTCAGGTGACTGAGCTGGATGCCCGCCTGACCGGCGTCATCATTACTCCGGACCGGCGTATGGCGATGGTGACCGATGGCAAGACCAGTAAAACCACGGTGATGCGCGAAGGCATGTCGCTGGAAGGTGACCAGGCCGCCTGGCAACTGTCGGAAATCAGCGAGCGCAGCGTCAGTTTTGCGGCTGGCGAGATGACCGCCGAACTGGAACTTAAAGTCAATACCCGTGGTCTGCAGGCACCCGCGGTCAGTGCAACTGCAAGCAACCGTGCGATCCGCAATGCGGCGCTCAATAATAATTCAGCCACGCAGAACAACGCCGCCAGTCCGGCTGTGAATTCCGCCGCCGAAGTCCGCCGGCGGATCGCGGAGCGACGAGCTAAATTACGTGCTGCGCGTGAGCAGCAGGCACAAAACCAGGCACAAGAAGAAAACTGATGGGATATCCTCTCGCCGCAGGTCGGAGTAAAATTTTGAAGTTCAGATTGAGCATTACATTACTGACATGCCTGTTGTTATTGGCATGTGCCACTGACGGCGGGAGGCCCGACAGCACTGACGCGAGCTCGGCGCAATCGCGGCTGGTCAAGGATCTGGATGACTCGTCGGCAACCGCCGAGTCGCACCTGGTGTTCGGCGATGAAAGCGACAGCGACGATGCTGAAGAGCAGCCGCGTACTGAAAGATTCCCCGGTACCGGAGAGTTTATCAATGAAGACGCGGCGCGTCGTCGCCTGATGCCGGCGCTGGACGCCGACGGTGAGATTACCCTGAATTTTGAAGCTCTGCCGGTTCAGGAGGTGGTGCAGGCCATGCTGGGCGATTTGCTGGGGGAAAATTACGTGATCGGCCCCGGGGTATCCGGGGAAGTGACTTTTTCGACCGCCAAACCCATCGGCCGGGATCAGATTCTGCCGATTCTGGAAATGGTACTGCGCTGGAACAATGCGGCGGTGGTTTATAAGGATGGCCGGTATAACGTGCTGCCGGTCAGCAATGCGGTGCGCGGCAACCTGTCGCCGCGGCTGGGTTCCGCGGCTTCGGTACGCGGATATGAAGTGCTGGTGGTGCCGCTGGACTATGTTGCGCCACTGCAGATGCAGACCATTCTGGAACCCTATGTTCAGGAAGGCGCGATCATCAGCGCGGATAACGCCCGCAGTCTGATCGTGCTGGCGGGTACTCGTGAGGAACTGAGCAACTACCTGCGCACCATTGAAATCTTCGATGTTGACTGGCTGAAAGGCATGTCGGTGGCGGTGTTCAATCTGGAAAGAGTGGAAGTGGGCGAGGTGGTGCCTGAACTGGAAAGCATATTCGGTGGCGAAGGCGAATCGCCGCTGGCGGGATTGTTCCGGTTTGTTCCGATCGAGCGCCTGAATTCAGTGCTGGTGATTACGCCCCAGCCTGAATATCTGGAACAGGCTGAGCAGTGGATTACCCGTCTGGACCGGGGTTCCGCCAGTTCAGCGGCCAACCGCCTGTATGTCTATCGGGTGGAAAACCTGGAAGCCGGGGTGCTGGCTGATTATCTGCTGGATATTTTTGGCGGCAGCCGCAGCACCGGGCGGAATGACTCGGATGATGGGAGGCTGACCGCCGGATCCATCGGACCCGGCCTGCAGTCGGTCAGTCTGACTACGCTGAATGAAAACAATGAGCCCGATAATCAGCCGCAACCCAGACAGCGCGACACCGGCGGCGGATCGCAGGATGGTGTGACGCTGGGGGATACTGATAACGTCCGTATCACCGCGGTCGAGGAGACCAACTCTCTGCTGGTGCAGGCCTCGCCGCAGCAATATGATTCTATTCTGGCGGCGATCAAGCGCCTGGATACCGAACCCCTGCAGGTGCTGATAGAGGCGCATGTAGTGCAGGTATCGCTGAGTGAAGACCTGCAGTATGGGGTTAATTACTTCCTGTCCAACTTTACTCCCAGTACGGGCACTGACAGTGGTGCTGGTGGTACCGGCCTTGGCAATGCCATTGTATCGCCGGATGGGGGCATTTCGAATGCGGGTGTTTTTGACGGCAGCAACACGATATTTTCTTTCACCAACCCGGTCGGTGATTTTTTTCAAACCGTCATTTCAGCACTGGAATCGGTATCGGAAACGCGCACCATTTCTTCGCCCACCCTGCTGGTTCGCAACAACACCGAAGCCTCTATTAATGTGGGTCAGCAATTGGCTATCGCGAACACGGTCTTTGCCGGCATCGGGGTTGGCGCGGGTACCACCGCTAATACCCAGTTTGTCCAGACCGGCACCACGCTGACCGTAACCCCAAGGGTTAACCCGGGTGGTCTGGTCTATATGCAGTTATCGCAGGAAGTCAGCAGCCCGATTGCCGGTTCAACCGGCCCCAACGGCAATCCCAATATCAGCACCAACATTCTGACCACTGATGTGGCCGTGCAGTCCGGGCAGAGCATTATCCTGGGCGGTCTGATCAGCGAGAGCTATCTGGAAACGGAAGGCGGGATTCCATTCCTGCGCCGCATACCGCTGCTGGGTAAAGTTTTCAGCACCACCGAATACGATGTTGACCGCAATGAGATTATTGTGATTATCAAGCCAACGGTGGTCGAGGCGATTGACAGATTGCAGGAAGTCTCCAACGAGTTGCGCAAGAGCTTTCAGGGGCTGCAGCCGTTTCGTAAGGCGCCGGAATTGCCGAATGAAAAAATTCCATCCGAATTTCCCGAAATAGGTGATTAGAATGACAAAGAAGCTGGTGCTGCGCACCGTTGTTTGGGTATTGTTGACCGTTGTGTTAGCGGCCTGTGGCAATATCAAGCCGTCGCTGACGATGGCGGAGATCATTGCCCAGCGCGCTCAGGCGCGTGTTGATGCAATGATCAGTGGTGATTACGCCGCTGCTTATCAGTATTACACACCGGGTTACCGCTCCAGTGTTGACCAGGCCGACTTTATAGTCCGCTTCAAGGTCAGTCGGGTCAAATGGACCGCTGGCCGCTTTGTAGATACCAACTGTGAGGATAAAGTCTGTAATGTCCGGATGGATATCGACTATTACATCGACGAGCCGCTGCGCGGAGTTTCCGAGTTCCGTGGCACCCGGCGTATCGAGGAACTCTGGATTGAGGTCGATGAGCAGTGGTATTATGTGGACGAGTCCTGAGCAATCAGTTGGCTGAACGCTGATGGCAACTGGTTTTGAGTGTGCTTCAGGATGATTGCGTTTCGCAAATAATTAAAGTAACATTAACACTGTGATCAGCTGCGCTTTGCCGATTAAGGCCCCTGTGGCCCGCAGGGAGAGTAGCGATTGCAGGATAATTTCCTCTAGATTCTAGAACTTAGGAGTGATTTTTAATGAATAAGAAAAGTTTAACAACTGCAGTGCTTGCTGGCCTGACCGGCATCGCAGGCATTGTCAGTGTATCCAACGCGGTACATGTTAATCCGGACGGCACAGGACAGGTTCTGCTGTATCCTTACTACACCACCCGTGATGACAATGACACTTTGATTTCTGTTGTTAACACAACCGAAGACGTGAAAGCGGTCAAAGTTCGTTTCATCGAAGGTGAAAACAGTCAGGAAGTGCTCGACTTTAACCTGTACCTGTCTCCATTTGACGTGTGGACCGCCACTATCTCTGATAGCGCTGCTACCGGAAATCCTGGCTTCTCAACCAACGACAATTCATGTCTGGTACCTAATATCACCAGCTTTGAGTTCCTGACCACCCTGTTCGCAGGCGACGATCGCACCGGTGTTGACCGTGCTCGTGAAGGTTATGTGGAACTGATTGAAATGGGTGTTCTGGTTGGTCCGGAAGCTGCTTTCGCCGTACATGGCGCCGGTGGTGTTCCAGCTAACTGCCCAGGTCTGTCCAACGCATTTGTTGGCGGTGGCGTTTTCGCTATTGATCCAACCACCAACACCGCGCCACCTTCAGGTGGTCTGTTCGGTGGCGGTCTGGTAATCAACGTACCTGGCGCACGCGCTTTCGGTTATGACGCAGTTGCACTGGAAAACTTCTTTGTACCTGTTGATAACGGTGATGGCACCTTTACCCCAGCGGTATCGCTGCACTCAAATCCAGGTGATTTGAACCCATCGCTGAATAACGTATTCCCAGCTACCAGTAACGTAGTACTGGCTACCGGCACCGATCCTGTCGTTGTATCTGACGATTGGAGTGCTACCGGTGTTCCTGTACTGGCTGTTACCTCTGTATTCATGACCGATCAGGTAATGAATCAGTATGCTGCTGAAGCAGTTATCGGTGGTCACACTGAGTGGGTAGTTACCTTCCCAACCAAACGTTTCCACGTTGATGGTGTATCAGTACCTCCTTTCAACAGCACCTGGAATGGCAACACTGCTTGTGAAGAAGTAACGTTGGAATTCTGGAATCGTGAAGAAGCACAGTCTCCATTGACTGGCCCACCAGTATCTCCACCACCAGTAGTACCAGGTCTGAACCTGTGCTGGGAAGTTAACGTTGTTACCTATAACAATGGTGAAGCTTCTGATGGTCCTGATGGTCCTGTGATTTCTGAAGTATTAGGTTCTAACCTGTTTGTTGATTTCGATCTGCGTACCAGCCCTGGTTTTGAAACCGGTTGGGCTCAGCTTGGCTTCAATGGTGCAGGCCCTAACGGCGTTATCACCCATGAACTGACCAATGACGAAAGCGGCAACACCTATGTTGGTCTGCCGACTGTCGGCTTTGCAGTACAAAGTGCTGATAATGCTGGTTTGAATGCTCTGTTCGCAGCTGCCTTCAAACACGCTTATGCACGTGTAATCCAGTAAGACTAGTCTAGTTTTACTATTGGATGTTTTCGGGGCCACCAACTTGGTGGCCCCTTTTGCTGTTAAAGAAGTATATTATTTAACATTGTAGTAACGTTGAAAGGCACAAAATGTGCGTTTTATACCAGTCGAAATTGAAGTTAAATCGACGAAATGCCAACGAGGTTAGCAATGCGTAATTTTTCAACACGATCCTTTTTTGTGCTATTGATTCTGGGTGCCCTGTTTCAGGCTTCAGTCAATGCACAGCAGCCGCGCGTACGGTTTAACTTGCCGTCCGGTGGGTTTCAAGAAGTATGTCTGGAACAGGCTGCAGCCACAGTGGACGTGGAGGATGATACTGATATTCTGATTACTGCAGAGGCGGCCTCCAACGATCTGGGATGCCCCGGTCAGGATCCGATTATTAACAGCGTGTCGGCTTCTCCGGCGGTGCTTGACTTGACCAGTTTGAACTGTGATCTGGACAACAATACGATAGATGATTCGGTATGTCTGTTCGTGAACTGGAATATTACCCCGGCGATATCGGATACGACCTGTGACATCGAACAGATCGAGCCGGTTACCAAATTCTCACAGACACCCTTTGAATTCAGCAACCCCAGTGCTTTTGTTGATCCAAACAATCCCAGCACATTTGTCAGTGTGATCAACGGGCTGGAATGGCCGGTTAATATGGCCACCGTAACCGCGGGATTGAAGCGCTTCCGCATCACCTGTACTTCAGCAGGCGGCGGTTCTCCGATTATCGACTTTTTTGAATCAACTTATATTGATGGCGCTGATCCAACGGTTACCATTGATACCTTTAATGTTGTAGAAACAACGGCGTTCCAGGGTGATACGATCAACTTCCAGTGGAATGTCACTTTAAGCAACGGCCCGGCCGCGCCAACCTGTACGTTATCCTCACCCGGTACCATCAATCAGGTTACGGTCCCGGTCACGTCCAATCCAGACTCTGATACCGCTGTTGTCCGGGTAGATTCCCCGCTGGGTACACGGAACTTTACTTTCAGCTGCCGGCCGGACGCGGGTTCCGCGGTGACCGATAGCGATACCGATACGCTGATCGTCAGCGAAACGGTTACGCCATGTCCGGCGCCCATTGTGCCTATACGTGATACCACATTGACTACCTACGAAGCGGCATTTGGCTCTCCGTGGCCGGGCCCGAACCAGGATCCTTTCAACATTACCGTTGATACCGGTGAATATATGGCGCTGCAGTTTACCGTTCCAGCCGCTGGTATTACTGGCAGCGTGAACTCCGTGCAGGCGCCGGTACCCAATACCGCTGGACTGATTACTTCGCTTGATCCTTGTCCGGGTGTACTGGATACGATCGACCCTCAATGCGATGTTGATTTTCCTGCCGTCAAGACAGCCCTGCAATGGTTTCACAGCAGTTCACCTGGTATGAATGGATGTGAATTACAGGTAGGCCAGACCTATTTCTATAACATCTTTTTCGGTAGTAGAAGTGGCGCCCCCAGCTGTGGCTTCAGCGCATGTGTCGCCAGGTTCAACAATATATTCTGATGCAGCAGCCAGCTATACGATAAGCACCCCAGGTATAGCTGGCAACTATCACGCTGAGCATGGTCTAACCATGCTCAGCTTTTTTATTTAAGTCATATTATGAAAAAAACTACCGGACTGTTGTTCTTCGTGTTGATTGTTTGCCTGCCTGCTGCTCAGGCTGATGAACAGTCATCGGTCATCATCAGCAAACAAGATGTCTCCCTCACCACCGAGGAAGTCAATCAGTTTCTGCTGACCATTCCGGAACAGGACCGGGAAATGTTTGCCGGTAATCCGCAACGCCTGATTGAAGCCATCGATAGTCTTATTATCAATAAAGTGGCTTATCAGGATGCCCTGCGGAGTGGCGTAGCGCAGCAGCCTGAAGTCAAAGCGAAGCTGGAGCAGACGCAACGACGGATTGTGATTGAAGCCTGGCTGGAAAAATATGTGGATCAGCAGCCCGAAGCTGATTATGCCGCACTGGCGCAGGAAAAATATATCCTGAACAAAGCTCAATACACCAGTCCGGCAACAGTTGATGTCAAACATATTCTGATTACGACCGGTCAGCGCAGTGCCGCTGAAGCACATGCCAAGGCAGAGCAATTGCTGCAGGACCTCAAGCGCAACGAGGCTGACTTTGATAAGCTCGCGGCCGAGCACAGCGAAGATCCCACTTACCCGGATAATCAGGGGCTGATTACCGGGATCCGCCAGGGTGCAACCGCGCCGGCTTTTGAACAGGCGGCCTTCGCATTGACCGAGGCTGCACCATTAAGTGAGGTGGTCGACACTCAGTTTGGCAGTCATATACTGTATCTTGCGGCCCGCCATCCGGCCCGGGAGCTGACGTTTGCGGAAGTTGAACAGAGTTTGATTGATGAAGCCCGGCAGAAACAAAAAAGCAGAATCATGGGCAATTATCTGGATAAGATCAAGCAACAGGAAGTGACCGTTAATGAAGCTGTGCTGAACGATTTTCTGGAAAGACACAGGTCAGAACAACAGGTCGATCCGGGTAACTGATAAGCCGTTCTTGGCCATGTTTAATGCAACTCTAAAACAGTTGCTGTATTCGGAATTACAGGAAAACTTTAAGGAAACCATCCTGGCGCGATTCTGGTTTATTCTGGAACCGGTACTGATTACGCTAGTATATGTATTTGTATTCGCGACCATTTTAGGTTCGCGTGATACCGGCATTGCAGGCGTTAATTATCCTGAATTTCTGGTGATCGGGTTATGGCCCTGGCTGGCCATCAGCCGCTCCATTGGCGGCAGTGTGGGGCTGGTCAAACAAAAATCCAGTTTGATCAAAAAGCTCAATATCCGCTCTGAGCTGTTTCTATACGCGCGCACCATCGCCCAGTTTCTGATTTACACAGCCACTTTTTTTATTGTTCTGCTGGTCCTGTCACAGCTGGGCGCAAATATTTATTTCGCCGGTCTGCTGGTGGTGTTACCGGTATTTTTGCTGTTATGGGTATTTACCAACGGCATCGCGCTGATCATCAGTTCCCTGGCGGTATTTATCGATGACTTCAAGGTCATCGTGCCGTTGTTCCTGACGCTGGCGTTCTTTTTGATGCCGATCATCTGGCCGGCCCATCTGTTGCCTGAGCATTTATCGTTTCTGATTGATTACAACCCGTTGGCGGTAATGCTCGACTACCTGCGCGCCGCGCTGTTGCAGGGACAGTTGCTGCCGCAGCGCGGCGTACTGTATTTTATTCCGTTAAGTCTGCTGTTATACGTGCTGGGCAGGCTGTTGTACCGGCGTCTGTCACGCTACTTTCTGGATGTGGTTTGAGCATGAAGCAATTACTGCAGCTTAACAATGTCAGCAAGCGTTATCCATTGCGCCTGACCAGCGCCAGCAAGCTGTTGTATCTGTTCGAGATATTGTTGGGCAAGGGCCGGCACAAGCAAAAAACAGTCCTGTCTGATATTAACCTGGAAGTCCATGCCGGCCGCTCAATCGGCATCATAGGTTCAAACGGCGCCGGTAAATCCACCCTGCTTAAGATCATCTCCGGCATTATTGAGCCCAGTTCGGGCAGTGTGCGGCGTAACTGTAAACTGGCCATGCTGATTGAGCTGGGCGCGGGTTTTGATGATTCCAAAACCGGCTATGAAAATATTTTCATCAAATCCCAGTTACTGGGTATGAGCCGGGCCGAGGTCAGGCAGCGGCTCAATGACATCATCGAATTCTCCGGGCTGGGTGACAACATTCACGATCCGGTGAGACATTATTCATCGGGTATGGTGATCCGGCTGGGTTTCTCGATCTGTACCGCGGTATCGCCTGAATTGCTGATCACCGATGAAGTGCTGGCAGTGGGTGATGAGTCGTTTCAGAAGCGTTGTATCAAGTGGATCGATGGCTATCTGAAAAATGGCGGCACCCTGCTGATGGTATCGCACAGCATGTATCTGATCAGCCGTTTATGTCCGCACACGGTCTGGATCAAGGATGGCAAAGTGCATCTTGAGGGTGAATCCCACCAGGTGACCCAGGCATACCTGTCCTGGCATCAGGAACAGCGCAGTGCCGGACAAAAACAGGCCAGTGAGCAGCCCGATGATGGTCATTATCAGGTCAAATCGCTGCGCTGCCTGGATGGCGCGGGCAATGACCAGAACTGGTTTCAGCAGCCCGCGGATATCGAGCTGGAAATCATCCTGAGCGCACCGGACGGACGCGCGCCGGTAGCGGGTATCAGTATTGTCCGGGTGGATCGGGTCGCGGTGTACGGCATTACCAGCGAGCAGGATCAAATCGAGCCGACCCCCGGAGCGCAAGGCGAATATATTTACCGCTTACGTTTCCCCGACATACAGCTGCTGCCCGGGAAATACCAGCTCAGAGCCCACGCGCTGGACCCGGAAGGCATGCGGGTCTGCGATAACCGCTCACTGGATATTACTTTTACCGCTCAGACCATGGAAGTCGGTATGGTGCGCCTGCGGCACGAATGGGTTTGAGCGGCGCTGCTATGCCGGCGGTTATCATCATTCCGATCTACAATGCCTATGCCCGGCTGGAGCCGCTGTTTACCGCCCTGGCGCGCACCGCCGCTGAAATACCTGTTATCGCCATTAATGATGCCTCGCCGGATCAGCGTGTCGGAGATTACCTGCAAGCCCTGGACAGCGAACGATTTGCCTCGTTGAGATTGCTGGAAAATCCAGTTAACCAGGGCTTTGTGGCGACCGTAAACCGTGGCATCCAGATGTGTGATGGCGACGTCATTATCCTGAATCAGGACACCGTGGTGACCGGCAACTGGTATCAGAACATGCTGCGCGCCGGCGAGCTGGGGCAGGTTGCGACCGTTACGCCATTGACCAATAATGGCGAGATAGCGTCGCTGCCGGAAATCTGCGTGAATCACCCGCTGCCCGAACAGCCAGAGCTGATGGCCAGGGCCTGTGTACTGGCCGGGCAACCAGGCTATCCTGAAATACCCACGGCGGTAGGCTTTTGCATGCTGATCAAGCGTGCCTGTATCGATGCCATCGGATTGCTGGATGCCGGGCATTACGGCCATGGTTATGGCGAGGAAAATGATTACAGCTGCCGGGCGCGGGCGGCAGGTTTGCGCAACCTGCTGTGTGATGATGCCTACGTCGGGCATGTCGGCAATCAATCATTTCAGGACCTGGGTTTGCGGCCCAATGCTGAGGCTTTGCAGAAAGTACTGGCCAGATATCCGGATTACATGCAGCGTGTCAGAGCGTTTATTGAGCACGACCCGCTGCGCGAAAAACGCCTGAGAATCGATGCAATTTACCGGCAATTACTGAGCAATGAGTATGTCTGAGCAACAGCAACCTGAGCAGCAACTGGTATTTACCGGCGAACGCTTCACCCCCGAATGTGTGCGTGAGATCTGGTACGAACATATGCACCGGTATGCCTTTGCCGCGGAACTGGTTAAAGGCCTGACGGTGTGTGATGCAGCCTGCGGTGAAGGTTACGGTACGGCGATTCTGCGCGCTCAGGCACAGCGTGTCGCCGGTGTTGATATTGACGAGCTCAGCATTCAGCATGCCAGCCGCCGTTATGGCGAGGACTTTCATCAGGCCAGCGTCACGGATATGCCGTTTGCGGATCACAGCTTTGATGCGCTGGTATCGTTTGAAACCATTGAGCATCTGGCTGAGCAGCAGGCCATGCTGCGGGAGTTTCGCCGGGTGCTCAAACCCGATGGTTTTGTGATCATTTCCTCACCGGATAAGCGCTGGTACTCAGACGCACGTGAGTACAGCAATCCGCATCACGTCAAAGAGCTGTACCGGGAAGAATTCAGCGCGCTGCTAAAGCAGTATTTTCCCTGTGTCAGCCTGTTCGGGCAAAGGCTGTTATTCCAATCAGTGATCTGGTCCGAAGCAGACAACCAGCAGCACAGCAACGGTTATCGCCTGCAGATTGAACACAATCAAAGCGTCTCCAGCAGCCCTCAATCAGCTTATCCGCCACTCTATAATATTGCCATCTGCGCAGCCGATAGCGCCCATCTGCCGGCGAACATCCCGGGTCTGTGCCTGTTTGGCGATAAAAATGAAAGTGTGTATGAGCACTATAACGAGCAGGTCAGAAAAAATATTAAGGCGGGTCATGATTTGATGGAACGCGATCAACGGATTCAGGCACTGCGCGCCAAATTAGACGATCAATAACTCAAAGTCATGCAACCCTCCACCGCCGTCAGTGTTGTTATTGTTAACTACAATGCCGGCGAATTGCTGGAGCAACTGGTAAAAAAGCTGCAGGCTCTGCCACTGCAACAAATTGTTGTCATCGACAACGCATCCAGCGACCAGTCAACGGCCAATATGGTCAGCGATAAACAGCTTCGCTGCATCATCAATCAAAAAAACCACGGGTTCGCTTACGCCTGCAATCAGGGCGTGGCTCAGACGGATACGCCTTTGGTGCTGATTTTGAACCCGGATTGTGATTTATCGGCGGAAGCATTATCGCAACTTACCGATGTATTGGAACAACAATCACAAGCCGGGTTATGTGCGCCCCTGGTGCTGGATGCGCAAGGCCATGAGCAAAGTGGCAGCCGTCGGCATTTACCCACCCCATGGCGAATTTTACAGGCCTATACGGGTAAAAAACGGGCGCTGGATTTAAGAACTCAGGCGGTTCCACAGCAACCGACCCAATTACCAGCCGTTAGCGGTGCATGCATGCTGATCCGACGAAGCGCTTGGGATGACATCGGGGGTATGGACGCCGGTTTTTTTCTGCACTTCGAGGATTTGGATTTGATGGCCAGAATGCAACAGCAGGGATGGGGTATCTGGTTGCAGCCCGCCGCCAGCGTCAGGCATCTGGGCGGGCACTCCAGTCAGCAGCATGCCATCCGAGTCAGTTGGTACAAGCACAAAAGTTTATTGCGTTATTTGATCAAACACCATCCCGGATCAATACTGGCCTGGACGCTGATGCCGATACTGGCCATGCTGCATTTTCTGGCGGTGGCGCTATCGGCCATGCCCAAGGCAGCGATTAAAGCGATCACCCGACAATGAAAATTCTGGTCACCGGCGCCAGCTCGCAAATTGGCTACTTTCTGATTCCAAGGCTGTTGCACAGCCGGCACCAGGTAACTGCCATTTCCCGCCAGCGCAAGCCCAACTGGATTGCCGGGCACCAGCATTTAACCTGGGGTTCGCTTGAAAGCCTGGATAAGCAGGGCCTGGACGCTATTGACGGTATTGTCTCCGCCGGGCCGTTATCCCTCACCATTGAGCTGCTGCGGCAATGCCCGAAGCTGAGCCGTCTGGTGGCCATAAGCACCAGCAGCATCCGCTTTAAACAAAACTCCAGTGATGACCAGGAGGCCAGTCTGATCCAGGCCATTGCTGCGCAGGAGCAGCAGTTAAGCCGGTTGGCGGATGAGTCAGAGATTGACTGCGCGATATTGCGGCCGACGCTGGTGTATGGCGCTGGACTGGATAAAAATGTCTGCCAATTGGCGCGACTGGCGGAGAAATGGGGTCGTATTCCGCTGGTCTCAAAGGCCAGCGGTTTGCGTCAGCCAGTGCATGCTGATGATCTGGCAAAGGCCAGCCTGGCATTAATCGAACAACCACAAACCGGGCACTGGTATGTCGGTGGAGAAACACTTTTGCGTTACCGGCAAATGGCCGAAGCCGTGTGTCTGGCACTAGGGCATGGCAAATTGCTAAGCCTGCCGCTGCCGATATTGAAAGTCCTATTGGGACTGGTGAAATTAACCGGGCAATATCCATCCATCAACAGCAATATGTTCGCCCGGCAGAGGTTGGATATGTGTGTGGATAATCAGCCTGCGATAAATGATTGGGGTTGGCAGGCAAGGCCATTTTCGCTGGAGCCGGCGGCTTTGCGGATGCCTGAGTGTCCGTTTTTGGTGGGGTAATAAGAGAGCAGGTCGGTCTGGGTACCAGCCGAAAGCTGCATAAGTCGGAACTTGGTATGATATCGGCTAATTGAGATTTAGATGAAATCTGGCAGTGGCGGCTGTATACTCAGAAGATTCATTGGCGTAGGGTTAGCAAAGGGCGGCTTACGACCCTTAGCGGACGTTAAATAGCAAATATTTTTAAGCATGATATTCATATAGATTCTTAGGATTAGTAATTAAATGCTGAATAATATTAGCCTTGTTAGAAATGTCGGAAAATTTGATTCTGTAAATGCAGGAGCAAATCTTGATCTAAATAAACTCGCCCTGATTTATGCAGAAAATGGTCGAGGAAAAACAACGCTTGCAACAATATTACGTTCTCTGGGCGACAAAGAGCCACTACCAATTATTGAACGCACGAGGCTTGGCGGTCAGGGCGAGCCGCATATAGTAATCGCTCACAATAATGGCGACACAGCGATGTTTCAGCAAGGTGCGTGGGATGATAGCGATGTAAATATTCTAGTATTTGATGATAGCTTTGTTGCAGATAACATTTATTCAGGGATAGATGTAGATACCGAGCACCGACAAAAATTACATGAACTCATTATTGGCGCAGAAGGTATTGCTCTCAATACAGTTCTTCAACAGATTGTTGCTAGAATTGAAACACATAACCAAGCTATTAGAGAGAAGGGAGCGCGTATTACAGCGGTAATGCGCTACGGATTAAGCGTTGAAGCATTTTGCGCCCTAGAAGATATAGAGGGCATAGATAATCTTCTCCAAGAAGCAGAAAGGGCTTTAGCCGCTGCAAGAAAATCGGAAGCTATCGCACAAAGGAACTCGTTCATATCCTTATCCCTGCCTGATTATGATTTGGAAGTCCTAAATACATTACTTGCAAAATCTCTTCCCGATATTGAGACTGCATCAGCAGAGCAAGTAAACGAGCATATCGCCAGCTTTGGTGAAAGGGGTGAAAGCTGGGTTGCCGCAGGTATGAAGGTCGTTACAGAGAATGATTTGAGTGATTGTCCGTTTTGTAAGCAGGACTTGTCGGGATCAGACATTGTTGCTCACTATCAATCAATATTCAGTCAGGAATATTTGGCACTCAAAGAAGAAATATCGACTTCCCTATCAGACTTGGAAAGGGATCATCGCGCCGAGCTTATGACTGCGTTTGAGCGCAATGTTCGTACCCTCACCGAGAATCGCCAGTTTTGGTCGGAGTTTATAGATATCCCTGAGATTGATCTGGATACGGCTTTGGTTACTCGGTTATGGCGATCATGCTTTGATGGCATTAAAGCGGCGTTAGATGCCAAAAAAGAGTCACCGCTTGAGGCATTTACTCTTAGTCAAGAAATCCTCGATCTAGTTAACGAATATCGCGCTGCTAGAACCGCCGTACATGAATTGAGTAATTCTTTGGTAGCCGTGAATGAAAGGATAGAGCTTCTTAAGGAAAGCGCTTTGGAATCAAATGTTGCTGCGCTTGAAGCCGACCTAAATGGATTAAAAGCCGTTAAATCACGATATAGCGATGCCGTGTTAGCTCTTTGCGACGATTACCTTGCGGAAGTGGCTCTTAAAACGGCAACCGAAGGAGAACGGGATCAGGCTAGAGCTGCGTTAGATCAATATCGTGAGCAGGTATTTCCTCGATATCAGGACGCGATCAACAGGTATTTGGTGAAATTTAATGCAGGATATCGTTTGGAAAATGTGAGTTCTGTGAATAATCGTGGAGGTTCCAGTTGCAGTTATAGTGTGCTGATAGAAAATACTCCTGTTCCGTTGAGAAGCAATCAGGCAGGTCAGCCATCATTCAAAACCACATTAAGTTCGGGAGATAGAAACGCATTAGCTTTGGCATTCTTTTTTTCTTCACTCGAAATGAATGCCAACAGAGCAAATATGATTGTCGTTATAGATGACCCAATGACAAGTTTGGATGATCATAGGTCGCTGACGACGAGGCAGGAGATAAGAGCCTTGTTGGTTGAAGTTGATCAGGTGGTAGTGCTTTCGCACTCTAAAGCCTTTCTATGCGGATTGTGGAACAGCACGGATAACACATTAGTTTCTTCCATGAAGATTTCGCGTTCCGGTTCAGCTTCAACATTATCCGAGTGGAATGTAGATCAAGACAGTATCACCGAGCATGATCGTAATTATCTAATGGTCAGTGAGTTTATTGAGAACGGTCATGGGGCTAACGAGCGTTCTGTAGCAGTAGCATTAAGGCCAATATTAGAATCTTATGTTCGTATTACTTGTCCGAGCATATTTCCACCCGGCTCTCTACTTGGCCCGTTTCTTGGTATTTGTCAACACAGAGAAAATACACCGAATCAAATATTATCGCCTGATGATCGTACAGAGCTTCGCGCGCTCTTAGATTACGCTAATGATTTTCATCATGATACAAATCCGGCTTGGCAAACAGCGAATATTAATGAACAAGAGCTTCTTGATCACGCAAGACGGACAATAGCTTTTGCAAGCATATAGTGACAAATAGAAAGGCTTCACAATGAGCTACGATGACTGGAAAGCAGAAACACAAGCGAGACTGCCCAAGAGCGCCATTTATTGCTCATTAAAGGACAAATGTGATAGCGATCCTGCTGGCAATCAGGTGCTTTCTCTCGTTGATGATGCGACGTTTTTCGCGTATCAGAAGACCAAGACCATTCTTATGCACATGGGAGAATTTACTCTCCATGATGGCGATCATTTATTTCGAGTCTTGATGTTGATGGAGAAGCTGCTTTCTCCGGAAAAAATCGAAGAGCTTTCAGCACCAGAGCTAATGTTATTAATACTGAGTGCATTTTTCCACGACATCGGCATGGCCGCTGACGAAAAGGATCTGAGTGCATGGAAGAAGGTCTGGGATGCATCTCCGTCACTGTCTGCCGAAGAAAAGACCGAGTTCAACAAATTCAATAGGTTCTATCTTTCAAAACCGGATTTGAACGCACAGCTAGAAGCATACATATTGCAAGGGAAGAACAGCGATGCAGATTTGCTAAAGAGCTACATCATCTCTGACTACATTCGAGTTACGCACGCAGAACGTGCGCGCGATATTATCGAGAGTGATTGGCTAGAGAAGATAAAATACCGCGATGTAGATTTAACCGTTGAATTTGCCGAGATTTGTTCTAGCCATAATGATGATGCGCTTTCGCTCTTGCAATTAGATAGGAGTTATCTTTGTGGGGATGGTGTTCATGCGAACTTTCAATTGGTCGCTGTAATCCTAAGACTTGCAGATATTCTCGATTTTGACGCAAAGAGAACGCCTTCAGTGTTGTTTTCACATCTTTTTGTAAGGCATCCGATATCGATAAAGGAATGGAATAAGCATAGAGCTATTGAGTCGTGGTCTATAAGTGAGGAAAAGATTCAGTTTCATGCAAAATGCGAACACCCCGCAATCGAAGCCTCTATCCATGATTTTTGTGATGTTATTGATGGTGAACTGAGTGCCTGCAATAATATCATTTCGTCAATTAATGACTACGATAGAAACCAAGGGAAGGAGCATTTAATACATATCCCTTTCAAGGTTGATAGATCGAAAATTGAAACAAAGAAGGCTATTAGCGGTAAGCCGTTATACCTCTACCAGAAAGCCCAGTTCAATTTGAGCAAAAATCAGGTTATAGATTTGTTGATGGGCACAAAATTGTATGGTGATCCAGAAGTGGCTCTAAGGGAGTTGTTGCAAAATTCTATTGACGCTTGTTTGTTGCGAAGTGCAATGGAGAAAAGTTGGGGGAATTTATACGAACCAGAGATACACATAAAATACTCCACTGAGAGTGAGGGCGATGTACTTGAGATCATCGATAACGGTACTGGTATGGATCAGCACATCATTGATACGTACTATTCTAAAGTGGGGGCTTCATTTTATAAATCACCAGAATTTTTCGATCTAAAGTCCCAATCAAAAGCTAAATTTACACCAACATCAAGATTCGGTATAGGGATTTTATCTTGCTTTATGGTTGCTGACACGCTGGTAGTAGATACAAGAAAAGTCTACGGGCCTCACGACTCTAGCGATGCTATTAATTTGACTATCGAGGGACAGGACAGCATATTTTGGATAAAACCCGGTCAGAGAAAAACACCCGGAACGTCAACAAAGCTATTCCTAAGAAAAAATGTTAATCCGTGGGATGATCTAAATGAAGACGATTTTATTAAGTCTGTCGAGAATGTTATTCCGAACCCACCTTTCAAAATAAGGGTAGAAACAAAATCGCATGAGCAAGTAAGGGATGAAAACTCCTTTGAGGAAATAAAGGCGGAATCTCTGAAAAATCATACGTGGGATGAGCATGACAATATCAGAGAGTTCAGTATGGACTTTGACGACGAGAAAAATGGATTTGTAGGCTCTGTTGTTGTTGCAATACTAGAAAGCCACGATATGCCGATCCCCAGCATTGAAATGACATCTAAGTCCATAGAGATCGAGGGAGAAAACTTTCCTTTGGAAAAAAGTCTACGAATGAGCAGCAACGAAATAAATGAATCTACAACTTCAATAACTATTGACGAAAACGGAGAAATAGAGCAGTCGAATTCATATAGTCATCTCTGCAAATCCAAATCCCGACTGTCCTTACACGGAATCGAAGTCCCTTCGACGTTATTTCCTGAATCGTGGAGAATGCAAAAAAACCAAGTAAAATTAAACTGGCCATTCCCTATGGTGATTGTGGTTGATATTTGTGGAAACATGGATTTAGATCTTAATTCTGCCAGAACCCAAATAATTATGAGTGAGAAATGGCAAGAGTTTGAGGAGATGTTGGCATTCGAGATTTGCTCACGCATTGCTAATTCAGTATCAGCCGAATATTGGGACAAGCTGACCGAGTTGTTGAAAGAGAAAACCGAGAATAGTATTTTTCTTGAAAGCTTGGGTAGAGTTGAGAAGAAGAGTACATAGGGACATTCGAGCACGGGCTTAATGCGATAAACGTCTACTAATGGCCGTAAGTTGCCATTTGATCAGCATGTATTAATAGCTGCTTAGGGCAAGTACCTGACAAATACAAACCGCCATGCATTGTCTAAACTAAGCTCTTGGCGTTGTCAGATCGAACCTGGATTGCCATATGTAAGCCGGCAAATATGGCTAAACTAACGGTTTCTTGCCACGTAGATAAGGTATTGATTGTCGGCTTACGAACCTGTGGTTCTAAGCCGACCTAAGTGACCAATAGGACCTACGTGGCCGGTAGTATTAACCGGCGAGTTTTTTGTATTTAATCCGTGTTGGTTTAAAGGCATCATCGCCCACGCGGCGTTTGTGGTCGGCTTCGTATTCGCTGAAGTTACCGGGGAACCAAACCACCTGGCTGTCGCCTTCAAAGGCCAGCACATGCGTGGCGATGCGGTCCAGGAACCAGCGATCATGCGAGATCACCAGGGCGCAGCCGGGGAAGGCCAGCAGGGCTTCTTCCAGTGCGCGCAGGGTTTCCACATCCAGGTCGTTGGTGGGTTCATCCAGCAACAGCACATTGCCGCCGGCTTTCAGCAGCTTGGCCAGATGCACCCGGTTGCGTTCCCCGCCGGATAAATCACCAATCCGCTTCTGCTGATCAGCGCCCTTGAAGTTAAACCGGCTGACATAGCTGCGGGACTGGGTTTCGTAATTGCCAACCTGAATAATATCCTGGCCGTCGCTGATATCTTCCCACACGGTTTTGCTGTCATCCAGTGATGCCCGGCTTTGATCGACATAGGCCAGTTGGACGGTTTTGCCGATGATCAACTCACCCGAATCGGGCTGCTCGGCGTCGGTCAGCATCCGGAACAGTGTACTTTTGCCCGCGCCATTGGCGCCGATAATGCCGACGATTCCCCCGGCCGGCAGATCGAAGCTCAAATCTTCGATCAGCAGTTTGTCGCCGAAACTTTTGCGCAGGTTGCGTGCTTCGATAACCTGGTCTCCCAGCCGTGGTCCAGGCGGAATATACATCTGGCGGGTTTCGTTGCGCTGCTGGTATTCTTTGGTGTTCAGCTCGTCAAAACGGGCCAGCCTGGCCTTGCTCTTGGTTTGCTGACCCTTGGCATTTTTGCGCACCCATTCCAGTTCCGCCTGAATGGATTTCTGGCGCGCCCGTTCCTGCTTTTCTTCCATCGCCAGACGCTGGTCTTTCTGTTCCAGCCAGGAAGAGTAGTTGCCTTCCCAGGGAATGCCGTGGCCGCGATCCAGCTCCAGAATCCAACCGGCCACGTTGTCCAGAAAATAGCGATCATGGGTCACCGCCACCACGGTCCCGGCGAAGTCATGCAGGTAGCGCTCCAGCCAGGCCACCGATTCGGCATCCAGATGATTGGTCGGTTCGTCCAGCAGCAGCATATCGGGTTCGGTCAGCAGCAGACGGCACAAGGCCACCCGGCGGCGCTCACCGCCGGACAGATGCTGGATAGACGCGTCCCAGTCGGGCAGGCGTAATGCGTCGGCGGCGACATCCAGTTTGCGATCCACTTCCCAGCCGCCAACCGCTTCGATTTTGTCCTGCAGTTCGGCCTGCTCGGCCAGCAGCTCATTCATTTCATCATCGCTCAGCTCTTCCCCGAAACGCATGCTGACTTCATCAAAGCGTTGCAGTAGCTGTTTGATTTCGTCAACCGCCTGCTCCACCACGGTACGCACCGTCAGGCTATCGTCGAGTTCCGGTTCCTGGGGCAGGTAGCCGATCTTGATGCCGGGCTGTGGCCGGGCCTCGCCTTCGTGCTCATTGTCGACCCCGGCCATGATCCTCAGGACCGTGGATTTTCCTGAGCCGTTCAGTCCCAGCAGGCCGATTTTGGCGCCCGGGAAAAAAGACAGCGAGATATCCTTGATGATAGTGCGCTTGGGGGGTACGACCTTGCTGACCCGCAGCATGCTGTAAACGTATTGACTCATAGATGTCTGCTCATAGGTTGGCGGACAGGTGAATTCCGCGGAAAAGGCCACATTATATGGAAGTCAGCCCGGTGCTGCTTGTATCATTGACCGGATAATCCACCCACACACGGTATTGACATGTTTAGTCCAAATTTAACCATCGCCGGTTTTGATGATCAACTGGCCAGCGCGATTGCGGCCGAGAATCAAAGGCAGGAAGATCATATCGAACTGATCGCTTCGGAAAACTACGCCAGCCCGCGGGTGCTCGAAGCGCAGGGTTCGGTGTTGACCAACAAGTATGCGGAAGGCTATCCCGGTCGCCGTTACTATGGTGGTTGCGAGCATGTCGACAGTGCCGAAGAATTGGCTCGGGACCGGGTCAAACAGCTGTTTGGCGCTGCTTACGCCAACGTCCAGCCGCATTCCGGTTCACAAGCCAATCAGGCGGTTTTCCTGGCGCTGTTGAAGCCCGGCGATACCATCCTGGGCATGGACTTGAGCGCCGGCGGGCATCTGACCCACGGCTCACCGGTGAATTTCTCCGGCAAGCTGTTCAACGCGGTGCATTATGGCGTGGATGATGAGCATGGTCTGATCGATTACGAGCAGATGCAGACGCTCGCGCAGACCCACCGGCCGAAGATGCTGATCGGCGGTTTTTCCGCTTATTCACGCACCATCGACTGGGCGCGCATGCGCCAGATCGCGGACAGTGTCGACGCCTATCTGATGGTGGATATGGCGCATGTGGCCGGACTCATCGCCGCCGGGCTGTATCCCAATCCGGTGCCGCATGCGCACGTAGTCACGTCTACCACGCACAAAACCCTGCGCGGCCCGCGCGGCGGGATCATTCTGACCGGCAGCGAGGATGAGGCGCTGCACAAGAAATTCAACTCGCTGGTATTCCCGGGCTGTCAGGGCGGTCCCCTGATGCATGTTATCGCGGCCAAGGCGGTGGCGTTTCTGGAAGCCCTGCAGCCGGAGTTCAAAACCTATCAGGGCCAGGTCATCAGCAATGCCCAGGCAATGTGTGAGGCGATTATGCAGCGCGGTTATAAAGTAGTGTCCGGCGGCACCGATAATCACCTGTTTCTGCTCGACCTGATCGGCCGTGAACTGACCGGTAAAGATGCCGAGTTCGCACTGGGCCAGGCGCATATTACCGTTAATAAAAACACCGTACCGGGCGAGCCGCGCTCGCCGTTTGTCACCAGTGGCCTGCGGATCGGGACCCCGGCCTGCACCACGCGCGGTTTTGACCAGGCCGACTGCGGTCAGCTCGGTGAGCTGATCTGTGATGTGCTGGACAGTCCCGCAGATAGCGCGGTGCTGGACAAGGTACGCTCCGCCGCCCAGGCTCTGTGCCAGCGCTACCCGGTTTATCAGGCCGGCTGACAGACTGCATGTACTGCCCTTTCTGCAATCACCAGGATACCCGCGTCGTGGATTCGCGGATTGCCAGCGATGGCCTGCAGATTCGACGCCGGCGCGAATGCAGCGCCTGTAACGCACGTTTTAATACCTTCGAACTGCCTGAGCTGAAGGCGCCCAATGTGGTCAAAAGCGACGGTGCGCGGGAGCCGTTTAACGAAGAAAAAATCAAAAGCGGCATGCTCAAAGCATTGGAAAAAAGGCCGGTGGCCACCGCCGAAGTGGATCGGGCGATCCGGGGCCTGATGCAGCACCTGCGCACCCTGGATGAGGTGGAAATCACCAGCAAACGGATTGGTGAGTGCGTCATGCATACCCTGGCCAAGCTGGACGAAGTCGCTTATCTGCGGTTTGCCTCGGTGTATCTGCATTTTGATGATATCCAGGCCTTTCGTGACGAAATAGAAAAGCTGGAAAGCGAGGACCACGGCGCGCTCGATTTTCAGCAGATTTCGCTGCTCGGTAACCGCCGGCGCAATTGAGCGCGACCCTCAAGATGTCTTTCAGGCAAACTGATCTGAGCTGTATGACGCTGGCCATGCGCGCCGCCCGCCAGGGGTTATACAGCACCGATCCCAACCCCAGAGTGGGTTGTGTACTGGCTCGCGATGAGCAGGTCATCGCCACCGGCTGGCATGTCAGCAGTGGTCAAGCGCATGCGGAAATCATGGCGTTGCGTCAGGCCGGTGACCGGGCCCGCGGCAGCCACGCTTATGTCACCCTGGAGCCTTGTTGCCATGCTGGCAAGACGGGTCCCTGCACCACGGCCTTGATTGATGCCGGTGTTGCTCAGGTCACCTATGCCCTGCGTGATCCGGACCCCAGGGTGGCCGGACAGGGGCGCCAGGCATTGCTTGATGCAGGTATTACGGTACGCAGCGGATTGCTGGAGCAACAGGCAGCCGACTTGAATATCGGTTTTATCGCCCGGCATCGGCGCGGGCGTCCCTGGGTCAGGTTGAAACTGGCGATCAGTCTGGATGGGCGGATTGCCGCCAGCGACGGTTCCAGTCAATGGATTACCGGGGAAGCCGCGCGCCAGGATGTGCAGCACTGGCGGGCCCGGGCATCGGTGATCATGACCGGCAGCGGTACGGTCAACTGGGACAATCCACGTTTGAATGTGCGTTTGTCTGAACTGGACATGCCGGGACTCGACAGGCAACAGCACAGACAGCCGCGGCGAGTGGTGCTCAGCAGTGGTTTTGCGGTTGACCCGGCCGCCAGAGTATTGGCTGAGCCTGAAACGGCACTGGTGATCGGTTGCCGTGACAGTGCCGGCCGGCGGGCATTAGAGCAGGCCGGGATCAGCACCTGGATGGCGCCGCTGTCCGAGAGTGGGGTGGATCTGGCTGCTGCCTTGAGTCATCTGGCTGAACAGGGCGTCAACGAAGTGCATGTTGAATGCGGTCCGGCGCTGGCGGGTAACCTGCTGGAAAACGCGCTGGTGGATGAGTTACTGATCTACCAGGCCGATTGCCTGCTGGGTGATCAGGGCTTGCCGATGTTACAGCTGCCGGGCATGAAAACGATCCGGGACGCGCAGCGCCTGCCGAGTGCCGAGCTGCGGCAGTTTGGTCCGGACCGGCGGTTCCGGTATGTACTGACGGAAAACCTGTAAGGAAACGCAACGCTATGTTTACTGGTCTGATCAGACACACTGGCCGGGTGGCGGCACTGCAGCAGCACGGCGACGATGCCCGCTTGATTGTTGAGTATCAGGGTGATCCGCTGACGGCCGAGGTGGGTGACAGCATTGCCGTCAATGGTGCCTGTCTGACCGCCTTGCAGCCCGACCGGCGAGGTTTTCAGGCTGATCTGTCCGCCGAGACGCTGGCCTGCACCACGCTGGGTCAATTGCAGCCTGGTGATCAACTGAATCTGGAGCCTTCCATGCGGCTTGGAGACAGTCTCGACGGGCATCTGGTCAGCGGCCACGTGGACGCGCTTGGCAGTGTCCGCGCAGTCATCCCGCAGGGCGACAGTACGCTGGTGTGGTTTGACGTACCGGAGCGGTTATTGCCGCTGATCGCCGCCAAAGGCAGTATCGCCGTGGACGGCATCAGCCTGACCGTCAATGAAACCGATGCGACGGGCTTCCGGGTGCAACTGATAGCGCATACCCGGCAGGTCACCACGTTGCATGAATTGAGCATCAACAGCCCGGTTAACCTGGAAGTTGATCTTATCGCCCGCTATGTCGCCCGTCTGGCGCGGTTCGGGCCCTCAGCAATGCTAAAATAGACTTATGAATACAGTATCAAAATTGTCACTGGCAACGTCCGATGAATCCCCCGGTGAAACCCGGCTGAACAGCGTCAGCGAAATTCTGGAGGATATCCGCCAGGGCAAGATGGTGGTCATCATGGATGACGAGGATCGTGAGAACGAAGGGGATCTGATCATGGCCGCCAGCATGGTGCGTCCGGAAGACATCAATTTTATGGCGCGTTACGGGCGTGGCCTGATCTGCCTGCCGTTGACGCGCGAGCGTTGCCGACAACTGAATCTGGGCCTGATGGTGAATGACAATGCCGGTCGCTATGCCACCAACTTTACGGTCTCCATTGAAGCCGCCGAAGGCGTCACCACCGGAATTTCCGCCTATGATCGGGCGCATACCATCCGTTCCGCGGTCAAGGCCAATGCCTCGTCGCAGGATGTCGTGCAGCCGGGGCATATTTTTCCCTTGATGGCCAGGCCGGGCGGGGTATTGACCCGCGCCGGGCATACCGAAGCGGCGGTGGATATGGCCATGCTGGCTGGTTTGGAGCCGGCCGCGGTGCTGGTGGAAATCCTGAATGAGGATGGTTCCATGGCGCGCCGGCCGCAGTTGGAAGCCTTCGCGCGCGAGCATCAGTTGAAGCTTGGCACCATTGCGGATCTGATCAGTTACCGGCTGGCCACCGAGCACAGTATTGAAATGGTCCATCAGCGTAAAGTCGAGACCCGGCATGGTGAGTTTGAACTGGTTGTCTATCAGGACAAAATTCACCATTGCCTGCACTGGGCGCTGCTGCAGGGCAAGCCTGATCCCGAGCAACCGTTTCTGGTGCGGGTGCATGTTCAGAACCTGCTCAGCGATGTGCTGGCGCTGGATGATCCCGGTTACGGTCTGCCGCTGGCAGTGGCGATGGAAACGGTCCAGCGGCATGGTTCCGGACTGGTGCTGGTGCTCGGTCAGCAGCAATCGGATGCGCAGCGGCTGGGCCTGCTGGAGCAGCGTCCCAGTCCGGTCAGCAGCGATGGCGATAATGCCAATGCCAGCGAATTGCGCACCTACGGCATCGGCGCACAGATTATCGCGGATTTGAAAATCCGCAAAATGCGGGTGCTCAGCGCGCCCAAACGTTTTCACGGTCTGGCGGGTTTCGGCCTGGAAGTGACCGGCTATTGCGAACCCGACGATATCTGATATGCAAGCATACAATCCCGATATAAGCCAGGTCAGCGGTCGTTTTGCGCTGGTCGCGGCGCGCTTTAATGAACCGGTGGTCAGTCAACTGATCAGCGGCGCGGAACAGGCCCTGCTGTCGCATGGTATAGCGGCCGAGCATATTGATTGTTTCCGCGTTCCCGGTGCATTTGAATTACCGCTGGCCGCGCAGCAGATTGCCCGGCAGGGCGGTTATCAGGCAGTGCTTGCTTTGGGCGCCGTCATCAGGGGCGGCACACCGCATTTTGAATACATCAGTTCGGCCTGCGCGCACGGTTTGAGCCAGGCCGCACTAAGCACCGGGGTGCCGATCATATTTGGCGTCCTGACTACCGATACGGCTGAACAGGCTTATCAGCGCGCTGATCCGGCGCGCGGCAACAAAGGTTTTGAAGTTGGCATGGCCGCGCTGGAGATGGCCGCCTTAAGCGATCAATTGGAGCAGGCCAAAATACAGCAGGCCTGGCAATCCTGATGGCGCGCGCTTCCAGTCCGCACCGGCCCCAGCACGTTGCCCGGCAACGCGCCGTGCAGGCCCTGTATCAATTGCACATCAATCCGGATTCGGCCAACCAGGTGGTGGCGCAGTTTTTGGAAACCCAGGACTTTTCCAGCGTGGATGAAGCGCATTTCTGCCGACTGGTATTACAGGGCGCGCAACATCAGGCGGAGATCGCCGAGCAGCTCAAGCCACACCTGAATATCAGCTGGGACAAGCTCGATCCGATGGAGCAAAGCGTGCTGCAGATCGCCTGGGTGGAATTAACCCAGCATCAGGAAATTCCTTACAAAGTGGTCCTCAATGAAGCGGTTGAGCTGGCCAAGCGTTTCGGTGCGGAGCAGGCGCATACCTTTGTCAACGCGGTGCTGGATCCATTCGCGCGCGAAAGCAGGAAATTCGAGCAACTGGCGGCACAGCAGGCGTCTGGAGCCGGTTGATCATCAGCCGGGCAGATCAACAGTCATGGTGGATGAATTTGGCCTGATCCAGCGGTTATGCCGGCCGCTGGCCAATTCATCCGCGCCGGTCGATCTGGGGCCTGGCGATGATGCCGCGCTGGTCAGCGTACCGCCTGGCCAGCAACTGGTGATAACCACCGATAGCCTGAATGCCGGGGTGCATTTCTTTGCCGATGGCGATCCATCCGCGATCGGTCACAAATCACTGGCGGTCAGCCTGAGTGATCTGGCCGCGATGGGAGCGACGCCGCGCTGGATCACGCTGAATCTGAGCCTGCCGAAGTCAGCGGATTTTATACCCGCGGCCTGGATAGATGATTTCGCCGTTGGTCTGGCTGGCCTGGCGGATCAATATGCGGTCGCTTTAGTGGGTGGTGATCTGACCAGCGGACCATTGGCGGTGACCGTCACCGCGCTGGGTCTGCTGCCGGCCGATAGCGCGGTACGCCGCGATACCGCCCGGCCAGGTGATCTGATTGCGGTCAGTGGCACGCTGGGAGATGCCGCCGCGGCGCTGCAGCTCAGCCAGACAGGCCAGGCGGTGCCACCGGCACTGCTGGCGCGTCTGTTGAGACCGCAGCCAAGGGTGGCGCTGGGTCAGGCCCTGCGCGCTATCGCCACCAGCATGATCGATATCTCGGATGGTTTACTGG
Organism: Gammaproteobacteria bacterium; assembly: GCA_021772975.1. Taxonomy (GTDB): domain Bacteria; phylum Pseudomonadota; class Gammaproteobacteria; order Xanthomonadales; family Wenzhouxiangellaceae; genus JAJFKX01. The sequence goes on from JAJFKY010000016.1 coordinate 147,767, forward strand.
CTGATCTGGGACATATTCTGCGGGCTTCGAATTGCGGCGCCAATATTGCGGCCGGCAGCTTGCCGCTCAGCACAACGTTGCGGGAGCAGCCGGAATTTGACTGGCGGTGGCCGTTAGCGGGCGGAGATGATTATGAGCTGTGTTTTACCCTTGCTCCGGCGCAGCGCTCCAGGCTGGAGCTGTTGGCGGAAAAACTGGATATCCGGTTGAGTATTATCGGGGAAATTGTGCCGGGCAGTGGCATCCGCTGCAGCGCCCCGGATGGTGATGTCATGCCGCTGGAAAGCACCGGCTGGAAGCATTTCTGATGACCTCAAGACAACAGCTGCGGAAGGTTGCGCTGGGCAGTCCGGCGGGCTTTATCGCCACCGGTTTCGGCTCTGGCCTGAGCCGGTATGCGCCCGGTACCGTGGGCAGCCTGGCAGCGCTGCTGCTGGCGGCTGTCTATCTGCGCTATCTGCCGGCCTCGCCGCTGTGGCTGGCACTGCTGCTGGTTGCGGCATTATTGCTGGGGGTGTGGTGTTGCGGGATCGCGGGCCGCCATCTGGGTGTGCACGATCATTCCGCACTGGTCTGGGATGAGTTCGTGGGCCAGTGGCTGGTGTTGCTGGCGGTACCGGTATCCTGGCAGGGCTGGCTGGCGGCATTCGTGCTGTTCCGGGTGTTTGATATTCTCAAACCGTGGCCGGTGCGGACCGCTGACCGTCTGGTCAAAGGTGGCTGGGGCGTGATGCTGGACGATATTCTGGCGGCGGTTTACGCGCTGCTGCTGCTGCTGGCGGTGGACCATCTGTGGCCATCATTGCTGGCCACGTAAATTACCGGTCAGAAGTTCGTCAGCGGTAATGATCCGGCGCGCGATCAGCCACTCGCGGGCATCGTCGGCATCCTGCTCGAACCAGGCCTGCGCCGAGCCCAGGCGAAAGCTGTAGCCCCAGGCATCCATATCTGAAAATAACCGCAATCGGCCGTAACCGCTGATGCGGTCGGCCATAATGGCCTGCAGATAACAGACTGCATTTTCCTCGTCATAATCGCCTCCGGCGTTGGTATCCAGCCCGGCCCGGCGCTCGACGTCCATACAGATAAAATGTCCCGCCTCATGCAGGGCGGAATGCAGTGGCGTATCGGCACGTACATATAACCGCTGACCCAGCAGACCGGCTTCGCTGTCTCCCCAGAAACTGCCGGGGATGCCGTCAGTACCGGCAACCTCACAAAGCTGTAACCGGTAAGCCGACAAAAGTGCGCGTAAAGCGGCGCTGAACTGATGCCAGCTGGCGGGTTCAGGCGCCGGCGTGGTCCGTGACTTCATGGACATACGGTCAGGCAACGGTTAACGTTAAAATACATGCTTAAGAGTTTGTCTGAAGAAACGGTTGTGAACAAGTTACGCATCTACTTTGCCTCTGATCTGCTGAAGTACTCCGGTCTGGTGATCTGGCTGACTTCGGTGCTGGGCTTGTTGCTGGTGCCGTTTCTGATAGATGAACCCATGGCACGCTTCAGTTATCTGGGCTGGTGGGCAGCGGAATTGCTGTTTGGCGCACTGTATCTGCAGATGACCTGGCACTGGCCAAGCGCCCCGCAGGCCCGCTGGTGGGTGTATCTTGGCTGCATGACGCTGGCGGCGCTGGCCTGTTCCTGGTTTACCATGGGCGGCGTGGGCGGTATTTTGCTGATGGTGGTGGCCAGCCTGTTGCCATGGTTCACCCAGCCGCGTCTGGGTATCAGCTGGATGGCCATCCAAAGCGCGGCGGTCACGCTATTGGTGCTGCGTAATCCCGAGGTCAAGCCGCTGGCGGCGATTGTGCTGGGCGCGACCTTTATGGGGCTGGGCTTTTTCGCCTATATTGCCTCGATGGCGACTCAGCAGCTATCAGCCGCGCGCGATGAACTGCGCCGGGTGAATTCTGAACTGCGCGCCACGCAAAGCCTGCTAACGGAAAATACCCGCATCGCCGAGCGGGTCCGCATCGCCCGCGAACTGCACGATCTGGTCGGACATCATCTGACCGCGCTGACCCTGAATCTGGAAGTCGCGACCCATCTGATCGAAGGCAAAGCGCTGGAGCATGTGCATCAGGCCCGCTCGGTGGCCCGGTTGCTGCTATCGGATGTACGTGAAGTGGTCAGCGAAATGCGCAGCAATGATGCCGTCAATCTGGCGGAAGCGCTGCAGAAACTGGTGGAAGGCGTGCCGCAGCCGAAAATACATCTGGCTATTCCGGACGGCTTCAGTGTCACCGATCCGCAGCGCGCCCAGGTGCTGTTGCGTTGTGCCCAGGAAGTGATCACCAACACCGTGCGGCACGCCAGTGCCCGCAACTTATGGCTGACGCTGGAAGTGCGTGATAATGAATTGCATCTGACCGCCAAAGATGATGGCCAGGGCATGGTGAAGGCCCGCATCGGCAATGGTCTGAGCGGTATGCGTGAGCGGCTGCGGCAACTGGGTGGCGGTCTCGATCTGGATACAGCCACAGGGCGCGGCTTTATGCTGCATGCGCATCTGCCAACGGAGTAAAGCAATGAACAATTCAACCGAAGATACAGCGCTGGAGGGCACTGCCGCCAAAGCCATCCGGGTGATGCTGGTCGATGATCAGAATCTGGTGCGCCAGGGCGTGCGCAGCCTGCTGGAGCTGGCCGATGCTATCGAAGTGACTGCCGAGGCCCGCGATGGCCAGGAAGCGCTGGACATGCTCGAAGAGGTGCGGCCGGACGTGATCCTGCTGGATATGCGCATGCCGGTCATGTCAGGTCTGGATTTCCTGCGGCATCTCAGTCAAACCGAGTATTTCCCCCCCACCATTATCCTGACCACTTTTGACGATGATGAACTGGTGCTGGGAGGCCTGAAAGCCGGCGCCAAGGGTTATTTACTCAAAGATGTCTCGCTGGAAGAACTGGTGGATGGCATTCAGACCGTCGCCAATGGCGGCTCCATCGTCAAACCAGCTGTGACTGAACGACTGATGAAAGGCCTGAAAGGCATGGAAACCGGTTTCTCCAGCCTGGAACAACCCGATCCATTAACCACCCGCGAAACCGAAATCCTGCGCTTAATGGCCAGCGGCTTTTCCAATAAAGAGATTGCCAATTCTCTGGATGTGGCCGAAGGCACGGTGAAAAATCATGTCTCGAATATCTTGTCGAAAATGGGGGTAAGGGACCGCACGCGCGCCGTGCTGAAAGCCTTTGAAATGGGCATGATCTAACCTGCCAGCCGTAGGAGCGGACCCGGCCGCGACCCGCCCATATTAAAAAGCACCCACAAATTACATCGATAGGCGCAGGTTATTCAATACAACCTGATATCACCCCTGACCATGACCGCCTCGTCATTGCCATGCAGTCAATTCGTTGCCTGGCCAATAAATAGCGCACAACATCAGCGACTTAATTATGACTATGCATATCCGCTGGTCAGGCAACTCGTTCATTTGGCAATCTGGGTATGAAGAAAACCCTGTGGTAGGAGCCCGCTTGCGGGCGACCGAAGGAAGTGTCCAGGGTCGCCCGCAAGCGGGCTCCTACCATTCAGTCCTGAGTCATTGGGCAGGGTCTAAAGCCTGCATGATCCTTGATCAAACTCCAGACAATCCCGAAAAAGAAATGACGAAAAAGGATATGGGACAGGCATGATTTAAAAAGTAATCTTAGGCGTCACACCAGATATGGCGAGAGAAATGCCGTGAGAGTATTTGTTAGCAGGTGCTTTGGTTCCATCGAAGAAAATGAAGGTCAGGTCGCGGCCGGGTCCGCTCCTACAGTAGTGATTTCCAGTCTTCTCTCTGGTGCCAAATGCGCAATATCGTGATTTCATTGCCCAGCAATAAATAGCGCACAACATAGCCACTGGTGAATAAATCCCGGATAGCGTCAGGGTCGGGTGCCGGGCGCACTTTTCGGCCCAGACGGGGACTGATTGTCAGACTTTGAATGGCATCTAACAGCTCACTGGCGATGCGGCTGGCTGCGGTTGGGTTATGTTCAGCGATAAATTGATGCAGGCGGTACAGATCGTTAACAGCCTGCTCGGTATAGCTGAGCCGCATGTGTGGCTAATCGGCTTTTGGCGGCTTAATCACCGGAGCCGCAGTTTCCTGATCAGTTCCCCAGGATTGCAGCCATTGCTTTACCGGCTCGCCGGAAACAGTGCGACCGGCACGCACGGATTCCAGTGCCGGCAGGGTTTCCAGCCAGCGTTGTTGCTCAAGCTTGTGTTGCGCGATATAGCTGGCGACGGCTTCATTAATCAGCCAGTTTTTACTGCGGTCAGTTTGCCTGGCCAGATCATCCAGAGATTGCTTGAGCTCATCTTTTAGGCGGATGCTGGTGATGGGCATGTTTGAGCCTCTTAGAATACAACGTATTACATTGTAACATATCTGCTGGTCAGGCAGCTTGTTCATTGGCAATATGGGTGCGGAGAAAACCCTGTGGTAGGAGCCCGCGTGCGGGCGACCGAAGGAAGTGTCCAGGGTCGCCCGCAAGCGGGCTCCTACCATTTAGTTCTGAGTCATTAGGGTCTAAAGCCTGCATGATCCTTGATCAAACCCCAGGCAATCCCGAAAAAGAAATGACGAAAAAGGATATGAAAAGGATATGGGACAGGCATGATTTAAAAAGTAATCTTAGGCGTCACACCAGATATGGCGAGAGAAATGCCGTGAGAGTATTTGTCAGCAGGTGCTTTGGTTCTGTCGAAGAAAATGAAGGTCAGGTCGCGGCCGGGTCCGCTCCTACAGTAGTGATTTCCAGTCTTCTCTCTGGTGCCAAATGCGCAATATCGTGATTTCATTGCCTGGCCAATAAATAGCGCACGACATCAGCGATTGCACTGTTACTATGTCTGCCGGGCCAGGCAGGTTGCTCATTTGGCAATCTGGGTATGAAGAAAACCCTGTGGTAGGAGCCCGCTTGCGGGCGACCCTGCAACCTCGTTTGGTCGCCCGCAAGCGGGCTCCTACCATTCAGTCCTGAGCCGTCGAACAGGGTCTAAAGCCTGCATGATCCTTGATCAAACCCCAGACAACCCCGAAATACTCTCTATCAGCCGCCAAGCGCGGCATACAGATTATGGCGAGGTAACACCATGAGAATGGATAAATTAACCAGCAAGTTCCAGTTGGCGTTGGCGGACGCGCAGTCGCTGGCGGTCGGCAGAGATCATGCGATGATTGAGCCGGTGCATGTGCTGGCGGCGATGCTGGATCAGGAAGGCAGCGGTATTCGGCCGTTGTTGCAGGCCGCCGGTGTGAATATGGCGGGACTGCGTTCCGCCCTGGGTCAGCAATTGGAGCGGCTACCGCGGGTCAGCGGCAGCGCCGGAGATATCAATATCTCCAACGATACCGCCAAACTGCTGAATATCTGCGACAAGATCGCGCAACAGCGTGGCGATCAGTACATTGCCAGTGAGTTGTTTCTGCTGGCGATCCTGGAGGCCAAAGGTGAATTGGCCAAACTGTTGCAGCAGCATGGTGTCAACCGGCAGGCAGTCGAGCAGGCCATCGACAATGCCCGTGGTGGTGAAACCGTGTCTGATCCGAATGCCGAAGATCAGCGCCAGGCGCTGGATAAATACACCGTTGATCTGACCGCGCGGGCGGAATCGGCCAAGCTGGATCCGGTCATCGGTCGTGATGAGGAAATCCGGCGGGCGATTCAGGTGTTGCAGCGGCGCACCAAGAACAACCCGGTATTGATCGGCGAACCCGGAGTGGGGAAGACCGCTATTGTGGAAGGTCTGGCCCAGCGGATCGTTAACGGAGAAGTTCCCGAAGGCCTGCGTAGTAAGCGGGTGCTGTCGCTGGATATGGGCTCGTTGATCGCCGGGGCAAAATTCCGCGGTGAGTTTGAAGAGCGCTTGAAAGCCGTGCTTAACGAGCTCAACAAACAGGAAGGTCAGGTTATTCTGTTCATTGATGAGCTGCATACCATGGTCGGCGCCGGCAAAGGCGAGGGTGCGATGGATGCGGGCAATATGCTGAAACCAGCCTTGTCGCGGGGCGAGTTGCACTGCATCGGCGCCACCACACTGGATGAATACCGCCAATACATTGAAAAAGATGCGGCCCTGGAACGGCGTTTTCAGAAAGTCTATATCGGTGAGCCCAGTGTGGAAGATACCATCGCGATCCTGCGCGGCCTGCAGGAGCGTTACGAGGTGCACCATGGGGTTGAGATTACCGATCCGGCGCTGGTCGCGGCTGCCACTTTGTCCCATCGTTACATCGCTGACCGGCAACTGCCCGACAAGGCGATTGATCTGATGGACGAGGCAGCTTCGCGCATCCGCATGGAAATCGATTCCAAGCCCGAGGCCCTGGACCGTCTGGAGCGGCGTATTATTCAATTGAAGATGCAGCGCGAAGTGCTCAAAAAAGAGACCGATGATGCGTCCAAAAAGCGCCTTAAGAATTTGCAATCGGAGCTGGATGAACTGGAAAAGGAATTCGCCGATCTGGAAGAAATCTGGACCGCCGAAAAAGCCGCCGTGCAGGGCACCACGCATCTGAAGGAAGCGTTGGAGCGCGCGCGCGCGGAGCTGGACAACGCCCGCCGGGCCCAGGATTTAAGCCGGATGTCGGAGTTGGCCTATGGCCGGATTCCGGAACTGGAAAAACAGATCAGCGATGCGGAAGGCGCTGAGCAGCATGATTTTCAGTTGCTGCGTAACGAAGTGACGGAAGAAGAGATTGCCGAAGTGGTGTCCCGTTGGACCGGTATCCCGGTGGCCAAAATGCTGGAAGGCGAGCGCGAAAAACTACTGCGCATGGAAGCAGGTCTGCATGAGCGCGTGGTGGGTCAGGATGAGGCCATCAAGGCGGTATCCGATGCCATTCGCCGCAGCCGTGCCGGACTGGCCGACCCGAACCGGCCCAATGGTTCGTTCCTGTTTCTGGGGCCTACCGGAGTGGGCAAAACCGAGCTGTGTAAAGCGCTGGCGGTGTTTTTGTTTGATACCGAGGACTCCATGGTGCGTCTGGATATGTCCGAGTTTATGGAAAAACATTCGGTATCCCGGTTGATCGGTGCACCCCCCGGCTATGTCGGTTACGAACAGGGCGGTTATCTGACTGAGGCGGTGCGCCGCCGACCTTACAGTGTGATTCTGCTGGATGAAGTCGAAAAGGCCCATCCGGATGTGTTCAATATCCTGCTGCAGGTGTTGGATGATGGGCGTTTGACCGATGGTCAGGGCCGCACCGTGGATTTTCGTCATTCAGTGGTGGTGATGACCAGCAATCTCGGCTCCGACCGCATCCAGGAAAGTCGTGATGCAGGTTATGAGACGATGAAGCAGGGCGTGATGGAAGTGGTCAGCACGCACTTTCGGCCGGAATTCATTAACCGGATTGATGATATGGTGGTGTTCCACCCCTTGGATCGTGAGCAGATCCGCGAGATTGCGCGCATCCAGATTCAGGGTCTGCGCAAAAGATTGGCGGAGCGCGAAATTACCATTAACGTCAATGACAGTGCCCTGGATCTGCTGGGCAATGCCGGTTTTGACCCGGTTTATGGCGCCCGGCCGCTGAAGCGCGCGATTCAGATGCAACTGGAAAACCCGCTGGCGGAAAAAATTCTGGCGGGTGAGGTCGTGACCGGTGGCACGGTAAATGTGAACGCCGAAGCAGGTAAACTGGTCTTCAGTTAAGCTTAGTGTTACTGCTGACTAATAGGAGCAATATGCAACGCATACCCGAACATATCGTATTGATCAGCCAGCGTATCCAGCAGCGGCCCAGCCGCTGGAAGCGCTGGCTGGCGACTGGTGCCAGTCTGGTGTTGCTGGTCACCAGCTTTTTTCTGGGACTGGCGATGTTGATTCTGGCGTTGTGCGTGGCGTTTGCGGTAGCGGTATTTGTCGGCATCAGAATCTGGTGGTTGCGGCGCAATCTGCGTGATGACCGGTCAGGCTCACAGCCTGGCCAGATCAACACCGGCCCGCGACAGCCTGCCGACGGACGTATTATCGAAGGCGAGAGCGAGGATATTTCCGAACACCGTTAGCCAGCGCCCCAACTGCTGCTCCAGCTGGCGATACTACCGACCTCTAATACACACCAGCGAGTCTATCCCTGAGCACTGCCCGGCAGTGGTCAACCCATCTGTTGTCAACCAAAGTATCCCTGATGCGTTAAACCTGTAAGCTCACAAGCATCTCCAGTCTTGTGCGCCGTCAGGCCGCTGCACAGCACCGCGGCCATTTCGCCAGTCACTGGCGCCAGACAAACAGGAGCAGGCAATGCAAGCAACCTCACGCAGGGATTTACTGACTCACTCGGTGTTAACACTGTCCGCACTGGCGGTTGGCAGTCAGGTGTTCGCGGCGGAAACCGCTGAAATGGCGATGCCGGCAGCCTCGACACCGCTGGCGCCGTTGCCTGACGATGCACTGGTGCGGCTGCTCAATCGGATCAGCTTCGGGGTGCGCGAGACGGACCTGAGTCTGGCCAGGCGGCTGGGCTTCCAGCGCTATGTTGAAGCTCAGCTGGATTACCCATCGATCGATGTCAGTGAGCTGGAAGGCGCGCTGCTTCGGAATCTACCCTCCCTGGGTGCCGGGGCAGCCGAGTTGGTACGTAACGCGCAATCCGGTCAGATGGAACAGGCCGAGGCGGCGATTGAACTGCAGGTTGCCAGTCTCAGCCGGCAGGCCTTCAGTCCGCGTCAGTTATATGAGCGGATGGTGGAATTCTGGAGTGATCACTTCAGTGTCAGCATTCAGGATGGCCCGCTGCGGTTTTTTAAAACCATTGATGACCGGGATGTTATCCGCCCGCACGCGCTGGGCAATTTTCGCGATTTGCTGCACGCCACCGCACGCAGCAATGCGATGCTGTATTACCTGGATAATTTCAACAATACCCGGTTCGGACCGAATGAAAACTATGCCCGGGAACTGATGGAACTGCATACGCTGGGCGTTGACGGCGGCTATACCGAAGCCGATGTGTTGGCGGTAGCGCGCTGTTTTACCGGTTGGACGTTTGCTCCGGACAATGACTATCAATTCCAGTTCGTCAACTTCCTGCACGACTTTAGCGCCAAACAGGTTCTGGCAACCGATATTCCAGCCGGCGGCGGCGAGAGTGACGGCAACACGGTGCTGGACCTGCTGGCCCGACATCCGGCCACCGCGAGTTTTATCAGCCGTAAGCTGGCGGTGCGGTTTGTCGCCGACGACCCACCGTCGGAGCTGGTGGATGCGATGACTGAGACCTTTCTGGCCAGCGACGGTGATATTGCCGAAGTGGTCAGAACCATGTTGTTTTCATCCGAGTTTTCTCAACGGTCCAGCGCCAAACTCAAACGGCCGATTGATTATTTTGTGTCACTGCTGCGGGTGCTGGGACTGGGGCCGGATCAAAACCTGTTTCGGCTGTTACTGGAACGCTTAAGGACGCTTGGTCAATCACCGTTTACCTGGCCGGCGCCGAATGGTTTTCCCGATCAGTCGGCCTACTGGATCAACACCAATGCGCTGATTACACGCTGGAACAGCGCCAATATTTTAATCAGTCAACTTAACCGCACGCAGCTCGAAGCCCTGCATGGTGAAGCTGATACCGCTGCTGACATTCTGTCTGCGTTGGAACAAAAAGTACTGCGTCAATCCCTGCCGCCAACGGAACGCAGGCAGGTGCTTGAATTTGTGCTGGGTGAAGCTGCTGGATCCGTCAGGCTGCAGTCCGAGCCGATCCGGCAGGTCACGGTGGCATTGCTGGTGGTGTTGACGGCGTCACGCTATTTCCAGATTCGATAGCACGCACAAGCGGGCGAATGTTATTTGATTAACCGCATAGCCAGATAAGGCTGACAGGAGAGTTGCAATGAGTATTACCAGACGTCGTTTCATACAGGCAGGTGGCTTGGCAACGCTGCCGTTGTTGAACAGCAGGGTGTTATTGGCCGCTGATGGACTGGGTGGCGCAAGCGGTACAGATAATCAGGACTTGATTGTCTGCGTATTTCAACGTGGCGGTGCGGACGGTTTGAATATTATTCCGCCACTGTTTGATGGCCGCTATTTTGATCTGCGTCCGGATATTGCCATCCGTGAGTCAGGCGATGACGCGGCCCTGGATCTGGATGGCAATTATGGGATGCACCCGGCAATGGCCTCATTAAAACCGTTTTTTGATGCGGGCCAGCTGGCTGTTATCCACGCCGCCGGCCTGACCCATGAAACCCATTCACATTTTGATGCCCAGGACATCATGGAACGCGCGGATGTGGCGGAAGAAGATATTTTTAGTGGCTGGCTGGGACGCTATGTGGCTGCCGCCACCGAGAACAACGATTCGGCGTTCCGGGCAGTGGGCATTGGCGGCGCTATCCAGCGCTCATTGCAAGGTATGGTCACGCCGGTGGGGCTGCAAAGCATTGGCTCGTTTGCATTGAATGTGCCGGGCGAGAAAAACACGGAATTACAGGCATTGCTCGGCCAGTTATATGCCGATGACAGCCTGCTGGATTTGCAGGTGCGCCAGGCACTGAGTTCGATTGACAGCCTGGCTGGCATCGATACCGATGCCATACAACCTGACAACGGAGCGGTATACCCAGGCTCGGAATTTGGCAATGAATTCAGCGAACTGGCAACCCTGATCAAGACCGATGTCGGTGTGCAGGTTGCCTGCGTGGATATCGGGGGCTGGGACCATCACGACAATGAAAATCAGCGTTTGCCGGCCGTGCTCAGTGACTTTTCGGACACATTGAACGCATTTATGACCGATATGGGCGAACGCATGGACAATATCACCATCGTCACCATGAGTGAGTTTGGCCGGCGTGCATTTGAGAATGCTTCCGGTGGCACTGATCACGGTCACGGCAATGTGATGTTGGCGATGGGTGGCGGTGTTAATGGCGGCAGGGTGTATGCTGACTGGCCGGGTCTGCAGGATTCGGATCTGGTGTTTAACGGTGATCTGGCGATTACCACCGATTACCGGGATGTGCTCAGTGAGTTATTACTAAACCGAGCGGGTGTGAGCGATCTATCAGCTGTTTTTCCGGATTATCAATTGGGCGGCGAGCAGGGGATTTTTCTGCCGCGTGGATAATGACTGATAAATACATGCAGCGCAGTTGATTTCCGACATGGTTTTCCCATTTTCAATACGCTAGTTTAAGCAGGTCATACCGGGTGCAATGATGGCAACCCAGCGGGGGTTGTGTGTCTGCTTGCTCACGAAACAGGAAACGAAAACAATGCAAAAAACGATAATCTGGCTGGCTTTAATAATAGTGATGCCGGCATTATCTAGTTCGGCTCAGGCTCTGGTATTCAATCGGGTGGATGTATTTGATGCACGTCCCGCGCGCAGCTTTGATGATATGGAGCAGGTGGTTGGCGAGCGTGTTTTCTATGTGGATAGCCAGGCCGTTCTGCATGTCAGCGATGGCACCAGCGCAGGCACTCAAGCGTTGCTGGATAATGTGGCCCGAGTGTTTAGCAGTGACAGCGGTATGGCGGCCCTGGGTGATACTGTGTATGTGGTACGCGCCAATATGGTGAGTGGGGTCAGTTTGTTATCGGATTTCGAACTGTGGGAAACCGATGGTACTTTGGCCAACACCCGCCGTTCGTCGCTGAATATCGATTTGCCGGCATTTGAATTTCAGCAAAGTCTGCGGGTGGCTGCCGGTCGATTATTTGTTGTTGGCGCGGCTGACGATGACGGGAACAACAACTTGTTTATCACCGATGGCAGCCAGGCTGGTACGGTCAGCGTGGCAACACGATCACCAAGGCTGAGCACCCTGTGCGCGATCAACGAGAGCAACTTTTATTTTTTTGATTTTCCAAACAATGTCTCGCCTGATGACAATGTCATTGCACATTTTAATAATGCTCAGTTGCAAGAGGTGGTGCTGGATGACCCCGGGGTCAGATTCAAATTTCTGGGTGATGCCGACCAGATTGGCCGGCATTGCATCTATACAACACTGGACGTGGAAACCGAAGAGTTTGAACAAGTGGTCTCTTTGGATGAAAACGAGAATCAAATCTACTACACGCTGCCTATTCGTTCTCCCGATGGCAACGCTTTTCAAAGGGACCGATTCGTATTGACGACCGTGTTCCAGGATACCCTGGTTTTAATCAGGGCTTCTTCCCGGAGTCCGAACGGGCTTTCCAGAAGAGGCGATTTGTTTCGCTTATTCCCCGGTGAACCAGAGTTGCTGACACTGGATCTTGATGAGCTTGCCGGCCAGACCAATGTGCTCGGTGTTGCAGATGTGCGGACAGGGGCTGACAATATTTATATTGTGTTTCGATTATTGGGAGGCAGCCCACCACCGTTACCGGTGCTGATGGCTTTCGATGGTGATTTTAATCCGCTGCAGTCGGTATCGACCATTCGTGAGTACGAGATCGCCAGCATTAATGGTTTCGATTGGTTGTTCGACCCGGAAGATCAAAGGGTTGACCGTATCGCAGGCAATGAGATTGTTAATGTACTGCGGCACTACGATTTGGACCTTGATCGTTTGATTTTTGATGAGAATCAGAGCAACGCGGCGATCTACGCCATCGGAACAGATGTTCAAACCGACCTGGAGGCGGTCTACCGGTTAGACGCACAACCCACGGTTTCCGAGCGTTTGGCGGGTATTTGGGGTAATAGTGACTTTAACCGCACCGGCGTGCAAATAAATACCGCGCTGGGCGGTGATGGACGGACACGGTTTTTGTTCCTGGCATTGTTGGCGCATAGCCAGGATGGGCCCTTATGGATTGCCGGTTCAGCACCAATTATCGATGGCGGAAATCAAATCAGTCTAACCCTGCGCTTGACCACCGATCTGGATTTTCTGGTTCCCGATGAAACGCTTTTTGGACAACGATCAGAAGTGGGTACAGCCAGGCTTAGCGTTATCGATTGCGACCAGATCAATATTGAATTTGATCTGACTGAGCCTTTTGGTTTCCACGATTTAGTGTTTGAACGGGTGGTGGATACGGTATTTGCACCACTGTGCAACGATGACTGATGGGCGGCTGGCTAAGAAGGGGAATAGCACCGGGAGATAGTTCTATTCCAGCGCATCGGGCAACACCTCGTTATCTACGATACTGGCAGCCGGCGCATTGGGATCAATGCGTTCCATCAAGTAACACAGGCAATCCTGCCGGATAACCCTTACATCCGGCGTCAGCATGGATGGCATCAATGGCCGCAGGGTACGCAACATGCCGTTAGTGAAGCTGAAGCAATTATCGGTAATGTCATTGCCGTAGTGGTCCAGCGCCAGCAGGCAGCGTGAGCTATGACCATGCAGGTAAGCCAGCAAAGTGCCGGGCGCCAGTTCGTGGAAGTTCAGATGATCCAGGTTGGCGATAAAGCTGAGCGTGGATTTTTCCGGCATAAAGCCGAATTTCAGATCGGGTGATACATAAACCGTGGCCAGCATGTGATACAGCTGAGTCTGTTCAGATGACAGCGGCGTGTCATCGATACAGGGTAATCGCAGGCACTTTTCAATATAGTCCATGGCATGATCGGTGCCATGGACGTTACCGGCCTGACCGCATTCCAGGGTTACCGCCGGACAAAACTCGGAAAAGGCATCCGCCAGCGTGCCGTGCGGAACGGTAAAATACACCACGGTCTCGGAAAACAGTCTGGCCAGATGAATCATGCGCCAGTCAATTCTGTTGATGGCCGAATAATGCGGATTCAAACCGGTATTGTTATGGATATCAATGGCGGCGAAAGGCCGCAGTGAGCGGATAAGTTCGGTGTAGTGGTGAAACAGCTGTACACACGGGTCGGGGTTGTCGGCTTGGTCCGCCTGCCCGCTCTGTGGCCAGCAACGGTTGTAATCGGGTTGTCCGTCCAAGCGTCTCAGTTGTAGCCGGGCGGCGGCGACATTGCCGATTAACAGACATATACTGCGTGGCAGGTCACGGTCCGCGTAACGGTGTTTGAGCAGGCTGCGCATGGCTTCCCAGCCGGTATCCTCATTGCCATGCTGCAATACCGAAACGACCAATGGCTGCGGGTTTTGCCCGCGGATATGAATCAGGGTCGGACCAGGCAATTGCTGGTGCAGCGCGGTCGATGGTTTTTCCAGCAAGCCATCCGGGATATGATCGAGTATATGGGGCTGCACGATGCGTTAGTCTAATTCTTTGGTAGCAAGCAATCGGCCAAGTTAGCGGTTTTCCGTCGTAATGTGAAGCCCTGACATAGCGGGGACGGTTGCAAGACGCGACAGGGCTCTTGAAACCAGCGGCCATTGTCCCGACTATTTGAGGAACTCCGTGGTCCGGCGCCGCGGAAATTTCCGGGATTATAAAACTGGACCTGCATTTGCTGGTCCATTGGAATTGATAGTTTTTGCAGGAGAGTCAAGTCAATGATTGAAGCACAATCTCTGACACGTCATTTCGGTGATCTGGTCGCGGTAGACGGGATTACCTTCACGGTCGATACCGGGCAGGTGCTCGGTTTTCTGGGCCCTAACGGGGCAGGCAAATCGACCACCATGAAAATACTGACGGGCTTTTTACCGCCCACTTCCGGAACCGCCATTATTAATGGCTACGATATCAGCAATGATTCGCTGGCGGTGCGCCGGGAAATCGGTTATCTGCCGGAAGGTGCGCCATTGTATGGTGAAATGGATGTAATCCGGTTCCTGCAGTTTGTGGCCCGCGCGCGTGGTTTCAGTGGCGCTGAGGCGGAGCGCAAGGCCGCGGCCGCGGCTGATCGCCTGAATCTGAAACATGTGTTGAAACAGCGGATTGAAACTCTATCCAAAGGCTACAAACGCCGGGTGGGTCTGGCACAGGCCATTCTGCATGATCCTAAAGTACTGATTCTGGACGAGCCGACCGATGGTCTGGATCCCAATCAGAAACATGAAGTCCGTGAACTGATTCGCAATATGTCCGAGCATCGCACCATTGTGGTTTCCACCCATATCCTGGAGGAAGTCGATGCCTTGTGTAATCGCGCCATGATCATCGCGGATGGCAAGCTGGTCGCCGATGATACCCCGGCCGGGCTGATCGAGCGCTCCCGCTATCACAATGCGGTGACGCTGAGCGTGACGGATCTGCAGGCCGCGGCCAGTGTGCTCAGCAAGCTGCCGGAAGCCGCCAAGGTGGAAGTGCGCGATGGTGAAATCACGGTCTTTCCGCAACCTGACACTCATCTGCTGCTGGCCGTTAACCGGGTCATTGCCGAGCACGGCTGGCAGGTTCATACCCTGCGGCTGGAAGCCGGGCGCCTGGACGAGGTGTTTCGCAATATCACCCGCGAAGCTGAACCACAGGAGGCGGCGGCATGAAAAACTTTCTGCAGGGTATGCACACCGTAATGCGGCGTGAACTGACCGCTTATTTCGCCACTCCGGTTGCCTGGGTTTTTATTGTAATCTTCACCATGCTGGCGGCCGCGTTCACCTTTTATCTGGGCGGCTTTTATCAGCGCGGTCTGGCGGACCTGGATCCGTTTTTCCGTTTTCATCCCTGGTTGTATCTGTTTCTGGTGCCCGCGCTGGCGATGCGGCTGTGGGCCGAGGAGCGTAAATCCGGCACCATTGAGCTGCTGTTGACGCTGCCGATCACCATGTCGCAGGCGATCGTGGGCAAATTCCTGGCGGCCTGGCTGTTTCTGGGCCTGGCGCTGGCGTTGACCGTCCCGATCTGGTTTACCGTCAATTATCTGGGCGATCCTGATAACGGTGTGATCCTGGCGGCTTATATCGGCAGCTGGCTGATGGCCGGGGCATTTTTATCAATCGGCAGTTGCATGTCGGCGGTAACGCGCAATCAGGTGGTGGCCTTTATCCTGGCGGTGGTGGTCTGTTTCGGTTTCCTGCTCAGTGGTCTGCCGCTGGTGCTGGACTCTTTCCGGGCCATAGGTTTGCCGCAGGGATTCGTTGACGGGATTGCCAATATCAGTTTGACAGTGCATTTTGACGCTATTTCGCGGGGTGTTCTGGATCTGCGCGATCTGATCTATTTTGCGCTGGTAATCGGCTTCTGGCTGACCTCCAATCTGATTATTCTGCAACTGCGCAAAGCAGACTGAGCGGGAGAGACAAGCATGCAATTTAATAGCAAACACTTTTATTCGCTGGGCGGGCTGCTGCTGCTGGCGGTGCTGTTTCTGGCGCTGACCATGATCACCAGCGGACTGTTCCGCGGCGCGCGTATGGATTTGACCGAAAACAATCTGTATACCCTGAGCGCCGGCACCAAAAACATTCTGAGCAGCATCGAAGAACCGCTTCAGGTGCAGCTGTATTTTTCCGAAGCCGCCAGTTCCGATCTGCCGCAAATCCGCAGCTATTACCGGCGGGTGCGGGAGTTGCTGGAAGAATTCAGTCAACGGGCGGGCGGTAATCTGCAGGTCAGTTATATCGATCCGGCACCATTTTCTGAACAGGAAGATCAGGCCGCCGCCTATGGCCTGCAGGCCGTACCGGTCAACAGCAGCGGCGACTCGCTGTATTTCGGGCTGGTGGCGACCAACAGTATCGACGGCGCGGAGACCATTCCGTTTCTGCAACCGGATAAAGAGGCTTTTCTGGAATACGATCTGGCTAAAATCATTTATACCCTGAATCAGCCGGAACGCTTGCGGGTTGGTTTGATCACCGGCCTGCCGATCAATGGTGGCTTTGATCCGCAGCGCCAGACCGCGCTGGAGCCATGGGCCATCTATACTCAGCTGGAGCAGTTTTTTGAACTGGAGTTGATAGACGCCAGCGCCAGCGAACTACCCGCTGGAATAGCGCTGCTGATGATGGTCCACCCCAAGGGATTGACGCCGGAGTTGCTGTATTCGATTGATCAGTTTGCGCTGCAGGGCGGACGGGTGCTGGCCTATGTGGATAGCTACGCTGAACAGGATGCCGGCGCCAGTCCACAGGCGCCAGGTATGCCGCCTCAGGCTGGCGGCAAATCAGATTTACCCGATCTGTTCGCAGCCTGGGGCGTGACCTTTGATGAATTTACCTTCGTCGCGGACGCCTTGTATGCCTTGCAGGTCAGTGTCGGCGCGGGCCAGCCGCCGGTCAGGCACCTGGGCATCCTGGGGCTGAATGGCGAGGCGATCAACGGCGAAGATATCATCACCGCTGACTTGAGCACGGTCAATCTGTCCAGCGGTGGACAGTTCATGCCGGCTGAGAATGCCACCACGATACTGGAACCTTTACTGCAAAGCAGCGAGAACAGTCAGCTGCTGGACACTCAGCGCCTGCAGTTTTTGCCCAACCCTTCGCAATTACTGAATGGCTTCCAGGCTTCCGGAATCCGCTACAATATCGCCGTGCGGGTGAGTGGTGAAGCGACCACGGCCTTCGCTGACCGGGCCGCCAGCAATTCCGGTGTTACCAGCGGTGACATCAATGTGGTGCTGGTGGGTGACACCGACCTGCTGAGCGACCGCTTCTGGGTGCAGTCGCAGAACTTTTTTGGCCAGACGATTCTGACCCCGTTTGCCAACAATGGTGATATGGCCATCAACGCGGTGGATAACCTGATCGGCAACAGCGATTTAATCAGTATCCGCACCCGCGCGGTTTCCAGCCGGCCGTTTGATCGGGTGAATGAATTGCGGCTGGCCGCGGAACGTCGTCTGCAGGATACCGAGGAACAGCTGCAACAGCGGTTGCAGGAAACCGAGCAGCGTCTGAACGAGCTGCAATCGGCCCGTGGCAGCAATGCTCAGGATGGCAATCTGGCGGTCTTCAGTGCCGAGCAGGAAGCCGAGGTCAAGCGCTTTTTGGATCAGAAACTGGAAATCCGGCGGGAACTGCGCCAGGTGCGCCGTGAGCTGGACAAGGATATTGAAGCGCTGGGCAATAACCTGAAAGTTCTGAATATTTTTCTGGTGCCCGTGCTGGTGCTCATAGCAGCTGTGCTGTGGTATTGGCGCCGGCGCCGCACTGCCTGATTGCCTGGGAGAATCAGCCATGAAAAAAAGCAGTTTTGTTATTCTTGGAGTACTCGCGCTGGCAGCCGTGCTGGTCGCCTGGCAGCTGGGCCTCAAACCACGTCAGGCTGACCCGCTGAATGCGGAGGCATTGAGTGCCGGTGAATTGCTGTTACCGGACTTTGCCGACAGCGCCAATCAGATCGAGCAGGTGGAAATTATTGGTGCCGGCAATAACACCCTGGTGACATTGCAGCGCGGCGAGGATCACTGGGGTATCGTCGAGCGTGGTGGTTTCCCGGCCGACTGGTCGCAGGTCCGGGGCTTATTGCGGGAACTGGGTCAGGCCGAAGTGATTGCGCCCAAAACCGCCCGGCCTGAGAATTATGCCCGCCTCGGGGTTGCTGATGTCAGCACTGACAATACCGGCGGCGGTCTGCTGCGCTGGGGCAGCGCACCCGATCAGTCACTGATCATCGGGATTGAGCCGAGTGATCTGACCGGCCGTTATGTGCGTCAGCCGGAGGCCGCTCAGAGCTATCTGGTGGATCAGCCGCTGGAGGTAAGAACCGATCCGCGTGACTGGATTGATGCGGCCATTCTGGATTGGCAGGCTGACCGCTTGCGGAGCATCACCATCCGGCATGCCGATGGCGATACCGTACGCATCCAGCGCAGCAATCCGGATGCCCTGGAAATGAACCTGATCAATATTCCTGATGGCCGTGAGATCAGCGGGCAGTGGGCAGTCAATGGGATTGCCAACAGTCTGGTCAGTCTGCGCGCGGATGATGTACGCCGCGCCTCAGGAGAATTACCCGACAACGCCACCCGGGCATTATTTGAGACCGATGACGGCATCAATCTGGTGCTCAGCCTGTACCGTGATGAGGCGCCTGCGGATAATCCGGAAAGCGCTGCCGAGGAAGGCGCCATTGAGACTGCTGAGGGTGAATACCTGGTGCGGTTTGAAGTGACTCGGGAACCGCAGCCAGCCAATTCTCAGGCAGTCGCTAATCAAGACGCAGAAACTGATTCCGGGGCAGCGCCATCCGCTACGGTGATGGATACAAGCGATAACCAGGACGCTGATCCACAGGCTGAGGTCGAGCGCCTGAGCAGGCGGGTTGACGGCTGGGAGTTTATTATTCCGGACTACAAATACAACAGCATTAACAAACGTCTGGAAGACCTGTTGAAACCATTGCCTTCGGATAGCGATGCCAGCGTTACGGAATGAGTTGAAAATAACCTCGGCAACCGGTGTCTGAACGGCAGATACTGTTGCTGATAGCCAGTCTGCTGGGTGGACTGGCGGTGCTGCTGGGCGCGTTCGGCGCCCACGCACTGCAACTCACGACACCTCACTCCGGCTGGTTTGAAACAGCCAGTCAATATCATTTTTATCATAGTCTGGCGCTGCTGATCCTGGCCGTATTACCACTGCCCGGGCGTTGGCGACGCGCGGTAGCTATTGCCTGGGTGGCTGGGTTACTGATGTTTTCCGGCAGCCTGTACCTGGCGGCGGTGGAATGGGTGCGCTGGTTCTGGTTGACGCCGGTGGGTGGCGTGGCCCTGCTGCTCGGCTGGCTGTTGCTGGCGCTGGCTGTCACCAGACCGGCACAGCGTTAGCTGTTTGCACCGCCGGCGGACAAAGCCTGCGTGCCGACTGAAAGTATATTAATGACTGGACCGTATTCCGGCGTTTAGGTCATGCCTGTTAACGCTTCATCGCTGGCCCGCCCGGAACTTCAGGCAAGGCTATGTCATAATCAGTAAAACTCTGATCGGGGAGATCACAATGCAAAAAACTCAATTTTTCATGGGCCTGCTGGGCAGCATAGCGTTGGCATTGAGCATGGCAGCTTCATCAGCAGCGCATGCACAAATCACGGTAACCGGTCTGGATGGAACCGTGACAGTTTCTCAGGATGAGTTGGGTATTCCTTCAATCAGTGGCGGTAGTGAACATGATGTGGCGTTTGTGCAGGGTTATCTGCATGCCCGCGACCGGTTTTTTGCCATGGACCTGAACCGCCGGGTGCCCAGCGGCAGCGCGGCCGAACTGTTCGGGCCCAGCGTGCTGGCTGATGATATTCAACTACGTACTTTGGGACTCAGGCGTGCAGCCTGGGCCACCTATGCGGCAATGAGTGTCAATACCCGCGCCTGGATACAGGCGTACTCCAACGGTGTGAATGCTTATCTGGACGAAGGAAATCCGCTGCCACCGGAATATGGCGTACTGCAATTGGATCAGGTGCCGCCGTGGTCCCCGGTGGATTCCATCGTGGTCGGCAAGGCGCTGGCCTTTCAGTTATCTTTTGATCTGGATATTGATAACACCATCAGCGCCATGGCCTTTCAACAGGCGGGCGCTGTTGTCGGGTTCGATGGCGCAGCGTTGTTCTCGCAAGACCTGTTCCGCAGCGCACCGGTGGATGACCGGGTAACTGTTCCAGGTTTTCTGCAAAGCATCGGTGGCGTTATGCTGCCGGCGGTAACCGCGCAGATTGCTCAGGAGTCGAACGGTGGCAAAAGTGCGTCCACAGCTGAACGCGTATCGATGGGTGCGATTGACCCGGTCGGGGTTGAGCTGGCCAAAAGCTACCGGGAAAAAATCAGCACCGTGCCGATGCTGAAAGACAGCCTGGATCGGCGCAGTACTGAAATTGGTTCCAATGCGTGGGCGGTCAGTGGTGATTTTACCGCCAATGGCAATGCCATTCTGGCCAATGATCCGCATTTGTCGCTGTCGTTTCCTTCAGTATTTACCGAAGAACAGCTGATCAACACCGGACAGGGAATTACCGTGAGTGGCGTTGCGGTGCCGGGCGCACCGGGCATTATCCAGGGCTGTAATCAGTTTCTGTGCTGGGGAACCACCACCAACCCGATGGACGTGACCGATACCTATCAGGAAACCCTGGCGCTCAATGGTCTGGGATTGCCGGTAGCCACCACATTCAGAGGCCAGGAAGAACAGGTGCTGGCGGTATTTCAAAGCTATTTTGTCAACGACAGCAATGATGGCAACATCAACAGCGTGACCCGTGCCAATGTGGGTTATGACCAGGGCGGTATCACCTTCATCGTACCACGCCGCAATAATGGGCCTTTGGTGGAAGTTGACGGGACATTCGGTCTCAGCGTGCAATATTCAGGCTGGGGCGCGACGTTTGAACTGGAGTCTTTCCGGCGCATCAATCGCGCACGCAACCTGAGTCAATTCCAAGCTGCCCTGCAGTTTTTTGATGTCGGATCGCAAAACTTCCTGTATGCCGATGTAGCAGGCAATATCGCCTATTATGTGAGTGCCGAACAGCCTGTGCGTGCTGATCTTCAGGACGATATGGCGCCAGATGGCGGCATCCCGCCATTCTTAATCCGCGATGGTTCAGGCACCTTGAATCACGAATGGCTGCCGGTGCGCAACCGCCAGCCCAATCAGGCCGTGCCGTATGAAATTCTGCCGTTCAGCGAAATGCCGCAGGCAGTCAATCCGGCCACCG
Source organism: Gammaproteobacteria bacterium (assembly GCA_021772975.1). Taxonomy (GTDB): domain Bacteria; phylum Pseudomonadota; class Gammaproteobacteria; order Xanthomonadales; family Wenzhouxiangellaceae; genus JAJFKX01. The sequence continues at coordinate 169,203 of JAJFKY010000016.1, forward strand.
GTTATCTGGCCAATGCCAATAATGACCCGATCGGCACCACACTGGATAACAACGCATTGAATCAGATCCGTCCAGGTGGCGGTTTGTATTATCTGAATCCAGGTTATTCAGAGTTCCGACAGGGGCGGATTGACCGGGTGCTGCAGGATTTGATCGCACAGGGCAATATTACGGTTCAGGATATGGTGGCGCTGCAAGGCAACAATCAGTTACTGGATGCCCAGTTGGCGGTACCGTCTATCCTTGCTTTTTATCAGCCTATTGCGCAAATCAGACAGGCAGGTATTGTCGATTGCGGTCCTCCGGTCAGCCCCGAGAATGCTTTAATCTGTGATGACAGTCTGGCTGAGGCTGTGGGCATTCTGGCTGGATGGGATTTTTCCACTCCGACAGGCATTCAGGCTGGCTTTGATCCGGGCGATAACCCGGCGTCATTACCAGTGCCAGGTGCCGCGGAAATCGAAGCCAGCGTGGCCGCGACCCTATTCGCGGCATGGCGCGGTCAGGTAATCGCCAACTCGGTGGATGGTTTTTTGAACGCTGTGGGTCTGGATGATTTCGGGCCCGGCAGCCGGCAGGCATTGTCAGCGACCTATAACCAGATTCTCAACTTTTCGGAATTGCAGGGAGTAGGTGCTTCCGGGGTGCCACTGTTGCAGGCGCCTGGAATCGCTGATCCGGCACAGGCGGCCACGGCGGTGGTGATCGGCAGTTTGCAGTCTGCTTTGGAGTTGCTGGCCAGCGATGAGTTTGCACCGGCGTTTAATAACTCTACTGACCTGATGGATTATCGTTGGGGTCGGTTGCATCGTATTGTTTATGATCATCCGTTTGATACTGATCCGTTCAATGTTCCCAACGGAGGAGGCTTTACCGATCTCGCCTCTGATTTGCCGGGTATTGCCAGGGCCGGAGGTTATGACACGGTGGATGCCTCATCGCACAGCACACGCGCGGATGGTCTGAACGAATTCATGTTCGGCTCAGGACCCGCCCGCCGCTTTGTCGGCGAAATGCGCCCATCCGGTCCGGCGGGTCTGGAAGTCATTCCCGGTGGCCGCAGTTCGGTGTTCTTCAGTCCGAATTATGCCGATCAACTGCCATTGTGGCTGACCAATGATTATCATCCGCTGACTCTGGGCAGTGCCGCCGCGCAGGCTAGCGCGGTCAGCGTACTGACTTTTTCACCGTGAGCGATTATTGGAATTGAAGCGCTTCAATTCCAGTACCATACCAACGGCGGTCAAGCATTTGACCGCCGTTGATCCATTACTCGGCCGGTTTATGCAGCAGCATATCCAGCAGCACGGGCATTGCCCGATCAAACCGCGTCCAGTGCCATCTCTGTTCACCCCGCTGGCCCGTTCGATTGTTTATCAGCAGTTATCCGGCAAGGCCGCTGGCACCATTTATGGTCGTTTCCGGGATCTGTTCAATAACCGCAGACCGACGGCTACGGCGCTGTTGCGGCTTACTTATGAGCAACTACGCGCGGCCGGCTTATCGCATAACAAAACCCTCGCCCTGCAGGATCTCGCGGAAAAAATCGTGCGCCGGCAATTACCGGCTGCCGCCCGTGTGCACAGCATCAAAGATGACCAACTGATTGAGCAATTGACTCAGGTGCGTGGTATCGGGGTGTGGACGGTACAGATGTTTCTGATGTTCTGGCTGGGCCGTATGGACATTCTGCCGGTGGCCGATCTGGGCATCCAGAAGGGTCTGCAGATTCTGGATGGCCTGGAGGCTTTGCCAGCTCCAGATGAACTGAGCGAACGCGGTGCCTGCTGGGGGCCTTACCGCAGCGTTGCCAGCTGGTATCTGTGGCGCTGCACGGAAGTTTAAATGATTGTTTGCTGACTGTATCGGTCACAGCGCTGCTTGAAGCAGAGGCTGTCTGACCGCATGATGGTAGACAGCACTGAATCGGATCATTTATGAATTTGCTGGAATTATTCTCGCTGCGGCACACCCAGGTTACTCACGTGCATGCCGAATTACATGAGCAGGTTGCCAATGACCAGCGGATTCAGGCCAAAATCGAACTCAATCTGACCCCCAAGGAAATGTCCGGCAATGGGCAAAACAGCATGCCGGCTTTTCAGATCAGCGTCGGACTGACCTGTGTCGGCGAACTGCAGGGCGCCAAGCAGCCGGCTTTTAATCTGCAGGTGGTCATGCAGGCGGCTTATCAGCAGGTCCAGGGCGAGGCCATGAAGCTGGCGGAATTCAGTCAGCATCACAGTACCCTGACCAGACAATTGTATCCGCTGGCGCATCAGCACCTGCGTGGCTTGATGCTGCAGGTCGGTCTCGAGCAGGTGAAGTTGCCGTATGATCTGCTCAATACCGGCGGCGCCGCGATTGCGCCGCAGTCATTACACTAGCTGGTTGATTGGGCGGAGAGTTTCTCTGCACTCTAGCTTGTCATTCTGAACGCAGTGAAGAATCTCTCCTGGATTGGACTGATGGGTAGTGATGAGGAGATCCTTCGCTGGCGCTCAGGATGACATGTATGAGTTCTTCATGGATATTGGCATTTTCAATGGTTGCAGCCTCAGCAAAGGCTGTCATTCTGAACGCAGTGAAGAATCTCCGCACGCTATCTGTGCCATCCAGCTCAACTAAAGAGGATTTCGCCTCTCACTGCGTGAGCTGATAACAGTGTCCTGCGTCGGGGCACGCATGTATTTGAGATTCTGTCACAGCACGCTACCCGCTCTTTGCCGTTTGAGTTGGCCTTCCGAACGCACTGTTGCATGCAGGCGTGCATGATGTCGGCGGTGTGTTCGGAAGGCTTGCCCGCTTGCGGGTCAACTCAACCAGGCCAGTTTCTTTGGTGACTTTCTTACACTAAGAAAGTCACTCGCCACAGCTCGCGTAGCGAGCGGGCGAAACACTCAGGCTACAGATTTGAGTAAAGCCGACCAGCCTAATAAATAATCAAACAACGATTCTTAAAGCCTTTCTCAGCGCTGAGAAAGGCCCTGATAACACCAATGCCATGGCTCCCAGTTGATGCCATGCATATTGTCTTGCGGATAAGATTCAACAAACCCGTAATCACCGGCGTGCTGAGTCAGCCAGGCATAGGCTGTGGTGGTCGAAAAAGCGTTTTCCAGCGGCAGGCGGCCAGGGGTGTTAAGGTCCAGGGCGCGACCGGTATGGTGTTCGCTGAAGCCTGGCGCGGCGGAGACTTTGAGGATCTCGGTAATGGCCTGGCCGCGGGCAAGTTTGCGCTCGATAATGCCGGTCTGGTAAGCCAGATCGCGGTAAGCCGATACCATGACCAGGTCGATGCCATCAGCGCGGGCGGCGCTTTGCATTCTGTGCCAGCCGCGCAGGCTGGCGGGTGTCAGCCGTTGGGGGCGATCGAAACAGTCTTGACCGGCACTCACCAGCCGCGCTGGCGGTGGTTGCATGGGAAGCTTATGCCGAATGCCATATGTCTGCTCAATACCTAAAGCCCTCAAGGTTTTCAATACCTGTTGCTGATAGCGGGTCTGGCGTCGCCGCAGGTTCTTGTGCATTTCCAGGCAGGGCAGCCCCAGACGGTCGCATTGTTCCAGCTCGCGTCCAGCCTGATAACCCAGGCGTTGATATAAACCCGTGGCATTCAGTGATGCTTCCGCCAGCAACCGGGTGATACCGTAGCTGGCGGCGGCCTGTTCGACCCGGCTCACCAGGCGTCGCGCATAGCTTTGGCTGCCGCTGGCAGGCTCGACAAATACAGCCACCAGTTCCTCACTGTCCAGGCGCAATCCGGCACTGGCCAGGGGCTGACCGACCGGACCCAGCACCCACAGGCAATTCTGCCTGACCAGTTCACGATATTTGTCGATCACATCGGCGTCGCGCCACAACACGATCTGGCTGCGCTGGTAGGCCTGGCAGGTAATCTGGTCAATGGCGCGGCTGCGCGTACGCATCAGACCTGACAGATCGTGTTCGCGGGCAGCTCGGATGGCGTATTGGCTGGCGGCTGGATTGCTCATGCCCTGAGCAGCACTACAGACTTTTCATCCGCGCAAACACCTGTTCGCGATTGGTCAATACCTGCAGGAACAGTAAATCTCCCGGTTGCGCCCAGTCCAATGCATAATTAACGCCCGCTAGTGTGTCGCTGGCCTGGTGAATAACCTCAGCAGTCAGATCATGGCGTAGAATTTCAGCACGGATCACGGCCTCAACTTCGCCCGGTTGACGGCCCCGCAGATGATCGTTCAGGCTGCAGATAACCATCCTGTCAGGCCGCAGCTGGCAGGCTACCGCGGTCATGGCGCGGATATCGTCATCGCTGCGGTCACCCGCCTGGGCAAGCATGACCAGCCTGCGCTGCGCGGGCAGGTTGCTCACCGTCTGCGCCATGGCCCGGTAACCGTGTTCGTTGTGGGCAAAATCAACCAGTGCGCTGAAGCCGCGCGCGGTAAATAAATTGCCCCGTCCGGGATTCTCATCGGGATCGCTGGAAAACGCACTCAGACCGGTGGCGATATCCGTGGCGCTGATACCGATAGCCTGGCACAGGGCCGCCACGCCCAGACAGTTCTGGACATTGTGCCGGGCCGCGGCATTCAGGGTAATGGGAATTGCAGCCAGTCCAGTGACAGATTGCTGCTGGCCATTGCAGGCCAGGATCAACTGGTCATCGTGTATAAAAGCGGCCTGGCCAGCCTGTTCCAGTTGTGTTCGGATCACCGGGTTTTGAGCAGATTCGCTGAACCAGCTGAGCCTGCAGTTCCATTCTTGTCGGTGTTGTTCGGCATAGGCCACGATACCGGCGTCGTCAGCATTCAGTACCAGTGTTCCGCTGCTGTCCAGCGCCCGCCGCACCACAAATTTCGCCTCGATCAGATCCGCTACCGTATTGATCCCGTATTGTCCCAGATGATCGGATGCGACATTGGTGATCAGTGCGGCATCGGCGTGCCGGACCCCCAGTCCGCGGCGCAAAATGCCGCCCCGGGCAACCTCCAGAATGACCGTTTCAGCATCCGGATGCCGCAGAATTTCGCGCGCGCCGCCCGGACCGGAATAATCTCCGTGGTCGATTATCTGGTCACCGAGCTTGATAAAGTCAGTGGAGGTAGTACCGGCATTGACGCCGGCAGCCTGTAATACCGCGGCGGTTAAGCGCACCGAGGTGGATTTACCATTGGTGCCGGTAATCAATGCCAGCGGGATTGCCGAAATTGACTGCCAGTCGATGCTGTGGGGAGCGGGGATTGCATCGACCGGCCAGACCCGTGCACCCTGGCCATAGCCCAGAGATACGGCCTCATCATCGCTTAGCAACGGCTGTCCATTCTGATCGGCGGCGGTCTGCAGTTGCAGTAACGCAGGGTTGGCCTCCGCCTTGATCAGCTTGTTCAGCGCGACAATCTGGCTGGCCAAATCAGCCGGTTGGCCGGACTGTAATTCAATCACGGCCGCGGCCCAGGCCGCTTCATTAACCTCGGTGGCGGCATACAAAACATCGATTGGTGCGCTAATCACCAGACTCGCGCCACCGGTGTGATCCGGATGGGTAAATGGGCGGACATAGAGGGCGGACTGCTGCCAGCCCACGGCATCCAGGTAACGGCGGATGTGGCGCTGCCAGGTACTGATCACGGTGTGGTGATCAATTCCGCTGAAGCTTACCTCGATAATCGCCCCCGGCTGATCCGAGAACAGATTGGGGCCGGTCAAACGCCGGCTGTCGTCCAGGCTCAGTTGCATGTCAATGGTCAGGCAGGGGTCATGGCATCAGTCGGCTTCTTCATCACGCGCCAACCGCACCCCGCGTTCATCGCGAATCAGGCGCTGTCCCTCAGAGAGGCTGAATTGCTCGGTCTCCAGTGGTTCCGGCACCGCTGCGCCGGTGGCCTCGGCAGCTTGATCGGCGGGGCTGTCCACCCCGTTGTCAGCGCCACTCTCGAAATAAATGATCTGCTTCCAGCTGCGGGTGATGTTATCGCCGAAAATCATCACCAGATCGTTGTCTTCAGCCAATTGCAGGGCATGCGCAACGGCCTGCTGTTCATCGGCGATAATTTCAATGGCGTCTGCCGCCACGCCGGCTTCCAGCAGTGTCTGTTGCAGCAGCAGCGGAACTTCGCGCAGGTCGCGGCCGCGCCGGTTATCGTCGGCCTTGCAGATGTAATGGTCAAAACAGCCGGCACTGACTTTGGCGATATCGCGGATGTCCTGGTCACGGCGGTCACCGGGTGCGGCCAGGACACAGATGCGCCGGCCGTTGACTTCCAGCCGGTCACACAGCTGACACATCGTCTTGACGGCCGCGGGGTTGTGACCATAATCCAGGATAACTTTGAATGGATGCTGCTCATACACATTCATGCGCCCGGGAGCCTGAAAGAACGAGGTGCTGAAGGTGCGCAGACCGTGACGGATATCCTCCAGCGATTTACCCATGCTGTAGGCCATGGCGGCCGCGAACATCGCATTTTGCACATTGTGCAGCGCCATGCCCTCCATGGTGGCCGGGATCAGGTGGGTCCACAGCAGCGGCAGGTGCGCGCCGTTTTGAAACAGCGTGATCATATCGCCGTTGATGCCCCGTTCCAGCACCACCGCAAAACCGCCGGCCCGGATGTGTTCACGCACCAGCGCGTGGCCGGGATTCATGGTGATGTAGCACAATTGCCCGGCGCGGGTGTAATCGGCCATGCGCAGACAATGTTCGTCATCGGCATTCAACACCACGGTATCGTCGGCGACTTCAACCACCACGCGTTTGACTTCGGCCAGTTGTTCGACCGTATCTATGCCGCGCAGGCCCAGATGATCAGCGGATACATTCAGGCAGGCGGAAACGTTGCAGCTTTCATAGCCCAGGCCGGAACGCAGAATACCGCCGCGCGCGGTCTCCATTACCGCCACATCAACCGCCGGGTCACGCAACACAATCTGAGCCGAGCTTGGACCGGTCATATCGCCTTTGACGGATAAATGGCCGTCAATGTAAACACCATCGGTGGACGTCATGCCGACCACATGTCCGGCGGTTTTCAGAATGTGCGCCAGCATGCGTGAGGTGGTGGTCTTGCCGTTGGTGCCGGTTATCGCCGCAATCGGAATCCGGCTGGGCGTACCCGGCGGGAACAGCATGTCCATAACCTTGCCGGAGACATCCCGGGGCTGGCCTTGACTGGGAGCGACGTGCATGCGGAAGCCGGGCGCGGCGTTGACTTCCACGATCGCGCCGCCGATCTCTTTGTAGGATTGACTGATATCGTCGGTTAAAAAATCCACCCCACCGACGTCCAGACCGACCGCCAGCACTGCCCGCACCGCCATATCCCGGTTATCCGGATGAACCACATCGGTCAGATCGACGGCGGTGCCGCCGGTGGATAAATTAGCGGTCGAGCGCAGATAGAAAATCTCGCCTTCGGGCAGCACGGTATCCTGATCGTAACCTGCCTGTTGCAGCAGGCGCTCCGCCTGATGATCGAACTCCAGCCGGGTCAGAACTTTTTCATGGCCGATCCCACGGCGGGGATCTTCATTGACCAGATCCACCAGTTGCGCAACGTTGTGCCGACCATCGCCGACCACGTGTCCCGGTACCCGCTTGGCAACCGCCACCAGCTCGCCGTTGACCACCAGCATGCGGTGATCAAAACCGGTAATAAAGCTTTCTACCAGCACCGCCCGGCTAGTGCCGCGTTCCTGGGCAATGCTGAAGGCTGCCCGGACCTGCTCGCCGTCATTCAGATTAATCGTGACGCCACGGCCATGGTTGGCATTCAGTGGCTTGACCACCACCGGAAAACCGATTCTTTCCGCGCTGCGGGCTGCCTGACGTTCGTTGTACACCAGAGCCTGTTGGGGTACCGGCAGGCCCAGATCATTGAGCAGGTTATGGGTGTCCTCTTTGTCACAGGAAATTTCCACCGCGATGTGCCGGGTTTCACTGGTGATCGTCGCCTGAATACGTTTCTGGTATTTGCCATGCCCGAACTGCACCAGTGAGTATTGATTCAAGCGCAGCCAGGGAATGTTTTTTTCGATGGCGGCATTCACCAGGGATGCGGTGCTGGGGCCCAGCTCCTTGCGCTGCGCGAAGCGGATGAAATCATCACGCTGCTGTTCAAAATCAAAGTCTTCTTCGAGCTCGCGCTGCAGTTGCTGCCGCAATTCATCCGGCAACAGACTCAGCAATAACTGGCGCGCAATACTGGCGGCCTGCAGCCCGACATCACGCTGTTTGTATTGAAACACCACGTTGTAGCAGCCCGGTTCACCGGTCCCGCGGGTACGGCCAAAGGTAACATCCGAACCGGCGATGCTTTGCAGTTCCAGGATCACGTGCTCCCAGACATGTCCCAGCCAGGTTCCATCGTCTTCCCGCAGCCGCCGGATAAACCCGCCGGGTGTACCGTACGAGCAACCGTGCTCCTGCAATCCGGGCAGGGCGGCGACCAGCCCATCAATATAGTCCGGACCTATTTTTGCGGTCGGCCATTGCTCCAGGATGCCCAGATCAATCACATGCCGGATGACCGGGAAGTTAGCGTAAACATTGGGTCCGACATAAACGTTGGTGGAGAGTATTTTCATGCGCAGTCACTTCGTCCCGTCAGACGGCAGATTTAATTTGATCAGCTCAGAGTGTTCAGGTTTTAGCCGGGCTTGTCAATCTGATCGGAGGCTTGGCAAAAGGCTGGAATCAGACCGGAACGGCGTCCCGCGGGCGGGACATGGTAATCGCCTCCAGGCACAGCGGCGCCGCGCCGCGCGTTGTCAGCGTGTGGTTGCGTTGACGAACGGGGTGCGTTGATTCAGATCAAAGCCGGTGCCCTGCGCCAGGATGTGCACCCGGATACCGAATAAACTGATCGGGTCGCCGGCCCGTACCGATGCCATTGATGAGTAACTGACTTCACTCGGATCAACCACGGTTATCGCGCCGCTGCCCAGCACTTCGATGCGCCCGTCAGGGCCGATAAAGGCGGCGGTATCCTCATCCACGCCCAGTCCCAGCAGGAAGGGATTATAAGACAGCGCAGCCATTAACCGGCCCAGCCGGTCACGTTCGCGGAAATGCTGGTCGATGACCACCTGGTTGGTCAGCCCCAGGCCCGGTGCAATCTGCACCTGGTCTTCGGTCGGTGTGGCACCGCTCTCGCCACCGGCGATCATGTGCTCGGGCATGATCGCCGCGCCTGCCGAGGTGCCGGCAATATGTACCCCCTGAGCATTGCGCTGGCGAATAGTCTGTGCCACAGCCGTGCCGCCCAGAATAGTGGACAGGCGTAACTGGTTCCCACCCGTGATAAAAATACCGGTAGCCTGATTCAGGCTATCCAGATGGTCAGGGTTGTCACCATCCGCACGCTGGTTGATGGGCATCGAGATCGCTTCGGCCACACCCATGGCTTGAAACACGGCCACATATTGCTGACCGGTATCCTGCAGCTGTGAGGCAGTTGGAATAACCACAATACGCGCCTGCCGGCCGCCGGCCAGCTCGGCGAAGCGCCGCAGAATGACTGGCTGATCGGTTCTGTCCTCAGCACCGCCGATCGGCACGATATAACCGCGATCCACGTCCTGAATGTCTGGTGAGGGGCACATAAGCTGATGTTCTCCGAGCCTGTTAGGGATGCGCGTATCAGCCGTTATGCAAACGTGCCCTGGCGCAAACAGCGGCCATCATACCGGTGCCATTCGCCCAGCGCCATAACCGCGCTGATGGCAGCCTGTTCATCCAGTACCAGCAGATCAGCATCCTGGCCAACCGCCAGCCTGCCTTTGTGCCGCAGCCGCAACAGTTCAGCCGGGTTGCGGGTGAATGGCGCCAACGCCTGCGGCAGGCTGACACCCTGTGCCAGCAATTGCCGCAGGGTCTGAGGTAAAGCGGCGGAGGTGGCAAAATCCATGCTCAATAACTCGCCCTGGGCATCGAAATGAGGCAGGCAGCCACCGCCATCGGAACTGACGGTGATCTGATTGGCGGGATATTCATCATGCTGCCAGTAGCGCAGCAATGCGTCGGTTGCTGACCAGGCGTCTTCACCCTCGGCGACCGGGAACGCGGTGACATCAATCCAGCAGCCCTGGCGGGTTAAGCGGCAGGCTTCGCTGAACAGCTGCTGGCCCCGGTTGACATGGGTTGGATTAAATACCCGGGCGGGCAATTCGGTTTTGCGCAAGGCCTGTTCAATCAGTTCCAGGCGGCGCGCACCATCGCCCAGATGGATATGTACAATGCCTGCCTTGCCGGTCATCAATCCGGCCACGTGCGTTTCGCCGGCCAGTTTGATGAACTCATCGAAGGTTGGCTGGCTGGAACGGTGATCACTGATGGCGACTTCTCCCGCGCCCAGGATACATTCGATATGCACGATGTCGCTTTTGACCGATCCGGTCAGAGTGGTCGGGGGCAGGTGATAGCCGCCGGTGTAGCAATAGGCCGACAGGCCTTCTTCTCGTAAGCCATATACCCGGGCCAGCAATGCCGAGGTATTGCGGGTCAGATCATCAGTACCCAGCAGCCCCACCACGGTGGTCACTCCGGCCTGGGTAAAACCGCTGATGGGCACGCTCGGCACCTGGGTGGCGAAGCCGGCTTCGCCGCCGCCGCCGGTGATATGCGCGTGTCCGTCGATAAAACCAGGAATCAGCCGCTGACCATTCAGGTCGTACTCCTCGATGCTCAATCCTGTACCTAGCTCAGGCAGTATTGCACCCACATAGGCAATTTGGCGGCCGGCGATCAACAAGTGCCCCAGACCATGGTGATCGGGCAGGTAGATATCCGCGTTTTTGATTAATTTCAGCATACCAGCACAACGATTAACCCGGCAGCCATTGCTGCCGTATCAGTAAGTGTTTTGATTGGTTATAGGCCAGCCAGTATAGCGGCTTAAGCCGTGACCGGAGATTTTACCAGCCACCAAAGACGGCGCGTAACAGGTAGTAGCTGATGATCGACAGCATCGCGCCGACCGGGATGGTGATGACCCACGACATGAACACGTTGCCGATAACCTTCAGGTTCAATGAGTTGATACTGCGGGCCATGCCTACTCCCAGGATGGCGCCGACCAGGGTCTGGGTGGTGGAAATAGGAATGCCGGTACCGGAGGCTATCACCACCGTGGAGGCGGCGGCGATTTCCGCGGCGAATCCCCGTGATGGTGTCAGCTCGGTAATTTTTTGTCCAACGGTGGCGATCACCCGGCGGCCCAGCATGGCCAGACCCAGCACGATACCCGCGCCGCCCAGCAGCAATACCCAGATGGGCAGCGGCGAGCTTTGCGCAACCTGGCCGGTGTTTAAAATACTGACAATCGCGGCGACCGGGCCGATAGCATTGGCGACATCATTGGAACCATGTGCAAACGCCATGCCGCAGGCCGTGAAGATCATCAATACGGCAAAGATTTTTTCGACATTGGTAAAGCGAAAATCCTGGTCATCGGCAGGATCGGTTTTAACTCTGCCAATCAGGATTTTGCCAATGATCGCGGTTATCAGCCCGACCAGTACCGCGATCAGATAAGACTGTCCCGTGGACAGATTGATACCGACGTGGGTCAGGCCTTTGAACAAGGTTACCAGCGAGATCACGAAGCCCACCAGAAAGATATACAGCGGAACATAACGTTTAGCGCTGGCCAGCGGATCGCTGCGCCGCATCACCAGGTGCAGCACGCTGACATACAGTAGATAGGCGATGATGCCGGCAATGATTGGCGTGACCACCCAGCTCAACACAATTTCACCGATTTTGCCCCATCTGACCGCTTCCTCGCCGACCGCGACCAGCGCAAAACCGACGATACCGCCCACAATGGAGTGCGTGGTTGATACCGGCCAGCCGCGATGCGAAGCAATAAACAGCCACAGCCCAGCACCCAGTAGCGCGGCCAACATGCCGAACACAAGCACTTCCGGCTGCCCCATCAATGGGGTGGAATCGATGATGCCTTTGCGGATGGTTGCGGTGACCTGGCCGCCGGCCAGAAACGCGCCCGCAAATTCAAACACGGCAGCGATGATCAATGCTTGTTTGATCGTCAGCGCACCTGAACCAACCGATGTTGCCATCGCATTGGCGACATCGTTGGCGCCAATGCCCCAAGCCATAAACAAACCAAACAGCCCGGCAAGCACGAGCAGGATGACAGCATGTTCCATAATCAAAATCCAGTGGAGTGGTTAGCGGGTAATTTGTGACTGAAGACTGTTACCCAAACGATTGGCCTGGTCAGCCAGGTTGGCTGTCAATGTGATCGCACGGTACATGAACATAACCTGCACCGGTGGCACCTGCTCTTCCAAAGCCATCAGTTTGATTTCCAGGTCGCGTTTCAGATCGTCAGTCAGAGTTTCGACGTCATCCAGGCGTTGCAGGAAGCTGTTCATTAAATCAACCATCTTACCGCCGAAACCGGTTTCCAGTAATTCGTCCAGTTCCTTGATACAGGTTTGAGCTTGTATACAAGAATTCTGGCAACTATCCAGAAAGCGCAAATAATCCGCCTGAAGTAGCTCCGGGAACACCATTTTCCGGCCAATCATCAAACCGGCCAAATCACGCGCACGATTAGCGATCTTGTCCTGCAAACGGACAATGTCCAGCAAGTCACCGCGTGGAATAGGCAGTAATAAACGCAAACTCAACTGTTGTCGCAGGTTGGTTTTTTGATCGTCGGCCTGCTGCTCAAGGCTGATGATCTGTTGGTGGCTAGATTCCGCGGTGGCCAGATCATTAGCATTGAGGGCATTGACCAACGGTGTCAGTTGCATAACGCATTCAACGCACACCGCCATGTGTTCCTGTAGGGGTTTCAATACCGATGGCCCGAAGATACCCGCCAGATAATTTGTGGTCATAATTAATTCCGTAGAATGTTAAGGTTGAATCGGACGGTTATTATGGATGCAAATCTGATGCGGTGTGACGATATTTTAACAGATGCATTGTTACAAAGGTACAGCTTTTTTTTTGATGAGGTTGTCTCAAGTTATTGAAATTACAATAAATTCTGTAATAAAAGTGTCACAATTTAAAAGCTGGGCAACGGGCAGATGCGGTTTAAGCCAAAAAATGCAATGGATGGACTGAATGGATAGATACCAGCGGCGTCAGCGCTTGGACCGGCTGAGTGCTGGGCTTGCGCGCTGGGTTGGTATGCTGGTGTTGTTGCTGGTCGTGCTGTTGCTGGGTTATCTGGTCATTGCGGCAGCGCCGGTCTTGTTGCCAGCCCAGCCGGAAACCCGCAGCCAGTACCCAGGTGAGCCCGGGACCAGCCGGTTGCTGGTATTCAGTCCAGATCAAACTCGGATCACGCGAGTTCTGGAGGATGGGCAAGTATTGCGTTTTGCCGCACCGACCGGGTTGCTGTATCACCAGTCACAGCTTTTCGATCGGTTGGACCTGAACACCGATGGTCAATTTCAGGTCAGGCAACTGATTGACACCCAGCAGCGGGAATATTTACTGATCGTTACCCATGGTGGCCAGGTCGACTTGTTGATGTGGCAAGCCGACGGTTTGACTGATCAACATCGTTGGCCAGCAAGATTTTTCTTGGCTAACAGCCAGCCCGTTGCTCAGCTGACTGCCCGCTTGATTGATGATGAATTACAGATCGGCGTTGCACAGCAGGATGCAGATACGCTGACGGTCAGCAGTTACCTGGTCCCATCTGAAGATCAAGCGCCGGCTGAGCAACGATTATCCGTGCAACATGCCTGGACGCTGCCAACCCCCATTGCTGGTTTATTGTTATTGCGTCACGATCAACTGCTGGTCACGCCTGTCGCGGGCGGTATGCTGCAACTGGACGTTGCTCAGACAGCGCAAACCGATATGCGCGTCAGTCCGGTAGCCATCGAGCATTCGCCCAAGCAATTAGCAGGGCAAGCGATGGTGTTTACCAGTATCCAGCATTTAAAACACAACATGCTGCTGACGGGGGGCACTGATGGCCGGCTTTATCAATGGGCGCTGACGAGTGACGCGGGCGATATTACAGCACCGCGGTTACAGCTTGCCGCCAGTTATTCCTGCGGCGCACAGAACCCACTGGAAGTAACGATCAATGGTCAAGGTGACTGGTTGGGTTGTATCGATGGACAACAACGTGGGCACTTGTTTTACCGGGGGCGCGAAGCTGCCATATGGCATAGCAAAGCGTCCGCGGCAGTCCATCATCTGGCCTTCACCGAAGACAAATTGCTGGTGGACAATGACAGCAGTCTGCAGTACCTGCAGCGCGATGGAGGACCGGTACTGGACGGCAGGCTGCTGTGGCAGCCGGTCTGGTATGCCGGTTACAGTCAACCGGAATGGATTTGGCAACCATCGCCTGGCAAGCACAGTGAAGCAAAATTCAGCGTGACGCCATTATTGTTTGGGACCCTTAAAGCGGCCTTGCTGGCGATATTTTTTGGCATACCCTTGGCGATATTGGGAGCCATCTATACCTCATTGATTCTGCCACGGGTATGGCGGGAACGACTGAAACCGGTGGTGGAAATGCTCGAGGCAATGCCTACCGTGATCATCGGTTTTCTGGCGGCGGTATGGCTGGCGCCCTATCTGCAGAATCATTTGCTGGTATGCCTGCTGTTTTTATTTGGCCTGCCGGTCAGCCTGGTGTTGCTGGGTTACTACTGGTCGAGAATGCTCAGCAAACGCGTCAACCCGGGATGGCACACCTGGTTGCCGTTGCTGTTGATCGGGCTGCTGATCACGGTGCTGGTCACTGTTGGCTGGCTGCTGGAGTGGTGGCTGTTCGGCGGGCAGTTGAGTGGCTGGCTGGAACAGCAATGGGGCTGGACTTATGATCTGCGCAATGCGCTGGTGGTGGGGGTGGCGCTGGGTCTGGCGATTACCCCGACGATTTTTGCTTTGTGTGAAGATGCACTGACCGCGGTGCCCAGGCATTTGCGCATGGGCGCAGTGGCGCTGGGCGCCAGCCGCTGGCAGACCGTCTGGCAGGTCATCGTGCCGTGCGCGGCGTCGGGCTTACTGGCGGCTATTCTGATTGGTTTGGGCCGTGCGCTGGGGGAAACCATGATTGTGCTGATGGCGGCCAGCAATACGCCGCTGATCGAACTGAGCCCATTGCGTGGCCTGCAGGCCATTGCACCCACCCTGGCCATCGAGATGCCGGAAGCTGATCCGGGTGGTTTACATTTCCGGGTATTGCTGCTGGCTGCGCTGGTATTGTTTCTGATCACCCTGCTGGCCAACACCCTGGCGGAATTGATCCGTGAGCGTTTGCGGCGCCGCTATCAATTGTGAGTTCAGTGATGCAATGGGTATATCAATGCTAGCGCGCGGGCTTAAAGCGCTGAACGGGTTTCGGCACTGGTTAAATACCGGCGCGGCCTGGCACTGGTACAGTCTGGCGACCGTTACCTTAAGCGGGCTGTTGATAGCAGCCCTGATCGTGTTGGTAACCAGTCAGGGTCTGGGTTATTTCTGGCCGGCTTCGGTACAGGAGTGGGTGATCAGTGAAAGCAAGGCGGTTGATAGTCCGTTGCAGGCGCCTTCCTCGCAACGTTTGTTTGTCAGAGTACTGGAGCAGCAGCCGGTAGTCAGCGCGCAGCCGGCGTTGCCAGCGGATGACACAGCGCAGACCGGTCTGGAGTATTTTGTACAGTTTCAGGAATTTGTGGATGGCACCGCCAATTGGCGTTACGCATGGGTTGAAGCCGGACGGATTATCCGGGTTACCCGCCCCCAAAGCCTGCTGGAAGTGCATTTATCCCAAGGTGGAAGTGTGTTCGGTTATCCGCTGGTGATCGATTCCGGGGAGCAGCAGTTTACTGGTCAAGCACTGCATGCATTGCTGCGTGACGGCGGCTGGCGGGAGTTAATGGCGAGTGGGGAGGTCACTGAAGCGCGCCTGCTGTTGCGGCTGCAGGATGGCTCGGACTTTGTCGCGCCGCTGACCACGGTGCGCAACGTACTGTTTCCCAATGATGCCTCGCTGTTATATCGGGTGCGGCAATTTACCACCAGCTTATGGGTCTTTTTGAGCACCGGTCCACAACCGGATTATCAGGGCGGTATCCTGCCGGCGATCTATGGCACCGTGCTGCTGGTATTGTTGATGAGTGTAATACTGGTGCCGCTGGGGGTGCTCACGGCGGTCTATCTGCATGAATACGCCAGCAATAATCTACTGACCAAAACGCTGCGAATTGCAGTCAGCAATCTGGCTGGCATACCCGGGATCGTGTATGGCGTGTTTGTGCTGGGGGTGTTTGTATATGGCCTGGGCGCCCAGATCGATCAATGGTTTTTTAACGACAGGCTGCCGCTGCCGACGTTCGGCACCGGCGGTATCCTGTGGGCCTCGCTGGCATTGGCGCTGCTGACCTTACCAGTGGTGATCGTGGCCACGGAAGAAGGTCTGGCCAGAGTTCCCAATGATCTGCGCCGCGGCGCGCTGGCGCTGGGCGCGACCCGTTCGGAAATGATCTGGGGCACGGTGGTGACCGCCGCTAGCCCGGCGATCCTGACCGGTCTGATTCTGGCCATTGCGCGCGCCGCCGGAGAGGTTGCGCCGCTGCTGCTGGTGGGGGCGGTTAAATATACCGGACAGCCGTTGCTGGAGAGCAGTTTCCCCTATCTGCACGCGGAGCGGCAGTTTATGCACCTGGGCTATCAGGTATACGATTTTGCGCTGCAGTCGACCAATACCTATGCGACCATTCCGCTGGCCTATGCAACCACGCTGATATTACTGGCATTGGTGATATTGCTGAATCTGATCGCCATCCGCCTGCGGGCCAGATTGCGACGCCGGTTTCTGATTGACTACAGCTAGTCCGCGGATTACACGGTTACCAAGCCGCCACTGTTCACGCTCACGCAGGTAGCGGTACGCGCAACGCTCATTGTTACTGCGTGAACTGGTTCGGGTCACAGGCCAGGCCGGTGACACCGGTCAAGCGGGTCAGCGTGTAATTGCCGCTGTCGAAGCCGGGCAGGGTGGAGTTGAAACTGAGCACACCGTTATTGCAGTCCAGCTGCTGGAAGCTGCCGCTGCCCCAGGGTATCTGAACCAGATCCGCACTGACGAAATCATCTCCAAAGGCGGTGCCGGTGCTGGTTCTGAGCATATCAAACTGCACCGTATTGGTGGCGGCATCAAACTGGCCCACGCCACCCAGCCAGTACTGATTACCCCCCTCACTGTCGTAGGTATACCAGTACATCACCACCCGGCCATCAGTCAGTGCTTCAAAAATAATACCTTCGCCGTCGCGTGCCGGCGCAAACCAGGTCCCGGTAACCGTCTGGCTGGCGGTCAAAACAGGCGCGGATTGGCCACAACCGATACCCGCCAGAGTGGTCAGGCGGCTGATCGGGCGGGCGTTATTACCAAATGGCGGCTCGGCGCCATAGGAGATCGCGCCGTTATTGCAATCGGTAAAGTAAATCCGGATATTACCCCATTGGCTGCGGACCACATCATTCGGGTCAAACGCATCGCCAAAGCTTGCGCCGCTGGTGATATTCAAATCAGAAAATACAATCACGTTATCGACCACCTGACCGGTGCCGACAATCCAGGCCTGCGTGCTGCCATCAGGCGCAAACGAGAAGAACGCGATAATCGCCCGGTTACCCGGCAGGATGGCGATATTCCAGCCTTCGCCACTGCGGGCGGGATTAAACCAGGAGCCGGAGAAACCGGCCTCAATCGTCGTCAACTGGGTGTTATTGTCGTCCAGTGCCGCACTGTCTCTCAGGTCAATGACGCCGTTGGTGTCGATATCCGCCAGCAGATCATAGCCGGTCTGAAAATCATCCAGGCCGTACAGTGCCATGATCTGTGCGCGATCAGCGGCACCGATGCCGCCGTCACCATCAAAGTCGCCGGGGACCAGCGGCTGCTGACGCAGCAGGGTCTGCTGAAACAAAAACAGTTTAAGTTGTGGCGGTGGCGGCGCGTCCTGGCGATTTTCAACCAGTACCGTATTGGTGAAGGTATTGATGTCCTGGAATTGGCCCTTGCCGACAAAACGCACCGAGAAGCTGGTTTGGACGCCCGGAAGATTCTGCATCGCCAGGGCAGGGTCAACCTGGATAAAAGCAGGATCTCCGATCTGCACAATCCAGCTGCGCTGGGAGTCCAGTACACCCTGGAAAAAACCATTCAGCGCGCCATTCTGGAATTCGGTTGAGCGCAGTGCGGGAATACCGTCATTGCTGATCTCACCTGATAGGGTACTGGTTAATATGAATGGCGGCGGCTGTTCCACGCCGGTGACCGGGTCGAACACTCTTTCCGTGATATCCCAGTCACCGGAATACCGCGGGTTGGCTGGAAAGGCCTCGCCGTTGTAAGTCAAAAAATCGCTGTCGGTCAGAGCTATCCGGGTTAACTGGTAATTGGATGGC
The DNA here is from genome assembly GCA_021772975.1 of Gammaproteobacteria bacterium. Taxonomy (GTDB): domain Bacteria; phylum Pseudomonadota; class Gammaproteobacteria; order Xanthomonadales; family Wenzhouxiangellaceae; genus JAJFKX01. The sequence goes on from JAJFKY010000016.1 coordinate 187,588, forward strand.
TGACTCTGCGGCAATGAAAACTGGGCGGTATCAGCAGAGCTGAAGCTGCCGACTGCCCCGAATGGAGCAACCGTGATCTGTCCGTCAGGGCTGATCGCAGCGGTGACTCCGCGCCCACTGATATTGCTGATGGTGTATTGATTCTGCTGGTCTGCCACTGGCCGGATCAGCACCGCTTCAAGGCCGCTGACGCCTCCGGAAAACACATTCTGATACAGACCTTCCGGGTTGATCGGCTGGGCCAGTAAGCCGGTGCTGGCGAGCAGGGCGATGCTGATAAGCAAACGAGCAAGGTATGGCATGGGCGGATTCCAGTAATAATCAAAGTAGAAGTACTCTGACCGATCGTACTATGAAACAATTCGTATAACAAATATTCTGAGTGAAACCGCCCGTCATTTATTCCCTCATCCGCTTTAAATTCATCAGGCTGCCAACCGCCGCTCATTCCGGGCTAAAATAAAGCATGGATACTGAACTCAATGCCCAACCCTCACTACTGCAGGAAGACTCGCAAAACGCTGAACTGGCGGTAGTTGTCCGAGGTCTGCATGTTTATTATGGGGCGCGGCTGGTGCTGGATAACATCAGCCTGGATGTTGAGCAAAAGCAGGTAACCGCACTGATCGGTCCCTCCGGCTGCGGTAAATCCACCTTGCTGCGCTGCTTTAACCGGCTTAACGATCTGATCGATGACTGTCATGTACAGGGGCAGGTCAGGCTGTTCAAACGCAACATTTATCATCCAGATGAAGATGTGGTGACCCTGCGGCGTCAGGTCGGCATGGTGTTTCAGCGGCCCAATCCATTTCCCAAAAGCATTTTTGATAATGTCGCTTATGGCGTACGGCTGCAGCACAAGCTGGGTGCCAGAGAATTGCGTGAAGTGGTGCGCTGGTCATTGAAAGCAGCGGCATTATGGGACGAAGTCAAAGACCGCCTGAGCGAAAGTGCGCTCAAGTTATCCAGTGGTCAACAGCAGCGTCTGGTGATAGCGCGCGCACTCGCGGTCAAGCCCAGTGTGTTGTTGCTGGATGAGCCGGCTTCCAATCTTGACCCGATCTCGATGCTGAAACTGGAAGAGTTGATCACCGAGCTAAAATCCCGTTACACCATTATTATTGTCACGCACAATATGCAGCAGGCCGCCAGGGTCTCGGATCATACCGCCTTTATTGACCAGGGCCGGCTGATCGAAGTTTCTGATACCCGCAGCCTGTTCACCCATCCCAAACAAAAACAGACTGAAGATTATATTACCGGTCGCTACGGCTAATTTTATAAGCAGCCGGTTTAACAGCTGTCGGATGCAAATCTGATAGATGATTCACTACCTGATAAAATTGGCTGCACCATTGATCACTGTTCAAGCCTGAGTGCCCGCCATCCATGTCGCTAAAATTGAATCAACACATCTCGCGGGAGTTCAATGCCGAGCTGGAACGCATCCGCAGTCAGGTATTGCGTATGGGCGGTCTGGTCGAGGCCCAGCTGGTGCATGCCGTACAGGCTTTACGCGAGGGCGATTCGGAGCTGGCTGACGAAGTCTTAAAGGCTGATCAACGGATTAATCAGCTGGAAGTCGAAATTGATGCTGAATGTACGGAGATTGTCGCTCTGCGGCAACCGGCTGCCAGCGACCTGCGGCTTATCATGGGTGTGATCAAGACCATTTCTGATCTCGAGCGTATCGGTGACGAAGCCAAACGGGTCGCCAAGATGGCCGATTCCGATCTGGCCGGCCATCTGCCGGAACATATGAGCATGGAAATCAATTACATGGCGGATCTGGCGCGCGGCATGTTGCACGATGTGCTTGACGCTTTTGCCCGCCTGGATGCCGATGACGCGCTGAAAATTGCTCAGCGCGACCGCCAGGTGGATCTCAAATATGAATCGATCACCCGGCAACTGATCACCTATATGGTCCAGGATGCCAAAAGCATCCCTACCGCACTGGCCATTATGTGGGCAGTGCGTTCTCTGGAACGAATCGGGGACCGTTCGCAAAATATTGCTGAGCACTTGATTTATCTGGTTAGAGGTGAGGATGTGCGGCATGTGCCTCTAGACGATTTGTTACAATCCGCGAACCCGCGAAAAACCAGATAACCGTCAATCGACTCTGATTAAAATCCTTTAGGAACCTCTGATTTAATCTGCCATGGCCGCGACAGCCTGAAATGAGTCAAGCCAAGGCGTCGTCGCGCAGTGCAATAGCCGGTCTATTGCCAAGCGGCGCAACGCAGGATTGGCTCATTTCAGGCGTAACCCCTTATGGGAGCGGCCTTTTTGGGCGCATTGCAGCCCAAAGAAAATTGACCATTCATCCACTCGACGTAGCCCGCTATGCCTTCGTTGATAAAGGCACTGCACTGCATCCCCAAAAGACTCGCTCGCGACCGTGTCAGGTTAAATCAGAGGTTCCTTTATTCCATAAGGAAAAACCGCGGTATAACTGAACGGTCCAGCTCCTGCGCTCAGGCCATAAAACAGTTGCCTCCTCCATATTCGACTTGTATTTGGCATGATTTTCGTCACTTATTAGGCGCGCTGTAACAAATGTGTCATATTATGTCCTCGCATTAATAAACTTGATAGCCCATCACTCGGCTTGGTCGTAGCTTGCGCAATGGCTGCCATGGATAGACTGCTCGCTGCAAGGTGTGGATTGAGTCAGGTTGATAGATTTGAGCAATCGCTAAAGCCCTGGAATCAAGGCTGACTATCACTGGCTTATCAATTACCGCGTATAGCTTCCCCAATACGGAATTTCCTATGCAAATCAGAGTGATCGGCTTGGTCATGGCATCTGCCCTGGCGTTTAACCCTGGTGGTGTCTTTGCGGCAGAATCAGAAACAGAATTGCTGCGCGAACAGATAACCACCTTGCAACGGCAATTGCAGTTGCTCAGTCAGCGGCTGGAAAACCTGGAGTCGCAACAGCAAACTGAGCTGGCAGCAACCGCAACATCCCCTGGTGAGTCGGCACCGGCTGTGGCAGCAGTCGCGAAGCGAGATTCTACCGAATCTACTCAGAAGAACCAGGCAGAGAATAAGGTGGAAATAGCCACTGGCGGCAACTTGCTCAAGTTTGCTTCCGGAGATGGTAATTATCAGTTCCAGTTGGGTGGGCGAGTGCAGGCGGACACCGCTGTATTTGATTCGGACCTAAGCAGTTTTGGCAATGATTCAGAAATCCGCCGCGCCAGAATCTTTGTTTCAGGAACACTTTTTGGTGACTGGCGGTTCAAGAACCAGATTGAATTCACTGGCAGCAACATGGGCGTAAGGGATTCGTATCTGCGCTATATAGGTATCGAGAACACCAGTATCACGGTCGGTAATTTCAAAGAGCCATTCAGCCAGGAAGAACTGGCCAGCTCGAACCACGTTCCATTTATTGAGCGGGCGCCCATCAACGAGTTTGCGCCCAGCCGCAATCTGGGTGTTGGTGTTGATCGGCGCGGTACTTACCGTGATTCCAAACACAGCAGTTGGAACTTATCGGCAGGGATTTTTGGTGAGGGCATTAATGACCGCGAGGTAGATGACGCGACTGGCGTGGAAATTGATGAAGGCCTGGGTTTCACCGGCCGGTTTAGTACCGCGTTGCTCACCACCCATGATCGGCTGACACATTTGGGTGTAGCCTATTCATATCGCAATCCAGGGGAGGACGACAACCTCAGCTTCAGTAGCGGCATTGAGGCCGATATTGCTGACCGGGACCTGGTTTCGACGGGCTTGATTGGTGACGTCAATAATTTTTCTGTGGCCGGCCTCGAAGTGGTTACTGCATTTGGTCCGTTATCCGTGCAAGGTGAATACATTCGTACTGATATTGACCGGAGTGACGCACCGGATCTGAGCTTTTCAGGCTACTATGTCTATGCCAGCTGGTTCTTAAGTGGCGAATCCCGGGCGGCTGCTTATAACAAGGGCAGCGGTGTGGTGCGGGGCATTAAACCATTGATGCCTTTGGGCAGTGGTGGCAGTGGCGCGTGGGAACTGGTGGCGCGCTTCAGTCATATCGATCTGACTGACCAGGAAATCATTGGTGGGCAGCAGGATGATTTCACCTTTGGCGTCAACTGGTATCCCAACGCCAATCTCAGGTTTTCCTTCAATTACATCAATATCCTGAATGTTGAGGGTGGAGAGAGTGACAACGACCAACCAGCAGCTTATCTACTGCGTGCTCAGGTGGTGTTTTAGAGCAAAAGCATTAAAAAAGGCGCACCGAAGTGCGCCTTGAATTTCTTATTGAAGATCAGATTTGTTGTTATTCAACTAATCCAGGAATTCAGTCCATCCAGCCGTCCACGCAGTGGCTTCCGATTGGAAGGCACCAGCGTATTCCACCAGGTCCAGATTGCCGAATACCGAGGCATCCATGATCAGTCCTTCCAGGTAGAAAGCGCCATTTGGCGGGAACAGACCATTCAGGCCGGGATCGGAGGTTACGTTGCCGTTGCCGCTGAAGAAATCGCTCACTGAGAAATCGTCGCCATCTTCGTTGATGAAGTTGGTGGAGCAGTTGATCAGAGTATTAGCGATGGTCAGGGTGCCATTGGCGGAACCACTGCCGTCAATTGACTGGGTAAAGGTCGGGCCATCATCGATATCAATACAGCCGTCGCCGAAACCGGTCACAATGCTGTTGGTGATATTGACACCGGTACCGGCACGCAGCAGGAAACCGATATCAGTGCTGGAGTTACCCACGAAGGTACCGTTGGCGATCTGTGGCTGAGAACGAGGGCTCAAAACAAAGCCACCGCTGTTGTTATCGGCCTCAATACCCTGGTCACCAACATCACTCTGTACTACCGCGATGTACTGTACCGAGCCCTGCCAGCCAAATGTCCAATCCAGGCTGTCATCCTGATTTTCAGTCAACAGGATATGAGTTGCGCGGGTGGTGCCACCGAAAAACTCGATGCCGTCATCAGAGTTGGCGTGAACCTGCACGAAGTCAATAACGGTGCCCGCGCCGGTGCCCTGCAGAGCCAGACCATTTAACTGATCTTCAGGGTTAAAGCTGTCACCACCGAACTGGATACGGGTATATTTGATGATACCGCTGCTGTCAAACACGTTGTCGCCGCCATACTGGCCGCTGTTGCCTTCGCCGTCACAATCGTTAGCCGGGCAGTCGTTGACTGGTGCTGCGCCATTCACGACCATCCCGCCGAAATCGCCCGGTGAGGAATCAGCCGCGGCTTGCAGACCACTGAATACAACCGGTCCGTGTGCTACGCCGTTGGCAAAGATTTTTGCGCCGCGCGATACGATGAATGCTTCACGCTCAGCAGCGCCGGAAGCCACAATGCGAGTGCCGGGCTCAATGGTGACGCTGTTGCTGTTGCCTGTACCACCGGCGTTACCGATAAATACCGGACCATTCATGATCCAGAAAATATCATTGGTCAATACGATATCGGTGGTGAAGGTGCCTGAAATAATGCAGGCGCGTTCCGGGACACCGGGGATAGAAGAATCCGCGAGTCCGTCAGAGAATGCCGGGCAGCCGTCGAAGGCTTGCTGGAATACACACTGGTCCGGGCCAACTACACCAATCGGGCCAAGCAGTGATTCACCACGGTCCAGAGACAGGTCTGAGACGTTGGGGATCGGGCTGGTGGTATCAGTGGTCAGGTTCAATTCCACGCTGTTGCAGGTGTTGAATACCAGACTGCCGGTACCCTGAACTGCCGCCGTGGAAGGCACCTGGTTGCCGCCGAATGGCCGACCGCCGTTAGCCAGGTTGATATTGAAATCGATGCTGGTATCGCCTGGACGAACCTGATTGTCAGTGCCGGAGAACCACAACTGGTTACCGGCGCTGTCATAGGTAAAGCCGGTAACGAAACCTGCCCACAGTTCGGGTGCAAGTTTGAAGAACTGCACGTTGATACCACGGTTGCTGGTATCACCGGTTTCAACGTAAAAACCGTTGAAAGTTTCGTCAAGTGTCAATGCACTGACGTTACTGGCCATGCCAAAGGCGCCAGCCATTGCACATGCGATCGCGGTTGAACGCCGTAATTTCATGTTTTAACTCCTAAAATGATGGATGAATTGCGTGGAACTACATACAGCCTCCAAGCATATCGAGGCGATGTTGCAGTAGTTTTACCGTTATGTTTCTAAATTGTGACAACACTGCCCGGGCGCCTGTAATAGTGCTGTCATATTCCCTCTTTATCATTCCTGAATACTAACTACTAACCAGTGGTGCACATCCAATGTTTTCAATGCGTTATCAGGCACTGGGCTTTTTAGCCTTGACAGTGGCGGCTGTTGGGCATGCCCAGACGGACGGCAATGAACTAGATACTCTGGCCCAGCGGTTGATCGCGGCCCGTGCGGAAGTCGAAGAACTGCAGAGTGAACTGGACATTCAGCGTGAAGAACACAAGGGCAAGATGGCTTATCTATCCGCCCAGGCGACGGAGCTGGAAGCCAATCAGGAACGTGAAGAACTGCGGATCCGCCAGCTGGAACAGGATCTTGACAAGCTGCGGACGGATGCTGAAGCCGCCGGCGCCGATGCTGAGTCGCTGCAGCCGATAGTCCAGCAGGTGGTGGACAAGCTGCGGACCACGGTAGCGCAGTCTATCCCGTTCAAGCAGCAGGACCGGCTGGCTGAGCTGGATGAAGTCATCGCGCAAATGGAAGCCGGCGTCAACACACCACAACGGTCGATCAATCGCCTGTGGGCATTTGTAGAAGATGAATTCAGGATTTCCCGGGAAAATGCCATCTACTCTCAGACCATTCAGTTAAATGGTCAACCGGTACTGGCTGACGTCGCCAAGCTGGGCAGTGTGGCATTGTATTTTCGTACCCGTGACAACCGCTACGGTCTGGCGCGTCCCGCTGCCGGTGACTGGGTCTGGCAGGTTGCCGAAGACGCGGATGAACAACAACAGATAGAAGAACTTTTTGATGCCTTGCGCAAGCAGATACGGCAGGGATTCTTTACCCTGCCCAACGCCTTGCCAGTACTGAACCAAGCACCGCTATAAACCCGGAAGTCTCCAGCATGATGATGAAAAATGTTTTCAGCAAACTGGCGTATGGCCTGCTTGCGCTACAACTGAGTTTTGCTGTGGTTGCCCAGGATCAGGCTGATTCTGAGCAGGCACCGCCGCCACCTGTGCCGGCTGCCGATCCGCGGCAGGCGCTCACCGATCTGCAGCAGGCATATCAGAAAGAATATGCTTTTTTGACTGCCCAGCAGGCTGACCTGCGTAACCGGGTGGGTGCTTTTGAACAGCGCGCCCAGCGCGAAGTCAACCAGGCCGAAACGCGGATCGATGCATTGCAGGGAGCGATTGTCGGTTTACAGTCCCGCGGGGATCGAATCAATGATCTGCTGACCGAGGCGGAGCGCAATATTGTCAGTATCGAGGACAATCGTGGCACTTTGGACGCGACTTTCCAGCAGGCCAGCGCCACCCTGGAACAGCAGGGGCTGGAATCGTTTGCCGATGAAAACTTTGCCCAGCTGGATGATCTGGAAAAGATCGATCAGCTGTTCAGTGCCGCCACGCAGAGCATTGCGGAATTGGGTTCGGTACGCGCGCTGCCGGGGAAATTTTATCTGCTGGATGGCAATGAAGTGGAAGGCACCATCGTACGCGCCGGCAATATTGCGGCCTACGGTGTCAGTGGTAACAATGGCGGCGTGCTGGCACCAGCCGGCGAAGGCCGTTTCAAACTGTGGGACGTTGCCGCCCAGGACACCGCCCAGGCGCTGGTGAACGGACAGCGTCCGGATAAGCTGCCAATTTTCCTGTTTGAATCGCTGAATAAGCCGATTGAAGAAAGTGAAAAACGGGGTTTATTGGATACCATCAATGCGGGTGGGCCGATTGCCTGGATTATTGTTGTACTGGGTATCATTGCGCTGCTGATGGCTTTACTGCGAATCATCTTTCTGCGTTCAGCCAGCTCTTCCACCAGCAGTATTCTCACTGAAGTCAGCCGACTGGTTAAAGAGGGCAATATCACCAATGCCCTGGAAGCCTGCAAACGGCGTGGCGGCGCTACCGGCAGGGTGATGGCGGCGGCGATCCGTAATCTCGAGCGTGATCGCGAGCATGTCGAAGATATCGTTTCGGAAGCCATCCTGCACGAAAATGCCCATCTGAACCGGTTTGGTTCGGTCATCATGATCATTGCCGCGGTTGCGCCGCTGCTGGGCCTGCTGGGTACGGTCACCGGAATGATCACCACGTTTGACATCATTACCGAATTTGGCACCGGCGATCCCAAGCTGCTGTCTGGCGGTATCTCGATTGCCTTGATCACCACCGAGGTGGGTCTGGCGGTAGCTATTCCGGCCCTGATTATGGGCAACCTGTTGTCCGGCTGGGCCGAGAGCATCAAGGACAGCATGGAAAAAGCCGCGCTGCGGGTAATCAATACTGAGCAGGAACGGCGCGTGCTGGCGGCAGGCTGAACAGGACTGCGGTGATGGTATTCGCGGAATTTTACAAAGATTTCCTGTTTTTTATGCAGGCCGGCGGCTATGTGATGCCGCCGCTGCTGCTGGCCACGGTGGTGTTGTGGTATGCCATTGGCTATCGCTACGCCGCGCTGCGCCGGGGCACGGTCCGCAGCCCCCGGATCATGCTGGAGCGTGCCAGCCAGGGCAACATGCCCAAAAGTGAAGGTGTGATGTCGCGCGCGTTGCGTAAAGGTTTGCGGCTGCAGCAACGCAGACTGCCGTATCTGCGGCGTTTTCTGGATGAGGCATTCGCGGAAGAAGAACAGGAACTGCGTCGTTATCACGTGCTGATCACAACGATTGTGCTGGCGGCGCCATTGATGGGCCTGCTGGGTACCGTGGTGGGCATGATCGAAACCTTCGAATCACTGGGTGATCTGTCTTTATTTTCTCAATCCGGCGGTATCGCAGGCGGTATTTCACAAGCGCTGTTCACCACTCAGATGGGTTTGGCGGTGGCTATTCCCGGATTGATTGTGAACGGCATTCTGCAGCGCAAGCAACGTGAGATGCTGCTCGAGCTGGCGCAGTTAAAAGACCTTTTATGTGGTGAGCCAATACCGGTTCCGGCAGCGGGCCGTGGAGAAGCTAAGCATGCGCTATAGAGAACGCAATGATCAGGTTCAGGATATCAATATCTCACCATTGATCGATATGGTGTTTATCCTGCTGATCTTTTTCATGGTCAGCACAACCTTTGTGAAGGATATGAAGCTGGACCTCAACCGACCGGCGGCATCCACGCCCACCACCGCATCAACCAAAGCGATCCGGTTGTACATCGATAACAACGGTGAGGTGTATCTGGATGGCGAACCGGTGCGGATATGGGTGATTCAGAGCCGGGTGCGTGATTTGCTGGAATCAAGCACCTCAAAATCAGTCCTGGTGGTCACCGACGAAGGTGTGCCGTCCGGACGACTGGTAGAAGTGGTAGATCAGGCGCGTCTGGCCGGGGCGGAAGATGTCGGGGTCGCGACTGAACAGGAAGCTGGAGAAGGTTAATGAAAAAACGAGAGCACACACGCCGGATCAGTCTGGCCTTGTTGAGCATGGTATTGGGTACCGTGATGGTAATGGGTACGGTGATTATCATCAATCGCCTGTCCAAGCCGCCCTCACGAGAGGAGTTGCTGGCTCAGTCACAGGTCCAGTTCGAGCGTAAAAAACCGCCGCGGAAGCAGGAGCAACCGCGCCCCAAGCCCAAGCCCAAACCCCGCAAGCCGGTGCGCAGCCCACCCAACCCGCTGGCCAATCTGGGCACCGCACTCAGCGGCATTGACTTTGGTCTGCCCGGCTTTGATGCCTCGCAATTACAGGGGCTCAACGACGAGTTGCTGGGTGGCGCGGATGGCGTGGTGCTGACCGATGATACGGTTGATCAGCCGCCCCGGGCGACCTTTCAGGCACCGCTGCAGTATCCTTCCCGAGCGCGCGCCAAAGGCACTGAGGGCTATGTGGTGTTGTCTTTGCTGATCGGTATTACCGGCGATATCGAGCAGGTGGAGGTGGTCGAATCCGTACCGGCGGGTATTTTTGACGAAGTGGTGCTGGCGGGTATCAATCAATGGCGGTTTGAACCGGCGCAATACCAGGGCAAGTCAGTACGCGCCTGGGCCAAACAGCGCATTCGCTTCGATTTGTCCTGATGATCCGGCGCTTACTTCTCGCCTTAAGCTGCGTACTCGTGCTGAGCACCGCCGCACCCGCTGGCGAGGATGATGTCAACTATCTGGATCTGGCCGGGTTGATGTTGCGCGATGGCAATCTTGACCGGGCGCTGGGCGCACTTGATCAGGTTGATCTGGAGGCCGAGCGCGTTGCCAACGCCGAGCTGGATGAAGACTCGCCTGAGCGGTTTGATTTCGGCCGCTATTGGGCTTTGCGTGGTACCGTGCATCAGCGTCGCAATGAATCAGAGCTGGCCCTGGACGCGTTTAAGCAGGCGATCCAGGCGGGCCGCACCGATGCCTCAATCTTTTTGTCGATGGCACAAATCAGTTTTGGCCTGCAGCGTTATCAGCAGGCCCTGGACGCTATAGCCCAGGCCGGTAGCGAGATTGAACGGATAGCTTCGGTCTACCATCTCAAAGCGCAGGCCAATTGGCTGCTGGAGCGGCCCGCGGATGCGCTGGCGGTACTCGATCAGGCCACCCTGGTATTTCCTGATGATCGCTCTTTCCAGCGCCGCAAGGTGTTTTTTCTGATCGAACTGGGCCTTTACCAGCAGGCCGCGGAACTGGGTGAAGCGTATCTGCGCGCTACCGCCGGTACGGCGGAAGACTATATCGCGATTGGCAATGCGTTGCGGCAGAGTGGACAGCTTATTGAAGCACTCGGCTTTCTGGAAGCAGCGCAGATTAAATACCCACGTGACGTGACCATCAAAAAAGTGCTGGCGCATACCTATATCGACCAGGAAAGCCTGCACATTGCCGCTGACATTATTAACGAGGCCGCTATTCTCGATCCGACCCTGCTGCCGGAAGCGGCCGAATTGTATCGGCGTGCCGGACAGATTTACCGGGCGCTGTCACTGAACAGCGAAATCCTCGACCAACAGGCAAAACTTAAGCAGCGGCTGGCTATTTTTATTGAACTGAGTCGCTATGAGCAGGCCAGCGCGATGGAGAATGACCTGCTGCGCCTGAATCTTCTGGAAAATGAAGATGTGCGCTACGCACTGGCTTTCGCATTGTTCAAGTCCGGTGAGTTTGAGCGCGCGGAAAGCCATTTATCCCTCCTGACACGTACCGATTTATTTCGCAAGGCCATCGAAGTTCGCCGCGCCATGCAGGAGTGTCAGGGCAATGTTTGGAAATGTACCTGACAACTCCTTAATTCCCAGCTAGATAACAGGCGGTATTGTGACAGCATTGCATCAGATTATGAGGCTAGTGGCGGGGTGGCTATTGTCTGCCTGCATGCTTTTGGCATGGGCTCAGGACAGTGAATCAGAGGCCACCTCAGCCGCGTCTGAGCAGCAGCCCGCGCAATTGAGTCTATTTGTATTTTCGGAACAGATTCCGGTACAGGGCGTCAGGGTTTTGCTGAATGGTAATCCGCTGGGAGTCACCAACGATGCCGGCCGGATCACCGCGAAAGTACCGGTGGGTGAGCAGACCATAGCGGTCGAATCAGTGGATTTTGGCTCGTTGCGCCGTGAAATTCTGTTCACCGACAATGAAGTCATTCAGATTCTGGTCAATCTGTTCGCCGATGGGCGCACCCCGTTTGTCGACATTGAAACCTCTAACCCCAACAAAGCCTTGAGCAGCAGCGCACCGGCCCAGCAGGTCGATGCCGAACCGGGTTTTCTGGAAGGCCGGGTGGTCAGTGCGGAAGATGGTTCACCACAGGCCGGAGTCCGGGTATTCGTCAGTGGCACTCCCCAGGAGGTAACCACCGGTGAAGATGGTTCTTTCCGGTTTGAACTGCAACCGGGTGAATATGCCATTTCCGTGCTGGCGTCACGCTTCAATACGCGTACTCTGGATGGCATACCGGTGGTAGCTGAGCAGACCACTTCGCAGAACCTGGAATTAACCCCGGCGGGCTCAGAGTTGCCAGAATTTGTGGTGGTGGTGCCATATGTGGCCGGCAGTCTGGCTTCGGTGCTGGAAGAACGCCGGGAAGAAGCTTCGGTGGCCGATTATCTGGGTGCTGAGCAAATTTCCCGCGCCGGTGACGGTGATGTCGCTTCGGCGCTGCGCCGGGTGACCGGGCTGACCCTGGTCGATGGTCGGTTTATCTTTATTCGTGGCCTGGGCGAGCGTTATTCGTCAACCATTCTGAATGGCGCGGACGTGCCCAGCCCGGATCCCACCCGGCGCGTGGTGCCACTGGATTTGTTTCCTACCAGCATTGTGGAATCAATTCAGGTGCAAAAGAGTTTTACCCCTGAGGCGGTGCCTGACTTTGGCGGCGGGGTGGTCCAGATAAGGACCCGTTCAGTACCGGAGAGCAATTACCTGCAAGTGGAAATAGGCGGTGGTTATAACACTCAGACAACCTTTAAGGATGGCTTGCGTTATACCGGCGGCGATAACGATATTTTCGGCTTTGATGACGGCACGCGTGCTATTCCTGATCTGTTGGACGCAGCGACCAGTGATGGCTTGCTGGTGCCGTTCAATCCCTTCACCGGGGCAGGTTTTTCGGACGCGGAACTGGAAGCGATCGGTGAGTCGTTACCGAATATCTACGATGTCAGGCCACAGACCATAGAACCGAATTTTGAGTTTGGTATCGCCGGTGGCATGGTGTTTGATTTTGGCTGGTTGAAACTGGGCGGGCAGGCGGCCGTTGATTTAAGTAACTCATGGCGCACCACCAGTCAGATACGCCGCAGTTTTGCCGCCGGTAGCGGCGATGATCTGGAAATCAGGGATGATCTGGTGTTTGATATCACCGAGCGGAATGTGGATCTGACCGGGTTTGCCTCGGTGGGGGCAGAGTTGGGCGAGCATCACAAATTGACCGCCAATGCCATTTTACTGCGCAACACCACCGATGAGGCTGAAGTGCAGGAAGGCACCACATTTGAATTTGATACGGTTACCCGGATTACCCAGATCGAATTTGAAGAACGTGAATTACAGACCTATCAGTTTCTGGGTGAGCATGTGTTTCCCTGGATTAACAGCTCGACCCTGAACTGGCAGTATACGACCGCTACCGCCGGTTCGGATATCCCGGATTTTCGCTCCTATCGTTATGAGTTTGACCCATCCACCGAACAGTTCCTGTTTGCCTCGCGTGCGGATGGCAACCAGCGCAATTACAGCGCGCTGGATGACAGCAGTCAATCATTCAATGTTGACCTGGGGCTGAAGGTGCTGGATCTGGACAACTATGGGGTCACCATTAAAACCGGCTATTCAGATATTCAGAAAGATCGTGAATCCCGGGTGCGGCGATTCCGGTTTGAAATACGCGGTCCGTTGGCCAGTAACGAAGAACTGCGCGCCAATCCTTCACTGGAAGAAATATTAAGTCCCGAGTTCATCGATCCTGACGGATTCGAGGTGGAAGACATCACCTCGTCTTCGGATACTTATACCGCCGATCTGGAAAATACCGCCTTTTATTACGGGCTGGATGTGAAACTGTTCGGCTGGCTGCGTCTGTATGGCGGCATTCGGGAAGATGATTTCCTGCAGGAAGTGATTACCTTTGATCCATTTGATGTGACCGATACGCCGGTGGTGTCACTGATTGATACCAAGGATTCGCTGCCATCGATTACCGCCACTATCAGCTTTCCCTGGGATACTGAAGTGCGGCTGGGTTTTGCCGAGACGGTTAACCGGCCACAGTTTCGTGAATTAACCCCGGCTGACTTTATCGATCCTATCCTGGATAACCTGGCGATCGGTAATCCAGATCTGCTGCCGGCCAGTATCAAGCATTATGATTTCCGCATTGATAAGTATTTCAGTGAAAGCGAATTAATTTCCTTTGGCGCGTTTTATAAGGAATTCACCGCGCCGATTGAGGCGGTTATCCGGCCCGGTGCAAATCAGCTGATCAGTTTCGCCAACGCCGAGTCGGCGGAAAACTTCGGCTTTGAGTTCGAGTTCTATAAAAGTTTCGATTTTCTGGGTGGCTTCTGGGAGGATTTCTATGCCAGTGCCAATTTCGCTTATATCGAATCCACCGTGACCATTGCCCCCCAGAATGCCAGTATTCAGACCAATGCCGAACGCGCTCTGCAGGGACAGTCGCCGTTCGTCATCAATGCCCAGCTGGGCTATTCAAATCCGGACAATGGCATTACCGCGACCTTGCTCTACAACACCGCGGGCGAGCGCATCGTGCAGGTTGGTACGCTGGGCCGGCCGGATATTTTCGAGCAGCCTTTCAATCAATTGGATTTCGTCGTTCGATACAAGTGGAAGGGCTGGACGTACCGACTTAATCTGCGTAATTTACTGGATGATGAGGTCGAGTTTACCCAGGGACCTGAAACCACCCGGCTGTTCACACGTGGCCGTGAATTTACCCTGGCTGCCTTGTATCGCTGGGATTGATACCTTAAACAGCCATAACCGACAGTGATTAACGCCGGTTCCAGTCAAACGACATACTGTCGGCAACGTTGCCGGCATCCAGCATAACGCTCAACAGCCGCTCCACGCCTAATGCCACCCCGGAGCATTCCGGCATACCGTGACGCATCGCCGCCAGCAGTTTACGATCAGGTTCCAGCGCCGGCCTGTCCAATTTGTCGCGCTGCCGCTGGTCTTCGATAAAGCGCTGTAACTGTTCGTTGGCATCGGTCAGTTCCTGATAGCCATTGGCCAGTTCCAACTGGCCCAGAAACACCTCAAAACGTTCTGCCACCGGGGGGGCTTCCGGGTTATTTCTGATCCGCGCCAGGGCGGCCTGGCAAACCGGAAAATCGTAGATCACGGTAAGCGTCTGCCGCGGCAGGGCCGGTTGCAGCAAATGGCTGAAAATAAAATCCAGCAATACACTGCGGCTGGTTTTATCCGCCTGGGCATGCCAGCCGTGACTGCGCGCCAACTCCAGACAGTGTGCGTCTGGCAGCGTGGCAAGCTCCTGCCCCAGCACCTGCCGGGATAAATCCGCATAACTTATTTTCTGGACCGGCCACAGGGCTAATTTATCAGCACTGCAGGCAGCCAGTAACTCGATCACCTCGTCGATCAGCCGGGTATAACTCCAGCCCACCCGGTACCATTCCAGCATATGAAATTCGGGGTTGTGCCAGCGGCCGCTTTCGCCCTGGCGGAAGACCGGACCCAGTTCATAGATATCACCGCTGGCGGCGGCCAGCAGACGCTTCATGGCATATTCGGGTGAGGTGCGCAGATAACTGGCGGCGGTTGCCAGCGCGAAACTGTCCAGGTGCGGATCGGTCACGCCGCATTTGACGACTACCGGGGTGAACACCTCCAGCACTTTGCGGGCGGCGAAGAAGCGCCGGATGGTATTGATCAGTTGAGCCCGCTGTTGCAAAGTGCGCAGGCTGGCCGTCGGCTGCCATTGCTCCAGGTTCATGGCGCCAGCTTGAGCCGCAGCTGCAGGCGCTCCCAGGCAGCTTGTTCCAGTTGTAAATCCTGCATGCTTAACGGATGGCTGTCGGCCCACTCGCTATCAATATGCACGCATAACTCGGTAGCGCTGTGACTGGTTATGTTGGGGTGATTGAACTGTACCCCGCGATCACGATGCAGGATGATCGCCAGCCGCAGCAGCGCCAGGCACCAGGCGCAGGCCGGATGTAATCTTTCCGGCAGCCCATCATGCCATTGCTCGGGGATATTGCGCCGGTGATGGCGAACCAGGACAGCCATAAAACGCTGTTCCAGCTGACTGAAGCCAGGCAGGTCGGAGGCCGCCGCCAGATAACCGGAATGCTGCTGATACTGGCTGTGGGCAATCGCCAGTCCAGCTTCATGAATGTTGGCGCTCCACAGCAGCAGGCTTTTCTGGGTCTGGTTGAGCTGCCAGTGTGGCTGGGCTGTAGCGATCAGCTCCTTACAGGTCTGCATCACCCGTCCGGCCTGCTGGACATCCACCTGGTAGCGCAGCGCAAATGCATTGATGGTGACCCGGCGGGGGTCACGATCATGCATCCGGCCGAGCAGATCATCCAGTAGACCTTCGCGCAAGGCAGCTGGTGAAACACTCAGTTCCTGGATGTCCAGGGCCGTGAACAAGGCCGCCAGAATGGCAACGCCACCGGCGATGACCGGTCGGCGGCGCTCGCTCAGACCGGGTAGCTTCAGCGCCTCAATGCGGCCGGTTGCGGTCATATGCGCAATCAACTGATTGATGGCGGATCGGGTGATGGTCTGCTCGCACCACTGCATCTGCTGACAAATGCTCAGCACCGCGCGGATAGTGCCGGAAGCACCGATAGCAATGCTGTAACCGGTCTGCATAAAAGTATGTGCCGTTTCCAGTAAATCGCCGCGCGCGCTGGTGATGGCTTTTTGCCAGCGTTTGTCCGTCAACCGGCCGTCGCTGAAGAAGTCCCGGGTTACCACCACACAGCCATATTGCAGGCTTTCCGCATGCCGGATCTGTTCACCCTGGCCGATCACCAACTCGGTGCTGCCACCGCCGATATCAATCACCAGAGTATTCTCGGTACTGGGTGGGCGATAAGCGTTGACACCCTGATACACCAGCCGTGCTTCTTCGCGTCCGCCGATGATTTCCACTTCACAACCCAGAGCATCTTCGACTGCCTGGATGAATCGGCCGGGATGGCGTAGTTTGCGAAAGCTCTGGGTAGCCACCGCGCGGCTGTGGCCGGGCGGCACACGCTGCAGCAGTTGCCGAAAACGCGCCAGACAAGTCAAGGCGCGTTCGCTGACTTCGGGGTCAAGACGGCCACGGCGATCAACGCCTTCGGCCAGCCGGACCATTTCCTTGACCCGGTCAAGTACCCGCAGTTCGCCGTGTTCCAGGCGTGCGATCAGCAAATGAAAACTGTTGCTGCCTAAATCAACGGCAGCGTAGTTGGCGCGGTTGGGCATCCTGCGTCAGGACAAAAGCGGGCGGGTGTGAGGGTAAAGATTAATGGCCATGGTGTCGACGCAATAACTGTTCCTGAGCATGTAACAGACCAATCTTAGCGTCATCATCGTCACTATGCGAGTCGCAATCACCGCGCTTGGCGTAGCTGCCGTCACGATGCAGTTCCCAGGCCTGAATGTCCTCATGAAACGGCAATTCCAATGAGTCTTCACGAATCCGCTGGGCATCAGCGCTGCGCAAAATCGGGAAACTGGCTTCCACCCGATGAAACAGGTTGCGCTCCATCCAGTCCGCGGAGGACCCGTACAGTTCCGAATCGCCGTCGTTGAGAAAATAGAATAATCTACTGTGCTCCAGAAAGCGGCCCAGAATAGAGCGTACCTCAATGTTCTCGGACAGACCCTTGATGCCAGGCCGCAGACAGCACGGGCCGCGTATGATCAATTGAATCTTCACCCCGGCGCGCGAGGCCCGGTATAACGCACGGATGATGCGTGGCTCGGTCAGGGCATTCATCTTGGCCTGAATCAAGGCAGCCTTACCCGCTTTGGCGTGCTCGGCTTCACGCTGTATTTTGGCCAGCAGGCTTTTGTGCAGCGTAAACGGTGACTGCAGAATATGACTCAGTTTCTGGACCTTGCCCAGGCCGGATAACTGCTGGAAGATCAGATGCACATCTTCGGCAATGCCACGATGATTGGTCAGCAGGCACCAATCGGTGTAAGCGCGTGCGGTGCCCTGGTGATAATTACCCGTACCCAGATGCACGTAGCGGTGCAACCGGCCACGTTCGCGGCGCACGATCAGCAGCATCTTGGCATGGGTTTTATGACCGACGATGCCATACACCACCTGTACACCTGCTTCCTGTAAGCGGTTGGCCAGCGTGATGTTGGCCTGCTCATCAAAGCGGGCCCGCAGTTCCACCACTACGGTAACGTCTTTGCCGTTGCGCGCGGCTTCAATCAGGCTGTTGACCATCACTGAATCGACCCCGGTGCGGTACAGGGTCTGCTTGATCGCCAGCACGTCCGGATCAACACTGGCCTGGTGCAGCATTTCTACGACTGGCCGGAAGCTGTCATAAGGGTGATGCAGGACATAATCGCGCCGTCGGATGGCTTCGAAAATACTGGCTTCTTCGCGCATCGCCAGCGGGATGTGCGCACTGAACTGGCGGTATTTCAGGTCAGGCCGATCCACCAGGGTGAAGATTTCGCTCAGCCGGTTGAGGTTGACCGGACCGTCACAGTGATAGACCTCAGTGGGGTCCAGATCAAATTTGCGCACCAGGAATTTTTCCACGTTATCCGGGCAGTCATTGATAATTTCCAGTCTGACCGCTTCGGCATACGCGCGCTCCTGCAGCTCGCCCTGCAGAGCACGGGCCAGATCCTCAATTTCTTCTTCGTCCACAAACAGTTCGCTGTTGCGAGTCACCCGGAACTGATAGCAGCCATCAACCCGCATGCCTGGAAACAGCTCATCCATAAAGTCATGCAGGATGGCTGACAGGAATACAAACTCATACTGTGCCTTGGCGTAGGAGGGCGGAATGCGGATAATTCTTGGCAATGAGCGGGGCGCCCGCACCAGCGCCATATCAGTATCTCTGCCAAACGCGTCGCGGCCTTCCAGCTCGACGGCAAAATTAAGGCTTTTATTCAGAATCCGCGGAAACGGATGCACCGGGTCCAGCCCGAGCGGGCTCAGCACCGGCATCAATTCACGCTCAAAGTGCTTGTGCAGCCAGGTTCTTTGTTTTTTGCTCCAGTCCTTGCGGCGCAGAATACAGATGTCTTCACGGGCCAGTTCATCCAGCAGCACATCGTTGAATACCTGATATTGATCGTTCACCAGTTGTACGGCTTCCAGCCGGATATGATGCAGGGTTGCCTGTGGTGTCAAACCATCCGCCGAGACCAGCGGCACATCCAGCTTGATGCGCTGACGCACACCGGCTACCCGGACTTCAAAAAACTCATCCAGATTAGTACAGGAAATACATAAGAATTTGACCCGTTCCAGTAACGGCACGGAGGGGTCCAGCGCCAACTCCAGGACCCGGCGGTTAAAGGCGATCTGGCTGAGCTCACGATTGATGAACAGACTGGGCTCATTCAAATCCTGCTGCCGCCAGCTTTCCGGGCTGGTCACCAGCGGCTGATAGTCATGGACTTTTTTATTTTTGGGCATGTTCCGATCAGTGTTGGTGTTGATAGCTTCGTTTTGCATAAGGCTCCAGGTTGAGAGTGTAGCTCAATCAGTTGATGACCGGTGTGCTGTTGCTCAGCACGGCAGTGTTTTGCTGTATCACGGCCTCGGGTAATGGAATCAACCCTGTCTGGGTGACCAGAGACTGTCCTGCAGGTGAATAAATCAGCCCCAGCAGCGCCCGTATTTCGGGCACCAGCCGCCGTCCGGGGGGGCGATTGGCGTAGACATACAATTGCCGGGTCAGAGGGTAGCGACCGTTGCGGATGGCTTCCAGGCTTGGGGTTACCGGTTCGGCATTGCGGCTGCTGAGCGCCAGTGCCTTGACGCCGGCGCTGGCGAAGGCCACGCCCACATAGCCGATTCCATTAGCTGATTGCTGCACCGCGGTTACCACCGAGCCATTGCCCGGCAGCGCATTGACCGCCGCCAGATAATCGCCGCCACACAACGCATTGTCGCGGAACCAGGCATAGGTGCCGGAAGCGGCGTTGCGGCCAAAACGCTGAATGGAGCGGCCGCGCAGCGGGTGCTCCGCGGGGTAGTCCGCATTGTCTTGTGCCAGTATCGCTTCCCAGCGGCCCTGTTGCCGTGCCGCCCGCTGCTGCGGATAACAATTTGATTGGGTGGAAAAAATCGCCGCCAGCTCGGTCAGCGCCAGTGATTCCAATGGATTGCTGCGATTGACGATAATCGTGATGGCATCCAGCGCCACGGTAAATTCGGTCGGGGCGTAGCCATAAGTGCTGACAAATTCGCGTTGCTCGTGGTCGTTCATCGGGCGGCTCATGGCGCCCACACTGGTGGTGCCCCGAATCAGCGCAGGTGGCGCGGTGCCCGACCCGGTGGCATGCAACTGCACGCGCAGTTCAGGCTGGGCCTGTAACAGACGGTCGGTCCAGGCCTGCATCAACTCGGCCATGGTATCCGAGCCGACAATCGTCAAGGTGCCGGACAGGCTGGCTGGCTGTTGATCGTCTGAGACTGGTTGCGGATAGCCGGCCGGGCTAAGCAGGCAGCATAAAATCAGCATCACAAGACAATGCCTGAGCGGCGCCTTGTCAGCCATGCTGAACCGCTTAAGCACTGCGGCGTTGCGGCGCTGATTGTTTGCCCGACTGTTGCGGCGGTGGGTTGTCGGGTTGCCGGGGGATGTTAACCGGTATCAGCCGGTCGGCTGGAAAAACACAGCGGAAGACGCTGCCCGCGCCCAGTTCGCTGTCAATTTCCAGGTGAGCATCGTGGGCATTCAAGACGTGTTTGACGATTGATAAGCCCAGTCCTGAACCACCGCTGACGCGGGCCCGGTCCTTGGCTACCCGGTAAAATCGCTCGGTCAGTCTGGGAATGTCCTGATGCGGAATACCAATTCCGTTATCGCTGACTGAAAATACCGCGCCTTGCTCACTGAGCGACCAGTTGATCTGTATCCGTCCTCCCTCAGGGGTGTAGCGGATCGCATTGGTGATCAGATTACTGAACGCGCTTTCCAGGTCGTTTTCCGCGCCCTTCAGGTTAACCTCGGCGGTGTTGCTGAACTCAATCTGATGCTGTTTGTCGTTGAGTGAGTCGGCCTGCTCACGCAGTTGCGCCAGTAATGCGCTGATATCCACGCTGGTTTCCCGGCCACGTATCAACTGACCCTGTAAGCGTGAAATCTCGATCAGATCATCGATCAGGTTGCGCATCAGACGGGTCTGTTCGTGCATGCGCCGGATGACCAGCTGCAGTTCCGGGCTGCTGTCTTCAGTGAGTGATTCGAGATAACCGATCAAAACGGTCAGTGGCGTGCGCAATTCGTGCGAGACATTGGCAACAAAATCACGCCGCACGGTTTCTACGTTGCGCAATTCGGTGACGTCACGGAACAGCAACAATCGACGCCGTCGGCTGAGCTCGAACAGGCGCACGTTGAGCTTGATATTGTCATCCCGCGGGCTATCAATATCCAGTGGCCGGCTGCCGCCTTGTTCCAGCCATTCGACAAAATCCGGATTGCGCAGAATGTTACCCAGCGGCTGTCCGCTATCATCGGGTTTGCGCAATCCCAGAGCCTGTGTCGATGCGGGGTTGAACCACACCACCACGGACTGATCATCCATGGTGATAATCGGTTCGGGAAAAGATTCGGTAACGTTGCGGTATTCTTCCAGCGCCCGCCGCAGCTGACGGTATTTTTTATGTTGCCGTTTCCGTTGCCGGAACAATTGTTCGAAACTCTGGCCCCAGATACCCCCGGACCCGCCCAGTCGCCAGGCGGATGGCGGCTCGCCGCTGGGATCAGCAAGCCAGGCATGCAGGGCCAGCAGATGCCGGGTATGCCAGATCACCAGGCCGGCCAGATAAGCCGTCAGACACCACAGCCAGGCGGTAGCAAACCAGCCGACTGCCAGCAGCACCAGCAATAACGCCGCCAGTATTGCGGCGTGGCCTAACAGATAAGAATAACCGCTAGCGCGCATCAGACCTGTCAGGCATTATCCCGCGGTGGCAGGAACCGGTAGCCATGGCCGCGGATGGTCTGAATATAATGATCCAGACCATACGGATGCAAAGCTTTACGCAGGCGGCGGATGTGTACATCAACAGTGCGCTCTTCCACATAAACATTCGTGCCCCAGACATTGTCCAGCAGCTGAGTGCGGTTATAAGCCTTGCCGGTATGCTGCATGAAAAACTCCAGCAAACGGTACTCTGTAGGCCCCATATGGACCGGTTTGCCTTCCGCCAGAACCTGGTGGCTCTCGCTGTTCAGAGTCAAGCCCGTGACTGTGATCTTGCCATGTTCATCAGCCGGGCTGGTGCGGCGCAGGATAGCTTTGACCCTGGCCACCAGCTCGCGTGGGGAAAAGGGTTTGGTGATGTAGTCGTCCGCCCCCGAATCCAGGCCGTGTACACGATCGTCTTCGGCGGTGCGCGCGGTCAGCATGATGATCGGCAGGTCGCGGGTGAAATCCTCCCGGCGCAGTCGGCGAGCCAGGTCAAGTCCGCTGATGCCCGGCATCATCCAGTCCAGCAGGATAATATCCGGCCGTTTATCAGCTATCGCATGCAGTGCATCTTCCGCGCCGGCAGCAGTGCGCGGAGACATGCCGGCCCGCTGCAGGGCAAATTCAAGCATGTCACGAATGGCTGGTTCATCATCGACCACCAGTACATCTGCGTTTATGCCAGGTCCGCTAAGGCTGGTTGCATACATGCATAATTCCAGATTGACAAGGGTACATTAATTATAGCTTTTGTCATGACGTATTTATGACAGCCCGATGACTATCTGGTGACGGCTTGTTGCATCAGCTTTGCAAGCTGGCATCAGACATTACTTCAGGCTGCTCCGCCAGTGACCTGAAGCTAACCGGGCTACGCCGACATCAGTTAACCGCGCTGGCTGGCAGTACCTGCCCAGCACATCGATTCATGTAGGTCGCCGGGCGTGATTGAGTTGGTTATCAACCGGTTCGTCCGGGGTTCGGGTTGATATAACCCAGGCGGACCAGTTGCTCGAACTCAAGCCGCATTTCCGACAGGCGCGCGGTAATTCTGGCGCGCTGGTAGTAATCCAGGTCTTCCCGTTCGCTTAAGCGCTGTAACTGAATAATGGCATCATGAATCTGTCCCCGCCAATAGGCGGCCTCGGCATTGGCGCTGGTGGCGCGAATATCATCACCCGACTGGTTCGCGGCCTGCGCCAGTAAATCATACAAGTCCGGGCTGCTGCGGTTCTCCAATATTTCCTGGCGCAGAATCTGCAAGGCCTCGAAAGCCATCATTGGTTCATTGGATTTCAGCAGTGCCTGGGCGTAATAGCGGGCCAGCATGCGGTTGCCGGAATACTGCTGATACAGCCTGGCGAAGCGTTGCATCGCGGCATCCTGCTCTCCCAGGCCCAGTTCCACATGCGCCATCTCAATCTGGTAGGTGAGTTTGCGCGGCGCGATCTGGAGCAGATCTTCAATGATCGGTTTGGCCTCGTTGAACCTGCTTGCCTGTTGCAGGGCCAGCACCAGGCCATAGCGGTTGGCGTCCGGGAACAGGCCTTTGCCTAGTTCGATTTCCTCACTGAAATAACGGATGGCATCTTCCGGAAAACGGGCGATCAACGCCCGGATACGCGCCTGCATCAGGAAAAAATCAATGTCTTCCACGCGCTGTGCGGCAGGCAGGCTCTGCGCGCGGTTTTTGGCTTCCGCGATACGCGTGGTTGAGATGGGATGGCTGCGTAGATACTCGGGTATCTGGATAGCAAAATTACGTGAGGCGCGGCCCAGCTTGGCAAACATGCTGGCCATGGCGTCCGGGTTATAGTTGGCGTCGGATAGAATCTGGATGCCGATACGGTCCGCTTCATATTCATTCTGGCGGGTGAAATTGATCTGTGACTGTGCCGACAGTCCCTGGGTGCCGATAATCGCCGGTACGATGGCGCCCACACCGCCGACCACAATCAGGCCTACTGCCAGCAGCGCCAGGGGAAGACTCAGCTTGCGTGCTTCTTCAAAACTGCGTTCCAGGTGATTTTGAGTGATGTGCACGACTTCATGCGCCAGCACGCCGGCTATCTCACTTTCTTCTTCAGCTACCAGGATCATGCCGCTATGCAGCGCGATCACGCCGCCGGGCGCGGCAAAGGCATTAATACTGGGCTCGTTGAGCACCACAAAATGATAGGGTCGACCCGGCTCATCGCTGTGCGAGATTAAGCGATAGCCCATATCCTGGAAAAAATCATTGATCTGGGGGTCTTCAATCAACAGACCGAACTGCCGTAGCTGATATATCAACTGGCGTGCGTAAGAGCGCTCTTCGCCATCGGAGAAGATGGAATCCGCCGAGGCACCCAGATCAGGCAGCTGAATGCGGTCATTCTGGGCATAAATCGGGTCCAGCGCGGTTAACCACGTGCATGCGCACAGGCCCGCGGTCAGCAGCAGGCGCTGCCATAAACCTGTCCGGCATATTGCTGATGGCATTTGCATAGTCACAGTGGCATCTGACCGATGGATTCCGTTAAGAGTTGCATCAACAGTATATTACACAGGCGGATGCTTAGGGTTTTGTTAAAATCCGGGTATGCATGTCCTGATCGTCAATCATTGTCCACCGAGCGCGCACAATGCGCTGCTGGCCTGGCAGTGTGTCCAGCAGGCCAGCCGGCGGAATGCTCTGGTGAGCGTATTTTTTGACGGTGATGGGGTCAGCCATGCGCAGCCCTCGGCGGCGTTGGAGCCTGAAATACTCGATCTGCACCAGGCTTATCGCCAACTGCAGCTGGAGCATGACAACCTGCGCCTGTTGGTGTGCCGGGCCGCGCTGGCGCGCCGGACCCGTCAGGCATTGCCACAGGGTTGGCGGCTATCAGGCTTGCCCGAGTTGGTTACCTGTACGGAACAGGCCGGTCACGTGCTGAGCTTTGCAACATGAACAAGACGCCGGGCACTGCGGTGATTGGCGTGCTGATGCAGGCCGCCTCCGGTCGCCACGGGCGCGAGCAGATTGATTTGCCGCTGGCATTTGCCAGTCTGGATATCAGCGTGCGGGTGTTTGTGCTGGGCGAAGCCTGTCGGAATTTGCTGGTCAGTCAGCAGGGCGAGTTTGCCTGGACTCGGCTATGGGGCGCCGCCGCAGAGCTGGATGTCAGTATCTGCGTGGCCCGGCAAACCCTGCATCAGTACGGCATTCAGGCCGATGAGTTGCCGTTTGAGATAGTGCCAATGAGTTGCGGCCAATTGGCTGAGGCGATGGCCGGCTGCAGGCATTTGATCCATGTCTGAAACACGCGTCCGCTGGCACTGGCTGATGGGCAGCCGGGGTTTATCCGCCAGTTATCAACAGTGCTTGCGAGTCTGCCGCGCCGGTGATGGCATCTTATTGCTGGGTCAGCATGTTTATCTGCTGGCTGATACGGGGTTGCTTCAGCCGCCTGAGAACGTCAGCCTGTATGCGCTGGCGGAATCAGTGCGATCGGCTGGATTAATGGCCACAGTGCCACCATATATTCGACTGCTTGAATGGTCAGAGGTGATGGCATTGCTGGAGCGGCAATATCCCTTGCAGCAGACCTGGGTATAGCCATGAGTCAGACTTCAGCATTACCGCCGCTGGATGAACACGGCCATCTTCGCCAGGGCGATGATTGGAGTGTCGAGGTGGCCCGTTTGCTGGCGGCACGCGATGGCATCGAGTTGCGGCCCGAGCACTGGGAACTGATTGATTTTGTACGCAGCTATCATGCCGATTATCATACGGCGCCCGGGATGCGTCTGCTGGTGGCCGCGGTCAAGCGTCGTTTGAGTCCGGATAAGGCTTCAAGCCGCTATTTGTATCGCTTGTTCCCGGACTCTCCGGCCCGGCAGCTGGCCTGCTACGCCGGACTGCCCAAGCCGGTAAGCTGTATTTGAGTGATGATGACCAAACACCTGTGGAAATACATATGAGCATAGATATTTATACCAAAGATTATTGCCCCTACTGCCACATGGCCAAACAGCTTTTGCAGCAGAAAGAAGCCGCCTACAATGAGATTGCCATTGATGGTGATCAGCAGCTACGTGAAAAGATGATCGAACGTGCCGGCCGGCAGACCGTGCCGCAGATTTTTATCAATGATCAGCACATCGGTGGCTATGATGATCTGGCTGCGCTGGAGCGCGCCGGTTTGCTGAATGAGATGCTGCAAGCATCCTGATGCATCGACAAGACCTCTAAAAATAACCAAGGACTTAGTATTATGTCGCAGACAACACCTACCATCGTGGTCATTCCAGGAGATGGGATTGGGCCTGAAATAACCCGCGTCACCATCGCCGCGCTGGAGCGTCTGGATTGTGGTTTGCAGTTTGTTTATGCTGAAGCCGGGGTCAGTTCCATGGAAAAGAACGGTGAACTGTTACCGCAGAGCACCCTGGATTTGATCGCTGAACACAAGGTGCTGTTGAAAGGGCCGCTGACCACACCGGTAGGTGGTGGTTTTCGTTCTCTGAATGTGACCTTGCGCAAGCATTTTGATATGTATGCCAATGTCCGCCCGGCGCTGACTTTCCCGGGCACCCGGGCGCGCTACGACAACATCGATATTATTACGGTGCGCGAAAATACCGAAGGCGCTTATCTGGCGCTGGATGCGATGGTCAGCGCAGACGGTGAACGGGCCGAATCAAAAACCGTCAATACCCGCTTTGCCTGTGAGCGGATCGTGCGCTATGCCTTTGAGCTGGCGGCCCGCCAGGGGCGTCATAAAGTAACCGCGGTACACAAGGCGAATATCCTAAAGGCTGTGTCCGGTCTGTTTTTGGACACCGCCCGCAAAGTTGCCGAGGATTTTCCGGGGATTGAATTTCAGGAAATGATCGTCGATGCCACCTGCATGAAACTGGTGCTGGATCCCGAACAGTTTGATGTGATTGTGACCACCAATCTGTTTGGTGACATCATTTCCGACCTGTGCGCGGGCCTGGTGGGCGGCCTTGGCCTGGCGCCGGGCGCCAATATCGGCTCTCAGGCATCCATGTTTGAAGCGGTCCACGGTTCCGCACCGGATATCGCCGGACAGGGCATCGCCAATCCCTGCGCCCTGATGCTGGGCGCGGCCATGATGCTGGACCATCTGGAATTGACCGATCAGGCCCAGCGGCTGCGCAAAGCTATCCGGGAAACCATTGCTGCTGGTGACCGGGTAACGCCGGACCTGGGCGGCACCGGAACCACGCAGACCATTGCGGATGCGATTATCGAGCGCCTGTAAGGTTATCCACAGATTTTCACAGATTATTTAAGTGGGTTAAATTAACACCGCACTATCAACCAGCACGGGCGCGCCCGTGCTGGTTGCCATGCAAAGCCAGCAGCTGTCAGCGAGCAATCAATGCTTATGTCGGGCAATTTTCTTACCAACAGTCGGGAGATATTCGGACACTAGATCAACAGTAATGGACTTATGATGTTGGCTGATTAGCCTTAGATGCACATTCCCAAACGGGCATGATAATATTTTGTGTATTAAGTGGACATGTACAGGATGTACATGCTAGCGGGCAAGGAGCCGTCCAGAATTAATGAAGGACGTTAGCATGTTCAAGAGCATAGGCTTTGCGCTGATTTTGGTGAGTGCTTTGTTTTCCACGCCTGCCATGGCGCTCGAAAAAGCAATCGCATGTCACGGCTGCTCATCTGTTCAAAAACGAAACATAGCCCTATCAATCGCAGGCAGTGCCGCTAATTTTGGCGTGACCGTTTTCGTTGTGGATTTTAGCGAAGAACAACTCAGCAAGTATTTTGTGCTCTCAGGTAATCCGCAACGCCCTGAACTGAAGAAGTTCTATAAAACCCTTTCCCCAGAGGTTGCGGTACTTTCAGAATAAGCGGTTAAAACCAGAGCAGGCACCGTTACCGCTGTTGAGCTGGCGCTTAGCACCGCGGAAGCCGAGGTTTTTGATGATGTGATGCTGTATATCAACTATCTTGAAGATCACGGTATACCCACGCGCATGGCGATACGGGGAGGTAACCCAACCGTCAATGATGCTTTTGATGTGCCTTCGGGCATGGGTTTTGACTCCGCTTTTGATGTGATTGGCACCCCTGCATTGACACGCCAGATCGGTCAGTTGGCGCAACAGGCCGACGCCAGACTTGGTGTGTTTGGTCGGTTAGGGGCAGCAGTCACCAGCATTAAAACGTATGAATTCTTTTTTCAGATGGTTCATCAGGTCTCTGGGGGGTTGACGATTTTAACCAACTGGATGCCATCCCAGGTACCTTTCGTGATTCCAACGGTAATGACATCCCGGAAAACGCTTCCGATGTGAGCAGTGGGTTTTTCTTTAGCGGCTCAGGTTTGCCGGATAACAATGAAACCATGAACAGGATGAGGGTTCATGTGAGCAATTTTGGATTTCAGTTTTTTGCTGGTGATACGGGAGGCGATGGTGCCAGCAGTTGTGGATGGTCATGCAGTGAGCAGAGCTGTACTATTACCTGCCGAACCAATTAGCTGGTTAATTTTTTACCAACGGTTTGAAAAGAGCAGAGTGACCGCTGGCCGCCCTGCTCTTACCTCGAGCCCTTTTGATTAAAAAAACATCGGTCTAATCTTTTAGGGAACCTCTGATTTAATCTGCCATGGCCGCGTTACAGCCCGAAATCGCTCAAGACAAGGCGTCGCTGCGCAGTGCAATAGCCAGCCTATTGCCCAGCAACGCACCGCAGGATTGGGCAATTTCGGGCGTAACCCCATGTGGGAGAGGCCTTGTTTGGCGCATTGCAGCACTTTGTCCACTCGACATAGCCAGCTATGCTGTCGTTGACAAAGGTACTGCACTACACCAAACAAGACTCACTCGCGACTATGTCAGATTAAATCAGAGGTTCCTTAGATAAAAATGGCTTATTTCTGTTTCGCGGCAAAGCGTCTGACATTGCGTTTGATCAGCCAGTAATAGATCGTCGGAGACCAGCGTTTCAAGCGCCATAACCAGCGGGTGGAGCGATGGGTCAGCAACAGGAACTGCTGTTTGCTGACTGCATTAAACACCGCCTGGGCAAAATCGTCGGTGCTATATCCGGAGGTGTCCATCCAGCGCTGCGCCCGCTTGCGATAACTGTCTTCAGGCACGCGCATCGTGCTCAACAGATCGGTGTTGATAAATGCGGGGCAGGCCACGGTGACGCCGATACGGGTGGCCGCCAACTCGGTGTACAGGCTTTCCGAGAGAGCATATACCGCGGCTTTGCTGGCGCCGTAATTGCTCATTTCGGGCGCTCCGGCCAGCGCCGCGAAGCTGGCGATGTTGACGATATGTCCGCTGTTCTGAGCCTTCAGCATGGGTAAAAACTGCTGGCAACCCTGCGCCACGCCAAATACGTTGATACTGAACAGCCACTCCCAGTCGGAGATTTCTCCGGTATCCATCGCCCCGGCAGCCGCCACTCCGGCGTTATTGATCAGCACGCCTAAACCCGGCCAATCAGTGCTGATCCGCTGATGCAGTTGCCGCCACTGTGCCGGGTCGGTGACATCCAGTTGGGCAGCAAAGCTACCAGCCGGAAAGTCATTCCCGTCCAGGGTCTGTCGGGCGCGATCCAGGCTGGCG
The DNA here is from genome assembly GCA_021772975.1 of Gammaproteobacteria bacterium. Taxonomy (GTDB): domain Bacteria; phylum Pseudomonadota; class Gammaproteobacteria; order Xanthomonadales; family Wenzhouxiangellaceae; genus JAJFKX01. The sequence continues at coordinate 216,925 of JAJFKY010000016.1, forward strand.
TCGGTGACACCGACCCGCCAGCCATGCCGGGCAAATTGTTGCGCCATGGCACGGCCCAGCCCGCTGCCGGCACCGGTGATCAGGACGCTATGGTGTTGAATATGCTGCATCGATCTCACTTCGGTTGTGTTTACATGGATTGTGCGATGGTCATACCGCCATCAGCGACAAGGGTCTGTCCGGTCACATAACTGGCCGCGGGAGACAGCAAAAACCCGATCACCCCGGCAATATCCTCCGGTTCGCCCACCCGTCCGGCAGGCAGGGTCCGCTCCAGCATCGCGACCTGTTTCTCATTGGCCAGCAGGGCCTGGGAAAAATCAGTGCGGATCAGGCCCGGGGCAACCGCATTCACCCGGATACCCTGAGGGCCGTATTCCAGCGCCAGATTGCGCGCCAGCTGCATTCCACCGGCTTTGGAAATGGCGTAGGCGCCGAGCATTTTTTGTCCGGACAGGCCGGCCACACTGGAAACCAGCACTATCGCGCCGCCACCGTGCTGCTGGATGTGGGGCGCGGCCAGCCGGCATAATTTGATCTGGCTCCAGATATTGTTCTGCATGATGGTATCGAAAGCCTGCCGTTCCAACTCCTGCAGGGGGCCATATACCGGGTTGCTGGCGGCGTTACAGACCAGCCCGTCGAGGCGACCGTAATGGGCCACGGTGTCATCCACCAGTTGCTTGAGCTGTTCATCCTTGCCGATATGGCAGGCCCGTGCGATAGCGTCGCCACCCTGTTCGCAGATACTTTCCGCGACCGCGCTGCAGGCCTCCGCTGTACGGCTGGAAATGACCACCCGCGCGCCATCACGGGCCAGTTGCTCGGCGGTGGCCCGGCCAATACCACGGCTGGAACCGGTGATGATAAAAACTTTGTTTTGATGTAGGGACATATTGTCAGGTGCTAACTGCCGCTGATCAGTGGATGGCGCAGTATAACGGCTTCGTCACCGGCGGGGGTATTTACAATACAGGTTTGCAGATAGTCGATGCCCAGCTGGCAGATTCGCTGCAGGCTGCCACCGGGTTGCGGCGACTGACTGGCCAGATAGGCGGTCATGGCCGCCGACAGCACACAGCCGGTGCCGCGGTACTGGCCCGGCTGGCGTGGATGTGAGTATGAATGAGTCTGATAGCCGTCCTGCTGACTGGGCTGATACAGGTAATCCGTCAGCTGCGGGCCGTCGGCATGACCGCCCTTGACCAGCACCGCCTGGCAGCCATGCCGGAGCAGAACCTCCGTGCGCTGATGGATGTCCTGATCAGGCCCACCGCTTAGCTGAGTCAGTTCCGGCAGGTTAGGGGTGATCAGCCAGGCGCGTGGAAACAGCAACCGGCGCAGCGCCGTCAGGGTGGAGTCATCAATCAGGCGGTGACCGCTTGAACTGCTGAGTACCGGGTCAATCACCAGAGGAATATCCCGGGGCAACTTGGCTGCAAGTATCTCGACCTGGCCGGCTGACGCCAGCATGCCGGTTTTGACCGCGGCAATCTCAAAACCGGCGACTACCGCGCTGAGTTGGGCCGCGAAAATTTCATCGCTGACGGTTTGCCAGCGGGCCGCTTGTCGCGAGCCGCTGGCGCGGCCCTGCGCAGTGACCGCGGACACCACACTGAGGCCGTGTAATCCGAGCGCCTGGAAAGTACGTAAATCGGCTTGCAGACCGGCGGCGGCGCAGGCATCAGAGCCGGCGATGGTCAGTACTGTGAGCATGCTGTGGGGCTAATGGGCATATTTACATATCATAGCCTGCCCGGCTGACCACCGGGCAGGCTCCAGGAACTCCGTCGGGCTAACAATTGACACTTTACAGACATATTGCGACAATGCTTTTTGGATTGTTAGATTAACGTTATTGCGCGCGTCAAACCGATATGCAGATCAGCCCTCAACAATGCTTGTCACGCAGTATTCCCGCACTGGGTTTGCTGGCTTGCTGTATGCTGAGCGGCAGCGCACTGGCGGATAGTTCTGGCACGCATTTTGATATGGGTCCGTGGCGTCAATATCTGGCGCAACAGCTTGATCCGGGCCTGGCATCAGTTGATTTGAGTAATCATTCGGTGGAAGCCAGCTTGGACTGGAAAGCCCAGGCTCGGGTGGGCCTGCTGCCGGATTTCGCACGCGCGCTGTTCACAGAAGACAGCCAGCAGATAAGCGCTTTTTCGCTGAACAGCAACACCTCCCGGTTAGCGCTGGAGGCACAGCGCAGTATGCTCGGCAGCCGCTCGCAACTGGCTGGTCTGCAACAGAATTTCCTGCAGCCCGGTATTGTTGGTCGGCTGGATAATGGCAGTGTATTTTCGGTGGGGCTGGTGCTGGCAAGTCAACAATACGGCGCCGCAGCACTGGATCGCCGGCAGGGACTGGCGGGGCAGGCCGGTAACGGTTATCTGAATGCGCCTGCCTATATGCAGCTGGACAATAATCGTCTGAATAATGATTTTGCCATCAACCGCCTGGATCGCACTCAGGGGATCGGTTTCCAGTTTGGTTATTCACTGGCGCTGGCTGAGCGAATCGAATTGACCGCCGGCTATCAGTCCAGAATTGATACTGAAGAACTCAATAACCTGCGTGGGGTGTACGCCAACCCCGCGGACCTGGACACGCCGGCCCGGATCGGAGCCAATATCGGTTTTGCGATCACCGACAACAGCCAGTTACAGCTTGGCGTTGAGCACATCAATTACAGCTCGATCAATGCCTTCACCAGCAATTTCCTGCCAGGGCGTTTTCTGTCGCTGCTGGGTGATTCTGACAGCCCCAGCTTTAACTGGGATGATGTAGTGACTTACAGTGCCCGTTTGTCCTGGGCGCCGGCGGATAAATGGAATATTCAATTTGAGTACTCCACCCGCAGCCAGCCATTGCCTGACGTGGCCATTCTGGCGGATGCTTTACGGCCGGAATTGGCGGACAGTAATTTCGGGCTGTTTATAGATCGTCAAACCAACCGCAACAGCTTCCTGCGGCTGGGCATGTCGTATGCACCGGCGGAATATGCTTTTGGCGGTAATGTGCTGGGTGTAATCACTGATGATCTGAACCAGAACATTGAAGTTGATCTTAGCTGGCAGCTGTTTTACTAGCCGGCAACGCTTGTCTATCCCACCGCTGGTTTGACCATTTCATCTGGCGATTCGTGAAAACCCCGCAACAAAACTTCTGGCACCTGTTGAGCGCTCGGCAGGCTGTTATGCTTACCGGCATGCAGTAATCCGAGTATGGCATATACTTGCGGTATGTCCTGGTATGCCCAGCTAACGATTACTATTAGAACGGCCATTGTTATAACAGCTATGCACCACAGGACTTTATGAATTTACTGCGCGATTGGTACCAACGCACCCTCAGCAACCCCCAGGTGGTTATTCTGGCGGTGGCGCTGGTCGCGGTGGTGCTGCTGTTCGCGCTGCTGGGCAAAACGCTGGCACCGGTGTTTGCCGCCATAGTGCTCGCCTATTTGCTGGAGGGCCTGATTAACCGGCTTGAGCAGTTGTCGGTACCGCGGCTGTTATCGGTGATATTCGTGTTTGTCGGTTTTCTGTCCGGCGTGCTGTTGCTGCTGTTTGGACTGGCGCCGCTGCTGTCGCGTCAGATCGCACAACTGGTACAGCAATTACCCAACTACATCAACCAGGGGCAGGAGTTGTTGCAGCGTCTGCCCGAGCTATATCCGCAGTTGATCAGCGCTACTCAAACCGAAGAGCTGATTAACCGTCTGGGCGCCGATCTGGCGGGTGTCAGCCAGCAGATTCTCGCCTGGTCCTGGTCATCAGCATTGAGTTTGATCAGTCTGCTGGTGCTGTTGGTGCTGGTGCCGTTGATGGTTTTTTTCTTCCTCAAGGACAAGCAACTGATTATCAACTGGTTTACCGCCTATCTGCCCAAAGACCGTGAGCTGGTGAATTCAGTCTGGAGTGAGGTCGATCGTCAGATTGGCAACTATGTGCGCGGCAAAGTGCTGGAAATATTGATCGTCGGATCAATCACCTGGGTCACCTTCAGCTTACTGGGTTTGCAGTATGCTTTATTACTCGCAACGTTGACTGGATTTTCAGTATTGATTCCATTTATCGGCGCGGCGGTAATTACCATTCCGATCGCACTGGTAGCATTTTTCCAGTTTGGCTGGAGCGGTGAGTTCTTGTGGGTAGTGGCGGCGTACGGGATTATTCAGGCCCTGGACGGCAACGTGCTGGTGCCGGTTTTATTTTCCGAGGTCAATGACCTGCATCCGGTGGCGATAATTGTTGCGGTTTTTTTCTTTGGCGGTATCTGGGGGTTCTGGGGGATATTTTTTGCCATTCCACTGGCTACTGTGGTCAATGCGGTGTTACGCGCCTGGCCCCGCCGACAGAGCGAGATGCTGACGCCGTCTCCAGCTCCGGAAAATAGCTGACCAAATAGCCAGCCAGGTGTCAGGCTACAGCACGCTGGAGGCAAAGTCGGCCAGCCGGGAACGCTCACCCCGCTGCAGGGTAATGTGACCGCTGAAATCCCAGTCCTGAAAACGATCCACCGCAAATGTCAGACCGGAGGTGGTTTCAGTCAGATAGGGCGTATCGATCTGTTCCACATTACCCAGACAAACCATTTTGGTGCCCGGGCCGGCGCGCGTCAGCAAGGTTTTCATCTGCTTGGGCGTCAGGTTCTGGGCTTCATCAATAATCACAAAACGATTCAGGAATGTGCGGCCACGCATAAAGTTGAGCGAGCGGATTTTAATCCGGTTGGCGAGCAGATCGTTGGTGGCCTGACGGGCCCAGTCGCCGCCTTCATTAGGCGTGGTCAAAACTTCCAGGTTATCGGTCAGCGCGCCCATCCACGGGGTCATTTTTTCTTCTTCGGTGCCGGGCAGATAGCCGATCTCATCACCCACTGAAACCGTGGCGCGCGTCATGATGATTTCGCTGAAGCGTTTATGATCGAGTGTCTGCGCCAATCCGGCCGCCAGCGTCAACAGGGTTTTGCCGGTGCCCGCGGTACCCATCAGAGTAACAAAGTCGATATCCGGATCGAGCAACAGATTCAAGGCAAAATTCTGCTGAATATTGCGCGCCAGGATGCCCCAGACGGCATGATGATCGCCGCGGAAATCATGCGCCAGCCGGAAGCTGAAACTGTCCTCGGTAACTTCTTTGACAATCGCTTCCAGGCCGTTGGCGCCACCAATCTTCAGGCACTGGTTGGGGTACCAGTGATCACCGGACCGGCGCTTGCAGCGATACCATGCTTCTCCGGATTCGCTGCTCCACGATTCCATCTCGGCATATTCCTGCCAGAACTCCTCACCTCTTTCGACCAGGCCGTGATAGAGCAGGTCGAGGTCATCCAGGGCCTTATCGTTATGATAATCTTCCGCCGGCAGTCGGTTGATCACCGCTTTGATGCGCAGATTGATGTCCTTGGACACCAGCACCACTTCGCGTTCCGGTGCCTGCTGCTGCAAATCCAGCAGGGTATACAGAATCTGGTTATCAGCCAGCGCGCCGTTGGTATTCAGGCGGCCATTTGATTCGGCGACCTGGGTCTGGAAAAACAGCCGGCCGCTGCCAGCGGGCAATTCCAGGCCATCGGGCTGTTGCAGCGACAGGCCATTGGCAATGTCGCCGTCCGCCTCACGGGCCAGTAGCTGACCGATGAAGCGGCTGACCTGGCGCACATTGCGCGCTACCTCCGATAAGCCTTTTTTGGCAGCATCCAGCTCTTCCAGAACCACCATTGGAATAAACACATCGTGTTCTTCAAAGCGGAATATTGCAGTTGGATCGTGCATCAGCACATTGGTGTCGAGCACATACAATCGTGTCTGTGGGGGCATACAGCAGCCGTCGTCAGGTTAAGGGTTTTGGTGAGTGATCGGGATACGTGGTATCCGGACTGACTTACAGCGCTTGTGCGGCCGCGAGTACTTCCTCGACGTGCCCTGGCACTTTGACTTTACGCCACTCCTGGCGCAGTACGCCCTGGGCGTCAATCAGGAAGGTGCTGCGTTCAATACCAAGATACTTCTTGCCGTACATGTTTTTCTCTTTGATCACATCGAAATACTGGCACAGCTGTTCCTCGGTATCAGCCAGCAGATCAAATGGCAGGTCATATTTAGTGCGGAATTTGGCATGGCTTTTCAGGTCATCACGGGATACTCCAAGCACCGCGGTATTGGCTTTTTCGAAGGCTTTGATGTGATCGCGAAAGCCCTGGCTTTCGGTGGTGCAACCCGGGGTGTCATCTTTGGGGTAAAAATACAGCACCAGATTACGTCCGGCGAAATCCGCGCTGCCCAATTCCTGGTCGCCGGTGGCCGGAATGGCGATGTGCTTGATCTTGTCTCCAACTGATGGCATCTGTTGCTCCATAATTTGATTCCAAGCCAGCAGCATACTTGCGACACAACAAGCTCGCAAGTATGCTTGCCCGGAAATTTTTGGAATGTCAGTCAGGCCATGTAGCTGATATTCCAGACCACCTTCAGGCAGGCGAATATGACAGTTTATCAGCACATCAAAGGCAGTATTGTGGCCATGGTTACACCGATGCAGCCCAACGGTGATATCGATTGGCCAGCCTGGGATCACCTGCTTCAATGGCACGCCGCCAGCGGCACCAGCAGTGTGGTAGTGGCCGGCACCACCGGCGAGTCAGCCTGTCTGAAAAAAGCCGAACTGCTGCAGCTCACCCAGCGCGCGGTGGAGCTGTTCGGGCCGCATGGCAGTGTGATCATGGGTATCGGCAGTCCGGGCACTGCCAAAAGCATGGATTTGTTGAGGATTGCTGAACAGGCTCGAGCTGATGCCGTGCTGGCCGTTACACCTTATTACAATCGCCCGCCGCAAGCTGGTTTGCGCCAGCACTACGCGGCCCTGGCAGATAACACGGCCTTACCAATCATTGTTTATAATGTGCCCGGGCGCACCGGAGTGGACCTGCAGCCCGAGACATTCGCGGCGCTTAAACAACATGCCAATATCATCGGCCTGAAAGAGGCGAATGCTGAACCTGGACGGTTAGCTGCTTTGCTGAACCTGCCGGGACGCAGCGTGTCCATTTTGAGTGGGGATGATCCAACCGCCTGCGCAAGTCTGCAGGCCGGCGCCAGCGGGGTGATATCGGTGGCGGCCAATGTGGCGCCCGGAAGCTGCGCGGAATTGTACCGGCTGGCGCTGGCGGGTGAAGCCGAACAGGCTAACAGGCTGGATAGTCAGTTACAGGATCTCTATGAGTTTCTGGGTTGTTGCAGCAACCCGATCCCGGCAAAATGGTATCTTGAGCGGCTGGGAAAGATTCAGCGTGGTATTCGTTTACCGCTGGTCTGGTTACCGCGGGAATTAGAGCAATATGCAGACAGGATTTATGAGCAATATCGGAATATCGAAGACCCATTACCGACAGCCTGAAACCGGAATTTACCGGTGGTTGTTGATCTTGATCGCGGGCCTGTTACTGAGCGCCTGTGGCGGCAGGGTTGGTGGTGTTTATGTCGATAGCCGGGAAACCTCACCACTACAGGTTCCCGCGAATCTGGACAAACCCAGCACTGAAGCGGCGCTGACCATACCGGGCTCGGCCGCGCCTCAGCTGGCGGGTTTGCGTGACGAAGCGGTACCGCCCAAGGTGCTCACCAGTGAAGAGGCTGCCCAGTCCACCAGTCGGGTGGGTTTTGGTGACGGAGCCTTGTTTCTGCTGGTTGACGACCGGGTGGAAAGCGTTTATCGCCGCCTGGGCTTTACCCTGAATCGTGGCGAGATGTCGATCAATGAACGCGATCCGAATAACCACAGTTACCTATTCACCTATCGTCAACCCGCGCCGGCCAAAGTCAAAAAAAGTTTTTGGCGTAAGCTGACTTTCTGGCGTGGCAATAAGGGCGTTGATTATTCCGGTCGTTATGAGATTCGGCTGGTTGCCGATGATGACGATCCGGAGCATACCCGTATCTACCTCTACGATGGGGACGGCGTAGCCGCTCGTCCTGAACCGGTAGAGCAGTTACTGGGCCTGGTACAGGAGCGTCTGGGATAAACCGGATGTGGGTTGCCAAAGTGGCGGCCGACCCGGGTGGTTCAGACAGGTCTGTTTTAGCCTGCTGGTCAGGCGTCGTGCTTCAGTTCGAGTTGTCGTAACGCTGCCTGGGTGGCCTGCTTGCCGGCTGCGACACCCCATTGATCAAACGGATTGCAGCCGACCAGGTGTGCAAAGCACACCGTCTTATGTTCATAGGCGGCCAGCAGAGCGCCCAGGCATTCAGCGTCCAACCTATCCAGCAAAGTGGTGACCACGGGTCGATTGCCGGGCAGGCGTTGATGAGGCGGAGCATCCTGGTCGCCCTGACGAAAGGTCTGCGCCTGGCCTAGCAGCTGTGCGAACAGCAATTGTGAAGTGGCTTCGGCGCGGCCGGGGCGAACCCCCACCAGTTCCAGTGGCCAGCAGGCCTGCCCCTGATGCAGCATCTGAAACAGCGCATGCTGAGCGTCCGAGCCATCGCCGCCAAACACCAGCGGCGCGCCCCGGCACTGCAGAAGTTCACCGGTCTGGCTGACACTTTTACCATTGCTTTCGGTTTCCAGTTGCTGCAGCCAGGCGGTTAACAGACTCAGGCGTGGATCGTAGCTGAACACGCCACGCCCGGGATGATCGCCGACCACATGCAGCCAGAAATCCGTCAGCGCCATCCAGACAGGCAGGTTGTGTTCCAGCTCGGCTGAGCGAAAATGCTGATCCATGGCGTGCGCACCCCGCAATAATTTCCGGAACGCGCTTGAGCCCATGCTTATCGCTGCTACCAATGACACCGCTGAACTGAACGCAAAGCGGCCACCTACCCATGGCCATAGCGGCAGAATCTGCCCGCTTGCAAAGCCGTACCGGGCAGCTTCGGATGGATTGGCTGTTATGGCCAGCCGCTGCCCGCGCCCGCCCGACCAATTGTCCACCAGCTTGAGGTTATGCAGGGTTTCGACCGTGGTAAAGCTTTTGGAAGCGGCAATCACCAGCGTAGTCGCCGGGTCCAGCTGTGCTGCCAGCGTTGACCACTGACTGGCTGGCGCGGATAGAAAATGAATATCCGGCATGCCTGGCTGACTGTCGCCCAGTGCGTTAAGCAACAGCCGTGGACTCAGTACAGAGCCACCGATGCCGAGGTGCAGGATATCGGTGATCGGCGCACCATCCGGCATCCGTCCCTGGCGCAGATCATCGGCCAGCGCCAGCATATGAGTGCGGGCCTGCAGAATCGCCGTCGGATTCAGGTTATCCAGATCTGCCGAAGCTTGAGGGTCACGCAGCAGCATATGCAGGGCCGCTTGATTTTCACTGAGGTTGACCATTTTGCCGCTGAACAGGCGATTGATCTGATCACTCAGCCCGGCCTCGCGTGCGGCTTTCAATAACAGCCCGGCGGTGTGTTGAGAGGGCAGCACGGTGCTGCAGTCGAATCCGATGCCGCAGCTGTTTAATGCCATTTCCGGGCAGCCCGGCTGGTCTGGTTGCGCTGCCAGCCAGGCAGCCTGAAGCGCTGAAAAGTCAGCTTGATCTACCGGCATGTACGGCTCCGCGCAGTCAACTGGTCAAGGGCAATCCAGTTTGCCCGGGCGGCAACCGTCAGGTTTGGCGACGGCCAGGGAAGCAGGCTGATGATCAGCATGGCTGTGGTGGCCGCGGCGGTGCATGGCGCCGCGCTAAGCTATTTGACTGCATCGACATTCTCCAGCATTGTTGCTGAGCGAATTCCTGTTATGAGGGCAGGCCGGATAAGAACCAAGCATAACAAAAAAACCCTCCTCAATTGAGGAGGGTTTCTGTTCAAGGAGTGATTTGCCCTGATGCGCCCAAAGCCAGTAAATTGGTGCTGAATTTGCTAGCTGGTGGTAATAATACTACGACTGTTGCAAAAAAACAACCCCTGTAAGGCACTTAGTCATGCCCAATGTTGGTGGCTAAGTGATTGATTTAACTTATTTATAACAAAAACCAGAGGTTTTGGCCCGTTGTCTGATCAAAAACCTGACAGGCTGGAGAAGATTATAATAGCTTCTGTGGTATTTTTACAACAAGATTATTATTTGATCGAGCAGGCGATGTTATCGATCAGGCGAGTACCGTTCAGGCGCGCCGCTACCAGAATCCGTAATGCAGCCGGCAATTCACTGCCGGAAACCGTGGCCAGAGTTTCCGCATCCCGGATGGCAACATAATCCGGGTCAAACCCGGCCTCGCGCAAGCTGTCCATAGCCGCGGTTTCCAGCCCGGTAATATCACGCTTGCCGGTTTGTAATTGAGTGGCGACTTGATGCAGGGTTTGCTGCAGCAGCGTGGCCTGTTGCCGGGCTGCGTCACTCAGGTAATGATTGCGCGAACTCATCGCCAGTCCGGAAGCTACCCGCACCGTGCGGGCGGGAATGATTTTTTGCGGCATGCCCAGATCCATCACCATACGCCGAATCAGCAGCAGTTGCTGAAAATCCTTTTCGCCGAATATGGCAAGCTGCGGCTGGATCAGATTAAACAGCCTGGCAACCACCGAGAGCACGCCATCGAAATGGCCCGGACGGTTCAGTCCACACAGTGTATTGGCCAGACTGGCGGGTGCCTGGACCTTGGTAAACTCTTCACTGCCAAACGGGTAAAGCGCCTCGACGCCGGGCATGAATAAGGCGTCGCATTGTGCCTGGATCAGTTGCTCACGATCCGAATCCAGGGTGCGTGGATAATTGCCAAAATCCTCGCCAGCGCCAAACTGAGTAGGGTTGACGAAGATACTCACCACCACCACGTCAGCCTGCTGCCGCGCCAGTTGTACCAGCGAGAGATGTCCAGCATGCAGATTACCCATGGTGGGCACCAGTGCCACGACCCGCTGTTGCTGCTGCCAATGGTTTACCTGCTGCCGCAATTCATCGCGGCTGATCAGTTCAAGCAAAGACATGCTCCCTGGCGGGAAAAGCTTTACTACGCACGGCTTCGGCATAGGCCTCCAGGGCCGCCGGGACATCCCGCCCATCGGTCATGAAATTCATGCTGAATTTGGGCACATGCCCCACCGTCAGGCCCAGCATGTCGTACAGCACCAGTACCTGGCCATCAACCTGGGCGCCCGCGCCGATACCAATCACAGGAATCTGTAGTTGCCGGCTGATTTCACCGGCCAGTTCGTCCGGTACGCACTCCAGTACCAGCATCAATGCGCCAGCCTGCTGTAAATCCTGGGCATCCTGAATAATCTGTTGCCGGGCGCGCTGCTCACGGCCCTGTACCCGATAGCCACCCAGACGGTGGACATGCTGTGGCGTAAGCCCCAGGTGACCGCACACGGGCACGCCCTGATCGTTCAAAAAACTGACCTGTTCCAAGACCGGCTGTCCGCCTTCCAGCTTGACCATCTCAGCGCCGCCGACAGCCATCAGCTGCTGCGCTGAATTGGCCGCGGTGACGCGGTCCCGGTAGCTCATAAACGGCATGTCAGCAATCAGGAAAGCATGTTCGACACCACGGCTTACCGCCTGGGTGTGATAAACCATGTGCTCAATGCTGACCGGCAGGGTGGTGTTCTGGCCTTGAATGACATTGCCCAGCGAATCGCCTACCAGGATGCAGTCCACTCCGGCAGCATCAATGCGTCTGGCAAAGGTGGCGTCATAAGCGGTCAGCATGGTGATGGGTTCAGCTGCCCTTTTCTTGTTCGCCAGATCGGTTAGCGTCAGACGTTTGGTGATGGTTTGCGTACTCATGGTATCGGTCGTTGTTCAGTTCTTGCTAGCAATATTCAGCGGTAAGTCTGACACGTGCGGTCAACTTCACCAAATCAAAATGTCTTCGCCATCCTGCCGGGCAGGGCTGGCCGGTGGTTCAGTTTATTTCTACCGTGGCGCCGGGGTCGCGTCAGTTGGCTGCCAGGTTGTCGATATAGCGCCTGGAATACCGTCCGCCGGTAGGGCCGCGGCAGCTGCTTATCCAGTTCGGTCAACGGCCACAGGACAAATTCACGCCGCCATAACCAGGGGTGCGGGATTTGCAGGCGATGCAGCCGCACTGTGCAGCTGGCGTACAGCAGAATATCCAGATCAATCGGTCGCGGCCCCCAGCGTTTACGGCTACGGCGCCGGCCCAGACGGTACTCAATCGCCAGCAAGGTCTGCAGCAGCCGGTACGGCGGCAAGCGGGTGGCCAGACACGCGGCGGCGTTCAAATAGTCACCGGCGCGCTGTTGCCCCCAGGCGCGGGTGCGGTAATAGCTCGAACAACCCAACACCTCGATAGCAGCGGTGCGCTGCAGGGCCTGCCGGGCCTGATCAAGCTGTACGATTGCGGCGGCCGGGCCGTCAGCATAGCGGTCTGCATGGGCGGCTTCAGACGCTGAGCGAGCCTGGCGGCAGCTCAGACTGGCGCCGAGGCTGATAAAAACCCGTGACAACGGCATCTTGAACGGCTTCAGCCACCGCCGGAGCTTGGCTGGCTGCCAGGCTTACCGCGGCCACGCTTGCGCCGTCGCGGTTTTTTGCCGGTCCGGTCAGGCTGATTGATTTTAGCGTTGGCGGGTAATCCGAGTTCTTCGCGTTGCCGTTCAATCCCCAGCGTTTGCAGATGTTCCCACCACTCGGCCGGTTCGACCATGCGGGGATCCTCGACCGCGCGCAGTTTGAGAAAGTCAAACGCTGCCCGGAAGCGTATTTCTTCCAGCAAACGGACCGCCCGTTTGCCTTTGCGGTGCCGGAAGCGGTGCTGCATCATCCAGATTTCCCGGCACATCGCGCCGAAGCGGCGTGGCAGAGCGACGCTTCGGGACTGCACAAACAACAGTTCATCACTGGCTTGAGTCATCGCCTCCATGGCGTTCATGCCGGTCTGCGTCAATTCAGCCATGCGTTGCTGCAGTGGTTCCCACAGCAGTACGGCAAACAGAAAGCCGGGCGTGACCGGCAATTCATCGCGCACCCGCTGATCGGTATTGCGTAATGCCTGGACCAGCATGGGCGATGCCTGCAAACTGCCGTCCGCGGTCAGGGTGACGGAAACATCGGGAAATAACTGCTTAAACAGACTGTATTTGGCCAGTTTACGGGTGGCTTTGTAAGCGTGGCCCGACAGCATCAACTTGCAGACTTCATCAAACAGACGTGCCGGTGGCACCTGGGCAAGCAACTGAGCAAGCTCCCGGATAGGTTGCCGGGTTTCCTCGGCCAGCCGCAGACTGCGGCTGCTGGCAAAACGTATGGCGCGCAACATGCGCACCGGATCTTCGCGATAACGGGTTTCGGCATCGCCGATCAGGCTTAAGCGGCGCTCTTTCAGATCCGCATAACCACCCACATGGTCAATCAGCAGATGCTTGCCCGGATCGTAAAATAAAGCGTTGGCGGTGAAATCACGCCGGACCGCGTCTTCGTGCTCTGAACCAAACACATTGTCCCGCACGATCCGACCGTTTTCCATCAGATGTTCGTGTTCGCTGTGAATATCACTGTCGCCGCTGCCCCGGAAGGTCGCGACTTCGATGGTCTCCGCACCATCGTAAACATGCGCCAGTCTAAAGCGCCGGCCAATCAGGCGGCAACGGCGAAATACCCGGCGGACCTGATCGGGAGTGGCGGAGGTAGCCACATCAAAATCTTTGGGTATCCGGTCCAGCAACAGATCGCGCACCGCGCCGCCAACCAGATAGCTGGTGTAGCCTGCTTCCTGCAGACGCGCGATGGTACGCAGACAACCAGGGCTGATCTGGTGGTCTTTAATTCCGTGGATATCGGATGAGATGTGCTGAGTATCGGTGATGGTAAATTCTGCAGTGTTCACGGAGTGCATGGTCCGTGTCGTCAATAGCCAAAACGATTATGATAACACCCAAATTGACTATCAGATATGTTGCTATGACGTTTGTTGTTACCGAAAGCTGCATTAAATGCAAATACACCGATTGTGTAGAGGTCTGTCCGGTGGACTGCTTTCATGAAGGGCCCAATTTCCTGGTGATCGATCCGGAGGAATGCATTGACTGCACGTTGTGTGAACCGGAGTGCCCGGTGGAAGCCATTGTGCCGGATGATGATCTGCCTGCTGACCAGGCGCACTTCCTGGAATTGAATACCGAACTGTCACGCCTGTGGCCGGTCATCACGGTGCGCAAGGATCCGCCGGACGACGCCGCCGAGTGGGACAATGTCAAAGACAAGCTGCAATATCTGGAGCGCAGTTAGGCATTGCCATGGCTGGGCTGATCCGGATAACGGTTCAGCGTTTGGTCATACTGCCCAGCACCCCGCGGATGATCTGCCTTCCCAGTTGTGAGCCGATGGTACGGGCCACGCTTTTGCCCATGGTTTCCCAGATAGACTGACGATTACTGCGCCTGGCAGGCTTACGTTTTGCCGCTTTGGTCCGTTCGGCCTTGTCGGCGGCTGCCTGCTCAGCCTGCCGGGCTTGTGCAGCTGCTGCCTGCTCCGCGCGTGCCGCCAGACGCTCAAAGGCTGATTCGCGGTCAATACTCTGGTCATATTTGCTGCCCAGTGGGCTGCGTGCGCGAACCTGCTCGCGCTGGCTCTGATCAATCGGCCCGATGCGTGATTCGGGTGGTCGCAGCAGACAGCGCTGGACCACGCCGGGAATACCTTTGTCCTGCAGAGTGGAAATCAGCGCTTCGCCAACACCCAGTTCGGTGATCACGGTTTCGGTATCCAGATCCGGATTCTGCCGGAATGTCTGAGCCGCCGCGCGCACGGCTTTTTGTTCACGCGGGGTAAACGCGCGCAGGGCATGCTGAACCCGGTTACCCAGCTGACCCAGCACGTCATCAGGCACGTCCAGCGGGTTCTGGGTGACAAAAAATATGCTCACGCCTTTGGAGCGGATCAAGCGCACCACTTGTTCAACTTTCTGCAACAGAGCCCTGGGCGCCTGATCAAACAGCAGATGTGCTTCGTCAAAGAAAAACACCAGCTTAGGCTTATCCGGATCACCGATTTCCGGTAATTCCTCAAACAACTCGGACAGCAGCCACAGCAGCACGGTGCTGTACAGGCGCGGGCTGTGGATCAGTTTGTCCGCGGCCAGTACGTTGATAATGCCCGTCCCAGACAGATCGGTGCGCATCAGGTCTTCCAGATGCAATGCAGGCTCGCCGAAGAAGTGCTCCACGCCCTGCTGTTCCAGTACCAGCAAACGCCGCTGGATAGCCGCTATCGAGGCCGCGCTGACATTCCCATAGTCGCGCGAAAATTCTTTCCGCTGCTCGGCCACGTAGCTCAGCAGGGCGCGCAGGTCTTTCAGGTCAAACAATAACAGGCCTTCTTCATCGGCGACCCGGAACGCCACGTTGAGTACACCTTCCTGGGTATCATTCAATTCCAGCAGATTGGCCAGCAGCAACGGCCCGATTTCACTGATCGTGGTGCGTATGGGATGGCCCTGCTGGCCAAATACATCCCAGAAGATCGTCGGGAAAGGGCGGGGCCGATAATCGGGGACACTCATTTTCTCCAGGCGCTGGTCAATTTTCGGATGCGGGCTGATAGCTTGCGCCAGCCCGGATAAATCGCCCTTGACGTCGGCCAGGAACACCGGAACCCCGAGTTTGGAAAACGATTCCGCCAGCACCTGCAGGGTGACGGTTTTACCGGTGCCGGTCGCCCCGGCAATCAAACCGTGCCGGTTGCAATAACGGGGATTGAGCTCACTGGGGGCGGAGCCATCGCCAAGGTATATCATTGTTGTCTGCATCTGCGCCAAGCCGGTGGTGATTATCCAGGGGGCATGTTAACCCAACTCAGCCCGGTTGCTTAAGCCCTCGGAAGCAAGCTGTAACCTGGGCTGGCTGGCGGCTGACCGATAGATAACGTAATCTGCCCTGCGACTCAGCTATAACGATAACTAAGGAGTAGGCATGTCTTTAATGCAAATGTTACAGCAGCAACTCAGCTCGCAGGCCGTGCAGGCGCTGCAAAACCAGACCGGTGCGGACCAGCAGCAGGTCCAGCAGGCCATTCAGGGCGCGTTGCCAATGATTCTGGGCGGTCTGGCCAAAAATGCACAAAGCAAAGCCGGGGCACGCAATCTGTGGCAGGCCCTGGATAAAGATCATGATGGCAATGTGTTGAATGATGTGTCCGGATTTCTAGCTTCCGGACAGGCCCAGCAGACCGGCGCAGGTATCCTCAAGCATGTGCTGGGCGGCCAACAACCGCAGGCTGAGCAGGCCTTGGCCGGGTTTAGCGGTATGAACCGGGACAATGCCGGGCAGGTACTGGCCGCGCTGGCGCCGATGGTGATGGGCATGATCGGCAAAATGCAAAGCCAGAATCAGATCGACAGCAGCCAGCGGCTGGCCGGCCTGCTGCAGAACGAGCGTCAGCAGTTGCGTCAGCAACCCGCCAGCAGCGGGCTGCTGAACATGCTGATGGATGCCGACGGCGATGGCGACGTGGATATCAGTGACGTGATGCAGCGTGGCGGTCTGCTGAGCAAGCTATTCGGGCGGCGGCGTTAGCCACGCACCGTTGATTCTGGATCCGGGCTGCCCGCGCGGCCCAGCCATGTTGTCATCTGAGATAAGCGAATGAACTGAATACCTCAGGCACCGCAGCGGCCATTGCCGGGGTCTGAAGGTGGCGGCTGACACCGGGCGGTATAAGCGGCGGACAAAAACCTGCTGGCATTGCATCACCGGTTTCAGTACGCTTGCGGATTGATTATGCAAACCAGCGCCGCGCTGTACGGAAGTCACCGTTTTATGGAACCAGTCTACAACCCCCAAACCATTGAGCCCGCCATTCAGGCACGCTGGCAGGCCGAGCAGGCCTATCAGGTCACCGAAGACCCCGAGCGGGAAAAGTTTTACTGCCTGTCGATGCTGCCATATCCCAGCGGTGCATTGCATATGGGGCATGTGCGCAATTATGCGATCGGTGATGTGATCAGTCGCTTCCAGCGGCTCAAAGGCAAGAACGTGTTGCAACCGATGGGTTGGGATGCCTTCGGCCTGCCGGCTGAAAATGCCGCCATTAAAAACAAGGTCCCGCCGGCACAGTGGACTTATCAGAATATCGAACAGATGCGGGAGCAGTTACAGCGGCTGGGTTTTGCGCTGGACTGGTCACGCGAATTTGCCACCTGCCAGCCGGATTACTACCGTTGGGAACAGCTGATGTTTGTGCGGCTGTTTGAGCAAGGGCTGGTTTACAACAAAAGCGCGGTGGTTAACTGGGACCCGGTCGATCAAACGGTGCTGGCCAATGAACAGGTCGTGGATGGCCGCGGCTGGCGCTCCGGAGCACTGGTGGAGCGTAAGGAGATTCCCCAGTGGTTTGTGAAGATTACCGACTACGCGGATGAACTGCTGAATGAACTCGACCAGCTGGAGCAATGGCCGGAAGCGGTGAAAACCATGCAGCGCAACTGGATCGGCCGCTCCGAAGGCGTGGAGCTGAGCTTCCCGGTGGTTGATGACACAGCGGTTATTGAGGTCTTCACCACCCGTCCCGACACCCTGATGGGTGCGACCTATCTGGCCATCGCGGCGGAACATCCATTGGCGCTGGACAGTGCCCGCGACAACCCGGAACTGGCGGGTTTTATTGAGCAGTGCAAAGCCATCGGCAATACCACGGCGGATATCGAAACGGCGGAAAAACTGGGTATGGCGACCGGCCGTTATGCGCGGCATCCCTTGTCCGCTGAACCGCTGCCGATCTGGGTGGCCAATTTCGTGCTGATGGGCTACGGCACCGGCGCGGTGATGTCGGTGCCCGGGCATGATGAGCGTGATAATGAATTTGCGCGTAAATATGCTTTGCCGATCGTGCAGGTTATTCAACCGGTCGATTCGGACACCGAGGTGGCCGTCAATACGCAGGCCTATAGCGGTGAAGGTGTGTTGATCAACTCCGGTCAATACGATGGCATGACCAGTGCAGCGGCGTTTGACGCCATCGCCGATGACTGTGCGGCCAGAGGTATGGGTCGGCGTCAGACCAATTACCGGTTACGCGACTGGGGCGTTTCCCGGCAGCGCTACTGGGGTTGCCCGATCCCGATGATCCACTGTGACAACTGCGGCGCGGTGCCGGTCCCGGAAGATCAACTGCCGGTGGTGCTGCCCGAGGACGTGGAGTTCATGGGCGTGCAATCGCCGCTCAAGGCTGACCCGGAATGGCGCCGGACCACTTGCCCGGCCTGCGGTGGCGCAGCCGAGCGGGAAACCGACACATTCGATACGTTTATGGAATCATCCTGGTATTACGCGCGTTACTGTTGTCCAGGGGCCGACGGCATGCTGGATGAACGGGCGGATTATTGGCTGCCGGTTGATCAGTACATCGGTGGTATCGAACACGCGATCATGCATCTGCTGTACTTCCGCTTCTTTCACAAACTGATGCGCGACAACGGCATGGTGCACAGTGACGAACCGGCCAGACGATTATTGTGTCAGGGCATGGTGGTCGCCGAGACGTTCTATCGCAGCGCTGAAAATGGTCAGAAAACCTGGTACTCGCCGGCGGAAGTGGAACTGCAACTGGATGACAAAAATCACCCGGTCAGTGCGCGTCTGAGCAGCGATGGCCAGCCGGTGGAGATCGGCGCCATCGAGAAAATGTCCAAGTCTAAAAACAATGGCGTCAATCCACAGCTGCTGGTGGATCGCTATGGCGCGGATACAGTTCGTCTGTTCACGCTGTTCGCCGCGCCGCCGGAGCAAAGCCTGGAATGGTCAGACAGCGCGGTGGAAGGTGCCTGGAGATTTTTGCGCCGGGTCTGGAATGGTGTCTACCAGCACCTGCAGCAAGCTGATCCGGAGCCACTGGATACCGGCAGCCTGACGGCACAACAGCGGGAAGTCCGTCGGCTGCTGCACGATACCATCGCCAAGGTCAGTGATGACATCGAGCGCCGCTATACTTTCAATACCGCCATAGCGGCGATCATGGAGTTTCTGAATCACCTGCAAAAGCTGGCTGATGACTCCCCGCAGGGCGTGGCGGTAGCGCGGGAAGCCTGGCTGGCGGTAACCCGTCTGCTGGCGCCGATAACGCCGCATCTGAGCACTCAGTTATGGCAGGAACTGGGTCAGCACAATACCCTGGAGCAGGCCGGTTGGCCGGAGCCTGATGAAGCTGCGCGGATTCGTCAGCAGGTCACCCTGATCGTACAGGTCAACGGCAAATTACGGGCTCGGCTGGAGGTGCCGCCGGGAGCTGCTAAGCAGCAGGTTCTGGAGCTGGCGCGGGAGGATGAGAATGTGCACCGGCATCTGCGGGATAAAACCCTGCGCAAAGTCATTCACGTACCGGATAAACTGCTGAATCTGGTGGTATCCTAACGGCGGGCTGAAGCGGTACAGACCACGGGCTGTCGGCATGCATCGCCTGCCTAGCCGGGCTGGGGGTGAACCGACATTGTGAACCGAGCAGTGCAGATATGCGCATAGATAACACCTGGCAGTTGAGTAAATAATCCATGTTAGTTAAGCAACAAGAATCGATCCTGGCGGTTGTACTCGTCTGTCTGCTGTTGTCCGGATGTGGCTTCCAGTTGCGCGGCAGTGCGGATCTACCCGCCGAGATGGCGCGGACTTATCTGGATATGCCGGACCGCTACGGTGAATTCGGCCGCTCGCTGGAGCGTTCGCTGGAGTCCAATGGCGTAGATGTCGTTAACAGCCCCGAGGCGGCAACCGCGGTACTGCAAATCAGCCAGGCGCAGTTTGTCCGTGAGGCGGCTTCGTTTTCCGGCACGGCGCTGATCAGTGAATTCCGGTTGACCTTCCGGGTTCGCTTCCGTCTGTTCGGTGAGCTGGGCAGCCCGTTGTCCAGTACTCGTGAGGTGGTGATATTCCGGGATTACAGTTTCAACAGCCAGGAAATTCTTGCCAGTCAGCGCGAGGAAGAGTTTTTACGCGGAGATTTACGCGCCAGCATGGTCAATGAACTGCTGCAGCGCCTGGAACAACTGGATAGCCAATGAAACTGAACGCGGGCCAGTTACCCGCTCAACTGCAACGCGGGCTGGCGCCGGTTTATCTGATTGCCGGGCCGGAAATACTGCTGCGCGAGGAGGCGGTTGACCAGATTCGCGGCGCGGCCCGCCAGCAGGGTTTCAGCGGGCGTGAACGAATGCTCGCGGAGCGGGGGTTTGACTGGGACCGATTCAGCAACAGCGGCGCGGAATTATCACTGTTCGCGGAACGGCGAGTGTTGGAATTACGCCTGCCTACCGGCAAACCCGGTCAGGCCGGCGCGCGCGCCATTACCGCTGCGCTGACCGAAGAGTCTGACGATTTACTGTTGGTCGTGGCGGAACAGTGGGATCTGGCCAGTGAGAAGACCGCCTGGGCAAAAAAACTTGCCGCGGCCGGCGTCTACGTGCCGGTCTGGACCATCAAAACCGCGCAGATGCCTGGCTGGATTCGTCAGCGCATGCAAAGCCGGGAGTTGCAGCCGGATGCTGACGCGGTGCAGCTGCTGGCGGCGCGGGTAGATGGCAACCTGCTGGCCGCCGCGCAGGAAATCGATAAATTATTGCTCGCCAACGGCCCGGGCCGGGTCAGTCTGGAGCAGGTGGAGCAAGCGGTTAGTGACAGCGCCAGTTTTGATGCTTTCAAGCTGTGCGCCGCGATTCTGGCCGGGCAGCGGGCGATGGCATTAAGAATCAGTGCCAGTCTGCAGCGTGCTGGTACGCCCGGACAGATCGTGGTGGCCTCACTGGCGCGTGAGTTAAGTGTGTTGCAGCAGTATCGCCGGCTGGTACGTGATATGCCTGAGCAGCAGCTGTTTCGCCAACTGGGCATCTGGCAGGCGCGCCAACAGGCTGTCAAAGCAGCCGCTCGACGAATCAGCGTTGCGCAACTGCGCGCTGGCGCGGCACGACTGGCGGAACTCGATCGCATCGGCAAGGGGCAGCAGTACGGCGATTTCTGGATTAGTCTGGAACAATTGATCCTGTTATTGACTGCACCCGCGGCCGGCTTCCGGCGCGCCGCATGAGCGTGACGGCTCCCGCCGCTGAACCGGCAGCGGCCATGACGGTGATATTTGGCGGTACCTTTGATCCGGTTCATTACGGTCATCTGCGCGCGGCATCAGAACTGCGCGCGATTCTGGCGGTCAACGACTTTCGCCTACTGCCCGCCGGCCAGCCACCGCATCGCGATAGCACCCAGGCAGCAGGGCAGCATCGTCTGGACATGCTGCGGCTGGCGTTGCGGGATCACCCTGATCTGACGGTGGATGCCCGTGAAATCCGCCGCTCCGGACCCTCTTACATGGTCGATACGCTCAGTGAACTGCGTGACCAGCTGGGTGACCGGCCATTGATCCTGGCGCTGGGTCAGGACGCCGCCAACGGGCTGGATCGCTGGCATGAATGGCGTGCGCTGTTCAGACTGGCGCATCTGGTGGTGATGACCCGCCCGGAAAGCGAGCGCCGTTATCAGGGCGAGCTGGCTGAGCTGATTGCCGCCAGTGAGGTTGCCCGGCCAGATGTCTTGCGGCGGCAGCCAGCGGGTCAGGTCTGGCATGTGCCGGTTACGCAACTGGCGATTTCTTCAACCGACATCCGCGAGCAGATAAGCAGTGGCGGCGATCCGCGGTTTTTATTGCCGGATGCGGTGCTGAATTATATTGGCGCTCAGCAGTTATACGCTAAATGCTGAGCCTCGGGACTGAAGAAAATCAAGAAATATTGCCGTCAGATGAGAGAAACGAGGGTTTCATCTCTCATAGTCAGTAATAAGGAAATACTTATGGGAATGGAATCCCAACCCCTTCCAGGCATTCAGCCAAATTTCAAATCACTCGGATAACCAGCATCAAGACAGGCTTTTGACCGCTTTGCCGGCCAGCTTTTCAGCCATCTCACGCAACATTCTGGCACTGATATCAGGGCCGGGCTCAGCCATCTGCCGGACCAGCTCGCGGAAATGATCGTCGCCGATTTCCCGGTGCAGCCTGGCGAACAGGTTAACCGCCTTGGCAGTAGCCGCGCCGCTGGAGTTTCTTTCGGCCAGTTTGTCGGTCGAGTTGCCCCAGCGTTTCTGGCGCGCCAGAGCGGCACGGTAACGCTGATCGGTAAGGCCGCCGGACTGGTGCAGCAGGATTAGCCCAAGGTATTCGGCCAGGCCCTCATCGATCCAGTCAGCATCACTGGCTGCCTGACGCTGCATGGCGACATGCACCAGTTCGTGCAGCAGTGTGCTGGTGCCATTTTCACTGATCAGCGGGCGTTCACCGTGCAAGTACAGCGAACCCGGTCCGGACAGCGCGCCGCGCCACATATCATCGGTAGCGCTGGTGATCAGCAGACGGTCAGGAAAATCGGGAAACCAGTCGCGGATGGCAGGCATGGTAAAAGCCAGCAGGGTCAGGATTTCCAGACGTTGCACGCCCTGACCAACCGGTGCGGCCACCGCTACCCGGGTACCGGACAACTGGTCGCGGCGTACCCCTAAATCGCCCAATTGCACCCATCCGGTCGGGCGGTCAAAACGGCGTGCGGCGTTATCGATCAGATAACGGTTATCAGAGGTTTCCGGGTAGGCGGCCACTGAACTCCATTCAGCCGGCAGGCTGAAACTCAAGCGGGTCCTCGAATAGCTGTCACGTAAAGCCAGGCTGGCAGCGGCAGGAAACAGATCGTCAGCCCTGAACAAGGCCCAGTCGGAGGTGACCCTGGCATCGTAGCTGTTGCCGCCACGCTGATGCGTCAGCTGCACGCAGTAACGCAGGCTGCCACCGCTGGCCGGTACCTGCCAGCGCCAGCGGCCGTCTGTCTGTTTGAGCGCACCATCCGCGCTTAATTGGCTCATGTTATCGCGGGCTCGCCAGGATAACCGCCGCAGCAGATGCCGGGTCTGTCCCACTTTGACGCTGACGGGAACACAATCAGCGGCCCCGTTGCGCTTCGCTGCCTGGCGAAAATCCGCATGGATATCAAAATCATAGCGCAACTCACTCTGGGCTGAAGCCAGCGCGCAAAGCGTAAGACACAGCGAGGCCAACAGGCCATCACGAAGTATAGGCATAGGTTACGGTTAAGTTATAAACTGCCGGTAATATAGCGGTCTTTCTTGTTGGGGCGCAATTTATGCAGATCGACCAGAATCAGGCCATCCACCGAGTCAGAGAAATCCGGGTCTACGCCAAATGCCAGAAAACTGGCGCCGCCGGGCTCACATAGTTCGGTGTATTGTTTGTACAGGGTCGGTACCCGTGAACCGATCTGTTTGAGGTTCTGCTTGAGTACCTTGAAACTGGTTTCCGCGTCCAGGCTGCCAAAGTCCGGTGCGACACCGTTAAAATTGAACGGTTGGCGGGCTTCGGCCAGCGGTTGTTCGGAACCGAAATAGCGATCGTAATAGGCTACCAGCCAATCCCGCGCTGCCGCCGGTTCTTTGGCGGAAATGGACACCGGACCCAGCAGGTAGCGAACTTCCGGATATTTACGCAGATAGGCCCCGATGCCATGCCATAGATAATCCAGGCTGCGCGAACCCCAGTATCTGGGCTGCACAAAACTGCGGCCCAGCTCCAGGCCATGTTCCAGATACACCTGCATCGCCGGTGAGTAGTCGAACAGCCCGGCGGTATACAGGCTGGACAGGCCGTGTTGCTGTACCAGTGGCGCGGTGCGCACCATACGATAGGCGCCGGCGATTTCCAGCTGCTGGTCATCCCATAGCACCAGATGTTCGTAATAGCGGTCAAAATTGTCCACATCGCGGTGCTGGCCGGTGCCTTCGCCCACCGCGCGGAAGGTGAATTCGCGCAGCCGGCCGATTTCCCGCATCAGTACGCTGCCGGTGTCAGGATTCGCCAGATAGATGGCTTTACCGTCCTGGGTGCTGCCGATGCGTTCATAGCGCTGCAGTTCCTGATGCAGCAGACGGGGATTCTCCGGTTTGGATACGGTTGCCATTGCATCGCGTTGCCGGCGCCGTTTGCGCAACTCATACACGCGTTCACGGATGGACTGTGATTGCTCGCGCAGGCTTTTGGCATTGCTGAGCTGTGGCGGACAGATGGGGGTGCCGATGCGCACCGGCACGCGGGTCTCGCCCTTGCGCAAAAACATCTGGCGCGGCAGCAGCAAAGTGCCTAATGGTCTGGCCAGCATCGCGGCGACATAAAACCAGGGCGAATTGTAGGCATTCATATGCACCGGCAGGATCGGTGCGCCGGTATGGGCGGCAAAGCGTAGAAAACCGCTTTCCCAGCGGCCATCACGAATGCCTTTGGGGCCCAGCCGGGAAACTTCGCCAGCCGGGAACACAATTACGGCCTGATCCTGTTCCAGCGCGGCCATGATACGTCGGTAGTTGCTGGCGGAAGGTTTGCCCCCCAGGATTTTAACCCCCAGCAGCAACTCCTGGATGGGCTCAATGCCGAGCAGAATATCGTTGGCCAGAATTTTCACATCCGGACGGATATCACCGATCAGTTTGAGCAGAATGAATGAATCCAGGCCACCCAATGGATGATTGGCCGCGATGATTACCCGGCCGCTGGCGGGGATGTTACTGACTTCAATATCGTCGACCAGATAGCGGCATTCAAAGCGCCGCAGCGCGGCTTCCACAAAGGACAGGCCACGTAGATGCCCGTAGTCACGCAAGACCTGATTGGCAACGTCAATACCCAGCCAGCGGCCCAGGCCGCGGCTCAGCGGTCTGGCCAACTGCTGACGGCGCCCGGTAAACCAATCTGGAAACTGGTTTTCCAGGGTTTGTTCAAAATCAAGCTGTGGTGTCTTGCGCAGACGTTCCTCAGCCAGTCCCGGTAAATCAGAAGGCGTTGCCAATGTTACTCAGTACTCCATCAGACCTGGCGACATTTTAACGTCAAATACATTAAAAATGGATGACAGTCGCATGACCGATCATTATCTGCCGCCACCTAACCGGATTACCAGCGCCTGTCAATCGTTGACAGCAACTGACCTAGCTGCCATCTTCTAGACATTAATATCTAGCCGACAGCCTAAAAAACAACGGGTGGCAGGCGCAATAACGGGAGCTTTATGGATCCACAAACCAGCCTCAGCTTTGAAATAGTTGTTGCATTGTTGGTCACGGCGTTGGTGTTTTTCGGTTTTTTACGGGAAAAACAACCCCCTGATCTGGTGGCCCTGGCCGGAGTAGGTCTGTTGCTGGCGATCGGCATATTACCGGGCGACGATCTATTGTCGGTATTCAGCAACAGCGCGCCGATTACCATTGCCGCCATGTTTATCCTCAGCGCGGCTTTGGACCAGACTGGCATCATTGCCTGGATGGGTAAGCTGTTCAAGCGGGCCTCCGGTCAATCCTGGTTACGCGCGATGGTGGTAATGATGCTGCCGGTGATGGTGCTGTCAGCATTTATGAACAACACGCCGATCGTGGTGATTTTGACCCCAGTGGTTATCGGGGTTGCCACCGCGCAAGGTAAGTCATCAGGCAAGTATCTGATTCCATTGTCTTTTGTCAGCATCCTGGGGGGCACGTGCACATTGCTCGGCACCTCGACTAACATTCTGGTGGATGGCGTAGCGCGGGATCTGGGCATGGAGCCGTTCAGTATTTTTGAAATCAGTGGTGTTGGCCTGTTGATGGCGGCCGCCGGCGTGCTGTATATGCTGATCTTCGGCTGGTGGCTGTTGCCTTCCAGGACCGCCTTCTCCAGTGATATGCAGGCCGCGCCGGAAAAACATTATCTGACTGATCTGGTGGTTACCTATGCATCGCCGCTGGTCGGCCAGGTGCTGGAAGAGACCCCGTTATACAAGCTGGATGGTTTTAAGGTACTGGACGTACTGCGCGGGGACTACTCTCTGCGCGCCAATATGCATCGGGTCAAGCTGCGTGCCGGTGACCGGGTGCTGCTGGAGTCCGCACTGGATGATCTGATCGAACTGCGCCGCTCCGGAGAAAAAATCTATGGTCTGGAAGAGGGCACCGGACAGACTATTCTGGAACCGATTTCCAGCCAGGAAACGCACGTTATCGAGGCGATTGTCGGTCCGGAGGCACGGGTGCTGGGACGCACCATTGCTGATCTGGACCTGCGCCACCGGTTCGGGGTGTATGTGCTGGCGGTGCATCGCCACAAAACCAAACTGACCCGCAATTTTGAGGAAATCCGCCTGCAGGTCGGCGATACGCTGTTGATGGAAGGCCCCAAAAGTGGTCTGGAGCGGCTCTATGCCAGCCGCCAGTTTGTCAATATCTCGGTAGCCGAACCCAAGGACCTGCGCCGCAGCAAAGCGCCGATCGCGATTGCCGCCATTTTGATGGTGGTTATTCTGGCTTCGCTGGATATCGCTCCGATTGCACCCTTGGCGATTATCGGTGCGACCGCGGTGGTGCTGTTCGGCTGCGTCTCCAGTGAGGATGCCTACAGTTCCATCCAGTGGCCGATTCTGATGCTGATTTTTGGCATGCTGGCGATTGGCAATGCGTTGCAGTCCACCGGCGCAATTAACTGGATTGTAGAAAATTCGATCGCCATGGTCGGGGACGTCTCGCCGCTGGCTCTGCTGGCCTCGGTGTATGTGGTCACCTCATTACTGACCGCGGTGATGACCAATAACGCCACGGCTATTCTGATCACGCCGATCGCCTTTGCGGTCGCGGTGCAGTTTAATCTGGACCCGCGGCCCTTTATGGTCTGCGTGATGCTGGCCGGCAGCGCCAGTTTTGCCACGCCCATTGGTTATCAGACCAATACTTTCGTGTATCAGGCCGGCGGCTACCGGTTTGTAGATTTTGTGCGCATCGGTCTGCCGCTGAATATTCTGGTGGCGGTGGTGGCGATTTACGGTATTCCACTGTTCTGGCCGCTGCAGTAATGATCCGCATAGCTGCGCAGGGCGTGTTGTTGTTGCTGGCGTTGCCGGCGCAGGTGGTTGCACAGGTTTTTACCGATGTCACTGCTTCAGCGGGAGTGACATCGGTTCATCAAAGCTCGCAGACCGTTGTCGATATCGCTGATGCTGAGGACAACACCATCAGACCGATTACCGGTATGCACAATACCGCTCAGTTGATGTCTTCCTGGCTGGCTGCCGGCGTGGCCGCCGGTGATTATGACGGCGATGGCTGGCCGGATATGTTTGTGATCGGCGGTGATACCGGCGAAAACAAATTATTCCGTAATCTCGGTAATGGCGGTTTTGAAGATAAAACCGTGGCGGCGGGGCTGAATAACCTGACCGGAAAAATCGCCGGCGCGGTGTTCGCCGATGTGGACGGTGATCATGATCTGGACCTGTATCTGGGTGGCGCACTGGGACAACAGCCAAGACTCATGATCCAGCAGCAGGTGGGCGGTGAAGCTCACTTCAGCGATCATTTCGCCAGCGCTTTTGCCGGTTATCAGGTTGACCGCGCGCCCAACAATTGGGGCGCCAATTTTGGTGATATCGACAATGATGGCTGCCTGGACGTGTTTCTGCCGCATTCCATGACGCCATTGGGGCCCACGCCTGCCTGGAAAACCGCAGCCGGCTCGACCCAGCACCTGTGGCGGGGTGATTGCGCCGGTGGCTTTCAGGATGTTTCCGTCAGCAGCGGTGTGGCGGCCATTTTCGATGAGGATAGCTTCCCCAACGACGGCCGTGATCAAACCTTTGCCGGGGTGTTTGCCGACGTCAATGAGGATGGCCGGAGCGATTTGCTGATCACCGGAGATGTGGGCAGCAGTCTGGTGTTGATCAACCAGGGTGACGGCGCTTTTGTGGACGTAACCAACCGTGGAGTTATCGATGACCGCAACGCCATGGGCAGCGCGGTCGGTGACCTGAATCTGGATGGTCACCTGGACTGGTTTTCATCCAATATTTCCAACCTGGGTGGTTCGCCATTCGGTAATCGTCTGTATTACGGTGACGGTCAGGCCGGATTTACCAATGTCTCCGAGAGTGCCGGCATCGTGCAAGGTCTGTGGGGCTGGGGCGCCTGTTTGCTGGATGTTAACCTGGATCGCTATCCGGATATATTCCACGTTAATGGTTTTTATTTCGGTAACAACAGCAACCCAGCCATAGCCAGCGGCCGCTTTGATGGTAACCCGGCGGTATTGTTCGTTTCCGACGATGGCAATAGCTTTACCGAAATGGCGCAAGCCTGGGGCATTGATGATAGCGGTGAAGGCCGTGGCGTAGCCTGTTTTGATTACGACCGGGACGGTGATCTGGATATCGCCATTGCCAATTACAAAGGTGATTTCAAACTCTACCGTAATGATTTACCCGAGGCGCAGCAGCGTTATCTGGCCATCGAATTAACTGGCGATGACTTGAACACCGAGGCGATCGGCGCGGTGGTCATGGTGCAGTCAGAAAACCCTGTTGACAGTGATCAGGTGCTGATGCAACAGATCAAAGCCGGCAGCCATTTTGTATCCGCCAGTCCGGCTGATGTGCATTTTGGGCTGGGTGACTGGCAAGGTCCTCTGACTGTGAGCATTCATTGGCCAAGTGGGGTTGTGCAAATGCTGAATGCAGTGGCGGTTAATCAACGTTTGTTATTGGATGAACCGACTGACCGGATTCTGCGTAACGGTTTTGAATAGCCGGGAGTGGTTTGTTTTGGCTAGTTTTCATTGGTCGCCCCCAAGGGGGCTCTTACAGCTGGCTGATTTTGAGGGACATCCTGCCGTTGGCTGATTTTGTAAGAGCCCCCTTGGGGGCGACGCAACCCACAAAAAAAGCCCCGGTTTACCGGGGCTTTTTTTAAGCTAAAAACAGCGAGTATTTTATCGATCAGTGGCGCGGCTGCGCAGGTAGATGGCGCCAAACAAAAACACCAGGCCAATCACCATACCAACCCACATATCTACCCGTCCCAATCGAGACAGCGCTTCGCCGATAGTAAATGCGCCTTCCATGCTGCCGGCAAAGGCTTCATCAAAGTTATCTCCATCAAACTCTACGGCGATGGGCAAAATGCCTCTGCCGACTCTTTCCAGCAGTAATATCCAAATATTGTATCCGGATAGCTTTAAATTATCTGACAAGTTGAGATAGCTTTGGAACAGGCCGATCAAGCCTGGTATGGCAATCGCTATCAACCAGGGCAGACGAGGCGCAAAGGCCGAGCAGAACATAAACCAGCCGAATATTGGCAGTAACCACAGCATTTGGATAGGAATGGCCACCAATATGTGCAGCCAAACGGATAACAGATTGGATGGTCCCCAGATATTTTCCCATAACGAGATATCCGCACTCATCGCAAAGCCACTGAATGCCAGTAGATAGACCAGCTGCAGTGCGGATGCGATCAGCATATACACCAGCGGTACCGCGATGCCCGCGGTCAGCAATTTACTCAGGATGGTATTGCCGTCGGATACCGGCAGTGATTTCCAGAACAGTATGCTGCGGTTTTTGCGCTCATCGTAGAGCGAGCCAACCAGGTAAAAGAACAGCACAATAAGCATAATGCCGTTAAACTGCACATTGATACTTAACAATACTGCACGCGCCAGGTGCGACTTCATCACCGCATCCTGGGCCGCCAATTCACGCATGGCTGAATCAGTGAACAAGCGGTTGCCGTCTATTTCACCGGTAAACAGCACCCCCATCAGCAGCAACAAAATGCCTAAGCCGAAAATGATCAACGGCGCATACTGAAACGCCCAGCGATGTTCCCAGAATTCGCGTCTGACCAGCATCGGCAATTGTTGAAAGTTAACACTGATCATGCGGCTTCTCCATAGGCGGTGTTAATTGGCTGATCGTCACCATTACCCATGGTAGCCACAAATAAATCAGCCACTGAAGGTGTATGCAGTTCGCCGAGTTCGCGTAATTGATTGCGATCAGCATCTTCGAACAGCAATACGTGACGGCCAAAAATATGCCGCTCGTGAATGGGCCCCAGGGCTTTGGCGGCCTGCAGTTTTTCGCTGGTGACCATCACCTCGACATAGCGTTGCTGGACGTCATCCATGCTGCTATCCAGTATGATTTTGCCGTCGCGGATAAATAACAGATCGCTGAGAATGTGTTCGACTTCTTCGATCTGATGGGTGGTAATAATGATGGTGCGATCGCCATCGAAGTATTCTTCCAGCAGGTGCTGATAGAACTGCTTGCGGAAAATAATATCCAGCCCAAGTGTCGGCTCATCCAGCACCAGCAGTTTGGCGTCGATGGCCATGACCAGTGCCAGATGCAGCTGTACGACCATACCTTTGGACAGACTTTTTACTTTATCCTGTGGTTTGATCTTGGTTTGCCGCAGGTATTTTTTGCATTGCTCCAGCGAAAAACGCGGATGAATGGACTCCATCAGAGTCATCAATTGTTTAACCCGGGCCCAGCGCGGCAAAGTAGCGACATCCGCGATAAATGCGACCTGCTGCATCAACTCGTCACGCTCATTGAGCGGGTGATAACCGAGTACTTTCAATTGACCGGAAAACCCGGCCAGACCCAGTAGTGCTTTTAAGGCAGTGGTTTTGCCCGCGCCATTGGGACCGACCAGGCCGACGATACGGCCTTGCGGAATGGCCAGATCGATGCTGTCAACCGCAACTTTGCTGCCGTAGCTTTTGCGCAGGCCATGCGCTTCGATCACCAGATTACCGGTTGAGTCACCGGGGGTGGCTTTTGCCGCTGTGATTTCGGGATTCATTCTGACGAGTCCTTGATATGTTGTAACAATGCTGCGTTATCGATACCCAGCTGCCGGGCACGCTCCAGGGTTTTGGGTAATTCATGCCGCAGAAACTGCTCGCGTTCACTGTTTAATAACTTTTCCCGGGCGCCGGTCATGACAAACATGCCCAGGCCGCGCCGTTTTTCCACCAGCAGTTCATCGACCAGCAATTGGTAGGCGCGCGACACGGTGATAGGGTTGATCTGTAATTCCACCGCCAGTTGCCGGACCGAAGGCAGCGCTTCACCTTCAGCCAGCTCGCCGGCCAGAATGCGGTTGACGGTATGATCACGCAGCTGCTGATAAATCGGTTGGGTATCGTCCCAGCGCTCAGTCATAACGGCGGCCATCATAGCGGGCTCCGGTCAGTGGCAGGCAATCTGTAGTTAAATACGCCATGCTAGCGGGTAATCAGCAGTAAACCGAGGTCCAGCAGGATACTGTTGGTGCTTTTGCCGGTTTCAGCCTGCTGGCTGACGGTGCTGACAGGTTTGCTGTCGAAACCGTCATCTGTAAGCTCACCAGCCGGGAATGGTCCGGCCTGGGCCAGCAGTAAAACGAAGCCGGTGGCCAATGCAAGACGGTTTGAGATCAAATGTCTGCGGTGCGTATTGGCTAACATGATGGTGTACTCTCGCTTTAGTGTTGTATTAGACTACAACACCTAAACACCAAATGCAAATACATCTTTGGTCTAATAATGGATTACGTTAGGATGGTCGCCCGCAAGCGGGCTCTACAGAGTTTCCCGATAAATTGTAGGAGCGCACCCGGGCGCGACCGATGTCACCACCAATCTCATCAATACCAGCGCCGGCTGTTACAGGGAGGTGGTCGCGCCCGGGTGCGCTCCTACGCTTTCGGGTGATCGCGGCCGGGTCCGCTCCTACGGTTTTGAGGGGATCGTGGCCGGGTGCGCTGCTACAGTTTCGGGGTTCTTTTACTGCCGAGTAAGGCCAGAGCTGTTGCCAGTATCAGTGGTATCCAGCGCTCGGCGACATCACCGGGTGTATCCGGACAGGCACTGATCACGATGGTGCTTAAAAATCCGGTCAGCATAGCCGCCAGCTTCCAGTTCGATTGGATTGCGCCGCGCCACAACATCACCATCAATACCGGCCCAAACGCTGCCCCCAGTGCCTGCCAGGCAAACAACACCCGTGAGAATATCGCCTCGGGAAAGAAAATCGCCAGAATAATCGCCGCCACACCGATAGCCAGCACTACCCAGCGGGCGGTGTGCATCTGGCTGTGCTGCATATCGTGGCTGACCGCCGAAGCCGCGGTCAGCAACTGGCTGTCAGCGGTCGACATGATCGCGGACAGTACGCCGGCAATCACCACCCCCGCCAGCACCGGATGCAATAACAGTTCGCCGGCCACCAGCAGCACGTCTTCCCGGTTATCCAGTTCTCCCAGCAATACTCGTCCGCACAGACCCAGCAACACCATCCCGGCGAATATCACGATTCCCCAGCCAATCGCGATCCGGCGTGCGGTGGGGATTTGCCCGCTGTCCGCCATGGCCATAAACCGATTGACCACATGCGGTTGTCCGGGGTAGCCGAAACCGATACCGAACAGGCCGGTGACAAATAACATCGCGGTCAGCAATCCGGGTTGATTGACGATGGTCAGCAGGCCGGGGTCATTCAATGCCCGCAGTCCGGTCAGCAACTGAGCAAAGCCCCCGATTTTGAGCAGTGCCAGCGTGGGTAGTAATAACGACACCGCCAGCATCACCATACCTTGCAGTGCGTCAGTCACGCTGGCGGCCCAGAAGCCGCCTAGCCATACGTAAGCGAGCACCACCACCGCGCCGATCACAATCGCCAGTTCGGCGCTGACCGGGAGAACCCGCGCAAATGTAGTGCCAGCCGCCTGGAACTGGGCGGCAATATAAAACGCAAAGCTGAACAGAATAATCAGCGCGCCAAACCAGCGAATTCGGCGTTGTTGAGTAACGGTTTGATTGTCGGTGTTTCCGGCGATGAACTCGACTACCGTAACCGCTCCACTGGCATGACTTTGCCGATGCAAACGGGGAGCAACCAGGTACCAATTGATTAAAAACCCGGTCAGCACCGCCGGCACCAGCCACACGGCCTGCAATCCCCAGGCAAAAGCCGCACCGCTGACACCGAGTAAACTCCAGGCTGACGAGGAACTGGTTGCGGCACTTAATGAAGCCACCACCGGACCGAGTTTTCGGCCGCCCAGATAAAAATCCTCATTGTCATGATTGCGGCGGCTGGCCCACCAGCCGATCGCCAGCAGCACGACCTGGTAAACAACGATAACAGCGATGATGGTAGTGGCGCTGGACATGTTGATAGCCGTTGCTTTTAGTTACAAAGCCGCGGCGATTTCAGTACCTTCCTTGATCGCCCGCTTGGCATCGATTTCAGCCGCCAGTTTGGCGCCACCGATCACATGTACGGACTTGCCACTGGACTGCAGTGGTTCCAGCAGATCGGTCACGCTGATCTGTCCGGCGCATATGATGACATTATCGACGTCCAGAGTCTGATTCTCTCCATCAATAGTGATATGCAGGCCCTGGTCGTCAATCTTACGGTAGCTCACCCCGGTCAGCATTTTCACACCGCCCATTTTCAGCGTGGCGCGATGTACCCAGCCGGAGGTTTTGCCCAGGCCTTTGCCGGGCCTGGTGGTTTTGCGTTGCAGCATCCAGATTTGCCGGCGCGGCTCGCCGGGATTGGGTTTGACGTTTTCAACGCCAGCGCGCTGATCCAGATCCACGCCCCAGTAGCGGAAATAATCCTCTGGATCCAAACTGACCGAGTGCCCGGCGTGCAGCAGATATTCCGCAGCGTCAAAACCAATGCCACCAGCGCCGATAATCGCAACTTTGCCGCCGATCTCACGTTTACCGTTAATGCAGTCCATGTAATTGACCACTTTAGGATGGTCAATACCTGGCAGATTCAGCACCCGCGGCGTTACGCCGCTGGCCATAATGATGTCATCAAAATCCTGCAAGACACCGGTGTCCACACGGGTATTGAGTTTCAGGTCAACCCCGGTTTCCTCCAGCTTGACCCGGTAATAGCGGATGGTCTCGTGGAATTCCTCCTTGCCGGGAATCCGTTTGGCCAGATTAAACTGGCCGCCGATGTCGACATTGGCTTCAAACAGGGTGACGCGGTGGCCGCGTTCGGCGGCGGTAGTGGCGGCGGCGAGACCGGCTGGCCCGGCTCCGACCACGGCGATGGATTTGGCTTGGGTGGCAGGCTCGATTTTCAGAATGGTTTCATGGCAGGCCTGTGGATTGACCAGGCAGGAGGCCGTTTGCTTGGTAAAAGTGTGATCCAGACAGGCCTGATTACAGGCAATACAGGTATTGATATGGTCCGCTTTACCGGCGGCGGCTTTTACTACAAAGTCGGGATCAGCCAGCAACGGCCGCGCCATCGAGACCATATCGGCCTCACCGTCGGCGATAATCCGTTCGGCCACCGCCGGGGTGTTGATCCGGTTAACCGCGACCACCGGAATGTTCACATGCTTCCTGAAACGGGCGGTAACTTCACTGTAGGCGGCGCGCGGCACCGGCGTCAGAATGGTTGGCAGGCGCGCTTCGTGCCAGCCGATGCCGGTGTTGATCAGGGTGGCGCCAGCCGCCTCAATCGCTTTGCCCAGTTGGATCACTTCTTCCCAGCTGCTGCCACGCGGCACCAGGTCCAGCATGGATAGCCGGTAAATAATAATAAACTTATCACCTACCGCAGCGCGCACCCGTTTAACGATTTCCACCGGTAAACGCATCCGGTTGGCATATTCGCCACCGAACTCGTCGTTGCGCTTGTTGGTGCGCTGGACCAGGAACTGATTGATGAAATAACCTTCCGAGCCCATGATTTCCACGCCGTCATAGCCAGCCTCTTGCGCCAGTCTGGCGCTGCGCACATAGGCATCCATTTGTCGGTACACCCCTCGGGTCGACAGTGCACGGGGCTTGAAAGGCGTGATCGGGCTTTTGATATCCGACGCGCTGACCACCAGCGGATGATAGCCATAGCGGCCGGAGTGCAGAATCTGCAGGCAGATTTTACCGTCATGCCGGTGTACCGCGTCAGTGATCAGACGGTGGCGCTTGAGCTGCCAGCGGCTCATCAACGTGCTGCCGAACGGCGTCAGCCAGCCGACGATATTCGGGGCAAAACCACCGGTGACCATCAAGCCCACACCACCTTTGGCGCGTTCCGCGAAATAAGCGGCCAGGCGTGGGAAATCTTTGGCTTTGTCTTCCAGGCCGGTATGCATCGAGCCCATCAACACGCGGTTTTTGATGGTGGTGAAACCGAGATCCAGAGGTTTGAGCAGGTTGGGGTAGTCGGTCATGTTGGTTAATATCCCGGTTTTCGATAATCGCTGTCAGGGCGTCATGATAAAGCACAATCAGCCGGCTTCTAGTTTTTCCCAGCGTGTGTATAACGATTCCAGTTCGTCAGTAATGTTTTTCAGGCGTAATTGAGTGGCGCTGATGGCGCTTTTATCCTGGCCGTAGAAAGCCGGATCACTGATAGCATCGGTCAGCTCGGTCTGTTCGTTTTCCAGCGCCTCAATTTTTTTCGGTAATTCTTTCAATTCACGCTGCTGGTTGTAGCTGAGCTTCTTATCGATGGATTTGCCGCTGTCTTTCGGTTTGTCCGATTTACGCTGGTTGGCTTTCGCGGCAGGTTCAGGCCGGGCTTTTTGCCGCAGCCAGTCCTGATAACCGCCAACATATTCATTGACCACGCCCTGACCTTCAAACACCAGCGTGCTGGTGACCACATTATCAATAAATGCCCGGTCATGACTGACCAGCAGCACCGTGCCCGGGTAGTCGATCAACAACTCTTCCAGCAGGTCCAGCGTGTCGGTGTCCAGATCGTTGGTGGGTTCGTCCAGCACCAGCAGATTGGAGGGCTTGGAAAACAGCCGTGCCAGCATCAGTCGGTTGCGTTCACCGCCCGACAGCACCGCCGCCGGCTGCCTGGCACGTTGCGGATTAAACAGGAAGTCCTGCAGATAGCTGATCACATGCCGGGCTTTGCCATTGATCATCACCGTATCGCTGCCATCGCCGACGTTGTCCTGCACGGTTTTGCTGTCGTCAATCAGGCTGCGGTACTGGTCGAAATAGCCGATCTCCAGATTGGTGCCCAGTCTGATGGTCCCGGCGTCCGGTGTCAGCTCGCCGAGCAGCAGTTTAATCAAGGTGGTTTTACCAGCGCCGTTGGGACCAATGATGCCGATCTTGTCACCGCGCATGATGGTGGTGGTCAATTGCTCGACCACGGTTTGGCCGGCAAATCCAAACTGCAGATCTTCGGCTTCTACCACCAGCTTGCCGGACAATCTGGCGGTTTGTGAACCGATAATGGCAGCGCCCTGCTGTTCGCGGCGCTCGCCGCGTTCACGGCGCATGGCTTCCAGCGCGCGTACCCGGCCTTCGTTACGGGTCCGACGGGCTTTGATACCCTGTCGAATCCAGACTTCTTCCTGGGCCAGGCGTTTATCGAACAAAGCATTGTGTTTTTGTTCGGTTTCCAGCAATTGCTGTTTGCCGAGCAGGTATTTGTCGTAGTCACCCGGCCAGTCGGTCAATTTCCCACGGTCCAATTCAATAATCCGGGTGGCCAGTTTGCGCAGAAAAACCCGATCATGGGTAATGAATAACAGGCTGCCGGGCCAGTTCAGCAGGTATTCTTCCAGCCATTCGATCGCCTGAATGTCCAGATGGTTGGTGGGCTCATCCAGCAGCAACAAGTCCGGCTCGCTGACCAGCGCCGCCGCCAGCAATACCCGCCGACGGATACCACCGGACAACGCAGACACTTCGACATCACCATCCAGATCAAGCCGGGTCAGGGCGGTCTCGACGCGCTGATTAATTTCCCAGCCTCCGGCGCTTTCCAGCTGATGCTGGCAGCGCTCCAGTTCCTGCATGGCCTCCGGGTCGGTGGCAATTTTTAATATCAGTTCGTGGTAACGCCGCACCAAAACCCCGGTTTCACCGAGCCCCGAAGCCACAAAGTCAAACACCGTGCCGTCAATATCCTGCGGCACGTTCTGCGCCAGCTGGGCGACTTTTATGCCGGCCGAGCGCACCACCTGACCGTCATCGGGTAACAGTTCGCGGGCGATGACTTTCAGTAAAGTGGACTTGCCCGCGCCATTGCGACCAATCAGGCACAGCCGTTCACCCGGATCAATCGAGAAATTAACCTGGTCCAGCAGCGGCTGATCGCCAAAGCTCAGCGAGACATCGCGGAAAGTCAGTAACGGCATTTATTGACCAAAACGGTGACCATCCTTGCTGTTCAACCACTCCAGCTCCGGCTCGCTAGAGACCCGGCCGAGAATATCATTGCGGTGCGGGAAGCGGCCAAACTGCTCAATAATGTCATGATGCAATTGCGCGAACTTGAGATAGTTGCCGGCGGGTTCCTGAAAATCCGGGAAATCGTCTCGCAGTGTCCGGGCTTGCCGCACACTGATGGTCTGGGCGGCAATGTCTTCGCTGTGCTGCAGGGGCATATAAAAGAATGCCCGCTCGTGCAGCTGCAATTCCTGATCCTGGCCTGCATCAATACCGGCCAGACTGAGCGCCAGCGCCTCACCATCCCATTCAAACGCCTGCGGTGTGGAGCGATACAGCACCCGCGGTAACTGATCCAGCAACAGAATCAGGCCCAGCCGTGAGTGCGGGGTATAGTGCCAGTGGGTCAGTTCATTGCGGGCCGCACGCAAATGCAGGCCAGTCCAGTTTTTGCGCAGTGTGGCATCCTGCTCAGGGCTGGGTGCAAACCAGAGTTGCTGGCGGTCGGGATCGGGCTCGTTGCGCTGAGCGGCCGGCCCGAACCAGTCGGTCAGCAGATGTTCCAGAGTGGCATGATCTTGCATACCCGTATTGTAACGGTTGTCCGCATACGATTGGCAGCCGCCGTGCTCCGGCCACAGTAAAAAGCCCCGCGGAGTCCGCGGGGCTTTGCTTCAACCGATAGTCCTTTTACGGATAACGCTAGACGGTCTCCGTGGAAAGGTTAGAACATACTGCAGTAGAGTTCTGCTCACAGATTTGATAGGTAAACGTGCCGCTGCCCGGGCGGTCGCGGAATTGACCGTCGTTGCGGGTACGACGCAGGAATGCGCCATTGCGATAGACGTCTACCCGACCGGTGGTGGCACCGCTCCAGTTAAGCGTGACACGGCCACGGCTATTCACGGAAGTAGATAAGCTGATGGTTGGAGTGCCGGGATCAGTCACGGTGATGTTGCGGCTGGTGGTGTTGCTGGCACCGCCGTCATCGGTAACCGTCAAGGCCACATTAAAGGTGCCTGCCGCGGCGTAGGTGTGCGCTACGCTTACACCCGTGTCGCTAGCGCCATCACCAAAGTTCCAGCTATAGGCAACAATCGTACCGTCGCTGTCACTGCTGGCGCTGCCGTCAAAGGCGCAATTCAGATCGGTACAGTTATCGGTAAATGAAGCGGTGGGTGGGATATTAACCGGACCGCCGCCGCCACAGGACGGGATGGTAAAGCTGCACACCCGTGTGTTCCACTCGAAGTTACCAGTGGTTTCCACATACTCGTTGGTGTGCCAGAAAGTACAGCCGTCGACTGGATCAACACTGGTGCTGGCATAGTCAGCCCAGCGGTTGGCGCCGGTGGTGGCGCCGGAACCAATCACACAGAATGATTCCGCCTGGACCTGTCCGGGGCCATCGACGCCGCGTTCATGCACGGTAATCGCAATCGACGGGAAGGTGCCGGGACCGGCCACGGTGTAGCCAAGACCGATATTGCCATCCTGGTCCAGCGAAGCGGAGCCCATCCAGCGGTTCAGACTGTCATTGAAGTCAACCACGCCCAGTTGCGCGCCGCCGTCTGCGATCACATGCGCGTCATTAGCGGGATTGATCTCAAAACCGGCCCACATCACACCGGCCTGATCACCACCGATATCCACATTGGTGGTGGCCACGGTGCGCAGCACGCCTTCGGCCGGGAAATAACGGTTATTAAACCGGTAGATAGTAAAGCCGGCCAGTGCGTCCAGCAGATTATTGCCGGAGTTCTGGTCGATACAGTCGCGTGAGAAGCCACAGAAGTTCTGATCAAATTCCGGCACATTGATATCACTGAGCTGGGTCAGAGTGGAGTTGTTGGGATTATTAAAATCCAGGCAGGCTTTCCAGAAGCGGTAGCGGTCAGAACCGGGCAGGCCAAATGACTCAGCATCGGTGGCATGCACCAGGTAATTACAGCTGCCAGCCGGCGGCAGATCCGGGCCTTCCAGGTGGCCGACCTGAACACCGAATTCCAGATTGGTATTGGTGAACTGGATAAAACCCGCATTGGGGTTACCAGCCAGCATTTCGGAACGGTCAAATACCGTCAGATTAACGCCGGCGAAACTCAACTGCGGGCCAGCAAATTCATGTGTGGTCATATAGTAGCCGTCCGGCCATACGGTAATTTTCGGATAATCGTTGAAGCCGTTGGGGCTGACCACGAAGTCATACAGTGTGTATGGACCTAACGGGTCTTCGCCATCCGACAGTGCCACGCACTGATGGCCGTCGCTGATACCGGTGCCGGTAAACTGACTGAACAGCCAGCGGCCCGCGAGATGGTCATAAACCACAATCGGATCACCGGCATTTTCTGACTGACATACACCCCCAAAACCCTGCCAGAAACTGTTGCCGGCGAATGGGCCGCCAACCGGGTTGCCGGTGGCTTTGTCAAATACCATCCAGCCCAGGTTAATGTACTGCACATAATGGGTCAGGCCGACGTCGCCGTTGGTATCCGGCGGAGTAATACGGAAGCCGAACAGGCTGGCGTTGTCGTCGTTGCCATAGCCTTCAGTGCTGATGTCGACGTTGGGCGCATTAACCTGCGGACTGAAACTGCTGTTTACCTGAGTACCTTCAGGTTCTGATTGACGCGCGCTGTTGCTGCGCAGTTTGGCAGGAATCTGATGGCGGTTGACTTCACCAAGCTTGGGAGGCGAAAGCAGGCCGGCACGAGCGTTTTCATCCCGCAGCGCCTGCTGGGTAAAGGCATCATCAGCGCGGCCAAAGGCAGCCGCCTGACCGGTCCTTACTGTTTGGTTGCTTGCTTCATCAACAAGATTATCCTGCGCTATGAGGCTGCCTGAGGACAAGCTCAGCAGGCTGGTAACTAATAAAGTATATTTTATTTTCATTGATTTATTCCGATGGTAAAAATAAATAGGCGCGAACCCCCCGGCCAGGTAATACTTACAAAATAAAAAAACAGCAGGAAAAATACTCAGAAAGTTGAGCTACTTCCTTGTAGGCGGTTGGTCCTTAAAGCTTATCGATCATACTGCATTTAGAGCAGCCAATAAAGAAAAAAAAGCTATATATACCAAATGTTTACTTAAATTTTATTTTTTCAGGCTAAATAAGTTGGAAAACACCGAAACTACTGCAGTGGTATTGACTTAAATTAGAGCAAAATAAATATCAATATTATTGCCTTAATAATCAGGTATTAATTAATCCACAGCTGATCAATACTGTCCATATTGCTACCTCCATTGCCGGGAAAAGAAACTGGGGAAAAGAAACTGGACACACACAATTCTCACTTTACCCATTGTTAAAAATGTGAACGCTTTAGCTTTTAATTTTACCCGCCCAAACAGGAACCACACTGCAGTCGTAGACTACGACGTATGATTATTGTTTAACTAGCAGCAAAATACTACGCGTTTAGCAGCGACACCATCGGTTATGGGCAGCGCCTACCGGCAACCTTGCCCTGGGGGATGACTGCCCGGATAGATGCCAACTCCTGTGCGGTCAGATGTATATCAGTAGTCAGCAATGTGCCGATGAAGTCTCCTTGTTAAACGCGTACCCGGAATCGGCACACGGTTTTCTTACCATGCCAATTGTGCTGGCTAAGGTTTGGGTGTCTCAACCCTGTTGGGGTTTTCCAGAACATGCTCTGCCATTAGCTTAATGACGGTTGTTACATCTATCGTTTTCCTGCTTATGTTTTTCTTGTATCACATGCTACAATAAACTATTATGTAGCACTTGCTACAATATGCGCAAACTCAATATCAGCAGAGGACTATTGAAATGGCCTTCATCAAAATTCTTCCCTTCCTCGCCTTTGGCGGCTTTATCCTATTTGCAGTTATACATGCGTATCGCGATGATGCGACGCAAAACGCTGGCTGGTTATTCCCGGCTGGATTGAGTGTAGCGTTTCTTGCCTGGTCAATTTCGGCGGTGCTTATCGAGGGGCCCTTCGGGTTCTGGACCGAACATACTCGTAACCTGTGGGGCAATCAGATTAGTTTTGATCTATTGCTTGCCGTGGGCATCGGTTGGTTCTTGATCGTGCCGCAGGCAAAGCGGCTTGGGATGCATCTTTATTTGTGGTTATTACTCATCGTATGCACCGGTAGTATTGGCTTTCTGGCGATGGTGTCTCGGCTGTTGTTCTTAAGAGCACGTTATGCAGACACAACCGGATAGCCGATCTGATCGGTTTCCAATCAATCATTTTATCGGCGCAAATCTATGTTGTTCTTTCGAATTCTGATGATCACCATGCTGATTGCAATTGTAACTTACACCGCCGTGGTCGGCGCCAATCATGGTTGGAACCTGCTGCCTGTTTTTTTCGGTGACATACGCGCAATGACATGGCCTGGGCAGTTTAATACTGACTTTATGGGTTTCCTGCTGCTCTCCGGGCTTTGGATTGCCTGGCGGCACAGCTTCTCGGTTCTAGGTTTGGTATTGGCTCCGCTGGCGATTTTAGGCGGAATTTTGTTCTTATCTTTATACCTTTTGATAGTTTCGTATCGCGTAGAAGGCAGCTTTGATCAACTGCTCATTGGAAAAACGCGGGCTGGAGGATGAGGTAAGCAAGACACCAAACAAGAGTGTCTGAAATATTCTTGAAGAAGCTTGGACCAGAACGAGGCCTTTGAGCTTGCATAAAAAAATGAAAGAAATGGAAAAACAGCAATAAGTTCACAAACCTCTGCGTATATGACAGGGCAGTGTCTATAAATCGAAAACTTTGGATTTGGAAGTCATTTAAGCAGTGCTGGCCAGCGGCGGAATCGGACCACCGAAACGCGGGCTGATCGAATGCGCGCGCAGACTCACGGAGCAATCGCTCCTGCTTATTGACAATGGGCGAAGGTGTTAATAGACTGACCAGTCAGTAAATCAATGAAACAACCTCATGGCCAGACCTGTCGCCGAAGACACCCGTACTCGCATTCTGGACGCTGCCGAGCAGTGTTTTATCCGGCAGGGCTTTGCCGCCACCAGCATGCGTGAGATCGCCACCCGGTCGGATACCACCAATAGCCTGATTGTGCATCACTTCTCCACCAAGGCGGAGTTGTGGGAACAGGTCAAGCAGCGCCGTATGCAGGGTTTTCTGGAGCGTCAGCAGGCGATTCTGGCCAGGACCGAGCTGGATATGGAGCAGTTTCTGGAAGCCACCCGGCTGTACTTTGAACTGCTGCGCGATGATCCCGCGCTGGTGCAGTTACTGGCCCGCGCGGAACTGGAGCAGGATTTGACCTGTTCACGTTTCAAGCAGGAACTGGTGACCGGCTTTGTGGAACGGATCAGTGCCGGTCAGCAGCAGCGGATTTTCCATCAGCGTGTCCAGCCAGCCTATCTGCTGGCCTTGATCATTGGTTCGATCACGCAATGGATGGAGGCGCGTCATCAGTTCACCAGCTGGGATGAGATTGCCGGTGACACTGATCCGGACGATGCTTTTCTGCAGACTTTTATTGATGTGCTGTTGCACGGCATACAGGGACCCAAGGCAT
Source organism: Gammaproteobacteria bacterium (assembly GCA_021772975.1). Classification (GTDB taxonomy): domain Bacteria; phylum Pseudomonadota; class Gammaproteobacteria; order Xanthomonadales; family Wenzhouxiangellaceae; genus JAJFKX01. The sequence continues at coordinate 259,425 of JAJFKY010000016.1, forward strand.
GAGCAGACTGTTGCTGAGTTTAGTGTTGCTGGCGTTGCTGAGCGGATGTGGTAGCGATTCAGAACCGCGCAAGGCAACTGATCAACTGGTTGATGCGGCGCCGGTAGTGCGGGCTGATCTGGTGCAGCCGATGCTGTTCTCGGGTGTCAGTCAGGCTGCTGAACGGGCCGATCTGGCATTTCAATCCAGTGGGGTATTGCGGCTGCGCCCGGTGCGCATTGGTGATGAGGTTGCCCCTGGCGATCTGCTCGCGGCGCTGGAAAACCCTGATCTGGAGCCCGCCAAACAGGCCGCTGAAGCGACCCTGGCACGCTTGCAGACCGAGCAGACACAGGCGCAGCGCAATGTGCAAAGGCTGCAGGCTTTATTTACCGAAGGGGCGGTAGGTGAACAGACCCTGGAAGAGGAACAGACCCGGCTGGAATCACTCAATGATCAGATTCGGCAGGCGCGGGCACAACTGCTCAGTGATTCTGGCCGGGTCGATGACTCACGCCTGTCGGCGCCATTTGGTGGTCTGATCGGTCAGGTTAATTTTGAAGTCGGGGAATATGTTCGGGCCGGTGAAACAGTGCTGATTCTGGGCGGCCTGGATGTTATGGAAGTCATGCTCGAATTGCCGACCGCGGTGTGGAAGGACCTGCGCGAAAATCAACCGGTGCCGGTGGACATTCTGGGACTGGGTACGGCAACCATTGGTGAGGTTTATGATATCGGCGCTTTGGCTGATCCGCTGACCGGTCTGTTTCCGGTGGTGGTGCGTTATCCGGGCGTCGCCCAGGCGCGCGCCGGACAACGTGTCAGCGTGCAGTTTGAACAACGCCGGCCGGATGTTATGCAGGTGCCGTTGAGCGCCATAGTTGATCCGATCGGTGGCGCGCCGCGCGTATACCGGGTGCAGCAGGGCACCGCTGTCAGTACGGTGGTTGAGGTAATCGGTTTTGCCGGTACCCAGGTGGCCATCCAGGTGTCGGCCGGCAGCCAGCTGGAAGCCGGCGATCAGGTGATTACCGCCGGCCATATGTCACTGGTCAACGGCCAGCGAATAAATCTTCGGGCACCGTCAGACGGCGCACTCGCGCAACAGCACTGATATGAACAAGCTGACCAGGTTACTGGGACAAAAAAGGCTGGTAATGGCCACCGTGCTGTTACTGGCGATTGTCGGTATCAGCGCCTGGTTTAATATGAACCGGCAGGAAGACCCGGCCTTCCCGTATCGCTATGGCTTCGTCACCGTGGCTTATCCGGGCGCCGACGTGGATCAGGTTGAACGCCTGATTACCCAGCCGCTGGAAGAAGAACTGGCGCAGGTCGAATACGTGGATGAGCTGCGCAGCACCATCCGGGCCGGTTTTGCGCTGGTGGTGGTGGTGATGCAGCAAAGCGTATATGACACCGACACCGCCTGGGATCGTATCCGGATAGCGGCGCAACGGGCGGAGGCCAGGTTTCCGCAGGGCGCGCAGCCGGTGCAGATTGATGATCGGATCATTGATGCCGCCACGGTGGTGGTGGCCATTACCGGCTCGAATGATCAGATCGCCATGCAGGATGCCGCCGAACGCCTGCGTGACCGGATGTTAACGGTCAATGGGGTGGCAAGGGTGCGGCTGTTCGGACATACCGATGAGCAGGTCACTATCGCCTATGATGATGTTCAGGCGGAAACCCTGGGCCTGAGTCCAGCAGCGCTGGCGGCGCAATTGCAGGGCCGCAATCAGGTGGTGCCGGGGGGCTATCTGAATACCGCCGGCCGGCAACTGCAAATCCGTCCGCAAACCGATTTTGCCGACCTGGCGGCTCTGCAGGCCACACCGATTGCCCTGGGCAATGGCGTCACCCTGCCGCTGTCCAGTATTGCCGAGGTGCGCCTGACGCCCCGCGAACCGGCGCGGGAGACCGCCTGGCTGGGTAATCAGCGCGCGGTGGTGGTGGGTATCATCGGTCAGAACGATTCGCTGAATGCTGAATTTTTTGGCCGGCAGATACGTGCCCAGGTAGAAGAACTGCGGCCGTTGTTTGCACCGCTGGAAATCAGTGAGCTGTTTTTTCAGCCGGACCGGGTGCACGAGCGCTTAAGCGAGCTGGGCGGTAACCTGCTGGTTGGGGTACTTATCGTAGCGATCATTTTATTTCTGGTCATGGGCCTGCGGATGGGCCTGCTGGTGGCGTTGATGGTGCCGCTGGTGACCTTGACCTCACTGGCGCTCTACAGCCTGGGTGGTGGCGTGCTGCATCAGATGGCGGTGGCCGGGATGGTGATTGCGCTGGGGATGCTGGTGGATAACGCGATCGTGATGGCGGAAAACATTCAGTGGCATATCGATCGGCACATCCCCCGGCCGCAAGCGGCCCGGCGTTCGGTGCGTGAACTGGCCGGTCCCCTGGGAGCGGCCACGGGCACCACCGTGGCGGTATTTATTCCGATGGTACTGGCCAGGGGAGATACCGCGGATTTTACCCGCGCGGTGCCCAGCATGATTATTTTGATGCTGCTGGTCAGCTACGTGTACGCGGTGATGGTCACCCCGGTTATGGCGGGGTGGTTTTTAAGTCCGCCGAAAGCCCGCAAAACGATTCCGCAGCGGGCCAATGAGTGGCTGGGCAGACAGGCTCGAAGTGTTGGCCGGCTGGCGGTGGATTATTCGCCGGTGGTATTGCTGGGCGCGGTCGGGTTTCTGGTGCTGGCGGCGATTCTGAGTGGCGGCGTCAGCCGCAACTTCTTCCCGGATACCGACCGTAACCAGTTTATTGTGGATGTGTATTATCCGGAAGGCACGCCGATCAGCGAAACCACCGCGTTTGCCCTGCAACTGGCCAATGAAATGCGCACGCAGCCCGGTGTCCAGCAGACTTATACCTTCACCGGCAATAGTGGACCCAAGTTCTATTACAACCTGAATGAGACGCCGCGCTCGCCCTATCTGGGCCGGGTTATCGTACAGGCCGACGATGTCAGTGATATCGGACCGCTATCGGACTGGGTGCGCGCTCAGAATGACAGCCGCTGGCCGCAGGTGCAGCTGGTGCCACGCCGGCTGGAGCAGGGGCCGCCGACACCAGCGCCGGTGGAAGTGCGGATGCTGGCGGACGACTGGAGTACGCTGCGTGAAGGCATTGAGCAGGTCACGCGAATCCTGCGGGATATCGACGGCACGGTGGACGTCCGTCATGACATGGGGATCGGGGTACCCACGCTGCGTATCAACGTTGACGACCGCCGGGCCCAACCGGCCGGTGTCACGCGGGAACTGATTGGTCAAAGTCTGGCCCGCCAGAGCCAGGGTTTGCGGATTGGTACCTTCCGGGCCGAACGTGACCCGATGCCGATTGTATTGCGCTCAGCCCGCGGCGAGTACTTTCCCGCCGACCAGATAGCCGCGGTGCAAAGCTGGAGCACGGATGGTGCAACCCGGTTGCCGATACTGGGTTTGAGCGAGCCCGAATTGATCTGGCAGCCGGCGGTCAGGCATCATTTTAATCTGCAACCCTCCAGCACCGTATTCAGTGAATTGCTGGATGGGGTGACCTATGCTGGAGTGTATGCGGAGCTGGAGCGCCGTCTGCAACAGACACCCCTGCCGCCGGGCGTGAAAATTTCCGCCGGGGGCGCGCAGCGTTCCTCCGGACAGGCCAACAGTGCGTTGTTCAGTACCTTGCCGCTGGGTCTTATTCTACTGCTGTTTTTTCTGTTGCTGCAGTTCAACTCCTTCCGCCGGGTCGGCCTGGTTCTGGTTACCGTACCGCTGGCACTGGCCGGGGTGGTGCCAGGTCTGTTGCTGACCGGGTATCCGTTTGGCTTTATGGCTTTGCTGGGGGTGATCGCCTTGATCGGGATCGTGGTCAATAACGCCATCGTGCTGCTGGATGTGGTGGATCAACATCTGCAGGATGGCGAAAACCTGCGGCTTGCGATCATTGAAGCGGTGGCCCGCCGCACCCGTCCGGTGTTACTGACCACGGCCACCACCGTGGCCGGTCTGCTGCCACTGACGGCAACTCAGAGCACATTGTGGCCACCTATGGCGTGGACGATTATTTCCGGTTTGCTGGTTTCAACCTTGTTCACTTTGGGCGTGGTGCCCGCTTTGGCCAGATGGGTATTGCGCTGAGTGGTTTGCCGCTGACGATCAGTGTCAGCACATCAGCGGAATAAAAACGATATAATCCAAGGTCTTGCGTTTCGCGGTTGCGGAATCTTTAAGCAGGCATGGTTCGAAACCATGTACTGAGTTGCTGATGATTCAGAGTAGATTTTAAGGATAAAACCATCTCAATTAAGGATAAAACCATGTCACAAGCTTTCATTCAAGGCACTTCACGATTGGCTTTAGCAGTGGTTGCCGGGTTGGCCGCCATTATCGTCAGTGCGCAAACACCAGGTAACCAGCCCCCGGTCATTCAAGGCGCGCAAACCATTGGCGGAACAGTGATACCCGCCAGGGTCAGTGTAGATATGTATAGCTTGCCTGAAGTCAGTCTGTGGCAGCCTGGCGATCCCATTCGATTCAAGCCGCCACGCCAACAGACGCCCCCTCAAAGCGGTATTGTGACCAACCCCGCGCCGCGTGGTTTTGATCTGGACCCACTGCTTGCGGCACAGTTAGCGGTGGCGGGGCCAATTGATGGCGGCGGGATCGAAAACCCGATTCTGAATCAGGATGGCTTTGCCCAAAGTGGCAGCCCATCGGATGTGATTGCGGATGTTGGGCGACAATTTTATATCCAGGTAGTGAATGCCACCCCGGTTAGAATCTTTGACAAGATCACCGGTGTAGAGGAACTGACATTTGAGTTATCTGACCTGGCCGCGGGCAGCGGGACCGGCTGTGGTGGTGGTATCGGCGACCCGGTGATTAACTTTGATCAACTGGCCGATCGCTGGGTGATCTCTGAATTCACCGGTAATTCGATCTGTTTTTATGTATCCGAGCAAACTGATCCGACCACCGGTAACTGGTTTGTTTATGAGTTTATCTCCGCATCGGGAACCTTGCCTGATTATTTTAAAGTGGGTGTCTGGCCGGATGCTTATTATGTTGGTGTCAACGATGTATTTATGGGCGGGCGCACCAACTATGCCCTGGATCGCGACAATATGATTCTGGGTAACCCGGCACGTCCGGCACAGGTATTTGTATCACTACCGGAATTGGGTGGTTTTAACTTCCAGTTGCTGCAACCCGCCGATCTGGATGGCACCAGTCTGCCGCCTGATGGTGCACCAGGCATCTTGCTGCGTCATCGTGATGATGAGGTGCATAACACCACAGGCGTTGATCCCAACGCGGACTTTATCGATTATTTTGAGTTCAGCGTCGATTTTGAAACACCCGCCAACAGCACTTTTTCCGGTCCATTTTTGATTCCGGTAGCGGAGTTTGATTCGGATTTATGCGGGACTTTTAACTTTAATTGTGTCGATCAGCCAGGCAGCGGCATAATACTGGATTCGGTAGCCGAACCAATTATGTGGCGGGTGCAATATCGCAGCTTTGACGATCAACAGGTGATGGTGGGCAGTTTCACCGTGGATGTTGATGGCAATGATCTGCATGGTGCACGCTGGTTTGTGATGCAGCGTGACCCCGGTGTTGCCACAGCAGGCTGGACAGTGCAACAAGAGGGTATTTATGCCTTGGGTGACACCACCAATCGATGGCTGCCAAGCATCGGCATGGATCAATCAGGCAATATTCTGATGGGAGTCAGTGCCACTGATCCGGTAACCGGTGTGTTCCCCAGTATCCGCTACTCTGGCCGCCTGGTGGATGACCCTTCCGGCACGTTGCCGCGCGGTGAGTTTAGCTTGATAGAGGGCAGCGCACCGAATAGCACCACCGGTCGCTGGGGTGATTATGCTTCTGTCACCGTCGACCCGGATGATGATTGCACCTTTTATCTAAGTACCGAATACAACGAAACCACTACTTCCAGTACGCGTTTTGGTTCATTCCGTTTTGATGCCTGTGGCGAACTGGACGAGGAATTCTTTCAGGATGGCTTCGAGGATATCCTGATTCCTTAACAGCGTTGGTTGCTTATCAGCTGTTGCCCTGGTCTTGCTTTCCGGCCTGGGCAACAGCCCGGCTATTCATCCGGGAACACAAACCCCACCGGCATATAAGTAAACCAGGCGACCGCGACTTGACTGTTATTGGCGGCGTCAATAAAAAAACCCTCACCCGAGCGTTCCGGAACACCGGCCCAGGTACCGGATATCCAGTCGCCATTGGTCACATTGTTAAACCCCTGAACCAGGCAGCTGTCACCCGGCGCATTGGGCAGCAGGCGCGTGATACGATAACCGCCACCGCCAAATAAACCGCTGGGCTCAATATCTCCCGTATAGTTCATCAGACCGCTGTCGCAGGCGTCGAACAGGATTTCAAAAGAACCCCAGATATGCCGTTGTATTTGAGCTGCATCAAAGCCATCACCAAATGCGCCCCCGGTGGTAAAGCGCATGGTCTGAATAACAACACGGTTATTATCGACAATCTCCCCCAGGCCGGTCAGCCAGAATTGCTGGGGTGTGGTATCAGCCATGCTGTCTGGTTTGTGCAGTACAAAAATATACGTTGCACCATCCAGACCGCCACTGCCGGATGGGACCAGCGTATCGATAAACACACCCGTGTTAGCATTTAGGCGCACCACACTATTGCTTTGGCTATCGGTGGCGAAAAGTACATTGTCAGGACCAAAAGCAATGCCGGTAACGCCACCCAGCAAGGGACCAAATTGACCAACAAAAGCACCGCTGTCCGCGGCATACTCCAGAATCTGATTGCTGCGCCAGCTGGAAACCAGCATGCGTTGACCGTTGGGTGAAAACGCCACCACCCGCGGCGCATTCAGTCCACCGCTGCCTGCCGGGATGGAATTGCTTAGCACCGCGCCGGTCTGGCCGTTGACGCGTAACACCGTGTTGCTGTCAAAACCAGGAATATTCAGGTTGCCACTGGAGTCAAATTGCATGCCGGCATCAATGCCCAGAATACCGGCGGTCTGGGCGGGCACGAAAACCCCCTGATCCTGGCCGGTCGCCGAGTCAAACCTGCGCACCAGGTGCTGGGAAAAACTGCCAACATACAAGCTGCCATTGGCATCCACGGCAGCGCCGGTCGGATCCAGTAAACCGCTGCTTTGGTTTACCACCACAGCGGAAAATTCCAGGGTCCGCCGGTCAAAACGCACCACTCGATGGTTTCCCTCACTGACCACCAGCAAATCGCCATCCGGTGCTTCTACAATGGCCTGCGGACCCGCAAGTGCTCCGGTATTGTCCAGATTGCGGATAAATTGACCATCACAGCCATCGTAAATCTTTACGTTATTTGAGTTAAACCCGCTGACCAGCAACAACGTTCCACAATTGGGGTCCCCCAGGGTCTGGGCGTTGACTGAGGCATTTATCAGGCTGAGCAAGCCAAGGCTCAGGGTCAATCTTAAAAGTCCGTGCATTATCAATTCTCCAGCAATTAAGACCCACTGTCCGTCTATCGTCGTCGGAATGCCTGTGATAATTCTCTGTTTTTTCTCCTTTTTTGAATTTCATTTTCAAATCAATTATTTATGCTTGTGGAAAAGCTATAATCTGCCGTTGTGGAGGTGATATTGGCTATACTCACAGGTGTGCTTAAGGTACAGATAGAACGGTGATTGATCGATTAAAAACGGACCTGACGAGGCAAGTGTTCCAATTGGGAGAATGGCTGATTGAGCCTGAACTCAACCGGGTGTCTGACCAGCATCAAAGTCACAGGCTTCAGCCACAATTGATTCAATTGCTGTGCTATTTGGCGGCCCACCCATTGGAAATGCTGAGTCGTGAACGTCTGTTATCCGAGGTTTGGGAACGCGAATTTGTCAATGATGAAGTGTTGTCACGCAGCATTGCCATATTGCGCCAGACTCTGGACGATGATGCCCGTCAACCCAGTTACATTGAAACGATTCCACGCAAGGGTTACCGGTTATTACAGCAACCGGCGTTGATCAGCCCGGCCTCAGCGGAACACCCAGCAAGCAGTCAACGGACAAACTATTGGAGCGCGTTCCTGGGGCTCGGATTATTGGCAGTGCTGCTGTTCATCTGGCTACAGCCATCCGGGTTTAATTCTGATCAGGTCTCCGATAATGTCACGGCAAACGATCCAACTCGCGCGGCAATCAACTATACCAGTCAACCGGGTATCGAACGGTCCGCGGATATTTCCGTTGATGGCAGGCAATTGCTTTATGTCAGGAATAAACCGGGGGGTAGCGATATCTATCTGGGCGATAATCAACCGGGTACTCATCAGCTATTAATTAAGGGTTCCGGATACCTGGAATCACCGGTTTTTTCGCCGGATCAGGCTCAAGTGGCTTATCTGTACCGTCAAGCCGATGGCTGCAGCGTGATGTTATTCACGATTCAGACCCGGCGGAGTGAGCCGATCGGCAGTTGCTGGAACAACCCGGCAACGACCATTGCCTGGTCACACGACGGCAGACGGCTGGTTTATTCCTATGACGCGCCTGTTGGTGTCGGCTTGGCGTTGTTGGATCTGGCCAGCATGCAGAGCAAGGTTTTGACCCATCCGGATAATCCGCAACACACCGACAGCGGCGCCAGATTTTCACCGGATGATCGGTATGTATCATTCACCCGCGGCAACCAGATCATTCGCGAGTTATACCAGCTTGAGCTCAATGCCGCTGATGGAGTCCTGCATGCTGCCAGGCGATTAACGTTTGATCAGCAACTGGTTAATGGCCATGACTGGGTGGATATTCATCGGCTTGTCTATGCGTCGGATAAACAGGCCTTTCAGGCGTTATGGCTGTTGCGATTAGACACTCTGGAGGTCAGCTACCTGGGCGCCAGACGGGCAAGAAATCCAGTGTATAACCTGCGACTGAATCAACTGGTTTACGAACAATGGCAATATCAGGCGAATATCTGGTCGCTTAAGCTGCACAGCGATAGTGACCCGAAACCTTTAATCGTATCCAACCGTTATGATAACCAGCCGGTATTTTCTCCTGACAATAGTACGCTGGCCTTTTGCTCCAACCGCACCGGGGTAGATTCACTGTGGCTGGCCAATTCGAATGGCTCGGGAGCACATATTGCCTATAGCGTTGCTGACGCCCGGGTAGCGCGGCCCGCCTGGTCACCCGACGGTGAGCGGCTGATTGTCAGCGTCTATGGCGAACAGGGCAGTCAATTACATGAGCTGACCAGCCAGGGCGAGCTGGTGCGCGTGATTAACTGGGCCGGCGAGCATGCTTACAACGCGGTTTATCATCCGGACGGTCTGCGTTTATTGTATATCCAGGACACGCCGGAAACCTCGGAACTGTGGGCAGCAAGCCTGGTTGCTGCTGGTCATGCCAGGCGCCGGATTGGAACGGTATCAGCCAACCGTGTTCAGGTCAGCCGCGGTGGTCAGGTGTTGTATACCAGGCCAGCGATGGACGGGATTTTCAGTGTGCAGCTGGACACTTTGCAGCAAAAACCGATCGTCCCAGGGTTCAGCTTGGACTCCTGGAATCATTGGTTGGTGGTCAATGAGAGCATTGTTTATGCTGACTCTCGGGGTATCTGGAAAATGGCTGTAACGGGCGGTGAGCCCAACCAATTGACCGGGTTTGTACCGACGGCGATCGGAATCACCATGGCGATGAGCAATGACGAGCAGACATTGCTGGTGACCAGGACCGACGCGGCGGAAATTGATTTAATGTTAAGTCAGTTGCTGTTTGCCCATCAAGATTAGCCTGAATTTACGAGCAGAGCAGGGCGTTACTGTGTGCTGGTAAATTAAGGGACACACATGCAGTGCTGATGTAATTCATTTAGTCAATGGGCTGCGTCAGCACCGCGGTAATGATCGCAATGCCTTCGATAAAATTCCCCATCCGCAAATTCTCATTGGGGCTGTGCTGGTTGTTGTCGATATTCACCGTTGGCACGGCCACTGCCGGAATTCCCAGTGTTTCCACAAATGGCGAGATGGGAATCGAGCCACCGGCGGTGCGGATTCGGATCGGATCATGCCCATATAGATGACGCAGCGCGGCGGTGGTCAGGCGGCCGGGTCGGGAGTCGAAAGCGGTGCGGAAGGCAGCGTAGCTGATAGTGCTGTCAAAACTGATCAGCCGCGGATGTGCCTGGCGTTGCCGGTCGCTGGGCGGCGGGTTGACGACGCGGTAACCCAGGGCTTCGATATGTTCACGAATTAATCGGATCAGGCGCTCCGGGTCACTTTCCTTGACCAGCCGGATATCCAGCTCGGCGGTTGCGCTGGCCGGAATGATGGTACGGGCCTGCGCACCGATCCAGCCGGCACCCAGACCACGGATATTCAAGGACGGATACTGCAGTGCCTCCTGTAGCGTGCCGGCCACGGCATCGGGCCGGGCAAAGCCCAGCTCACGCTGGATAGCGGCTTCGTCATCGGGCACGGCGTCCAGGACTTTGCGCACCTCATCGCTAAGCTCAATGCCGTCATAAAAACCCGGGACCAGCACCCGACCATCGGGTGACTTGAGCGACGCCAGGATGTGGGCCAGGTGAAAACCGGGATTCGGTGCGTAGTTACCGTAATGGCCGCTGTGCTGAGGGACTTTGGGTCCATGGGCAGTCAGCGTTATGGTCGCGATACCACGGGCGCCAAACACCAGCGTTGGCTGGTTGGAAGCATGTGGCGGGCCATCGAAAATCAGCAGCATATCGGCCGCCAGCAATTCACGCTTGGCCTGGACTGCCGCGGGCAGGTTGGGTGAGCCCAGTTCTTCTTCCAGGTCAATAATCACCTTGAGATTAAAAGCGGGATCAACACCGGCTGCCGCCAGATTATCCAATGCGGTCAGAAATTGAATATTGGGGCCTTTGGAATCCGAAGCGGAACGGGCAAACACCCGCCAATCCGGCCATAACTCAACATCCTGATTGGGCCACGGAATGATCTGCCAGCCACCGCTGCCATCCAGGGTTTTCATCACCGGGGTAAACGGGTCAGGCTGGTCCCAGGCAGTCGGATCAACCGGCTGGCCGTCCGCCTGCAGATAGATCAGTGCAGTTTTTTCAGCCTGCGGTGATGAGCGTTCGGCCAGCAATAAGGGGCTGCCGGGCGTGTTGATCCGCGTGACTTTAAAACCACGCTGCTGAAACTGGGGTTCCAGCCATGTCGCCAGTCGTTCAATATCTTCCGGAAAATTGGCATCGTTGGGCAGGCTGAGGTATTCGCGGTACAGGCTTAGAGCCTGATAGGCGTGTTCATCAGTCAGGGCATGGATCTGATCCGCCGATAACGGCTGCTGTTGAGCCACAGATAACTGAGTCGTCAGGGCGAAAAGCAGTAGTGATATCCAGCGTGGCGGCATGATTAATTTCCCGGTAGTCATTTCAGCAGATCAAGTCTAGCAAGAAAGCCTTACGAAAATGTAGCTCGGCTTAGAGCCATAGGCTTGTAAGCCGACAATGCACTCGCATGAAGCGTTTGCCTTGTGTTGATGTTTCCGCTGTCGGATTACGGCTGCGCCTGCTCCGACCTACGTCAGCCGACAATGCACTAAGCGGATAAACAGATGACTATGTAACAAGCAAAAAAAACCCGGGCAGCGCCCGGGTCAGATGCCTTGCTATCTTATCGTTATTTCGTTTGGCGCTTGCGCAGACCGATCAATGCGGCCAGCGGCAACAGCAGTGCCATCAGCCATTTACCGAAGGCGGTCATGGCGGGAACTTCGATCGGTTCTTCAGGTACAACCTGGCCATCGACCACATCAACCGTTGATTGCTGTTCGCCATCTTCAGTACCGTTGGTCACGCCGATGATATCCACAATAATGGTTTCATCCGGATCATTGATACCATCATCGACCGCGTTAATGGTCGCTATGCCCGAGGTCTGACCAGCGGGGATCAGCACCATGTCTGTATCCACGGTGTAATCATCGGGCATCACCGCGGTGCCGGAGAAACCGAGCTGCACGGTGACATCCTGGCCGGACGGCGTATTCAGGCTGACGATGATTTGCGAAGTCTGACCTTCGTTTACCATCAACGCCGAGACATCCAGGCTGACCAGTGGTGGTTCATCATCATCAGTGATGGTGGTGCTGACCTGCTGTACGCCGTTTTCGACGCCGTTGGTCACGGTATCGATATCCACCAGCACCTGCTCGTCGGGCTCATCCAATGCATCATCCACAGCCGTCAGCATGATGTCCGCCGAGGTCATACCCATCGGGATGACAATGCTGGCTGGTGCAGTGAAGTCGCTCATATCGGCGGCACCGGAAAATGCCAGATTGACGGTGATGTTCTGCGTGCTCGGATTGGACAGGGTGGCGGTAATGGTCGCCATGCCGCCGTTTTCAGCGATCGGATCACCTGCCAGTGACAGGGTGACGCTGGGCACGCCTTTGTCGTCTTCGATCACACCGTTAAGCTGAGGAAGACCACCCAGGGTGCTTGACGGTACCTGTAGCAGGTCCACGCTGAAGGGCTCGTCACCTTCACTGATATTGTCATCAATGCCGGTGATGGTGGCCGGAGCCTGTGACATCAGACTGCCGTCATTCGGAATAAACAGCGTATCGCTGTCGACGCTGAAGTCGGTATCCAGAATGGCTACGCCCGAGAAGCTCAAATCAACAAACAACGAGATGCCGGCTGATTCCGTCAACAGAGCATCAATGGTACCCATGCCACCGGGTTCGGGAATGGGGCTGCCGGTCAAACTGACGGCCAGATTGGGATTGGGCGTGGCTTCAAATGCACCGATATCGGTTTGTGTGCCGATGGTGCGCGGGAAGCCGCTCAGGCGTTGATCATCGACCGCGGCGGCGAAGTTCAGACCGCTATTGATCGCCGGACTGCCGGCCATCAGCGCGTGGGTCTGGGTTGGTCCACCATTACTGGCCAGTGCGCCCAACAAGGGATCGGCATTCAAAATATTAAAGCCGTCGTCACTAATCGGAGCACCGGCGTCATCATCTATCAGGCTGAACAGCACCCCAAAGTTGCCACCTTCGCCAGCCAGATTGGCATTGCCCGAACCGGAGGTATTGCCGGCGATGATGGAACTGCCGATGGTGACGTTATAGGCATTGCCGCCACGCAGGTAAATTTCGATATCAGCATAGATGCCACCCCCATAGCGGCTGGCGGTGTTGTTGGCAATGGTGCTGCTGGCAATGAAAATGCTGTCCGCGCCTGGCGAAAAGATTCCGCCACCGTCGCCTTCACTGGCCATATTGCCTGAGATGGTGGAGTTGCGAATGAGTATGGAGCCATCTTCGGAATAGGCATAAATGCCACCAGCATTGCCGGTGCTGGCGGTATTGCCGGAGATGGTGGTGTTATCGATGGTCAGCGCATAATTGCCTTCAGGGTCGACGAAGCGCATACCACCGGTATCATCATCGGCGCTGTTGCCGGCAATCACGGAGTCGGAAATGCTGACACTGCTGTAGAAGCCGTAGTCGCCGCCCCGCACAGAGCCATCAACACTGCGTCTGTTCTGATAAGTCGATAACAGCAGGCCACCCACATTACCATCACTGGTGTTGTTGGTGATCCGGGTATTGTGGATTCGGATCGGGGCGTTGACATCCGCCAGCGTCATGGCGATACCGCCGCCGATGCCTTCGCCTACCGAGTTGGCGGTAAAGCTGGAGTCAATAATATTGATGGCCTCATAACGATTACCACTCACCGCCAGGCCACCACCATAGTTTTCCGCGCTGTTGCCGGAAAAAGTGCTGTTAACAATATTGAGTGAAGCGTACTGCGCATCCAGCAGCACGCCACCGCCATCACCATACATGGAGGTGTTGTTGCTGATGGTGCTGTCAACAATGGACAACGCGGTACCATCCTGGTCGGCGTAAAATGCAATGCCGCCGCCATCCTGATAAGCGCTGTTGTTATCGATCAGACTGTTGTTAACGATATGCAGCCGTGAACCCTCTTCGCCGATGAATATACCGCCACCCCGGCCTTCTTCATTCATTGCCGTGTTGTAGCTGACCGTAGTGTTATCCAGCGTCAGGCTGTCGCTATAGCCTTGCAATTCGTCAACATGAATGCCGCCACCATCTCCACCGGTGGTATTGCCAGTGATCAGGGAGTTGCTGATGCCGGCGGAGTTGGTCAGGTTCTCGATCAGAATGCCGCCGCCGCCATAGCTGCCACTGTTATTGGAAATGGTGCCATTGTCGATGGCCAGAATGGCGCCGTCATCAATATGCACCCCGCCGCCGTAGTTGGCGGAATTATTATCGATGGTGCTATTGCGTACCACCAGCGCACCGGTGGTGACGTTGTTGCCAAAATAACCGGAATAGTCGTCCACAGAAATACCACCGCCATTGCCACCCTCATAGCCGTTAGCGGTGTTGTAGCTGATGGTGGAGTCGATAACCCGCAGCACGCCATCATACTGGGCGATGCCGCCACCCGCATAAGCCTGGCTGTTGGTGATCAGGCTGTCGCGAACGGTCAGTTCGGCATTATTGGAATAAATGGCGCCGCCACTCTCACTGGTATAACCGTCGGTTATGGTCAAACCGACGATGTCAACCGACAGCAGATTGTAATAGGGATCGCCCAGATTGCCGCGCTGTGGCTTTCCGCCGCTATAGATTCTGAAAATACGCGATGCACCGCCTTCGCCACGGACCGGCTCCGGAGCAACAAAGCCACCACTGACGGTAATCACACTGGGGACAGGTGCATTGATAACGATATCATCGTTAATATCAATATCACCGGAGGTCAGCGTAATGGTGCCGGACAGGCCTGCCTGAAATTCAACGACATCCAGTCCATAGGTGTTGTTTGAGTCATAAACGGCCTGGCGCAGACTGCCGGGACCGCTATCGTATAGATTGGTGACGGTTCGGGTCGCGGCCGGGAAGCTCAAAGCTGCGTCGGTGGCTGATTCTACCGCACCCATATCAGTCTGCAGGCCGACCATGCGGGCAAAGCCGGTGCCGCGCTGATCATTAGCGCTGGCTGCCGCGTTCAGGCCGGCATCAATCGCCGGGCTGCCGGTCATCAGGGCATGCGTCATGGTAGGGCCGCCATTGTCGGCCAGCGGACCCAGCATCGGGTCGGCGTAAAAAATATTGTTGTTGTTCTGATCCAGGCTGATACCGTCCGGGTCTTCAATCAGACTGAATTCCACATACAGATCAGTGCCACCCAGATCCGGGTTACTTTCGTAGGTGGTGTTATTGGCAATAATGCTGCCGCGGATCTGCAGGCCGCTGTCAGCGTTGTAGACACCGCCACCGCCACCGTAGGCATAGTTGCCGGTAATGGTGCTGTTATCGATCAGTGCTTCCCCATCTTCATGGGTCAGGAATAGGCCGCCGCCATATTCACCGGCACTGTTATCGGAGAAGGTGCTGTTTTTGATCAGCGGTGCACCGTCATCGGAATAAAGCCACAGACCACCGCCGCTTGCTTCCGCCGTATTGCCTGAGAAGGTAACATTGTCGATATTCACGCTGTAGCCGTCATCGTCGTACAGCCACATGCCACCACCTTCGCTGGCCTGATTGTCGGCGATGGTGGTATTGCGGATGACCAGGCTGGTGTACAGGCCGTCATCAAAGTAAAAATGCAGACCGCCGCCGTCATCACCCGCATAGTTGCCGATAAAGTCGCTGTCTTCAATCAAAATGGCCTGATGAATATCATCCACTTCGAGCATCAGACCGCCGCCTTCATTACTGGCGGTGTTATTGGAAACGACGCTGTTCTGAATGGTGATAAACCCATAGTGGGTGCCGGCACCACCGTCATAGTAAACCGCTATACCGCCTCCGCCACCGCTCTCAGCTTCATTGCCACTGACCGAACTGTTGCGAATCAGCAGGCTAGGTTCATCGGCATAGAAATGGATACCGCCGCCATAGCCTTCAGTCGCTGAATTGTTGTCGATATTGCTGTCTTCAATACGCAAAAGATCAGCCCGGCTATCGCTATTGAAGCGCACGCCGCCGCCTTCCTGGGCAGTATTGCCACTGATAACACTATTGTTGAGAATGCTTAAATTGCCATCCTCGGCAGCAATGCCACCACCACCACCATATTCGACATTGTTGTTGCTTATGGTGGTGTTATTGATTTCTACAACAGCACCGGCAGCGGTTCCCGAAACGCTGACCCCGCCAGCATAATCGGCGGTATTATTGCTGATGGTACTGTTGGCGATCAGCGCATTAACATAAACATCATCGAGTTCGATTGCTCCCCCGTTTCCGCCTGAGCTGTTGTCCATGAACTCGGAAGAGTCAATCACAACACTGTTGATATTTTGCGCTGAGACCGCGCCACCATCGTTACTGCTGTAATTGTAGGTAAAGCCGCTGCCGCTGATGCTAAGTCCGCCGCCATTGACAGCTACCGCACCGCCGTCTGAGTTGTTGGCACGGTTATCGTCGAAGGTGGAATCACTGATATCGACAAATACGCCATTGCTGTACAGCGCTCCGCCGCTGCCGTTGCCGCTGGTGCTGTTATTGATCGTGACGTTGCGCAGGCTCAACCGGGTATTTTGCTGGTTGGCGCGAATGGCGCCACCATTGTCGTAATAGTAGCCGTTGCTCAGGGTAAGATCGCTGATCTCGGTAAACCCGGAGACCTCGCTGTTCTGTACATCAAAAATTCGTGAGCTTGAATTGGCATCGATGGTAATGACCGTTTCACCGGGACCCTGAATGGCCACGCTGTCATCAATATCGATTTCACCAGTGGTCAGCATAATGGTGCCATTCAGACCGTTATTGAAACGTATGCCATCGGGACCGGGGTTGGCATTCGCATCCATCACGGCCTGGCGCAGACTGCCGGGGCCGGCGTCGTCCAGGTTATACACCTCAAACACATCGGCCTGGGCAATACCCGCAACCGTGACCAGCGAGCTGACCAGCATCGCGGTGGGCAGATTGCCCGCGCGTCTGACCGGTTGGCAATAACTCTCGCCCAACGAATGGGTAATGGCCTGCGACAGTGAATTACGAGGAATAGCGATAGGATTGATGGAGTTTTCACCAATCTGGATATGCAATCTGCTCAAAACCTGACTCCCGGATAGTCTTATTTATTATTTATGAAGGTGCGCGTTGACGCTAAATTCACGCAATTCTAACCCATTTTTAATCGCAAATGGTAACCAATACGCATAAAATTATGAATTATTCCAACAGCATAGCTCTATCACATAAGCAAGATAATGAATAGTAAGATATGTAGGAGCGCACCCGGGCGCGACCATCTCGATCTAAATAAGGCGCTGGTATTGATTGGTGGTGAGGTTGATCGCGCCCGGGTGCGCTCCTACAGGCTAGCTTGCTGATCGTTCGGGTTTTTGCTGTTTGGGGTTGCGCCAGAACAGGTTGAAAGACACCGAAATGCGTGGTTCCGCGCGGTAGTGTGGCGCGACCATATGGGTAGCGTAAGCGGGGAAAATCAACAGCTTACCGTTGACTGGCCGATAACTGATGGTGGTAGGGCGGTCAAATCGCCGACCCATCGGCAGCGGGTTGAAAAACATCAGGTCACCCTCGCGAATCGCACCCGCGGGCTGTTCCGGCTGGTCAATTTCCGCCTCCAGGTAAAACACGCCGGACCAGTCCGCCGGCAGATGCTGATGCGGCGCGTTCCAGGCGCCGGTATCACTGATGTTGCCCCAGCAGGCGGCCAGTTCGGGATAGCCCGGGCGCGTTTCGCCGTGGAAATGTTTGGCCGCGATGCGGGCAATGTTCTGAATTTTGCTACACATCCAATGGATATGCGGGTTGTCCTGCATAAACAGATCTTCGTTGGAATGCCAGCCGCGCACATTGCTGCGATGCACGCCTTCATCCTGTTCCCGCAGCCTGGTCAGATAATCAATCAAGGCCTGCTGATGCTGCTCAAATTCGCGCACCATAATTGAATACACCGGCACGCCAAAGTGACCGCTCTGTTCCAGCTGGCCCTGAGTTTGGCTGTTGCCGTCCTCATTGCCATCAGTCTGGGTTTGGGTCTGCTCTGAGGTGCGATTTTGACCGTTATCTCTGGGGGTGTTCATAGCTGCCTCATTCAGCGCCAGGACTGGACGGATTGGCCGGCGTGATGGTGCGCTGGGCCTGCGGAACCTCACGCAGTGCGGCATCCGGCAAGACATACGAACTGGACAGCAGTTTGTTCATCGGTTCCAGAATTTCCGGAAAATGAATCCCGGCCAGCAACTGCACGGAAAAGATCTCCTGCACCGCGCCTTCAAACTTAAGATAGCCCACAGTCTGACCGGTTTTGATATTCATGACCCATACGCCGCAGGTGCGCTCTTTCAAGCGCTTGGTAATCGGAATACCACTGAAAATCGCGCTTTCTCGCACCTGGGAAAGGCCGATAAAGGCGTAATCGCCGGCAAAGTCGATACCGCGGGTAAAACCGGGCACCAGGCCTACCGTCTCCAGTTTGCCAGTCTCGATATCCACTGTGGCCAGGCTGCCGTTACCCGATTCCAGGACCCACAGTTTGCCCTGATACCAGCGTGGTGAATGCGGCATGGACAGCCCCTGGCAGATAATTTCATTGCTGTCGATATCGATCAATACCCCCCCATCGGCCTTGCTGGCGCGCCAGCCCTGCGGAGTATCGGCGGTGCCCAGGGCAGTAACATATCTGGGTTTATCCTCTACCAGACACAGACCATTCAGGTGACAGCGGTCTTCCGGGGCCAGTGCGGAGATAAACTTCGGGCGCCAGCGCGGCACGAAGCTGTATTCAGGGTCCAGGCTGCACAGGCATGAAAAGCGGGTATTGATAAACCACAGGTCCTTGCCCGCCCAGCACATTTCGTGAATATCTATATCGCCGGTGACGTGGGTGTTACGGGGCAGGTAGCAGGCATCGTATTTGCCGATCGGTTCCAGCTTTTTGGCTACATTGGGCATGTTACGGAAAAACTGAATCTGATGACTGGTGCCCACCGCCATACGGCCACGATCAGCGGCCATTCCCATCGGTTTATCAAACATCTGAAAATGGGTATTGAGTTTGCCATTATCCGGACGCGCAACGATGAGCCGGCCGGCCTGATAGGTGGTGACCAGCATCGAGAAATTGGCTTTTTCCAGCATATTGGGAATATTGGACGTGTGCACGCTGGCCAATGGCGCATTAGGATCAGGTTGCATGGGTCCGGGCTGTGCCCGCCGTGTTTGTGCAGTCGGGGCCGGCTGAAAGGTCCGATCCAGGGCTCTGGCATACTCAGTGATGCGTTGCTGGGTTGCCTCGGTGGCAGGCAATACCCGTTTGAGCTCGGGTTCGTTTTTCTTCCACTTGTCCGGGTCGGGTTTGGTCAGGGTATGCCGGGATAACGCCAGGCCCTGTTCCAGCGACTGATCCCAGGCCACACCGGCAAACTGGCACAGGCGTTTGACCTGCTGTTCGGGCGCGGCAATCAACTGCTCATAACTGACTGCACAGATTCGCTCGCTGGGAATCTGTTGCAACGCATCCAGCATCGCATTGTGTGCGCTGAGCCACTGTTGCGTGGCGATTTCCTCGACCGCTTTTTTGTTCAACCGCCGCCATTCGGAAATCAACAGCAACGACCAGGCCAGCTCATGGTCCCAGCCGGGTAAATCGGGATAAGTGACAAATTTTCCGGAACGCCAAGCATCCATGATACTGCTGATATTCTCACGCGGCTGGCGATACAGATATATATATTGTGCGTCCGGGAAAACCTTGTTGAAGAACGGAATGCGCAAGGCATTCTTGGGGGTTTTTTCCAACATCCGCACCGGTCGATTGTGCGCTTTGGCGGCATTGCCGTTGCGGTCATGCAGGCGCGCCAGAAAACTGGCGCGGATGGTCTGGATGGTTTCCGGATCGGCATCTTCGGCATGCAGACGATTGGATTCGAAATCGCGGTTTTCCGGGTTCAGCTTGTCAATACGCTCAATCAGATAATGGCTTTCACCGCCAATCGTATAGAGTTCTGGTGACCTGGCCAGGGTTTCAAATAACAGGGTGCTACCGGAACGGGGAGCAGCAACCACAATCAATGGGCGATCCAGTTTATTGACTCGGCGCTGCTGTGCGGCTGGCCCGCGGGCTTGGGCGCCAGCCGGCGTATTCAGCAAATCAGGGTTCAGTGAAGGCTCGATCATGCCCTGGCGAATCATGGAGATCGGGTCCATGCCGTTGGGCAGCATGACTTTTTCCTGATGCGGCTGGAGCGCCTGAAGCAGCTCCTGGCGGGTCTGATCGTACATTTTGAACCCCGCCGCCTGCATGCCAAAACGCGACCACAAAGTCCGCCACTGCTGACGGAAGCGGACGGTGGCCTGCTCAATGGCTTCCACATGCCTCGCCGGGGCAGGATCAGCATGCCGCATGTCTGCCAGGATGGGGGCCAGCACACTGTCCTGCTCCCAGGGTGACATCACCAAAGGCGCGTTGACGGTTTCCGTGGCCAGGTTCAGTTGCTGATCAGGTTGATAGTCAATTTTCTGCGGTTCAATCCGTGCCGGGATATTGATATGCGGCTGTGCAGCCTGTTTGACCAGATCCCAAAATCGCGCCGAGCCGACCGTATCAGCCACCAGGTGGATACGGGTAAATTCACTCGGGTTCTCGACCTTATGTTGTTTCCAGGTATCAAAAATCCAACTCTCGCCTTCACCCATGTGCACCGCTTGATCGCCGCAATGAAAACGCACATCCGGATTGGTCATAATCGGCACGTGTACGCGCACTCGCTGATGCCAGTAATAATTGGCGTCCATATGTCGCTGTACATTGGCGCGATCGGCAATCCGCATTAGCCGGGTGCGTCCGAATATGGTTGCAAACGACGCCAGCACCTGTTGTAGATAGGGGCACTTTTTCAGATGCGGCGTGGGCAGCATCGGGCCTTTCAGTGCATCATCACGCGGGTTGCCGTTGGCGGCGATCAGCAGCAGCGCATCGTTGCCTTTAAACCCCTGTGGATGCGGCATCCAGTCGTCCGGACCAAATTGGGCGACTTCTGCTTGCAGGCGTTTGGCATCAAAGCGAAGCGGGAGTTGGTAAAACTCGGTGTCCAGTCTCATCGTTCGGGGTTTCCGTGCTGGCTGATGGGTAGTGATCAGCCGTTATTAATTGTCATTATTCTGGTTGGCCTGTCTTTGCTGGCGGCGCTGTTGACGCAGTTGCTGACGTTGTTCCGGCGTGATTTCAGCTTTGACGATGGCTTTATCGAGTTCAAAATCCATCCATTCCAGGCTGGCAATTTCACCACCCTGTGCGGCCAGTTGCCGTAGTTGCTCCGCTGTCAGCGCCTCCAGCATATCCACAGTGGCGGCATGGCGTGCCTTTAGCCAGCGTTGCTCCAGTTCAGCGATATCATTCAGATTGTTTTCAAGTTGAGTAACGCTGCCGGCCTGTAATGCCAGCCGATTGGCCTCGTGCAGCGTTGACAGCTGCTGGGCCAGTTGCTTTTGTTCATCCAGCAATTGCTGCAGGCGACCGTCCAGGCTGGCGATTTGATCAGCTTCCAGATTCAGTGATTTATTGCCACTTTTTTTATTCCACCAGGATTTATTGGTCAGGCGTTGGATACGCTTTTGTTCACGCTGCGCGGCTTTTTCCGCTGGGGTTTTTGCTGGTTTGTCGGTCGGCTCAGCATCACGGCGAGCCTGACGGGCAGCTTCACGCTCGGCCTGGGCTGCCTGACGCCTGGCCTGGTTGGCTGCTTTGACTGCCGGATCGACCTCCGGCCGTGGCGGCCGTACAGGTTGTTGAGTTACCGTTGATTCAGCCACGGCAGCTTGATTTTCAGGTTCTGCCTCAGGTTGAGTATCTGTCGGTGAATCGCAGGCGGCTAATTGCAGCAACAGCAATAAAGCCGCGATGCGGATGCAGGCGTTCTGATTCGACATTGATCTGACTCAGTTGATTAATGGCGCGATTATGCCGTTATTTGAACGAACATGCAGCTATCGAGTTGTTCGCGACCAGCCTTGGGCGTCTCAGCGACCAGATACCGCAATGGTCGCGGCCGGGTCCGCTGCTACGGTGTTGATGTGATTACCGCTGTATCGTCGAACCCCATGCACTCCGGCTCGACCAAAATCTTCTGTACCGATTCTTCCGCGCTGATGCAAACCAGCAAAGATTCCTGTAGGAGCGGACCTGGCCGCGAGCGGCATTGAAAATCTCAGCGACCAAATACCGGAATGGTCGGGTCCGGGTCCGCTGCTACGGTGTTGATATAATTACCGCTGTATTGCCAATAACCCCATGCACTCCAGCTCAATCAAAATCTTCTGTACCGATTCTTCCGGACTGAGTGATTGGGTATCCAGTTCCAGTTCAGGGTTTTCGGGTGCCTCGTACGGGTCGGAGATGCCGGTGAACTCCTTGATTTCACCGCGTCGCGCTTTGGCATACAGGCCCTTGCGGTCACGCTGTTCACATACTTCCAGGGAAGTGGATACGTGAATTTCCAGAAAGCCGCCCAATGATTCGATCATGTCGCGAACCTGCTGGCGGGTGTGGCTGTAGGGTGCGATCGGGGCGCAGATCGCGACGCCACCGTTTTTGGTGATTTCCGAGGCCACGTAGCCAATCCGGAGAACATTAATATCCCGGTGCTCACGTGAAAAACCCAGTTCGCTGGATAGATGCGTGCGCACGATATCACCGTCCAGCAGCGTCACCGGACGGTTACCGATTTCACGCAGCTTGATCATCAGCGCGTTGGCTATGGTGGATTTGCCGGCGCCGGACAGGCCGGTGAAAAAGATGGTAAAACCCTGACGGGCGCGTGGCGGATAGCTTTTCTGCAGTTCCTCGACCACTTCCGGAAAAGTAAACCAGTCGGGAATATCCAGTCCTTCATATAGACGGCGGCGCAGTTCGGTGCCGGACAGATTCAGCACTTTTTCACCTTCGCGGACTTCATCAGCGGCCACATATTCAGCCCGGTCCTGCACAAACACCATCATTTTAAAGGGCACCATTTCAATGCCGATCTCCTGCTGGTGCTCGCGCAACAGGGCCTGGGCGGCGAACGGATCATAAAACGGCTGGCCCTGGCTGTCATTGCCGGGCCCGGCGTGGTCACGGCCGACAATCATGTGCGTACAGCCATAATTGCGGCGGATAATGGCGTGCCAGAGTGCTTCGCGTGGACCGCCCATGCGCATCGCCAATGGCAGCAGGCTTAGCTGGGTGGTGTCATCGGGGTAGCGTTGCAGGACTTTTTCATAGCAGCGCACGCGGGTCAGATAGTCCACATCCCCAGGCTTGGTCATGCCCACCACCGGATGTATCAGCAGATTGGCTTCCGCCTGTTTGGCGGCGCTGAACGTCAGTTCCTGATGTGCGCGGTGCATCGGGTTGCGGGTCTGGAACGCGACAATCCGGCGCCAGCCCAGTTGTTTGAACAGTGCCTGCAGGCTGGCGGGGGTGTGACGCAGATGACGGCAATCATAATGATGCGGCAACTGCAGACCCCGCAGTTTGCCACCCAGGTACACCGGGCCGGTCTCGTTGAGCAGGTAATTAACGGCAGGGTGTTTGTGGTCATTGGTACCGAATACCTGTTCCGCCTCACGCTGCAGATCCGGTTGCCATTTTGATTCGATGCTCAACACCGCCAGTGCCAGACCTTCGCTGTCACGCAGGGTCAGCTGATCGCCGACGCCAAGCTCTGCAGCGAATTGTTCGCTCACGTCCAGCACCACCGGTATCGGCCACAGTGTGCCATCGGCCAGCCGCATATCCGCGCAGACACTGGCATAGTCCTGCTCGGTCATAAACCCCCGCAAGGGTGAAAACCCGCCGTTCAGCAGCAGTTCCAGATCACATAGATGCCGCTCACTCAGGGTCAGTGAGGGCAGGCTTCCGGCCAGCTCTTTCAGGTTCTGGTGTTCAGTGGGTGGCGCTAGTAAGTCCACCAGATGGCCGCCATGGGCGCTTAGCCGGTTATTGGGTTTGCTAGTCACAGTATTGTCCTGTTGGCTGTTGTTGGTTGCCTGCTGCAGCAAGTATGCACAGGAGGTGGCGTAGTATAGCCAGAATTCAAGCCGGCTTATCCGAATGTTCACCCAATATTGCTCATCTTGGTTATAATGAAAGGTTATTGAGATATGTCTGGAACCCTGCGCGGATCCACCAGTCACAGCCTGATAATTACAACTCGGAGTTCTTTATGTACCCCAACAAAATGTTAAATGCCGGTTTTGCCGGTATGTTCTTAGTTGCGTCTGCCGCTAGCGTGTCCAACGCTCAGGCACAGACCTCACTGGATACGGATGCCCAGAAGCTGGGTTACACCATTGGCATGGATATCGGTAATTCCTTGAAACAGCAGGGTGGCGAAATCGACCTGGATGCCATGTACGCTGCAGTCAAAGATGTTTACGAAGGTAAAGAAACCTTACTGACTGCCGAAGAAGCAGCCGCTATCCGGCAGGATTTTCTGAACAAGCGCCGTGAAGCCGCTGCCTCCGAGCGTGAGCAGCAGGCAGTCGAAAACAAGACTGAAGGGGAAGCGTTTCTGGCGGAAAATGCCAATAAAGCGGGCGTGATGGTAACCGACAGCGGCCTGCAGTATGAAGTGGTCAACGCCGGTGACGGCCCGACCCCGGAGGCCACTGATCGCGTAACCGTGCATTACCGCGGCACGTTGTTGAATGGCACTGAATTTGACAGTTCCTACAAGCGCGGTGAACCTGCGACTTTTGGTCTGAATCAGGTTATTCCCGGTTGGACCGAGGGTGTGCAGTTAATGCCGGTAGGCAGCACCTATAAGTTCTATATTCCCAGTGAACTGGCATACGGTGAAAACGGTGGCGGTCAGGTTATTGGCCCGAATGCCACGCTGATTTTTGAAGTTGAACTGATCTCCATCGACGCTCAGGCCACACAATAATCCTACAACCTGCCGGCCCGGATTGTCCGGGCCGGTCATCACCACACGAAGATTATGGGTTCTCTCCAAGATCAATTACTTAAAGCGGGGCTTATTGACCAGGATCGCCTGGCCCAGGCCGAGCAGGATAAGCAGGCACGCCGTCAGCAGCGTCGGCCGGGCAAACCGGGCTCCGGCGGTCATGCGGGCAAATCCGGACCCAAGACGGCTAAGAAATTCACTCGCAAAGCCGAGCATCAGAAGACCGATAAGAAGCATCGCTCAGACAGTGATCTGGCAGCCGCTTACCGGGCCAAGGCCAATGCTGAAAAACGCGACAAGGAATTTCAGAAGCAGAAAAAAATAGCCGAGCAGGAAGCCCGTCGGCTACGTAATCTGCAATTGGATAAAATTGTTGAGGGCAAGCTGCTAAACGACGAGAGCGCCGAGCTGCCGCGCTACTTCAATTATATGGGCAAGGTCCGGCGTATCCTGGTGACCGAAGCGCAGCTCAAAGCCATTAACGCCGGTGAGTTGGGTATCGCGGTATTGCGCAGCCGGCCGGTGTTGCTGGACCAGCCGACCCATCAGGAGTATGCGGCACTGGCCCCTGATTTAATCCCGGATATCGGTGGCGAAGAACCCAGCGGCGATGCTTGGGACGATCAGTACAAGGGCTTTGAAGTACCGGATGATTTGCGCTGGTGATTAATCCCGTACGGCATACAATATCCGGGCTGGCGCCGCATAATTTCGAACCTTATTGTTGACTGCTGATCGCTGTTGAATACTGTCACAGCGGTATTCTGGTCGAGGTTTTAATCTCCCGTAAGCACAAACTGGAATGGATCGCATCCACGCCGGGCAGCTTGCGGATGGTGTTGAGCGTCAATTCGCCGTAGGATTCCAAATCCTCAGCCAGCACATGCAGCAGATAATCCGCTGATCCCGTGACGTTATAACAGGCCATAATGTGGGGCAGGGTCTGGATAGCGTCTTCAAATTCGCGCGCCAGTTCTATGCGGTGGCTGGCAAATTTCACCTGGATAAAGGCAATCACGCCGAAGCCCAACAGTTTGGGGTTGAGCATGGCCTGATAGCGCGTGATGTATCCGGATTCTTCCAGTTTTTTGACCCGCCGCCAGCAGGGGGCTTCACTCAGACAGACCTGTTCAGCAAGCTGGCTGTTGGCCATTCGGCCGTCTTCCTGGAGCAGTTTAAGCAGGGCTTTATCGATGGTGTCCAAATCAGACATGGCAATAATCTTCTTTAATATATTAAAAATAAGAAATTTACTTGCTAAGAATTGCACAATTAAACATTCATTGGCAAGGTAATTGCCGGATTTGTGGCGCACAATAAAAGCTCAATATCAACCGGAGTGGGTGGTTATGAGCAAGTTTCTGAAGCAACAGGGTTTTGCCACACGTGCGATTCATCACGGTTATGATGCCCAGGCCAACCTGGGTGCGCTGAATCCACCGGTCTATCAATCGTCAACATTTGCCTTCGCTAACGCAGAGCAGGGGGGCGCGCGTTTTGCCGGCGAACAGTGCGGTTATATCTATGGCCGCTTGGGCAACCCCACCAATAGTATATTAGAAGCCCGGCTGGCGGAGCTGGAAGGCGCCGAAGCCGGTTTGAGTACCGGTTCCGGCATGGGCGCGATTACTTCACTGCTGTGGACGCTGTTAGCGCCGGGCGATGAAATTATCGCGGATAAAACCCTGTATGGCTGTACTTTCAGCTTTCTCAATCATGGTTTGGCCAGGTGTGGTATCCGGGTAACGCATATCGATATGAGTTCCTGTGAAGCATTGCGGCAGGCCATTTCCGGGCGTACCAAAGTGGTTTATTTCGAAACCCCGGCCAACCCGAATATGCGCCTGATGGATATCCAGGCGATCAGCGCCATAGCTCATGAACAGCAAGCCTGGGTGGTGGTGGACAATACCTATTGCAGCCCCTATTTGCAGCGGCCGATTGCTCTCGGCGCGGATTTTGTGGTGCATTCGGCGACCAAATACCTGAATGGTCATGGTGATGTGATCGCCGGCGCTGTGGTTGGGCCATGCGAGCAGATTGAGCAGGTGCGTATGTTCGGCGTTAAAGATATGACTGGCTCGGTATTGTCTGCTCAGGATGCCAACCTGGTGATGCGCGGGCTGAAAACCCTGGCTATCCGGATGGAAAAGCACACCAGCAATGCTCAGGTTATCGCGGAGTATCTGGCCGGACACCCGCTGGTGGATGTGGTCTATTATCCGGGTCTGCCTGCGTTCCCGCAGTATGAGCTGGCCAAGCGGCAGATGACCTTACCCGGCGGGATGCTGGCGTTTGAACTGGCCGGTGGCCAGTCCGCCGGAATCGCGTTTATGAATAATCTGCAACTCATTCAGCGGGCGGTCAGCCTGGGTGACGCGGAAACACTGGCGGAACATCCGGCCAGCATGACGCATTCCAGTTATACCCCGGAAGAACGTCAACAGCACTTAATCAGTGAGGGGTTAATCAGATTATCGGCGGGGCTGGAGGATGCTGATGACCTGCTGGCCGATATCGAACAGGCACTGCATCCGATCGGAATGCGGCTTACAGGCTGATATCAGTGATCTACGATTGAGCAGGGATGATCGGGCTGTACGGATTGTGTCCCAGCGCATAAACCAAATCCACCGGCTGATCAATATCCCAGCAGGCCAGTTCAGCCTGCTTGCCCACTTCCAGGGTGCCGCATTCATGTTCCGCTCCCAGGGCTTTGGCAGCGTGGCGGGTGACGCCGAGCAGTGCTTCCAGGGGTGTCATTTGAAACAGTACACAGCCCATGTTCATGGCGGTCAACAGCGATAACAGCGGCGAGGTGCCCGGGTTGTGATCGGTGGCAATCGCCATTGGCACCTGGT
Source organism: Gammaproteobacteria bacterium (assembly GCA_021772975.1). Lineage (GTDB taxonomy): Bacteria > Pseudomonadota > Gammaproteobacteria > Xanthomonadales > Wenzhouxiangellaceae > JAJFKX01. Next base: position 287,242 of record JAJFKY010000016.1, read on the forward strand.
GCTCACGCAGGCTGGCAATTGGTGGCAGCCGGGTTTCGCGCAGGTAATAAAAAGCACCAGGTAACAAAGTGGCCACGGTGCCGGCCTGCGCCATGGCCTGCACACCGGCCGCATCCAGATACTCCAGATGATCAGCGGACAGGCCACCATAACGGGCTACGAGGCTGGCGCCGTGTTGATTGGATAATTGCTCAGCGTGCAGTTTGACCGGCAAATTCAGACGTTGAGCGGTCCGAAACACCTGTTCAATCTGTGCTGTGCTGAAGCCGATGGATTCACAAAAACCATCCACTGCGTCAATCAGCCCTTCGGCCGCCAGGCTGGGCAGCATGGCGGTGCAGATATGCTCGATATAGCCATCCGCATTGTTGCTGAATTCCGGTGGCAGGGCATGCGCGCCCAGGAATGTGCTGTGGGTTTTAATGCCGACGCGCTCAGCAATGGCGCGCGCCACCTGCAGCATGCGCCGCTCGGTGTCCAGGTTCAGACCATAACCGGATTTGATCTCAATGCGGGTCACGCCTTCAGCGGCCAGCGTGCGGACACGGTTGACGGCGGAGTCCAGCAGTTCCGCGAAGCTGGCGGCACGGGTGGCCTTGACGGTGCTGTTGATGCCGCCGCCGCGGGCGGCAATCTCGGCATAGCTGATGCCTTCCAGGCGCTGTGCAAATTCGTCACCGCGATTGCCCGCGTAAACCAGATGAGTATGGCAGTCGATCAGACCCGGCGTGATCCAGTGCCGCCGACAATCGATTTCCATTTCAGCAGTGGTCCCGGCCGGCAGATTTTTGTCCGGTCCCAGCCAGGCAATTCTGTGGCGCTGATCAATCAGTAATGCGCCGTCCCGGATAATCCCATAATCGCTGTCATCAGTCAGGGTGATGAGGTTGGCATGCCTCAGCAGGCTGGGATAGCGGTTGGATTTCACGGAATAACTGCTTGCTTCAGGCTTGCTGTCGGCTCAGCATTCGCGCCAGCAGGCGCGCGGCGATGCGGGCAGTGCGTGAATCAATATCAAAGCGCGGGTTCATTTCCGCGATATCCGCCAGCGCCACCTTGCCTGACTGCAGCACGGCATCCAGTAACGGTTCAATCACGCTCAGTTCCACACCACGCGCGGCGGGGGCGCTGACACCGGGGGCAATATGCGCAGGCAGCACATCCAGGCAAAAGGATAGATACAGATAATCCTTATCCCGGATAAACTCACTGACAGCATGCAGGGCCATATCCAGGCGTGATGGCGCCAGCTGCTCATCGCTCAGCCAGCGCACCCGGCGTACTCTGGCGGTATCAAATAGCAGCGGCGTGTTAGCGAACTCACTGATGCCCAGGCACAGGTAATCAAATGGCCAGATATGCTCGTCACATTGCCGGGCAATCTGTTCAAACGGCGTGCCGGAACTGGGTTGCGGGTCGCGGCGCAGGTCAAAATGCGCGTCAAAATTGATGATGCCGATCGAGGGCATCGCCTCGCCACGTTGCTGCAGATGCTGCGCCAGACCACTGAATGACCCGAATGCCACATCGTGTCCGCCACCCAGCACCAGCGGGAAGGCGCGCTGGTTTAAACAGTGCGCCACTGCACTTGCCAGTTGTGCCTGCGCCTGTTCCATGGTTAATCTGTCCGGCCGGGTATCGATATTGCCCAGGTCTATCACAGCGCTGGGCGGGCGGGGCAGATTGGCCAGTGCAGCGCGGATCGCGCGTGGTCCTTCAGCGGCGCCGGTGCGTCCCTGATTACGCGCCACCCCTTCATCACAGGCATAACCCAGCAGCGCCACTTTACTGGCTAAATCATCGCCGCCGAGGTCGCTGATGTCCTGCAATTCCGGATCAAGACAAGCCACCACCTGATGCCAGCGCAAACTGCCATCGGCATCGACCCGGCCCTGCCAGGGAGAGGGGGTTTTAGAGTGTGATGTCTGGTTCTTCATTAACATACTTGATCCTCTGACTATATTGGTATTGTGTCAGTTATTTTTTTCCAGGTCATTCCCGCGCCGGCGGGAAGCCATGTCTCAAAGCTTTTCGGCAAGCTGTTTAATGACAAAAAAAACAAAAACCATTTATGCCACTATTTTTGATTTATCCAGGTTAAGCTTCGCAGGCACCGGGTATCGGTCAGTTCTCGATCATGCGGAAGATGGATTCCCGCCCCGGTCCGCACTCGGGGCAGGCTCTGCGCGGGAATGACGGATGGCAGGGACCGCTAACCGCTTAATCCGCTGATTGTATGCTTCATCCTACAGCTTAGTCGAGTATAGGCAGGTCTATCACCGCACTGGATGGCCGGGGCAGGTTGGCCAGGGCGGTACGAACCGCACGCGGACCTTCGGCAGCGTAGGCTGCCATCAGCATCAACACGGCCCTGCCAGGGAGAGGGGGTTTTAGAGTGTTGTGATGTCTGGTTTTTCATTAACATACATGATCCTCTGACTATATTGGTATTGTGTCAGTTATTTTTTCCAGGTCATTCCCGCGCCGGCGGGAAGCCATGTCTCAAAGCTTTTCGGCAAGCTGTTTAATGACAAAAAAACAAAAACCATTTATGCCACTATTTTTGATTTATCCAGGTTAAGCTTCGCAGGCACCGGGTATCGGTCAGTTCTCGATCATGCTTAAGATGGATTCCCGCCGGCGCGGGAATGACGGATGGCAAGGACCGCTAATCGGTTAATCCGCTGATTGTATGATTCATCCTACAGCTTAGTAGAGCACAGGCAGGTCAAAATGGTGCAGGCAATGGGTATCGGTCAGTTTCCGGTCATGCGGAAGATGGATTCCCGCCCCGGTCCGCACTCGGGGCAGGCTCTGCGCGGGAATGACGGATGGCAGGGACCGCTAATCGGTTAACTGATCGGCTGTATGCTTCATCCTACAGCTTAATCGAGCATAGGCAGATCAAGGTCGTTTTGTTGAGCGGTCTGTTTGGCCAACTCATAACCCGCATCGGCATGCCGCATAACCCCCGTGCCCGGGTCGTTGAACAGCACCCGTTCCAGTCGTTGCGCGGCGGCATCGCTGCCATCCGCCACGATTACTACCCCCGCATGCTGAGAATAACCCATGCCTACGCCACCACCGTGATGAAAAGACACCCAGGTCGCGCCACCGGCGGTATTCAAGAGCGCATTCAATAATGGCCAATCAGAGATGGCATCCGAGCCATCCAGCATCGCTTCGGTTTCGCGGTTGGGAGAGGCCACCGAACCGGTATCCAGGTGATCGCGGCCAATCACAATCGGCGCTTTCAGTTCACCGGTTTTGACCATCTCGTTAAACGCCAGGCCCGCCAGGTGCCGTTCGCCCAGCCCCAGCCAGCAGATCCGTGCCGGCAGGCCCTGAAAGGCAATCCGTTCGGCGGCCATATCCAGCCAGCGATGCAGGCTTTCGTGCTGTGGAAATAACTCTTTAAGTTTGGCGTCGGTCTTGTGGATATCTTCGGGATCACCGGATAAGGCCACCCAGCGGAACGGTCCTTTGCCTTCGCAGAACAATGGCCGGATATAAGCCGGCACAAAACCGGGGAAATCAAAGGCATTCTCAACGCCCTTATCAAAGGCCACCTGACGGATGTTGTTGCCGTAATCGACGGTGGGAATATCCATCGCATGGAAATCCAGCATGGCCTGGACATGCACCGCGCACGACTCAGCCGCCGCCTCCGCTAAGGTCTTGAACTGATCCGGATCATCCTGGGCCGCCTTCCATTGCTCCACCGTCCATTGTTGCGGCAGATAGCCATTTACCAGATCATGCGCCGAGGTCTGATCGGTCACCAGGTCTGGCTTGATCTCGCCGTTTCCGGCACGCCTGACCAGTTCTGGAAAAATGTCCGCGGCATTGCCCAGCAAACCGATCGAACGGGCCTGACCAGCCTCGCAATAGTGCTTGATGCGCGCCAGTGCATCATCCAGATCATCCGCCTGCTCGTCCAGATAACGGGTGCGCAAACGGAACTCGATGCGGGTTTGCTGGCATTCCACATTCAGCGAGCAGGCGCCGGCAAAACTGGCCGCCAGCGGCTGCGCGCCACCCATGCCGCCCAGCCCGGCGGTCAAAATCCAGCGTCCACCCCAGTCACCGCCAAAATGCTGACGCCCGGCTTCAGCAAAGGTCTCATAAGTGCCCTGCACAATGCCCTGGCTGGCAATGTAAATCCAACTGCCGGCGGTCATCTGGCCGTACATCATCAGGCCTTTGCGATCCAGCTCGTTGAAGTGCTCCCAGGTCGCCCAGGCCGGTACCAGGTTGGAGTTGGCGATCAACACCCTCGGCGCGTCGCTATGCGTCTTGAACACCCCCACCGGTTTGCCGGACTGTACCAATAAGGTTTCATCCGGCTGCAGGCGCTTGAGTGTCGCCAGAATCTGATCAAAACAATCCCAGTCCCGCGCCGCCCGGCCAATCCCGCCGTAAACCACCAGCCGCGCGGGGTCTTCGGCGACATCCGGGTCGAGGTTGTTCTGAATCATCCGGTAAGCGGCTTCGATCTGCCAGTTCTGGCAGTTCAGATCGGAGCCGGTGGGGGCTTTGATGGTGCGGGTCGGGTCGTTTCTTTTACTGGACATAGTTTCTATCAATGATTGACTCAATACACCCGTCATTATCCCACTTTTGACGCAGTGTGTAATGGTGCGGCCTGAAGTTCCGCCATTTAAAACAGTGCGCATAGTTGAATGATTTGCCGCTGTCCAAATGGGGCTGGGTATAGTGTGCTATTGCTGAATCAGCAGTCGGCTTTGGAATATTAATCGCTGGCGGATTCTTTTTCCTCAATGCCCGGGAGCCACTTATGCCGCTGCAAGAGAAGTTTTTCGCCAGTGCTCCCATATAGCACAAGTTTATCGTCAACAAATTTATAACCGGTTATCGCTTCAGGTATAAAAAGGGAGTGTTGATTTTCAAGGGATTGGCGTTCAGCAATGCAGGAATTGGTTTTGCGATACTGGGTTTCCAAGGCAACGCATTCCGAGCGACTTAAGTTGTAATGTTGGCATTGCCATTGAACTTCATCAGGTTCCAGAAATGAGTAACAACTCTCCGCCGTTACGATCGCACACGAGAACCCAGCGCTAATCCCTGTCAATACACCAGGTTCAGGCGAGGTGAAACACTGAATATGCATCTCGTTAGAGATGCAAGCCTTGAACAGGAAACCGTACTCATCGTAGTACTCATTTGCCCGATCAGACCTGATTGACACTTGAGCCAGACCGCAATCACTGAGCTCGGTATAGGTTTGTTCCGAATGGATACCGGTGATTCGCCAGTCACCCAGCAACTCAAGGGGTGCCTCGTTGCTATCAGCTGTATAACCAGCGATCGAAATCACACTTAGGACCAGCAGTACATACCGATCGCATTGCCCGATCCAGGAAAACAGACTAAATGATATTATTGAGTGCCCTTGCATTACCCCTGACTTTAACGTAATTCGGACGGCATGCAAAGTTATTGATAGCACACGCGAATAAAGTTTTATAGGAGTTTGGCAGCCAGCCGAGGCACTGTATTTTAATATTAGCGACTTGGGTTTGGTGGCATTTTAATCGGCATTATTGCTGGCCGGTCATGCCATGCATGGATATGCGGTTGGCTGAGATGGCTGAGTGGACGCTGTGGGTTGTGGTGGTGTTTAGTTTGGATGTCGGCTTACGGCTGGCGCCTAAGCCGACCTGCCACAATTTCCAGGTTGACCTGCAATTAACACGGAAGTAGGTCGGTTTAGAACCGCAGGTTCGTAAACCGACAAAACCCTACCAGCAAAGTCCGGCCAAGCTGGCGACGCAGGATTATATATTACTGGCCAACCATTGTTCCGCGTCATTTTCAGACCACTGTTTGCGCTGCGCATAATCTTTGAGTTGATCTTCGCCCAGCTTGCCCACCACAAAATACCGGCTGTCCGGATGGCTGAAATAATAGCCGCTCACCGATGCCGCTGGCAGCATGGCCATTGATTCGGTTAATGAAATGCCGATATTTTTCTCGGCGTCCAGCAAATCAAATATTTTCAGTTTCTCGGTGTGATCGGGGCAGGCCGGATAACCGGGCGCCGGTCGGATGCCATGGTACTGTTCGGCGATCATCTGTTCGTTATCCAGCCCTTCGTTTTTCGCATAGCCCCAGAACTCACGCCGGACTTTCGCGTGCAGCCATTCAGCCAGGGCTTCAGCCAGGCGGTCGGCCAGGGCTTTGAGCAGGATCGCGTTGTAGTCGTCGTTGGCCCGTTCATAGCGCTGTACATGTGGCTCGATACCCAGCCCGGTGGTCACCGCAAATAATCCTATCCAGTCATCGATATCATCGTCAGCAGCAATATAATCAGCCAGACTGCGATTGGGGTTGTCGTTTTGTTTGTCGTTTTGCTGACGCAGGAAGCACAGTGTCGACTGAATCTCTTGCCGTGCTTCGTCGGCGAATAAAATCACATCATCACCATCACGGCGGGCGGGCAGGATGGCGTAGACGGCTTTGGCGGTCAGCCATTGACCGTTGATGATTTGCTCCAGCATCGCTTTGGCATCGGTCAGCAATTGACGGGCCGGCTCGCCTTTGTCCGGATCATCCAGTATGTCCGGATACTTGCCGGTCATTTCCCAGCTGGCGAAAAACGGCCCCCAGTCGATATAGTCGATCAATTCGCTAAGTGGAATATCATTCAGCACCTGCACGCCGGTGTTTGCCGGTTTTCGCGGCGGGTAATTTTTCCAGTCCAGCTGGGGGGCATTGGTGCGTGCCTGTGCCAGGCCCAGCAGCGACTTGCGCTTGCCTTTATTGGCATGCTGTTCACGGACGCGCTGATATTCCTCGGCGATGTCAGCGACGTAGTGATCTTTTTTACTGCTTAATAATTTCTGCGCCACGCCCACCGCGCGCGAGGCGTCTTTAACCCAGATGGTGGGTGATTGATATTCAGGGGCAATTTTTAACGCGGTGTGGACCCGCGAGGTGGTTGCCCCGCCAATTAATAAGGGCAGGTTTAATCCCTGGTCCTGCATACCGTTGGCTACCTTGGTCATTTCGCGCAGCGATGGCGTGATCAAACCCGACAGCCCGATCAGCGCCACCTGTTCGCTGACCGCGGTATCGATAATTTTCTGCATCGGCACCATCACACCCAGATCAATTACCTCAAAATTATTGCAGGCCAGCACCACGCCGACGATATTTTTGCCGATATCGTGTACATCGCCTTTCACGGTGGCCATTAATATTTTTGGTTTTTCGGAGCTGGTGCCGGTTTGCCGCTGATGCTCTTCAATATACGGAATCAGATGCGCGACGGCCTTTTTCATCACCCGCGCGCTTTTGACCACCTGGGGTAAAAACATTTTGCCGGAGCCGAATAAGTCCCCGACCACATTCATGCCGTCCATCAGTGGGCCTTCGATCACCTCCAGGGCCTGAACGGCCTGCTGACGGGCCTGTTCGGTATCGGCCTCGATATCAGTATCGATACCGTGTACCAGCGCGTGGGTCAGGCGGGCATTGATATCCAGCTCGCGCCAGCTGGTGTCATTCAGATTTTGCCGGGTGCCGCGGCTGCCGGCATAGTCCTGAGCAACCTCAAGCAAGCGCTCGCCGGCGTCATCAGAGCGGTTTAAAATGACCGCTTCAACCGCGTCGCGCAGCCGGGCGGGAATATCATCGTAGACCGCCAACTGACCGGCATTGACGATACCCATGTCCATGCCCGCTTGAATGGCATGATACAAAAACACCGAATGCATGGCTTCACGCACCAGGTTGTTGCCACGGAACGAGAAGGACAGATTGCTGACGCCGCCGGAGATATGCACGGCCGGCATGTTGTTGCGCAGCCAGCGGGTGGCTTCGATAAAATCCAGACCGTAACGATTGTGCTCGGCAATGCCGGTGGCCACGGCGAAAATATTCGGGTCGAAAATAATGTCTTCAGGAAGCATGCCGACCGTTTCGGTCAGCAGCTGATAGGCGCGCTGGCAGATGGCAATGCGGCGCTCCAGATTGTCCGCCTGCCCCTGCTCATCGAAAGCCATCACCACCACGGCGGCACCGTATCGCTGTACAATCCTGGCCTGCTGCAGGAATGGCCGTTCACCTTCTTTCAGGCTGATCGAATTGACAATCCCTTTGCCCTGCACGCATTGCAGACCGGCTTCCAGCACGTCGAAATCGGACGAGTCCAGCATGATCGGGACTTTGGCGATATCCGGTTCCGCGGCGATCAGATTCAGGAATTTCACCATCGCCGCCACCGAATCCAATAGACCTTCGTCCATATTGATGTCGATGATCTGCGCGCCGTTTTCGACCTGCTGTCGGGCCACGCTGAGGGCCTGGTCGTAATCGTCTGTTTCGATCAGTTTGCGGAACATCGCCGAGCCGGTCACATTGGTGCGCTCACCGACGTTGACGAAATTCAGATTCGGCGTCAGCGTTAAGGCTTCCAGACCGGCCAGCCGGGTGTGGCGTTCAAGCTGTGGAATGGCCCGTGGCGGCAGACCTTCCAGGGCCTGCGCTACCGCTGCGATATGCTCGGGGGTAGTGCCGCAACAGCCGCCGGCCATATTCAGCCAGCCGTGTCCGGCAAAGCGCGCCAGCCATTGGCCCATTTCATCCGCTGTTTGATCATAACCACCCAGCTCGTTGGGCAGGCCGGCGTTGGGATAAGTGAATACCGGACAGTCGGCGATTTCAGACAATTCCTGTACATAGGGTGCTAACTCCTCCGCACCCAAAGCACAATTCAGTCCCACGGCGAATGGGTTGGCATGCCGGATCGAGTGCCAGAAAGCGCCCAGTGTCTGACCGGATAACGTGCGCCCGCTGGCATCGGTGATGGTGCCGGAAATTAACAGCGGCACGCGCTCGCCACGCTGCTCAAACACATCCAGGCAGGCGGCGATGGCGGCTTTGCAGTTGAGTGTGTCGAAAATGGTTTCGATGATTAAGGCATCAACGCCGCCTTCAATTAAAGCATGAATGGCTTCCACGTAGGCCGCCCGCAACTCAGCAAAACTGGTATTTCGATAGCCCGGGTTGGTGACGTCAGGCGAGATCGATGCGGTACGGTTGGTGGGCCCCAGTGCCCCGAGCACAAAACGCGGACGCTCAGGCGTCTTCAGGGTTTGCTGATCGGCGGCGGTTCTGGCCAGACGGGCGGATTTCCGGTTCAGCTCGGTAACCAATGACTCCAGGCCATAATCAGCCTGGGAAATCCGATTGGCATTGAAAGTATTGGTTTCAATCAAATCGGCGCCGGCCTCCAGATAGGCCTGGTGGATGTCCTGAATGATCCGCGGCTGGCTCAGACTCAGCAGGTCATTGTTGCCTTGCAGGTCCAGCGAATGCCCGGCAAAACGTTGTCCACGGTAACCGGATTCATCCAGCTCATGCTGCTGCACCATGGTGCCCATGGCGCCATCAATGATCAGAATGCGCTGTGTCAGCGCCGCTTGTAACTGACTGGCACGCCGTGGATCAAGCCAGGGCAGCTCGTTTGGGGTCATGCTGCTTGGATCATGGTTTAATGGCCAGCAGGCTGAGGACACTGAAATGCGGCGGCCGCCGTTCACTGGCGGCCTGCATGATCTGGGTCTCGGCCAGGCCTGCTTGTTTGGCCAGTTTACGCAATTCCGTCTGGGTAAAGCCCAGATTGGCGTGGCTGTAAGGCGCGACCATATTGGCGTGGGAATGTTTTTTCAGGGTTGCGGCCAGCAGCCGGCCACCGGAGCGCAATACCCTGGCCGCTTCCCGGAATGCCCGGGCGGGTTGATCCGAGTAAGGCAGAGCATGCAGCATCAATACGGTGTCAAATTCGCCATCATCCAGCGGCAGTTGATGCATATCGCCCTGACGGAACTCAATATTGGTCAACTCGGTGGTGCGCTGATTGCCGGCCGCGACCACTTTGTCACTGATATCTACGCACACCATCCGTCTGGCCTGGGGCGCGAGCAACTCCGCGGTCACGCCGTCACCCGAAGCAATATCCAGCACCTCGCCCAATTCCAGCAGGCGCACCAACGAGCGCGCGGTGGCCTCCCAGGTCCGGCCCGGAGAATAATGCCGCTCCATATCACCAGCCACCGCGTCGGCCCAGTTATGCGAGGATGCCCGCGCCTGCAGCACCTTGCTGATACGGTCACGGTCCTGCAGCAACAATGGATCATCAGCCTGCCGGGCCAGGGTCTGCCACAACGCGTGGGCCGGGGAATCAGCCTGCGCTTCGGTAGCACGATAGTAAACGGATACGCCGGCGCGACGGTCAGTCACCAAACCGGCTTCTTTAAGTCTGGCCAGATGAGTGGAAACACGCGGCTGCGCCAGATGGGTGATCGCAGCCAGTTCCGCCACGCTGAGTTCTTCGTGTTCCAGCAAGTGCAGCAGCCGCATGCGGGTGTTGTCCGCGAACAGCCGGCACAGTCCTGATGTCTGTCCGAGGTCGATAACTATATCCTTCTATCGGGATAAAGAGATAAGCCTATCGGTACTCAGGGTCGCGGTCAACTCTTAAGCAGAGCTGGCAGCCGCATGGAATAATGCCTGCCGGGAATTGGATTTGAGATAAGCGGAGAAAACCCATGCAACGCCTTTTATCAACGCTCTTGCTGAGCCTGGTCTGTTCGGCACTGTGGGCACAGGCTGATTATTATCCGCCGCGTCATCACTGGCAGACCCGCGGCGCTGAACAGGTCGGATTTGATCCGGACAAACTGGCGGCGGCAGTGGCTTTCGCCCGCACGCAGGCAGTGACCGAACCCAGCGACCTGCGGCAGATTCTGCTGGATACCTATGTTGGCCGCGAGCCGGATTACCGGGTGCTTGGTCCGACGGCGCCGCGCGCTCAGGACAGCGGCATGGTGATCCGGGGCGGCTACCTGATTGCGCAATGGGGTGATACCCGCCGGGTGGATATGACTTTCAGCGCGGTCAAAAGTTACCTGTCGACGGTCGCCGGGCTGGCGCTCGCCGACGGTTTGATCGACGATGTGCATGCTCCGCTGGCAGGTTATGTGACCGATGGCAAGTTCAGCAGCGAACATAACCGCGCCATTACCTGGCAGCACCTGCTGCAGCAAACCTCAGACTGGCAGGGCAGCTTATGGGAAACACCGGACTGGGCCGACCGGCCGGTCGGTGAGACGCTGCAGGCACAGCAAAACCGCGTGCTGCATCCGCCCGGCGGCCATTTCAAATATAACGATGTGCGGGTCAATTTGCTGGCTTATGCCCTGTTGCAGGTATGGCGCGAACCACTGCCACAAATTCTTAAACGCCGCATTATGGATCCCATCGGGGCTTCCAATACCTGGCGCTGGCATGGTTATGAAAACTCCTGGGTGGAACTGGATGGACTGCGCATGCAGTCGGTATCCGGTGGCGGTCACTTTGGTGGCGGCCTGTTTATCAGCGCCGAGGATCATGCGCGTTTTGGTTTGCTGTTTTTGCGCAAAGGCCGCTGGGCTGACCGGCAGCTGTTTCCCGAGAGCTGGGTGGAACAGGCTGTGCAGCCAGCCGAAGTGCGTCCGGACTACGGTTATATGTGGTGGCTGAACACCGGCCGGGAACGTATTCCGGCAGCGCCCGAATCGGCCTATTACGCCGCCGGCTTCGGTGGCAACTATGTGTATGTCGATAACGACAACGACCTGGTTATCGTGCTGCGCTGGATACCGGATATTGCGGCCGTGGTGCAGCGGTTTCTGCAGGCACTTGATTAGTGGATGCATAAAAAAGCCGCCAGGCCGGCGGCTTCCAAACATCACATCACATGACTTGCGCTACCTCAGCGGCGGTACGAGATCTTCAAAGCCATCGACCAGAATATCCTCTGACCCCAGGCAGGACTGTACTCTGACATCATCAATAAACCAGCCATCATCGGCGCGGCCAAGGGTGCCATCGGTGCCCAGCCGGAAGCGGAAACGCACGGTTTCGCCCTGGAAGTCCGACAGATCAACCACTGACTCGAAGAAATCCTGAGGATCAGCACACCATGCCTGCAGACCAACCAGCGGATTGGGGCCAGTCATAAAGTTATTGACGGTGCCATCGTAGGGGTCCGTAGCCAGGTCCATATCGGTGACCTGGGTCCAGGTGACGCCATCATCACTGCTGATTTCCAGAACAGCCGCATCCCAGCAGGCGTTATTGGCTGCATCGGCCTCGATGGTCTGACTGTTCTGGTAGCGCAGTACCATCGGCAACTCGCCGGTTGGCAACGTCACCGGTGGCGAGACCAGTAACTGATCGGAGATGCTGGGCAGATCTTCGGCGAACCAGGCAAAGCTGCCACTGGAGGTTTCCGCGCCGGAACGCTGCCAGGTGTTCTGAGTGCCACTGGATGTCCAGCCGTTGTCGCCATTTTCAATATCATCATCAAACAGGATATTGGTGGGCGAACCGGCCGGGCAGTCACCAGGCGCCGGTTCGGTAGTGAAGTTGAACGTCTGACTGATCTGTTCGCCACAGGCATTGACTGAGCGCACCCGCCAGAAATAACGGCTATTGGAGTCCAGTGGATTGGCAACAATGTGTGGCGACGCGGCCACTGTGGCGGTATATTCGATACTGCTGAAATCCTGATCATCATCAATTTCAATAATGAACTGATCGGTCTGACCGGTGCCCATCCAGAACAGTTCGGGCTGCACGCTGACCAGCGTGGCCGAGTTAGGCGGCATTTGCAGCATCGGTACATCGGGTACCTGGTCGAAGACGTTGGCGGCTACCGTCAGGCTGCGATCGGTGGCGCCGGAAGCGGTGCCAAGAATATCAATCAGATTCAAACCAGTCGCAGCGGCAGCGCTGATGCTGATCTGCGCTACGGTGGCGTTGCCGGGAATGACCGGGTTGACGGTAAAGCTGCCGCTGACGCCGGTCGGCGGTGAATCCAGCGCCAGGGTGACCGGGTTAACAAAATCAGAAATACTACCCACATTAATCGTAATGTCATCCAGATCATCCGGTGCACAGACCTGCTGCTGGGTATTGGCGGCACTGAGGGTGAAGCCGGGCTCGCCGCAGGCCGCAAAGCGGAAAGAGGCAATTTGGGTTGACCAGTTATTGGTGGCGTTGTGCTGGGCGGTAAACCAGAAGGTACAACCGTCCACCGGGTCGACATTCAGCGAGGTGTAATCCCCGTAACGGACACTGCTGTTGGGTGCCAGACCTTCAATAATACTGACCTCGCCCTGCGGCATGGTGCCGATGGAGTCGGTGGACAGACGGCCGTTGTAGCGCATACCGGGAAACACATCATCACCGGCGCCGGTATCACCCACTCCGGCCACGTTGTAACCGGCCACGATATTGCCCGCTTCATCCTGGGCCACACTGGCCATCCAGCGGCTGATCCCGTCAGTGCCGTTAATGCTGCCTGGCTCGGTGACCGAACCCTCCTGGAAGCTACTGTAACCACTGCCATTACTACGCAATTCAAACCAGCGGACACCCCCGATATCGGTGTCCGTCACATCCGTTACCATATTCGCTACGATGGATTCATAGCTGCCGAAATTGCGATATTGGGCGCGCCACATAATCGGTTGCAGCAGGGCAAATAAAGTGGTGCCGGAACCAGGTTGGGTCAGGCAGCCGCTGAACACCAGGTTGCAGAACTCGGAATCAAACTCCGCGACCGAGACATTGATCGGACCGGTAAAGGAACTGTTGCCCGGGGTGTCAAAGTCAGCGACGAATTCCCACAACTCAATGATGTCGGTGGTCGGCATTCCGGTCGGGCCATGGATTTCAGTATCGCGGTGGCGCATAAATAAACCGGGTGAACCGTTGGGCGGTTCCAGGTCACCGTCCCAGTCAACCGGCATGATGTGCTGAAAACCAAAACCCGGCAGACCGGGGCCGGTAAATACCAATGGCGCCCGGGCGGTCAGACCCTCGATCATATTGACGCGGTCGAGCGCATATTGACGCGGCCCCTCATTGGCCCCGATGTAGTAAGCATCCGGCCAGACACCGTATTTCGGATAGTCCGGCAGTCCGCCGGTTGCGGAAATAAATTCGTATAAAAACCAGGAGCCGATGGTCGGGTCGTCGGTCTGGGAAATGTACACACAAAATGAGTTACCGGTGAATTCAGTCACCACCCAGCGGCCCGGTTGCATACCCGGACCGTTATCAACGGTTTCGTCGAAATTAACGATCGGATCGCCGGAGGCGTTGGTACACCCGGTGCCCGAACCGGCTGCCAGATCTTCCAGGTCAAAGTTGGCCGCTACGCTGCCATCGGTTTTATCCAGTATCAGCACCTGCGTACCACCAACTCCCCCACCGCCATTGACCGTTTGCAGATAAAAGTTGTTACCGATATCACCTACCGTGTCGGACGGATTGACGCCGGTAAAACCGGTGCCCGGTTCATTCACGATGACGGTGCCGAAATCCGGGTCGCCGCCGCCGTTATTGCGGCTGGCCTGAAACTGCCGGTCGATCAACGGGTCGCGCTCAACGGGCCTGGGTTCGCGTGGCGGCGGATTGAAATCTTTGTCGTTGCTCAGTGGCATCTCACGAATCGGATCGCCCGGCCGCCATAGCGACGGCGCCGGCAAACTGGCCGGATCAATATTGATGATCACCGGTGAGACCGCGCCGCCGAGCGTATCCGCGCCCTGTATGGTGGTGGTTTGCTGGGCCAGTAAAGGGGTACAGAAAAGACCTGCCAGGCAAATGGCCCACGCCCCGAAACGTGCTGATTTAAACATGGGTTACTTCCTTGAGAGTTGTTATTTTGCGGTTGTCCGCAGGATTTCACTGCCGGTATTGATCAGCCGAATATACCCTGTATCGCTTTGCAGATACAGTTTTTGGGGGTGTTTGCCGGTGTGCATATTGACCTGACGGCCGGTTAGTTCGCGGTTGCGCAGCAACTCCAGATCATTGGTGGTCTTGGGGCGCCCGGACAGCATTTCGAAGCGCATTGGCATGTCCGGGTAATAGCGGACATTGATGTCACCCCGAATGGTCTGAATCCGTCCGCGGTCGCGGCTGTCGAGCTGGTCGGTACGTGGAACAAACTGCACGCTGACATCACCATTATTGGTATTGATAGCCACCGCCGCGGCGCTTTCCAGCGAGACCGCCTGGTCGACCGCCTGGACCTTGATGTGATTGTTCATTTTTTTGCTGGAAACCTCGCCATGCTCGGCGATGATTTCGATATTCACGCCCTCCGGTACCAGCAGGGCAGCGTCAACGCGGCCTTCCCGCGGTGAAGCCGGTTGCCCGTCTTCTGGGTAGACCACCTTCACAGCAATGCGCCGGTCGGTGCGCTCAACCATCAATTCCGCGACTTTGGGCTGAGCGCCGATTTTCTGCATCACCGCGTGAAACAGTGCCATCCGGTCACCGCTCTGGCGCAAACGGATATCTCCCCAGCGGTTATCCAGCACCAGGGTGGTGCCGGCCGGAATCTGCTCTTCCCAGTCCAGGCGTACCAGCTCATAAGCGGCTTCGTCCTGGCTGGTCAGAGTGGCTGGTTCGGCTGCTGAAAAGCCACTTGAAATGATCAGTGAAATGATGAATATCAAAGAGTTGCAGACGGTTGTCAGGCTGGGTTGGTGATCTGTGCTGTGCTTCATGGATAATGGCGTGATGAGTAATCAACTGCCTAGCATAGTTTTAGTAGCGGCTTTCGGCAATCCGGAGTCTGACGCGTATGGCTGAAATCCACACTTTACCGTCTTCCGGACAGGCCGCGCCGGATGAGATTATCAGCCAGCAACCGGCGGCCTGGGTTGATCTGCCGGCGGATGATCAGCACCAGTTGCTGCTTGCGCTGGTAGGCACGACTTTTGGTCAGCAGCCGGAACAGCAGCTCAAACTTATCCGCGCCAGCCGGGCGCGCTTTGCCCGCCGTTTTGTGCGCATGGCCGCTGTCAGCAAGCACCATACCGTGCTGGAAATAGGTTCGGGGTGCGGTTTTGGTACGCGTGTGCTGGCGGCAAAAGCCACCCGGGTGCTGGCCTGTGATATCAGCCCGGCTTACCTGAGTTATGCACGACACGAATGTGCTGACCTGAACAATATTGAATTCATTCAGACTCACAGTCGTTCGCTGACGGTGTTGGCAGACCAGAGTGTGGATGTGGTGATTTCAATTTCGGTGTTTATCCATCTGAACCTGTACGACATCTATTGGTATTGCCGGGAAATTGCCCGGGTGCTGAAACCGGAGGGACGGTTGTGCTTTGATTTTGCCGATAGTGACAAATTATTCCGGCGCGATTGGCTGCGGCCCGCCAATGGCCGCTCACGTGATCACTTTTTTGTTGAGCAGGCGGGGCATTATCTGGACGGACCGACTGATTTACCGCAATTAATGCAATGGAATTCCCTGCGCGGCATCCTGAATGTGGCGCGGCGATGTGGTTTGCGTCTGGTACGCCGCCGCAGTGACCGGCTGCTGTTCAAAAAAATGCCAGCCGAAGAATAAGCCCACAGCTGGACGTGGGCGGCAATGTATAGCGTCGCTAAACGATGCCGCCCGAGCTGGACGGAGCAATCTTAGCGACGTAATCCAGCCACAGCGGTTGCGCACAGCAGCAGTGATATCAGTATCAGCAGTGATACCGCGGATAGGGCCGGGACCGCGGCAGGTGGTGGCAACGGCGGTGGTGGCGGCGGTAATACGCCGGCTTCGAAGCTGACCGTCAAGACCGGTTGAGTATCGGGCTGGCTGATATTTTCCCGGCTGGAAATTCGCCGGGCATTCATGTCGCCGGTTTCATCGCCAAGAATAATCCAGCCAAAATTACCGGCCGGATTGCTGACCATAGCCTGAACATCAGCGATCAGTTGGGCGGAATCAAAAGCAAATTCGCCGTTACCGTTACTCAGGCTGGTGACGGCCGAGGGCTGAGGCTGAAAGTCTCCACCCGGCGTAGTCCACAGCATGGTGTCAAAAAAGGTGTGCAGCCAGGTCGCGTCATCGGGTGTTGCGCCGGTGCCACCGCCCTCCGGTCCGGGCGCATCGGAGGTGCCTTCTCCCCAGTCGGTGCTGATGCGGTGCACGCTGGCGTCAAACGAAGTGGCGCCCGGCGGAACCATATTGACACTGATGGTCAGGCTGACATCATTCACCAGGCTGTCGGTCGGTATGGCGCTTAAATCAAAGGCCAGCACCGCCCGTCGCAGCACATTGCCGGCGTTGGGTCCGGTCATGCCAAAAAACAGATATTCACCGGCGCCGTTGCTCAGATCGCCCAGTGGGCGTTCGTACAGGGTGTTGTCACGCACCGGCAGCAGATCGACGGTCATCGGTTGCGCCCATCCGGTCACAGCATTGAGACCGCAGACCAGGAGTAGTGATTTCAGTAGCTTATGTTGCATAGTTCTTCACAGAATATTCGCAAAAAATGAGTTATCGTAGCTGGGTTAGACCACTTGAGATTGCCGGTCCAGTGCGTTGCTACAGACAGCGTGGCAAGATTAAGCAGCAGATTGATGCTGATGTCAACGAATAAAAACTTTTAACGTTGGTAGGCTTAATACCACAGCAAAAAATACACAACGAGCATTCATAACCAGCCAGGTAAATATTATGCAAGGAATTTCACGGCGTGACTTTTTAGTCACCAGCGGAGCCGCCAGCGCGCTGGCCGGCATCTCAGCCACGGATTCAGCTCATGCGCAGAGCACGCCCCCTTTTGCGAACAGCCTGTTTCCATCCAAGCCGGTTAATCGTGGCGATACCGGCCAGTTACCCCCGTTTGCGGTACGGGTATTGAACAAAGCCGGTTTTGGCCCTGCCCGGGGCGATCTGGCCGCTTTCAACGCGCTCGGCGGCAATGATACCCAGCGCCTGCAGAACTGGGTTGATGATCAGCTGAATCCGACTCCCGCTGATCCGGCCGTCGATGCCCGGCTGTCCGGGCTGACCTCACCGGGTCAGGACTTCGATACCATCAATAAAACCGGTCAGCAGTTGTGGCTGGAGCACGTGCGCTATGAAGGCCCTGATGAATTCGCAACCCGCATCCGCCCGACCGCCCAGATGGAGCGTTTGGTATTGCTGCGCGGCGCTTACAGCCGCTGGCAGTTGCGGGAATTGCTGGCCGATTTCTGGCATAACCATTTTCATGTTTACAGCTATCTGAGCAACGAAACCCGCGGCTATGTGCCCGCCTATGATCGGGATGTGCGTGAGCATATGTTCGGTAACTTCTTTGATATGCTGCTGGCCAACACGCGCAATGCATCAATGCTGTTTTATCTCGATAACTTTCGCAATTCCTGGCCGAATCCGAATGAAAACTACGCACGCGAAGTGCTGGAATTGCACACTCTGGGCGCAGTCGAGAACTACTACGGCGCGATTGCGCCGGTTACGGTTCCCAATAACAGCGTGGGGCAACGCGCCGGTTATACCGAAATCGACGTGTTCCAGTTTGCCCGGGCCTTGACTGGCTGGGGCGTGGCTGATGGTAACGATGGCGCGCCGGACACCGGTCAGTTCCTGTTCCGCGGCGATCGTCACTATGATTTTTCCAATGGCCCGATTCAGGTCATGGATATCAGCATCGCCAGTGATGGCGGTGAAAACGACGTGATTCAGATTCTGCAGTATCTGGCTGATCATTTCGGTACCGCCCGGTTTATCGCTACCAAGCTATGTCAAAGACTGGTCGGCGATGATGCCTCGGCCGGTTTGATTGATACCATCGCCAATGAATTTTATAACCGCCGCAGTGACAGTGATCAGTTGCGCGAGGTGTATCGGGCAATCCTGACCTCGGATGAATTTCAGAATACCTGGGGCGGCAAGGCCCGCCGTCCACTGGAAACCGTGTTGCGCGCCTGGCGGGCGGCCAACGTGGATTTCACCCCGGCGGAAAGCAACGGTATCAGCGGCGGCGTGCTGGGGCGTCTGGAGCAGGCCGGGCAACGTCCCTGGGACATCGAGCCACCGACCGGTTTTCCCGACTTCAAAGGTTTCTGGCAGGGCACCGGCACCTTGATAGGCAGCTGGCGGGCAGTCACCTACCTGCTGACCAGAAACGATATTTTAAATCTGGCGGCGGAAACCAACGGCATGATTCCGGTGGCCAATCAGCGCACAGCCATTAATATCGCCAGCAACTGGTTCAGTACCGCGCTCGGATTTACCCCCGAACCGGCGGTCGTCAGTGAGGTAGAGCAATTCATCAGCAGTCTGTCCGGTGTCGGGGTCAACGAACCTCTGGATAACGCGGGCAACATCAATACCGCCGATACCGGTAACGGCAGTCGTTACCAGCGTATCCTCAGGGCAACCACAGGCTTGATTATCATGCTGCCTGTCGGCCAGCGCCGCTAGGAGAGCAGACATGAAAAAAACCAACAACAACACACTTGATCGCCGTTCTTTCCTGCGTGCCGGCGGCCTGGCCGGCGCGGGCGCGGGTCTGGCCGGTCTGGCGCCAAAATCCGTCCGGGTCGCGTTTGGCGGCGGTGGCGGTATCAATGAAAACGTCGTGGTATATATCTTTATGCGCGGCGGACCTGACTGGTTAAGCTTCGTAACGCCGATGAACGGTCATCCGGACCGCGGTAATTATGAATCGCTGCGCACCAACGGCACGGTCATACCCAGTAACCAGTTGCTGGCACTGGATGATGGCTGGGGCATCCACCCCAACGCCGGCGCGCTGCGTGATCTATATCAGAACAATGACCTGGGTATCGTGCTGGCAGCCGGTCTGCCGTTCGCCAACCGCAGTCATTTTGAAGCCGAACGCTATATTGAACTGGGTACGCCGGGTAATCGCTTTACCAGCAGCGGCTGGCTGGCGCGGCACATTCAGTCGGCCATCAATCTGCCGGCCAGCATACCGATTCCCGCCATGGCGGCGGAGAGCAGCATTACCTTTTCATTGCTGGGTGAGCCTTCCGCGTTAAGCCTGGGTAATCCGGGCGCGTTTGACCTGGAAGGCGGCAACAGCAACTTTGAAGAAGAACAGGAAGCCGCACTGGCCAGTATTTACGGACTGGGTGACAGTGACACGGAAGTGGCGGGCGCGCAGGCACTGACCGCGTTGGAAATTGTTGAGTCGATTGACTTTAACGGTTATGTGCCGGCCAACGGCGCCGTCTATCCCAATTCCGATCTGGGCAGTGAACTGCGTCTGATTGCGCAATTGATCAAGGAAAATACCGGTGTGCGCGCTGCACAGGCGGATCGTGGCGGCTGGGATACCCATGTCGATCAGGGCGTGCTGGTGGAAGGCGAGTATGGTGGCCGGGTGCGGGATATTTCTGACAGCGTCGCGGCGTTCCTGCAGGATCTGGATGTGCCCGCGCCTAACAATGGCAATTGGAAAGACCGCACCGTGGTGATGCTGATGGGCGAATTCGGCCGGCGCGTGTTTGATAATAACGATGCCGGCACTGATCATGGCTGGGGCGGCAATATGCTGGTGGCCGGCGGAGCCTCGGTGAACGGCGGTCAGCTATACGGTGACTTCCTGGGCCTGGGGCCGGGGCAGATATTTCAGAATGCCGATGTGTTTGTGACCACTGACTACCGTAATGTCTTCAGTGAAATATTGATTCGCCATCTGGCCAACAATGAGCTTGGCACCATCCTGCCGGGCTTTGTTGATTATGACCCATTGGGCATTATCAATGGTCCCGATTTGCCCCCCAATTATGGTGATGCGGAAATTGTCTCACTGAATGGATTTGAATCCTGATCAGGACACTGCAACCACTTTAATATTCTGATCAGCGAGGCTGTTCAGAACAGGCTGTTCGGTTTTGCCCGGGCAGCCTCAGGCTGATTTTATTCAGAGGTTCCTTAGTAATATTTCAATCCACTTCGACGGCATGCGTACAGGCTTTTTTGGCTGGCTGCTACGGCATTGATTATTCACATTTTTTTCTCACCTGTACGTTATCTTTGTGCACATGTGAATACCTTATCGCATCCCGACCAGCAGGCTTAATCGAATCGTATGGCCCGGTGTTGGATTTTTAGCAACCCCCAGACAGACAGGTCAATTATGAATGGAATCTCACGCCGTAATTTCATGGCCGGCAGCGCCAGCGCAGCGGGTATGGCCAGCTTGGCTGCTACGCGGACGCAGGCCCAGGTCGCAACGGAATTTCCCGAAAGCTTATTTCCGGGCAGAAATGTTAACCGCGGAGATACCGGAGCACTGCCTCCGTTTGCCGTGCGGGTACTCAACAAAGCGGCTTTCGGGCCTGCCCGAGGCGATGTAGAAGCGTTTGATAATTTACCCGGCGGCAGTGATTTCGGACGGCTGCAGAACTGGGTGGAGCAGCAGTTAAACCCGACCGCCGCTGACCCTGAAGTGGATGCCCGCGTGGCTCAGGCGGGTTCTGAGTACGCTACCATTTTTGCCAGTGATGTGGTGCTGTGGACTCAGTTTGTGCGCAGTGACGAAGGCAGTGTGCGCAGCCGGCCATTTAGCGAGCTGGACCGGATTACTTATTTACGCGGCGCCTACAGTCAATGGCAGTTCCGCGAGGTGATCTCCGATTTCTGGAACAATCATTTCCATGTTTACAGCCGCTCTGATAACGAAACCCGCGGCTTTATGCCTTCCTATCAGCGTGCGTTGCGCGGCGATGCCGCGGGCAGCCGTCTGTTCGGCAATTTTTTTGAGCTGTTATTTAACAGCACCCGCAATGCCGCGATGCTGTATTTCCTGGATAACTATCGCAATTCCTGGCCCAATCCCAATGAGAACTACGCACGCGAGGTGCTGGAACTGCATACCCTGGGCGCGTTGGAAAATTATTACGGTGCGGTTGATCCGTCTACGGTTCCGGACAATGCCTTCGGCGAGCGGTCCGGTTATACCGAAATCGATGTGTTTCAGTTTGCCCGCGCATTGACCGGATGGGGGGTTGCCGATGGTGATGACGGCGCGCCCGATACCGGTGCATTTCTGTTTCGCCCCAACCGGCACTATGACGAACATGGCGAGGAGCCTATCCAGGTTCTGGATGTCACCATCAACACCGATCAGGGCGAAAACGATGTGATTCAGATACTGCAGTATCTGGCTGAACATTTTGGCACCGCCCGTTTTATCGCCGGCAAGCTATGCCGCCGTCTGGTCAGTGACAATCCGCCCGAATCGCTGGTGCAGAGTACCGCCATGGAATTTTACAATCGCCGCGGTGATCCTGATCAGTTGCGTGAGGTTTACCGGCATATTTTACTGTCGCCGGAATTTCAGAATACCTGGGCGGAAAAATCATTCCGGCCACTGGAGAGCATGCTGCGCACCTGGCGGGCGGCGGCGATCGAATTTATTCCCACCGTCAACCGGCCCGGCACCACCAATCGCAATAATATTGCCAGTGGTATTAATGACCGTCTGGAAGACGCCGGCCAGCGGCCGTGGAATATTGAGTTTCCCACCGGCTATCCGGATTTCAAGGCGTTCTGGCGTGCTACCGGCACGCTGGTATCCAGTTGGCGGCTGGTGACTTATCTGCTTAGCCGGCGGGACGACAACAGTGGCAATATGGCTGATGGGTTTGCTTTGAATCTGGCCCAGCAGACCAATGATTTACTGCCTGATCCTAACGACCGTACTCCGGTTCAGATTGGTAATACCCTGGCTTTGACCGCCCTGGGTTTTACCCCCGATGCGGGCACCATGGTCATCATTATTCAGTTTATCGCCGAGCAGGCCGGGGTATTTATTAACCAGCCGTTGGATAACGGTGCTGGTATCGATACCTCAAATCTGGGCAATAGCAATTACCAACGAATTATCCGCGCCGCTATGGCCTTAATCATTTTACTGCCCGTCGGTCAACGCCGCTAAGGAGTGCAAGCATGATCAATTCTGACGCTAATCGAATTAACCGCCGCTCATTCCTGCGTTCTACCGCTCTGGCCAGTGGTGCGGTAGGGGTAGCCACGCTGACGGGTGGTTCACTGCAGGTTGCACTCGGGGCCAGCAGTATTAATAAGAATATTTTTGTGTATATTTTTATGCGTGGGGGACCCGACTGGTTAAGTTTTATTACTCCCATGAACGGGCATCCCAGCCGTGGCGATTATGAGGCGCTGCGCAGCAACGGCACCCAGGTTCCCAACAATCGGCTGTTAGCACTCGCGGACGGCTGGGGAGTAAATGATTTCGGCGCCTCGCTGCAGGGTTTGTTTCAGGACGGTGATCTGGCGATTGTCCATGCAGCCGGCCTGCCGTTTTCCAATCGCAGTCATTTTGAAGCCGAACGGTTTGTGGAGTTGGGCACACCGGGTAATCGCTTTACCACCACCGGCTGGATGGCCCGGCATATTCAAACAGCCATTAATCTGCCCGGCAGCGTGCCGGTGCTGGGCATGGCGGCGGAAAGCAGTATAACCCTGTCATTGCTGGGCGAAGTATCCGCCCTGAGTCTGGGCAATCCGGCTGCGTTTGAACTGGAAGGCGGCAATGACATTCGCGAGGACGAACTGCAAATCGCACTGGAGCAGATTTATGCCCAGGGTGAAAGTGATATCGAAGTTTCCGGCAGTCAGGCACTGGAGGCGGTGGAGATCGTGCAGCAGGTTCTTGATCCACCTTATACGCCCGCCAACGGCGCGCTGTATCCTGATTCTGATCTGGGCGACGAGCTGCTGATTATCGCGCGCTTGATCAAAGGCAACACCGGCGTGCGGGTGGCGCAGGCGGATCGCGGTGGCTGGGATACGCATAACGGCCAAGGTGTATTGAGCGCCGGAGGCTTTGGCGGCCGGGTGCAGGACATCGGTGACAGCATCGCTGCTTTTCTATCGGATCTGGATGTGCCCACCGGCGAAGGCGATAACTGGAAAGACCGGGTGGTACTGATGTGCATGGGTGAGTTCGGACGACGTGCGTTTGATAACAACGACGCCGGTACCGACCATGGCTATGCCGGCAATATCCTGGTAGCCGGCGGCGATGCGGTCAATGGCGGACAGTTTTACGGCAGCTTCCCCGGCCTGGCGGACAGCGATTTATTTCAAGGCGCCGATGTCATGATGACCACCGATTACCGCACCGTATTCAGTGAAATGCTGATCCGGCATCTGGCCAACCCCGAGTTGGGCAGCGTGTTGCCGGGGTTCACCGATTACAACCCGCTCGGCTACATCAATGGCGCGGATATCACGCCCAACTTCGATCCGGCGGATACCATTTCCCGAATCGGGTTTGAGGCCTGATTCGCGGCAATACCTGCACTATTAAACCTTCTGGCTCCGTCAGGAGGTTGCCTGTCTGCCTGGCTGACTGATTGGCGGTCGCATTGATTTTGCTCGTTCTGGGGCGCAGATTAAGTCAGTGAGATAAGCTCACCCATATAATGACTTAGCGAAACAGGATGCAGGCATGATTAAAGCGATCTGGAACAACACTGAAATTGCCGCCAGCGAAGCTACCGTGGTGGTTGAGGGCAACCATTATTTTCCAGCCAGTGATGTCAATCAGGATATGCTTGAACCCAGCGATATGACCACTCATTGCCCCTGGAAAGGTGATGCCCGTTATTACCATGTGGTGGTTGACGGCCAGCGCAATGAAAATGCCGCCTGGTATTACCCCAAGCCCAAGGATGCCGCCAAAAATATTGAGGACCGGCTGGCATTCTGGCGTGGTGTACAGGTCGGGTAGCCAGGTTTGTCAACGGCAAGAATATTTTGGCAGTGGTTGGTTAAGCGGTAAACGGTCGCTGTATTTCGCCAACTACTGTTTTTTACCATCGAAAGGCGCTTGCCGGCCGGTCAATTGCTGGCCGTGAGATCGAGTTCCCGCCATTCAGGTGCTACGCTAGCGCTAGCATTTTTTTGAGCTAACACCTGTTTCAGGAAAAATCCGTTAACCGTATGCATACCGCGCCTGCCAGCAGCCAGCCATTGATCCGGGTATTGATTGTCGATGACGAGAGTCTGGCGCGCAGTCTGGTATGCAGCCTGGTGGATCAAGACCCTGCCTTACAGGTTATTGGAGAATGCAGGGACGGTGAGGCCGCATTGGTCGAGATTCGTGCCCAGCAACCC
Organism: Gammaproteobacteria bacterium; assembly: GCA_021772975.1. Taxonomy (GTDB): domain Bacteria; phylum Pseudomonadota; class Gammaproteobacteria; order Xanthomonadales; family Wenzhouxiangellaceae; genus JAJFKX01. Next base: position 312,245 of record JAJFKY010000016.1, read on the forward strand.
GATCTGGTTTTTCTGGATGTGCATATGCCGTTACTGGGTGGGGTGCAACTGGTCAGACAGTTGGCCGCTACGGAAAAGGTGCTGCCCTATATCATTTTTCTAACCGCCTTCGACCAGTATGCGATTGAAGCGTTTGAGTACAACGCGCTCGATTATCTGGTTAAACCCGTCCAGAAAGCCCGTTTCCGCCAATCACTAGAGCGTGCCAAGCAGGCTATCCGGCAAAGTCATTTATGTGATCTGGCAACGCGTATTGTGAGCCTGGCCGGTGGGCAGCCGGAGTCATACACAGACAATGATATCGGCGCGGAAAGCCTGCTGGTCTGGCAAGGCGCCGAAGCGGTGAACATCAATATCAGTGATATTGTATGGGTGGAGGCAGCTAACCAGTACGTCCGGGTTCACCTGGCGAAAACGGAATATATGCTGACTCAATCGCTGGGTGCCTTTTATAAAAAATTAAATCGACCGCAATTTCAGCGAGTGCACCGCTCGGCAATTATCAATACGCAATGTCTGCAACGGGTTACCAGGCAAGCCAATGGTGCTTATCAGCTGATGTTGTCCGGGGGTATTGAATTACCATTGGCACGCAGTCGCAGAACATTATTGCCAACCCTATTAAGACTCAGCCAGCAATCTTCTCAGGTATGAAAGACACCAAGCCCGAGCTGCGTCAGACTGCTGCATTCGAACAGCCATTCGAAAGCCAGTTGTTTTTCAACCGTCCAGCGGGAAGGCTTGCGCTGGCACTAACTGGCTGGACGGTGGTTGCGATCATCGCCGCCACCACCGCATTCATTGCCTTCCGGGGCAACAGTTTCGCGCAGTGGCTGGCCTTGTTCAGACCGATGATTGTGTACTACTACAGCTGGGCGGTATTTGCCCTGCTGATTTATCAACTGGTGATGCGGTTAAATTTCAGCCTTGCCCGGTTGCCCTGGCTGCTATTGCTGCATGCCGGCTTGTTGACCTTCATCAGCCTGGCGATGCCATTTATCGTCCATGCCAATCAATGGCGGGAATGGTTGTATGGCGAGCGTGCTATTGGTTTTCGTTTTTTGGGGCTGTTTATTTATCTGTTTATTCTGATCAGTTGCCTGCTGCTGAAATCCTATCGGGTTGGCCGTGATCAGGAGCGCAGGGTCAAAGCTGAGGCACTGCGGACTTCGATGCTGGAAAATCAACTCAGCATGGCCAGAATGGACGTGCTGAAAACTCAGATCAATCCACATTTTCTATTCAACGCGTTAAACTCGATCGCCGCCTTGATTGAAACAGCAAAAAACCAGCAGGCTTACACTGCGGTGGAATTACTGGGCGGACTGTTGCGCAGCACCTTGGATCAGGCGCGCAGCGAATTTGTATCTTTACAGCAGGAGCTGGAATTTATCCGTTGTTATTTCGAGTTGGAAAAAATTCGTTACGGTGATCGGTTAAGTTTTATTATCGATGCACCTGCCGACTGTATTGCGCGCAAGGTGCCGTCGCTGCTGCTGCAGCCGTTGGTGGAAAATGCCATCAAACACGCAGTGGCGGTGTCGCATAAAGCGGTTACGGTGGAGCTGCAGGTAAACTGTGACCCGGCGAGCTTGAGCGTGGCGATTCGCGATGATGGTCCCGGCTTTCAAGCGGCTTTACTGCAGGCGGATGAGACCACGGGGGCGGCAGCTGGATCTGCGTCTGGATTGGGGCTGATCAATATCCGCCAGCGTTTGCAATTATTGTATGGGGGACGTCACAGGCTGGTGCTTAATAACCGGGATTCCGGTGGCGCGGAAATTAAAATGACCCTGCCGACTGATGACTTAATCGACTAATCGAATTTCGCGGATCGCGCGCAGCTGGCCTGCCATTGCTGACCGTTTGCCAGGCATAACAACCGGTAACCGGTTTTATGCGAGGGTGCCAAACAATAACTGGTGGACGTTCTTAGCCCGCCCTAATCTGAACTCACTTACATACACAGGTGATTCGAAATGTTCAGATTAACCACTGGAATCAACACCACTGCCATTGTCTTATTTCTGGCTGGCGCGTCGGGCGCGGCCATTGCTGATACCCGTTTTACCCCGGCCTGCGAAGAAGCACTGGCATTGTCCGCTTTGCCTGAGCGACTGCGCAGTGATGCCTCGGTTTATGTGCTGGCTGACAACGGGTTCAGCAAAACCATTGAAGGTGCCGGCAATTTCACCTGCATCGTCGAACGCAATCATAGCGATGCGGTTATTCCGCAATGCCTGGATGCGGTTGGAGCACCGGTGATTATTCCAGCGATTATGTTCAAAACCCGGCAGGCATTAAATGGAACTGATCGTGAACAGACAGCCCGGGCATTTGCGGCCAGGGCAGCCAAAGGCGAGTTCAAGCCGGCTGCAGGACCAGGCATTTCTTACATGCTGTCGGATTACAACTATGCCTATTTAAATGAGTCGGCCGGAATCCGAAAAATACCGCCGCATGTGATGTTTTATGCACCTGAACTCAGCAACGATGATATCGGCGGCTCGCTGGAAGCGGCCCGGAAAAACCGCGGGCAGCCATTTATCGTTGATCCGGGCATTCACGGTTACATGGTCTCATTTGTTGAGCATGCCGCCAGCTCCGATGCGGTGCAAAAACAATGCGCGGGTCAATTACCCGGCGTTTAAATCAGTTTTGCCGAAGCAGGGTGGCTGACAATACTTACCAAAGGATATCGATATGAATAATGACGCATTGAATCGGCAGGTTCGCAAACTGTATCCCCGGCATTTTTTACGCGGGATAGCGGGTCTGCTGGTGCTGACCTGGGTTTGCCTGGCTGCGCCAGTGATGGCCAGCAATAATCGGCCCTTGATTAATCCCGCCTTTACACCGCTGCTGGAATCGGCCGAACTGGGTGGGCGCACCCTGGTGTGGGCGGAACTGGGTGATGCCGGTGGCCGGCCGTTGCTGTTTGCGGTTGGATTTCCGCATGCCGCGGCAACCGGCGCCGGTGTACTCAGTGTGCTGAATGATTTTCTGGACCGCCAGGGCGTGCGCCTGATCGCCATGGAGCGCACCGGCGCCACCAACCGTTCCAGTTTTGATCCCGATGACACGCTGGATAACTATGTGATGGATGTGGTTAATCTGACCGCGCATCTGGGCATTGAACATTTTTCGATGATGGCGTTTTCCGCGGGTGGTCCGGGCGCGTTGGCGGTGGCCGCACAATTGCCGCAACGGGTGCGCAGTTTGCATCTGATGGCTGCCCGCGGACGCTATGAAGACGCCCTGGCGGAACGTACCGGTGAGCAGGATGTATTTAATGCACTGAGCAATGATCCTTTCGCGCTGGCGCCGTTTTTCCAAAGCTTTCCGCCGCCACGGTTTTTTCTGGACCCCGGCACGGTGAGTTTTCTGGATACATTTTTTGGTCCCGAATTCGTTGATGAGTTTATCGCGGAAGGGATTGAAAGTCTGGATCAGAATCCGGAGGGTCTCAGTTTGAGCCGCGCCATAGGCTATCAGCCATGGAGTTTCGAACTGGCGGACGTCATCGCGCCGGTATTCGTTTATCAGGGCTGGGCGGATCCGGTTATCCTGCCGGAAGGTTTCTCGCAGGACACTCCGGCGCGCGTGGGCGGGCTGGCCACCGTGCGTTTTTATCCCGGTGAAAGTCACTTTGAAACCCACTTGCGGCATCTGGACCAGGTGGTGCTGGATATGCGCCATCAGGGCAGGGTCATCAGCATGTGTGGCACTCAGGGGCAGCGCCTGACCACCCGCTATGTCAGGGTCCGCCAGGTGCGTGAGCGCCTGCAGGACGGGTTTGTGTATGGCGATTGTTTCTGGCGGCAGTAACTTCGATTAGTCGGTTGCGGCAGCAATAGCGGCCAGCATTGCTGGCCGCGCGGCACGATCAGAGCCGGCAAAATGCAACGGGTAAAAAATTCTGCCAGATAGTATTTCAGCCTGTTATGACGTGGCTGGAATCCATAGCCTGGATAGCGCAGAATAATCAGCCATGCTCAGCAACCCGGCACTTATCAGAATCCCGGACTTTAACCGCCAACCGCTGACTGCCGCGCCAGCCGCGACAGTGGCGGAACTGGCTCAGTGGGTCCGCCGGCATCCGCGCCTACTGGTGTTGACCGGTGCCGGCTGCAGCACGGCCTCGGGTATTCCCAGTTATCGGGACCAGGCCGGGGCCTGGCAGCGTCGGGATCCGATCCTGCATCAGGATTTTCTGCGCAGCAAGACCATCAGACGCCGTTACTGGGCACGTTCATTTCTGGGCTGGCCGGTGATGCGACAGGCACAACCCAATCCTACCCATCAGGCGCTGTTCCAACTAGGGCAACTGGGTCTGGTATCGCAGCTGATCACGCAAAATGTCGATGGTCTGCATCAGCAGGCAGGAGATATCGATTGCATCAATCTGCACGGCACCCTGAGCGAGGTCAAATGCCTCAATTGCGATCACCGCCTGGCGCGGGACTTATTGCAGCAGCAGCTACAGGCGATTAACCGAGACTGGCAGGCCGAGATTATGGGGATTAATCCGGATGGTGATGCCGAACTGGATGAGCGCGCCTATCCAGGCTTCATGGTAGCGGACTGTCCTGCTTGCCGAGGTGTACTGATGCTCGATGTGGTGTTCTTTGGTGGATCGGTGCCGCAGGCGAGGGTACGACAGATCAATCAGGCACTGACCCGGTGCCAAGCCGTGCTGGCCATTGGCACTTCACTGGTGGTCTGGTCTGGTTATCGTATTGTGCGGGATGGGGTAGCCGCCGGTGTGCCCGCTGCCGCGGTCAATAATGGTCGCACCCGCGCGGATAATCTGCTGGCGTTCAAACTGGCCGGTGACTGCAGTGTCGTGCTGCCGGCGTTGCTGAGTGAGCTTGTCTGAACGGATTTGTCTGAGTGCTGGCTAGTAACGCGGCTGTCAGTTATCCGGGCGGTTGGTTATCCCTCGTGACCGTATACACATATTGCATATCGGTTTCCCTGGCCTGAAAAACGGCTTGTTTGACGTGCTGCTGACATTGTTCTGTTAAAATAATGTTTCTAGATAACCACAGTGTCAAGCGATTGAGCCAAAGTCAAAGCAATTCCCTTTCAGTCCAGCAGATGCTGGAACTCATCCAGCAACAGTTAGCCGACAGCAAAGCCGAGAATATTCAGACGATTGATATTCAGGGGCGCAGCAGTGTGGCCGATTATATTGTGATTGCCAGTGGTAATTCCGGCCGTCATCTGAAATCCATGTCCGAGCATCTGGTGGCGCAGCTCAAGCAGCATGAACTACCGCCGCTGGGGGTGGAAGGCGAACGTGAAGGTGAATGGGTATTGGTGGACGCCGGGGATGTGATCGTGCATCTGATGCTGCCCAAAGTGCGGGATTTTTATAATCTTGAGAAGCTCTGGGATGTAGCCCGCCTGCGCGAAGCCTCCAACCAGGCTTGAACAGCCTCAGCGGTCCAAAATATTTCTGATACTCTCGCGGTATGCGCCTGCGGATACTGACTGTCAGTGGCAACCCACCGGGCTGGATCACCGCCGGCTGGGATGAGTACGCCAAACGGATGCCCCGGCATCTGCAGCTGGAACTGGTCACCATCGCACCCGCGCTACGCCGCAGCGCGGCTGATATTGCCGCCGCGCGTCAGCGCGAAGCCGACAAACTGCTGCAGCTCAGTGCGGATTGCTACCGAATCGCTCTGGATGGTAACGGCCAGACATGGAGTACCGCCAGGCTGGCCGATAAGCTGCGTCAGTGGCAGGGCATGGGCCGCGACTGCGCATTTTTGATCGGCGGCGCGGACGGCCACGCGGAGCAGGTATTGCAGCAGGCGGATATGCGCTGGTCGCTGGGGGCGCTGACCTACCCGCATCACCTGGTCCGGGTTATGCTGGCCGAACAGCTTTACCGCGCGCACAGCATTATTATTGGCCATCCCTACCATCGCGATTAAGGCGCGTCCCCGGCATGCAGAATCCTTCCCAACCTATTGTTCTGGCTTCGGCCTCGCCGCGCCGCACCGAATTGCTGAAGGTGCTGGGCATCAGCCACGTGATTCATCCGGCCGATATTGATGAGCAGCCGCTGGCGAGCGAGGCGCCGGCTGATTATGTACTGCGTATGGCGCGTGAAAAAGCAGCCGTTGTCAGCCGGCAATACCCGCAGCGGGTGGTATTGGCGGCCGATACCATTGTGGTGCTGAACCGGCAACTGCTGGGTAAGCCGGCGGATGGTCTGGAGGCGGTGCGTTTTTTACGCCGCCTGTCCGGTAACACCCACCACGTCACCACCGCGGTAGCGATCAGTGGCGGCAGTCGGGCTGAGCGCCGGACCTGTCATAGCGTGCAGACCAGCCTGGTTACCTTCCTGCCATTAAGCGATCAGCAGATCAGCCGTTATGTGGCTACCGGTGAGCCGCTGGGTAAAGCCGGCGCGTACGCCATTCAGGGGCGGGGCGCGGCTTTTATTCGGCATCTGAATGGCAGCTACAGTGGTGTGATGGGGTTGCCGCTGGCGGAAACCATGGGTTTATTGCAGCAGTTTATCGAGACTTGAACAGGGCGGATGGGGCGATCGTCCATCGGCAAAGCTTCCCAGCGGAGTATCCCGGGGGTATCCTCAGACGCTGAACGGGTTAATTTTACAGGCACAAATCCGCCTGTTGTCGGCCGATGCGTTGTAATCCCTGATGTACAGGCTGTGAGCGCGCCGTAGAATTTGCATTGGCCTGGAGTCCAACCTGACAAGGCGTTGTTGCCGCTGCGGATGAGTACCTAGATTAGTGAGTGAAGAAATTCTTATAAACGCCACGCCCACCGAGGCCCGGGTAGCGGTGATCGAAAATGGCATGGTGCAGGAAGTGCACATCGAACGCCGCAGTCAGTATTCCTGTGTGGGCAATGTTTATCTGGGTAAGGTTTCGCGGGTGTTGCCCGGGATGCAGGCTGCTTTTGTGGATATTGGTCTGGAGCGGACCGCGTTTCTGCATGCCAGTGATATTGCCCGTCAGGATGTCGAGGCGGAAGTGGATGTGGAGATTCAGCCGGATATGCCGGTCGCGGTGGAGCAGAGCGAACAGCGCATTACCGAGTTATTGCATCAGGGGCAGCAGATTCTGGTGCAGGTAATCAAGGATCCGATCAGCAACAAAGGCGCCCGTCTGACCACGCAGATCAGTATTCCCTCCAGATTTCTGGTGCTGTTGCCGAAGGCTCACAATATTGGTGTTTCAATGCGCATTGAGGATGGCGACGAGCGTGAGCGACTGCGCCAGTTGATCAGTGAAGAACTGAATAACGGTGTGGATGCCGGCGCGGATGATTTCGGCTTTATTCTGCGCACCAATGCGGAGGGTGTTGAGCGCCAGCCACTGGCCGATGATATGGATTATCTGCGCAAGGTGTGGGCCAATATTCAGCAGCGGATCAGCAGCGCCGGTCCCGCTGACTGCGTATATGAAGACCTGTCTCTGCCGCTGCGGGCGCTGCGTGATTTCATGCACGCCGGGGTGGAAAAGGTACGCATTGATGATGTGTCCATCTATGAACATGTGGGACAGTTTGCCCGGCAATTCATGGCGGGCTGGCTTGACCGGTTGGAATATTATCGTGGTCAGCGGCCGATATTTGATTTATATGCAGTTGATGATGAAATAGAAAGCGCGTTAAATCCGACCACCTCATTAAAGTCCGGTGGTTATCTGATTATTGAGCAGACCGAAGCGATGAGCACCATTGACGTCAACACCGGCGGCTTTGTGGGTTACCGCAACCTGGAAGAGACAGTCTACAAGACCAATCTGGAAGCCACCCAGTCGATCGCGCGGCAATTACGCCTGCGTAACCTGAGTGGCATTATCATCATTGATTTCATTGACATGCAGGATGAGCAGCACCAGCAGCAGGTATTAGCCACGCTGGAGCGGGCGCTGGAAAACGATCACGCCCGCACCTCGGTGAACGGCTTTTCCGAATTGGGACTGGTGGAAATGACTCGCAAGCGGACCACCGACAGCCTGGCCAATCGTCTGTGCGAACCCTGCCCGACCTGTGCCGGGCAGGGTTTGATCAAAAGTGCGGAAACGGTGTGTTCGGAAATCCTGCGTGAAATCGTACGCGCGGTGCAGCAGTTTGATGCGCTTGAATTGCGGGTGTTGGCGGCCACCGCGGTGGTTGATCGGATCCGTGAGGAGCATTCGGCCGCCATCGCTGAATTGGAGGAAAGCCTGGGCAAGCATATTCGTTTTCAGTCCGATGACCAGTATCCGCAGGAACAGTTTGACGTGGTGTTGCTCTAAGCCTATTTAATATGGTCTTTTAAGTCAGCGTGAGTAAACGATCTCCAGGCCGCCGCATCTGGCGGAGGATTCGCAGTGTCTGCTGGACGGCGGCATTTTTGCTGGTGGTCAGCGCGGCCGTGCTGACCGGACTGGGCCGGCTGCTGGCGCCCTATGCCAACCAGCTTACTCCCCACCTCAACAGTTATCTGAGCCGGCAACTGGAAATGCCGGTCAACATCCGTGAAGTCTCGGCTGGCTGGGATGGGCGTCAGCCGCACCTGGCGCTGCGTGATGTCAGGATGGGTGCAACCGGTCAGGACCTGCAGTTAAATGAAGTGCGCCTGCGGTTTGATCCGCTGACCTGGTTTCAGCGTGGCCGTAACAGCCTGCGCATGCAAATCATCGGCGCGGATCTGAGCTTGAGCCGGACCGCTGATGGTCAATGGCATTTGATGGGGCAGGGTTTGTCCGGCCAGCCGGACTCCAGCACCCAGCAGATGCAGAATATTACCGCTTTGCTGCGCCGCGCTGATGTGCAACTGGTGAATGCGCAGATTCATCTCAGTGATCAGCTGGCTGAATATGAACGCATGATCATGTTGCCCAGGGTGGCGGTGGCGCAGGTGCCCGGCAGTGCCGCATCGGAGGGTGAATTTGCGCTGGAGGGCTCTGCCGGCAGCCGTTTCCAGGTGATTGCCCGGGTTCGGCCGGAGGGTGATGACGGGCATGAAGCCATCCTGCGTCTGCGCTTGCAGGCGGATAGTGATCTGCTGGCGGTGCAGGGCCATTTTAAATCGGAGCGGCAACCGCTGCAGCCCTGGCTGGCGTTGCTGCCGGCTGAGCTCAGTCAGGCATTGAATCGGCCGGCCGCGGTGCAGAGTGAGCTGTGGTTTGAATGGCGTCGGCAACAACCACTGCAACTCAGCGGGCATATCCAGTTGGCCGCTGACGATGTGCCGGCGGCGGGCGCCCTGCGGCCGCTGTTTATGGCGGCTGACCTGGACGGCCGGTTTGGCCGTGAAGACTGGGCGCTGGGCTTGCATAATCTGGCTTTCGCACCCAACAGTCTGGCCAGTACCTGGCTGGAAGCCGGCAGCAATGCCGAGCAGGGCTGGTCACTGGCGGCCGGACCGCTGCCGCTGGAAGCACTGCAACTGTGGCAACGCTGGTGGCGTCCTGAACTGGCTGACGGCTTGACCCTGCATGGTGAATTACACAATCTGCAACTGGCGCTGGATCAGGCTGGCCGGGTGCACACGGCCAGGCTTGAAGGCGAAGGTATTTATCTGGATATCGGTAGCCCGGAACAGATTGCTGACTCGGTGTCATGCGGCCCGTTGCAGCTGGATTTGCAGATGCAGCAGCAGTTGGGGACCGTCAGCCTGGCCAGCCAGGACGGCCTGTGTGAGATACCCGGCTTCAGCCGCGCGCCGTATGCGCTGGAACAACTGCAACTGAAACTGCAACTGGAGCAACAGGCGGATGGCTGGTTGGCGCACTGGTTGCCCGGCTATTGGGACAGCGGCGATTTTCGACTGCGGTTCAGCGGCCATCTGGCCTGGCTGGAGCAGCGCCCCTGGCTGGATATGCATGCCGGGATTGATGCGCTGCTGGCGACCCGGGTGGCGGCTTACCTGCCGTACCAGGAACAACCCAAAGGCGCCCGCGAATGGATCGCGCGCGCCATGCAGGGCGGTTATTGGCGGGACCTGCGGGCCTCGCTGCACGGCTTTCCCGAGCAATGGTCACTCACTTCCGAGCAGCCGGGTTTAAGCGCGGCAGTCAGCCTGGACGAGGTTGATCTGGCCTATGGCCGCAACTGGCCGCCAGCGCGGCAGGTCAATGCCCGCGTACAGTTGCACGGTAATAGCCTGACGGCCAGCGATGCCGTCGGCAGCCTGTCGGGTATCCCGCTCAGCGCTGTCGATGCCAGCATCAGCAACCTGGTGCCCCAGCCGGAACTGGAGCTGCAGGCAAGCCTGCAGGGTGATGCGAATGAACTGCTGGATTTACTGGCCAGTATGCCGCTGGGCGGCACTGGCGGACTGGTCGAGCGGGACTTCAGCCTGACCGGTCCGGTGCAGGTCGATGCCTCATTAGGCCTGGATTTACGTCAGCGCTCACGCTTGCTGTACGCCAGCGGCGCAGCACAATTGATGGGGGTGACCGCCGAGACCGGCTTGCTGACCGTGACTGACATTGCAGGTGAGCTGGGCTTTGATGAGGTGGGTGTGGCGGACAGTCAGCTGCAGGCCCGCTGGGGTGGGCATGCGTCACAACTGCGCTGGCAACGCACCGCCGCAGGTCCGGAAATTCACCTGCAGGGCCGTTATCCGGCCACGCATGTGGCCAATGTCGCCTGGCCGGATCAACCTTACGCCCGGCAGCTGATGTCAGGTGACAGCGACTGGTTATTGCGGCTGCTGATTGGCCGCGATGTCCCGCGGGCATTGCTGAGCAGTAACCTGATGGGAACTGAATTACGCTTGCCGGCGCCATTGGAAAAGTTCGCGGCCAGCAGCATGCCATTGCAACTGGACTGGGAACTGGGCGAGGCCGAGCGGCGGATCGCGATTGACTATGCCGACATTCTGCAACTGCGGCTGCTGCAGCAATCATCCCGCCAGCTGGGTGGGGTCGCGGTTCGCCTGTATAGCCCGGCCGATAGCCTGCAATCGGTCATGCTGGCATCGGTCGCGCCGGTTATCCAGCCCGGCAAAGTCATGATTGATGGGCGCACGGAAGTATTTGATCCGATCGGCTGGATGGGGCTGCTGGCCAGCCTGAGTGACGGTTCCCATTCGGATCCGGGTTCCGGTCCGGGCCCGGTGCACAGCGATGCGGTGGAATTAACCCCTGAGCTGGAACTGGAAACCGAGCAACTGCTGCTGGACCGCCGGATGATGGGTAACACCCGGCTGCGATACCGGCAGCGAATGATGCCAACCGAGTCCGGCCAGCCTGAGTTGCAGCGTACCCTGACACTGGCTGGTGAGAATGTCGCGGGTCAAGTCAGCTTCGCGATTGATGACCACAGCTGGGTGATTGATACCAATCTGCAGCGGCTGAATGTGCCCAAGCCATTAATTACCAGCGCGGCAGAAAATTCCGGCCGTGAAATTCTGACTGAGGAACGCCCGCCGGTAACCGATGAGGATCGGATTGACTGGTTGACCCTGCACTTGATCTGTGATGATCTGACCGTGCATGGCATTCATCTGGGGCAGACCAGAATAGAAGTGCTGCCGCGGGTCGACGGGATGGTGATTGATACCCTGGAAGCGCGCTCCGCGGCCATGACGGTGACCGGCAGTGGTGGCTGGCGGCGCACTGACAACGGGGTGAAATCAACCCTGAATCTGCGTCTGGATGCCAATAACGCAGGTGACCTGTTACAGGCGATGGGCTACGAACGGCTGGTGGAAGGCAGTCAGATAACCCTTGCGCTGGAAACCAGCTGGCCAGGTAGTATGGGTGAATTCAGCCTGCGGAAAATGGATGGCAGGCTGAGCCTGGAAGCGGGTCCGGGTGTGATTCCCAAGGCTTCACCGGGGGCTGGCCGGGTGTTGGGTCTGATCAGTCTGCAGGCTTTGCCGCGCCGGCTGTTTCTGGATTTCAGTGATGTTTTTGCCGAAGGGCTGGATTTTGATCACGCTGACGGCATATTGATATTTTACGCGGGTATCGCGCGCACCAGCGGCATCGTGATCGACGCCGCCGCGGCTGAAATCACCATCACCGGGGAAACGGACCTGATCCGCGGTCAGTATGACCAGCTGATCACCGTGCGGCCCGGTATCGGCGTCGCCTTGCCGATACTCGGCGCGATCGCCGGCGGACCGATCGGCGTCGGCGCCGGGTTGGCGCTGCAAGGTCTGATAGGCTCGCTCAGCGGTCTGTCAGAAATCAAATACGCGGTGTCCGGGCCGTGGGCCGATCCGGAGTTACGGGCTATCGCGGATGGCCCGACAGTGGAGCTACAGTCCGACGCTGAGTCGTCGGCCAACCCGGACAAATTGCCGCTTAACGGCAGCATTGATGAATCACAGGAACAATCATGAGCACTGCCTTAGAGCAAGCACAACAAACCATTCTGACACCGGCCGGCGTCGATCAGCAGCAATTGCAGCAGGCGCTGGATACCTTGATGGGGCCTTCGGTCGATGCCGGCGAACTGTATTTTCAGCATGCGCATACCGAATCCTGGTCACTGGAGGATGGGCTGGTGCGGGCCGGTAATTACAGTGTTGAGCAAGGCGTCGGGGTGCGCGCCAACAGCGGTGAAAAAACCGGCTTTGCGTATGCCGACGATGTCCATTTGCCGGCCTTGCTGGAGGCCGCCAAATCGGCCCGCAGCATTGCCCGTTCCGGTAACAACGGCCGGTTACAGGCCTGGCAGAGCAGGGTCATCAAACCGCTGTATCCCGATGTCGATCCGATCAGCAGCGTTACCGCCGCGGAAAAAGTCGAGCTGCTCAGAGAAATTGATGCCTTTACCAAAACGCTGGACTCGCGGGTTGTGCAGGTCAGCGTGAATCTGTCCGGCAGCCATGAATCCATCCTGGTGGCCGCCAGCGACGGTACGCTGGCTGGCGACATACGCCCTCTGGTGCGTTTGGATGTGCAAGTGGTAGCAGCCGAAAAGGACCGCCATGAGCAAGGCTTTTCCGGTGCTGGCGGACGTTATCCATTGCACGAGCTGTTTAATCCGGAGCGCTGGCAGGCGCTGGCGCGCGATGCGGTCAGAAAAGCCCTGGTCAACCTGGAGGCTGGTGATGCGCCGGCCGGACAAATGCCGGTGGTGCTGGGACCGGGTTGGCCGGGCGTGCTATTGCATGAAGCCGTCGGCCATGGGCTGGAAGGTGATATCAACCGCAAAGGTACCTCGGCGTTCGCCGGGCGAATAGGTGAAATGGTCGCCAGCCCATTGTGTACGGTGGTGGACGACGGCACGCTTGAACGCCGGCGTGGCTCATTAAGCATGGATGATGAAGGTACGCCGACCCAATGTACAACGTTAATCGAAAATGGCCGGCTGGTTGGTTACATGCAGGACAAGCTGAACGCCCGTCTGATGGGACAGCAACCAACCGGTAACGGCCGGCGCGAATCGTTTGCGCAACTGCCGATGCCGCGCATGACCAATACCTATATGCTGGCTGGTGAGCACGATCCCGAGGAAATTATCGCATCGGTAAGCAAGGGCTTGTACGCGGTCAATTTTGCCGGCGGACAAGTCGATACCACCTCCGGTAAGTTCGTGTTTTCAGCCTGTGAAGCTTACCTGATTGAAAACGGTAAAATCAGCCGCCCGATCAGAGGCGCTACCTTGATCGGTAATGGCCCGGACGTGCTGGCGCGGGTCAGCATGGTGGGCAATGATCTGGCCCTGGATGAAGGTGTCGGCATTTGTGGTAAGGAAGGTCAGAACGTCCCGGTAGGTGTCGGCCAGCCGACTCTGAAAGTGGATCAATTGACTGTCGGTGGTACCCAGAATTGACTCACGTCAGTCAGCACGATGGTAGCCGAGCCACTGCGCTCAGTTATTGTCTTCAGGCACAGGCGGCAGTGTCTGGTGCATATCCAAAGTGTGCAGAACACGAAACAGTTTGCGTGCGGCCACGGGCGGTTTTTCCCGTTCTGTTTCCAGGCGGGCCTGGCGCAATAACTGCCGGATGGCCTGCCGGTCAGCCTGCGGATCGGCCTCCACCAATGTCGTTAAGGCGGCATCACCCTGGTTCAGCAGATGATCGCGCCAGTGCTCTGCACGGTGTTGACGGGCAACCTGTTCGCGGCCCTGCTGAGTATGACGTTCCAGCGCGGCGAACAGGGGTTCCGGGTCTTCGCGGCGCAGTAGCTTGCCGACAAACAGCATTTGCCGTTTGCGGGCCACATGGCTGGTGATCTTGCGCAAACGCTCCAGTTCGGCGCGCAGATAGTTGTCCAGCGGCAGCGCATGGCGCGCTTCGTTGGGCAGCTTGGACAACGCCAGGCCCAGTTGTTGTAATGCCTGGGAGGCTTCCTTGCGCTTGGTTTTGCTGAGCGTTTTATCGTGTGGGTCAGGAATATCGTTCATGCTGTTATTGTACGTCACTCGCCGCTGTTTGCCGCAGCCAGTCGCCGTTGTCGGATATCAACATTCATTTTCGTCCCAATCATTTATTTAATTACTGGTTTATTGTGTTATGTCTAAACAATCTCTAGCCACCGCTGCCAACGATTCGGCCGCTTTTGATCCGCGACAATTACAGGATGCCGTTAGCCTGGCGCTTTCACAGGCCGGCGAACTGGGTGCTGATGCCGCTGAAGCCGGGGTGTCCGCGCAACAGGGGCTGACTGTGACAGTGCGCCTGGGTGAAGTGGAAACGGTCGAACACAACCGTGACCGTACCTTGACCATCACCGTCTACAAGGGCCGCCGTAAAGGCACCGCCAACTGTGGTGATATTCGTGACGCCAGTATTCGTGAAGCAGTTGCCCACGCATGTGCCATCGCCACCCATACCGAAGCCGATCCAGCTTCTGGTCTGGCGGAGCCGGAGCAACTGGCTACGATTTTTTACGAGTTGGATATGTGGCATCCGTGTGAGCTTACGCCAGATCAACTGATAGAGCGCGCCCTGACTATCGAGCAGGCCGGCCGGGAAACGGACGCCCGGATTCGCAATTCAGACGGCGCCAGTATTGGCAGCAGTCAGGCCATGGGTGTGTATGGCAATACGCATGGTTTTATCGGCGCTGTGCAAGGCACCAGCTATTATCAAAGCGCGGTGTTGATTGCGGCTGAAAAGAGCAACTCGGAAGCCATGCAGAGTGATTATGCCTGGGACAGTAAACGCCGCTTTGAGTCACTGCAAAGCCCGGAGGCCACTGGCCGGAAAGCCGCCGAGCGCAGCTTGCGGAAACTGGGTGCGCGTCCGATAAAAACCATGCATGCGCCCATTTTGTTTAATGCGCGTTCGGCGCGCACACTGCTTGGGCATATGGTCAGTGCGGTATCGGGTGGTGC
The DNA here is from genome assembly GCA_021772975.1 of Gammaproteobacteria bacterium. Taxonomy (GTDB): domain Bacteria; phylum Pseudomonadota; class Gammaproteobacteria; order Xanthomonadales; family Wenzhouxiangellaceae; genus JAJFKX01. The sequence goes on from JAJFKY010000016.1 coordinate 327,524, forward strand.
GCTATACCGCAAATCCTCGTTTTTGCGTGGTTATGCCGGCCAGCAGATTTTTCCGGAGTTCATCCATATCAGCGAAAATCCGCATCAACGTTGTGGCGTGAACAGTTCAAGTTTTGACAGTGATGGGGTGGCCACCGGGTTGCACAATGAACTGGTCAAAGACGGTGTGTTGGAGCGTTACATACTCGGCACCTACTCAGCCCGGCGGCTGGGCATGACCTGCACCGGTAACGGCGGGGGAGTGCGTAATTTGCGTGTTCAGCCGGGCCAGCAGAGTTTTACTGAGTTGATCGAGCAAATGAACACAGGCCTGATTGTAACGGACGTCATGGGCCATGGCGTGGATGCCGTAACGGGTGACTATTCCCGCGGCGCGACTGGATTCTGGGTGGAAAACGGTGAAATTGTTCACCCGGTAGAAGAAGTGACCATCGCAGGCAATCTGCGCGATATGTATGCCAATCTGCTGGCGGTTGGGAATGATTTGGATACCCGTAAAAACCAGCAGACACCATCCTGGCTGCTGGCGCCGATGATGATTGCAGGCAGTTAAACTGCATGTTTCGCTGTTAAGCGAAGTGGAGTAGTTGTCATGCCGAACCAGGCAAGACCAGTACCGAGAATGTGTTGAAACGCAGTGGTGTTAATCCAGTCATTCACATTTTGAAGAGCCGGATAAGCAATGCTTGCCATACTGAGTTAAGTGTAGACAGGCATCACGGCATACTGAATAATGTGCTGTAGCAAGCTGAATTGAACAGGCGGGATTATGGCCATAATGTATGGGATGACTTTTGGACCAACTGCACAAATCCGGGAACAGCGCTCCGGATTGATTGATTTGCGCGTCCGGGTAAAAAGCAATACAGATTGCTGTTGACCGCCTTATTCAAGCAATAAGAATCATCCACTCAAAAGCTATCCATAGATCATGTTATCCAGCAAAAAAATATCCTCGGACCTACCCTGGAAGTTGCTCACTATCGAAGCTGTTCTGGTGGTTTTAAGCGTGCTGCTGGCGCTTGCTCTCAGCAGTTGGTTGCAGTCCCGGTCCGATCAGGTTCTGGCGCAGCGGGGCTTACAGGAATTTATGGGTGAAATACACACAAACTGTGCACGGATAACCACTGCTCATGCATACCATGAAGCTGTCGCAAGCGGTGCGAGTGAGCCACGCGGCATACAGGTCGGTTTGCTGCGTAATGATGCCTGGGACTTTGCCAAAACCACCGGAGCAGCACAGCATCTGGAGCATGACGTGGTGGCCAAGCTGGTCGAGATCAATGCATATCAGAGTGATCACAGGACTGTTGTGCAGGCTTATTTACAGGCCTTGTTTAACATAGGTCTGCAGCTCGAAAAGGAAGAAAAATGGCATCAGGAGGGTGAGCGGGGGGTGATTAGTGAACTGGTTCGTATTCAATCAGATTTACTGGAGCAGTACCACGGTCTGTTAGCGCTGGTGGATGAGCATTATCAGGGCTCGATTGAGACCCGGAATGTGTGTGGCAAAAGCTGATGAAACAGGCCATTTTGAGCGTGGCCAGCCCGGGCCGGTAATGCTGTTGTGGTTTTACTGCAACAGCAGCGGTGTGTTTTCAAATAAGCCCTGATCAATTATTTTTGCAACGATTTATTTGTTCCGGTTTTTTGCCGCCCGGCAATCGCCGCACAGCTTTATTCTTCTTCCAATGCCTGTTTGTTTAAGTACTTTATTGCATTTTTGGCAGCGGTAGAGTTGTTGAATTTTACAGGCGGGGCACAACTGGTCGATATCGGTTAGCGGGCCAATGAAATTAACTTTACATCGCTTGCATGCGCGTACATCCCATGCGCCAATCAGCAGAAGCTGGGGTACAAAGTAGCTCCGGTGAATATCCAAAATCGATCTACCCACGGCATGGGTATAACATTGATACAAGTTTATCAGGTGCTGTGCAGGCTCCTGGTCATCTGATCTCAACCTGCATTCCAGTTTCCATATTACGTTTGCGTGTAGCATGCGCTGTTCGGTTTGCAAGTACCAGGTGTCGGTAAAGGGATTCAGGCCGGGCGGTGAAGCCCGGCCGTGAATATACTGATACAGTTCCTTGACTGGTGATTTAGGCAGTCCGGTTAATTGGACAACCAGCCCGGCTCTGGCACCCAGCTCAATCAGTTGAAAAGCCTGAGCTTTCTTTAAACAGTCATGATCGTGACTCCAAACCCAACTGTTTGATGACGAACTAAAGTAAGCCACCAGTCACCTCTATCAGCTTTCAATAAAGTAAAAGCTGGTTTGTTCCGCGAGCGCTTTTATCTCGTTGCGGTTATCGTCTTTTAGGGCGCGCAGGAAGTTTGCCCACCAGGTGGATTCTTCTCTGGGTATGATCAACGGAACATTGACATTACTGATATTGGCGAGTTGTTTTGGTGAAAGATTTGCGATAGACCGCATGAAATCCGTTGACGTGCCTAAGTGCGTTGAGGCTGTAATCATGTTGTGATTTGCGAAATCTCTGGCTGCAATAAAATACTCCAGGTTAAATTTTGAAAAATTCATATCCATATTAAATCTCCAAACTTAACACTCCCGCTCGTGGTACAAACCTCCAGATACAGAAGTTGAGCGCTTGAGGCTGGTGTACTCGCTGTCAGGCTGCTAAGTGATTGGTGTGTCATCCATGACAAAATAAGTCTGCTCCTTTGGTTAAATTTTCGTGATGTTGCCGGTGAGTTGAGCTGGTTATAAACAAAATCTTAAGGCATTGGCTGGTGCCTGCGCTGCCTGCAAGCCCTGACTGTATGATCAACACAAGCTGATTTAAATGATCTATCCGAAACCACCGTGAACACGCTGAGTACTATCGCATATCGAGCGTATAAAAAAAGTATCGAAAGCACGAGCCGTTGCTTAATTTTTCGTTGAATTTAAGCTGGGTGCGATGCGTTAAGCTGGCTGATTGGGCGGCGGCGCGGCCGGATGAAGGCGCTTTTGTTCTCGCTGCTGCGGAAATAATGGGCTGATAGGGCCGCGGTTATCCACTCACCACGTTAGTGGTCGGAAAAGTCAAATTGAATGCCGACTTTTCTCAATTGTTTGAGTAGCTATTGAAGGCAATACTGGAATCCGACTTGTAACGCTCAACCCGCATTATTAAAAGCTCGTTAATTTAATCAACGAGGATCATACGTTGCCGCCAAAGCTGTCGGCTGAACATGAATCTGTGCTGGTGCGGATAAAGCCCGAACAATTGGTCAGTGTAATTGATCTGGCCAATTATTTCGGGCAATCAGCCCGGGCCATCAGTCCGGGCAGCGGATATTCAGCCGTCACCCGGGCTGCAGCAGGGCACAGACAGTGGCTAGGCCGGGCGCGGCTACATAAACCTGGAGTAAACATGAAAAATCAACCGATTCAAAAACCAGACAAGCTATTGCGAAGCAGCGATGCGGCGCGTCCGCTGGCCCGTATTTTAGCCCGCGAGTTACCCGAGCAGGTCATCCAGACACTGGTTAATGCGAACAGCAAGGACAAGCATCAACGGCGTTCGCGCTAATCCTATAAGCACAATCAAGGAGACAATTATGCACAAGCGCCCGTTGATTCTTTCGCCGCACTGGGATATCGGTGCGGCTGCAGTCCGCTGGGGGTTGGTCAAGAACGGAATCAACCCTGTCTGGTCAGCTTCGCTGGCTGAGAGCGCTATCGGCCCGCTAACGCTATACGGGAGTGACCAGTCAGAATGGCGTATGCGCAGCAATATCGATGGGTCATGGTTAAGTTCCGTCTGGTTTCGGCGGCCGCGAAAGCCCAAAGAGTTTCCTATGGCTCGCGCCTGTGATGCTGAGTGTTTGCGCATGGAATGGTCACTGCTGCATGACAATGTCTATGCCTTGAGCGATGAACTCAGTAATGTGCTGTGGATCAATACGCCAGCCGCATCAAAGCTGACGGAAAATAAGCTGGTGCAGCTGCGCGTGGCCCGGCAGTGTGGTTTACGCTTTCCGGAAACACTGGTTTCCAATAACCCGATTGATATCAGGCACTTTATCAATAAGCATGGCCGCGTGGTATACAAGGGTTTTTCGCGGTACACCTGGAAACAGGCATCGTCTGGGAGGATGTTTGCGCAATGGGTTAATACGCTTGATTCCGGCACTGAACTCGATGATGCATCACTGGCATTATGCCCAGGCGTATATCAGCCTTATGTTGACAAGAAGTGCGATGTGCGGGTGACTGTCGTAGGTGATCAGGTTTTTGCCATACAACTGAGTTCGGGGCAAGGTGATGGACTTGTCGATTGGCGGCAACACGCGCTGACGGAGAAAGTTCAGGCGCACCAGTTAACGCTTCCAGACGCATATCAGTGCAAGCTTAAGCAGTTAATGCAACGGCTAGGCATAGTCTATGGCTGTATAGATCTGGTGATAGATGCAGATGACCAGATTTACTTTCTGGAAGTGAATCAGGCGGGTGAATTTTTGTTTGTCGAAGAATTGGTGGATTGCATGCCCATGCTGCAAGCCATGTGCGCCATGCTGGCAACGGGCCGTACCGACTACTCGCTTGAAGCCTTATCGGCTGTTTCCTATCGAGAATATCTGGACTCAGAGTCTTTTGCTGAATGGCATAGCAAGGTTAAAGATGACATGCATGCCGACACCAGGGTAATTCTTGAGTAATAAAAGTCGTCTGCCGGATTGCCGTGCAATGAACAGCAAGGGTGCGGGCCTGCTGTTGAGCTATCGCAACCCTGAGGCATTATCTGCTGTTTCCAGCGGTGTAGCGAAGTTAATGCCCAGCTTATTGCTGCAATAATCAAGCAGCGGCTTGTCTCACGTTTTAGTTAACGGCGGATAGCTGATGTTCAGCCAGGGCGGTTTTGAAAAGTGCCTGATGTTTAGCCGTTGTAGTCAATTCTACTGACCATTTTGTGCAGGCTTATCTGTTGCTGATCATCCTATTCAATTTATTTACGCTGTTTTTCAGCAAGCTCTTGGTTTAGTGCTTGAAAGCGCTTGCAGGAGACTGCGCTTTTACTATTGTTACCGAATGCTCGATCGAAAATACTGTCTTTACGCCTTCAATTAAGAAGGTTCCAACGGTGACTGGGATGTCACAACAACTTATTGATAGGAGATGGTCATGGAAAATATTCTTGCATTACAACAACTAACTGCTCATCAGGCAACGGGTCCAATGGATATGGCTGGCAGCTTCGCCAGTATAGGCTGTGATGGTGATCCGGAGCATCAGGAAAAATAGCTGCCACAGTGTTTTTTTTAGATCAAAAAATTAAATAATCGTGCGGGCGGGCAGCATTTAAGACGGCTTCCCGACCCGCATGTCTTTAAAACCAACAGCCATCACGGCGTGGAATCATACGCAGTGTGCGGCAATCAGTAAGGTATCTAACATGGACTGTTTTAATCATGAGTCTTATACTGGACGATCAGATGGCAGGAATGCCTTCCTTTACACATTGGCCAGCAGCGAATATTTTGAGCCACTCGAAAAAGCCACTGCAATTGGCGATTATCAGGATTTGTTGCGTAACTATCTGCCGCGTGACTGGGTTCTGAAAAAAGCCGGACTTTGGTACCATGGCGCGCCATCCGAATCTGTTTTACCGTCAAGTGGATTCAAGCTGCACCTTTCCGCAACCCTTGATAACGCTGAACGGATTCTGTCGATTGTGGCGCCCATTTGTATTGCCGAGCGTGTCACCTTTAAGGTTATACAGTCTGCTAATCTGCTTGCGGTGGCAAACTCTAAATTCTTCCCGCGTGCGGCAGCGCATAAATTTATCACCATATACCCTGGATCAACGGACCAGTTTATTGCCTTATCTGAGTTGTTGAACGTTAAGACGCAAGCGTATGCCGGGCCATATATTCTGTCGGATAAGGCTGTTAGGGATAGCAAGGTGCTGTTTTACCGCTTTGGTGGATTTTTACCGGTTGCTCAACTAACGGTTCAGGGGGGTAAAAGACTATTGATTCAGGCGCCGGATGGTCGATGGATAGATGATCTCAGAGTGCCGTACTTTCGATTGCCTGATGGGGTAACCGATCCATTGGCGTCCGGAAACGCTGCCGGGCCGGCGGCGCAGGTGGTTTTGCATTCGCGCTATCAAATCATTGAGGTGATCACTTTTTCCAACTGTGGCGGTACTTATGTGGCCAAAGACTTAGAGTCTGGAGAAGAAGTACTGGTTAAAGAAGCCCGCCCGCTGGCGACGCTCTCACATATCCCGAAATGGCGTTTTTATGCTAAAGATGCGATGTTGAGAGAGCAAAGAATACTTAAGAAATTATCCTCGTTAGCCTGTGTGCCGGATGGTATTGAGTGCTTTGCAGAAGCCGGGCATACTTTTTCGGCTCAACAATTTATCCAGGCACGGCCATTCAGGCAATATCGGGCGCAAGACAATATAGCGCTTATTCCGTTTGACGGTGACGGGCAAAAGGCAGATCAATTCTGTCACGCGTTTTGCAGGCTTGGATCGAATCTGATCAGATCGGTACTGGCCGTTCACAGGCGGCGGGTCATTATTGGTGATATATCTCCGGGCAATATCCTGGTAGACGATTCGCAGGATGTTTATCTGGTGGATTTCGAGAGTGCCTGGGACAGGTCCTGGTCAAGCCAGGCTGATGAGTTGTCTTCAGTCTGGATGACGCCTGGGTTTAGTCCTGGTAAGCGTAGCAAACGCCGTCAGGTTAGTTATCAAGACGATTGGTATGCCGTGGGTATGGTTCTGTTCAGTATGCTGCTGCCGGTCAGTCGTTTGAATTCATTATCGCCAGGTGCGCACAATCGGTTTTTGGATGCCATCATTACCGCCGCGAAATTACCGGCCTGGGTTGCGCGAACAATTCGGCTATTGACCGAGGCAAGGCCGCAGGCTGCATTGAAAATCCTGGAGTCGCACAGTCAACCCGGTTCATTGCATGCTAAGCATAGCCGGGTCAGTCAGCGCAAAGTCAAGCCAATAGATGCTTTGGCATTACGGGAGCTGACCACCACAACAGTGTCCCGGATATCAGCGCACATACTGGCCAGCTGTGATTTGAAACGTCAGGACCGGTTATGGCCATCCGATTATAAAGTATTCTCAACCAACCCCTTGAGTATTGCCTATGGCGCAGCGGGTCCCTTGCTGTTTCTGAAGCAGAATGATGTGGAGATTCCGCACAAGATTGACCGGTGGTTCTGTCAGCAACCTGTCTCATTGGCTGAATATCCGCCAGGTCTTTATCTCGGTCTTGCCGGCGTTGCGTACACGCACTGGCAGATCGGTCATAAAAACCGGGCTGTTGAAGCGCTTCGAATGGCTTTTCAATCTGAGCTTTTATATAACGACTGGGGAATGTTCTACGGGGCGGCAGGGTGCGGGCTGGTCAGTCTGCAGATGTACCTATGGACCAATGATGAGTTATTCCTTCACAAGGCCATTGAGATTGGCATAGCGGTTATCAACAATGCACGGCAGACCGAGCATGGGGTTGCCTGGCAGGACAGTCTGGGTGAAAAGATAGTCCCCGGATTTGCCTATGGCGCAAGCGGAGTGGCGTTATTTTTGCTGTACCTGAGCCTGATCAGTCAGGACAAGAAATTTCTTGGCTATGCCAAAAAAGCTCTGGAGCACGAGATCGGGTCAATCAGTAGCGAATATCCTGCCAGCCAGCCCCGCTGGACCATGGATGGAAAACCCGGTGTGTGGACGCCTTACTGGCTACAGGGAGGCTGTGGCATTGGCAGTACCATGATCAGATTTTACACTGTCCTTGGGGACGATAGTTATCTGGCGCTGGCGCGGTCCATCGCGCGTGCTAACTATTCGCGTTTTGCAGTGCTTTCCGCACAGTTTGAGGGGCTGGCGGGCGTGGGCGAGTTGATGCTGGATATCAGCATGTGCACGGGTGAGCGAGAATTTGAAGATAAGGCACAGGAGATTGTCGAAAGCATCCATTTATATCAGCTTAAAACCAAGACCGGGGTGGCATTTCCTGGCCGGTATCTATCTCGAATCAGTCATGATTTCGGCTACGGAAGCAGTGGTGTTGGCATGTTCCTGGGGCGATTTCTGAATAGAGGGAAAAGGCTATTACATGATCTGGACGGGCTATAGTCCAGATCAATCTCCCCGTATTCGGGCTTGTCCAAGGCTGCTGGTGCCGGCGGTCAATAGCTGGATTACGGACTATGCTGTCGTTGGGTGTACCGCGGTTGTGATGATGGTCACTCGTATCAGGCTCGGTAGCTGTTACCTGAGGAATCTCTGATTTAATCCGACAAGGCCGCTCCCACCAGGGGTTACGCACGAAATGGTCCAATCCTGCGTTGCGTTGCCTGGCTATAGACCGGCTATTGCACTGCGCAAAGACGCCTTGTCTTGGACCATTTCGTACCCCCAGGTAAATTATATGGTGCGGTCATGGCAGATAAATCAAAGGTTACCTAAAAGCATGCACGGCTATGAATTAAGCATAACCATGATGGGAAAAGGCCCCGTTTTGCCGCTATCTTTCAGGCTTTTTATCGTGCTGGAGAAGGTCAATACTGTAATCGCAGCTTCAGTATGGAAGGTGCCTCGTGTGACGAGAGTGTCACAATTGTTTAGCTATTGGAGATTATCATGGAAAATGTACTTTCATTGCAGTATTTGAAAGCCGACGAAGGCAAAAGCAACAACGAAATGGCCGGCAGTTTTGCCAGCCTGGGTTGTGATGGTGATCAGGAACGGTAAAACTGTTCTTTGCTATAGCTTACATCAATCGTAAGCGACCAGAAGGGCCGGCAAGCATGAATAATGGCTTGCCGGCCCATTTTTATGTAAACAGGCAAACCCAAAGTGTCGCTGGGGAAATAATCTAAACTGCTTTACTTTGTAAAAAGACTGAATAAATACAATTGCCTGCTGCAAATATAGAACAATATAATGCTAACCAAACCTGTCTAGCCAGTTTAGGGTGGTTCATGCATTTTAACTGGACACGCATCCTGCTGCTGAATTTCAGACCCTATCGAAAAGATACGTGTCATGTCGATCTTTTGCGCTTTTTATCAGCTCATCTCTAGTCAATACTGTAATTGCATTTTCAATGCGGAAGATGCCTCAAGTGACGAGCATGTCACGACCTTTTAAGTATGGAGATAATTATGGAAAATGTACTTTCTTTACAGCACCTGAAGTCTGATGAAACCACCAACAACGCAGAAATGGCCGGCAGCTTTGCCAGTCTGGGTTGTGACGGTGACCAGGCCCTGAATGACAGCTAAGCACATAAGCTATTAGTTGTAATGCGGGACTTATGATGCAACAGGTTCGCATGATTTGTCCCGCATTTTTAATGCTGGTAGCAGTGTCAACGGATCAGGTATAGTAGCTTGGATACACCGACAGTCATTATCAGAGAGGCCATAAAAGCGGTGCCTGCAGTCAGGTATGCTCTGGGTATAGGCGGTCTTATTGGTGTCATATCGTTACTGTTTGTATTCCAAATAAGCCCTGTTGTCGCGGTTTTAGGCTCGGTGGTTCTGTTCGTGCTGATGGGGCTGCTGGTTACGTTTGCCAGGGTGGCAACGCTTAAAAGTAATAAATTAACGCTGCCCGCGGTTGTTTTCACCTGGTTTATATTGATCATATTTATTGCGGTGACAACGGTATTGTTTAGCTCCGTTTTTTTTAGGCGTCCAGTTGATCTCCAGTTTTGGGTTATCAATAAAAATGATATCGTTATGCTGGATGGGGCGAGCGTTAATCTGCGCAGACGTAAGAACCAAACCCAGGAAAATGCTTTGGGGGAAGCCTATCAACTGGGTAAATTTAGTAAAAAAAACCTTTCAAAAGCAGCTTTCTGGTACCAGAAAGGTATCGATAAAGATGACCCTGAATCAATGGCAGATATGGCAGCGATGCTGGGGCTTGGTGTGGGTGTCCCGCAGGACATAGACAAAGCCATTGAGCTTTTCTTAAGAGCGGGAAGGATGGATAACGGGCCCAGGTTATATAAAACAGGGTTGTATTATCGGGAGAAAGATCAGTTTGAAAAAGCGCTCGGTTATCTGCAAAAAGCGCTAAAGCAAAAATATACTCCCGCCTATGCCGCTATTGGACGCATGCACGAAAATGGTGATTTCGGCAAAGAAAACATAACCGAAGCGGTTGGCTGGTATCTAAAAGGCGCGAGTTCTGGTGATCCTGATTCGATGTACAATCTGGCAACTTTGTACTTTGCGGGGGAGATGGTCCAAAAAAACCCTAAAGCGGCCATTAATCTGCTGGAAAAGGTTATCAGAAAGAAAGATTATGATAACTCTGCCACGGCCATGTGGGTGCTGGGTGAATATTATAATACTGAGGACCTGGCGGTTTATGACCCGCAGAGAGCCATAAAGCTGTATAGGCTGGCTATGCGCCAGGGGCAACCTTGCGCCAGGGTGGCATTGGCTGATGCGCTCATTTCCGAGTCACCGTTTTACCTTCAGGATGCCGTTAAAATTATTCGTGAGGGGGTCAGGGAGAAGCAGGTCCAGTCCATATTTTATTATGCAAAGAACCTGCTTGAAGGCAATGGCTTCAGGAAGAACGCAGTGCGTGCGGAAAGATTGCTGAAAATTGGCGTTGATCTTGGGCATACCGGCAGTATGTTGCTGCTTGCCAATGCTTATGAGACTGGGCTTTTTGGAGAACCGGATTTGCCTGCCGCGGAAACCTACTACCAATTGACCGCGGAGAGTGCGGCCGAAGACATCAAGTGGCACGAAAAACAAATATTAAGAATTAAGCATATTGACAATTGCCAGTATTAAGCAAGCTCTGATTTAATCTGACACGGTCTTTGTTGATGCACTCGGCAGAGCCCATGATAGGAGTTCAAACCAGTCAGAGTTATGACCTTGTGGTATAGGTAATTGCTGTATTCAGATTGCCTTGCTATAGTGGCCAATCACCTCCTGCGCTCCGCTTCAACCTATGTATTGAAGTCCGGGCGCGGCTCTGCAGGAGAATTAGCCATGTCTTTTTTACCGCAACATCCGCAACGCTTGACACAGTGGCTTCTGATAGCCCTGACGGCAGGTGTATGGGCATTATTGCTGGAGTCTTATCTGCCTTGGGTATCCGCCAAACAAACCGTTGCGCCATCAGCGGCAACATTTGCAACACTTTCAGTACAACGGATCAATGTTGTTGATCCCGACGGCAGCATTCGTCTGGTAATCGCCAACAGCGAGCATTTCCCCGATGCAATCCTGAGGGGCAAATCTTATACAAGAAGTATCGAGGATGCCGTAGGCCTGATTTTTTACAACCAAGACGGTAACGAGTCCGGGGGGCTGGGGCTGAGCAGACTGGCGGATAAAAATCAGAGTGCGCTTATTTTCGATTATACCCATCAACCGACCGATGGCATTGGCATGTACAAACGCGAGAGTGAAGATGGCAAGCAGTTACAGGCCGGTCTTTTTATCAGTGATCGCCGCCCCTTTGTGGCGGGGGAGTTGGTCAGCACTCAAGGCGTCGAGCGTATCTCTTTGTCCAACCAGGATCAGGACGCCAGTCTGATCATTTCTGACGCACAGGGTCAGCCCCGGATAAGTATTGGTGTTGATAAAACAGGTGAGCCGCGTATAGAGCTAATGGATGCTGCCGGTCAGGTTGTCTATCAGGCGGGTCAGGAGTCAGCAGGAGAGTAAACAAACACCTATCCCCAAGCCAATCCAGTCAAGTCAAATCCGCCTGGCCTGGCCGTGCTGAACATCACAGGCTACAGCAACGCTCAGCCCGGGTTGCTGGGTCCGCTGTTTGCCGGGGGATAACCAACCGGTCAAGCCAGGCTGATGCCCGGATACCGGCCGGCCGCGCAATTCAGGCCTGGTTAACAGTTATCGGCTACACTTGAATAATGAATCGGCGATATTTAATCCTGCTCGGCATTGTGGCGCTGTTATCGGCCTGTCCGAAGGCTGCGCTGGCATCGCTGTATTGCGGCCGGCATCTGGTTCAGATCGGTGATCTGAGCTATCAGGTTGCGCAGATCTGTCCGGAGCCGTTTTTTATCGAGCGCTGGAATTACGCGGACCCGTATCGATACACCCATCTGCACGGCGGTTACGAAGCCTGGCTGCTGAATTTCGGTCCACGCAAGCTGATTCGGCGGCTGGTGTTTTTCAACGGTTACCTGCAACGGGTGCAGGAACTGGAGCACGGCGTTGCCTTTGAGCCGGGCACCCGGCGCTGCTCGGCCCGGGATCTGGAAAATGCCGGCCCCAGCATCGGCGAAGTGTTCGCCCGCTGCGGCCTGCCGGATTTTGAGTACTTCAGCGATCCTTTTCTATACCACTCCCCCTATCTGGCCGGTACACCCGGTTTTATCGTCAACGAAACCCGCTGGATTTACACCTTCGGACGCCGCGCCCGTGACCGCGAACTGATTTTCCGTGATGGGCGGCTGCAGCGCATCAACAAAATCCGGCGCTAAACCTGCCTCGTTCAGGTCGGATTGGCTCAATCTTGACAGAGAGTCCGGTGTAGACCCGGCGTAGGTTGGATCAGTGTCGCAGATGTGTCATTCAACGACAGCCGCTGTATAGTCACCTGGCGCGGTCATCATGTATGATCTCCGGAGGCTGGCGGGGTCAGTCGGAAAATAAGGCCACCTAAGCATTAAGCAGCCTGAGTCTGGTTGGGGATTAAAGCGGTTCCCACGGGTTGATTCAGCCAATGCCAATGTTTGGTTATCGTTCAGACCTCCAATACCATCATTCACATCAGATTTGTTATTCATCGCATGTCAGAAGAGCATAAAAAGAATCTCAAGTCCCGACTCTGGGATATCGCCAATACCCTGCGCGGCAAGATGGGCGCGGATGAGTTCCGCGACTATATCCTGGGTTTTATTTTCTACAAATACCTCTCGGAGCGGATGCATTGGTTCGCGGATGAGATTCTGCGGCACGACGGCATCACCTTCGACGAGATTGATGAAACCAGTGCCGAGGGGCAGCAAATGCTTGCCGCCATCGAAGAAGAATCCGTGGAGGGGCTGGGTTATTTTCTCAAGCCGTCCGAACTGTTTCACAAGCTTGCCGAAAAGGGTGCCCGCAAGCAGGATAACTTTATCCTCGAAGACCTCGGCAGCATCCTCAAGCACATCGAGGGCAGCACCATGGGGCACGCCAGCGAGGAGGACTTCGAGGGGCTGTTCGAAGATCTCGACCTCGGCTCCTCCAGGCTGGGCAAAACCGAGAATCAGAAGAACGAACTGATCGCCAGGGTGCTCGTCCATCTTGATCAGATTGATTTCCGGCTTGAAGATACCGAGTCTGATGTGCTCGGCGACGCCTACGAATATCTTATTGGCCAGTTCGCCAGTGGCGCGGGTAAGAAAGCGGGTGAGTTTTATACGCCGCAACAGGTCAGCACCATCCTCGCCAAGATCGTCACCACCGGGAAGACCAGCCTCAAGAACGTCTACGATCCCACCTGCGGCTCCGGTTCGCTGCTGCTGCGGGTGGCCAGGGAGGTCGAGGAAGTCGGCGGCTTTTACGGGCAGGAGATGAATCCCACCACTTATAACCTGGCGCGGATGAATATGATCCTGCACGGTGTGCATTACCAGCGCTTTGACCTGCGCAACGAGGACACCCTGGAGCATCCCGCGCCCGAGCATGCCGATCTGCGCTTCGAAGCCATCGTCGCCAATCCGCCCTTCTCCGCCAGGTGGTCGGCCAGCGTCGTCCACGAGAATGACGACCGTTTCAGCGCCTATGGCAGACTCGCGCCCAAGACCAAGGCCGACTTCGCCTTTGTCCAGCATATGGCGCACCACCTCGACCATGGTGCGACCATGGCTTGCGTGCTACCCCACGGCGTGCTGTTTAGGGGCGCGGCCGAGGGACATATCCGCCGCTACCTGATTGAGGACTGTAACTGGCTTGATGCCGTTATCGGCCTTCCAGCCAATATCTTCTATGGCACGGGCATTCCGACATGTATTCTAGTGCTCAAGAAACAACGCGAGAATCCTGACGACATCCTGTTTATTGATGCCAGCCAGCATTTTGAAAAAGTCGGTAAAGATAACCGGCTTCGCAGCGAGGATATCGAGCGCATCGTCAGCACCTACCGGAAGCGGGAATGCATCGAGAAATTCAGCCACGTCGCCGAGCTGAGCGAAGTCGAGGAAAATGACTACAACCTCAATATCCCGCGCTATGTCGATACTTTTGAAGAAGAGGAGTTGGTCGATCTGGCGGCGGTATCGGACAAGCTGATGGCCCTGGAAAAAGAGATGGGCGATAATGACAAAGTTATCGCGGGGTTTTGTAAGGAGTTGGGAATCAAGGCGCCGTTTTGATGACAAAGAGCGAAAAAGTCATGACGCCCTCTTTGAGGTTTTCCGGCTTCGATGACGCATGGAAGGTGCAACCTCTTTCTGAGCTTGCTGATTTCCGAAATGGCAAAGCGCACGAGCAAGCAATCTCCGAAAACGGCGATTATGTAGTAGTAAACTCTAAGTTTATTTCTACCGAAGGTAAGGTTAGAAAGTTTTCGGACTCCCAAATCGCACCGATAGCGGCTGGCGAAATTACAATGGTGATGAGCGACATCCCAAAAGGGCGAGCGCTAGCGAAATGCTACTTTGTCGAAGAAGATGACACCTATACTTTGAACCAACGAATCTGTGCACTATCAGCGACAAACGCCCACGGAAAATTTCTGTTCTTTCGGATTAACCGCAATAGCTACTTCCTTGAGTTTGACTCTGGAGTTGGGCAGACAAACTTAAGAAAGGATGAGGTTCTCGACTGCCCATTGTGTTGTCCAGAAACTCTCCCCGAGCAGCGGAAGATCGCGGATTTTCTGACGGCGGTGGATAGGCGGATTGGGCAACTGATCCAAAAGAAAGCCCTGCTGGAGGACTACAAGAAAGGCGTAATGCAACAGCTCTTCACCCAAGCCGTCCGCTTCAAAGACGACCACGGCAACGACTTTCCCGATTGGGAGGAGAAGAAGTTGGAGGAGGTTGTTGAGATCAAGAGCGGCTTGAGTTTGGATCAGAACGGTGACGCTGCTGGTTTCAAAGTCACCCGAATCGAAACGATCTCAAATCGAACGGTCAATCTCGACAAAATTGGCTACGTGGAAACCGACAAGAACATTGAGGATTTTAGATTGCTGCCCGGAGACATCCTATTCAGCAATATCAACAGCGTGTCGCATATCGGCAAAGTAGCATTTGTTGACCGTGATTACGATTTGTATCAGGGCATGAATCTCTTGCGGCTTCGACCGGGGCACAACTCTGATCCGAGATTCACTTTCCAACTGCTTAGCTCAGTTCCGTTCGTCCGCTACTTCCAGCGCATCTGCAATCAAGCGGTCAGCCAAGCAAGCATTAATCAGACGGATCTTAAAAAGACTCCACTCAATGTTCCCGCTCGCGACGAACAAATCAAAATCGCCGATTTCCTTTCCGCCATCGACCGCAAGATCGAAAACGTCGCCACCCAGATCACCGAAACCCAAACCTTCAAACGCGGGCTGCTCCAGCAGATGTTTGTTTAGAATTAGGAATTAATTGAGAGGAAAGAGGGGAATGTTATTGTGGAGAAGCGTTATGCGTTTGCGGTGCGTGTGGTGAAGCTTTCACAGTATTTGGCGGTGGAGAAAAAAAGAGTACGTGCCGGACAGACAACTGCTGCGATCGGGAACATCCGCTGGAGCAAATGTGGAAGAAGCCATTGGCGCTCAGAGCGGGAAGGATTTCTACGCGAAGCTCAGCATCGCGTAGTAAAGAAGAATACCAAAAGATCATCGGCTCAATCCTAAAATCCATGCGAAACAAAAATTCCTAACGCCTGATTCAAAACTCCCCTGCTTGACCCATAACTTGACTGATGGTTTACTGATTCCATGCCTTATCAGCCACAGTATTCGATCACACCGGCTCTTCTTTCTCTGGTAGAACAGATTGCGGCCCTGCGTGAGCGGATCGAGGGGGCCAGCGTAGCGCTTGCCTGGATTCCCAATCTGCAAAAGGATACCCGCATCCGCAACGGCCATGCGTCCACGGCCATTGAAGGCAATCCGCTGACCCTTGAGCAAGTCCGTGCGCTCGAAGAGGGACGGGAACTGGTTGCCTCCGATGAGCGGTCTCAGCGGGAAGTGCTCAACTATTTTGCGGGACTGCGTTTTATCGAAAAGAACGCGCATGTTAAGCGGATTGGGCACGAACATCTGTTCGAGCTGCACCGTTTACTGGCGGATACCGTAATGGATCAGGGACGTGCGGGTGCTTATCGGACCATCGGCGTGCAGGTGGGCAAGCACCTGCCACCGCCTGCTGCCGATATCTCACCGTTGATGTTTGAGCTGCTGGAATGGTGGAACGGCGAATCGCGGCGGCTGTCCCCGGTGCTCAGTTCGGCGATACTCCACTATCGTTTTGAGGACATCCATCCGTTTGCCGATGGCAATGGGCGAACCGGCCGCGCCCTGGCGCTGTGGGACCTCTATCGGCGTGGATTTGATGCCCACTATCTGTTCTCGATCGATGAGTACTACTGGGAAGACCGCCCTGCCTACTACGCTGCCCTGTCCCAGGTGCGTGAGGACGGCGAGGATTTGACGCAGTGGCTGGAGTATTCCGCCAGGGGTTTGCACGAAACACTGGGCCGGGTCTGGCTGCGGCTGCAGAAGTTCCAGGCCTCAGCGACGGCAAAAATCACGCTCACCCCGCGTCAGGAACATCTCCTGGGCCTGCTGCGTGATCATGGCAGCCTGGCGCCGGCAGAAATATGGGAGCATCTGAACGTCTCCCGGCAAGGCGCGATGAACATTATCACGCCACTGCTTGAAGCCGGACTGATCGAGAAACGGGGCACGCAAAAAACCGGCCGCTACTACCTGGTTCAACCGTGATGGTTTCCCTGCAACCCGAACAAGTCCTGGAGGACAAGCTGGTCGCTCAACTCATCGCGCAGGGCTATGCGCCGGCGGCGGTTACCGATGAGGCGTCGATGCTGGCGAACCTGAAGACACAACTGGAAGTCTTTAATGGGGTAACGCTGACCGGGAGCGAATTCACCAAGGTGCTGCACCATCTTAATAAGAGTGCCGGGGTGTTTAACAAAGCGAAGACCCTGCGCGACCGGATGCGGCTCGACAAAGAGAACGGCGAAACGGTTTATCTGGAGTTTTTCGATTCCGTTGATCCGCTGCGCAACCGCTGCCAGGTGACTCAGCAGGTGAAGATGGAGGGCAGCTACAAGAACCGCTACGACGTGACCATCCTGGTTAATGGCCTGCCGCTGGTGCAGATCGAACTGAAGCGGCGCGGACTGGAAATGAAGGAAGCTTTTAACCAGATTCAGCGTTACCAGAAGCACAGTTTCTGGAGCGGCCAGGGGCTGTTTCATTTTGTGCAAATCTTCGTGGTCAGCAATGGTGTTAACACCAAGTATTATGCCAACGCGCGACGACAGTCCTTCAAGCAGACCTTTTACTGGGCGCAGCGGGACAATACCACGATCCGTGAGCTTAAACCCTTTGCGGAAACCTTTCTGAACCGCCAGCATCTCGGCGGCATGATCGGCAAGTACATCGTGCTCAATGAGACCGATAAAATCCTGATGGTGTTGCGTCCGTATCAATATTACGCCACCGAGGCCATCGTTGAACGGGCCAAGCATCCGCCGGCTGAAGATGCCAACGGTTACATCTGGCACACCACGGGCTCCGGCAAGACGCTGACCTCCTTCAAAGCGGCGCAGATTATGACCGGCCTGCCGGAGGTGCACAAAGTGGTTTTCTGCGTGGATCGCAAGGACCTGGATTACCAGACGATCAGGGAGTTCAACAGCTACAGCAAAGGCAGTGTCGACAGCACCGACAACACCAGCAAGCTGGTCAGCCAGTTCATCGATAATACCGAACTGATGGTGACGACCCTGCAAAAGCTGAATACCGCCATCAGCAAGCCAGCCCACCTGGCCAGAATGGAGCCGCTGCGGGACAAGCGGATCATTTTTATCTTCGACGAATGCCACCGCAGCCAGTTTGGTGAGACCCACCAGCGGATCGTCGCCTTTTTTCGCAATCACCAGATGTTTGGTTTTACCGGCACGCCGATCTTCGCTGATAACGCGGCATCGATTTCGTCGAAGTCATCGAGCAAGAGCAGCCTGGTTAAAGATGGTGCGGGCTTCTATGCGGCCGCTCAAAATCCAGTGAGTGGCCTGAAACGTACCACCAAAGACCTGTTTCACCAGCAATTGCACAGTTACGTTATCACCGACGCGATCAAAGATGAGAACGTGCTGAAATTCTCAGTGGAGTATGTGGGGCGCTACCGGCACAAGGAAAAAGACACCGTCGCCGCCGACATTGAGGTTGAAGCGATCGACACCAGGGAGGTGCTCGAATCGCCGCAACGGCTGGAAAAGATTACCGACTACATTATCGAACATCACCCGATAAAAACGCGCAACAAACAGTTCACCGCCATGTTCTGCGTCAGCTCAATAGATACACTGATCAAGTATTACGAGCTGTTCGCCGGGAAAAAGCAGGAGGGAAAGCACAACCTGCGGGTGGCAACGATCTTCAGCTACACCAGCAACGAGCAGGATTCTGATGCCGACGGCATGCTCGATAAGGACAGCGAGATTATCGGCGGCAAGGTCGGCGATCCGCATACACGCGATAAACTCGACGGCTTTATCGCTGACTACAACGCCATGTTCGGCACCAGCTTTTCCACCAGGGATACGCAGTCTTTTTACAACTACTACCAGGATATCGCCAAGAAGGTGAAGGAGCAGAAGGTGGATATTCTGCTGGTGGTGAGCATGTTTCTGACCGGGTTTGACTGCAAGACGCTGAACACGATGTATGTGGACAAGAATCTGCGCTACCACGGTTTGATTCAGGCCTACTCACGGACCAACCGGATTCTCAACGAGGTCAAGAGCCAGGGCAATATTGTCGTTTTTCGCAACCTCAAGAAAGCGACTGATGAGGCGGTAGCACTGTTCTCCAACAAGGAGGCCAAAGAAACCATCTTTGTGCCGCCCTACGCAGAGTATGTGAAGCAATTTAACGCGGTCGTGTTGCAACTGCTGACCCTGGTGCCTACCGTGCGCAGCGTCAAGGACCTGCCGGACGAAGAGGCTGAACTCGGGTTCGTCAAACTCTTCCGCGAACTGATGCGGTTGCGGAATATTCTCGAATCTTTTTCCGAGTTTGATGACGACGATCTGGCGCTGCCCGGGCAACGCTTCGTGGACTATCGCAGCGCCTATCTGGACCTCTACGACAAGGTCAAAACGGACAATCAAAAACAGCAGGCATCAATTCTGGATGACGTGGATTTCGAGCTGGAACTGATTCATCGCGATATCATCAACGTGCAATACATTCTGACCTTGCTGGCACGCCTGTATGACGCTGAGGCGGCCGAGCAGTCGAAGCTCAGGCATCAGATTCTGGATGCCGTGGCGGGTGAGATCGAGTTGCGCAGTAAGCGTGAACTGATCCAAAAATTCATTGATAGCACATTGCCCCGGCTTGGCAGTGCCGCCGAGATTCCCGATTCATTCGAAGACTTCTGGGAACAGCAACGCCGGTCTGCCTTCGACCAACTGGTCAAAGAGGAGCAACTTGATGCTGACAAACTCACCAGGGTTATTGACCGCTTCGTCTATACCGGAATGCCGCCGCTGCCCGACCCGGATATCGTCGAGTTGATCAATCGGCCACTCAATGTTCTCGAACGTGGGCCTGTGAGAAAGCGGGTACGGGCTAAGGTCATGGATTATGTTGATACCTTTATCCACGGAATCGCCGCGTAGCTAGACACGGTATTGGTCAGGGGCAAACGGTTTTAGACGGTTATGCGATCTTTGCTGGATTGCGGTGTCACCGCCGGTAGATCCATATTCAGTTTGCCCGGATGAACCATGCTCTGGTTCAAGACTTATCGTCGGTTTACGGCTGCGCCTAAACCGACCTACGATTAACAATCCGGCAGCCGTAGATCGGTTTAGAACCACAGGTTCGTAAACCGACATGCTATTGATTACTTCTCCTTCCGAAACTGCTTACCCCGTTTACGCACGATATTAATCGCCATCCGCTGCGGCAACCAGTTGGTCAGGCGGGCGATAAAACGGTTGACTTTGCCGGTGACGAGTACCGTGCGCGGTTTGCTTCTGGTCAGTTCATGCAGTGATTCGCTGACCACCTCATCAGCCGTCATCCACATATACTTGGGCATCTGCGAGACCTGTTCGCGCACGCCCACCACGTCGTGAAATTCGCTGTAGGTGAATCCCGGGCACAGGGCCTGGACCTTGATGCCCTTGTCTTCATTTTCCAGCGCCAGCGCTTCGGACATTTTGATCAGAAAAGCTTTGCTGGGTGAATACAGAGTGTGGCTGGCGGGGGCGGGCACCAGTCCGGCCAGGGAGGCAACATTGATAATTGAACCCGCGCCCGCGGACTGCATGGCGGGCAGCAGGGCGTAGCAGAGTTCGATCACCGCGATCACCATCACCTGCATAAAATCCTGATGCAGCGGCCATTCCGATTGGGTCAGGTGGCCGCTGGCGCCGTAGCCGGCGTTGTTGATCAGGGTATGGATGGTGATGTTGTTCGCCCGCAGATCGGCGACGATAGCCTGCACCGCGTCCGGCTGGGCCAGGTCAGCGGTAATCACGTGAGTGTCGATAGCGTGGGTCTGCCGCAGTTCCGCGGCCAACTGCTCAAGGCGCTGCTGACGGCGCGCGGTCAGCACCACATTAAAACCATCCTCAGCCAGTTGCCGGCAGAATTCGGCGCCGATTCCGGCGGAAGCGCCGGTCACCAGTGCCCAGCGTGAAGGTGATTGTGTCGTTGTTTGCATTGTTTAAGCCTGTCGGATTAGCTTGTAAGGATAACCTCGGGGGATTATTCTAGCGCGCCCAAGCGCGAATTATCTCTGACATGGGAGCACGAGTATGAGCAGACGACCACTGGTGGCCGGTAACTGGAAACTGCATGGCGACAAGGTCATGGTGCGTGGCTTGACTGACGCGATCCTGGATGCACTAACCCCGGAGGGCGTGACCGAAGTGGCGGTTCTACCGCCTTATCCTTATCTCGGACAGGTTCAGGCGTTGCTGGCGGACAGCGAAGTCGGCGATCGTTTACGGCTGGGTGCGCAGAATGTCAGTGTGCATGGTGAAGGCGCGTTTACCGGCGAGGTCTCGGCGGCGATGCTCAAGGAATTCGGCTGTGAATATGTGCTGGTCGGGCATTCCGAGCGCCGCGCGCTGTTCGCTGAGACCGATCAGCTGGTAGCCGACAAGTTTGTCGCCGCCCAGCGTTTCGGTCTGCAGCCGATTCTGTGCCTGGGCGAAACCCTGGAACAGCGCGAGGACGCCATTACCGAGGCCGTGATTGGCCGCCAGTTAGAGGCGGTGGTGGCCCAGGCGGGCGTGGCGGCGTTCGAAAACGCGGTGGTGGCGTACGAGCCGGTATGGGCGATCGGCACCGGCCAGACGGCCAGTCCGGAGCAGGCCCAGGCGGTGCATGCGTTTATTCGGCGGACAATTGCGGATATGGATGCTAAAATAGGAGATTGTCTGCGCATCTTATATGGCGGCAGTGTCAAACCTGACAATGCCGTGGAATTGTTTAACCAGGAAGATATTGACGGTGGTCTGATCGGCGGCGCAGCGCTGAAGGCTTCGGACTTTATTTCCATCTGCCAAGCGCTGTAACAGCGCGTCGTCGCAATTACTTATGTTGACTGTATTAACAATTGTTCTGGTTTTGATGGCAATCGCTATGATTGCTCTGATTCTGTTGCAGCGCGGCCAGGGCGCCACTGCTGGCGCGGCCTTTGGTGCCGGCGCCTCCGGCACGGTGTTCGGCGCGCGCGGCGCAAGCTCATTTCTGACCCGTGCGACCGCCTTCCTGGCGTTGTGCGTGTTCGGTATCGCGCTGGCCATGGCGGTGATGATTTCCCGGGGCATGGGTCTGGCCGATTCCGAAGGTTTGCAGATTCGCTCGGCGGAACCACGCCCGGATGCGGTGTTTGATCCGAATCAGCCGGTCACGCTGGAAATCCCTGATACTGATGAGACTATTACCGTCAGCACCGGCGATGGCGATGTGCCGGTGATCACTCAGCAGGCTGAGTCCGGGGATACTGACGCGGCGGCCGGCTCCGATGAGCCTGCGCCGGCCGGTGAAGAGAATACAGCGTCCGAAGACGATCAGGATGGCGCCAACTAGGCGTTGCCGATCAGGCTTTGATTGAGGCGCTTGAATAAGCATTGGAACTGGCCGAAGTGGTGGAATTGGTAGACACGCTGTCTTGAGGGGGCAGTGGCGCAAGCCGTGCCGGTTCGAGTCCGGCCTTCGGCACCAGACAATGTGAATTGACTCGCGCAGCCCGCCAGCATGCTAGTGGCTGTGCAATGATGGAGAGCAGTTAAGTGTTAGCGGATTATTTTCCAATCCTGGTGTTTCTGGGCATCTCGGTGGCACTGGGGGCTATTCTGGTCGTGGTCGGTTCGGTATTGGGGCCGAAGCGTCCCGGTGACGACAAGATGTCACCCTATGAATGCGGTTTCGAGGCGTTTGAAGATGCCCGCATGAAGTTTGATGTGCGCTACTACCTGGTGGCGATTCTGTTCATTATTTTCGATCTGGAAATCGCCTTTCTGTTTCCCTGGGCGGTGGTGCTTGAATCCATAGGCTGGACAGGCTTTTGGGCGATGATGGTATTTCTGGGCATTCTGGTGGTGGGCTTTATTTACGAATGGAAGAAGGGAGCACTGGAATGGTAGCCGCAAAACCCGTGATAACCGCCCCTTCGAGTGGCTCAGCATTGGCTGGCTCAGCATCCGGTGGAACAGCTGCCA
Organism: Gammaproteobacteria bacterium; assembly: GCA_021772975.1. Taxonomy (GTDB): domain Bacteria; phylum Pseudomonadota; class Gammaproteobacteria; order Xanthomonadales; family Wenzhouxiangellaceae; genus JAJFKX01. Next base: position 350,433 of record JAJFKY010000016.1, read on the forward strand.
GCGAAGCATTACCCATGAATGCGCTGGACGACATCCTGCGGCCCGGAGCCGATGACAATCCGGTCCTGAACCGGGGCTTTGCCACCACCTCGGTGGACGCCCTGTTTAACTGGGCACGCACCGGGTCGATGTGGCCGGTCACCTTCGGGCTGGCCTGCTGTGCGGTAGAAATGATGCATGCCGGCGCGGCGCGCTACGATCTGGATCGTTTCGGCGTGGTGTTCCGGCCCAGCCCGCGCCAGTCTGACGTGATGATCGTGGCCGGCACGCTGGTGAATAAAATGGCGCCCGCGCTGCGCAAGGTCTACGATCAGATGCCTGATCCGAAGTGGGTGATTTCGATGGGTTCGTGCGCCAACGGCGGCGGCTATTACCATTACTCCTACGCGGTCACCCGTGGCTGTGACCGGGTAGTGCCGGTGGATATTTACGTACCGGGCTGTCCGCCCACCGCTGAAGCGCTGGTGTACGGGATTCTGCAGCTGCAGAAAAAAATCCGCCGTACCAACACGATTGCCCGCAGCTAGTATTGCCGGAACCGCGGATACCCGTATAACAAGCACCCTTATTTAGACGCAAACCTATGACTGAATCACCCAACAGCTTTGCCGAATTGCTGGCAGAAATCCTGGCCGAATATGAGGTGGTGCTGGAAACCGCGCCCAATGGCGAGCTGACCATACAGGTGCCGGTAACTTACTGGCAGGCCGTGGCGCGCAGTCTGCGCGATGACAAGCGGCTGCATTTTGAACAGCTGATTGATCTGTGCGGGGTGGATTATCTGGGCTATGGCAACGATGAGTGGGAAACCGAGCAGGTTACTACCGATGGCTTCAGCCGTGGCGTCGATGCGCTGGGACCGGGCCGCTTCGACTGGCAGCAGCGCCCGGAGGTCCAGGATTTTCCGGAACGCTTCGGGGTAACCGTGCAGGTGCTGTCTGTCCAGCATAACCGCCGCCTGCGGCTGCGCACCCATCCGGAAGGCGATGCCTTGCCGCTGGTGCCGTCGCTGGTGGAAATCTGGAACTCGGCCAATTGGTTTGAACGCGAAGCTTTTGATCTGTTCGGGATCGTATTTGAAGGTCACCCTGATCTGCGCCGGATTCTGACCGACTATGGTTTTATCGGCCATCCGTTCCGCAAGGACTTCCCCCTGATTGGTAATGTCACCGTGCGTTATGACGAAGATAAACAGCGGGTGGTTTACGTGCCGGTCGAAATTGAGCCGCGCGTGACCGTGCCCAGGGTTATCCGCAGCGATTCCCGCTACCTGGAAGCCGGCACCGAGCAGGATGTATAAGCATGGCTGAGATTCGCAATTACACCATGAACTTTGGCCCCCAGCATCCGGCCGCGCACGGCGTGCTGCGCCTGATTCTGGAACTGGATGGAGAAACCGTGGTGCGCGCCGACCCGCATGTCGGTCTGCTGCACCGGGGCACCGAAAAACTGGCCGAATCCAAACCGTTCAATCATTCCATCGGTTATATGGACCGGCTGGATTATGTCTCGATGATGTGCAACGAGCATGCCTACGTGCGCGCCATCGAAAACCTGCTGGAAGTGGAAGTGCCCGAGCGGGCGCAGTATATCCGCACCCTGTTTGATGAAATTACCCGGGTGCTCAATCATCTGATGTGGATTGGCGCCAATGCGCTTGACCTGGGCGCGATGACGGTATTTCTATACGCTTTCCGCGAGCGCGAACAGTTAATGGACTGTTATGAAGCGGTCAGCGGTGCGCGGATGCACGCCACTTACTACCGGCCGGGTGGCGTCTACCGGGATTTGCCCGAAGTGATGCCCAAAATAGCTGAAAGCCGCTGGCGCAAAGGCAAGGACCTGCAGCGTTCCAATGAGTGGCGGGAAGGCTCGCTGCTGGACTTCATTGAGCAGTTTGCCGATGATTTTGACGGCAAGATCGATGACTATGAAACCCTGCTGACGGATAACCGAATCTGGAAACAGCGCACGGTCGGGATTGGCGCGGTCAGTCCGGAACGGGCGCTGCAACTGGGCTTCACCGGCCCGATGCTGCGTGGTTCGGGGGTGGAATGGGATCTGCGTAAGTTTCAGCCCTACGCCAAATACGCCGAGGTCGATTTCGATATCGTGGTGGGCGTGAACGGCGACTGCTACGACCGTTATCTGGTGCGGGTCGAAGAAATGCGCCAATCCAACCGCATCATCAAGCAATGCGTGGCCTGGCTGCGCGGCAATCCGGGGCCGGTGATGCCCAAAAACTTCAAGGTGGTGCCGCCTTCACGCGAAGTAATGAAAAGTGACATGGAAGCCACCATCCATCATTTCAAACTGTTCACCGAAGGCTATTGCGTGCCGCCGGGCGAAACCTATGCGGCGGTGGAAGCGCCCAAAGGTGAATTCGGCTGTTACCTGATCTCCGACGGCGCCAACAAGCCGTTTCGGGTGCATCTGCGCGCGCCGGGGTTTCCTCATCTGGCGGCGATGCATGAAATGATCAAAGGCCACATGCTGGCCGACGTGCCGGCCATTATCGGCACCCAGGATATCGTGTTTGGAGAGATTGACCGATGAGCGAGGCTTCAATTACACCGCGGATGTCGCCGCAGACCAACGCTGCGGCGGCTGTGCTGACGGATAAAACCAAGGCCACCATCGACCACTGGTTGACTAAATTTCCGGACAACCAGGAAGGCCGCCGCTCAGCGGTGATTCAAGCGGTTTATGCTGCCCAGCAGCAAAACGGCGGCTGGCTGAACGAGGCCGTATTAAACGGCGTGGCTGACTACCTGGACATGCCGGCGGCGTGGATTTACGAAGTCGCCAGCTTTTATTCGATGTTTGATCTGGAACCGGTGGGCCGCCACAAGATTTCGGTGTGCACCAATATTTCCTGCATGCTGCGTGGCGCCGATCAGACCCTGCAGCACATCGAAGACAAGCTCGGTATCAAACTGGGTGAAACCACTGCCGATGGCCGGATTACTCTGATTGTTGAGGAAGAGTGTCTGGCGGCCTGCGTGCGTGCGCCGATGATGGTGGTGGATGGCCATTATCACGAAAACCTGACACCGGAAAAAATCGATCAGATTCTGGAAGGACTGGAATAACGTTATGGCAGCTGAACACAACGTCTGTTTTGATTTTGATCTGGACAATCTGGCGGACGGGCAACCGGCGCCATGGACGCTGGAATCGTATTTGCAACGTGATGGCTATCAGGCCTGGAAGAAAATTCTGGCGGATAAAACGCCGCAGGAAGACATTATCGAACAGGTCAAGGCTTCGGCTTTACGCGGCCGTGGCGGGGCGGGTTTTCCGACCGGGTTGAAATGGAGCTTTATGCCGCGTTCCGCGCCCGGTCAGAAGTATCTGCTGTGCAATTCGGATGAATCTGAACCGGGCACCTGTCATGACCGCGACATTCTGCGTTACAACCCGCATGCGGTGATTGAGGGCATGGCGATTGCAGCCTATTCGATGGGCGCGACGGTGGGTTACAACTACCTGCGCGGCGAGTTTCATCACGAGCCGTTTGAACATCTGGAAGCCGCCCTGCGGGAAGCCTATGAGGCCGGTCTGCTGGGCAAGGATATCCAGGGTTCGGGCATCGATATGGATATTCATAACGCGCTGGGCGCGGGCGCGTATATCTGTGGTGAGGAAACCGCGCTGATGGAATCGCTGGAAGGCAAAAAAGGCCAGCCGCGTTTCAAGCCGCCGTTTCCGGCCAATTTTGGTATCTACGGCAAACCCACCACCATCAACAACACCGAAACGCTGGCCAGTGTGCCGGCCATCATGCGTCGTGGCGCGGACTGGTTTTTGAATATCGGCCGGCCCAATAACGGCGGTCCGAAAATTTTCTCGGTGTCCGGGCACGTCGAAAAACCCGGCAATTATGAAGTGCCGCTGGGCACGCCGTTCCGGGACTTGCTGGCGATGGCCGGCGGGGTCTGGAAAGGGCGCGAACTGAAAGCGGTGATCCCCGGCGGTTCTTCGATGCCGGTGCTGCCGGCCGAAACCATGCTGGAGCTGGATATGGATTTTGACAGCCTGGCCAAAGCCGGTTCCGGGCTGGGTTCGGGGGCGGTGGTGGTGATGGATGAAACCACCTGCATGGTCAATATGTGTACCCGGATTTCACAGTTTTACAAAGCCGAAAGCTGCGGTCAGTGCACCCCTTGCAGGGAAGGTACCGGCTGGATGAATCGGGTTCTGAATAGAATTATGGCTGGACGGGCCAGCCTGGAAGACCTGGAGTTGCTGCGCGCCGCCGCCGGACAGATTGAAGGTCATACCATCTGTGCGTTTGGCGAGGCGGCCGCCTGGCCGGTGCAGGGCATGTTGCGGCACTACTGGCATGAGTTCGAGTATTACGTGAAGCACAAACGATCGATTATCGACAGCCCGGTGGAGGCAGCGGCATGAGCGCACAAGCCAAAACCGATCAGGCGCCGGAAATGGTCAGCATTGAAGTTGACGGTCAGACGCTGGAGGTCCCCAAAGGCGCGATGATTATCGAAGCCACCGATAAGGCCGGCATCGATATTCCACGTTTCTGCTATCACAAAAAACTATCCATCGCCGCCAATTGCCGGATGTGCCTGGTGGATGTGGAAAAAGCGCCCAAGCCTTTGCCGGCCTGCGCCACGCCGGTGATGGATGGCATGAAGGTGTATACCGAATCACGTCGGGCGCGCGATGCACAGCAGGGCGTAATGGAATTTCTGCTGATCAATCATCCACTGGATTGCCCGATCTGTGATCAGGGCGGCGAGTGCGAACTGCAGGATCTGGCCATGGGTTATGGCCGCTCCGTGTCGCGCTTCACCGAGCGCAAGCGCGCGGTCAAGGATAAAAATATCGGCCCGTTGATATCCACCGACATGACCCGCTGCATCCACTGCACCCGCTGCGTGCGCTTTCTCGATGAAATCGCCGGCACCAACGAACTGGGCGGCATCGGGCGTGGCGAGAATATGGAAATCAGCACCTTCGTGGCGCGCAATATCGATTCGGAACTGTCCGGCAACATCATCGATCTGTGTCCGGTCGGCGCCCTGACCAACAAACCTTTCCGGTTCTCCGCGCGCGCCTGGGAATTGATCGCACGGCCGATGATCGCCAATCACGACAGCCTGGGCAGCAACCTGTGGTACCACGTGCGGCGTGGCCAGATCATGCGCAGCGTGCCGCGTGACAATGAAGCCGTGAACGAAACCTGGTTATCCGACCGCGACCGCTACAGTCATTTTGGTCTGTATCACGAGGATCGGCTCACCACCGCGCGGATCAAGCGTGGTGACAGCTGGGAAACCGCTGATTGGGACAGCGCGCTGGCGGTCACTAAGGATATTCTGAGCAGTTGCCATCAGCTGCATGGCGCGGAACAGATCGGCATACTGACCTCGCCGCAGGCGATTACCGAAGATCAGTTCGCGCTGGCACGGTTTGCCCAGGCGCTGGGTGGCGCGGCGATCGATTATCGCCTGCGCAGCCTGGACGCTGACGATACCGGTAGCGCGCATACCACGTTGCCACTGGCTGGTCTGAGCGCCGCTACCGCGGTACTGCTGGTGGGCAGCAATCTGCGGCATGAACAACCGCTGCTGGCCCAGCGTCTGCGTCAGGCCTGGCTGCGGCACGCGGCCCGGATCAGCACCCTGAACGCGGTAGCCTACGACTGGCACTTTGATGCCGGCAACGAACTGCTGGCCGGACCACAACATTGGCTGGCCGAACTGGGCGGCATTCTGCAGGCGGCCTATACCGCTACCAACCAGGGCCTGACCGACGATGCGCTGGGTAAATGGCTGGGCAAACAGACCAGCACCGAGCAGCATCAGCGCATCGCGCAAACACTGATCGACGGCGAACGCGCGATATTGGTGCTGGGTGCGCAGGCCGCGATGCATCCCGATGCCGGATTGCTGCGGCAACTGCTGCGCCGTCTGGCGGAGGTGTGTGAGGCCGAACGTATTGAATTGGATTATGCCGCCAACGGGCATGGCGCCCAGCTGGCGGGCGCGCTGTCGCCGGACCGGCATTTGTTGACTGCCGAACTGGCCAGGCAGTCCAGACGAGTGCTGATTCTGCACGACATCGACCCAGCGCTGGATTGCGCCAATCCGCAGGCCTTGCTGGCCGCCTGTCAGCAGGCCGATAAAGTGATTGCCATCAGCAGCTATGTCAGTGACAGTCTGCGGGCCGTCGCTGATGTGATTCTACCGAAGGCCGCGGCCGCGGAGACCGGTGGCACGCTGCACAATCTGGAAGGCCGTGCGCAGCGCTTTGCGGCTGCCGCCAAGCCTCAGGGTGAAGCCCGCGCGACCTGGAAAATAATCCGTATTCTGAGTGAGCAACTGAAACTGGATGGCTGTCAGTGGCGATCCGCCGATGAGCTTCAGCAAGCCATGGATCAGCACTTAAGCCAGCAGGAGGTCACCCAGCGCGAGGCCAGGTGGCGCACACCGGCCAGCCCCGCAAACGGTTTGCAGCGTCTGGGCGCGGTACCGATGTACAGCGTGGATGCGCTTTGCCGGCATAGCCTGCCATTGCAGCAAAGCATTCATGCTCAGGGTTTCGATCAGATCGTGATGCATTCGGCCACCGCCGCTGGATTAAAACTGGCAGCTGGTGATCAGGCGAAAATTGAGCAGGGCGAAGACACTGTCAGTCTGGCGGTGGCGATTGATGACCGGGTCGCAGCCGATACTGCGCTGCTGCCTGCGGCAACCAACCACAGCGCTCAGCTGGGCGCGGCGATTGGCGCTATCCAGGTACAGGCTGCCGCGGCTTCAGGAGATGCTGAATAATGGACATGCAAATGCTGACCACCTTGTTATGGACGGTGGCCAAAATTCTCATGATCGTGGTGCCGCTGATTCTGACCGTGGCTTATTACACGTATGCCGAACGCAAGGTAATTGGTTACATGCAGTCGCGCATGGGGCCCAACCGGGTGGGTCCATGGGGTTTGCTGCAGCCCTTCGCGGACGTTTTCAAGCTGCTGTTCAAAGAAATTATTCTGCCGTCCAACGCCAACAAGTTTTTGTTCTATCTGGCGCCGGTTCTGTCTCTGGCGCCGGCTTTTGCCGCCTGGGCGGTGGTGCCGTTTGATGACTGGCTGGTGCTGGCGGATATTGATGCCAGCCTGCTGTATGTACTGGCGCTGACCTCGATGGGGGTGTATGGGGTGATCGTGGCGGGTTGGGCGTCCAACTCCAAATACGCCTTTATCGGCGCGCTGCGCTCCGCGGCCCAGATTGTTTCGTATGAAATCGCCATGGGTTTTGCCCTGGTGGGTGTGATCATCGTGGCCGGCAGTATTAACCTGCGCGAAATCGTACTGGCCCAGCAGGGCGGTATTTTTGACTGGTTCTGGCTGCCGTTGCTGCCGCTGTTTATGGTTTACTTTATTTCCGGTGTGGCCGAAACCAACCGCGCACCGTTTGACGTCGCCGAAGGCGAATCAGAAATTGTAGCCGGCTTCCACGTCGAATATGCCGGTGCGGCGTTTGCGGTGTTCTTCCTGGCTGAATACGCCAATATGATTCTGATTTCCGCGCTGACCGCACTGCTGTTCGCCGGTGGCTGGTTATCACCGTTTGAAAACGTGCCGCTGCTGGCGGAGACCTTTATCGCGCAACCGCACGCGGCCTGGTTCCTGGGCAAGATGTTCTTCTTTATGTTCTTCTTCCTGTGGTTCCGCGCGACTTTCCCACGCTATCGTTATGACCAGATCATGCGGCTGGGCTGGAAGGTATTTATTCCGATTACCATCGTCTGGTTGATCGTGGCCGCTGTTTTTGTGTTGCTGGGCTGGGTCGAGCAGGGAGCTTAATAATGGAATCTCTAAACCATTATTCGTGTAGCGCGTTTTGGGTGAGAACACCACAAGCTATGCATTGCCAGTTAAATGATGTTGTTCCAGTGTTATATAAAAATCTGATAGGACGCGATAAGTGGTGTTCCCGCCACAACCCTTCGGGACGGGACGCTGTGGGCGCATCGCACCACTCCACGTCGTTTATTTGGCATAGCCAAACCACTCTCCGAGGAGTTGCCCGACGCACCCACAGCGCCGACGTCGCGCCCATGAATAATGGTTTAGAGGTTCCATGATGCACACCATTAGCAATTATTTCCGATCACTACTGCTGGTAGAGCTGTTCAAAGGCCTGGGCGTGACCTGGAAGTATTTTCTCAAGCCCAAGTACACCTTGCGCTATCCGGAAGAAAAAACCCCTAAGTCCAATCGTTTCCGTGGTCTGCATGCCCTGCGGCGCTACCCCAATGGCGAAGAGCGCTGCATTGCCTGTAAATTGTGTGAGGCAGTCTGCCCGGCACTGGCGATCACGATTGATTCGGAACAGCGTGAAGACGGCACCCGCCGCACCACCCGTTACGACATCGATTTATTCAAATGCATTTATTGCGGCTTCTGTGAAGAATCCTGCCCGGTGGATTCCATCGTGGAAACGGATTTTTCCGAATACCATTTCGAAAATCGCGGTGAAAACATTATGACCAAGCAGCAGTTGCTGGCGATCGGCGATCGGCTGGAACCCCAGATCGCCGCCGCTCGCCGCCAAGATGCTGCTTTTCGTTAGGTCCGGATAATGCATAAAGACGGTGCCCATGAATCATGCTTAAATTAATGAGTAAAAAATCTTTTCCGGTGGTGCGCGGTGACCTGCATATGGTGAGCAGGCACCTATTCGGGTTTAAGCCCCATCTGCCGTTGCATTTTGCCCGATCCTTACCACGCCGTAGCCGCGGCTATGACTTAGGTAACGATCGTGCAAACTGCTTAGCCAGCTTACGCTTAAATCCCGAATCCCTTACGCATTGTCCGGACAGGGTCAAAATTTTATGAGTATTCAGGTTTTAGTCTTTTATCTATTCGGCACGATTTTGACCCTCTCGGCGTTGAGCGTGATCACCGTACGCAACCCGGTCTATGCCGCTTTGTTTCTGGTGCTGGCTTTTTTCTCCAGTGCGGCGATCTGGATGTTGCTGGAAGTCGAGTTTCTGGCGATCACGCTGGTGCTGGTGTACGTCGGTGCGGTGATGGTGTTGTTCCTGTTTGTGGTGATGATGCTGGATGTGAACCTGTCGCGTCTGCGCGAAGGCTTTGCGCGTTATCTGCCGGTCGGGATCCTGGTCGCGCTGGTCATGGCGGGAGAACTGCTGCTGGTTATCTGGACCAAGGGCGCGGAAAAACTGCCGTTGCCGCCGGGCAATCCGGAAGGCTTCAGCAATACCACCTATCTGGGCGAACGGCTGTACACCGAATACCTGTTTCCGTTTGAAATAGCGGCGGTGATTTTGCTGGTGGCGATTGTTGCGGCGATTACCCTGACCCACCGCGGCCGCAGTGAGGGCGGGCGTTATCAGGACCCCGCCAGACAAGTCCAGGTGACGCGTGATGAGCGGGTGCGGATCGTTTCCATGCCCGCTGTTAAAGACAAGGAGAACGGCGCATGAGTGCTTACCTGACCGAGCTGACCCTGGCGCATTTCCTGACCCTGGGCGCCATTTTATTCAGTCTCAGCGTGGCCGGCATTTTTCTGAACCGCAAAAACGTGATCATTCTGCTGATGGCCATTGAGCTGATGCTGCTGGCGGTGAACATGAATTTCGTGGCGTTTTCACGTTTTCACGGCAACGCCGACGGTCAGGTGTTTGTGTTTTTTATTCTGACGGTGGCGGCCGCCGAAGCGGCCATTGGTCTGGCGATTCTGGTGGTGCTGTTCCGTAATAGAAACACCATTAACGTTGCCGAATTAGACGATCTAAAAGGATAGCCCGAATGTTTGTAAAGACCATGATGAAAGCTATGCTTTGTTTATCAGCCAATAGCGTAACCGCGATAATCTCAACATCCTTTATAAACATCCGGGTTAGCAGCTAATGGATATGAAAACGCTTTTACTGTTGATTCCGTTGCTGCCGCTGGCGGGTTCCATTATCGCCGGACTGCTGCGTAATCAGATCGGCCGTGCGGGCGCGCACTGGGTTACGATCCTGGGTGTGGCGGCTTCCTGCGGGCTGTCGTTTTATGTATTCAAGCTGATCGCGCTGGACGGTATGGCGGCGATCAATACCTCGATTTATACCTGGGCATTAACCGACGGCATCAGGTTTGAAATCGGGTTTTTGATCGACAGCCTGACCGTGGTGATGATGACGGTGGTGACTTTTGTGTCATTGATGGTGCATATCTACACCATCGGTTATATGCGCGATGACCCGGGTTATCAGCGTTTCTTCAGCTATATCGCATTGTTCACTTTCTCGATGCTGATGCTGGTGATGTCGAACAATTTCCTGCAGCTGTTCTTTGGCTGGGAGGCGGTCGGACTGGTGTCCTATCTGCTGATCGGATTCTGGTTCAAAAAAGAATCCGCGATTTTTGCCAACTTAAAGGCTTTTCTGGTTAACCGGGTTGGTGATTTTGGTTTTCTGCTGGGCATTGCCGCGATTGTGGCCAGCTTCGGCACCCTGGATTACGCGGAAACTTTCGCGCGGGCGCCCGAGGCGGTCGGCCAGACCATCAGCATTTTCGGCGGCGCCGAATGGTCGCTGCTGACGGTCATCTGCATCTGCCTGTTCATCGGCGCCATGGGCAAATCCGCGCAGGCGCCGCTGCACGTCTGGCTGCCCGACTCAATGGAAGGCCCCACGCCGATCTCGGCGCTGATCCACGCCGCGACCATGGTGACCGCCGGTATCTTTATGGTGGCGCGCATGTCGCCGTTGTTTGAGCTATCCGAAGTGGCGTTGAGTTTTGTGTTGGTGATCGGTGCGATTACCGCCTTGTTCATGGGCCTGATCGGTCTGGTGCAGAACGATATCAAACGGGTGGTGGCGTATTCGACCCTGTCGCAACTGGGTTATATGACCGTGGCACTGGGTGCTTCGGCCTATTCGGCGGCCATTTTTCATCTGATGACGCATGCGTTTTTCAAAGCGCTGCTGTTTTTGGGCGCCGGCTCGGTGATCATCGCCATGCACCACCGTCAGGATATGCGTGAAATGGGCGGCCTGCGCAAATACATGCCGATCACTTTTATCACTGCCTGGCTGGGTTCGCTGGCGCTGATGGGGGTGCCGTTATTTTCCGGATTTTATTCCAAGGATCTGATTATCGAGGCGGTGCATCTGGCGGAGCGGCCCGGTGCGGATTTTGCCTACTGGTGTGTCCTGCTGGGGGTGGTGGTTACCGCGCTGTACAGCCTGCGCCTGCTGTTCCTGACCTTCCACGGTAAAGAGCGCATGGAAGAGTCGGTGCGTTCGCATCTGCATGAGACGCCGCTGGTGGTGACGATACCGCTGATTCTGCTGGCGATTCCCTCCGTGTTGATCGGCTACTTTACGGTCGAACCGATGCTGTTCGGCGGCTTTTTCCAGGATGCCATTTATGTTGCTCCGGGCAATGATGTGATCGGCGAGATCGGCCATCATTTTCACGGGCCGCTGGCGATGGCACTGCATGCGGTGGTGACACCGGTGTTCTGGCTGGTGGTGCTGGGCAGCGCCGCGGCGGTGATGATCTGGTTCTGGAAGCCGCAGCTGGCCACCTGGTTCGCCCAGACGCTGTCACCGCTGCAGCGTATGCTGGATAAAAAATACTGGTTCGATGAAGTCTATCAATTTCTGTTTGCACGCGGCAGCCTGAAACTGGGCAACGGTTTGTGGCGCTATGGTGATGCCGGTCTTATCGATGGCGCGCTGGTGAATGGTTCGGCCGGAATCGTTGGCCGTCTGGCGGTGTTGTTCCGGCATTTGCAGTCGGGTTATTTATTCCACTATGCGTTTGCGATGATTGTCGGTCTGATTCTGATCATCGCGGCGTTTGTGATTCTGGACAAGGGCATGCTGGAAGGAATTTTTTGAGATGTCGGTGCAGTTACTCTCTCTTCTGATCTGGCTGCCCATTATCGGTAGTCTGGCGGTATTGGCGGCTGGCGAACAGCGCCCCGGCGTCGCCCGCGCGTTGGCGTTGCTGATCACGCTGGCGGCGCTGGCGTTCAGTATTCCGCTGTATACCGGTTTTGACGGGACCACGGCGGCGATGCAGTTTGTTGAGCGCACGCCCTGGATTGAAGCCTTCAGTATTTTTTATCACCTGGGCGTGGACGGTTTTTCCATGCCGCTGATCGTGCTGACCAATTTCTTTGGCGTCATCGTGGTGATCGCCGGCTGGGCTTCGATCAGCAAGCGCGTGCATCAATACATGGCGGCATTTCTGATTCTGCAGGGCCTGATGGTCGGCGTGTTTGCCGCGCTGGATGGCATGCTGTTTTATATTTTCTTCGAAGCCATGCTGATCCCGATGTTTCTGGTCATCGGAATATGGGGTGGCGAGCGGCGTGTCTACGCCACGCTTAAGTTTTTCCTGTACACCTTCCTGGGTTCGGTCTTTATGCTGGTGGGCCTGATCTGGCTGTATCTGCAGTCGGGCAGTTTTGCCATTCTGGACTGGCATCAGTTCCCGCTGTCATTGACTGCGCAGATCTGGCTGTTTCTCGCTTTCCTGACCGCTTTTGCGGTCAAGGTGCCGATGTGGCCGGTACATACCTGGCTGCCGGATGCCCATGTCGAGGCGCCCACCGGTGGTTCGGTGATTCTGGCGGCGATCATGCTGAAAATCGGTGGTTATGGTTTTCTGCGTTTCAGCCTGCCGATTACCCCGGACGGCAGTGCCTATCTGGATTGGCTGATGATCGCTTTCTCCCTGATTGCGGTGGTGTATATCGGCTTTGTGGCGCTGGCGCAGCAGGATATGAAGAAACTGATCGCCTACAGCTCGATTGCGCATATGGGTTTTGTCACCCTGGGTTTCTTTGTGATCTTTGCGATCATGCGGGGCGCCGGTGACGAGCTGGCCGCCGGTGAGATCGCGCAGGGTGCGGCGCTGGGTATCAGTGGCGGGATGATTCAGATGATTTCGCACGGATTTATTTCCGGTGCGCTGTTTTTATGCGTCGGGGTGCTGTACGACCGCATGCATTCGCGCAACATTGCCGACTACGGTGGTGTAGCCAACAAAATGCCCTGGTTTGCCGCCTTTGTGGTGTTGTTTTTTATGGCCAACAGCGGGTTGCCGGGCACCAGCGGCTTCGTGGGTGAGTTTCTGGTCATTCTGTCCGCGTTCCATGCCAACTTCTGGTATGCCGCACTGGCTGGATTGACGTTGATACTGGGCGCTGCCTACAGCCTGTACCTGGTCAAGCGCGTGATGTTCGGAGATGTGGCCAATAACAATGTGGCCGCCCTGCAGGACATCAATGCCCGTGAGGCGTTGATCATGTCGGTGCTGGCCGTGGCGGTGCTGCTGCTGGGTATCTGGCCGGCGCCGTTGATCGAACTGATGCAGCCGACGGTTGATCAGCTACTTAATCATGTTGTGCAGACCAAGGTGCCTTGATCATGACTGCTAGCGATTTATTTATTGCACTGCCTGAATTATTCATTCTGGTCATGGCCTGTCTGATCATGCTGATCGATCTGTATCTGCCGGAAAACCGGCGTGGCATGGTCAGCTTTATTTCTGTTTTGACCCTGTTGTTTGCCGGCATCATGGTGATGCGCTGGCAGGCGGTGGATAGCAGTACTGCCCAGTATGCGTTCAACGGAACCTTTGTGCGTGACCGTATGGCGGATGTGCTGAAAGTGTTCTGCTTTATCGTGCTGGGCGCGGTGTTTGTGTACGCCAAACACTATCTGCGGGTGTTCAAGCTGATGTGCGGTGAGTATTACGTGCTCAGTCTGTTTTTGCTGCTCGGCGCGATGGTGCTGATTTCAGCAGCCAGCCTGCTGACCGTGTATCTGGGGCTGGAGTTGATCTCACTGAGCTCTTATGCGCTGGTGGCCCTGAACCGCGATGACCGCCGGGGCGCGGAAGCGGCCATGAAGTATTTCATTCTGGGTTCACTGGCATCGGGTCTGCTGTTATACGGGATGTCGATGTTGTACGGCGTAACCGGCTCTTTAAGCCTGTCTGATATCGCCGCCTCGGTAGCGATCGCCGGCGATAATGTCATGCTGGTATTCGCGCTGGTGTTCGTGGTGGTCGGGATTGCTTTCAAGCTGGGCGCGGTGCCCTTTCATATGTGGGTGCCCGATGTTTATCATGGCGCCCCGGCGGCGGTTACCATGCTGATCGGTTCGGTGCCCAAGCTGGCGGCGTTCGCGATGGCGATCCGGTTGCTGGACAATGGTCTGGTGCCGATGCAGGGTGACTGGATGGCCATGCTCACCGTGCTGGCGGCGTTATCCATTATCGTCGGCAATCTGGTCGCCATTGCCCAGACCAACCTTAAGCGCATGCTGGCGTATTCAACCATTTCTCATATGGGTTTTCTGTTGCTGGGCGTGCTGGCTGGTACCGCGCAAGGCTATAGCGCGGCAATGTTCTATGCGATCACCTATGCGATTATGTCTACCGGGGCGTTTGCGGTACTGATCATGCTCTCGAAGTCCGGGATCGAGGCTGAGAATCTGGATGATTACAAAGGTCTGAATCAACGCAATCCGTTACTGGCGGCGCTGATGCTGATGCTGATGTTCTCGATGGCCGGGATTCCCGTGTTCGTCGGATTCTTCGCCAAATGGCTGGTCATTCAGGCCATTCTTGATGTCGGGCTGTTGTGGCTGGCGGTGGTGGCCGTGGTGTTCTCGGTGATTGGTTCGTTCTACTACCTGCGGGTGGTTAAGCTGATGTATTTTGATGAGCCGGAAACCACCGACAAAGTCACCGCACCCGCGGATTTTCGTTTTGTGCTGACGGTCAACGGGGTCGCGCAACTGCTGATGGGTATTTTCGCCAATGCGCTGATCGCACTGTGCGTGGCCAGCTTCTAAGCAGTGTCCGAATTTAACTTCGGCTGGCACGATGCGATCGGCATCGCCGGTGTCAGTCTGATTTTACTCGCCTACCTGGGCATTCAACTTGAGCGCGTCAACGGCCAGAGCCTGGCCTATTCGTTGATCAATATGACCGGTGCAATCCTGATCCTGGTGTCGTTGTATTTCACCTTTAATCTGGCGTCGTTCATCATCGAATGTTTCTGGTTGGCCATCAGCATTCTCGGCATCGCCCGCTGGTTTCGGCGCAGACACCGCCAGTAGCAGCGGACCAGGCCGCGACCTGATTGGGTTTTCCGCGCAGATAACCCACCCTCGGACTCCAATAGTTTGCGCCGCTGATGGATAACAGCTCGGGCTGGTCGATTACAGACGCGCAGATTTCCCCTGGTAAGAGCCCGCTTGCGGGCGAAGCAGGGTGTATAAGTCGCCCGCAAGCGGGCTCTTACGGATAGGGGTTGCATCAATGATGTTGCAGCGTTAGTATACTCGGCTTGCTGTTGCGGGGTGGAGCAGTCTGGCAGCTCGTCGGGCTCATAACCCGAAGGTCGCAGGTTCGAATCCTGCCCCCGCTACCAACTTTTCAACAGCATCAAGACCCCTGAAAACCTGGCACACGCCGGGTTTTTTTGTGTCCTGTTGATTGGTTTTGTCATCCCAACTGAATCGGTTCGTCATCGCCCGACGGCCACTGCGTGGCTCGCCGGTCTCAGGCACGCATGACCCGGGCGAAGGTCGCAGGTTCGAATCCTGCCCCCGCTACCAACTTTTCAACAGCATCAAGACCCCTGAAAACCTGGCACACGCCGGGTTTTTTTGTGTGTTAATGATACAGGTCAGCGGGGCTTCAACAGCCAGGCTTTTTCCCGCGCCGGACATTTGCCTTTCAATCCACCCGATACCGTCAGGCTCTCGAGCAGAGTCGGATGATAGCCTGACCCATAATGTCGCTGGACTTCGGCATCGCTGATGGAAAAAGGCGGGCCTGCCATCAGGCTTTGATCGTACTCGTAACACAGCAGCAGCTGCACCGCGCTATGGGTGATGCGGATTAAATGCGATGTGTATTGTTCGCGTACAGCTTGCGGCAAAGCCACCAGCGCGGCCCGGTCATAAACCGCGTCAAGCGGGCCAAGCACATCGGCGGTGAGGGCAAAAATATCGCCCACCATAATGGCAATATTTTTTGCCTGATAGCGCAGCAACTGGCCGGATTCAGAGATTGTCGGCCGCAGGCCAAGTTCCGTGAAAAGTTGCCTGACCGCCTTTTCGCTCAATTCGGACCCGGCCACCGCATAACCACTGGAAAGCAGCCAGTGGATATCCAGCGTTTTACCACACAGGGGTAAAAACACCCGGCTGCCGTGGGTTAAGCAAAGCTGATTGAAGTGTCTGACCAGCAGTGCATTGGCCTTGCTTTGATGAAAAGCGATGTCATTGTTGGCCCATACTTCATGCCAGAAACTGATCTCCATGCTCGCTCCTTAAAACGTTATGTTGTGATGACATTGCCGATAGGGCCT
Source organism: Gammaproteobacteria bacterium (assembly GCA_021772975.1). Taxonomy (GTDB): domain Bacteria; phylum Pseudomonadota; class Gammaproteobacteria; order Xanthomonadales; family Wenzhouxiangellaceae; genus JAJFKX01. Next base: position 366,815 of record JAJFKY010000016.1, read on the forward strand.
AACTTCAAGTTAACTTGAGGCCAGGCAGGTAATGATACAAGCGCAAGCAATCGGCCTCGACGGAGGACACTGCAACAGATTTTCCCGCGAAGCCGGGCGAGCTTCTTTGCTGACTTCCTGTACCAGAAAGGCCTTTCAGAGCAGCTCGCTTGCGAGCGGTAGAACTCTTTGCGGTTGAATATACGCATAACGTGGCAGAATTTCCCGTCATCGCGCTCGGTCGGAATAACAGGTTGTGTCGCAAGCGCCGGATAACACAGATTCCGGACGGCAGTGCGCCCAGTCAGGACTGCCGTAACACCCTATGGCGACAGGTTTTTTGGCGTATTGCAGCACTTTGCATAGCCGTTGTGACTTCGGCACTGCACGCCCCCTAAGACACGCTCGCGAGCGTGTCGGTAAACCAGGCGTTTCCTTGACACGGCAGCCGGATAACTGTTACGTTAAACCCATAAGATCATTGCTTAACGATGACAGCCAGCACTTATAAAAACAAGTTACCAGACTGGCGTTTTGCAGTAATCCTAAGGATTTAGGAGCAGAAATTTAATTTCTGTAATTACATGATGTAATTTTTCTAGGGAGGGGTAAGTGTTTACACACCCGCGAGATTGTTTTTTTTACAGGCGATGTAATCATGAGCGCCATACGGACTCATGAGATTCGCGTGCGTGGCACAGTTCAGGGCGTAGGCTTTCGCCCGACCGTGTACAAGCTCGCCGCCAGAGAAAAACTGGTGGGTGAAGTTCTCAACGATTCCGAAGGGGTGCTGATACGTATCTCTGGTCAGCAATCAGAACTGCTCAACTTTGTTAAACAGCTTGATCTTGAATCACCGCCACTGGCCAAGATCGACAGCATCGAAGCGAAAGCCCTGCCGGGCGACTGGAATTTCAAGGATTTTCGTATCTGCCCATCGCAACAGGGCACGGTAGCCACCGAAGTATCCGCCGACGCCGCCACCTGCGAGGCCTGTCTGGCAGAACTGTTGGACGCCGATGAGCATCGTTATCGCTATCCGTTTACCAATTGCACGCATTGCGGCCCGCGAATTTCCATTGTCAAACGCATTCCCTATGACCGTGGCAATTCGACCATGGCGCCATTCCCGATGTGTGACCATTGTCGAGCTGAATACTCCAACCCGATGGATCGGCGGTTTCATGCCCAGCCGGTAGCCTGTTTCGATTGTGGTCCGACCCTAAGGCTTGAATTAAGCCATGAGGGCCGGAGCGATGTCGCAAACCAGCGACAGCATTCGGATCAAGTCCTGGCGCAGGTCGATACTGCCTTGCGGCAGGGAAAAATTGTTGCCATCCGTGGCATTGGCGGGTTTCATTTGTGCTGTGATGCAGCCAATCATGATGCCGTCAAAACCCTTCGACAGCGCAAGCATCGCTATGCAAAACCATTCGCGCTGATGACTCACAAGCTGGACCTGATCGACGCCTACTGCGAAGTATCGCCAGTCGAGCACGAGCAATTGACCAGTAATAATGCACCTATCGTGTTGTTGCGCCAAAAACAGCAGCTGCCGGATACGCTGCCGAGATTGTCTGAAGACATAGCTCCGGGCTCTGATTTGTATGGTTTTATGCTGCCTTACACACCCTTGCACTGGTTGATTACCCGGCAGTTTGGCAACCCCCTGGTGATGACCAGCGGTAATTTGTCCAAACAGCCGCAGATTATCGACAACCGGGAGGCACAGGAGCAGTTGGCCGGTATTGCTGACTTGATTCTGTACCATGATCGCGATATCGCCAATCGGATTGATGACTCGGTGGTGCGCTGTATGGCTGGCCAGCCACGCATTATGCGGCGCGCGCGAGGTTATGCGCCCAGATCGTTTATTCTGCCTCCTGGGTTTGCCTCAAGCCCTGAAATTGTGGCCTGCGGCGCTGAGCTTAAAGCCACTTTCTGCCTGCTCAAAAACGGCGCGGCGATGGTTTCGCAGCATCAGGGCGATTTGGAAGATATCAGTACATTTGACGATTACGTCAAAAACCTGCGCTTATACCAGCGTCTGTATGATGTTGCTCCAGATATTATCGTGGCGGACAAACACCCCGAATACGTATCCAGCAAATTCGCCAAACATGAATTGGCGGCTGAATACCCGGCAGCAAGTATCATCGAAGTACAGCATCACCATGCACACATCGCCAGCTGCCTGGCGGAAAACAGCGTTCCGCTTGCTAGTGCTCCGGTATTGGGCATCGCCCTGGATGGTCTCGGTTTTGGCGATGACAACAGTCTATGGGGCGGTGAATTTCTGCTGGCTGATTACACCACTTCCACCAGAGTCGGGCGGTTGAAACCGGTCGCGTTACCGGGCGGCGCTCAGGCCATTAAAGAGCCCTGGCGCAATACCTACGCGCACCTGCTCAACGCCATGCCATGGGATGAATTCAACCGGCGCTATGGTGATTTGGCGCTGTGCCGGTATTTTCAGGACCAACCGCTTGAGATTCTGGAGCGGATGCTTGCCGAGGGCATCAACTCACCGCCGGCCAGTTCCTGCGGGCGGCTGTTTGATGCCGTGGCGGCGGCCGTGGATTTATGTCGTTCGCATGCCCGCTATGAAGGCCAGGGAGCGATTGAGCTGGAAATGAAAGTCAGCGGCCGGCTTGACCAGTCCGGCCTGTTTAAACCACAGCTGGGCGCCTATCAGTTCGCCACCCGGCTGATTCCGGCCACCGGGCAGACGGCGGCATTATGGGAAATAGATGCTGCCCCTATGTGGTTTGAATTACTGGATGATATCCGCCGGTCAGCCGCGACGGAAAGCATTGCAACCCGCTTTCATGCGGGGCTTGTCGAGGTGATCGATAGCGTGATTGGCAAGCTTGCCGAACAGCACCCTATCACCACCGTGGCGCTCTCCGGAGGTTGTCTGCAAAACAAGGTGCTGCTGGAGAATCTGACCGCACGTATCCAGCTGCGGGGGCTTAACTGTCTCAGTCAAACCCAGTTTCCCTCCAATGATGGTGGTATCTCCCTGGGACAGGCGGTGATTGCGGCGGCTCAAAAGCTGAGTGCTGATGCTGGCAGGCGGAGCTGAGGGCCGTTTGATTGAACAACTTCAACGATTGCTGGAAAGATTGATAATCATAATTTAGGAGCAGGATATGTGTCTTGGAATACCCGGAAAAATTGTCCACATCGTTGATCACGAGCTGCAGCTTGGCATGGTTGATGTCGGCGGTATTCAGCGCGAGGTCAATCTAAGCTGTGTTGCCGAAGATGATCAGAAGCTGGAAAGCTACCTGGACGAATGGGTGCTGGTACATGTTGGCTTCGCGATGAGTGTCATTGATGAAGATGAGGCGCAGGCAACACTGGGTGTCTTGAACGAGCTGGGGGAAATGCAGGAAGAGCTGACGGCCATGCGCGAAGGTGCGTCTTGAAATCCACTGACAATTATCCCGCGGCAGGTCGGATTCGATAGCTATGAAATCATCAGGCAATAACAAAGAACAGCTGCAGGGCCTGTATCCATTCTTACACAATAAGCCACAGGATGCCGCATCACTGAACTCAGCTTTGTTTGAATCGGTTACCCAGAAATACGATCATCATCAAAGCGTTATCGAAAGTTTCGTCAAAGACAATGCGCAGTCTATCGTCGATGTCGCGCATACCATTGCCGACGCGTATTTACAGGGCGGTCAGTTATTTACCATGGGCTGCGGCGGTTCCAGCAGTGACGCATCGCATATCGCGGTTGAATTTTTACATCCGGTCACCGCCGGCCGGCCGGCACTGGCGGCTTATGACTTAACCATGGATAAAACCCTGATCACCGCCATTTCCAATGACGTTGGCTTTGACCATGTATTCATGCGTCAGGTCAATGCCCTGGTTAAAGCGGGCGATGTTCTGATCGGTGTTTCCACCAGTGGTAATTCCAACAGTCTGATACGCGCTTTTAAAGCCGCGCAGGCAAAAGGCGCGGCAACCATTGCCCTGCTGGGCGGCGGCGGCGGCGAAACGCTGCACAGCGGGCTGGATCATTGCCTGGTGGTGGCCAGCGACAGCATTCACCGAATTCAGGAATGTCATGTCTTTGTCTATCACGTGCTGTGGGATCTGGTACATACCCTGCTGGCTGATCAGCGCGGCAATCTGAACGCCGCTGAGACAGCCTGACAGCAGACATGAAAGCTTATTCTCGCACTAATAAAAAAGGAACATTAGCATGAAATACGTTGACGAATTTCGGGATCCTGAAAAAGCGAAGATTCTTATTAATGAAATTGAGGCACTGGCAGAAACATTGCACAGCCGCTGGCAGCGGCCGATCCGGATCATGGAGGTGTGCGGGGGGCACACCCATTCGATTTTTCGTTACGGTATCGAAAATCTTCTGCCGGAAAGCATCGAGCTGATTCACGGCCCGGGTTGTCCGGTATGCGTGTTGCCGATGGGGCGGGTGGATGACTGCGTGCAGATCGCGGAACGCCCGGAAGTCATTTTCACCACCTTTGGTGATGCCATGCGCGTGCCGGGTTCCAAGAAAAGCCTGCTGGAAGCCAAAGCCAACGGCGCCGACGTGCGGATGGTCTATTCGCCCATGGATGCGCTCAGCCTGGCGCGCAAAAACCCTGACCGGGAAGTGGTGTTCTTCGGTCTCGGGTTTGAAACCACCATGCCCAGCACGGCATTAACGATATTACAGGCCGAAGCAGAGGGCATTACCAATTTTTCTCTGTTCTGTAACCACATCACCATCATTCCAACCGTCAAGGCGGTATTGGATTCGCCCGATATGCAGCTCGACGGCTTCCTGGGCCCGGGGCACGTCAGCATGGTGATCGGTAACGATCCGTATGCGTTTATTGCCACGCATTATCACAAACCAGTGGTAGTGGCGGGTTTTGAACCACTGGATATTCTGCAGTCGCTGTGGATGGTGCTCAAACAGCTGGAGAGCGATGAGGCAAAAATCGAAAACCAGTACAGCCGCATTGTGCCGGAAGGTGGCAACGATGTGGCGCTGCAGGCGATCGGCAAGGTGTTCAGGCTGCGGGAGTTTTTCGAGTGGCGGGGGCTGGGTTCTATCGATCACTCCGGCGTGCAGCTGACCGACGCCTATCTGGCCTATGATGCTGAGACGAAGTTTAACGTCAAATCAATCGCGGTGGCTGATCCGAAGTCCTGCCAGTGTGGTGAAGTTTTGAAGGGCGTTATCAAACCCTGGGACTGTAAAGTCTTCGGCAAGGCCTGCACCCCGGAAACCCCGATGGGCGCGCTGATGGTTTCCAGTGAAGGCGCCTGCGCCGCGTATTATCAGTACGGTGATCTGAAAAAACTCAATGTACGTCTTGAGGTGGAAGAAGAGGTGGCCGTAGCATGAGTGAAGCACACGCAACGGCAGCCGATACCGGCACCCCCGAAAGCACCCGGGTCAGACACGGCAAACTGGTCAGCCAGGTCATTACCCTGGCGCATGGCGGTGGCGGTAAAGCGATGCGCGATCTGATTGATGACGTGTTTATCAGCGCGTTTGACAATCCGGCTTTAAACACCCTGGAAGATCAGGCGCGTTTTCAGTTAAGTGACCTTGCCAGACTGGGCGACCGGCTGGCCTTGACCACCGATTCGTATGTCATCGACCCGGTGTTTTTCCCCGGCGGTGATATCGGCAAGCTTTCTATCTGCGGAACCGTGAATGATCTGGCGGTGGGTGGCGCAACGCCATTGTATTTAACCTGCGGCATGATTATCGAAGAAGGCATGCCGGTCGAGACGCTGAGGAAAATCGTTGCTTCCATGGCCAGTACCGCCCGGCAGGCCGGTGTGCAGATCGTCACCGGCGACACCAAAGTGGTGGAGCGTGGTAGCTGTGACAAGATTTTTATCAACACCGCCGGGGTCGGCGTCATTAAGCAGGATTATCAGTTGGGTGCACATCTGGCGCAGCCGGGTGACGTGATCCTGGTGAATGGCTTTCTGGGTGATCATGGTGCGGCCATATTAAACGCGCGCGGTGATATGAACCTCAGCAGTCCGGTTGAAAGTGATTGTGCGCCGTTGCAGGGTTTAATCCAGGCTGTATTGACGGCCGCACCCGGCACCCGTTTTATCCGGGATGCCACGCGCGGGGGCATTGCTTCGGTGTTGAACGAGATTGCCCAGTCATCCAAAGTGGCCATCGAAATTGAAGAAAGTCGCACGCCATTGCGCAAAGAAGTCAAAGGTTTCTGTGAAATTCTGGGGCTGGATCCGCTGTACCTGGCCAATGAAGGAAAAATCGTTGTTGTTGTTCCGGAGGCAGAGCAGGATGCTGCACTGAGTGCGATGCGTGCCCATGAGTTCGGTGAGGAAGCTACCTCGATCGGACAGGTACTGACCGGCGGTGTCGCGGGCCGGGTGCATATGCAGACCGGTTTTGGCGGCAAGCGCATCGTAGACATGCTGGTTGGCGAGCAATTGCCGCGAATCTGCTGATCGCGATGCCCAACACCAAACAACTGGGCACCAGACATTTGGGTATTACTAAATTCAAGAAGGATAGATCATGACGCAGACATCAAAAAAACAATTCCCGGTCAAGCAATACACACCAACTTCAGGCGTCGATGTGCAGATCGTGGAGGGTGACAAGGTCATTAAACTCGATTATCAGGGCTCGATGACCAACCACACCAGTTCGCTGTGGTGGGGAACGGCGGTCGGCTATCGTGCCATGCAGATGGCGGCCAAGGCATTATCGGATGATTATCTGTGGAGCAGGGATAATTTACGCCTGGTCAGTGGCCATCCCGGTCCCGGGGTACTTGATTCATTGAATTTCGTCACCGGTTGCCGTGATCGCGGCGCCATCACGGTGATGGAAAACGCCAATTGTACGGGTCGTTGCAACAGTGAAATGACCTTCGAATGGTGGGTCAGCGATGATGAAAAAACCGCGCATGTCGCGTTGCGCGAGGATTTTGTACCGCGTGAGTTTTATGAATTAATTGACCGCCGTGTTTATCAGGAAAACACCGCTGAAGATGATCGTTTGTTTGAACTGTATAAAGTCAATCTATCAACCCGTCTGTGGGTCGCTGCGTTGGAAGATAATTTTTCAGTGACCTATCAGGACCCGTTGGCGGTGGGTGAGTTGCCACCGGATCATGCCTGGAATAAGGCAGCAACAGGATGAACCGCACAATCGATGTAGGGATCGAGCAGGGTTCGGCCGCATGTTATTAAAAACTGGAAACAATAACTTAACTAGGAGAGGACAATGAATTTCAATCTGCAAAAAAAACGGATCAATACAATTGCCGGCAGTTTTGCTGTATCGCTAATGGCTGGTCTGTTATCAGTCAATGTTATGGCTGCCGATTCCGGCGGTGCGATAACCAGCGCTGAATTAACCCAGGATGGTTATGCCTATCCAACTGATCTCGTGGCTGGCGCAAACTCCACCCAACTGGCCAATTATGCCTGGCGCCTGTTTATCGCATCGATGCAAAATACCACCGCAACGTTACAGGATGGTAGCGGCCGGGGTACTGCATCATCAAGCACCAATTTTATCGATTCCGGTAAGGCCAATAGTTTCAGTAGCCCATTGGTGTTCGAGAGCCTGTATCATCGCACTGAAGCTTTTCCTTATTATGCCAGCGCCAGCCAGAAGCCGGCGTCGCCGATAGGTCAGGTACCCACTTATTACACCTATTATGAAGATTCTAACGAGAACAAGGTGGCCTTTACCGTTACCGGGCAACAATACGTCAACCTGGATGAAACCAATGAGATTGGTCAGAATTTCCTCTATTATCAGAACTCAAATGACCCTGACTTTCCGGTTTTATTCATGGCCAAAGTGAATGCCGCGGAAACCAATTATGTGTGGGATAAATCCGCGCCATCTTCGACGGATTCGTTTCAGTTTCCCAATAATGTCCTGGAAGTAAAAAGCGCATGGCGCCGTATACAGGACATTAAAAACAGCAATCCGGCTGACTATCATCAGGCCCAGGCCACTTATTATGAAACCAACGCTCAGGGCGTGCCGCACGCGGTAACGGAAACATTTGCCTTAATCGGTATTCACATCATCCAGAAAACCGCTAATTATCAGCAATTCATATTCTCAACTTTTGAGCATGTGAATGCCGCTACCCGCAATAGCAGCGGTGTCATTACTGATCCTGCGTATAAAACCACTTATGACCAATTGGCCTACGATACGACCGCCACAGGTTATGCCGCCACGGCAACCGGTGCTTATACCGTCAACGCCTCTGGCCAGACCAGCAGCAGCAATACACAAACCACCTATCAGTTGCCTTTGGCGGGGCCGATCTCAACGGATTACACCACGGTCGTGCAGCCGAAGACGATTACCTCTGAAGTGAATGACGTCAACAATAGTGTGACCAGTCTGATCAGCGGCCTGGACAGCAACTCCATCTGGAACAACTATCGTCTCAAAGGCGTGCAGGCCATTTTGACCAATGATCAGACCGCCAACGATTATTACCTGGCAAACATCGTCATCGAAAGCAGTCAGCCGGGTATCCAACTGTTTACCGGAACCCTGGTTAACGGTGGTGTACCGGTGGATGGCTTGCTGACCAACAACCGTTCAGTGGACGGCAGCTATTCCGATTCCGGCGCCTATGCCAACGTATCGGTCGGCGTTACCGAAGGCCATGCCGTGCCTGCACCGAAATACACCATCGGTGGCTGTCAGGGTTGCCATGGCGCGGCACAACAATTGGGCCGGGATTTCAGTTTTCTGGCCAACGGAGCCGGTGGCAACGGCAAAGAGCTGGATAGCGTAGCAGCCTCCGCACTGACTCCGGAAGCGGTGATGGCGCATAACGCGAAAATGGCTGAAAGCAATAATTTCTCTAAATGAGCCTCAGTTGAATCGGCAACGCTGATAGGTTCCATAATATGGTTGCCAGGATGGCAGGCATATCAGCGGCAACCCAGTGCCTGAAAGAAATCGACAGCCTGCCTGTCGATTTCGATCAGGCGCTGTTTGCCCATTATCCCGCCATGAAAATGGGGGTCGGCAGTGCGGTGGACCACTATATTGATCCTCTGGCTGGTCTGGCAAAAAATGCCATGTCAGCCCATGCTGACTGCAAACACTGGATCATTACCGCGCCGCCTTATCAAGCCATACCCGCGGCGGCTAATTTATTGTGCTGGCAGTTGCTGGAAGTGCTTAACCAGAGTCTGCCCGATGATGATTCACTGACGCTGCTGGATCTGCATTACACCAATGCCCAGACCGGTGCGCGAGACGAACGTGATTTCAGGCTGCGCTATGACTATAGCAACAACAGCATCGAGGATCGCATCAAGGAGCGCAACCGGTTGCAGGATGATATTGTCCAGCATGCGGCGGTATTGGCAGGTAAGGGTGTGCTGGTCATTAATGACATTAAAGTCACCGGTACGCAGCAACGGCATATGACGCAATCATTTGAACAGGTTAAACCAGTGCACGTGGAGTGGCTGTATATCTTTCAGGTCGATACCGCACTGGGCACCAAACATCCTGAGATAGAGCATCAGATCAACAGCTCAAGCTTACAAACCGTAGCGGAATATCAGCAGTTGATCTGTGCGGATGATACCCGGCATACGGCCAGATGTATTTCACGCCTGTTCAACCATGACCTGGATGATTTCAAAACCCTGGTGGATGTGCTGGAACCTCATAAGCGGACACAGCTATTGGCTTTGGTCAAAGCCGAGCAACGCTTTGATGGTGATTATTTCGCTCAAAAAATAGCTTACTTGAAACAGCGTTTTTAAAAAACGCTGTGGTTAATGCGGCTAATGGAATGAATAAAAATATGTTTGACCAGGATTATCAGATCGCTATTGTTGACCTGGAAAAGATCAGGGTCTCACACCATGCAATTCCGCTGGACAGTGAAGATCCAAGGTTTCACGAACCGATGGTCAATCTGGCCCACTATGATATTGCCTTTACGTCTTATCACGCCATTACCGATGGCAGCAACCCACCTTATTACACGGCGATAAGAGGCAGCCGTCAGGAGGGCTGGCTACGTAAAACCGTTGCGGAAAAACTGGTTGACGTCAATCGAAATCTGCGGCCCTACGGTGCTGAATTACTCATCTACGACGCTTATCGCCCGATAGAGTGTCAGCGGGGCCTGTGGCATTTTTTTTATGCGCGGGGGCGGCGTGAAATACCCAACGCCACGGAAGATGATTGCCGACAGTATGCGCTGGGGTATGTCCGTGATCCGCGCAAATTCGATAAATTGGATACCCGGACTTTTCCAATCCACATCACCGGTTCATCGGTGGACGTCACGCTGAAGTACCTGGACAGCGATCAATTGCTGGACATGGGCTCCAGGTTTGAGGAAATCATCGATGTGAGTGTTACCGATTACTTCGAGCGCCAATTACAGCAGGGCAGAATAAAAGCCGACGACCATCGCTTGCTTAACCGCCGTCTGATGGACTGGGCGTTTACCAAAGAAGGGTTTTTAAACGATCCCATTTTGTATTGGCATTACGACTGGGGCAATCAACTGTGGATCAAGGTCAAGCGGGTACTGCACGATGATGCGCCAGCGGCGGCCTGGTACGGCCATATAGAAAACCCCGACTGGGGGGTGCCGGATGCCAGCACGCTGGTTGTGGAGGCACCATGATAAAACCAAACCTGAACCAAAAGCGCAGCCCCTTAAGTGGTGAGCTGCTTAGCGAAAACATCACAAGGACACGGTCATGATCAAAATACCATCAAACGATTATCGTAAGACTCGTCAATGGCTATATCTGAGCAGTCTGCTGCTGCTGGCAAGCTGTACGCCGGGTAAAAAAGATGAAGCCCAGGTGCAGCCCCCGAGTGACGCACCGGCGACCGCGGAACCGCAAGCGGTCAGGGTTAAAGCGCTTAGCGCGGAGGTTTCCGCAACCGAAGTCCAGGTGGTCATTCCGCAAGCCGGCACATTAAGCGCGGAAGAATATCGGGCAGCAGCGGATAATACCGAAGCCATTATGCGAAGAACAGTCGAGGCCGCGGCCGACGCAGAATGTCAGGTGACATCAGGCGAACTGCGAGATCCACCGACGGTAACGGGCACTGATGGTGTACTGGATACTGCTTTGTATACGGTGCAGGTTGTCAAATGTGTAGGCGGCAGAAAAATGCCGCTTAAATCTTATATTGATGCCCGAACAGGGCCTGATAATCGCCCGGTGGGTCCGGCCTATGTGATGGAGGTCAGCAGAAACCGGCCCAATCCACGACTCAATATTCGTTTCCAGAATGCTTTGGGCCCGCGTAATAGAAGCTACGATTGCGGACACCATGGTGCTGATGTGGAACTGTGTACCAATTTGCATACCCATGGTTTCCATGTTTCTCCCAGACCACCACAGGATGATGTTTTTTTAAAGCTTTCACCGGCCGACCCAGCGTTTCAATACCGCTTTGATATTCCCAACTTCCACCCCCCCGGCACCCATTGGATGCATGCGCATTTGCATGGCTCTACAGCACCGCAGGTTAAAAATGGCATGGCTGGTGCACTAATACTTAAGGGCGATATCGATTACTGGTTGGCCAGCAATTATCAAATATCAGGCAATAAAGACAAGATCATGATCGTGCAGCAGATTGAAGATAACGATGGTAATCCGCTATGTGGCAAAGCCGCTGATGGCAGTGATAGAACCAATTCAATCAACGGCCAGTGTTTGCCGACTATTTCGGTACAGGCTGGCGAAGTTCAGCATTGGCGCTTGATTCATGCCGGTGTATCAGCCACGGTTAATTTGGCTGTAATGAATGAATATGGTGATAGCGTGACGCTGCGTGAATATGCCCGCGATGGCGTTACCATGGATGGCGCCATTGATCAGCAAACCATCACCTTGCAACCGGGTTACCGCAGCGATGTGCTGATTAAAGTGCCACAGTGCCCGCTAGGTCGCTATCCGTGTACCTTTGATCTGGTTGATGCACAAAGTGACGCGGATGAAAGTCTGCTCGGAATAGCGGAACCGCACAATATCATCGCCAAACTTGCGGTCACCAGACTGCGCTCGGAACCAATGATACTGCCGCCGGCCGATTCGCTGCACTTCCACAGCCCTTATCCGTTTATTTCCGATGATGAGTTGCGCAGAGAAAACGACCAGTTTGTAACGCAAAAAATCTGGTTTGCCAACGAAACCAATCCCAATGATCCGGATGGACCAACCCTGAAAACCGTTAACGGTTCAGTTTATCCGGATGGCTCTACCGAACAACTGACACTGAATACGGCAACGTTATGGAAAATCTGGGTCGGCGATAAACAATCGTCTACCGCCAGCCATCCGTTCCATATTCATGTCAACCCATTTCAGGTGACTGATCTGGACCCTAACGGGCGTCCATTTCATTACTGGAAGGACACGCTGCTGATCTCCGGCAGTGATAACAAAGGCGAGGATAACGCCATCACAGTGCGCTCGCGTTATGAAACTTTTGATGGTGAGTTTGTGCTGCACTGTCACAACCTGAACCATGAAGATGAGGGCATGATGAAGAAAGTGGAAATAACACGCTGAAAATAAATAAACATAACTAGGGAGTAAGGAATGAAAAATGTCGACAACACAAAGGATTTTTACTGGGAAGTATTACCGAATTCACCGGTGGCGAGCTCCAGGACCGATGATATCTGGTTTTTTGATGAATTAACCGGCTGGCTGGTCAACAGCAGTGGTTATGTGTGCAAGACCGAAGATGGGGGTTCCAATTGGGCGCCGAAATTCTTTTTGGCGCCCAACCTGCCCAGTAAACCTTATTTACGCTGTATGGGCTGGGCCAATCGTCAATACGGCTGGTTCGGTTCGGTAACGGGAATCGGCGACGCCACATTGGAATATCCAAGCCAGTACGTCAAGACACTGCTGCACCGGACCACCGATGGTGGAGAAACCTGGTCGGCGGTGCAAAATCTGCCGGAAAATGCACCGGCGGGTATCTGTGGTTTTTACGCCGTGAATGAGCGGGTGGTGTACGGTTCAGGCACCAATGATCCCGGCCTGCCCGGTCCGGCTATCATCAAAACCACCGACGGTGGCGAAAGCTGGGAACTGATTGATATGCAGGAGCACGCCGACAACCTGATTGATATATTCTTTTTTGACGAAGACAATGGTTTTGTGGTTGGTGGAAAAATCACCGATCAATGTGATGCCAACCGCCCTGGCTATCCCAAGCCGCGTTTGAGCCGCTATGCGCAGTTGAAGCCGGTGGTGCTGCGGACCACTGACGGTGGCCAGACCTGGACCAATACCGCGGCTCAAACAGACGGCCTGGCGTGTGGTGAGTGGGGTTGGAAGGTTCAGTTTCTTGATGAGCAATGCGGGTTTGTGTGCCTGGAAAACTTTGTCAGTGCCGCGATACTGAAAACCACCGATGGCGGCGCCAGTTGGACTCGCCATGATGTGGCTGATGAGTCAGGGGAAATCATTAACAAAGACCTGGAAGGCATCGGCTTTATTGATGAAAACCGTGGCTGGGTTGGTGGCTGGGGCAATAATTTCAATGGCCTGATGAACAGCTATACCGAAGACGGTGGTAAAACCTGGGTGCGGGAGGATCATAGCAATACTGATCCCAACAGCGATCCACGTGTCAGGATTAATCGCTACCGGTTCTTTGGTGATCCGACCACTGGTGGATACTGCAGTGGCCTGCAGGTCTACAAGTTCAAATTTGGCAAAAAACCCGTTAAGAAAGCGGCGTTTGCGGATGCGGCACCGGTGTCAAAATCGGATCAGCGTATCGCCCCCGCACGCAGTGATGAAAGGCTGGAGAAAAAAACGGCCTTTGCCGGTAAGAAAGATGCTTTTGCTGAAAAAGACGCCTTCGCGGAAAAATCAGAAGCTTTTGCCGCACTGCAACCGGAGCAGACTTTGCAGCTGCCTGAAAACGATTTTGAGCTGGCCAGCAAACGCCTGGATGATGGTTCGCTGGAAATCAGTTACACACTGCCGAAAGGTGTCAAAAACGTGTTTGTCGGCCTTTGGAACCAGTTCGCTTTCTACGTCAAAACTCTGGTTAATGACAACATTGAATCCGGTGGTCGCCAGACCATTATTTGGGATGGCAAAGATGATCAGGGTAACCCTGTAGGCGAAGGTCTGTACATTTGCAGAATGTCGACCGATGGCGAGCAGGGCGCCAGTACCATGGTGCAGTTAGGCACAGCCTGAGCACTTAAAAATGCGCTCCTGTATGCCGATGCAGGAGCGCATTTCATGGGAACAGAAGACATGCTGAGCGTAGCCAGGCGGGCGAATATCCTGGTATATGAGTGGGAGGCCTGGGAGGGCTTTTTAATCAGTCATTTGGTGGCTGATTATTGCCGTATTCCGGCTGCCTATGAGGATACCGAACAAACCGTTGCACGCTATTTGAGCCCGAATATCAAGGCGGTTCTGCTGCAGATTAACCTGTCCAGACAGGCGGGCTTTCCCCGCCAGCGGCAGGATCTGATTGCCTGTTTGAAAGACCGCCGGATCAAGGTGCTGAACGAGCAGGTAACGGATATCACCAAAGCGAATCTGCACCGGCTGCTGGCAGCAGCGGGTATCAATAGCGTCAGGGCGGATATTGATGGCGACCCAGACGAGCCGTTATTCGTTAAGTCGAATTTGAACTACGGCGGCGAGGTCGAGCAGCGTTTGCCGGCAGCGGTGCGCAGCACGCTGTTTGGTGAGGGCCAGCGCAGGATTACCGCCTATGATCAATATTACCGCACCAGCAGAGCGAAGCTTGATCCTGCCATCTGGCGGGATGAATCAGTCGTGATAGAGCGATACATCAGCAATAGTGAGGATTCATTTTATCGGGTGTATGGCTTCGGCGATTCGCTGGTGGTGGTAAAAGCGCATAACAATAAGTTGATCAAAAAGATCAGCGGCGACCAGCGCGATCACAATCTGTTTATCCGCGGAGATGATCTGGCGAGCCTGAGCGCCGAGCTTCCCGGCAATCTGCAAACCCTGCTGCTGGCATTTCTGAACAACATCGAGGTGGATTATTTCTGCCTCGATATCGTGCATGATACTGAGAATTTTTATATCGTCGATATGAATACCACCCCTTACAGCGGCACCGGGCGGCAGGTCGCCAAAGCCTGTGATTTTCTCTGTCAGGGCGCCAAAGCACTGCTGCAATGAAGACATTATCCATTCTGGTGGCAGCCTATCGGGCTGAAAAATGGCTGGCTGAATGCATTGCATCCATACAAAGTCAGTGTTTGCCGGATGGTTGGTGTTGTGAGCTGTTGATTGGTGTTGACGGTTGTGGGGCTACGGAAAAAGTCGCACGGCAATTTATGCAGGACAATGTAAAGGTCATTTCCATGGCCAAGAATTTTGGTACCTATGTCACTTTTAATACCTTGATGCAATACGCCACCGGCCAATTAATCTGCCGTTTTGATGCCGATGATGTGATGCGGGATGGATATCTGGCCAAACAGATCAACGAGTTGCAACAGGGTTCAGATATGACGATGACCTGGAGTATCTACACCGATGCTGAACTGACACCAACCGATCATGTCCAGGCCCATCCTAATTATCACCCGCCCGGAGGCTTGAACCGGCGTGGCACTGAAGGTCAGTTTATGCTGCGGCGATCAGTCTGGGATTGCCTGGGTGGTTTTCGCCCCTGGCGCTGCGCGGCTGATTCCGACTTTCTGGCGCGCGTCAGGCACGCCGGCTTCAGTATCAGCGTGGTGGAGGAATTTCTGTACTATCGTCGCACCCACCCGGATTCCCTGATCGCCCATCCGGAGACCAACTTCAGTTCGGTGCTGAGAACCGGGTTGGAAAAGATACGTGCGGATCTGGTGCTCGAGTATCAGCGGTCCGCCGCCAGTTTGAAGGTTACACCTGTTTTGGGAAGCGTTAATGACAGCTATATCGGTCATCATTCCGACCTTTAACCGTGCCGGGCTGGTCAGCCAGGCAATTACCAGCGTGTTACAACAGGCTGATAAAAGCCTGGAGATTATTGTTGTTGATGATGGCTCCACTGACGACACCCGGGCGGTGGTTGCCCGGTTTGGTGATCGCTGCCGCTATGTGCATCAACTCAATCAAGGACCCGCGGCGGCCCGGAATACCGGCATGGCAATGGCGCACGGCGATATCATTGCGCTGCTGGATTCAGACGATGTGTGGTTGCCGGGTAAGCTGACAACCGAGCTGCGCCTGTTCGAGCAGTATCCCCAGGCGGATATGTTGGCGGGAAATGCGGCTTTTTATCTGGAGGGTAAGCCCATCTGTCCATCGATTTTCGCCCGGCGCGGCATCCGTTTCGTGGCTGCACAGCCGAGATGGTTCGATTGGTCGATACCGATCATGACCCTGGGGCCGGTCTGCAACACCAGTGCAATGACGTTCAAACGCTCGGCGTTTGAAAAATTGGGTGGCGCACTATTTGATACCCGTTTTCGACTGGATGAGGACTGGGATCTGGAGTTTCGGCTATTCTCAAGCTGCCAGGTTCTGTTGTACGCCGATATCGTCTGTCACGCGCGCGCTTTTGACGATGGTACCCGGCCTTACAGCGTGTGGGGCAAAGCCAAACCCATTGCCGAGCAGCGGCATATGTGGCGGAACCAGGTCACTATTCTGGAGCGTTATCTGGCCCGGCTTGGTTGGGACGCCAATATCAGGCTGCGCTTTGCGCAACGCCGTGATGAGTTACGTGCCTTGCTCGCGCATAGCTGAACCCGCCAGGTGAGCACTCAGATCGGAAAGCCGGTATCGACAACTCCGTCCAACACGGCGCCTGAACCAAGCATGTGAATATGTGTGGTGCAACTCATGCAGGGGTCAAAACTCTGGATCGCGCGCTGGATATCGATACCACGGAAGTCCGTCTCGCCGCTAAAATTTGATTCGATGATCGGGGTATTTAAAACCGCCTGCTCACAGGCGCCCAGCTCGCCCCAGGGGGTTCGCGTGCCAGCATTGACCCGCGATGGGATGGACAGTTGATAGTTATCGATCTTGCCATCACAAATACGCGTCCAGTGCGCCAGAAAGCCACGGCTGGCGCCCCACAAACCAACACCAAGCCGCTCGGTATTGTCCAATGCCGTCATGGCCGCCGCGACCTCGACATGGCCTTGCTTAAGCAATCCCAGCGCCCGGTCGGTGTGTTCATGAATGGCGGCCAGATTAAAGGCCAGCACATAGGCCCTTGCCCGATTACGCTCGAATGCATTCCATACCGCTGGAATATGCCAGGTGATATCCAGCTCGCCGTTTGCGGTCGGCAGAGAAAATTCCATGCTGTTACCGGTCGACGCCATGTACTGGCTGGCAGCAATTTTTTGCGCGCTTGCGGTTAAATATAAGCGCGCATAAGCACCGACTTCAAAAGCATGCCGGTTCCAGGTCAAACAGGAACCCCAGCTATATGAGGATGGATTCGGCGCATCGTTATCCGGTTGAATCAGGCGTTTATTCCAGGGATGATGGGGTTTGATCTCATTGCCCAGTGGGTCGTGCCGTATCAAATGATTTTTAGCTGAAGCATCCACCCAATCTGCAAAGAATGAGTGGTCGGCAAACTCCTCCATACCCGCGTTCAGTTTGCTTAAATTGGTTTCCAGCAATTGCCGGTTAATGATCACGCCGGGCGTTGACCAGCGTTTGGCGCCCCAGCGGTCACAGTTCTGGTAGCTGCCGTCGTAGTATTCCTCATGATCCCACTGTCCAAAATCCAGCATCGAGGCCGTGGTTCTGCCGAGGTCGATATAACGCGGCTCTGCCGCCAGCAAAAAATCAAATACTTCGTCCCAGATAGCAGTGGATTGCCGGGTAAATTCGATAAAGGGTTTGATCTTTTCGGCAAATTGATGGAGTTTTTCGGCATCAATTGCAATCGAAACGCCGCCCGGAATAATGGATTCTGAATGCGGATATTTGCCACCCAGAATGGTATAGGCCTTACGCGCTACACCCACCATCGACAGCGCTTTTTTATACAGCTTGCCGGTAGGTTTGTTCAGATCGACCAGGATATCAGCAATGCGTTTATAACCATGCACCGAGGTATATCGGCAGGCAGACTGAAGGGCTTTTTGCCAGATTTCAGGGTTGCCGGCCGCAATCCGCTGCTGGGAATAATCCGGCCCGGACAGTACAAACAGATGCATGGTGTTGTCATTCAGATACTGGCAACTCAATAGCAGGTTGCGAATGATAATCCCCAACGGTGGCGGCTTAAGGCCCAGCGCCATTTCCAGGCACAAGGCAGACGCGGTGGCGTGCACCCCACCGCAAATACCCGAAGCGGTCGAGCTGACCAGACCAACCTTCTTAAGATCACGTCCCGGCAACAAGGACTCGTAACCGCTGAAACGGGTTGCCATGGAAGCGGTTTCAGTAATCGCGCGGTTTTCCAGATCAACCGAGCAATGGAAAGCCAGACTGCCGCCAATGCTTGTCAGGGGGGCGGCGGAGGTTTTTTTGACGGTGGTATTTTTAGCTCGAATAAGCTGCAGCAATGCATCACTCAGTGGCGGCTGCTGATGTTGTTCGCCGGCCTTTCCCTTGTCCATATTCAATTCTCCCGTTTAATCTGCTTTGCCTTATCTACAGGCGCTTTTTTATTATTTTACTGGCCGATACAGGTTCTACAGGTCCCTGAAATCAGCTTTCCTGGCAGCATGCTGAATATAAGCATTAGCGCCAACTTCCCATCATACACTGCTTGATCAATGCACAGATGGATAGTGTGGCAGTTTCATCAGACAGGGCAGACGTTTTGTAACACCGTTTTGGAGTGTCTGTACGTTTGGCCGTATACCCTCATGCGCTTATTTCAAGCGTAAGGCTTTCCAGCGAGGCTGAGTTTTAAACGGAGACGCCACGATTAAATCTATTTGTTGTAAGCTGCGGTCTGGATGGCAGCATTGGCATAAATGATGAGCACAGGCCGGTATCAGGATATCTATCCCACCTCGCCGTTGCTGAAAAGCACTGGTCGGACAAGGCCTTCCGCGGCGCGGCTTCTAACCCTGGAGTACTTTGAAGCGGAGCCAGCCTCAATGCCCACGCAGATTTTCACTCAGCATCATATTCTATTGAATTTACGTGACGAACCGCACCGTGTTGAGAACTGGCGTGATGGCGAGCATCGTGACTTTATATACGCCAAGAATGAAATCATCGTGACCCCGGCCGGTGTCAAGAGCGGGTGGCGCTGGCACGAAAAATCCAAGGTTATTGTGGTAACGCTCGAGCCTGATCAGTTGGAACGTTTTGCACACAGTGAGGTTGGCGTATTGCTGACCGATGCGCAGCTCAAGGATTTGCCCCAGTTCAAAGATCCGGATATCTGCCAGGCTGGCGTTATGCTGAAAGAGGCACTGGGCTGCGAGCAGCCGGGATCGGCGGTTATGTTTGAAAGCCTGGCGCGTGTTTTTCTGGTCAAGCTGATTCAAAAATACGGTATAGAAAGAGCTCAGCAAGATCAGTTTTCCAAAAGTTTTACAGCCAGGCACTACCAGCGGGTGCTGGACTTTGTGGCGGTGAATTTTGCCCGCTCCATTACCGTTGAGGATTTGGCCGGGCAGGCTGATCTGAGTCCCTCCCATTTTGCTTACGTGTTCAAAGGAACCATCGGCCAGAGTCCGATGCAGTTTGTCATGAGTTACCGTCTCGAGCAGGCCAAAAAAAGCCTTGCTCAGCCGGACACGCCAATGATTGATATCGCATTATCTTGCGGCTTTTCTGATCAGGCTCACTTCTCTCGATTCTTCAAGCAGTCCGAAGGCTTAACGCCGACCCAATACCGGCAACAACTGAATGCCTAGTTTCCCACCGCTGACTTAAGCAGTCTGCGTTTCACCCCGCCATCCAGCCGCCAACGGTGCACGGACCAGCATAAATCCGTTGGCAAATGCCGGAGCGAATCGTCTGCAAGTCCATTTCGAAGGATCATGCAAGCGCTTCGAAGTCTCGTGCAAGAATTGAAAATCCTGCTTGTGTAGATTGGTTATCAGATCGAGACATTGAGCATAAGGAGACAAGACATGAACCATTTGCTTGCCGGAACGGCCTTGAGCATTGCCCTGATAACCCCCTCGACGGAGGCTGCCATGAAAAAGCGTGTGACATTTGCCAGTGAGAACCAGACGCTGGTTGGCGACCTTTACCTGCCAGGTGATTATCAGGCAGGCGACAGACTGCCAGGCGTCATTGTTTCCGGGTCCTGGACCTCCGTCAAAGAGCAGATGCCCGGTGGTTATGCCGCCAGGCTGGCTGACAGAGGCTACGCGGCACTGGCGTTCGATTTTCGCGGCTGGGGCGAGTCAGCCAGCGGAACGCCGCTCAACTTAAAATACGTCGAGCATCCGCGCGAAAAAACCAAGGACATTATTGCCGCGGCAAACTATCTCTCAAGCCGACCGGAAGTCGATAACACCAGACTGGCAACGCTGGGTGTATGTGCTTCGGCCGGTTACGCGATTGATGCGGCGCATCAAAGTCCGGCCATCGCTGCAGTTGCCGTGGTTGCGCCATGGTTGCACGATGCTGAGGTGGTACAGGAGGTCTACGGCGAAAGCATACCGGCATTGCTCAACGCCAGCCGTGAAGCGCAGGCATCGGGTCAGCCGGTTTACCTGGAAGCGGCCAGTGACAGTAACGAAAATGCCGTGATGTATCAGGCGGTCTACTATACCGATCCCAAGCGTGGCGCTATTGCTGAATATGACAACAAGTTCAGCACTCTGTCGTGGCAGCCCTGGCTGGAGTACGACGCCATCAAAACCGCCGCTGAAATAACCAAGCCACTGCTGCTTGTTCACTCCGAGGATGCCGCGATTCCGCAGGGCGCGAAGAAATTTGCGGCCCGGGGTGGTGAGAATGTCGAGCTGATTATGCTGGATGGTGTTACGCAGTTCGAGTTTTACGATAACGAGGCCGATATGCGCAGTGCTCTGGAAAAAGTCGATGACCACTATCGGGCATCGTTCAAATAGTGGGATAGCCATCATGAATCCTATTTTGAAAGGTGTATTGCTGATGTCCATGTTGGTCTTCAATCCGGCCTTGGCCAAATCGAATCCACGTGACGAGGCAGCCATTAAAACCATTATCGAGAGTGTCGGCACACTGGCTGATACCGCAAACTTTGAAAGCCTGGAAAAACTCTATGCGGATGAAGTCTGGGTGGATTATTCCTCCCTGACGGGGCAGCGGGCGGAAATTAAAAGCCATCAAGCCCTGATGACTGAGTGGGCTTCAGTATTGCCCGGTTTTGATAGAACGCGCCACGCTATCACTGATATTCTGGTGCAACTGGATGGCAGCCAGGCCCGCGCAACCGCCAGGGTAACAGCGGATCATTTTATTCAGGATATGTACTGGCAGGTTAAGGGAGACTATGCCTATGAACTGCGGAAAAATGGCGATAAGTGGGAAATTTCCAGCCATACTTTTAATCTGCGGGAAGAGTCGGGTACCCGTGAGGTGTTTGGTCCGGCTGCAGCAAACGCCAGCAATCAGCCGGCAGGGTATCTCAAGCGGCAAAAAACCCGGCAGGCCGTGCTTGATTTTCTGACATCGCTGGAAGATAAAGACATGCAGAAGTTCGCATCGGTCTGGGCAGATGATGCGGTGCAGGATATGCCTTACTCACCACCGGGTCACCCGAAGCGTGTCGTCGGCAAGCAAAATCTACTCAAGCTCTATGCGCAGTGGCCTGCCAGCAGCGGCAAGGCTGACTTTACCTCCCGATTGATCTTTTATCCGCTGCAGGATCCGGAAACAATCTTCGTGGAGTATCAGGGACTTGTTGAAGTGATTGCTACCGGCCGCGAATACCGGCAGAGTTATGGCGGCCTGTTCCATGTGGAAGGCGGCAAGATCAAGCTGTTTCGTGAGTATTACGACCCAGCCCCTTTTGCCTGGGCCTTTGGTCTGAAGGAAGATTAACGCGGCTTCATCGAATGGATAAATACGCCTGAGCCGTTATACTCAGGCGGTTTCATACCAGTCTATCCGGAGAGTTTATTATGCGTCTGCTGTTAGCTTGTTGGTTATGCGTGTTATTGGCTGCCTGTCAGTCCTCCCAGGATGAGACAACAGCGGCAGATAGCTCTGTTGGACAACCGGTCGCTGTGGATGCCGCTGAGGCCATAACCTATCCGGAGACCAAAACCGTGGCGGTAGTCGATAATTATCATGGTACCGAAGTCGCTGATCCTTATCGCTGGCTGGAAGACGATGTGCGCGAATCATCCGAAGTAGCCGTCTGGGTTGCGGCACAGAATGAGGTAACCGATGCTTATCTGGACAGCCTGCCGGGCCGGGCAGCCATTCATCAGCGGCTGACTGAGTTGTGGAATTATGAACGCTACAGCGTGCCTTTCAGTGCCGGCGGGCGGGTTTTTTACACCCGCAACGATGGCCTGCAAAACCAGTCCGTATTGTATGTACAGGATGATCCCGACAGCGCTGCGCGGGTTCTGATTGATCCCAATAGCTGGTCGCAGGACGGTACCGTGGCGCTGAGTGAAACCGTGCCCAGTCCTGATGGCCGCTGGCTGGCTTATGGAGTCCAGGATGGCGGCTCTGACTGGCGTACCTGGAAAATCATGGATATCGACAGTGGCCAATTGCTGGCCGATGAATTGAGCTGGTTGAAATTCACCTCGGCGAGCTGGGCCAAAGACAACTCGGGCTTTTATTACAGCCGCTATCCGGCGCCGCGGACGGGCCAGGAACTGCAGAGCCTGAACCTTAATCAGCGCGTGTATTTCCATCAGCTCGGCACAGCCCAGGATCAGGATATGCTGGTGCATGCTACGCCGGATCATCCGGACTGGGGGCACTTCAGCGAAGTGACCGAGGACGGCCGTTATCTGGTGATCACCACCTGGGTTGGGACCGACAGCCGTTACCGGATCACGATCAAAGACCTGCAGCAGGACACCAGCATCGCGTTGATCGATAGTTTCGATTATGACTACAGCTTTATTACCAATCAGGACAGCCTGCTGTATTTTCGGACCAATAACGACGCGCCGAAAAACCGTGTGGTCGCCATCGATCTGAAGCAGCCGGAGCCGGCTGCCTGGCAGGAGGTTATACCCGAGTCTGAGCATGTATTGACCAGTATCGATTTTGTCGGTGGCCGGTTTATTGCCGAATATCTGGAAGATGCGAAATCAGCCATCCGCCTGTTTGCCGTGGATGGCGCGCCGGCCGGCGGTGTGACCTTGCCCGGGATCGGCAATGCCACTGGTTTCACGGGTGATGCCGCTGACACGGAAACGTATTTCAGCTTTTCCAGCTTTGATACGCCACCCAGTATTTACCGTTATCAGGTAGCCAGTGGCGAACGCAGCCTGTTCAAACAGGCACAGGTTGACTTTGATCCGGATGATTACGTGGTCAAGCAGGTTTTTTACCGCTCCAAGGATGGCACCCGGGTACCGATGTTTATTGCTCACCGGCAGGGTCTGGAACTTAACGGCCGACAGCCCACTTTGCTGTACGGCTACGGTGGCTTTGATATTGCTTTGACACCCAATTACTCAACCCGCTGGCTGGCCTGGATGGAAATGGGTGGAGTATTTGCTTTGGCCAATTTGCGCGGCGGTGGTGAATATGGCCGTGACTGGCATCAGGCTGGTACCAAACTGCAGAAACAGAATGTATTTGATGATTTTATCGCCGCGGCTGAATACCTGATCGATAATCAGTACACCAATTCCGACAAGCTGGCGGTGATGGGTGGCTCTAACGGCGGCCTGCTGGTCGGCGCCTTGGTCAATCAGCGGCCGGAGCTGTTTGCGGCAGCGCTGCCCATGGTGGGCGTTATGGATATGCTGCGCTTCCATCAGTTTACCGCAGGCAGGTTCTGGACCGATGACTATGGTTCCGCGGATAATCCCGAGGAGTTCGCCGCGCTATACGCCTATTCGCCCTACCACAATCTACAGGATGGCGTGGACTATCCGGCAACGCTGGTAACCACCGCCGACCGGGACGACCGGGTGGTGCCCGGGCACAGCTTTAAATATGCCGCCCGGCTACAGCAGGCGCACGCCGGCGATGCGCCGGTGATGATCCGCATTGAAACCCGTGCCGGTCATGGCGGCGGCACCGCTACCACCAAAGCCATTGAGTTGCTGGCGGATCAATATGTATTCCTGGCAGCCAATCTGGGCATCAATTTAGCCGAGTAGCTGACCGAGTAACTGGTCTGTCAGGCAACGGTGTTGTCAGGGCCTTTATCCCGGTTACCGGGGCAAAAGCGACTGGCTTTTGCAGCCGGGCGCCCATAGATTGGATGGCAGGATGAGATCAGGAGATTGGGATGCACAACGTCGATGTACATGGAGCCAGCATACCGGCGCTGGGTTTTGGCACCTTTGAACTGGACAATCCGGATGCGCGCCGGATGGTCAAAGCGGCGCTGGATATCGGCTACCGGCACATCGATACCGCGCAGATTTACAAAAATGAACAGGCGGTGGGGCAGGGGATCGCCGACAGCGGCGTGCCCCGGGACGATATCTTTTTAACCACCAAAGTCTGGATCAATCGTTTCAACCAGGCCGAGCTGGCCGCCTCCGTGTTCGCCAGCCTGCAGCGTCTGGGCACCGATTATGTGGATTTGCTGTTACTGCACTGGCCGAACCCCAGAGTGCCGCTGGCGGAAACCATCGCGGCGATCAACCAGGTGCAGCGCGATGGTCTGGCCAGGCATATCGGCATCAGCAACTTTACCACCGGGTTGATCAGCGAGGCGGTGCGGTTAAGTGAAGTGCCATTGGTGACCAATCAGGTCGAATACCATCCGTTATTGAATCAGGACAAGGTACTGGACTGCCTGCGCGCGCAGGGCATGTCACTGACCGCTTATTCACCACTGGCTCAGGGCGAGGTATTCAGTGATCCGGTATTGCAGCGCATTGCTCAGTCGCATGACAAGCATGCCGGCCAGGTGGCATTGCGGTGGCTGGTCCAGCAGGACGGCGTGATCGCTATTCCGCGCACCAGCAATGCGGAGCACGCGCAGGCCAATTTCGAGGTTTTTGATTTTGAACTGTCCGCTGACGACATGCAGGCGATCAATCAGCTTACCCGGCAGAACCGGCGCACCATTAATCCGGACGGTCTGGCGCCTGACTGGGATTAGCCCGGCTAAATTAACTTTATTCTGAATGAAGCGCCAACAAAAATTGTCATTACGCAGTGAAGAATCTCTACGGTTGGAAATCGGTGGGTAGCTTGAGGATATCCTTCGCTGGCGCTCAGGATGACGGGGATGTTTGGGGCTTGGAGGGTGGTGGAGCGAACAGAATGGCTTGTCATTCTCAATCCAGTGAAGAATCTTTCCAGAATTGGAATCGGTGGATAGGCGTAGGCGGGTGCTTCGCCGGAGCCCCATGCCCGGGCATGGGGCTGGCAATCAACCGGCTGGTTACATAGGCCCCGTCATCACATAGGCATTGAGTTTATTGCCGTCCGGATCACGAAAATAACCGGCATAAAAACTATCGCCACGTGGACCGGCCGGTCCTTCGCAGCTGGCGCCCAGTTCGATGGCTTTGTTGTAGACACTATCCACCTGGTCGGTGGACTCGCATTCCAGCGCTACCATCACGCCGTTGCCTACGCAGGCGGGCTGGCCGTCAAATGGTTGGGTCAAGCCCAGACCGCCCTTGCCGCTGGGGCCCGCCCAGGCAATAAAGGTTTCCATTTCCATAAACCGCTTACCGCCCAGCTCGGCCAGCAATTTGTCATAAAAATCAGCAGCGCGGGCCAGGTCGTTGGTGCCTAGGGTGACGTATCCGATCATTGGTCTTTCTCCATATATCTGGTGTGGTTATCAATAGCATGATGAGCAGTTGATCAGAATAACGTAAAACCCGGTTATGCGGCAGCGCTCTACCATCAGCTCCTGAGGGAGGTCAAAGTTGGGGGCGGGGGGGAATGACTCAGGCAGTCTCTGATTGAATCTGTCCCGTTGGTGACCGTCGCCAGCCAGTTTATGAGCAGAATAGCGCGTAAACAGTCTTGACCTCGGCAGCAATAGATCTCTGCTGTGCCGACGGAGAGTATTGATCCAATCCAGCAGTGGGCTTGATTGTTTAGCACGTTGCGCCCAGATATTGGACTAGCAGAATAACGCCAGTGCAGCCGATTGCGGCGGATGGCTGGTCAACTGCCGGGGTAATCCGTTACAATGGCGGGATAATTGTAGTGTGCAGCAGTTGATTGCAAGCACGGCTAATTCCGATTAGCTACAGCCTGCGCACTGCTGGTGGCTCAAACGGACACTTTAAAGGCCCCAGATTGGGGCCTTTTTCATTGTCAGATCAGATTTCAGGTTGGAACGCGTATGGCCAATTTGTCTGCTATCGATGCGCTGTTACGCCCGCTGATAGCCGCCCTGGGTTATGAATTGCTGGGGTTGGAGCTGGACGGACATGCCCGGCATGGCACTTTGCGGCTGTACATCGATCAGCCGGGTTTCAGTGGCGAAATCCAGTTAAAGGATTGCCAGCGGGTCAGCCGGGAAGTGGCGGCATTGCTGGATGTAGAAGATCCGATACCGGGTCAGTACAACCTGGAAGTGTCTTCTCCGGGAGTAGACCGGCCATTGTTCAGTGCTGAGCAGTTTGCCGCCTTCACCGGCGAACAGGCACAGGTAAAATTATTCGGGCCGATTGATGGTCACCGGAAACTGAAAGGAGAGATCACGGCTGTCAGCGGCGATACCATCACGCTGCACTGTGATGGAAAAGATATCGACATCGGCATGGCGGACATACGCACCGCCAAACTGGTGCCGGATTATGCAGCGCTGCTGGCCGCTGACCTGAATAAGGATCAACGGCAGCAGAGTTAATGAACCTACGCACTCTGAGGTAGAGGATGGCGAAAGAAATTTTACTGGTGGCCGAAGCGGTCGCCAATGAAAAAGGTGTATCCAAGGAAGTGATCTTCGGTGCGATCGAAGCCGCGCTGGCATCAGCTGCGCGCAAGAAGCACGAACTGGAGATTGATGCGCGGGTATCCATTGACCATAAAACTGGTGACTATGAAACGTTCCGGGTCTGGCAGGTGGTGGACGATGACGAGGAAATCGAATTTCCGGATTATCAGATACCGCTGACTGAGGCGCGGCAACAGGATGCCAGCCTGAATGTCGGCGATACCATCGAAGAACCGATGGAAAACGCTGAATTCGGCCGTATCGCGGCGCAGGCTGCCAAGCAGGTCATCGTTCAGCGGGTGCGGGACGCTGAACGCGAGCAGGTGTTTGAAGCCTATACCAGCCGCGAAGGTGAGCTGGTCAATGGCATCGTGAAGCGCTTTGAACGCGGCAGTGTGTATCTTGACCTGGGCGGTAATGCCGAAGCATTTATTCCCAGCCGGCACATGATTCCAGGTGAATCGGTGCGGCCGGGCGACCGCCTGCGCGCGTATCTCTACGAGGTACGTGCCGAGCAGCGGGGGCCACAATTGTTTGCCAGCCGCACCATGAATGAATTTCTGATCAATCTGTTCACGCTGGAAGTGCCTGAAATCGGCTCTGAGCTGATTGATATCATGGGTGCCGCCCGCGATCCGGGCCGGCGCGCCAAAATCGCGGTGCGCGCCAATGACAAGCGCACTGATCCTATCGGTGCCTGTGTGGGCATGCGCGGATCGCGCGTACAGGCGGTCAGTAATGAACTGGCCGGTGAGCGTATCGATATTATTTTATGGGACGATAATCCGGCTCAATACGTGATCAATGCCATGGCGCCGGCGGAAGTCAGCTCAATTGTGGTGGACGAAGAAAAGAAGAGCATGGACATCGCGGTGGAAGAGGAAAATCTGTCTCAGGCGATTGGCCGGGGCGGGCAGAACGTGCGTCTGGCCAGCGGTCTGGCCGGCTGGCAGCTGAATGTCATGACTCTGGCTGACGCGGAAAACAAAAGTGAAGCCGAAGCCCGTGAAATCCTGGAGGTGTTTACCACCAAACTGGATGTGGATGAGGAACTGGCCGGTATCCTGGTTCAGGAAGGCTTCAGCAATGTCGAAGAAGTGGCTTACGTGCCGGAAAGCGAGTTGCTGGCGATTGAAGAGTTTGATGAGGACATCGTTTCTGAACTGCGCCGCCGGGCGCGTGATGCACTGCTGACGCAGATGATCATGCGGGAAGAAGTTCTGGACGAACACAAGCCTGAACAGGACATGCTGGAACTGGACGGCATGGACGAATCACTGGCTTACCGGTTGGCGGAAAAAGGCATCCGCAGCCGCGACGATCTGGCTGATTGTGCGGTCGATGAACTGGAGGAGATTCCGGAATTGGATGCCGAGCAGGCGGCCAAACTGATTATGGCGGCACGCGCCCACTGGTTTGCGGAGGACGCTACCTAAGCGTTGTCAACGATCCCTTGATCAACAACTGTTAAACAGCGCATCAGCAATACCAAGGTAACAACAGCAATGTCATCACAAGTAACTGTAAAACAACTGGCCGAAGTGCTGGCCGTACCCATCGATAAACTGCTCAGTCAGTTTAAGGATGCCGGTGTGGATATCACCGATCCGGATGCGACTGTCTCCAACGAAAACAAAAAGACCCTGCTGGCGCATCTGCGTGTCAGTCATGGCAAGCAGGAAGCCACCGCCAGCCCGCCCAAGCGGGTAACGCTCAAACGCCGGACTGTATCGGAAATTACCGTGCCGGGTGGTGGCCGCGTGGGTGGCCGCTCCGCGCCGCCGAAAACCGTCAACGTCGAGGTGCGCCGCAAGCGCACCTATATCAAGCGCGGTGCCGAAACCGAAGGCTCGCTGGACCCGGAGCGCGAAGCGGCCAAAAAAGCGCTGGAAGAAATTCGTCTGCAGCGTGAAGCCGAAGAAAAAGCCCGTCAGGAACAGGCCGAGCAGCTGCGCAAAGAAGCGGAAGAACGCGAGCGCGAAAAGGCCCAGGCCAATGCCGAGCAGCAGGCGGAACTGGATGCTAAGCGCGAAGCCGAAGAACAGGTCCGCCGCGAAGCCGAAGCCAAAGAGCAGGAAGAAGCCCGGCTGCGGAAGGAAGAAGAAGCTGAACGCCAGCGCGCGGCGGCGCGTATCGAATTGCAGCGGGAAGAGAAAAAACGCCGTGAAAACACCAACCGCGGCGGCCGCGATACCCGTTATGGACGTGCCGAGCTGCATGTCACCGCGGGCAGCGGGCGGCGCAAAAAAACCCGTCCCAAACGCCGTTCTGAGTTATCGGTGGGCAATGAGCACGGCTTCCAGAAACCGGCCGCACCAGTCAAGCGGGAATTGCAGATACCCGAAACCGTTACGGTAGCCGAACTGGCTAAACTGATGGCCGTCAAGAGCGGTGATCTGATCAAAGTCATGATGAAGATGGGCATGATGGTGACTATCAATCAGCCGCTGGATCAGGAAACCGCGATGCTGGTGTCGGAAGAAATGGGTCATGCCGCAGTAGCCGCGGTCGAAAAAGACATCGAAGCAGAACTGGTGGCCGAACATATCGAGGATGAGGGTGAGGGCGAAATCCGCCCGCCGGTGGTAACCATCATGGGCCATGTAGATCATGGCAAAACCTCATTGCTCGATCACATCCGTGAAACCAAGGTGGCTGACGGCGAAGCCGGAGGCATTACCCAGCATATCGGCGCTTACCACGTCAAAACCGAGCGCGGTGGAATCACCTTCCTGGATACACCCGGGCATGCGGCCTTTACCGCCATGCGCGCACGCGGCGCACAGGTTACCGATATCGTCATTCTGGTAGTGGCTGCGGATGACGGCGTGATGCCGCAAACCAAAGAAGCCATCCAGCACGCCCGCGCGGCCAAGGTGCCACTGATTGTGGCGGTCAACAAGATCGACAAGGACAATGCTGATCTGGAGCGGGTCAAGAACGAATTAAGCAAGGAAGAGGTGATCCCTGAAGAATGGGGTGGTCAAGAGATTTTCGTCAATGTCTCGGCCAAAACCGGCGAAGGCATTGACACGCTACTGGAAGCCATCAGTCTGCAGGCTGAAGTTATGGAGTTGCGTGCTCAGGCAGATCGCAGGGCACGCGGTGTAGTGGTTGAGTCAAGGCTGGACAAAGGCCGTGGCCCGGTAGCCACACTGTTGATTCAGGATGGCACGCTCAAGAAGGGTGAAATGGTGCTGGCCGGCGAAGAATACGGCCGCGCGCGCTCGATGCTCAACGAACTCGCTGAAACGGTTACTGAAGTGGGCCCGTCCTTCCCGGTGGAAGTGATTGGCCTGTCGGGTGTGCCCAATGCCGGTGACGAAGTGCTGGTGGTTGCCAATGAGCGCAAAGCCAAGGATGCGGCCTCTCAGCGTCAGGCCAAAAGCCGTGAAGGCCGGCTGGCGCATCAGCAGGCCGCCAAACTCCAGAACCTGTTTGATCAGATGGGCCAGGAAAGCGAACAGCAGACGGTCAACCTGGTCATCAAGGCGGACGTGCAGGGCAGTGTGGAAGCACTGCGTGATGCGTTGACCCGGCTATCCAATGATCAGATTGTGGTCAACGTAGTGGTCAGTGGGGTGGGCGGCATTACTGAATCAGATGCTTCCCTGGCGCAGGCGTCGAATGCCATTGTGATTGGCTTTAACGTTCGCGCGGATGCCACGGCGCGCAAGATTATCAAGGAAAATGATCTGGATCTGCACTATTACAGCGTCATCTATGATGCGATTGATCAGGTCAAAGCAGCGATTACCGGTATGCTGGGCACTGAAATCAAGGAGCAGATTGTCGGTCTGGCCGAGGTCAAGGACGTATTCCGCAGCGCCAAACTGGGCGCGATCGCCGGTTGTCTGGTGGTTGAGGGCATCGTCAAACGTCAGAATCCGATCCGGGTGCTGCGTGATAACGTGGTGATTTTTGAAGGTGAACTGGAATCGCTGCGGCGCTTCAAGGATGACGTCAAGGAAGTGACTTCCGGTACTGAATGCGGTATCGGCGTGAAACAATACAATGATGTGCGTCCAGGTGATCAGATCGAATGTTTCGAGCGTATCGAAGTCGCCCGTACATTGGATGAGAACTGATCGGAAGCGGTGCTATGGGTTCCAAACGATCCGGCAGACATAACAGCAATCAGCGTGATTTTGCCCGGCATGATCGTGTTGGCGGCCTGTTACGGCGCGAATTGGGTGTGCTGATCCAGCGTGAGCTTAATGATCCCGAGATCGGTTTTGTGAGTGTTTCGGACGTGGAGGTCAGCCGTGATCTGGGGGTGGCCAAAGTTTACATTTCGGTGCTGGAAAATGACAAGGCGGATGCCAGTATCGCGGCCTTGAACCGCAGTGCCGGTTATCTACGCAGTATTCTGGGCCAGCAACTGCGGCTGCGCACCATCCCTGAATTGCGTTTTCAACAGGACACCTCGATTGAAACCGGTGAACGCATGGATGCTCTGCTGGCCTCAGTGCGTACTGCCAAACCTGATTCAGAAGAAGAATAATCACGGTGGCGAAGGCCACGCCCACGGCAGGCGGCCTGTTATTACTGGATAAACCCGCTGGTATCAGTTCAAACCAGGCCCTGGGCAAGGCCAAGCGTATCCTGGGTATCCGCAAAGCCGGACATGCCGGCACCCTTGATCCTTTTGCGACCGGCCTGTTGCTGTGTGCTTTCGGTCAGGCCACCAAGGTCAATGCATTTCTGCTGGAAGCTGATAAAACCTATCAGGCCACGCTGCAGGTCGGACAATCCACCGCCACGGGCGATCTGGAAGGCGCGGTCACGGCCACCTCTCAGGTGCCGGCTATCAGCCGTCAGCAATGGCAGGCCCTGGCCGATAAACTGACCGGAACTATCGAGCAGGTGCCGCCGATGTATTCAGCCTTGAAGCATCAGGGGCAACCGCTGTACAAACTGGCCCGGCAAGGCAAGACCATTGAGCGCCAGGCCCGCCAAGTGACGATTCACAGTCTGGATATCGTGTCCTGGCAGGCGCCTTTACTGGTTTTTCAGGTGCGCTGCAGTAAAGGCACTTATGTGCGCACGCTGGGCGAGCAATTAGCGCAGCTGGCGGGTAGCATCGGCCATTTGACCGCTCTGCGTCGGACCAGCATCGGTGGTTTTGAACAGCACCAGATGCTTACCCTGACACAATTGGAGGCAGCGCCTGAACCACTTGCCTGCCTGTTGCCCGCCGACCAGGCATTGCTTGATTATCCGGCGATCACTTTGTCTGAGCAGCAGGCAACGGGTTTTCTGCATGGCCGGACTCTGGTCGAAGTGGCGGTAGACCAGCCAGGCAAATACCGCGTGTATGCAGTGGATGGATTGTTTTTGGGGCTGGGAGAGTGCCTGCGCGGTGCCGGCTTGAAGCCACAGCGGGTGTTCCCGGCTGGCTAGGCAGCCAGAATGGGTCCAGATGTGAGTTGGTCGGCCTGGCTTGTTTACAAGCATTGGTTTGGAGCGGTACAATACCCTGCTGTCTGTTTTGTAAGTAAGTAGGCGACGGCGAGGCTTTGTGTAAGTGCCTTCCAGGAGGGCATTTGCATAAAGCCTCGTTGCCTGACAAGTATTGGTAATAGGAGAAAACATGTCACTTTCAGCCGAGCAAAAAGCTCAGATCGTCAGCGACTATCAACGAGGCGAAAACGATACCGGTTCACCAGAGGTGCAGGTTGCCCTGCTGACCAGCCGGATCAAACATCTGACCCAGCATTTCGCCTCGCACAAAGGCGATCATCATTCGCGTCGTGGTTTGTTGCAAATGGTTAACTCACGCCGCCGGTTGCTCAACTATTTGAAGAGCACCGATGTGCAACGCTATCGCGATCTGATTCAACGCCTTGAACTGCGTCGTTAAGCCGGCTCCACAGCCACAGGTTTAGCGCATTAACTATCGTCAGCCTGATGGCCGGATATGTCCGGCCATTAGCGCATATGGCGATGATAAAAATAGGACAACGAAGTGCAAAAAATATCCAGAACTTTTGAATATGGTGAACACAGTCTCACCATAGAAACCGGTCATATAGCCCGGCAGGCTGATGCCGCCGTGATGGTGACCATGAACGAAACCTCGCTACTGGTGGCCGCCACCGGCAGAAAAGAAGCCGATCCCAACCGTGACTTTTTTCCGCTGACGGTTAACTACCAGGAAAGATTCTATGCCGCGGGGCGTATTCCCGGTGGTTTCTTCAAACGCGAAGGCCGACCCACCGAGAAAGACACCCTGACCTCACGTCTGATTGATCGTCCGATCCGGCCATCGTTTCCCAAAGGCTTTAAAAATGAAGTCCAGGTGGTTGCGACACTGGTTTCATCCAATCCGGAGACCAATGGCGATATTCTGGCACTGATTGGCGCCTCGGCCGCATTGGCGCTGTCGGGCATGCCATTTAATGGCCCGCTGGGTGGTGCGCGCGTCGGTTACAAGGATGGCGAGTACCTGCTGAATCCAACCGCCACCAGCCTTAAGGACTCTGACCTGGACCTGATAGTGGCGGGTACCGATAAAGCGGTATTAATGGTTGAATCAGAGGCCAATCTGCTATCTGAAGAAGTAATGCTGGGCGCCGTCAGCTTTGGTCATCAGGCCATGCAGGTGGCCATTCAGGCGATCAATGAGCTGGTTGCCGAAGTCGGCAAGCCCTCCTGGGATTGGCAGCCGGAGGAAAAGAGCGACGAAATCACCAATCTGATTGCCGAACATTTCAAAAATGATTTACAGGCCGCTTACCGCATTACCGACAAAATGGAACGCCGGGACGCGATCAGCAACGCACGCACAAAGTTGAAGGAAACCCTGTTACAGGGCGATGACGCACTGGATGCCAGCGAAGCGATGAATGCTTTTAGCGCGCTGGAGAAAAGCCTGGTGCGTGAACGTGTACTCAGTGGCGAACCACGTATTGATGGACGTGATCTGACCACGGTACGTCCGATTGATATTGAAGTCGGCATGTTGCCACGTACGCATGGTTCGGCCATCTTCACCCGCGGCGAAACACAGGCACTGGTAGTGGCCACTCTGGGTACCGGCCGTGATGCACAGATTATTGATGCGGTGGAAGGGGAATACAAAGATCCTTTCATGCTGCATTACAACTTCCCTCCCTACTGCGTCGGTGAAACCGGCTTTATGACCGGTCCCAAACGCCGCGAAATCGGCCATGGCCGATTGGCGCGACGCGGTGTCGCCGCGGTAGTGCCAAGCATGGAAGACTTCCCCTATGTCTTGCGGATAGTCTCGGAAATCACCGAATCCAACGGTTCCAGTTCCATGGCCTCGGTATGTGGTACTTCACTGGCATTAATGGATGCCGGGGTGCCGATGAAAGCGCCGGTGGCAGGTATTGCCATGGGCCTGGTCAAGGAAGGCGACCGTTTTGCGGTACTGACCGATATTCTGGGTGATGAAGATCACCTGGGTGACATGGACTTCAAGGTGGCCGGTACCGCTGATGGTATTACCGCGCTGCAGATGGATATCAAAATCGGTGGCATCACCGAAGAAATCATGCGGGTTGCGCTGGCTCAGGCCACCGAAGGCCGCCGGTTTATCCTGGACGAAATGAACAAGGTGCTCAGCGAAGCGCGCGGCGAAATGTCCGAATACGCACCGCGTTTGATGAAGTTGCGGGTTCATCCTGACAAGATTCGTGACATCATCGGTAAGGGCGGTGTGACCATTCGTCAGATCACCGAAGAGACCGGTACCGTGATTGATATCGAAGATGACGGCACCGTCACCATCGCTTCGGCGAACAAGGACGCTGCCGATGAAGCCCGCCGCCGGATCGAGCTGATTACCGCGGATGTGGAAGTCGGTAAAATCTACGAAGGCAAGGTCGAGCGGATCATGAACTTCGGTGCATTCGTGTCGATTCTGCCTGGCCGTGACGGTTTGCTGCATATCTCGCAAATCTCCGAAGAACGGGTTGAAAACGTTACCGACAAGCTCAGTGAAGGCGACAAATTGCGCGTCAAAGTGCTGGAAGTCGACAAGCAGGGCCGGATTCGTTTGAGCATGAAAGATCTGGAACAAAACGACGACTAAGAACAACGCAATGAGAAAATTTCCAAAGCGCCGCACTGCGGCGCTTTTTTTGTATACCAAAGCAGGGGCAAGCGAAGCGATTAGCTGGAGATCACCCGATTACTACAGGTTTGGGGCAAGTACTGCGGTATTACTCCAGCTGATGGTGGTAAGCAGGCCCATTGGAAAAACAGTCCATCGTTGCTGCTCTCTGGCCATTCTTAATGCTCGTGATCTGAGTGGTTCTCATCAGCCATTTCGGGTTTACTTACCGGCCGTGATGAACTGTGCGTATGCACCACTTTCCAGGCGCCATCAATGCGTTGAAAAATAAAAGTTTCATAACCACGGTTATGAATTTTTCGCTGGTCTTTGCGCACAGTGGCTTTGACTTCGACATCGGCCAGCGCCCAGGCGGAATCACCGTGAATATGCGTCTGAATATTGCTAAAGGTCAGATCCAGGCCTTCCAGCGCGTCGCCTTCGGGTTCCACATGGTGTTCAATCAAGTCAGTCAGACTGTCGTTTTGACCACCGGTTTCGAAAAAACGCGCGCCATCAAAATCCAGAAAGTGTTGCTCAAAGGGCGTTCCATCGGCCTGTTCCCAGCCTAGCTCAATGGCGTGAATAATATCGATTAAATGTTGTTCATCCTGGTGCGCATAGGCGGCAGTCTGCATGACTGCTGCCAGGCACAAAGCGGCGCTTGTTTTAATGAGTGTTTTTGGTAGGTGAGGCATGGTTATTCTCCAGAGTTGTTATACACAGTGATGCATACACTGTCGGTTTATCTGACGACCATCCAGATGGCCATCAACATCATCATCAGATTTTCGGCCAGGGACACAAAGCCAAGTGGCACATTGCTGTTACCGCCAACACAGGCGCATTTAAGGTCGCGCTTGTCGATATACACAGCCTTGAATACCGACCACGCGCCGACCGTGCCGATGAAAAAAGCGATAGGCACGGCGATGAGACCGTAAATACCGCCGGCAATCATCAAAATGCCAGCCAGTGCTTCCGCGAAGGGGTAAACGTAGGCGTATCTGACCACGCGTCGAGCCAGCAGGTCATAGCCAATAAACATATTGCTGAAGCTGTCCACATCGCGCAGTTTCAAAATCGCCAGAATGCACATCGAAAAAGCGATAAACCATTCACCGGCACGAATGGTCAGCCATTGACCCGACATCGCCCAGCTAGCCGCCAGCGCCATCAGCGCGGCAACGGCAAATACCACCAGTACCGGGGTATAGGTCAACTCGTCCTGGTCTTTAACCTTCAGACCAAAGTGCTTCCGTAAGTCGTCGTAGCCGCCAATACGCTCACCGTCGATAAACGTTTGCGGGGTGGTTTTCACATCGTGCTTGGCCTGAAAGGCATCAGTTTGTTGACGCGTTTCCAGATGGTTATCTTCCACTTCAAAACCTTTGCGCTCCAGCAAATCTTTGGCTTTGAGTCCAAAAGGACAAAGATGATTGTCCGTGACCATGCGATACAGGACGGCTTTTTTGGCATGGTTGTTATTGGTCATGACGATGTTCCTGTCTGTCATTAGCGTCATCCGTCTGTTCGTGCGTGGCGGCATCATCGTCTGCATGATGATCGCCATCAGCATGTGCGTGGCCGGATTGGCCAACATGCCGGTGGTCATGTCCGTCGTTTGTCGAGGGTTGCTGTGCGGATGTGGTTTTATCATCGGCATAATGATCGTCGCCTGACTGTAAGTTATCGAGCTGGTTGGCATGCCTGTGATTGTGTCCATCATCAGCCTGTTCTTTTGCAGCAGACAGCTGGTTGCCGTGCCGATGGTTGTGTCCGTCGTCCGCGGGTGCCTGGCAGGTGGCGCGATTCATTACTTGCTCGAACTCACTCGCCGATGCCTCGTGCATATGCTGCAGAAAAGCCACCAGCGCCCATAACTCGGTATCTTCATGGGTAGGGCCAAAGGCAGGCATGCCGGTCATTTTGACGCCATTTTTAATCACCCAGAAGGCTTCGCCCGGCGTCAGCTCATCGCTTAATTCTGCCAAATCAGGTGGGTGCGGGTTCAAGCCCTGGCTTTGCACTGAGGGTTGTTCACCCGGCGCGGTATGGCAGCCGGTACACATGGCCTGATAATTCTGTGCGCCGCGGTTAATCATCGACGGCGAATCCAGATCAGCGGGTGGCTCGATGCCGGTGGCATGGCTGCTCACCGACTGTTCATAGGTGGTGTGTAGCAGCCATTGCGTAAAGCCGGATTCTTCGTCAACGGCAGCGACACTGATGGAGCCAGAATATACCAGGCCCAGTAGCGCTGCTGTGGCAAGCAACAATCCGATCAAAAGGGTACTGATGACTGTTTTCATGATTTGTCTCCAGGCTCATGCGAAGCACAAGCGGGCTTGTGCTTCTCACGGTGGTAAAATTTATGTTATGCATCTCAGGCTGGTCGCCGTGGTGGGTTGCCGAAGTTGGGGTCGGTACTGACTCGCCGGGCTATTTTGCCCTCCGGATATTGATACCAGCCGGGATCACTGAAATCGCCGGGCTGCATATCGTCGCGCACTTTGACCACTGTAAACATACCGCCCATTTCGATATTGCCGAATGGACCGGTGCCCATCATCATCGGCAGGGTATTCTCAGGACCGGCGTGCATGCCGCCTGAGGTATGCTCCTGGTGTTCGGCCATGCCGAAGCGGCCCATGGCCATATAGCCGGGCAGAATGCTGCGGATTTCCCGCTGGATAGCGGTTTGATCCACGCCCGTCGTATTAGGAATATCATGCCCCATCGCGTTCATGGTGTGATGCGCCATGTGACAATGAAACGCCCAGTCGCCCGCTACCCCGGTAAATTCAATATCCCGCATCTGGCCGACTCCGACGATCTCGGTCACTTCGCGCCGCCATTGCGACCGCGGCCAGCGACCGCCATCAGAGCCGGTGACATGGTATTCCACCCCGTGAACGTGAATCGGATGGTTCCACATCGACAGATTACCGACGCGGACCCGGATACGTTCTCCAGTGCGCGCCACCAGCGGATCAATGGCCGGGAATACCTTGCTGTTGAAGGTCCACAAATCAAAATCGACCATGATGGCCGGATTAGGCCGGTAGGTGCCGGGGTGCAGCGCCCAGTTGTGCAGCAAAAAGCAATAATCACGATCAATCGCGAGCTGCTCACCGGCTTGGGGATGGATAATAAACGAGCCCATCATGCCGTAGG
This sequence comes from Gammaproteobacteria bacterium, assembly GCA_021772975.1. GTDB lineage: Bacteria > Pseudomonadota > Gammaproteobacteria > Xanthomonadales > Wenzhouxiangellaceae > JAJFKX01. Next base: position 405,061 of record JAJFKY010000016.1, read on the forward strand.
CCATCTGGGTCATTTCATCGGCATGCGGGTGGTACATATGGGTGCCGTGCTGCACCAGATCGAACTCGTAAACGTAAGTTTCGCCGGGCTGGATATGGGGCTGGTTAAGACCGCCGACACCGTCCATGCCGGGCGGCAGAATAAAGCCATGCCAATGCACGGTGGTATGTTCGTGCAGGCGGTTGGTGACAAAAATTCTTACCCGGTCGCCCTCCACCGCTTCAATAGTCGGGCCCGGGGTGGTGCCGTTATAACCCCAGCATTTGGCCACCGAGCCGGGTGCAAACTCGTGCTCGATTTCTTCCGCGACCAGATGAAACTCCTTAACGCCCTTATTCACGCGGTAAGGCAGGGTCCAGCCGTTCAGGGTTTTGACGGGTCGATAAGGCAGGCCAGCGGTTCCGGCGGCATCCTGATGGCCGGCCACATCCGGGGCCTGCCCGGCATAGGCTGGTTTATAGACCGAAACCAGCGATGCGAGCGCGCCAACACCGGCTCCGGAAATTAAATTGCGTCGGGTAATCATTGCTGAGCTCCATGTTCATCTGTTGCTGGTCGGGCGGCATTGGATTGATGTGCGCCGTGCGCTTGATGTGCCGGGTCATGCGAACCAGCGTTTTGTTCTGACATGCCGTCCATTGAGCCATGCGTGGTGCCATGCATTGTTCCATGGTCATGATGTTCGCCCCCCTTGGGTCTGGTCAGGCTGTCCACATCCAGGCTCGGTTGTTGCTGCTGGGCGGCACTGGGCAACGCTGCGCCCACTTCACGGGCGAGTTCCACCCGCGCCAGCCAGTAATCCCGTAAACGCTCGATATAGCCCTGGTAGGCGTCATATTCGGCCTGTTTGGCCTGCAGCAGTTCGAATTGGCCGATAATCATATACAGTTGTAATTCCTGCATGCGCTGGACCACCTCTTCGCGCTGCGGAATCAAGTCCTGCTGATAACGCTGGATCAACTCGCGCTGTAGCGCCACTTTCTGGCTGGCCAGAGCAACCGCGTTGCTGATATTGATTCCCAGTTGACTGGCATCAGCCCGACTGCGCTCCAGACGGGCCAGCGCGCGCAGGACACTGCCGTCACCCTGATTAAAAATGGGCAGTTGCAAGGCCAGAGTCGGCCCCAGCAAACGTGAACCATCGGACTCGCGTTCATACTCCACGCCCAACTCAAAACTCCCCAGATAACGGTAGCTGCGCGCCAGGCCCAAAGCATCTTCCAGTAATATCACTTCACGGCGGGCGGCCAGCAGGTCCATCCGCTGCTGGCTGGCTAAGCTCAGCAGTTGCTCCGGATCGTCTTCCTGCGCGACAGGTAATGGGATTTCTATCTGTGCGTTCCAGTCCGATTCAGCCGCATCCAGACCCATCATGCGGTTGAGTTCGGTGCGTGCGATCAGTGCTTGCGCCGACGCCAGAGTGGCGACGATAGCGGCTTCGGTGGCAGCGGCATTTTCCACTTGCAGTTCCTGCCGGTTGATATTGCCGGCCTGGTAAAACCGGGTGGCCAGGCGGGCGGAAATGTCGGCGGCACGAGCTGCGATCTTACGCATCTGCGCCACCTGCTCGGCGCCGATATATTGGTAGTAAGCGGTTTGTACATCCGCCGCCAGCACCAGCACGGCCTGGGCGGTCAGCAGTTTCGCGCGTTCCACCTCACCACTGGCAATCCGCTTGCGCGGTCGCAGCAACAGGATATTGGCGAAGTTCTGAGCCAGGCCGAGACCGATCTGCGGTCGGCTGTCAGCGGCATTGGAATCCAGGACACTGGCGGTCAGGGTGGGGTTGGCCAGCCGGGCGGCGTCATATAAATCAGCTTGCGCAATGCCCAGAGCAGCATATTGCGAACGGATACGCGGGTTGCGCACCAGCGCAATACGTAACGCCAGATCCACATCCAGTGGCTGTTTCAGCCAGGTTTCCACCAGGATTCTGTGCCGGTCGGCGTCTTCGCTTCCGGGCGTGGCCAGTGCCGGCCCGCCATGTGCGGCCAGCTTTTGCTGCACATCGCTGAACCCCCGGTCCTGGGGAATACCGGCACAGCCGGCCAGCAGCATAACCATGCTCGCGTAAATAAATTTTCGACAAAACATTGTCCATCTCCAAATGACACAAGAATCAGCACACTGTGCTGGTGATCAGGTTCAGATGAAGTGGATAATCGGGGGCCTTAAAATGGCTGCAGGGAAAGCTTGCGGCAGTGAATTCAGCGCAAACGCAAATCCACTGCTGGCAAAGGCGGCCGCGGTCTGGCGGCTGGTTTGACTGGGAATCACAACCGTTGCAACGGCACAGGCATGCTGGCAGGCGGTACTGTCAGCGCAGCAATCAGAATCTCCGTCCATTGGTTTTTGCTCAGCGGTCTCGCTGGAATGACAAGGCGTCTGAGCATGCGAGTTCTGATCACCAGGGTGCTCAAAACCGGCCGATGCAGGCAGCACCGCGCCTGCATTACCGGCAGATTGCAGCAGCAATACGCCGATCAGGGCTAAAGTTTTGAGTAGACGCCGGTTCATTGTCGCTCAGAGTCTAAAGTGATGCTGATGTTCCGTCAATGTTGTTCAGAGGTTAGCGCCAATGAGCTCCGGTGGAGTTGCGGACAGGCAAAATGAACTGCCGATTGCACTGAAATCACACCGAAAGCACATATAACGGGTGTGGTTTTCACGAATAGTCGATATAATATAAAAATTACGTTAAATCGTCCAAGTAATCTGCATCCGCAGGGGCACAGAGAGGCATCATGCAACGAATTTTAGATGGTATCCGTCAGGCTGGACTGGCACTGGTTTTTAGCGCTGTAATGCTGACCGGCAGCACCGCTTTATACGCGCAGGAAGGTGGCGATGCCGCAGTCAGTGGCAGCGACGAAAGCGTCAACTTCCAGTATTCCGGTTCTACCTTCAGTATCGGCGTCGGTGTTGACACCGAGTTTGACGTAGTCGGTGAAATCACCGCCGTGTTAACCGAGAATTACTACTCAGCGCTGCTGGCCGAAGGCTGGATAGGCGTTGAAGGTGCCGGCGGTCTGAAACTGAACTATCACTGGCTGATGAATGGCAGTGCCATTGGCGAGGATGCCGACGGCAATCCGATTTACGGTGATGGCCTGGTGGCCAAGGCTTTTGTGGCGGTTGACCAGGGCGAGATTTCTGATCACCGCAAGCTGACTCTGGGTGGCGGTTTCGAAAAGGAAAACTATTTCATGTCGCTGTACGGCATGGCGGGTTTGTCCGATGAGCAACTGGTCGACACCCTGATTGACAGCAATGACGTGCTGGTCAACGGGATTCTCAACGGGCGTGGTTTTACCCGTACCGATACCTTTATTACCACCACCCAGATTTTTGAAGAAGTGTATGAATGGGGGCTGGGTATCCGCGGGGGTACCTATTTTGAAGGTCCGCAGCTGCGGTTGACGCTGGGCGCCGATTTTGAAGATGGGCGTGACGGTGCCGATCAGTTCACCGCATCAGCCAGACTGGATAAGGTGTTCGGGCGTACCGGGCATATGCTGTCCCTGCGGGGCGCCTGGGCGCGTAAATCCGGGCCGTTTGAAATTGACCGGAACGATTGGCGGGGTGGCTTGTATTACACCTATAACTTTGGTCAGACACATCGCCCCGCGCAGGTTTACCGCTCCCAGCAGTTTGAAGTCACCCCGGCGGTTGCCGCCACTCCCAGTGAGCGTGAAGGCAGCGTGTTCATGAATCAGGTGGATGTCTCCAACGAAACCAACTTCGAGCTGGATAAGTATGAGTTACTGCCGCAGGCCAAGGCCACGCTGGACGATTTGCTGGTCAGAATAGAAGAAGCTCGTCTGGTGGGTTCCATCAAGTTGACCGGGCATACCTGCGATCTGGGTACCGATGCGCACAATATGACCCTGTCAGAAAACCGCGCCACCGCGGTACGCGACTATCTGCTGTCGCGCGGTGTGTCCGCGGAGCAACTGGAGGTTGACTGGAAAGGTGAATCGCAGCCTCGTTATTCCAACGAAACCGAGGCTACCCGCAAACTGAACCGCCGGGTGGAAATTGAATTCGTCACTGAAACCGAAGTGCGCCGGCCTGCTTCCGGCCCCACCGAACCTGTGCTCGAATGGCGGCAGGTCGAAGTGCCGGTGGAAGCGCCCTGGATTCGCCGTGCACTGCGCACCCCGGTGCGGCATAAGCGTGAGGTTGATGTCTATCGTACTGAGCAGAGCAGCACTGAGGTGGTGGAAGGCCAGACCGTGTTTGATAACCAGCAGCCGAGCTTGCAGGATGATATCTTCAATGTGGATCAGGACAGTGCCGATAACATGCTCAATGTACTCAGCAATGATACCGATCCGGACGGCGACAGCCTGCAGATTATCAGTGTCAGCGCGCCCGCCAATGGCACCGTCAACATTGCCGGTGATCAGACCATTTATACGCCGAACGCCGGCTTTACCGGTAATGACACCTTCAGTTATACGGTTGATGATGGTTTTGGCGGTCAGCAAAGCGCCAATGTGACGGTGATCGTTGCGCCCGGCAATGCTGCTCCGATTGCGGTCAGTGACAGCGCCAGCGCCAATGCCGGTCAGACCATCAGCATTGATGTGCTGGCCAACGACAGCGATCCGGAAGGCGATGCGATCAATCTGGTCAGTGTTACCCAGCCCGCCAACGGCAGCGCTCAGGTCAGCGGAGATCAGGTGTCCTTCACCGCCAATGCCGGTTTCTCGGGCACTGACAGTTTCAGCTACACCATCGCGGACAGCGCGGGCAATCAGGCCACCGCTCAAGTGACCGTAACCGTAACCCCCGGCTCGCCGCCGATAGCGGTGGATGACAGCTTTATGCTGGACATGAATGCGGTAGCAACATTGGATGTGCTGGCCAATGACAGTGATCCGGACGGTGATCCGATCAGTCTGGATAGTATTGCCGTGGAACCGGCTAACGGTATTGCCAGCATCAATGCTGATGGCACCATTTCCTACACGCCGATGTTTCAGTTTATGGGTATGGATCAGCTGACCTACACCATCTCTGATTCGCAGGGCAACACTGCCAGCGCTACTGTTATGCTGATGGTCGGACCGCTTGACTGATCGCTTGGCTGATCCGGAGGCAAAGCCCGGTATTGACCAGCTCAATATCCCGGTATCACCGGGAGAACTGCTGGATAAAATCAGTATCCTGCGCCTGAAAGCCGAGCGAATGACGGATGCAGTGCAGCTGCAGCACGTTAATGACGAGCTGCAGCTGCTGCAGACTGTGTGGCAGGGTGCTGGCGTGCATGGCAGTGAACTCGCACACAAAATTGAGCGCCTGCGTGAGCAATTGCAGACCACTAACTCTCAACTGTGGGATATAGAAGATCGCCTGCGCGAGCTTGAAGCAAGAAAAAACTTCGGCGCGGCTTTTATTGAACTGGCCCGGCAGGTATATCTGACCAACGACCGGCGCGCGGCGGTCAAAAAGCAAATCAATGAATTGCTGGGTTCGCGGCTGCAGGAAGAAAAATCCTATCGTGACTATCAGTAAAGCCATGGGCTGGCAATAAACGATAGGGTAGACAAGCTCTCAGGCTAATTTTTAGCGGTCTGAGCGGTCTCTGGCAAGCGCCTGAGCTAACTTTTCGCAAACCGCCGTTACCTCGACCAGATCCATGACACCGGAATGTTCGATACGGCTGCCCCAGCGCAACTGCCCGGGCTCGCGGCGGCGGAATCTGCGAGCTGCCTCAGCAAACCGGTCGACGCATAAATCCAGACTGTTATACGGTCCGCTACGCTGTGACCAGGTCGATGCATACAGACCCACCACCGGCCTGCCCAGGGCGTTGGCCCAATGCAATGGCCCGGAATCAGGCGCCAGAATAACGGTTGCGCGCTGCAGTAATGCCAGCATCCGGGGCAGTGTGTCCTTGCCCACCAGGTTCACGATTGGGGCTCGGGCATGCTGTTGTATGGCAGTAGCCATGGCCTGCTCAGTGGCGCCTGGCCCACCTATCACAGCTACTCGCATGGCATATTGTGCCTGTGCCCAGTCGGCCACCTCGGCATAGTATCCGGCTCGCCAGTTACGCGTGGGGTGACTGGAACACGGGCTGATCATCAAAGTGGGTTGATCACCGGGTAAATGCTGCTCAGCGAAAGCGGCTGAATCTGTACTAACACCAATGTCCCAGCTGGGTTCACGGGCGTCAGCGCCCAGATGCCGCGCGAAAGCCAAAAACCCCTGCACCTGATGCTGTGGTGGCTGTTCTTCAATTCGCTCGTTCTGAACCAATGCCTGTGCCTCACGGGCCCGGCCGGGGTCCCAGCCTATGCGTCGGCGTGCTTTGATCAGCGTGCTGACAAGATTGGCGCGCACCGAGGTCTGCAGTAACAGCGCTGCATCATAATCAATACCACGCAGTTGCTGGCGCAAGGCCCGCAGTCCGCGCCAGCCGCTGGTTTTATCGAAAGGCAATAAGCGCAAACCGGGTATTGTGGGGATTACCCCCGCACAGCGGCTGTCGATGATCCAATCCAGTTGTAGCTGTGGGGAATAGTCCAGCAGCGCCCTTGCTAGCGGCAGGACATGGCTAAGATCACCTAGTGCGGAGAAACGCAGCAAACATATTCTGGCGGTTGTGGGGGTATACATTTATTCAGCGACAGGTAGTATTGTGCACAATTGATTCTAGTGGAACTTGGTAATGCAAGCTGCCAGTCATAGCCAGCCCTACACACGCATTCTATACGATGCGGACTGTCTGGAGCGGCCCACCGCCGCCTGGTTCACTGCTGATCACTGGGCCAGGCACGGTCCGGTGGAAACCTTCCGGCATGGCCGTGGAGGCTGCTGGAGAGTAGTGCTGCCCACCGGTACGGCGGTTATCAAGCATTACCGGCGCGGCGGTCAGATGGCAAAAATCAGCTTTGACCGTTATCTGTTCACCGGCTGGGAGCGCAGCCGCAGCCTGCGCGAATGGCGTCTGCTGGCCGAACTGCACCAGCAGGGCTTACCGGTCCCCGCGCCGCTGGCAGCGATCTGTGTGCGGCGGGGCCGCAGTTATAAAGCCGCGTTGATAACACGCTATATCGATGGCGCATCCGGTCTGAATCAGCTGATCATGAAAGACGTGCCCGGTTTGCCGGAACTGGCGATCAAAACCGGGCAATTGCTGGCCAGGTTTCACGCCGCAGATATCAACCATGCTGATATCAATCTCAGCAATATCATTAAAGATGATCAGGACCGGTTGTGGCTGCTGGACTTTGATCGGGGCCGTCACCTCAGCATGACACCCAAACGCCGCCAACGCTCCCTGCAAAGATTGCAACGCTCCCTGCGACGCCTGTCGCAACGCGAGCAGGTTGCTGATGTGATCACCGACACCTTCTGGAAACGCCTGTCGACCGCCTATCAGGATTGTATTAACTAATCAGGACATCCATTACTTTTGCGGATGATGGAGATCAAGAAACTCAACATTAGTTAAGACGCATATTGCTTTTTTGAAAATAAATTCAAGCGTATTGCTAATTTTGAATAGGCTGGTAATAAGAATTGATTGTATAAGTTTATTGTGAGATAGGTATGTTATAAGTTCAGCTTCATTGCCTACCATAAATTTATTCGATTAGCATACAAATACTCACTTGCATGAAGCTGGTTATTTCTAGTCGCTGATTTTAGCTGGTTCGAATAAATAGTCTGTTGGCGGCTGAAATACCTTTAAGAAATTTTCTGCCCATTTTCAGCGCTGCATCCTGAATGGCCTGACCTCTGCCAATGACGTATACAAAACCTTGTTCTCTGCGATTGAGATAGCGGATAAGATGATAGCTATCGATGCCCAGGCGTGGCAGCATTGCGGGCTGTCGGCGTTTGGTCCAGCTCAAAGTTTTAGTCTGGATAACTCCGCAACTCCAGTTAAGCAGTTCCCGATAGTTGTTGCTTGAGCAGGGTAGTGAAAAGCCATCGCCGTTATCATCACTAAACTTCATCAGCTTGGGTAATGGCAGCATTGTTGTCGGCTTATCATCTTCAGGGTGGTTGTCTTCCCGGATGCGCTGTTGGATTGAAGTATAGTCAGAATGCTCAAGTGTTTTGCTGATGCCGGCTCTGATAGGGTTCAAATCCACGTAAGCCATGCAGCTGAGCAGTGCCTGCTCATCCAGCAATGCCTGAGATTTGAAGCGTCCTTCCCAGAAACGACCGCTGCAATCGTCTTCGGCATTAGCGGTTCTCGCGATATGCTCATTCAAGCAACGCATAAACCAGGATAAATCGGATAAACGTGAACGGTATAAGGATATTCTGTCCGCTACCATCAAGGTTTCTGCATCAGTCAAATGCTCACCTGCACGATAACGCTGCACCAGCAAGGGACCGCTGAATAACGTGCACCAACGCTCCACTACCTCTGTGTCCGGCCAATCTTCCGCTGTTTCGGAATTAATCCGCAATACCAGATGGTAATGATTGCTCATGACTGCATAGGCACAAACGGAAATGGCGAAGACGGAAGTCAATTGATCAAGTCGGGATACAATCCAGCCGCGACGATGTTCAAATGAGCGGCCTGTCAGCATATCGTCACCGCATAAAAAAGCGCGTCTTACGCAGCGGCCGATACAGTGGTAATAAGGCGTAGTGGACAGAGATACGAGGGCTTGTCTGGCTAATGTCATTGCTGATGTCCTTATAAGCGAGTCAGCATATTAACCAATTGTCGATGTTCGATGATACCGCTGTTTTCCGGTATTTATGTAAGATATTTGCCATAGCTGATGATCTTGAAGAGCTTGATGACAAGCGGGGGAGTCATACATTAAATCACTGCGAATCGTTATTGGCGGTGTTATCTGAAGCTGGTTTTCGGTTCAAGCTCTGATGGCTTAAAAATAATGGATGTCCTGATAAATATTGATAAACAAAAATACAATGGGCAGGTTAGTGAATCCTGCTTTTGAATCCTGCTATTCAAGTTCAGCTAAAAATTCCGCATATCGGCTGGCACATAATTTTGCTCTTTCGAGCATTGGCAGATGACCTGTGTTGTCCAGCATCTGTACCTGAATATTCGGTGTAATTTTCTGTAATATTTCAGCGCCTTGTGGGTGCAGAACCCGGTCATCTTTGCCCCAGGTTAATAACACAGGTTGTTGAATGTTGGGAGCAAGCTCTTCCAGATGAGGCGAGTGGTAACGCATACCATCGAAACACGCCTGGCAATGGCTTGCCTGGCGGCGTGCACGACGGGCCAGCCAGCGGTGCATGGCTTCAGGTATCCACAGACGACGCTGCATGGTCAGCTGAAAAACGCGCTTCTGCTCAGCCAGGCTGGTAACCACCAGAGGATTGGCCTTATCTTCAGCAATCTCCTGCATGACCTCGCTATAGGGAACAGTATGCAGTCCGCCTGGCGCGAGTAACCATAAGCTCAGCACTTTATCGGGATAATCGTGCGCCAGTTGTGCGGCCAGATAGCCTCCCATGGAGTTGCCAACCACATGGCAGGCGGGAATATTCAATTCATCCAGCAACTCTGCCAGCCAGCGGGCCGCCTGGGCGGTGCCGGCAATCTTGCACGGCGGCGTTTGACTGGCGCCGAAGCCGGGTAAGTCGGGAGCGATCAACTGCAGTTCCCGTGGCAATTCGGCGGACAGCAGGCACCAATGGTCAGAATCGGCGCCCAGACCATGTAACAGCAGTACGGTCTGTGGTTGGTGGATGCCGTCAGGCGGACGGTAGAGTACATGCAGCGCGCGTTGTTGAATACTCAGCCAGCCGGAGCGCATGCGGCCATGGTGCCGCTCCAGAAAGCGAAACCAAAACGCAATCGGCGTGGCCCAATACCACAGCACGATAGCGGCTGTCAGCGCCATCAGTAGGCCGGCAATGACTAATGTCGCTAGACTCATAAAGTGCGAAACTCAGGCATTAACAAGATAAAATACTGCATGCTAATCATTATCGTTATGTGTTGATGAGATCACTCGCTGCTGCCGAGCAACAGTTTTTTGCTGCTCAAGGTTATCTGATAGTACGCCAGATGGCGACATCAATGCAGCTGCAAAAGCTGCGCGATGTGGCTGAGCGACAGCTGTGTGAGGCCAGGCAACCGCTCGAATACGAGGCTGATGTGGCCTATCCCGGAGCACCGGCCGGGCGTGACGAGGATGGCGGCGCCACTATCCGGCGCCTGCTGCATGCTTATCAACGACATGCTGATTTTGCCGATTGGGGGCGACAATCGGCCTTGATTCGACCCATTGCACAACTACTGGACACCCATGATTTACGTCTGGTGCTCAATCATCATAATTGCGTGATGACCAAACATCCACGGTTCTCCAGCACTACCATGTGGCATCAGGATTTTCGTTACTGGCGGTTCGAACAAAATGCGCTGGTTACCGCGTGGCTGGCATTAACCCGTGAAACCGCCCGTAAAGGCTGTATGCGGCTAATACCAGGCAGTCATGCCGTCAGTCTGGACCAGTCCCGTTTTGATGAGGCCAGCTTTTTCAGAACGGATTTGCCTGAGAACCGCGCTTTAATGCATCAGGCCCTGCGTGCTGAACTGGAACCCGGCGATGTATTGCTGTTTCATAGCGGTTTACTGCACGCCGCCGGCCGCAATCAAACCGAGGAGCGTAAGCTGGCGCTGGTCTATACCTACCGCTCAGCGAGCAACAGTCCACTGCCCGGCACGCGTTCCTCGGTGATTTCGGATATTGCTCTCAGCGCAGTCCAGTAATGATCAATCGACGACAGCAAATGATGTTCTGGCTGATTCTGGCAATGGCGGTGATTGTGGTCAGCGCCAACGTGCTGGTGCAATATCCCATCAATGCCTGGTTGACCTGGGGAGCAATCACTTATCCGCTGTCTTTCCTGATCACCGATCTTACCAACCGCCGTTTTGGGGTCCGCGTGGCGCGTCAGGTGGTGTGGGTGGGCTTTGTCTGTGCGGTACTGCTATCCGCACTGCTGGCAACACCAAGGATTGCTCTAGCCTCGGGTAGTGCTTTCCTGCTGGCGCAATTATTGGATGTCCAGTTATTTGATCGCCTGCGCTACGGAAGCTGGTGGCATGCGCCATTAATATCCAGCGGCATCGGTTCATTGTTGGATACAGCCTGGTTCTTCAGTATCGCGTTTTATGCCACCGGCCTGCCCTGGGTTACCTGGGCTATAGGTGATTATGGAGTCAAGCTGTTGCTGGCTTTGCTGCTTCTGGGCCCTTATCGCCTGTTGATCAAACGCTGGCGGACTCATGCTGGGGAACAATTCAGCGATGGATGATTTACTCACCCTAAAAACCTGGCTGGTGGCCGGCTGGTTTATCTTATTGTTTGCATTGGAGCGCTGGTTCTCCAGTGATCAGTGGCCGGATCGTGTCAGCGGATGGCGATCACGTCTGGCCAGTAATGGTGCTCTATGGGTGTTGAATGCCGTGTTATCTGCTGCAGTGGTTTTACCGATAACGGCGTGGTCGGCCGCGCACGGACTGGACTGGCGGCCAGGCTGGTGGCAAGGGTTGGTTGGTCTGCCGCTGGATCTGCTGCTGCTGGATATGGCCATTTATGGCTGGCACGTAGCCAATCACCGGGTAGCAGTGCTATGGCGCTTTCATGAGGTGCATCATCTGGATGAGTTCCTGGATGTCACCAGTGCGGTGCGGTTTCATTTTGGCGAAGTGATGCTTTCTGCGCTGGCACGCGGATGCCTGATTATTTTAATGGATGTCCCATTTTCCAGTGTGCTGATATTTGAAATGCTGGTGCTGCTGGCTGCCATCTTCCATCACAGCAATCTATCCCTGCCTGTCTGGCTGGAGCGTCCGCTTAGCTGGCTGGTGGTAACCCCTTCGATTCACTGGGTGCATCACCACGCCGTGCGGGCGCATACCGACTCCAATTATGCGACGATTCTAAGCGTATGGGACCGGTTGTTCCGTACCCGCAGCACATGGCAGCGGCGGCATGGGATGAAAATCGGGGTAGCGCATAAACATGATCAGTCGTTGATTAAGCTACTGATCAAACCATTCAGAGTTTAAGCGGTTGCAGCAAGTAGGCTGTTGAAAGGATATTTAACGCACTGCTTATGCAAAACATCTTTTATAAGCCTTAATCAGCCATTTTGTGGTTTGGTATGTCCAGAAAAGTAATGGGTGTCCAGTATGCTTTTTGTCCAGAAAAGTAATGGGTGTCCAGTATGTTTTCCTGTGCGCTGGTAACAGCTATTTGTGCTGCTATTAATCGGATAATCAAAATACCAAAAAAAGCCCAGGCATAATACATGCCCAGGCTTTTATGCGGTAGCTACATGTCTATCAGTCAAAGCCTTCATATGATGCGGTTGCACCAGTGGTGGTGAAAGTGCTGTTGTCATTGTTCAGTACAGTGGCATTCAACGTGATAGTTTGATACTGGCGGATAGGCAGGAAACAGGTCGTACTGCTGGAGTTACAGGAGCCATTTGACCAGAGGATGGTGAAATTGGATGGTGGATTATCCACCCGGAAAACTGCCGTAGTGGTTCTTGCCGTTCCACTATTATCACACCAGCCTGTCGTAAATATATCAAAAGCAGGGGTATCTACGAAACAGCTCATGCTGGGCGAGCTTGAGCGGGTCTGATTACTGGCTTGATCCAGCTCAGGCAGAGATTGTCGCGCCAGGTCCAGATCCTGTGAGCTATCCAGTTCTTGAGCCGCTACGGACTGAGCCAGACCGCCCAATAACAGCAAAGTAGCTGCGCCAGTAACAATAGATTTACAGTTGGTATTAAAGTTTTTCATTCATATTCCTCCATGAATATATCTAGATTAACACTGTCTAACAGGTGTGCTGCAAGCTCTTTAAAACATTATGCATTCTGTGAAACAGCTTGCGAACTATAGAATATAAAAACTTAAATTAAAGTTAATAGGTTATTATTCATCTATAGTTGATCGTTAGCCATGAAAAATTGATCTTTGTGTAATTTTATTCACCCAGCAACGGGTAAGTTTTTGTAGCACTGGTTAGGTGCGAAATCCAATAATTTTAATTTACCCCGGATGTTGTAGGTCAAAATTTTATCAGTCTTTTTGGCATGGAAAGCCTGAAGGATTCTCGGTAAAAACCTTCATTTGAAAGTCGGTATTTTGTACTGCGAGAACAACGAAATAGATGCTGTAAACCAAGCTGTGTAACTGCTTGTCATTAACCCTGTAATAAGCAAGATTGATGATGTTCAGGCACCAGCCCGCGAAGCTTACTTAACCTTTACTGGCTTTGTCAAAGGCTCGTCAGAGTGAGCCGGCAAGCTGAATCAGACAACCAACAACATAGAGAAAGGCAGCTTTACCGATGAGCACAAAATGATAGGTAGCGTATTTATCATTGCTCCGGCGTCTTGGCTCAGATAAGCTATGTGAGAAACTATCCGAGCGGTTGTCCCAGGTTGATGACATAACCTATCCAGTAGAACATGAGCAAGTCATGCAAGGTTAGTGGCGCACTATTTAATGTGGTTGCTGCAATCCATGACATCGCTGGCATATGGCATTCAACAGTAACCACATGCACGACATCTGAGCAGATCCTTTTTTCATTAGACGGTATGAATGTTGGTATGTTTGATAATTCTGCTATAAGCAATTAATTTCATTATATATCTGGCGTCCCCGGCAGGAGTCGAACCTGCGACCTAGCGCTTAGGAGGCGCTTGCTCTATCCAGCTGAGCTACGGGGACGTGGGAACTATTGTACTGATTCAACCGCCACCACCGCCAGTTGGTCGGCAGTGGGGTTGATGGCGATGCGGGTGATGCCGCTTAAACCATATTGCTGCAAATCCAGCAACAGCTGCCAGTGCTGGTCGGCGGGCATGCGGCGATAGAGTTTGCTGCCTGCGGCGTGCCACAGGCTGTCATCTTTGCCGAGGGCGAAATCCTGGCCGTTTTCATACAGGCCAATGACCGGGATCGGTTCCAGGTTGAGCTGCAGACGCATGATCTGAGCCGGATTCTGGATATAGAACAATTCGCCCCGTTGACTGACCTGCAGGCCGCGCCCGATATCCTGGCTGAGTACCGTGCCGCTGTCGCTGGACGGTTGCCATAACTCCAGGCGGTTCGGCTGATCCTGTTCAGCATCGCCAAGTACGAATAGAGCAAGACTGTCAGCACTTAGCCAGGCATGGTAGCCGACCGGTTCGGCCCTGACGATACGCCGTTCAGGGCGTTCGGAATCAGGAAAAACCGACCACAGTTCCTGGCGGCCATCGCTCTGCACCCGCACCATCGAGATGCCGGGTGAATTCGGGATAGGCAGGGGGGAGAATTCACTGAGCTTGGTACGGGTAACCGGACGGGAAGCGCCGCTAGTCAGATCCAGCCGCCAGATATCGGTGTAACCCAGGCCATCAGCGGCCAGTTCTCCACGAGAATAATACAGCCACCGGCCATCGTCACTGAAGGCAGGCTGATTATCATAGCCGGCACGCTGGGTGGCTGGACTGAGCCTGATCGACGGCAGACTGCTGATATCAAGTAACCAGATATCCGTGCCGGGTAATTCAAACTGAGCCCAGCCGCTGATCGGCAGTAACAGGCATGCCAGCACAATTGTGTACCAGTGATTGGATCGTTTTGCCATCGTGTATTCCTCAGCCGGCATTTAACACCGTGCGCAAACGGTTATTCAGCAGGCCGGCGCGCCAGCCACCCAGCAGCATGCTGTCGTCCGTGGTTGAATAACTATTCTGCAGCGCCTGCAGGATTCTTTTACTGGCCAGCAGCGTCGGTTCGACATTCAACTCCGAGGCCACTGATTTAACCGTGGCCTGCAGGGCTGATAACTGTTGACGTTCCGCCGGTGCTGGCCGGCCCGGTAGCTCGGGTAGTGGCGCAGCGGGCTCATCAGCCAGCAATTGCGGCAGAGTTTCGGCGTAACGGCGTGCGCTTTTGGGGTGCAATTCAGCCAGTTGCTGAATATCCTGTGCCACCACGCTGGTTTGCCTGGCGAGCCTGTCAGTAGCCAGCCTGGCCACTTCCACCAGTTCAGTATCGTTGAGCACGAAGCTGCGGGGCAGGTTACGCTCTCTGGCCTGTTGATCTCGCCAGCGGGCCAGCCGTTGCAGATAGGCCAGGCCATAACCATTCAGCCTGCCGGCGCCTTTGACGCGCAAATACAATGCGTCGAGATTGACCGGCTGCTGCGCCTGGCGGGTCAACTGCAGCATATCCTGCTGATGCCAGCTCAGGCGCTCACTGGCCTGCAGGCGGTGATATAGAATGTCTGCCGCCAGCGGCAGATAAGCCACATCGTTACTGGCATAAATAATCTGGGCGTCGCTCAGCGGGCGTTGCAGCCAGTTGCTGCGCGAGGGGCCTTTGCTCAGTTCGATCGGCAGTAGATCCGTGATCAGATGCTCATACGCCAGTTGCAGCGGAAAACCGAGCATGGCAGCCGCTACCTGGCTGTCGAAAAAAGGTTCTGGAACCACGTCCAGATGCTGCCAGAGTATTTCCAGATCTTCACCGGCGCTGTGCAGTACTTTGATGATATCCGGATTGCTGAATAAATCCGCCAGCGGATCAAGGTTATCCAAAGCGGGAACATCCAGCAGCCAGACCGTTTGCGCATCTGATATCTGTACCAATCCCAAATTCGCATAATAGGTACGTTCGCGCACGAATTCCGTATCGATAGCCAGCATGCCCATGGCGGTGTCCGGGCTGTTGGTACGCTGGCTGCCCGCTTGACGTGACCAGGCTTTTGCGGCTCGCGCCAAACCACTGGAAGTGTCTATCCAGATGGGGTTTTGCGCTGCGTTGCGCGCGCCAGTGAGGCGCTCAGTGGTGATTTTCAGCATAGTATTTGGTGTTGGCCGGGACGCGCTAACCTTGTGAAGGTAGGGGCAGTGTATTATCTTTCACGTCCATATGGGGCACAAGACCCATAACCAGATCAGACTAGACCAGACCAGACCAGCAGGTATGAAATGTATGCTTAAGATAATTTTGTTGGCCATATCGATCAGCTTTGCCTGGTCAGTAATGGCACAGGAAAGTGGGGAAAACAGTGATCAGGCTGAGCCCGTCAGCGCTAGTGAAGCTGCCGAAGCCGACGGCGGCGAAGCTGAGGGCGATGATGATACTTTGCCGGCCGAGGGCCAGACTGGTGCTGGCGACAATGCAGGGAGCGATGGTCAGACTGCCGCACCCGCTGAACTAACAGACGACCCGGCACAACCTCCAGCAGACGATACCGCGGTGGATTCAAGTGCGGCGACAACAGCTGTCAGCGATGATGCTTCGGCAGAAGTTCCGGCCGATGGCGTGTCCGGCGATGCTGGTTCCGCGGTTGAGGTTGAGCAGGGACCTGGCGAAGATCAACCGCCGGCAGAGCGCCAGCGTCGGCAAATTCGCCGCCTGGGTGATATTGACCGGGATGCGGAAAGCGAATGGACCCTGGACATTCCACAAGGTCTTATTATCCAGCAGCAGCCCAGTTTTAATGTACAGGTACCTGATCAGCAGCTTAATGACCAGTTGCAGCAGGTGTTGATCCAGCAGGCCAATAACCCTGACTCGGAAACCGTGGCGGAAGCTGTTGAAGGTGTGCTGCAAAACATTGAACAAAACGCGGATGTCAGCCTGGAGAATGGCCAGTTGCAGCAGGCGGCGGCTTATCTCAATGCGATCAATACCCTGGCGGCTGAGCGTCCAGGTCTGGTCGAACGCCAGGCTCGCCTGCAAAGTCTGCGTGATGTCGAAGCGCTGCAGGCGCAATTGACGCAGGCCTTTGTGGATGATCGCCTGTTACAGCCCGAGGCGGACAATGCACTGAGTTATATCAACCAGATACTGACAATTGATCCGGACAATGAACAGGCGCTTACCAGCCGCGATGAACTTCAGCAGCGGCTTCTGGAGCGGGCCACTGTGATGGGCAATGAGCTGGCCTTTGAACAGGCTGGCGAGATGCTTGATCAGATTGAGGAGATTGGCGGAAACGCTGATATTGCAGCCGTGCGACAGTTGATCCAGGGACAACGTCTGGCGCATGCCGCGGATTTGGAAAATCGTTCGCGCACTGCTCTGGATGCCGGCAATATTGATCTGGCTGAGCAGTTAATGAACGAATTAATAGCGTTGGGCGATGCGGATGCTTCCGCCGAAGCTCTGCGTAAGAGCATAGCTGATGTCCGCCAGTACGGCGGGATGGTGCCGGGACAGGTATTCCGGGACAGCTATGACGGCGGCAACTCCGAGGGCCCGGTGATGATGGTATTGCCGGCCGGCAGCTTTATGATGGGTTCGCCCGAGTCCGAGCCTAATCGCCGTGACAGTGAAAGCCCTCTTTTCCGGGTCACTTTCGCGCGCGGCTTTGCCTTGTCTCAGCGCGAAGTCAGCGTGGCGGAATTTCGCCGTTTTATCCAAAGTTCAGGCTACCGGACTGATGCTGAGCGATTTCGGGAAAGTTCCTACTACGATGAAGACACCGGCCGTCTGGCAACCGGCGCGATGACCTGGCAAAACGATTATTCAGGCGGGCGGGCTGATAATGATGAACCGGTCCTGCATGTGTCGTGGAATGATGCCAATGCCTATGCTGAATGGCTGGCCGATATCACCCAGCGGCGCTATCGTCTGCCCAGCGAGGCAGAGCTGGAATATGCTATTCGTGGCGGAACCCAGAGCACGTACTGGTGGGGGGATGCGGAACCGCCTCAGGATGAGATTGAGAATGTGACCGGTTCCGGTGATATTTCAACCTCCCGGCGGCGCTGGAATGATGCTTTTGATGATTATGAGGATGGCTATTGGGGACCTGCACCGGTGGCCACTATGTCAGCCAATCCGTTTGGTTTGTTTGATATCAATGGCAACGTCAAGGAATGGTCAGCTGACTGCTGGCACGTCAACTACAACCGCGCGCCGGAAGATGGTTCAGCCTGGATCAACCCAGGTTGTGAGTCACGCGTGGTGCGGGGCGCGGACTGGAGCAGTACGCCTGCTCAGAGCCGATCCGCAATGCGCATTTCCGCGCGTATGCAGACCCGTGGTCCGCGGGTCGGAATACGCGTGGCGCGTGATCTGTAGCCGCGCCTTCGGTTACAGAATATCCGGCGCCAGCAAGGCGCCCTCGCGCAGTAACTGCGCACACAGTTCAATATCAGAGCCGACTTCGTAATCGGAGTCGGCGTGCTGGATGTGCTCGCGCATCCGAGCGTGGGCATGCGCCACGTGAGCGCCGGGTTTTAACGGTAAGCGAAAATCCAGTGCCTGGGCCGAGGTCAGTAATTCCACTGCCAGCGCCCATTCGGTGTTTTGCAGCACCTGCAGCAGCTTCAATGCGCTGATTGAACCCATGCTGACATGATCTTCCTGGCCCAGGCTGGAAGGGATTGAGTCAACACTGGCCGGATGACACAACACCTTGTTCTCGGAAACCAGCGCGGCCGCGGTATATTGCGGAATCATAAATCCGGAATTGACGCCGGTGTCCTGCATCAGTAAACGCGGCAAACCATCGTGGCCTTCCAGCAGCAGGTAAGTGCGCCGCTCGGAAATGCTGGCCAGTTCGGCCAGTGCGATGGCGGTGTAATCCATTGCCAGCGCCAGTGGCTGGCCATGGAAGTTGCCGGCCGAAACAATATCACCATTGTCCATAACCAGCGGGTTGTCGGTGACTGAGTTGATTTCAGTTTCCATGATATCGATGGCGTGCTGGATAGCCTGGCGGCTGGCGCCGTGTACCTGGGGCACGCAGCGCAGACAGTACGGATCCTGTACTTTGCCGCAATCACGGTGTGAATCCAGGATTTCGCTGTCTGCCAGTAACCTGCGGATATTGGCTGCGACCTGCTGCTGGCCGGCATGTGGCCGCAAGGCGTGCACCCTGGCATCAAATGGCTGGGCGCTGCCCTGCAGCGCTTCCAGGCTCATCGCCGCCAGTAGGTCAGCGTTGCGCATCAGCGTCAGCGCCCGTTGCAGCACGTAAACCCCATAGCCGCTCATTAATTGCGTGCCATTGATCAGTGCCAGCCCATCCTTGGCGGCCAGCTTGACGGGTTCGCGCTGACATTGCAGCAGGGCTTCGGCGCCATTTATCACGCTGTCGTGCTGTTCTCCCCAGACCCGACCACGTCCGATCAGCGGTAGTGCCAGATGCGCCAGCGGCGCCAGATCGCCAGAGGCGCCCAGACTCCCCCGGCTGGGTATCCAGGGGGTAATTTGTTGTTCCCAGAAAGTCAGCAGCAGCTCAAAAGTCGGCCAGGAAATACCGGAGAATCCCAGCGACAGCGAGTGTAGCTTCAGGCCCAGCATGATTCGGCTGATGGCTGGTGGCACCGGCTCGCCCACACCGCAGGCATGGCTGAGCAGCAGGTTACGCTGTAAATCCGCCAATGCTGAATCATCAATACGCCGATTGGCCAGAGCGCCGAAACCGGTGTTGATGCCGTAATAAGCCTTGCCATCCAGCAAGGCGCGTTCCACGTGCGCGCGTGAAGCGTGCAGACGCTCTGGATTACCCCGGATTTGCTGCAGGCTGCGGGCCAGGTCGTGATCAAAATTAGCGATGGTTAAATTGTGCATGGGTGAATTATCACTTCCGCCGTTGCCTGCCACAAGGCGGAGTCAGTAATCGGTGAGTTTTTATGGTCTGTAATAGTGCTCTGCTGGCTATGCTGCCGCTGATCGAACCGATCCGCGGCCAGCGCCGGTCAGCTTGACTGCGCCATTCAGATCAGAGTTAATGCATCTGTCCGCTAATCTGGAGTAATCGTTTAATGATACTTAATACGCTGTTTCGTCCCCGTATCTGGTTCAGCCTGGTCGTGCTGGCGGTGGTTGCACTGCTGGGTTATGCCTATTACGTGCAATACCAACTGTTGTTGGAGCCATGCCCGCTATGCATTCTGCAGCGCATAGCGTTTTTAGCGATGGGGCTGATCGCATTGCTGGCGGTGCTGCACAATCCGGGTGTGAAAGGTCATTGGGTTTACGGCGGTCTGGTGATGATTGCCGGCATTATCGGCAGCCTGATTGCCGGCCGGCATGTATGGCTGCAAAATCTGCCGCCGGACCGGGTGCCTGACTGTGGGCCGGGGCTTGGCTATATGCTGGAAAACTTCCCGCTGGCGGAAGTCTGGCAAACCGTGTTGCACGGCTCTGGCAGTTGCGCCACGGTTGACTGGCAATTTTTGGGTTTAAGCATGCCGACGTGGACACTGGTATGTTACGTTGTACTGAGCTTAGGCACTTTGATGACTCTGATAAGGACAAGATAAACCATGCAACAGGCATTACACGCGCTGGATGCGCATAACTGGCGGATTGATTCCTGGCACGATAAACCGGCGCGTCAGCAGGCCAGTTATCCGGATCAGCAGGCGCTGGCGGATACTTTGAGTCAACTCAATCAATTACCGCCACTGGTTACCTCCTGGGAAATCAATACCCTGCGGCAGGAACTGGCGTTGGCGCAACAGGGCAAACGTTTCATACTGCAGGGCGGTGACTGTTCCGAGAACTTTCACGAATGCACTTCACCGGTGATTACCAATCGTCTGAAAGTACTGCTGCAGATGTCGCTGGTGCTGACCCATGGTCTGGAGATGCCGGTGGTGCGCGTCGGGCGTTTTGCCGGACAGTATGCCAAGCCGCGTTCTTCGGATATCGAAACCCGCGGCGACGTGAGCCTGCCCAGCTATCGTGGTGATCTGGTCAACGGACCGGAATTTACCCCCGAGTCACGTATTCCCGATCCGCGCCGCCTGCTGCGCGGACATGCGCGTTCTGCTTTGACCATGAACTTTGTGCGCGCCCTGGTTGATGGTGGTTTTGCGGATCTGCATCATCCTGAATACTGGAACCTGAACTGGCTGGAACATTCCCCTCTGGCCAAGGAATTTCAGCGCATTGCCGATGATATTGAGCAGTCCATCCGGTTTATGGAAACCGTCACCGGTAAAACCGCGGGCACGCTCAGACGCACGGATTTTTATACTTCGCATGAAGCACTGCATTTGCATTATGAGCAGGCCATGACCCGCCAGGTCCCGCGGGTGGATGGCTGGCACAACCTGTCAGCTCATTTTCCCTGGATTGGCATGCGTACCGCGGAACTGGATGGCGCCCATGTCGAGTTTTTCCGGGGTATCCGCAACCCGATTGCCATTAAGATTGGTCCGGGGATGAGCAGTGACTGGCTGCGGGGCTTGCTGGAAGTGCTTGATCCCGGACGTGAAGCGGGCCGTATTACGTTAATCCATCGTATGGGCGCCAAGCATATCGCGGAACATCTGCCGGCGCTGATACGCACGGTCAAATCCACTGACCACGCGGTCACCTGGGTGTGTGATCCGATGCATGGCAATACGGAAAGTACCGCCCAGGGTATCAAAACCCGCCGTTTTGAGAACATCCAGTCAGAACTCGAACAGGCCTTTGATCTGCATGCAGACTGCGGTTCAATTTTAGGCGGCGTACATCTGGAATTAACCGGTGAAGATGTTACCGAGTGCACCGGCGGTGCGCGGGCGCTATCCGATACGGATCTGCAGCGGGCTTACAAATCCACCGTCGACCCACGCTTGAATTATGAGCAGGCCATTGAGCTGGCGATGTTGATTGTGCGTAAGCATCAGCAGATTGCAGCAGCAAACTGAATAGCCTTTATTGTCGGGAGCGCGGATGTTTTTTCTGAGAATGGCCCTGGGCATCGTCATTTTGCTGCTGAGCAACCTGGCGGCGGCAGAGCTTTACGATCATCTGAATGAGGTTCGGCCATTGTTGCCCGGCATGTCGGTGCCGGCTTTTGAGCTCCGGACTGTCGCAGGTGAGGTGGTCAGAGTGCAGCCGGATGCTTTGTCAAAGCCGCTGGTGATCACCTTTTACCGCGGTGGCTGGTGTCCCTATTGCAATCTGCATCTGGCTGAACTGCGCAACGTCGAAGCAGAGTTGCGCGGCAGGGGTTTTGAAGTCTGGTTTATCAGCGCCGACCGCCCCGAGCGCCTGTACGAAAGTCTGTCAGAAAAGGTTGATTACCAACTGTACTCGGATGGTTCGCTGGCCGTTGCAGAAACGTTCGGCATCGCCTTCCAGGTCAATCAGGACACCCATGATCGTTTCGCCCGCCGCGGGCTGACGCTGGAGGAAATCTCCGGCGACGACGCCGGCGGACTGCCGGTTCCGGCAACTTTTATTATCGGTACTGATGGCCGGGTTCATTTTCAATATACCAATCCCGACTACAGTATCCGCTTATCTCCCAAGGTATTATTGGCGGCGGCGGAAGCTTATTTGGATGACGCTGACAAGCGCTTTAGGCGTAACCGATAAGGTAACGGTTAAGCGGTTAAAAAAATAACTGAGTCGTTCAAGGCCGGGAAAAATAACCGCGTTGTGTCAGCCAGAAGCGGCCAGTATGTAGAGGAGTTGTCATATGGTATCCAGTAAAGCCACATCCGTGGATCAATATCTGGCCGATTTACCTGAACAGCGGCGCGCGATACTGCAGCCGGTCAGGCAAATGGTGCTGGACAGCCTGCAGGACGGATTTGTCGAGAGCATGACCATGGGAATGCCGACTTATGAGGTTCCGCTGAGTACATTCCCGGATACCTATAATAAAAAACCCATGATGTACTGCGCCATTGCCGCGCAGAAGAATCACAACGCGCTTTATTTATGCGGTGTATATAGCGATCCAGAACTGGAAAAAAAGCTGCGCGACGGTTACGCAGCGGCTGGACTGAAACTGAATATGGGTAAATCCTGTATTCGTTTCAAACAGCTGGAGCAGTTACCGCTGGATGTGGTTGCTGAAATTATTGCCGGTTACAGCGTCGCTGAATTTATTCAGAATTATCATAATTGCAGGAAAAAATAGGGCGGTAGTCCGTCAACAGCCGCCCAGTTAATGTTCAGCCAGCCCTGCGGTGCTGCTGCCAATAGCCGGCGGCAAGCCAGCCACCCACGCCCAGAGCAATCAGTAAAGTGAACGCAGCCGGCAGTACGATGCTGCTGCCAACTGGTCCGATTGAGGTCAGCAGCAATGCCAGACCTGCGCCGATCAGACCAATAGCGCTGACCTTGGATAAACGCCAACGGTTGCTGCCCAGCGCGATAAGGCCAATCCAGATCAGTATGACCGCCACTACACTAAGCATTTCGCCCAGCCGTCCGGCATGCATGGAAGCATAGCGAATGGTAAATTGCGGATCTTCGGGCGCCTGGTTGGCATACAGTTTTTCAAAGGCAAAATGAATGCCCTGGCTAGGCACGGTAATCTGCAAGGGCTGGTTATTCAGATTAATGTTGCTGCCTTCAGCGCTCAATGCATTGCGCCGGAACTCGGCGGGGTTAACCGTTTTGCCATGACTGACGACCTGCATATTGCTGCGTGGTTGGTGGTATTTAAGTCCGGTCGGTAAAAACACGTCCCAGTGAGTATGCGTGACCACCATGTCCGGGCGCAGCAGTTGGCTGCTGATATGGCCTAACGAGCCCAAGGGGTCCAGCGGGGTGGCGTACACGATTTGCACCGGGAAGCCTGCGGCGGAATTGATCATTTTGATCAACACCTGGGTGCTGTGTCCGTCACTGCCGTTGCCGGTATGCGCGGGTTTTTCAGCACGACCATTGACAAACACCGACCAGATACTTGAATCGGCGGGCAGGTTCAGTCGCAGGAACTGCCGGCGGCTGTTGCGCACCATAAAGTTCGCGGTGGTTACCGCCAGGCCGTCGCGGGTGAACAGTGTTTCGTATTCGGCGGTTTCAATGGCCGCGACCTGCACATCAATTTCCTGATGATGGGTTACATTCAGGGCCAGTTTGAAAGGTGGCTGAACATATTTATAAGCCAATAATATCGGGTTGGTGGTTTTTAGCACCAGCTGGCGGGGTAATTCATTGATTTCCAGGCTCGATAATTGCTCGGTAATACCCGCCTGGACCTCAACCGCGGTAAGCGCTTCGATGGCGATCCGGCCATGCTCGACTTCTGCCTCGGTAACCAGTATCGTTGGAACCTCGGTGTGGGTGGCGCCATCAAGCATGATTCGTTCATAGTTTACTTCCAGCTTAAACTGGCCCTGCATTTCCTGGGTGAACTCAAGCTTGATCATTTGCCCGGCACTGTCGCTTTGTAAGTCATGGGTGCGCAGTGATGGTCCCGACACCGCCAATACGTTGATGTCAGCGGGCAGGCGCAAATGCAATGCCATGATGGCACCCGATTTGACATTGACGGCGATCGTGGCAGAGCCGGTTAAGGTGACTTCACCAATGGAAATCAAAGTATCCACCTGGGCATCAAATTTGCCTTGCTGGCGTTCCGGGATGGTGGGCTGAACCGTTAACTGGGCTAGCGGATCGGTGTATTTATAGGTATGTGCCACGGCCATATTCAGGGCATTGCGCACCAGGGCAGGCAATTGATTCTCGCCCACCCGGGATACGCCGGTTTCCGCGACCGGGGTCAATATCAATTCCGGCCCGGTAAGCAGTGCGATCATGCCGCGCTGCCGGTGGACCTGATCGGCGCTTAATAACGGTACTTCGATAGCATCCCGTGCGGTGGTGGGTGCTCCGGTGAGGTATTCATAAGCGATATCCAGCACAAGCTCGCCTTGCACTGCACGATCAAGAAATACGCTGATGCGGTTTTTTGGGGCACGATTTTTTTCGGCGCGATTGTTTTGGGTGTCCTGATTCGGAAGTTGATTAGGTTCTGAATTAAGGGTGTCCTGACTTATTTCGGAATCATGGCTGTCCTGACTCGATTCGTGGGTGTCCGGACTTGATTCGACCGCCCAGTCGGTAACGGCGCCGGAGGTGGAGGTGATGCTGTTGACCTGTGCATGGGCGGGGATGTGCAGGAACAGTTGGTTGGTTTCGCCGTGGGTGATGTCGTACACCACCAGCGCCCGTCCGTGCAGTACACCTTCCTCAGCATGCAGGAAATGATACAGGCTGGCGTTGGCGCGCACGTCGGTGCGCAGATGTTCGGGTACTGCTTCGACCCAGGAAAAGGTCACCTGGCTGCTCATCGGGACGTATACGGTAGCCTGGGTTTGCTCGTTGAGTTCATTGCTGTTGACGGTAGCATTGGGGCTGACCGTCAGTTCTTTTCTGCCCGGCAGAGTCAGGTCAAATTGAGAAACAGGGACTTTGGGAATGGACAATCGCGCACTGGGCGGACCCGAGGCAGTTTCCACCGGGATATGAAACCGGGCAGTGACGGTATGCACCCCGCGGCCTTGCACGATAGTGGCGAAATAACCATCCTGTTCCAGCACGGTGGCCGGTTGATCATCAACACGCAGGTCACTCAAGGTAATGCTGGCCGGCATTACCGGCAGGGTAATCAGTTCACCTGCAAAAACTTCTACCGCAAAGGCGGCATCCCAAACCAGTGAGTCGCCTGCCAGGTTGCCTTGATAATGCGCACGGCTGATCACATAGGGCAGGTTGCCGGGTGCGCGCCAGGAAATCATTACCGCGCTGGTGCTGGGGATGCTGGCAGTGGTTAAGGTTCGTTGATTTTGTTCAACGCTGTTAAGGTTGGCAGCCGGGACCACCGCCAGGTCCAGCCCGGTGCCGGGGAAGGTGATATTCATCCGGGTGGCGGCCGCCCGCGGCACCGGTACCGGCAGTACGAAGCCCGCTGTGGAATGCTGGGCATCCAGGCCATAGCGCAGCTGCATGGTCACCGTACCGGCCGTCGCGGTACTCCAGGACAATCCATCAGGTCCCTGCACCAATTGCACTGCCTGACCATCAACGGTAACACTGTTCAGAGCGGTGCCGCTGGCCAGTAGCGGGATCAGGGTCCATTGATCTTCGAACACTTCAATCATTACCCTGGCTTCAACCTGGGCAGTGCTGCGGTCATCCCGGTCGGAGACCGTTACCGTGATTTCGGCATTGCCGATGGCATAGCCGGCGGGTGCCGGGCGTGGATCCTGGTTGCTCTGGTTGATCAGATGGTTATACAGTGGCAAGGGCAATTGAACCTGACCATCGCCATCCGGCAGAACTTCACTGCCCTGCAGAGCTTCATTGGCCTGCAATTGCAGGCTGCTTATTACCATGCAGGTCAAAAAAATAAGCTGTCGGGTAAGCGTGGCTATATGGTGTTGCATGATGGTCTCCAGAAAAGCTATTCAAGCGGGCCGGTTAACTTGTGGAATGCGGCCAGTTGCAAAGCATCAGCCAGATAACGCTGGTTGACGTATTGGTTGATGTCATCCAGGTTCAGCATCCGCTGATACTCGGCCAGCAGTTGTTCATCACGTATCAGGTCCGCATCCACTGCCAGTTCTGGAACTTGCTGACGTAAACCAGACAGTAGTTCATGGGCATTGGATAATTGTCGCTTGGCGGCCTGTATGTCCTGCTCGACCAGACTCTGACTGGTGTTGCTTAACGTCTCGGCCAATTCCAGTGCCAGCAGGTTTTTGATCACGTTAAGTTCCAGTTTGCCAGCGCTGCGTGGTTGGTCAGCGAGGTTTAACCGGGCGCGGGCGACCGCGTTGCGCAGGTGTATCAGGTCTTTGTAACGCACCTGGACATCAGCAATTGGACCGGGTTGTTCGGCCACCACATCCAGTAAAACGACATGTCTGGAGCCGGCCGGCATGGCGGGAATCACTATTTGAATGCCGGCTTCGTCTTCGCCGCGGTCGACGGCAATACCCAGGTTATCCGCCAGGCGCTGATCGATGCTGTTTTCCGCCTGCCTGACGCGTTGGGCTTGATCTGTATCCAGGCGTCTGGAACCGTGAACCTCAACCAGTTTGACACCGGGCGCCAGCTGAATGCGCAGGCGTACCGCGCGTGCTACTGCCCGGCTGGCAGTATATAACTCCTCTTCAATCACGCTTTTTGCGGCATCAGCATTGGGCAATGAGCGGCGCTGGCCCTGACCGGCCAGCACCAGGTCATTAATTATTTGGACATTGCTCTTGCTGCCCAGACTGACCGCACTTAGTAACAGGCCATTGACGGCGTTTTGATGCACCAATTGTTTCAGCTGCAGTAAGTCCTCAAACGAATACCAGGTCGTCGCGGTGACCAGCAGCATCAGGTTCGTGCCCAGCACACTATCGGCGCTGTCAGCGCTGATCAGATCCTGACCGGCAGCGGTGATGGCCTGTGGCAGCGATAATGTGTCGCTGCTGGCAGGAGCGGCATCATCGAACATCTGATTGACAGCGACAGCCACTGTTCCATGGCGAAACTCGCCGGCCGGGATCAGCACGCCTCCGGGTTGTCCGGCAATGGTTAACGAAAACCGGTCACCGGTTTGCCTGGCTGCCTGCAAGGCATCTAACAATGCACGGATTTCAGTGCTGAACTGTGTCCTGGTGGCATCCTGCAAATCCAGAACCACTGCCAGGTTCATGGCCGGACGTTGTCCGCCGCGGTGTTCGCTGGTTTGTAAACCAACCTGCAGGCGCAGTCTGGTGGGGCCATCGATATGGGATTTGTCACTGTGCAGATAGGTTGCCAGTGCAGCCTCGGCAGGCATATCAAATGGCTGCCAGATAGGCTGGGCCAATTGCTGCAGACGGCTATGATCAATGCTTACATTGGTTTCTCTTTGTTTCAGTTGTGATTGCAGAAAAGCGATGACCGGATCACCGGGAACGTAGTTATTGGCCCAGTAACCACTGGCGGATTGATATGACAGTCCATCCAGGGAGTCCAGCTGATTCAGGAACTGCTGTGCCTGATCCACTGGTGGCGACC
The DNA here is from genome assembly GCA_021772975.1 of Gammaproteobacteria bacterium. Classification (GTDB taxonomy): domain Bacteria; phylum Pseudomonadota; class Gammaproteobacteria; order Xanthomonadales; family Wenzhouxiangellaceae; genus JAJFKX01. The sequence goes on from JAJFKY010000016.1 coordinate 432,800, forward strand.
GTCGAATTTCCTGACCGGGCGCTTGATCGGCTTTACCGGAACCTGTGGTTGGGTTGCGCTGCTTATTGGCGAAGCGTGCTTCGGCAACAGGCTCAGCAGGGGATTGTGGAATAACGCTTTCAATCTCCGCCGGTTCCAATCCGCCCGTTTGCTCAGTCAGGTGATAATCAAGCGCCTGTTGGTCGCGTTGACGTTTTTCCTGAGCACGGTATTCAGCGCTCTCCCCAGCTGAGAGAGACCCACCGGTTGTCGCTATACGAACCAATTCAGCGGGTGGATTATCACCAGGGCTTGGTTGTTCAGTGGGCAGGCGTCCATCAGCAATAGTCTTTGCAAGCGCTTTGAGCTCATCCCGAGGGAGTGTCTGGGAGTTAAGCAATTGCTCCCGGAGGTTTTGTTGATAGGCCTGTTGCTGATCCTTGTCATTGCCGCGTAACTCAGAGCTGTCCTGAAGTGGGATGTAGCTGCTCTGCCGGGGGCTCTTGGGATCTACCTGTGATACGCGCGAGCCGGTCGTGTCTACCCGCTGTAATCCAGTTGGCACGGAACGCGCCGGCATGGGTATATTATCAGTGGGGTTAGTATCAGAAGCGCCTCCGGGGAATGCTATTTCGCCTGCGGCAGGAAGCTCAGGAGGGGCAGCGGCGGGTTCAGCTTGGCGGGCAGATTTGTTTTGGATACGCGAATTCAATTCTCTTTTGCGTTGGTTTTCGATGATCTCCGCGCGACGGTTCGATTGACCAATACTGGAATGGTCATCAGGTGCCTGTTCTTCTTCATACTCATTCAGACGATCAGGGTCGCTGGCAGGCGCCGATGCCGTGGAACTGAATGGATCGGTTAAGTAGTCGCGTTGCAGGACCATTTCCCGCCATCCCGCCTGCCACAGGCCGGCTACCGAGACAGCCACGAAAACGGCTGCAAAACCTGAAGCCCAGCGCAAGCGGTTGCGATCAAATCCGGACATTTGGGCGGCTGGTTCAGCTTGCCTGACAGCCTGCAGGGTGTTGGCGACCAGTTGGTCGGGTGCATCAAGTTCAGGCATACCGGTCAGTTCGGCATCCAGCTGCTGTAGTGCTTCGAGCAGCTCGGAGCATTGCGGGCAATGATCCAGGTGCTGTTGCAGCTGCTGATCCTGAAGGACGGCATCCGGGCCTGATTCGGCCAGTTGCTGCTGAGTTTTTTGACAGCGGTTCATACGTGTTCCTGTGTCCGCTCACGGCTGGCCCGGGCTTCAAGTAATGCCAGGCGAGCGCGGCGTAGGTGGGTTTTGACGGTGTTAAGCGGAAGCTTCAGAATGGCTGCCGCCTCTTTCAGGGGCAGGCCCTGGATGATGGTCAGTACCAGTACTTCCCGATAGCGCAGCGGCAGATGCATGATGGCCTGTTCCAGCCAACTGATGGCTTCACTGGCGGTGACTTGCCGTTCAGTGCCTGGCGCCGGGTCTGCATGACACTCCAAGGCATCATTCAAGGGTATGCTGCGGCGGTTTTTTTCGGTCCGGAAATGGTTGCGTACGGTATTGGCGGCGATGCTGAAGACCCAGGGTCTTAACGGGCGGCTGGTCTGGTAGCTGGCCGCGGCGGAATGAATTTTGAGAAAGATTTCCTGAAACACATCATCACGAGAGTCGGTGTGCACACCGCAACGCATCAGATAGTTGTATAGCGGCGCGCGTAACCACTGCAGCAATTCAGGAAAAGCGTTCTGATCCCCCGCACAGTGCCTTACCAGCCATTGTCGCCGCGCATGGCGTTGCTCCATTTCGATACGGCGTTGGGTGAGATCAATAGCCGGGTTGTGCTCTTTTGTCATTGTTTTCCCGGGGTGGTAACCGGCGGCAGTGGCCTGATTGGCGTTCATACCGGTAAATACACAGCAAACGCAAAAAGGTTTCAGCCGTCGTTAGCAACCCCGGAATCTGGATGATCACAGGTGCCGGCTTGGTTCGTAAAAAAAGCTGCAGCGGGCCGGATATTCAGCCGCCTGGCAGGACTGCGATCAATCCTTCAGCCACTGATTTTTTCGGGGCCTTTGCCAGCTGTTTTTTCATATTTCCCCTTGCCCACCTTGCGATATTGAGTAAAACCGCGTTCTTCGACATGTTTGGGTTTCAGCACGTGCGCCTGGCCCCGCTGTACGTTCGGCGCCGAGATGACCCGCCGTACCGGGTGACCACACTGCGGGCAGGCCAGCAGTGCCGCATCGGCCAGTTTTTGCAGGCGCTCAAAACCGCTGCGGCAATGTGAGCAGGCGGCGGCTTCGGTTCTGGCTTGATATTCGTAGATGGGCATGGGCAGAAGCCGCGGGCGGCAGTGCCGCCCGCGCAATGATAATTAATGGACGCCGTGCATGCCTTTCCGGAGCAGCGGCGAAATGATAAACATAAACACGCCGGCGGCGATGCCAAACCACATCAGGAAGGTGAACAGCTCGGTATAAGTCGCCAGCGCAGCAGCCACATCCTGAACCTCGCCATCGGCGGTATCAATGGCTGCCCATTTGGACATCCGGGTGGCCAGTGTTTCTGATAATGCAGTGGCCAGAAACCAGGTGCCCATGGCCGCGCCCACCACTTTGGGTACGGCCAGTTTAGTGACCGCAGACAGGCCTACCGGTGACAGGCAAAGCTCACCGGTGGTATGCAGCAGATAGGCCAGCACCAACCAGATGGCGGCCACCTGACCTGCTTCGTTGGGAAATTGCGCGCCGAATACCAGGGCGCCAAAACCCAGCCCGGCCTGTAGAATGCCCAGCCCGAATTTAACCGGCGTGGAGGGTTCCCAGCCGCGTCTGGCCAGCCATATCCACAAACCGGCAAACACCGGTGCCAGCAGGATAATAAAGCCGGCATTCAGCGATCCGAACTGGGAAGCACGGACCTCGCTGCCCAGAACTTCACGATCCAGTACGCGATCCGCGTATAAGGTCATGGAACTGGCGGATTGTTCAAATAAGGCCCAGAACACGATGGTGGAGGCGATCAGTACCACCAGCACCAGCATACGGTGGAATTCTTCGCGGCTGGCTTTTAAAAATGCATAGCCGATCAGTCCCGAGCCCGCTAAAACCAGCATGACATATTGCGAAGTATGCACCACGTGCTCACGTTGAACGACCCACCATACGGCTGCCAGGGCCAGCATCGAGCCCAGATAGATGGCCCATTCCTTATTGATCGGACCCAGGGCGGATTCCTTAAGCACTGCCGGATTGCTGGGTTCAGCGTGACCGTAAAGGTATTTTTGCCCCCACAGGAAGGTGATCAGGCCCAGGATCATACCGATACCGGCGAGACCGAAGCCATAGCCCCAGCCGTAGGTTTCACCCAGCCAGCCACACAGCAGGGTGGCAGTGAATGAACCGATGTTGATACCCATATAAAAAATGGTGAAGCCTGAATCACGGCGCACATCACCCGGCTCGTAAAGCCGGCCTACAATGGTGGAAATATTGGGTTTCAGAAATCCCACGCCCATCACGATCAACGCCAGGGCGAGATAAAACACATTCAGCGCCGCGACATCACGGATCACGATGTCTTCGGTCAACACCGTGCCGGCGGCAAGTACCGTGCCGTCTACCAGGGTCAGTGCATTGGACAGCAGGGTGCCGGCCGCGTAATTGATCGCCTGATGCCCCTCCACCGCCATCAGCACATGGCCCATGGACAACATAACACCACCAAACACCACCGCCTTGCGGAAACCTAGATAACGGTCGGCCAGCATGCCGCCGATGACCGGCAGCGCATACACCAGACCGGCATACGCACCCAGCACATCCAGCCCCATGGCGTCAGTAAACAGATGATATTTGGTCAAATACAGCAACAGCAGGTACTTCATGCCGTAGAACGAGAAACGCTCCCACAGCTCGGTGGCAAAGCAGATGTACAATCCTTTCGGATGACCGAACAGCTGGTCTTGTTCAAGCATCTCGGCGGTTGGGGCTACTGAACTCATAGTGCAATCTCAGTTAAACATTCGTACAAGGATTGCTTTTTCTGGGCGCCGGGTCAACTGCCTGTGTCTGAATTCACCCCGACAGGATTGCATCCAGCCAGTTTTCCGGCATTATGTCGCGCTATGACCGACGAAATAAACACACCGGTGTGGTTGATCGTAGGCGCCGCGGGTGGTCTGGGCAGCGCTGTAGCACGCTGTGCGGCCGGTTTGCCTTCGCCACCGGAACTGGTGCTGCTGGATAAAAACCGGCGTGGACTGGAACAGCTGGCGGATGAGCTGCAGGCGCAATACAGCGCTGTGGTTTCATTGTATCCGCTGGATTTGTCGGGTGCCGCGCCGGCTGATTATGAAACCATGGAGAGCGCTATAGTGACCGCGCACGAGCGTCTCGATGCGGTGGTGTTCTGTCAGGCGCAATGCGGCGGCCTGCGGCCGATGCACCAAACCCATGGCCGTGACTGGTTGCTGGAGTTGCACGCCAATCTGGGTGGTCCGCAATTGCTGCTGCAGGCTTGTCTGGATTTACTGCTGCAGGCACCGAGTGGCCGGGTGGTGTTCTGCGTGAACGAGCAGGAAGCGGTCAAGCACGCTTACTGGGGCGCTTACGGTGTTGCGCAGAATGGCTTATTAACCCTGGCGTCACAGTGGTCCCAGGAACTGACCAACACGGATATGCGCTTTTTAATCTGTTATCCCGGCGCCATGCGTACTGCTCTCAGGATGGGCATCTGGCCGGCGATAAGCCCCGAGGAATGGCCGGAGCCGGCCGAGTGTGCGGCACAGCTTACCGACTGGCTGAGTCAGGCGGACTTGCCTGATGGTCTGCAAACATTGAAGATGAGCACATTGCAATAACTGGCCAGGGAAGTCATATGTCCGAAGATCTGTTTCTGAAAATTATCGCTCGCGAAATACCCGCGGATATCGTCTATGAGACTGACTCAGTGTTGGCGTTCAAGGACATTAATCCGCAGGCGCCGTTGCACGTGTTGATCATACCCAAAACACATATCCGCACCATCAACGACATTCAGCTGGAACACGCTGGATTACTGGGTGAAATGTTCCGTGCAGCTGCCAGCATTGCCAGGGATAATGGCTATGCCGATGATGGTTACCGGGTGGTGATGAACTGCAATGAAGCCGCCGGGCAGACTGTCTTTCATATTCATCTTCATTTACTGGCGGGCCGTGACCTGAGCTGGCCACCAGGGTGATTCTGGTCTGGATCGCGTTGGCGGGGGCCGCTGGCGCGGTGTTGCGTTACGGGGTTATTCAATGGTCAAACAATTCACACAATCTGATCATCGCTGATATTACCTGGCCAACCGGGGTTTTAATTGTCAATGCCATTGGTTGTTTATTGGCGGGTTTGTTGATTGGCTGGTTGCATACCAAAGCCATTATCGATGAACGGCTACAGTTAATTTTATTGGTGGGTTTTTTGGGGGCATTTACGACATTTTCTGCTTTTGCTGTGGATACGTTGAATTTGTTTAAGGCGGCTGGATTATTGCCCGTCATAGTTTATGTAGTCTTGCAGAATTTGATTTGTATGGGGTTGGTGTTTTTTGGGTATTGCTTGGGTAATAACACCGTTTCAGTCTAAGCTGGATTGGCTTCAAATGTGGGGCGGCTTCACTAATGACAGTAAAGACGATAAATCTGTTGTGATTTGAATATACAAAGGCGGGCAAGCGCAGTGCCTCCAGCCAGCCCCGGATAATTTTTTATTGACAGGTTACATATTTCGTCATTCTGAGGAATGCATTGACGAAGAATCCCCGCACGCTATTTGTAGCTTGGGAGATCCTTCGCTTTCAGCTCAGGATGACAATGACTTGATTACCTTTAAACAGCACATAATGGCTGCTTAGCCGGGGTGGCAGGTGCGTGCCTACCGGGAATTGCGGTTAGTGATGGGTTTTGGTGAATCGCCATACGGTGGCTGGTGGTGCATTCTTCCAGACTTTCTCACAACGCTCACCTTTAATGCCTAGTGAGTCAGTCAACTCTATTGGTATTGGCTGATTAGGCCCATAAGTAAACTGCACCATAGCGCCGCCAGGCTGTAGCATCTCGAATGCACCGACAATAATATTTTTGCGCACTTCATGTGGCATATTCAGCAATGGCAAGCCAGATATTACAGCAGCGAGTTTTTTGTCTCTGCCTGATAGCAATCTGGGTATCTGCTGAGCGTCGCCCTGCAGGATCGCCACTTGCGGCCATAACTGTTTTAGTCTGGCGGCCATTTTGTGGTCTTTCTCCAGCGCAATGACATGTCGGCCGGTTTGTTGCAATAAAAACTCAGTGATAGCCCCTGTCCCAGGGCCAAGCTCCAGAATATCGCCTTCCGGGATATCGCCCAAAGCGCTGATCATGGCTTTCGCCAGGCCCGGGCTGCTGGGCGCAATGGCGCCTACCGATTTGGGGTTACGCAGCCACGCCGACCAGAAGCGGCGCAGGTGATTGAATGATTTAATCAATAGCTGGTATCGGCAAATAACATGCGGGCAGTGTAACCATGACCTATGGCCTCCGGAAAGGCCATAGGTCATGGTTTGTATTTCTGGCTTTAGTTTGGGTTGTGCTTATTGCGGGCAGGAAACACCCGCGATATTGGTCAGCTTGATCAGATTGAGTGTGCCGCTGCCAAACTCAGGATCGGTGGAGTTATACATCATTGTGCCGCTATCGCAGCCCAGTTCAAAGGTGACCGTTCCCCACGGCGTAGGGGTCACATCATCAGGGTCGAAATCATTACCGAAGCGGCCACCCGACGAGGTCCTTACATTATCAATCACGATTCGGTTGCCGGCATCCACGGTACCCACTCCAATCAGCCAGAGTTGATTGCCCGTGGTATCGAAGGTGTACCAGTACATGATCACCCGGCCATCAGGTAACACATGGATGGTGAAACCTTCGCTGTTACGGCTGGGGTCAAACCAGGTGCCGCTGACGAACGCTAATGGCGGCAGTTGCACGTTATCAAGCTGGCAGCCGATACCAGCGATTTGGGTAGTGGGGGCAAAATCACTGAGTTGTCCGGTCTGGCCGAAAGCACGGAACTCGACACTACCTGCATTGCATTCGTTAAATACAAATTCCAGGCTGCCCGCCTGAGTTTGGCGCACTGCGTCGGCAGGGTCGAAATCCGGTCCAAACATGGGGCCGCTGGAAAATGTCAGGTTATCCACCACAATTCGGTTACCCAGGGTTTCACCGATACCAATTAACCAACGCTGGTTGCCCTGTTCATCAAACGTGGCCCAGGATACTGCTACCCGGCCATCGGGCAGTATTTCAATGATGTAGCCAATGCCATCCTGCGCCAATGATTGCCAGGTGCCGGAAATGGTATTGTCTACGATATAGCCATCCGCTTGACTATTGCTGCTGACGATAACGCTGACGCTGCGATCAGTGCTGCCAGGTGTGCCCTGCGCGGGTTCAACCTCATAGCCTGTCCAGTCACCATCTTGCCAGTCGACCGGTGTGGTGGGGTTGGCATCCAGACCAAAACCAACCATATCCGTGGCGGTGATAGCGATATTGGCTGTCACCGAACCATTGATAAGCTGGTTGTTGGCGCTGCTGTCATCGATAACGAAAGGGATGGTTACCACGTCAGTCATATAGGCCTGGAAACCACCACCGAAAAAGCCCGGCTCGAGCTGCCACTCGGCGGCCTGGGTAGGTACCGCCAGATTACCAGCAGGCGTCTCCAGACGCATGGTTATCGGCACCGTCGAATTAAACTGGCCAGGGAACGGCGTCACCTCGCCACTATCGTCTAACCAGCGCATGGGTTTATCAAAAGCGACTTCCGCGCGATAGTTCTGGCCTGGCAATAGTGGCGCCAGTTGCATAAGCGATTGTTGACGCGCGTTCTGACCCGGCTGTGATAATGGCAATTGCCGGGATTCGAACACCAGCGCGTTGGTGTCTGTATTGACGATACGGATACGCTGTATCGCGGCAGGCCCGGCCTGGTGATAGGCGCCAGCCAGTAAGGTGGCAGCCATATTTTCGCGCACCCGGCGGATTTCAGACTCCGGCAGAATGAAGCCGGAATGACCATTGGAGTTGAACCCGCCATATTCGACGCCGGCTCCGTTCACGCCTCCGGATGGTTCCAGTTCCAGCGTCATGGAGGGAATATCAAATTCGGTACCGAAATATTCCGGCGTAAGGCCGACACCGGTGGCAGGTGAAGGCAGTTGTCCAGTGAAATAAAATCTGCCATCCGGAATGTTGGCATGATGCCCTGTCATGGCTTGGATGACGGACTGCTGGTTAGCGATCAGGGCGTTATTAAACGAAGGTGTCGGCAAGAATACTCGGGTGAATGAATGCAGATCAATATACATTCTTAAACGATCACCAATGGTGACCAGCTGCGAGCCGGGAAGCAGTTCATCGGGCGCCGCCGACAGGCTTTGTGTTTCCGGCTCTGAGAATGGACCGGTGCCGTGGTATACGATTGACTCAGGTGTTGCTGATGAACTTGCCCCCTGAGTGCCTGGTGGCGGATCGGCCCTTCTTGCCCAGAAAGGTGCGTTATTGCGGTTAAGGTCGATGCCCTGAAGGTGATCGTTAACTGTGTCAAGCACTTCATCGGCGCCACGCATATTCTTGCGCCGCATGCGTCCGTCACGTGGTGAATTACTGGTGGTGCCAAAACTGTCGAGGTAGTTTTGTAGCGGGAAGCGTTGGGTCTGCAGAAATCCGTCGATATTGAGTACCGGCACCACTGCCACATTGATATTTTCGAGCAGGTATTGATAGAAATACTGATCTTCAGCCTGGTCAGCCATTAATTCCAGTATGCCGGTGGCTACCTCCGGGCTTTGCCATTCACGCGCATGAATACCGCCGTTTATTAGTACGCTGCCTTCAGTACGGCCGTCGGTGGTGAGCGGATCAGGGTCACTCAACACGTACATGCTGATCTCGCGGCCTTGAAAAGTATTGCCGATAACGAAGCGGCTGATGCCTTCATGGGTGTTGGTCAGATCAAGGTGCCGGGCATGCAGTGCTGAATAGCTGCGAAAACCATCAAACGGCAGAGGCGTATCCTGCGGTATGGGAACCGGATAGCCTAAGCCCAACTCGCCGGGGCCTTCAGTCCACGAGACCAGGCGCTGAGCGCCGGCGGCGCTGGCCATCAATAATACTGCCAGACCGCAAAGTGCGCGTGTGGTATGTGCCTTCATCATGGCGTTTCGCTGCGTAGCTGAAGGATTAACTGAATCCGTGCCTGCAGCATTTCATTGCTCTGTTCGGATTCGGCCTGCAGCTCTTGCAGCTGGCTGGCTGTGAGTATTTTTGCCAGAGTCATGGCTGCATTGACGCCGCGCAGCGGATCAGGCAACTGCCTGATCATGGTATCAATTGCATCGGAATCTGAGTGCCGGCTGGCCAGCGCACTCAGTGCCAGACCGGCTATGGCCGGATCAGGGTGATCACTGATGGCGGTCAGCAGTTCAATCGCTGCCGCGGCGCTGAATGGATTAGTGTCTGACTGCAGCGTTTTTAGCATGTCCAGTGCCAGCGATGCGCTGACCCGTGAGCCCATTTGGGCTGCTGTTTCCAGCTCACCACTGCCATAGGCGGCAGCCATCGTCAGATCCGGATAATCCAGTGGTTGCTGCATCATCAGGCCATAAATGTCCGCCAGCGTTGCCTGATCAAGCTGAGCGTTGCGCAGAGCGGTAACAATGTAACGCCGTTCCGTGGCGTCGGCAGTCTGCCAGATAGGAATAAGATTGGTGCTGTTTAACTGTGCATTGAGTTCCTGATAATGCCATTCGTTAAGTGCGCCGTTGGCACTGGCGGCAATATTAAAAGCGGGCTGGGTATAGCGGGGGTCGTCGTGATGCTCAATCCGCAGCTTACTCTGGTAAGCCGTCAACTCCAGCATCACCGCCCGCTGGGCTGCATTGGGTGTCAGGGTCCGCAGACGATGGGTAAGGCGGAACAGGATCGCTTCCTTCTGGACCAGGCTGAGAGCATTGTCTGTCATCAATCCGTGTACCAGATTGAGTGCATCAGGTACTTTGGCGGTACTCAGCCAATGGGTGAACTGACGCGCTTTACTGGTGATAACCTGCGAGGATGCCTGGCTTTGCAGCTGCGCCGGGCTGAGGGTTTCGCTCTCGACGGCCAGTTCGACATCAGGTACAGTGGAAGTTGAGGTATGCGCCGACTCTGCTAGCAGAGCAGGGAGGCTGATCAATATACAAAGGCAGAGCCGACGCATGGGGCTAATATACGATATTATTCGTAGCATGTCCAGGGTTTATTCTCATCGATTTCAACAGGCAGCAATTTATAGCACACTGTGCTTTCAAAGTGCGTTTTTTGCAGTTATAATGGCCTGCTAAGTTTTGTAAATTACAACAGATTCGATCAGGCAGAATAGCAATATGGTTAAGATACGATTGGCCCGCGGCGGCGCCAAAAAACAGCCTTTCTATCACATAGTGGTTACTGACAGCCGCAACAGTCGTGATGGACGCAACATCGAGCGACTGGGTTTTTTCAACCCGGTAGCGCGCGGCCAGGATGAACGTCTGCGCCTGGATCTCAGTCGTGTTGATCACTGGCTTGGCGAAGGCGCGCAGTTGAGTGAACGGGTCAGCAAGCTGGTTAAAGAGCAGCGTAAGGTGCCCGCACCCGCTTCGGCTGGTGATAGTGAGCAGGCACCGGCGGAAGCCGCGGCAGCCTGAGCCCATAGTCAGTACCGGCTGATCAATCGTCGGCTGGCAACAATCTGGGTGATGGATTGAAACAGCGTTGTGGAAACAGTTGTTATTGGCGAAATCACCGGTGTGTATGGCGTTAAAGGCTGGCTCAGGCTGAGGTCTTGGACACAGCCGCTGGAACAGGTCTTTAGCTATCAGCCCTGGCTGTTAGTCGATCAGGGGGGCGAGCAGGGCGCCGCGCCCAGACAGGCACCACAGCTATTGACCCAGCGTGCTCATGGCGGTCACTTCGTCATCAGCCTGGAAGGCGTGACTGACCGTGATCAGGCAGCTCAATTGGTCGGGCAGCAGGTGCATGTTGCCAGAGACAGGTTGCCGGAGTTGCCTGAGGATGAATATTACTGGGCGGAACTGGTGGGTATGCAGGTGAGTAACCTGGCCGGATGCGAGTTTGGCAAAGTCAGTGATTTACTGGAGACCGGTGCCAATGACGTGCTGGTGATTGAGGGCGAACGGCAGCGTTTAGTGCCATTTGTGCAGGGTCAGACCGTGACCAGCATTGATCGCTCCGCCGGTCGCATAGTGGTGGACTGGGATAGCGACTTTTAGGCGCTGCCGCGGACCTTATGCGTATTGATGTCATTACTCTGTTTCCCGAGTGGATACAGCAGTTGACAACCCTGGGTGTGACAGGTCGGGCTATCACCGATGGCAAGGTCGAGTTGATCACCTGGAATCCGCGTGATTTTACCGATGACCGGCACAATCAGGTGGATGACCGTCCCTATGGTGGCGGACCCGGTATGGTCATGCTGGCTGAACCGCTGGCACGCACGCTGGCTGAAGTGCAGCGGCAGGACCAGGCCAGAACACTGGTCAGCGGCATGAGTCCGCAGGGCAGGGTGCTGGACCAGCAGGCAGTACGGGAGCTGGCGAAACGGCCGCGCCTGATCCTGCTGTGCGGGCGCTACGAAGCTATCGATCAGCGTTTGCTGGATAGCTGCGTTGATGAACAGTGGTCACTGGGTGATTACGTGATCAGCGGCGGTGAGCTGGCGGCGGGCGTGGTGATAGACGCGGTACTGAGACTGCAGCCAGGGGTTCTGGGGCATCAACAATCGGCGGAACAGGATTCGTTCAGCCAGAATGCGACAACAGGCAACGGTCTGCTGGATTGTCCGCATTACACCCGCCCGGAAGACTGGCGGGGACAAACGGTGCCGGAGATTTTGCTGTCCGGTAACCACGCGGCGATAGCCGACTGGCGGCGTCAGCAGGCATTGCTGGCGACCTGGAAAACGCGTCCGGAACTTTTGGCCGGTGCGGTATTAAGTGAAAAGGATCAAAGGTTGCTGGCTGCCGCATTAGCAGATCAGGAAGCGTAACCGGCAACCAGTGGATAATTTTGTACCCGGCAGATACCGGGTTTTGGAGTATGAGATGAGCAACATTATCAGTCAGATTGAGCAGGAACAGTTACGTGAACTGCCTGAATTTGCACCCGGTGACACCATTGTCGTCAATGTTCGTATCCGTGAGGGTGAGCGCGAACGGATACAGGCATTTGAAGGCGTGGTCATCGCCAAACGCAACCGCGGTCTGCACAGCGCTTTTACGGTTCGCAAGATGTCGCATGGCACCGGCGTGGAACGTGTATTTCAGAGCCATAGCCCGTTGATTGATTCGGTTGAAGTCAAGCGCAGAGGCCGCGTTCGCCGCGCCAAATTGTATTATCTGCGTGATCGCACCGGTAAATCCGCCCGTATTCGCGAGAAACTGGCGACCAAATAAGACCTGGTTGGCTGGGTAACCTCAGCGCCATTGGCTGATGAGTATCCGTCCGGGCCTGTTCCGGCATTTGATGAACCTGTGGGCGCCGTTTCGCGGCGCCGGCATTTGGGTTGAATATATCGCGCCTGACTGGTGCGAGGTCAAAGTCCGGCTAAAACTTCATTGGTACAACCGCAATGCGGTTGGCGCCCATTTTGGCGGCAGTCTGTATTCCGTCACCGACCCCTTCTTCATGCTGATGTATATGCACGCCCTGGGCAGTGCTTACCGCGTCTGGGATCAGCACGCTACGATTCGCTTTATCAGACCTGGAAAAGGTATCGTGCGCGCCCATTTCAAACTCACCCAGCAGGATCTGGAGCGCGCCCGACAGGCCACTGCCGACGGGGCGAAACACCTGCCGCAACATACTGTGCAGGTGCTCAATGCCGATCAGAAGGTGGTGGCGGAAGTTGATAAAACGATCTATATCCGCAGCAAACAACCGCTCAGCAAGCCATCGCTGTAAGCAGCCCGATAAGCAGACTTGGCTGATCCGCGCCGCCCGATTCGGGGATTGATTTCACGCTGACAAAAAACTGGCCCGGCCCGGGCAATCTCGACACAAGCCTTGCTGGCGCGCCGCCTGGCTTGAAAAGCAACCTCAGGCCACCCACTTAAGCGACTTGTTCCCGCTTATTTATTTGCCATGACTACAAGCAAAGCTAAATCAAAAACCCAGTCCAAGTCGAAGTCGAAGTCTAAAGCGAGCAGCAAGCCCAGCTCCAAGCCGCAAACTGAGCAACATGTCTTCCAGGCAGAAGTTCAGCAGTTGCTGCATCTGATGGTGCACTCGCTGTACTCCAATCGCGAAATTTTTCTGCGCGAGTTGATTTCCAATGCCGCTGATGCCTGCGACAAATTACGCTTTCAGGCATTGTCGGACGACACACTGCTGGCCGACGACGCTGAATTGCGAATTCGGGTAGAGCTGGATGAGGACAACAATACCATTGCCGTTACTGATAACGGTATTGGCATGAACCATGCCGAAGTGATTGAAAACATCGGCACGATCGCGCGTTCCGGCACCCGTCAGTTTCTCAAGGATCTGGAAGCCAAGGATGCTGATCAGGCGCAGTTGATTGGTCAATTCGGAGTCGGTTTTTATTCGGCCTTTATCGTCGCTGAACAGGTTACTCTGGAAACCCGGCGTGCCGATCAGCCCGCCGATCAGGCAACTCGTTGGGTATCCGAAGGGACTGGTGAATACACCCTGGAAACCATTGAGCGCGCCGCCCGTGGCACCACGGTGCTGATCAAGCTTAAAGATGATGCCAAGGAGTTCGCGCAGGATTACCGCACCCGCTCAATTATCCAGCGTTATTCCGGACACATCAGTTTTCCCATTCAGATGCTGCACACACCGCCCAAGGCGGAAGACAGTGATGTCGAACCGACACCAGAATGGCAAACCATCAATGACACCACCGCGATGTGGGCCAAGCCCAAGCAGGAACTGAGCAACGAGGATTATCAGAACTTCTATCAAAGCCTGGCGCACGATGCAAAACCGGCACTGAGCTGGAGCCATAACAAGGTCGAAGGCAAGCAAAGTTATACCAGCCTGCTGTATGTGCCTGAACAGGCGCCGTTTGATATGGCTTTCAACCGTGATGAGCGCTCCGGCCTGAAATTATATGTACGGCGGGTGTTTATTATGGATGCCGCTGAACAACTGGTACCGCGCTACCTGCGTTTTATCCGGGGTGTGGTTGATTCCTCGGACTTGCCGCTGAATGTATCGCGCGAAATTCTGCAGGAAAACGAGCTGCTGACCAAGATTAAAAGTGCCGTGGTCAAACGCAGTCTGGATATGCTCAAGAAAATTGGCAAAGACAAAGAGCAATATCTGAAGTTCTGGAAGCAATTCGGCTCAGTACTCAAAGAAGGCATTGTTGAGGATCATGCCAATCGCGAGGCGGTAGCGGATTTATTGCGCTTTCCATCCACTAAAACCGAAGCCGGTGAATTAACCTCGCTGCAGGAATATGTTGAGCGCATGCCGGCTGACCAGGAGCACATCTGGTATATCACCGCCGATAATCCCAAAGCCGCGGCCAACAGTCCACACCTGGAGTGGTTCCGGAAACAGGGTATTGAAGTGATTTTGATGGGCGACCGCATCGATGAGTGGGTGATGGGTTACTGGCACGAATACGGCGGCAAATCCTTCAAATCCATTGCCAAGGGCGAACTGGATAAAGAGGAACAACCGGAACTGTCCGAAGATGATCAAAAGCTGATGGAGCGCTTGCAGAAGCTGCTGGACGGCAAAGTTCAGGAAGTTCGGCCCAGTCGGCGTCTGACCGAATCAGCCGCCTGTCTGGTATTGGACGAACACGCCATGGCCATGCATATGCAGATGATGCTGCAGCAGGCCGGCCAGGATATCCCAGGCAGTCTGCCTCATCTGGAAATTAATCTGGAGCATGATCTGGTGCAGCGGGTAGCCGGCGCGGATGACGCGCAATTTGAAGATCTGGGGCAGCTGCTGTTCGAGCAGGCCGTGCTCAGTGAGGGCGGACAACTGGAAGATCCGGCCGGCTTTGTGCAGCGGGTCAATCGACTGATAGCCTGAACCAATAGCCCGAACTAATAATCTTTCAGCATTCCCACGCTCTGCGTGGGAATTCAGCCTATCCCAATAAAGGCAGGGCGCACCGCGTCGCTGCTCACGCAGGTCTGGGCAATGGGCGGATAGGCCGCTTCTGGTGCTCTCATTGCTATCCCGGACAATCATCTGATCCGGAGATTCGGGCACTTATCGCATGCGCTGTGCCTTCCCATTGCCCACCCAATCCGTGTAACCTGAGGATGCGCATGTTGCTTTTATCTCACCGGAGATAGTCAATGACCACCCTCAACGGCCAATGCCATTGCGGTAATCTCAGTTATCAGATTGAAACCGATCTGACCCTCCAGCAGATCGAGGCGCGTGCCTGTGATTGCAGTTTCTGTCGGATACATGCTGCGCAGAACTGGTCGGATCCGGCTGCCCAGGCTGTGATTAACATTCGCACCGAGCGGTTGCTCAACCGCTATGTGTTTGGCCTGAAAACGGCGGAGTTTTTTATTTGCCGCCAATGTGGCGCCTACGCCGGTGCGGTGTTGACACAGGCAAGACAGAGTTGGGCGACACTCAATCTGAGACTGACGCAATTGCCTGGAGTTAATGAGCGTAGCATGAGTTTCGAGGGTGAAAATGTGGCGGACCGGGTGGCGCGTCGCAAGCGTGTCTGGATGCCCGTCAGTATCCGCCATGCTGCTGAAGGTTCTGAATAAAAGCGGTATCCGCGGGCCACGCTAACCGCGATCAGCAGACACGGCGCCCATGCGCATGATTTAGCGCATCTATTTTAGCGCTGTAGCGGGCCTTGCTCAGTTAAGCGGCTATTAAGCAAAGTCTGCCTATAATCTGCGCCATTGATGCTGAGTGGATGATAGCGGCGCATGACAATCAGCCGGTTCTCATCCGTAGATATTTTATTACGCTGGAGTATGATTATGAACAGCAAATCTTATCGACTGACAGTCATTCTGGCCGCTGCGTTATTGAGCCTGCTGGTATCTGCCTGTGCCACCCATCGTGGTACCGGCGCGGTGGCCGGTGGCGCGCTTGGCGCCGGTATTGGTACCGCCATTGACGGTGGAGGCGCTGAGGGGGCGATTATCGGTGGTCTGCTGGGGGTCATTATTGGCTCAGAGATCGGTCGCGGTATGGATAGGCGTGATCGCCGCCGCATTTACGATTCGCTGGAGCACTCTCCGTCCGGACGCCGCTCCGAATGGGTAAACCCGGATACCGGTCAGCAGTATGCGGTAACCCCACGGGAATCCTATCAGGACAGCCGTGGCAGACCATGCCGTGAGTTCATCCTGACCAGTGATGAATTCGGCAACCCGGTGACCGGTACCGCCTGCCGCCGGCGCGATGGCAGTTGGCAAATGGTTAATTGATTCAGCCGAGCAGACAATGCCTGTGCTATGCTGTTGGTATGAACACTTACAGCCATCTGACTGGCTAACAAGAGAAACCGGCATGTAGCCGGTCGATTTCATAAAACTGGACCCGGTCATTGGCCGGGTCTTTTTTATACCCGGCAGGCGCTGCCGGATGTATGCCGCCAGTGCATTAAGTGACGACTGAAAGCCCAGCTGACCCGATCCAGTCAGCTGATTATAAGTGTCTCAGCTAAACGTCAGTTTCGAACTGCTGGATACGCTCCTGCAATTGGGCAACGGTTGTTTCCAGCTCAGAGACTCTTTGCTCCAGCGGCGATTCAGTCAGTCTGGCGGCGGCTGGAGCGGCTGGTATGACGGGCTCACCGGATAGCAGGTGAGCGTAACGTTCTTCCTTCTGGCCCGGCTGCCGGGGCAGTTGCGTGGTCAGTGGCGGGGAGCGTTCAGCCAACCGTTTAAGCACATATTCAACGTCATCAATGTCATCAAACTGATGCAGACGATGAGTATGTGCTCGAATTTCCCCCGCGGTTTGCGGGCCGCGCAGCATCAGAATACACAACACAGCCAGCCCGCTGCTGGCCAGTTCCATCACTTTCTGCAGTTTTTGTTCATACTTGGGTGAGCGCGCCGACCACGCCTTGCTGACCAGATGCATGCCTTCCAGTTCGTTCAGAGCCATGCCTAACTCGCCATCGTGGTAGCTGACCACTGGCTCGCGATTGGTTTTCTGATTGCAGGCATTTTTCAGCGCGTTCAGGGTCAGCGGATATTGATCAGGAGTGGTGTGCTGTTTTTCGATCAGACAGCCAAGAATACGAATCTGAATAGGTTTGAGCTTATTTTCCATGGCTTGAGTTTACCGCAATTTATCCGCTGCGCATGGACAGCCTCGAGATTATTCACGCCAGGCTGGAATAAATGCTGCCTGCTGGCTCAGGGGGGCGTTTCAGAGTTTGAGCGTGCTAGCCATTTCAGTCCATTGCGGCAGCGTCTTCCCAACCGCTTGAAAAACAGCTTAACACCGCTGTAATAGCCACCCAGCCGGCTTTCTTCATTGTTGATATCGTCGATGGCCTGCCCGGAGCGTTTTTTGACTTCCGCCAGCCAGCGTCTGGCCCAGGTGTATTCCAGCCCCAGGATCGCCAGGCCGGCGGCGATACCCAGCAGCCCCGGACCGGGCGTCAACAGCATGACGACGCCAATGATCAGAATGGTGCCGCCGACGACACTGATAACTATTCGCCGGGCTGTTTTGTAAACAACCTGACCGGTTCGCATGAGCACGATCTGAGTTCCCTGTTCAGTGATGACAGCTCAATGGAAAAAAGTTTTTTCCCACTGGTCATGATTTTTACGCGCTTTGCGCAGGGCCGGCAGCCAGGCGGCAATGGTCAGTACCAGCCAGTTAAAAAAGTTACCGGGAAAATGACACGGGCGCACGAAATCCACAAACAATACGACCCGCTGCTCATCGGTATCGTTCCATACTTCGTGGTTGTAGGTATCATCGAAAATCAGGCTTTCCCCGCGGCGCCAGGTATGAATCTGGTCGTGTATACGGATACGGCATTGCTCGGCGGCCTGTGGCACCTGCAGGCCGAGATGGTAGCGCAACACACCCTTAAAAGGGCCATAGTGCGGAGGGATGTGTTTGTGTGGTGACAAAATGGAGAAGAAGGCGGTTTTCATGCCGGGAATACTTTCCAGAATGCGGGTGGTTTCCGGGCACTGCCGACAGTTCTCTTCGCAACGGATACCGTAGCCGAAGAAAAACCAGGTCTTCCAGCTGTTATCAGTATTGATAGCATCCACGCCCGGCGTTACGTCCTGGAAGTTAGGCAGTTCATCATGCCGGGCCAGTACGTTTTCCAGCTCCTGAAGAATAGCCGGGGTCTGCTGTTCGACGCGTTCTACCCAGTCAAAAGTCTCCCGGTCAAACACCGGCAGGTCACCCGCACGCGAACTTCTGGCAATCCGGCGTTCAGTAAAGTGCAACAGGCGGGTACCGATCCGTGACCACAGACCGGCGCTGGCCATGTCCTGGATTTCAGCCGCATGCTTACTGGCGGGCGGTTGCTTGATACGTTGTACCGAACGGCGCCCGGAAAGCCCGTCCTGAGCCTCGAACGCGGTATTGTCTGTGCTATTCATAGAAAGTCGATGTTATACAATTATGACAGTATTTTATCATGCCGATAGTCATATCGAATATGGTCGGCCGGCATCACCAGTTGGGCATCGCAACACCCCAATCGGCCTTTAGCGCGGCCATTTCCGGGGCCAGTACTTCACGCAGGCGGCTTTCCAGGTGGTCCGGCAGTGTAAGCTTGTGCTGCGGCCGTAACAGCCATGCAGGCAATTGCCGCTGACGCTCAAACGGTGTCATCCGGTGAATATAAGGCAGCCGTTTCAACCACTTCCAGCGTAACAGCTGACGTTGCCGTCGGCTGTTCTCACGGTTGGGCCGGCTTGCCTGGGTGCGGGCGCCAAGAAACTGATACAGCCCCTCCATCACCTCCGCATTGTTCTGGATATAGTCTTCCAGGCGAATGATATGAATCTGCCGCTGTGGAAAAAACGCGCTGTACTGTTGTAATTGATAAGCGTAGCAGGCCACCTTGATCAGGAAATCATCTTGCAGCAGACGCTCATCCAGGGTGCGCTCGTCCAACTCGTCAAAATGAATGTGCTGATGATGCGAAACAATCTGTGCAACCGGATCGCGCACCATATAGATTAATTTGGCGTGGGGAATCAGACGGTGGATTTTTTCCGGCGCATCCCCGTACCAGGGGGCCTTGCTGTAACTGGTGGAAGCCTCGCCGCACAGTTGCTGCGCGCCGGCGTCAGCAAATAAAGCCTGATACCAGGCCAGGCCCTGCTGCCAGGCGCCCACGCCATAAGTGCTGAAGAAAGTGGGTTCTTTGATCTCCGAACAATAAATATCCGGATGCTGGCGCAGTTGGCCGTATAAAGAGGTCGTACCGCATTTGGCGGCGCCGATGATCAGGAAGTCCGGCAGACGGGACATGCTGGGTGCTGACCGCCAGCGGCGGCCAGAAGGGAATCAGCCGTTTACAGCACGTATACGAACAGGAACAGACCTAACCAGACCACGTCCACAAAGTGCCAGTACCAGGCGACCGCCTCGAAGCCAAAATGATTCTCATCAGAAAAATGGCCTTTCATACTTCTGAACATGATCACCGTCAGCATGATCGCGCCCAGCGTGACATGCATGCCGTGGAAGCCGGTCAGCATAAAAAAGGTCGAGCCATAAATACCGGACCCCAGGGTCAGACCGAGTTCATTGTAAGCGTGGGCATATTCGCCGATCTGCAGATACATGAAGTAAAAACCCAGCGCGACGGTAGCCGCCAGCCACAGCACCAGAGCCTTGCGCTGGGCTTTTTTCAGCGCCCAGTGAGCCATGGTTACGGTCAGGCCGGAGGTCAACAGGATCAGGGTATTGACCAGTGGTACGTCGAAGGCCGGCACGGTCTGGAATTCACCACCCAGGTTGGCCGGTCCATTGGTTGGCCAGACAGCTTCAAAGCCTTGCCACAGGACTGCATTGGTCATCGCACCACTGCCTTCGCCGCCCAACCACGGCACCACCAGCGCACGGGCATAAAACAATGCGCCAAAAAACGCCGCGAAGAACATCACCTCGGAAAAGATGAACCAGATCATGCCCATGCGGAAGGACGTATCCACCTGGCGGTTATAAAAACCCTGCACGCTTTCATGGATAACTTCACCGAACCAGCCAAACAGCATCACCACGACGATGGCAATGCCGGCATACATCAGGTAAACCCCGAAATCACTGCCATTCATCATGTTGGCTGCGCCAACCACTAATGCGGTCACACCGATTGAGCCGACAATCGGCCAATGGGCGTGATGTGGAACGTAATAATGATTGTGATCAGGTTTGGCGTGGGCCATGTGTCATTCTCTTATTCAATTTACAATTATGCTGCCAACTGCAGCGCCAGTTATTTTAGGGCAGTCTGACGCGCTAAACCAGCGGGCCTACTGGCCGAACATAGCGGCTGCAACAAAGACCAGATAAATACCAGCCGCCACACCTGCCAGGCACAGCACCGTGATACGGGTGCGGCGTTGATTATTCAAAGTCATCGATGCTTACCCGTAATGCTTAATGAGCTACGTCGCCATGCGCCAGCTTGCTGTCATCAATCACCGGTGGATCCTCAAAGGTGTGATAAGGCGCGGGTGAAGGCACCGTCCACTCCAGACCTTTGGCGCCTTCCCAAACCTGAGCGGTGGCCTTTTGACCACCACGCGCGGTTTGCCAGACGATATAGACCAGCAGTAACTGCGCCAGACCAAACGCGAATCCGCCGATGCTGGAAATCATGTTGTAGTCGGCAAACTGCACCGCATAATCGGGAATACGCCGCGGCATGCCGGCCAGTCCCAGATAATGCTGTGGGAAGAACAGCACATTTACGGAAATGGTCGACCACCAGAAATGAATCTTGCCGAGCCGTTCTGAATACATATGGCCGGTCCATTTAGGCAGCCAATAGTACACCCCGGCAATAATCCCGAAGATCGCTCCGGTGACCAGCACATAGTGGAAATGGGCCACCACGAAATAGGTGTCATGGTATTGGAAATCGGCCGGCACGATCGCCAACATCAGCCCGGAAAAACCACCGATGGTGAACAGAATCACGAATGCCAGCGCAAACAGCATCGGGGTCTCGAAGGTCATCGAGCCACGCCACATGGTGGAGACCCAGTTAAACACTTTCACCCCGGTGGGCACGGCGATGACCATGGTGGCGTACATAAAGAACAACTCGCCACCGAGCGGCATGCCGACGGTAAACATGTGATGCGCCCAGACAATAAACGACAGAAAGGCGATACTCGCGGTGGCGTAAACCATCGCGGAATAACCAAACAGCGGTTTGCGGGCAAAAGTCGGGATAATCTCCGAGATCACGCCAAACGCGGGCAGGATCATGATGTAAACCTCGGGATGACCGAAGAACCAGAAAATATGCTGGAACATTACCGGATCGCCGCCGCCGGCGGCGTTAAAGAAGCTGGTATCGAAAAACCGGTCGGTCAGCAGCATGGTGACTGCTCCAGCCAGCACCGGCATGACCGCGATCAGCAGGAATGCGGTGATCAGCCAGGTCCATACAAACAGCGGCATGCGCAGCAGCGTCATGCCGGGTGCACGCATGTTCAGGATCGTGGCGATGATATTGATCGCACCCATGATGGAAGAAATCCCCATCATATGGATGGCAAAGATGACGAACGCAAAACTGTTGCCGGTTTGCAGCGACAGCGGCGGATACAGGGTCCAGCCACCGGCCGGGCCGCCGGACGGCATAAACAGTGTGGACAGCAGCATGACAAACGCAAACGGCAGAATCCAGAAGCTCCAGTTGTTCATCCGTGGCAGCGCCATATCCGGTGCGCCGATCATCATCGGCACCATCCAGTTGGCCAGGCCGACAAAGGCTGGCATCACCGCACCGAAGATCATCACCAGCGCATGCATGGTGGTCATCTGATTGAAGAATTCAGGGTCTACCAGTTGCAGTCCCGGCTGGAACAGTTCGGCGCGGATAATCATCGCCATGAAACCACCAACCAGAAACATCAGCAGGGCAAACAGCAGATACAGCGTGCCGATATCTTTGTGATTGGTGGTGAAAACCCAGCGCATCAGGCCTTTGGCGGGTCCGTGGTGTGCGTCGTCGTGATGTTCTTGTACTGCAGCAGTGTTGCTCATAACCTTATTTACCAGTCATTTAATTAGTTAACGGTGGATGTCAATGCGGTATCAGCCGCGGCCGAATCACCGGCTTCCGCGTACCCGGAGGTATCCAGGTCATC
This sequence comes from Gammaproteobacteria bacterium, assembly GCA_021772975.1. Lineage (GTDB taxonomy): Bacteria > Pseudomonadota > Gammaproteobacteria > Xanthomonadales > Wenzhouxiangellaceae > JAJFKX01. The sequence continues at coordinate 455,166 of JAJFKY010000016.1, forward strand.
CTGCGGGCCTTTCTGCTCAACCAGCCATTGATTAAATTCGGCTTTCGGCAGTACCTCAACCACAATCGGCATGAAGCCATGATCCTTGCCGCACAGCTCGGCGCACTGGCCGCGATAGACGCCCGGCTCGGACACCTCGGTCCAGGCTTCATTAACCAACCCGGGAATCGCATCGCGTTTCCAGCCCAGTTCCGGCACCCACCAGGAATGGATAACATCGCCGGCGGTCAGCAGAAAACGAATCTTGGTATCGGCTGGAATGACCAGCCGGTTATCGACTTCCAGCAGGTAGTTATCAACGCTGGCGGGATCAATGCCGGAATTCTTGATGCGCGCCGCATTGCTGGCCGAATCCAGTGAGCTGATAAAGCTGACGCCTTCGCCCATGTACTCGTAGTGCCACTTCCACTGATAGCCGGTAATTTTGATATCCATCTCATAACCGGCGGTGGTTTCCATCAGAATCAGTACCCGGGTAGCGGGGATCGCCATAGCCACCAGGATAATGATCGGAATCACTGTCCAGGCAACCTCGGCCTTGGTGCTGTGGGTAAACTGAGCAGCTTCCGCGCCACGGCTTTTGCGATGCAGAATAATGGATACGAACATGGCGCCGAACACCAGTACGCCAATCACTACACAAATCCATAAAATGATCATATGCAGGTCATAGGCCTCACGGCTGAATTCGGTCACGCCACGCGGCATGTTGTCGCCGACCGCAAACATTCCCCACACCGCCAGTAACAACCCGGCCAGCACGGCCAGTATCACGACCACAATATTCTGTTTTTTCATGTTACGTCTATTCCTGTTCGATTGCGTAAGCAAGTTGGCAATCGCATTGCAAAAACCGTTTTGTCAGGTGCAGCGCAAATCACCGGCCAGCCATCAGGCAATCAGTTGCGATCCGGCTGCCGTACTGGACGGCAGACTGGTATGCAGCAAGCTGTGCCTTTGCAAGCCTGATTGCAGGCGTTGCGCCAGTAGTTCACGTTCCTGACAGTTCAAAAACTGTCCCAGCTCCAGGCAGCAGCCCTGGCAGCTTAACAGCACCCGGTTATCTCTGGCCGGTGGCTGTCCGGGGTGATAGACCACTCTGGTCCAGCCGGTGGTTAACTGGCTTTCACTCAGCATTCCGGCCTGGTTGATCAGCACACGGATGTGCTGCGGATCGATCCGCACTTCCAGCATCCGCCAATTCCGCCGCCAGGCCATGCGCAATGCCCATCCCACCAGCAGCAGATGGATTATCGCAAACGCCAGCACCGGCCAGAATCCCTGGATGGCCAGATAGATTGCGATCAACAGGGTGACAGCGCTAAGCCACGCAAACACCAGCGCAAGCTGGGATAAACTGCTGGAGCAGTTGGCCCGGGCCTGCAGCACCATATAATCGGTGCCGGTTTCAGTGACGTGCTGTTCCCAGTGGTTAACCATGCCGTTATGCGTATCTCAGCTGTGGCAACCGGATGTTGATCACAATGTTCGCCTTATCACCAGCCGTACATTGTAAACTAGCGCCTGATTGCGCAGCAATGCTTGTGATTGATAATCGCGAGATATTTCGTCAGGCTGAGGTGCGCGGATGTATTAAATTAAGCCATTTGTTCAAGGAATAAGCCGACCCATGACCACACAGCCCATGTTAGATGAGAACTTACCTCGCCTGGAGGGGAAGGCCCGTGCCATGCAGCAGGCCTGGTTTGCTGACGAGAGCGAACACGTCAGCATGTTGCAGCAGCAGATACCACTGGATCAACAGGCGCAGGCCGGTATTCTGACGCAGGCAGGGCAGCTGGTGGCCCAGGTACGTGCCCAGAGTGAAGAACAGGGGCCGTTGGATGCGTTCATGCAGGAGTACGACCTGTCCTCCGAAGAAGGCGTGGTGCTGATGTGTCTGGCGGAAGCACTGTTGCGTATTCCAGATGATGAGACGGCCGAAAAACTGATTGCCGATAAACTGGCTGATGCCAACTGGGAGTCGCATCTGGGCAAGAGTTCCTCGTTGTTCGTGAATGCTTCCACCTGGGGGCTGATGCTGACCGGCAAAATGGTCCAGTTGAGTCAGTCGACCCAGCGTAATTTCAGCGCGGTACTGGGCAAACTGGCCAATCGCAGTGGTGAACCGGTAGTGCGTCTGGCGGTGCGTCAGGCAATGAAAATCATGGGTCACCAGTTTGTCATGGGCCGCACCATTCAGGCTGCCCTGGAGCGCTCGCGGAAAAAACACAATCAGGCTTATCGTTATTCTTACGATATGCTGGGCGAGGCGGCGCTGACCGCGGCTGATGCCAAGCGCTATCTGCAGGCTTATTTACAGGCGATAGACGCGATCGGGGCGAGTAATAAGGAAGCCGATATTTACGCGGCGCCGAGCATTTCAGTCAAACTTTCCGCGCTGCATCCGCGCTATGAGCATGCGCAGCGCAGCCGGGTGCTGGCGGAGTTAACTCCCCGACTGCTGCAATTGGCCGAACGCGCCGCGCAGCACAATATCGCCTTGACCGTGGATGCCGAAGAAGCCGAGCGTCTGATGCTGTCGCTGGAAGTGTTCGCCGGGGTTGCGCGTGCGCCCTCGATACAGGCCTGGAACGGACTCGGTCTGGCCATTCAGGCTTATCAGAAACGCTGCTGGTATCTGATTGACTGGCTGGCTGAACTGGCCGCGCAATGTGGCCGCCGTTTTCCGGTGCGGCTGGTCAAGGGCGCGTACTGGGATACCGAAATCAAACTGGCGCAAATGGAAGGCTGGCCGGGTTATCCGGTGTTTACCCGCAAGCTCAGTACCGATATATCGTATATCGCCTGTGCCGCGCGCCTGCTGCGGCACAGGCAGGCTTTTTATCCCCAGTTTGCTACCCACAATGCGCACACCATCGCCGCCATCCGGGCGATGGCCGGTGACCGGCTGGATTACGAGTATCAGCGCCTGCACGGCATGGGGCTGGATTTATATGGCGAAGTCAAAAAGAATCCCGATCTGCATGGCGCCTGTCGGGTGTATGCCCCAGTCGGCAGTCATGAAGACCTGCTGCCTTATCTGGTCAGGCGTTTACTGGAGAATGGCGCCAATACATCGTTTGTTAATCGCATCAATGATCAGACCCTCGAGATCAGCGAAATCGTCGGTGATCCATGGAGCGAACTGCAGGCACTGGAGCAGATTCCTCACCCGCAGATTCCACCTCCGGCTGGCATATTTCCCAACCGGCGCAACTCTGACGGCATCGCGCTGGCGCATGAACTGGCACTGGCAAGCCTGCAGGAACAGTTAACCGGCAGTTTGAATTTACCGCTGGAAACAGCTGCTTTGATCGCCACCGATGATGAGGCACGCCTGGCGCAGCATACCGTGGCGGATCCCGCCCAGCCGCAAAAAGTGGTTGGTTACGTGACCGATGCCACCCAGACTGAAGTGGCCGCAGCGCTGGATGCAGCCGAGCAGGGTTTTACCGCCTGGAGCGGGACGCCTGTTGAGGCTCGCGCTGAGCTGCTGGAGCGGGCTGCTGACCTGCTGCAGGCGCAGCAGGCAAGGTTTATGGCGCTGGCCATTTGTGAGGCGGGTAAAACGGTGCGCGATGCGGTTGCCGAAGTGCGTGAAGCCATTGATTTCCTGCGTTATTACGCGCAGCAGGCGCGGCGGTTATTGCTCCATCCGGAAAAAATGCCGGGGCCTACGGGAGAAAGCAATCAATTGCGGTTAGTGGGGCGGGGCATTTTTGTTTGCATCAGCCCGTGGAATTTTCCGCTGGCTATTTTCGCCGGCCAGGTAAGCGCCGCGCTGGTGACGGGTAATACGGTGCTGGCCAAGCCGGCCGAACAAACACCATTAATTGCTGATGCGATGGTGCAATTACTGCATCAGGCCGGAATTCCACGCGACGCGCTGCAGCTGTTGCCGGGTGACGGCGCCACGGTAGGCGCGCAGCTCACCAACGACGAACGGGTGATCGGGGTGGCATTTACCGGTTCCACCGAGACCGCGAGACGGATCAATCGCTCACTGGCGGCACGTGAGCGTGGCGCATTACCGGTACTGATTGCTGAAACAGGCGGCCAGAACGCCATGCTGGTCGACAGCTCCGCTTTGCCCGAGCAGGTTGTCAAGGACGTGATCAGTTCGGCCTTCCTGAGTGCCGGACAGCGTTGTTCGGCTTTGCGGGTGCTGTATCTGCAGGCCGATGTGGCGGATCGGATTATCAACATGCTGGCGGGCGCCATGGCGGAACTGCGGATCGGTCTGCCCGGTCTGCTGACCACTGATGTGGGTCCGGTTATTGACCGTGATGCCCTGGAAATGCTGCAGGCGCATCGTGAACGCATGTTGTCAGAAGGCCGGGAGATTGCCAGCGTGCCGATGCCCGATGAGCTTTCCGGCGGCTATTTCTTTGCTCCCTGCGCTTTCGAAATTGAACATCTCGCGCAACTTAAGCGCGAAGTATTCGGTCCGATTCTGCATGTCATCCGCTATCGCTCGCGTGATCTGGATAAGGTGATCAACGATATCAATGCCGCCGGCTACGGCTTGACGCTGGGTATCCACAGTCGGATTGATGGCATCCAGGACTATATCGCCGGGCGGGTGCGCTGCGGCAATACCTATGTCAACCGCAATATGACCGGTGCGATGGTTGGTGTGCAGCCGTTTGGTGGCGAGGGTTTATCCGGAACCGGTCCGAAAGCCGGTGGTCCGCATTATCTGTTGCGGTTTGTGACGGAACGCACTTTGACCGTCAACACCGCGGCGGTTGGAGGCAACGCTTCGTTGCTGGCAATGTCAGACTAGAGCAGCAGTCATTCAGATTGAGCTATGAGTATTTACCTGGACTATTTCGGACTCAAGCAGGCACCGTTCGCGATCACCCCTGATCCGCGCTACATGTACCTGAGCCGTCGGCATGAAGATGCCCTGGCGCATTTGCTGTACGGTATCGGCCAGGGTGGCAGTGGCGGATTTGTGCAGTTGACCGGCGAAGTAGGGACCGGCAAAACCACCTTATGTCGCTGCCTGCTGGAACAGATTCCCGAGCACACCCGGATTGCCCTGATCCTTAATCCGATGCTCAAACCACGCGAGTTGCTGCAGGCCATCTGTGCCGAATTGCAGTTGGCGCATGGCCGCTCCGAATCCAGTCACGAACTGGTTAATCGCCTGTACGCGCATCTGCTGGAAGCACATGCCAGTGGCGAGCGCGTGGTGCTGGTGATCGATGAAGCTCAGAACATGAGCCGCGACTCGCTGGAGCAGGTGCGTCTGCTGACCAATCTGGAAACGCATACCGACAAACTGTTGCAGATCATTTTACTTGGGCAGCCGGAGCTGCGCAGTCTGCTGGCGCGCCAGGAATTGCGCCAGCTGGCGCAGCGGATTACCGCCCGTTATCACCTGCAGCCGCTGGATCAGGCCGAAACGCAGGCCTATGTCAAACATCGGCTGGCAGTGGCGGGCTGTGCGCGGCCGTTATTTAATCGGTCCGGTTACCACGCGCTGTTTCAGTTGTCGGGCGGGGTGCCGCGCTTGATCAATATCCTCGCCGACCGCGCGCTGCTGGGGGCTTATGCGTCGGACAGTCAGGTCATCAATGCGGAACTGATCCGTCAGGCCGGTCGCGAAGTGTCCGGCGAATATCAGACACGCCCCAATCGCTGGTCCGGCGCCCGGCCATGGCAATTGGCGGCATTGCTGCTGGTGCTGATAACCGCCGGTTACGCTGGTTATCTGCTGTGGCCGGAGCAATCCGCTCCGGCCACAGCGACTGCGAGTGCTACTGCACCGGCAACGCCATCGGAAGTGGGTAACAGTCTGAATGTTCCGGCTGATAGCAGCGCTGTAGCACAGGCAGGTCCCAATAATGCTGTCTCAGCGTTGCCAGATGCTGGTACGGCAGATGGTGCTATTACTGCTGCTGTGGGCGCCGCATTGCCGGCAGCCGGCCGGCCGGCTCTCGCGGATTGGCTGTCAGACGCCCACACGCCGGATATCTGGTCACACTGGGCTGCGCTGTGGCGGCTGGATCAGCAGCGCATTATCAGCGCCTGTGCCGTTGATGGGGCCGACAGTCCGGCTGCTACTGGTGTTTTTTGCACCCGTCAGCCGGGCAGTTGGAGCCGTATCCGGCAACTGAATCTGCCGGTGTTGATAGAACTGCAGAACGGTGCCTCAGCTGTGCTGGTAGAAGGTATGCGGCATGATCAGGTCTTACTGCATAACGGGCATAACAGCCGCTGGCTGGAAATTGCCGCCTTGCGGGACTTGTGGAATGGCAGCTATGTGGCGGTTTGCCCAGGGTCCAGCGAGACCTGGCGCGCAGGTATGCAGGACCCGGAAATCAGACGTCTGAAGCAATTGGCCGCAGGCTTGTTGGAACAGCCTTTCCAAGGCCGCTTGACGGAGGATTTTGACGCCGGTTTTGCTGCCTGGGTGGCTGGTTTTCAAGCTCGCAATGGCTTGCGTGCCGATCGTGTATTGGGTCAGGAATCCAAACTGTTTCTGTGTGCGGCCAGCGCAGGCACACCAGAGTTGCTAACATCTGTTGCTCAAGCCGTCGAGCTGCCCGCCAATCCGGCGCTATTGGCCGAGGGAGATTAATCAGTGTCTTTTTTACTTGATGCGTTGCGTAAATCAGAACAGCAGCGCCGGCTGGGTCAAACGCCAAGCATCCAGATTCCCAGCATAGCTACCAGCCAGCCACCAGCCCGGCGGATAAGGAAGCTATGGCTGGCCCTGGGTCTAGTGGTGATGGTATTGCTGGCCTGGCTGCTGTTCCTGCAGAGCAGTTCCGAACAGCCTGCCGAGCCAGCGGTGGCGGCAGTCGAGCAAATCAATAGTGCCGTACAGCCGCTGGCTGAAACCGCGCCTGCAGCTGCCGCCAATGCCGCCGGCCGCGACAGCCGCGCAACTGATCCCGTGCATGATCAGCGACCCATACCGGAGTCATCACAGTCTGCCGGTCTGCCGTCTGCCCTCACGCCCCGCAACAGCGAGCAGGCGGTCAGTGATTTTAATGCGCTGGCGGAACAGATTGCCGCGCGTCAGGCCAGTGCCATCGCCGCCCAGCAGCAGACAGCAGCCACACCAGCGGCTGATAACACCCAGGCCGGTTCGAGCCAGCCGGCGCAGCCGGAGTTAAGCGTCGCGGCGGCTGTGCAGGGAACGGGCTCGGGTAGTTCGCCGCAGCAACCCGGCGCAACAGCCGATCAGGCTGACGCGCAGGAACAGGCGCAGGAACAGGTCTGGCAGCCTGACCGGCCGGCTTATATCAGTTATTTTGAATTACCGGTTGATATTCGGCAGGCCCTGCCCGAGCTGCCGATCAGTATTCGGGTCTATGATAAATCACCGGAAAAGCGCTTTGTCATTATCGGTCGAAAACGCCTGTTTGAGGGCGATACCGTGCCGGAAAACGACGCGGTAAAAGTGGTTGAAATCAAACGCAGTTCCTTGATTCTGGAGTTTCAAGGCTACGTTTTCGAGTATCAGTAAGCAATATCTGACAGTGTTTGCCACCCGCGCGTTATGGGCCTCTCCGGATCGTTCTCCAGGCCTGCGAATATGCGCGCGATTATGACGGGTATCAGCCAGGGTCTTTGAACTATGCAGCAAGCGCCGATTATTTTCCGCGAAGGGACACGCATCGAGCCGGTCGTGCCCTGGCTGGTGTGTCTGGTGTCAGCCGCAATATTGGTGGTTACCGGTTATCTGAGTGTAACTGATGTCGCGGAGCGTACCAGTCTGCTGCAGCAATGGGGGGTGGTGCCCGCCCGGCTGCAGTCAGTGTTTCAACAAAGTCCCGCTAACTGGCTGACCGCTGCGGTATTGACACCGCTGAGTGCGCTGTTGATACACGCCAGCTGGTTGCATGTGCTCGGCAATCTGGCTTATTTGTGGGCGTTCGGGCTGACGGTGGAGCGTTTCGCGGGGCATTTTGCCTTTGCCCTGACTTTTTTTATCGCTGGTGGAATCAGCAATTTAATGCTGGCTTTCCAATTACCGGATCAGATCACACCGGTGATCGGCGCCAGCGGTGGCGTTTCAGCGATTATCGGTTGCTATCTATGGTTGTATCCGCGCCGTCGGCTCGGCTTGTATATCCCGTTGGGTCTGTATTTGAAGTTTGCCCGACTGCCCGCCCTGCTGGTGATTGGTTCGTGGTTTGCCTTGCAGGTGATTTACACTGTGCAGGGGCCGGTCACGGGTGACGTAGCATGGCGTGTGCATGTGGTCGGTTTTGGAATGGGGATCCTGGCGGGTATGCTGATTCAGATGCTACGGCCACTTTCCCGCATACTGGGGCAGCTGTAAAGCCCGAAATTACCAACTGTTAAAACGGAATATGTCGAAAACTCTGTTATATAAAATTATTTTTCTCAATCACGGCAAAGTCTACGAACTGTTCGCCGGCGGCGTTACCAGCAGTGGCTTGTACGGTTTTATAGAAATCTGCGACCTGCAGTTCAGTCTGGAGGGAATGGTGATCGACCCGACCGAGGAGCGCATCCGGGAAGAGTTTGCTGACTCCGAAGTTTTGCATATCCCCATGCACAATGTGATCAGGGTGGAGCAGGTCAAGGCCCGGGGGCTGTGTAAAATCCGTGACCGGGAAACGGGAGAAAAGGTCACCATGCTGCCTGTCATGGGACAGCGGAAAACCGATCAGTAACGACTTTGTCGCGATAACTTTCTGCGCGGTCTGCATGCTGGAACGCCAGTGGTCGGTGGTTTTCACTCCCGGCCGGCTGGTGTACAAAGCCGGCTGGCAGCTTAACTGAATTAAGCCCGGTAGTAGCACACTGGTTCCGAAACCCGTCTGGCATCAATCACAGGAAAACCTGCCCCGATAATCGATAAGGAAGTTTTAGATGTATGACTGCAAGTGGAGGTCCAATATTACTGTGGCAGTGTCGATGCTATTGGCCTGTTCGGTGAGCCAGGCGCAAAGCCAGAGTTCTGACAATGCTGATGAACCAACCGAAGGTCAGGTGAAAACACTTGAAGCGGTGACGGTAACGGCGCAAAAGCGCGCAGAAGATTTGCAGGAAGTGCCGGTGTCAGTTGCGGTGCTGACCGGTGAAAAGCTGAATATACTGGCCTCCGGCGGAGACGATATCCGGTTTTTGTCGTCGCGTTTGCCCAGTTTGCAGATTGAATCGTCATCCGGTCGGGCCTTCCCGCGTTTTTATATTCGCGGTTACGGCAATACTGATTTTGATTTGAATTCATCCCAGCCGGTGTCCCAGGTTTATGATGACGTCGTATTGGAAAACCCGGTGCTGAAAGGCTTTCCGGTATTTGATCTGGATCGGGTCGAAAATCTGCGTGGACCGCAGGGCACGGTGTTTGGCCGCAATACCCCGGCCGGTATCGTCAAGTTCGATTCGCGCCGGCCTTCTCAGGTAACCGAAGGCTATGCGCAGTTGTCTTACGGATCATTTAATAACATCAACTTTGAAAGCGCGGTTGGAGGCGGGTTGAGTGACAATTGGTCAGCACGTTTTTCCGGCTTGTATCAGCGTTCCGGTAACTTTATTGACAACAACTTCAGCGGCGCGGAAAACGCGCTGGGTGGCTATGATGATGCCGCGGTAAGGGTGCAGTTTTTATACGACGGCGGTAATGATTTTGAAGCATTGTTCAACATCCATGGCCGTACCCTGGACGGCACGGCGCGGCTGTTCCGGGCCAATATCATTGAGCCTGGCAGCAATGAGCTGATTGAAGATTTTGAGCGCAAACAAGTGGCCATCGATGGTTTGAATACCCAGCAGCTTGATCAGTTGGGCGCCAGCGCCCGGCTGCGCTGGAATCTGGGGGCTGTAGAGTTGACTTCGATTACCGGCATGGAAACGCTGCACTATTTCGGTCAGGGCGATATTGACGGTGGCTTCGGTGCCAGCTTCGCACCGCCTTCAGGTCCGGGCAATATTGCTTTCCCGGCGGAAACCGCCGATGGCATCCCTGATCATCTGCAATTGACCCAGGAGCTGCGTCTGGCATCGAGTGGCGATAACCGCCTCAACTGGCAGGTCGGGGTGTTTTATTTTTATGAAGACCTGACCATCGAAAGCTTTAATCTGGACAGTCTGGCGGGCAATACTCAGAACGGCTTTGCGGTCCAGGACCAGGAAACCAATGCATTTGCCATTTTCGGTTCAGCCGATTACGACCTGACCGAAAAATTCAATCTGCGCGCCGGCCTGCGGTTTGCCTATGACGACAAGGATTTTATCGCCGAGCGCACCCAATCGCCGATCGGGGCAGGGCCGATCGGCCCGCTGTTCGCGAATCCGGATGATACCGAGCTTAGCTGGGACATCAGCGGTAACTACAGTTTCAATCAGAACGTCAGTGCGTATGCCCGGGTTGCACGTGGCTTCCGGGCGCCGAGCATTCAGGGGCGGCTGCTGTTTGGCGATATCGTCTCGGTCGCTGATACCGAAACCGTGGTGTCTTATGAGGTGGGCGTTAAGTCGCTGCTGGCCGGTGGCCGGGCGCGGGTGAATTTTTCGGTGTTCAATTATGTGGTTGATGATCAGCAGTTGACCGCGGTCGGTGGTCAGACCAATTTCAACACCCTGATCAATGCGGATAAAACCGTTGGCCGGGGCTTTGAGCTGGATATTGAAGCGTATGTGACCGATAACCTGGATGTCACCGTCGGTCTGAGTTACAACGATACGGAAATTCAGGACGAGACCCTGGCGGTCCAGCCCTGTGGTGCGCCCTGTACCGTATTGGATCCGGCCGGGCCGGTTGATGGCACGGTGCTGATCGATGGTAACTCATTGCCGCAGGCGCCGGAGTGGGTCGCGAATGCGACTGCTCGTTACGCTATTCCCCTGCCCAGTGGAGAAGTGTTTATTTACACCGACTGGGCGTACCGCTCGGATGTTTCATTCTTTTTGTATGAATCGGAGGAGTTTACCGGCGATGATCTGCTGGAAGGCGGGGTGCGGGTGGGTTATGCCTGGGATCTGGGTGATCAGGAAGCAGCCGTGTTTGTACGCAACGTCACCAATAATGTCAGCCTGGTCGGTGGAATTGATTTCAATAATCTGACCGGTTTTGTCAATGAACCGCGCACCTGGGGCGTGGAATATACCTATCGGTTCTGATAAGAGCTTAGCTACAGATTACATAACTATCCACAGATTAAAAAATCCTTATTTTACATGTGAGGTGTATAAACGAAATAAATCCGATGGAAATCCAAAAATACTGTCATTCCTGCGCGGGCAGGAATCCACCTTTCTGATGGGTTGTTTATATACCTCTTGCCAAAATGTCCCTTTAATCCCAAATGATGCTATGACGATCATCGTCCTGCTTGTTGTTTGGAAAGTGCTTGAAATAATCGCGGTGCTACTCAAGAACAAGTCCGGCTATTCAGCGGGCTAAAATCCACAACTCTGTATTAAAGCAACGATCTCGCTCGCCCTGAAGAAAGTGTTCGGTGCCGTCAAGCCATTTTTACAATGGTCTTATTCACCGATGATCGTGATGATCTCAACTGTCTAACCCTAAACCTGGTTGGAGGATGCTCAAACCACAAACATGGCGCTTGTACCCTTAAATGAAAAAAGGACTCGGTCTAAAAAGAGTGACCTTCAAAACAGCAATGCAGCCGCGTAGTCCGTGGATAAATTCTTTTTCTTACGGCAAATAGCTAATCCTCGGCCTGACATGCAGCCAGTGCTCGCCTCGCAACATCACTGCTGAACCCCTTACGGCATAAGGCCTGGAAAGCTTTCCCACGTTGCGCATAATCGGATAAATCATCGCGCCGTTTACCCAGAAAGCGCAGCGCGGCAGCCAGCCAGTCATCCTCAAGCTTGGCCATCGCGTCTGCAACCAGCTCATCAGTGATGCCTTTGTGACGCAGCTCTGCCTGAATAAGCAACGGACCATACAGGCGACCGGCCCGCTGTTTGGCGTAGGCTTCGGCGTAACGGGTATCTGATTGCAGATCATGCTGCTGACACCATGCCAGCGCCTGGCTGACGGTTTGCTCGGAATAGCCGCGCTGCGCCAGCTTGTGCTGCAGTTCCTGCGCGCTGTGTTCACGCCGGGCCAACAGCTTAACCGCCAGTTGTCTGGCGGCGCTGTCACTATCCTTGCTCATGATGTTGTCCGGGTCGGCTACCGGCCGCGGGTTTATTCAGTCGTCGCCTGCTCGGCCTGTTCGGCATCCTCGCTCGGCGTTTTGGCCAGCAGCTTATCGCGCAGTAATTTGTCGATTTCATCGGCCATGGCTGGATTGTCTTTCAGGTAGAGGCGAACATTGTCCTTGCCCTGTCCGATGCGTTCTTCGCCATAGCTGTACCAGGCACCGGATTTTTTGATCAGCTCGTGGGCCACGCCCAGGTCGATCAGTTCGCCTTCACGGGAGGTGCCCTCGCCGTACAGGATTTCAAACTCAGCCTGCCGGAAGGGTGGCGCAACTTTGTTTTTGACCACTTTGACGCGGGTCTGATTGCCAATCACTTCATCACCACGCTTGAGCGCGCCGATGCGGCGGATATCCAGGCGCACCGAAGCATAAAATTTCAGCGCGTTACCACCGCTGGTGGTTTCCGGGCTGCCGAACATCACGCCGATCTTCATGCGGATCTGATTGATAAAAATCACCATGCAGTTGGAGCGTTTGATATTGCCGGTCAGCTTGCGCAATGCCTGTGACATCAGGCGTGCCTGCAGACCAACGTGCGAATCGCCCATCTCGCCCTCGATTTCAGCTTTGGGGGTCAGGGCCGCGACCGAATCGACCACCACAATATCAACCGCGCCGGAGCGCACCAGCATGTCGGTGATCTCCAGCGCCTGCTCGCCGGTGTCGGGCTGAGAAACCAGCAGGTCATCAATATCAACCCCCAGTTTACCGGCGTAGTTAGTATCCAGCGCGTGCTCGGCATCCACAAAGGCCGCGGTGCCACCCAGTTTCTGGGCCTGGGCAACGGCCTGCAAGGCCAGAGTGGTTTTACCGGACGATTCCGGTCCGTAGATTTCTATCACCCGGCCACGCGGCAGGCCGCCGATGCCCAGTGCAATATCCAGGGTGAGTGAGCCGGTCGAAATCGCTTCGATATCGGGCGCTGCGCCGCCATCGCCCATACGCATAATGGCGCCTTTGCCATATTGTTTTTCAATTTGTCCGAGTGCTGCTGCCAGCGCGCGTTTACGGTTGTCGTCCACTTAGAACTCCTGATCAATTCAATAAGGTGAGTTAGGCTCAACAGAGCATTATGCCATGCTCAAATTATGACACAGCCGCACGGATAACAAGAGGCGGCATGCATGGCGCGCGATGATCTTACAAACAGCTGGGGTTTATTCGCTCAGGGACGGCGTTGAGGTTCGGTTTGCTGTTACCTTTCGTTCGCAACCGGGCGTGTTGATAGCGCAGAGTGCGGTGGCTGGAAATGTTTTCGTCATAACAGCCGGGTAAGCGTGAGGAGATCCTTCGCCCACGGCTCAGGATGACAGTTTATACAGGGCGGACTATCTCCCCGGACTATCTCCCCGGACTATCTCCCCGGACTATCTCCCCGGACTATCTCCCCGGACTATCTCCCCGGACTATCTCCCCGGACTATCTCCCCGGACTATCTCCCCGGACTATCTCCCCGGAC
>JAJFKY010000017.1 GCA_021772975.1 Gammaproteobacteria bacterium
AACCTCAACTTTTTTTTTTTGTTGGCCGCGCGGGGGCCCCCTCATACTTTCTTTTTTTTCTTCCCCCCCCCGGGCCCGCGACCATCTAGACCGATCGTAGAAGCGCGTCCGGGCGCGACCATCATCAACGCCAATAACTAATGAATCAACTGCCGTTCATGTAAAAATTTACGCGCAACATCATGCGCCGATTGTCCGCCATGATCCACCGCATAATTCAATGCCTGCATCTGCCGCTCATCAATGCTGCCAGCCAGGCGCTCCAGTATTTCGGCAAGCCCTGGATGTTTATCAAGAATTTCCCGCCGCACCACCGGCGCTGCGTAATACGGCGGGAAAAAATTCAGATCGTCCTCCAGCACCAGCAGATCAAATGCCGCTATCCGGCCATCGGTGGAGTTGCCGCTGACCACATCCACCGCGCCGCTGCGGGCCGCCTGATAGAGCAGGCTGATGTCCATTTCCGCGGTGTCGCCAAACTCAAAGCCATAGGCTCTGATCAAGCCCGGATAACCGTCTTCGCGCTCATAAAATTCAGAGGCAAAGCCAATGCTTAGCTGCTCGGCGTGAGGACGCAGCTGACTAATGCGGCTGATATTATGCTGGGCGGCAAAATCCTGCCGCACGGCAATCGCATAGGTATCATCAAAACCAAAAGGTTTGAGCCAGCTAAGTTTGAATTGCTGCTGATAAGCCTGCTGCACCTGGGCGTAGGTTTGCTCGGCCGACAGGGTTTGCTGCCGGTTCAGGATGACCCGGTAAGCAGTGCCGGTGTATTCCGGATAAATATCCAGCTCAGCCTGCAGCATGGCCTGATGACAGATCACAATACTGCCCAGATTGAATTTGCGCTCAACCTTGAGATCGGTATGCGCTTCGAGCATTTGCGCCATCAATTCAGCGAGAATAAATTGCTCGGTAAAATTCTTACTGCCGATACGAATCGTATCCCGGGCAGGCTGCTCGTTGAGACCAAACAGCATGATCAACAGGATCACGGCTGCGCCGCCGGGTAACCATTTACGGGTCCAGATGGGCGGCCGATCGCGGTCGGAATGTCGCCGGGTGGCCAGCCGGCTTTCAATGCGCTGGATCAAAAAATCCAGCAGCAGAGCCAGTCCGGCAGCCGGGACGGCGCCCAACAGGACCAGGCCGGTATTGCTGACCGCCAGGCCACGGATAATAAAATCTCCCAGGCCGCCGGCGCCGATAAAGGCCGCCAGAGTAGCGATGCCGACACCGATCACCGCGGCGGTGCGGATACCGGCAACGACAATCGGCATGCCCAGCGGTAACTCCACTTTCCACAGGCTTTGCCAGTGGGTAAAACCCAACGCCCGGGTGGCTTCCATAATCTCCGCGGGGATGCTGTCCAGGGCGGTGATGGTGTTGCGTACGATCGGTAAAAAAGCATACAGCGTCAAGGCGATTAAGGCCGGCAGTACACCGATGCCGAAAAATGGCAATAAAAAGGCCAGCATCGCCAGACTGGGAATGGTTTGCAGAATGCTGATGATGCTCATGACCGGGTTGCGCCAGCGCCGCTGGCGGGCCAGCCAGATGCCCATCGGAACACCCAGCGCTATGGCCACGCCGGTGGACACGCCGGTCAGCAGTAAGTGCTGCAGAGTTTTGCTGATCAGCTGGTCCCAGCGGCCGCCGATAAAATCTATCATCTGGCTCATCACAGGCTGTTGTAACGCGTCAGTTGCTGCAGTGGTTTCTGGAATAAATCACGCACGAAGTCGGTAGCCGGATGGTTAATCAGTTGCTGTTTGCTGCCGAGCTGGTGCAGCTGGCCCTGATGCAATACCGCAATTCTGTCGGCCAGTGTCAATGCTTCAAAAATGTCGTGGGTAACAAATACAATAGTCTTACCCAGGCGTTGCTTGAGCAACAGTAACTGCTGCTGCAACTGGTCACGGGTAATCGCATCCAGCGCACCGAACGGTTCATCCATCAGCAACAAATCCGCCCCGGTGGCCAGCGCCCGCGCGACGCCGACGCGCTGCTGCTGGCCACCGGATAGTTCATGTGGCAGCCGTGGTCCGTAAGTATCCGGATCGAGCTCTACCAGGGTCAGATGTTGCCGGGCAAGCTGGCGGCAGGCGTGCCGGGTCTCGCCCTGCAACCGCGCGACAATGCTGACATTGTCCGCCACGCTTAGATGCGGCAGCAGCCCGACCGCCTGAAAAACATAACCAATCGAACGTCTCAGCATGACCGGGTTATAACTGTCCAGTCTGCGCTGCTTAAACAAAATGTGGCCTGAGCTGGGGTCCAGGAGCCGATTAATCAGTTTCAGCAGGGTACTTTTACCCGAACCGGAAGAACCCAGCACCACCAGTATTTCCTGACTGGCGACCTCCAGTGAGGTTGGATGCAGCGCCGGGTTGGACACGCTGGCAAAGGATTTGCTGACTTGGTGTAGCTGCAACATGGTCAATCGGGCTTGCCTCTTAATCAGCCGCCCCGGACGTGCCTGCGGCATCGTGCAGGGCCTGGACCCGGGCTTGCAGATACTCACTGCTGGCAAGCTGAGGCTCAACCGGTTCACCGATTGTTACATTAATCTGTTTCAGAAATTTCCGGGGACGTTTGTTCAGCCCCTTATCCTGTCGACTGAACAGGCTGCCCCACAAACCCTGAATGGCAACGGGTATAACCGGCACCTGGCGCTGTTCCAGAATACGCTCCACGCCGGAACGAAATGGCTGGATGCTACCGTCTGGCGTCAAACGTCCCTCCGGGAAAATCCCGACTATTTCACCTTCCGCCAGCCGTTTATCAATGCCTTCAAAAGCGCGCTCCATCACCACCGGATCTTCTTTGCCGGGCGCAATCGGAATCGCGCGGGCGGAGCGGAACACCCACTTGAGCAACGGTGTTTTATAAATGCGGTGATAGGTCACGAAACACACCGGCCGGGGCACCGCACCGGCCAGGATGGGCGGGTCCATGTAACTGATGTGATTGCAGACCAGCAGAGCGGGTCCATCGGCGGGGATATTTTCCAGACCCCGCACCCGTAACTGATAAATCAGATTGGTGCCGATCCAGGCCATAAAGCGCAGCGTGAATTCGGGTACCAGGGTAAAAATGTAAACGGACACCAGCGCGTTGAGAATGGCGGTGATCAGAAACAGTTGCGGAATACTGAAGCCATTGCCCAGCAGGATCAGCGCCATTAACGCGGCAATCACCATAAACAGCGCGTTGATGATGCTGTTGGCCGCGATCACCCGGGCGCGCCGTTCGGGTGGGCTGCGATGCTGCACCAGGGCAAACAGCGGGACGATAAAAAAGCCGCCGAAGATGCCCAGCATGACCATATCCAGCAGAATGCGCCAGACCGCGGGGATGCTGAGAAACGCGCCCAGCGATAACTCCACGCCCAGTGGCGCCGACGGACTGGCAAAAAACAGATCTGCCCCGAACAGGGTCATACCGACTGCGCCCAGCGGCACCAGACCGATTTCCACACGCCCCCCGGATAGCTTGTGACAGAGCAGCGAGCCGGTGCTGATACCAATAATAAACATGGTCAGAATACCGGCTGTCACGCCCGATGAGCCACCCAGGACATTGATGGTAAAGCTGGGAATCTGAACCAGCACGGTGGCGCCAAAAAACCAGAACCACGACATGCCCAGCACGCTGTTAAGCAGGGTACGGTTTTCTGCCAGCCTGCTGAGGATCTGCCAGGTTTCCGAGAACGGATTCCAGTTGATCTTCAGTCCCGGATCAGTGGCGGGCAGTTCCGGAATAAAGCGGCTGGCCAGATAACCGGCCACGGCCACACTCAGACAGATACCGGTAATAATCCAGATACCGGTGTCCGGGATGGCCACAAAGTAGGCGCCCAGCGCCGTGCCCAGCAGAATCGAAACAAACGTTCCGGTTTCCACCAGGCCGTTGCCGCCTACCAGTTCGTCCGGTTTCAGCACCTGTGGCATCAGACTGAATTTGACCGGCGAAAACAACGTGCTCTGCAAACCTAGCATAAACAAAACCAGCAGCAGCAGCGTCACATTGCCCAGATAAAAACCCAGCGCCGCGGTCAGCATGATGACGATTTCCAGCATTTTGATGTGGCGAATCTGGCGGGATTTTTCCAGTTTGTCGGCAAACTGGCCGACCATGGCGGAAAACAGGAAAAACGGCAGAATAAATAATCCCGCACTCAGGTTGATGACCTGGTCGGTATTCAGGCTGCCCAGTTGGCTGCCCTGAAACGCGATCAATACCGCCAAGGCGTTTTTGAACACATTGTCATTCAGTGCGCCGGAAGCCTGGGTCAGAAAGAACGGCAAAAAGCGGCGGGTTTTTAGCAGGGCGAATTGGGAGTGCTGTGCCATTAAATAGGCTCCTGACGGCGTGCCCGTATAGTAGCCCAGCCCAGCCCGATCTGCAGAAACCCGATCCGCCAAAGCCCGGTAGGCGGAACTGTTAGTGTCGGAAAAAGCCGGGCGGATAAAACAGCCGTCTGAAAATCCGTGCAGGTGGTGCTGACAGCAGCGGCTTAATCGGTCGAATTAGCCGCGCGGTGATTGGTGTGGCCGGCTAGGCGGGATAGAATTTCAAGGCAACCCCGTTATTGCACCAACGCTGCCCGGTTGGCTCCGGACCATCCTTAAAAACGTGACCCTGATGCCCGCCGCAGCGGGCGCAGTGGTACTCGGTACGCGGCACGATCATTTTGAAATCACGCTTGGTATCCATATGATCTGCAATATGGGTGATAAAGCTGGGCCAGCCGGTGCCGCTATCGTATTTCATGGCGGAGGTGAACAGCGGCAGTTCACAGCCGGCGCAGACAAACAGCCCATCTCGGTATTCTTTGTTCAGCGGGCTGCTGAAAGGCCGTTCGGTGCCTTCCTTGCGTAACACCTGAAAAGCTTCCGGTGACAGGCGTTCCCGCCACTGTTCCTTGCTCAGACTGAGCGTATCATCGACGGTTGGAAAACTGGCGCCATCGGCTGCGAAGTCCTGCCAATGGCTTTGCATGGTGAGATTTTTATCCACAGCCGCTGCTCCGGTTGGCGGCGGGATCGCCGCTGGTTGTTCAATGAGTTCACTGGTCAGTACATAGCGTGCCGTCAACAACACACCTGCTCCGCCGGCAGCACCTATCAGGAAAGTTCTTTTATTCATATCTGTGTAGACCTGTGCAACAGCTGACCGCTTGCACCAGCATTGCCTGATCCGCCAGGCTGGTCAAGTCTGATGCGTGGCGACGTTGCCGCCAGACGCAAGCAAACTGACTGTACAATGGTCATTACTACATTCGATCCGAGCGACAATAAGATTCATGAAACATACTTTAATACTGGTGCTTGCCCTGGCTATGTCAGGTATCGCTTACTGGTGGTTGTCAGCAGCCGGCGGTACCGGCTCCGGGGCAGTTGCCACGTCCGCCAGTCAGACAGCCGTTGAATCAGCCAACGCCACTGGCGCGACGGCCGATCAACTCGCGCGGGCAACTTTTGCCGGCGGTTGTTTCTGGTGCATGGAACCGCCGTATGACAAGCTTGAGGGGGTGGTCTCGACCGTGTCCGGCTACGCCGGCGGGCACCTCAAGGATCCCAGTTATCAGGCTGTGACGACCGGCCAAACCGGACACGCGGAAGTGGTTCAGGTCACTTATGATCCGGCTGTGGTCAGTTATCAGCAGTTGTTGGAAGTGTTCTGGAGAAACATTGATCCAACCACGCCGAATCGGCAATTCTGTGATGCAGGCAGCCAATACCGGACAGCCATTTATACCCATGATGCCGAGCAGGCCAGACTGGCCAGTGAATCCAGGCTTCAGCTGGATGCATCCGGACAGCTGCCCGCTCCGGTGGTGACGGAGATTGAGCCGCTGGAGGTATTCTATCCGGCCGAGGATTACCATCAGAACTACTATCAGAAAAATCCCCTGCGCTATAAGTTCTATCGCACCAGTTGCGGGCGGGATGCGCGCCTGGATGAGTTATGGAAACCGTCCGAGGACTAAATCCTCCGCCATGCACCGTCGTAATCTGATCTCCGGCAACGGCCGCTGAAGCTGTGCCGGCCGGGCAGCAGAACAATTCGCTGGTGGTGTTCTGCAAGCGTCCGGCAATGGGGCAGGGTAAACAGCGGCTGGCGGAAACCATCGGTGCTGAACGAGCCTTCAGGATAGCGCAATGTTTACTGAATTGTGCGCTGGAAGACGCTGTTGCCTGGCAGGCGGAATCGGCCGGTCAGGTGGTATTGTCGCCCGCCAGTCAGACGGATGGTGCATGGGCCCGGAGTTTACTGCCATCGCCGGTCACGATCGTGGCGCAACAGCCGGGTAATCTGGGCCAGCGTCTGCAGCAGGTCGATAACCAGTTGCGTGCGGCAGGCCGGCACAAGCTGATATTTATGGGTACCGATGCACCGCTGCTGCAGACTGCTGACTTACTCGCCGCCGGGCAGTTATTGCACAGTCATGATGTCGTCCTGCAGCCCGCCGATGATGGCGGCGTGACCCTGATGTCAGCCTCGCGGCACTGGCCGCCACTGCAGCAACTGCCCTGGTCCGCGGATAACCTGCAGCAGAGCCTGTGTGCCGCATGTCTGGCACAGGGTGCCTCGGTCTGGCTGCAGCCGGGTAGTCAGGATGTTGATGACTGGCCCGGCTTGCACAGACTGCTACCGGCACTGGCTGATGATCAGCGCCCGGCGCGCCGGGCATTGCTCAGCTGTGTGCGGGAATACCAGGCCAGCGTATGAAGCGCGAAGCAGCTGGTTCTAATGTTTAAATACCGGCGGTTATGGCTGCTGGCGCTGGTGCTGGCCGGGTTGTCTATCACACTCAGTCTGTTGCCGGTAACCGATTGGTTACAGCTCAGCCTGGTATGGGCACAGACACATACCGCCTATGCCTGGCTGATTTTTATCATGCTGTACATGCTGGCGGCAGTGTGCATGTTTCCCGCTGTACTGCTGACCCTGTCGGCGGGCATCATGTTCGGGGTGCTGGCCGGCACTGTGCTGGTATCAGTGGCCAGTCTGCTGGGTGCCGTGCTGGTGTTCGCGGTGGGCCGTACCGTGGCGCGCGCCCAGGTGCGCCGTCTGGTCAGCCGGACCGATAAGTTCATAGCGCTGGAACGGGCTATCCGCAGCAAGGGTTTTTGGATGGTGTTGCTGATCAGGTTGTCACCGCTGTTTCCTTATGTAGTACAGAATTATCTGTTCAGCGTGAGTAGTATAAGCTGGCGTGATTACACCGTCGCAACCTGGCTGGGTATGCTGCCGGGCATCGTGCTGTACACATCGATTGGCGCGGCCGCGACAAATCTGGCTGCGATATTTAGTGGTCAGGCGGTTGCGGGTACTGCCGGCAAAGCGCTGTTTGTGGCCGGGGTTGTGATTACGCTGGTCATTATTCTGGTCATCACCCGGGTGGCCGGCAAAGCATTACAGGAAGAAATAACCGATGGATAAGATTGACAACCTCGAACAGGCTGGCAGCTACCCTGGCGCGCACTTTGACCACGACTGGCAACAGCAGGTGTTTCCCGGCGACTATACCAATCCGACACCTGATGGACGCTATAACCTGGTGGTGATCGGAGCAGGACCCGCCGGTTTGATTACCGCCATTGGTGCAGCCGGGCTGGGCGCCAAAGTCGCTTTGGTGGAACGCAAAGCGATGGGAGGGGACTGTTTGAATGTAGGTTGTGTACCCTCCAAGGCCATTTTAGCCGCATCCAAGCGCTATGCCGGGCAGGCGGACGGCTTTGATCACGCCATGGCCTGGTTGCGTGAAGTGCGGGCCGGCATAGCCGAGCATGATTCGGTGGCGCGTTATACCAAGCAGGGCGTGGATGTTTATCTGGGGAATGCGCGGCTGACCGCGGCTGCTGATGTCGAGGTTGAAGGCCAGGTATTATCGGCCAGGCGGGTGGCCTTATGCACCGGCTCGCGTGCGGTTATGCCGCCCATTCCAGGTCTGGATAAGGTCGATGCTTTGACCAATGAGACCGTGTTCGATTTAACCGAAAAACCTCAGGACCTGATCATTATTGGCGCTGGTCCCATTGGCTGCGAATTGTCACAGGCATTTACCCGGCTGGGTGTAAAGGTGTATCTGCTGGAACAGGCTGACCGTATCCTGTCGATTGATGAGCCGGAAGCATCCGAGGTGTTACAGCAGGCGATGGACAAGCTGGGGGTTGATGTTCGCTTGAATGTCGAGATTACTGAAATCAGTGAGCAGGATGGCCGTAAGACCGTGCAGCTTAAAACTGGCGAGACCTTGTCCTGCGATCAATTGCTGGTGGCCGCCGGTCGTGGTGCTAACCTGGAAGATCTGGGCCTGGATACGGCGGGCATCAATTACAGCAAACATGGCATCGAAGTGGATGCCAAATCACGTACCAGCAATAAAAAAGTGTATGCCGCCGGTGATATCTGCTCGCGCATAAAACTCACCCATCATGCTGATGCGCAGGCACGGATCGTGATTGCCAACGCGTTATTTGCGCCAACCAGTAAGCGCGACGGGCTGGTGGTGCCGCATTGTACTTATACCGAGCCCGAACTGGCGCATGTGGGTATCACCAAAGCCGAAGCCAGTGAGCAGGGAATTGATTTTAAGACCTGGACAGTGCAATGGTCGGAACTGGATCGCGCCAATGCGGAAGGCGACACCACCGGATTTGTGGAGGTGCTGACGCCGCAAGGCAAGGACAAAATTCTGGGTGCTACGGTGGTGGGCAGACATGCCGGCGATCTGCTCGCGCCATTGTCGATCATGATGGCCAACAAGCTGGGTTTGAGCGCTGCCGATAAAGCCATCCTCACTTATCCGACCCGTTCGGAATATCTGCGCCGGTTGGCTGATCAATACAATCGCACCCGCCTGACGCCGCTGGTGGCCGGGCTGATGAAACGCTGGCTGAGCTGGCGTCGCTGATCTGGCACGGGTATAGCAGTGCAGCCGCAATATCCTAACGGCATGCGGGTCAGCATTATCATTCCAGCCTGGCAGGACAACCAGGCACTCAGCCGCTTGCTGGCTGATTTGCAGTGCCTGCGGCCAGCCGCCAGCCAGATCATCGTGGTGGGCGGCTGCGAGGATCAGCAGTCCGAGCAGCTGTGCCGGCAATATGCTGCGCGCTGGCTGGTCAGCCGGCCTTGCCGGGGATTACAGATGGATACCGGCGCACAGGCGGCCAATGGTGAAGTGCTGTGGTTTGTGCATGCCGACAGTGTGGTGCACAACTCCGCGCTGCAGCAAATAACCGAGGCCCTGACAGATGCTGCCGTTGGTGGTTATTTTCGCTTTCGTTTTACCGGAACACGCAGTTGGCGGTTGCGCTGGTTTGAGCGGTTGACCAACTGGCGAACCCGCCTGGGTGTACCGTATGGAGATCAGGGCTTGTTTCTGCGCGCTGATGTTTACCGGCAATGCGGCGGGTTCCCCCGGCAGGCGCTGTTCGAGGAAGTCCCTCTGGTCAAGCGGGCGCGCAGGGTCGGTGCGTTTCGGATGCTGCCGCATGCATTGCCGACTTCGCCGCGCCGCTGGCAACGGGATGGCTGGTGGCGGCGTACCCTGACCAACCGTGCGTTGGCACTGGGGTATGCCGCGGGCATCTCGCCCCAACGCCTGCATCAATGGTATAGCCGGCCCCAGTCAGCCGTTGCTGATGACCAGCAGGCAGCCACCGTTAAAACGTCCAGTCGTTCTTAGCAGCATGTCCGCCAGGCGGATACGGCAATGGTTACGCTCGCTGGTGTATCCATTCTGGTTGCTGGATGCAGGCAAAAAGTACCGCTGGATCAGCACTTATCTGCGACCGGACATGCGGATCCTGGAACTGGGTTCGGGAATGGGCAGCGTGGTGCAGATTCTGCGCCAGCGTGGCTTTACCGTCAGCGCCGCCGATATTCGTGATAGCAGTGTGCATAAATCATTGGCACCCACTGTTTATAACGGTCAGCGCCTGCCTTTTGAAGACGGTGCATTTGACGTTTGCTTACTGTTGACTGTGTTACACCACTGCCCTGATCCGGACCAGGTACTGGCGGAGGCTGCGCGAGTAGCCCGGCAGATCGTGATTATCGAAGACATTTACGAAAACGCCTGGCAGTGCCGTCTGACACATTGGCTGGATAGTCTGCTTAACTGGGAGTTTCGCGGTCATCCTCACAGCAATCGTGACGATAAAGCATGGCGAGATAGCTTTAGGTCATCAGGGATGCAGTTATTGCATGCAAGCAAAAGGCGGGTTGCCGGGGTCTTCTGTCAGGTTACTTACGTGATTCGATCACCATTTCAGGAGCTAAACCATGAGTCTGAATAAATCAGTGTGCCTGCTGGCGGCAGCAATGCTGTTCTGGAGTATCGGCGAGGTATTCGCTCAGTCTGCTGACAACGCCGGCTTTGATCACCGGCACAGTTTGTTTGATGAACTGCTGCATAGCCATGTGGATGCTGCCGGCCTGGTCGATTATCAGGCACTACAGGCTGACCAGGCGCAGCTGACTGACTATCAGTGGACACTGGCTGGGGTTAGTTCCGAGCAGCTCAAGGACTGGAGCCAGGCGCAGCAACTGGCCTTCTGGATCAATGCCTATAATGCCTTTACGTTGCGCGCCATTATCGATCACTATCCTATCCGGCGGGGCAGTTTCAAAGGGCTGTTTGCGCCCAGGAACAGTATTCTGCAGATTCCAGGGGTGTGGAAGGAACTGGAATGGGAAGCGGGCGGACAGGCCATCACGCTGGATCAAATCGAACACCGGATATTGCGGGTCGAGTTCAGTGAGCCCCGCATCCACTTTGCCATCGTGTGTGCCTCGATCAGCTGCCCCGATCTGCGGCCGGAAGCCTACACGGCTGAGCACATTGATGCGCAACTGGCTGAGCAGTTACAGGTGTTTATCGGTAATCCGGATAAAGGCGTTGCCATTGACCGGGAAGATGACGAGGTTCAGCTGTCCAAAATTTTTTCCTGGTTTGGTGAAGATTTCGCCGTGTCCGGTAACGATGAGCAGTTATTCACCAGCCGTGCTGAAAAAAAAGCGGATGTGCTGCGTTACCTGGTGCGGCATTTCCCGCCAGGCGATGACCTGCAGTATCTGTTAAACGGCGATTTTGATATTGCATACCTGGACTACGACTGGAACCTGAATGATCAGCGCAATGACCGATAGCTTTCGTGGTTATCTGGTCATGGCGCTTGGCTGCCTGCTGAGCGAGAACGCAGTGACGCTGGAATTATCCGAGCTGGATTGGGAGCGCCTGGGGGCCGGAGAAGTGATTGTGCAGACCGATGACAGTGGGCAAACGCGCCGGGTAGAGGCTGCGATTGTGATCGAACAGCCACTCGATGTGATCTGGCAGGTGATGCTCGATTGTTCCAGTGCGCCCGAGTTTGTGCCCAATATGCGGCGCTGTGAAATTCAGCAGCAGGCCGCTGACGGCAGTTGGGAAATCATCGAGCATGAAGTTAAATATGGTTGGTTAGCGCCGAAGACCGTATATCAGTTCAAAGCCAGTTATGTGCCCCGGCAGCAGATCCGGTTTGAGCGGATCAGCGGCGATCTGAAGCATCTGGAAGGCGAGTGGATGCTGAGCCCCGTAGCTGATCTGGATAACACGGTACTGATCAGCTATTCAGTCTTTATCGATCCGGGTTTTCTGGTGCCGGGGTTTATCACCCGCAGTGCGCTGCGGGATGATCTGCCCGAGGTGATGCGCTCGCTGCGTGCGCGGGTGGTTGAAGTGCAACAGCAAAGCCAGAGCCAGAGCCAGAGCCAGAGCCAGAGCCAGAGCCAGAGCCAGAGCCAGAGCCAGAGCCAGAGCCAGAGCCAGAGCCAGAGCCAGAGCCAGAGCCAGAGCCAGAGCCAGAGCCAGAGCCAGAGCC
>JAJFKY010000018.1 GCA_021772975.1 Gammaproteobacteria bacterium
GCACTACGTGCGTCCCGGTTTGCACTCCTGCAAACCGGCGCGAACCCGAAGAGAGTTCTGCCTACCTTCCATCTCAATCAACTTACCCAAACCCTGCGCTGCAGGGCTTGGGTAAATTGGCGGAGAGGGAGGGATTCGAACCCTCGATAGGGGTATAAGCCCTATACTCCCTTAGCAGGGGAGCGCCTTCAGCCGCTCGGCCACCTCTCCACATTACCGACTCTGCATCGATAGGCTGGCAAGGATACCGTGGTGCTGGCGATAGGTAAAGTAGGAATTTAGAATGTGGGTGAAATGATCAACTCACCGGCTAATGGCGTTGATCATTACTCGTTGGAGGCTGCTTCACGCTCGGCCTGAATCCGCCGGTAAATTTCCTCACGATAAATACCAACATTATCCGGCGCTTCCACGCCAATGCGGACCTGACTGCCCTTCACGGCCAGTACGGTCAACACAATATCGTCATCGATAATCAGTTTTTCCCCAATTCGTCTTGTTAAAATCAGCATCTCACTCTCCTTGGTTCTGATTCGCTCTACCAAGCCATCAATTGCTACTGGTTACGGAAAACGCGGCGTGAATTATTGTTGTTCGCCTGCCCGATCCTCAAAGAATTTTCATTCCAGCTGAGAGATCAGACCTGTTGGTGCGTCCCTATCTATGAGTAGTTCCGTGAATTTAATGCTTCAGCGGTACTGCTTAAGCTAACTATTATGTAACCAAACCTTCACAGAATCCAGTGCCGCCCGCAATTGAGTTGGATTTTGACCGCCGGCCTGGGCAAAATCAGCGCGTCCGCCACCCTTACCATCGACCTGTTCAGCGACATGCTTGACCAGCTTGCCGGCGTGAATACGACCCGTCAGCGACTCGCTCACACCCACCGCCAGTCTGACACTGTCTGAATCACTGCCAGCCAGTACCACCACCACATCGTCCAGCCTTTGTTTAAGCTGATCAACGCGGTCCCGCAAAGCCTTGGCATCCACATCACCAAGCTCCGCGACCACCAGTTGATAGCCATCCATCGACTCTGCCTGATCAGCCAGCTTGTTGCCTGCCTGACTGGCCAGTTTTGCCTGCAGGCGATCCAGCTCCAGTCTTTGCTCACGCAGTTTGTCGTGCAATTGTTGCAGCTTGTTAACTAACTGCTCGGGCGCAGCCTGTAATATTTCAGCCGCGTTACGCATCGCCCGTTCGGTGTCCTGCACATGTTCAAGCGCTACCGCGCCGGCCACTGCTTCAATTCTGCGCACGCCGGATGCGATGCCCGCCTCGCTGATGATCTTGAAAATACCGATATCACCGACCCGCTTGACATGCGTGCCGCCACACAACTCCACCGAGAAATCACCGAAGCGCAGAACTCGTACCTGATCGCCATATTTCTCGCCGAACAGCGCCATGGCACCAGCCTTGATCGCATCATCGAATGCCATCTGCTGGATATCCGCGCCGGCATTCTCCCGGATTTGCGCATTGACCCGCTGTTCGATGCTGAGCAACTGCTCCTGGGTGACCGGCTGCGGATGTGAAAAATCAAAGCGCAGCCGATCAGGCGCCACCAGTGAACCTTTTTGTTCAACATGCTCGCCCAGGCATTCCCGCAGCGCCGCATGCAACAGATGGGTGGCAGAATGGTGCAGCACAATTCTGCCGCGGCGCTGGGCGTCCACCTGCGCGTTAAGGCTATCTCCAACCCGCAGGGTGCCGCTGCTCAGCCTGCCGCTGTGGCCGTGATATTGACCGGCCAGTTTCTGGGTATCCTCGACCTGAAATAAACAAGCTGACCCGGACAGCTCGCCGCTATCACCTACCTGGCCACCCGATTCAGCATAAAACGGGGTTTTATCCAGCACTATCACAGCAGACTCTCCGACCTGCAGACTGTCCCTCGGCTCACCATTGACCAGGATGGCCAGGACGTTGGCCTGCTCGGTCTGGGTGGCGCTGTAACCGGTAAATTCAGTCACCGGCAGGCCGGCAATCACATCGGTACCGATTGACTGACCGGTTTTAAACTGACCCGCTGCCCGGGCGCGCTGGCGCTGCTGCTCCATCAGGGTTTCAAAACCCTCAACATCCACGCTTAAGCCCTGTTCGCGAACCACGTCCTGGGTCAAATCCAAAGGAAAACCATAGGTGTCATACAGCTTGAAAGCGGTGTCCTGATCAAGCCGTGTCCTGCCCTCCGCCAAGGTTGCCGCCACCGCCTCGTTCAGCAGGCCCATGCCATTGGCCAGGGTCTCACGAAAGCGTTCTTCTTCCTGACGCAGTAATCCTTCAAGCTTCGACTGGGCTTGCTTCAACTCCGGATAGGCCTGCCCCATCATGTCCACTAATGGCTGCGTCAGCTTCCAGAAGAAAACCTCCTCAGCACCAAGTTTGTGACCATGCCGGACCGCGCGCCGGATAATCCTGCGCAGCACATAGCCACGGCCTTCCCGGGAGGGCAGTACGCCGTCAGTGATCATAAAGGCACAGGCGCGGATATGATCAGCCAGCACCCGCAGCGAAGGCGACTGGTGATCGCTGGCGCCGGTAACATCCACTGCCGCCTTGATCAGGTATTGAAATAAATCAATGTCATAATTACTGTGGACGCCCTGCAGCACCGCTGCCAGACGCTCCAGGCCCATGCCGGTATCAACGCAGGGTTTTGGCAATGGCCGCAGATTGCCCTGTGTATCCCGGTCAAACTGCATGAACACCAGGTTCCAGATTTCCACATAGCGGTCGCCATCCTCTTCCGGCGTGCCGGGTGGACCACCGGGAACTTCCGGCCCATGATCATAAAAAATTTCACTGCATGGACCGCACGGCCCGGTATCGCCCATCGCCCAGAAATTATCCTTGGCGCCAATCCGTGACAGCCGCCCGGGATCGATGCCGATTTTATTCAGCCACAGCTCAGCTGCTTCATCGTCTTCTTCAAATACCGTAACCCACAGTTTTTCCGCCGGCAGTTTGAGTACTCCGGTCAGAAACTCCCAGGCATAAGCGATCGCGTCTTCCTTAAAGTAATCACCAAAGCTGAAGTTACCCAGCATTTCGAAAAAGGTATGATGCCGCGCGGTATACCCGACCTGGTCCAGGTCATTGTGCTTACCGCCGGCCCGCACACAGCGCTGACTGCTGACCGCGCGGCTGTAGCTGCGCTGTTCGGCGCCCAGAAAAACATCCTTGAATGGCACCATCCCGGCATTGGTAAACAACAGCGTCGGGTCATTGCCCGGCACCAGTGATGCACTGGCAACCCGGGTATGCCCACGGGCTGCAAAAAAATCCAAAAAGGACTGCCGAATATCCGCACTGCTGATCACGCTGTAGTTCTCTCTTTAGGTTAAGCCGGTTTTGGAGTGGGTATAGTACATAGGGCAAGTGGCGATGAACAATGCCGCGGGGCAAGAGCAGGAGAGATTATCTCTACGCTTTGTTATTTGAGGATTATTACAGCGTGCTTACCGTTGGCTGGTAACGGTTTGAATCAATTTCATAAATATCTTTTAACTTTGGGAACCTCTGATTTAATCCGCCATGGTCGCGCTACTGATTGAAATACTCCAAGACAAAGCGTCGTTGCGCAGCGCAATAGCCGGTCTATTGCCAAGCGACGCAACGCAGGATTGGACCATTTCAAGCGTAACCCCTTGTGGGAGCGGCCTTGTCAGATTAAATCAGAGATTGCTTTGTCCGTTTGACGGAGTATATCCACGAGGAACCTTTCGTATTTGGCATGCATAAATCTTGTCATTCTTCACGCAGTGAAAAATGACATTTTTTACTCAATGCAACAGCATGAAAATGTTTACCAGCACACGCTCTGCCGGAACGGTCAATAAAAATTACTGCTGAAACACCTGCAACGCGCGCAAAAAGTTAACCGCCTGCGCCAGGGCGTAATCCTGCTGGCTGAGCAGCATAATCCGTGGCTGTACATTTCCGGCATTGCTCGCTGGGCTGTTATTCGGGTTGGTCAGTCTGCGCTGCAGATCAGCCTCCCGGGCGAAGGCGGGATTATCCAGAATATTCACCCGTGGTATCACTACGTCCGGAACAATACCGGTGGCCTGGATGGAACGGCCGCTGGGGGTGAAATACTGAGCAGTGGTCAAACGCAGACCACTGCCATTGCGCAGCGGCAGGATGGTCTGCACCGAGCCTTTGCCATAACTGGTCTGGCCCATCAATACCGCACGCTGGTGATCCTGCAGTGCGCCGGCGACAATTTCCGCAGCCGAGGCACTGCCGGCATCAATCAAGACCACTACCGGCAGACTGTTGAGCAGGCTGTAGACTGCGTCGGCCGAAGCGCGGGTGGCGGAAAAATCAAAATCGGTGCGTTCATCACGGCCGCGTGCGGACACAATCAGGCCCTCGTCGATAAACAGATCCACGGTCGCCACCGCGGACTCTACAATCCCACCGGGATTATCGCGTAAATCCAGAATAAGCCCCTGCAATTCACCGCTGGCCTTAGCCCGGATAGCCTGAAAGGCTTCCAGCAGCTGCAGGTCCGTGCCCTGCTGAAAATGCTCGATGCGCAGATGCGCGTAACTATCCAGCACCAACTGGCTCGTTACGCTGGGACTGGTGATGATCGCCCGGGTCAGCTGTAGCTTGCGAACCTGCGCATCAGCAACCGGACGGATGCTCAGTTCGACCTGGGTGCCCGGGGCACCGCGTAACGATGCCAGAGCCTTGCGCAGGTCCTGCCCGCGTATGGATACACCGTCGATGGCGACAATTTTGTCCTGGTTATGCAACTTTGCCCGGGCTGCCGGCGTACCGGGTGTTACCCCGACAATCACCAGAAAGCCATCGACGATCTGCACATCCATACCCAGCCCGCCATATTGGCCGGCAGCATCATCGGCAACAGCCTGAAACTGTTCCGGTGATATCCATTGGCTGTGCGGATCCAGGCTTTCGAGCATGCCGGTGATCGCCGCGGCCATCAGACTGCGATCATCCACATCACCCACATAATGCTCACGGATAACCTGGATGACGTCGGTAAAAGTGCGCAGTTCCTCCAGCGTTGTGCTGATATCCGGCGCCGGCATTAATGCAGCCGCCGGGCTTAAATCACTGCTATCGCCATCGGCGCGCTGAGTCTGGGCAAAAACCTGGCTGGCCGTAAGCAGCAAAATCAGCAGTAAAACATGGCCATAAGCGCTCTTGACTAAGCGCTGCGCATGGGTCGATTTCATTTGCAATGATCTCATGGGCAATAATTTCACAGGTCCATCAATGGGTATGTCGGCTGATGCTGATCATCAGGGTATACCAACCAGCCAGGGTTCGGGGTTATAGGCATGGCCATCACGGCGGAGTTCAAAATACACGCCGCTGCGTGACTCGGCCCCGAAGCCACTGCCGCTGAGCGCGACCTGCTCACCCGGCGCCACCCAACTGCCGACCTCCCGCAGCAGTTGCTTATTATTACCGTACAAAGACATATAGCCGTCACTGTGATCGATAATGATCAGCCAGCCAAAGCCGCGCAGCCAATCCGCAAAGGCCACCCGGCCACGCGCCACCGCATACACCGGCTGATCCTCCGGCGTTTGAATAAAAATACCACTCCAGGTCACCCCGGTGACCCGGCTCTGACCAAACCGCGCGGTAACGCTGGGCCTTGGGGTCCGCACCGGCCATGCCAGTTGTCCGCGCAGCTCGGCGAACGGCTGTTCATTCAATTCATCGGGAATATCCGCAAACAGATCCTGCAGGTTGGCCAGCAGGGTCTCCAGCTCCTGCTGATTCAATTGCAATTCAGCGATTCCGGTTTCGATGTTGCCGAGTTCCGCCCGAATGTCCCCGGCCAGCCTGCGCTGCTGTCGTTGCTGGGCCGCCAGGCTGCTCAGCTCAGCCTGATATTGCTGGTCGAGTTGTGCAATCTGCGCGCGGCGTTGCACGATGCCGGCGCGGATATCGGTCAGCGCCTGCAGCTGTGTTTGAATGCCGGTGATTAATTCGGCGCGCTGTTCACTGAAACGTTCGTGATAAGCCAGCATACGGGTCACCCGATTGGCGCTTTCCAGGTTCAGCAGCAGCTTTAAGCGCGATTCGCGGCCCAGATGATAGGCGGCATTCAACTGTTTCCCCAATTCCTGCTGCTGCTGTGCCAGCGAGCTGCTGTGCTGCTGCTCCTGGTGTTGCAGTTCCGTCAACTGAGCACTGGTCCGAGCCAACTCGCTGCGATTATCCGTCAGTTGGACGCGGGTCGCCTGCAGGTTGTCTTCCAGCACCTTTAAGTCGGCAAATAACTGATCCAATTGCTGGTTACGCTCGCCGCGCTGCGCGCGCAGGTTGATCAGTTCAGTGGCAATCTGTTCCAGACGTGCTTCAATGCTCTCCCGATCCTGTTCGCTGACGGCGATGTTATCGGTTTGCGCGGCAAGCTGTCCGCTCGGACCAGACACTCCAGTCAGGCATACCAGCAGTGCGATGGCCCAGAGCTTATGCATCCTGGTGCGCGGCTACAGTCCGGTCAGCAGCGAGTGACCGGTCATGCTGGCGGGTTGCGCGATCTCCAGCAGTGCCAGCATGGAAGGCGCGATGTCACATAATCGGCCCGGCTTAAGGCCGAGTTGGCGAGGCCCGACGTACACCAGCGGCACCGGGTTAGTGGTGTGGGCGGTATGTACCTGCCCGCTGGCGGCATCCAGCATCTGCTCGATATTGCCGTGATCCGCGCTCAGCAGCATCTCCCCGCCCACTTCAGCCAATGCAGTAGTCACTTCGCCCAACAGTTTATCAACCGCTTCAACCGCCTTAAGTGCGGCTGCGAATACACCACTGTGACCGACCATATCGGCATTGGCGACATTACACACGATCACATCAAAGCTTTGTCCGCGGATGGCAGCGACCAGTTGCCGGGTCAGTTCCGGCGCACTCATTTCCGGCTGCAGATCATAGGTACGCACTTTGGGAGAAGGCACCAGTTGCCGGTGCTCGTTGGCGAACGGTTGTTCCTGTCCGCCGTTGAAAAAAAATGTCACATGCGCGTATTTTTCGGTTTCCGCGATGCGCAGTTGTTGCTTACCGGCCTCAGCCAGAACCTGACCCAGCAAACCCTCCAGATGCGGCGGCGGAAACAATACCAGGGCAGGCAAATCATCCAGATATTCGGTCAAGGTAATCAGACCGGCCAGTTGCGGCCGCTGGGTGTCAAATTCGGAAAACGCCGGCTGCGCGAAAGCCCGCGCCAGTTGCCGGGCACGATCCGCGCGGAAGTTGAACATCAGCACCACATCACCATCCCGCACCGGGCAGCCGGAGCCGATCAGCGTAGGCTGCACAAACTCATCGGTCTCACCCCTGGCATAAGCCTGCGTCAACGCCTGCCCGGCATCATCGGCGGCATGCTCTGACTGGGCCTGCACAATCGCGCGCCAGGCCTGTTGAATACGATCCCAGCGGTTATCGCGGTCCATGGCATAGAAGCGGCCACAGATGCTGGCCAGTTGAATTCGTGGCTGCCCGGCCAGGCTGGTCTGCAGTTTTTCCAGGGACTGGCGGGCCGATTGCGGCGGCGTATCACGGCCATCCAGAAAAGCATGCACCGCGATCTGTTCGGCGCCCATCGATTGCAGTAGCGGCAACAGCGCCAGCAGGTGTTGCTCGTGGCTGTGCACGCCGCCCGGTGACAGCAGCCCCATCAGGTGGATGCGCTTGCCCGCCGCGACGCAGTCGGTAATCATCCGCTGCAGCTCAGCATGTTGTTTCAAATCACCCTGTTGCAAGGCATGCGAGACCTTGACCAGGTCCTGAAACACCACCCGACCGGCGCCGATATTCATATGCCCGACTTCAGAATTGCCCATCTGACCGGCCGGCAAGCCGACCGCTTCGCCAGAGGTAGCCAATATGGTGTGCGGTGATTGCTGTAAAATCCGGTCCCAGTTGGGCGTCGGTGCGACACTGATGGCATTGTCCGGCGCGGCTTCGCGTGCGCCCCAGCCATCCAGTATCAGCAATAACAGTGGTTTCGGCAATGGCTTGCGATGATGAACTGGCGGGGTAATGATCTGATCTGAATCCGGGGTCACGGGCAAACTTCTATCGCAGTTAACGCTTTAGTATATCGTTGCGGACAGGCAGAATACACGCATGCAGGTGCGCGTCGACAAATGGTTATGGGCTGCCCGGTTCTTCAAAACCCGTTCACTGGCCAAGCAGGCAGTAGATGCCGGACACGTCCGCCTGGATGGCAAGCGGGTCAAACCGGCGCGAACATTGGCCGTTGATGATGGTCTGCAGATTCAACGTGGTGAAGAATTACTGGAGGTGGTGGTGCGGCAATTGTCGGAACGACGGCAATCAGCACCGTTGGCGCAACAGCTGTATCAGGAAACCGAAGCCAGCCTGGAACGTCGCCGCTTGTTGGCCATTGAGCGCCAGCTGAGGCATACGCGACCCCGGCGGCCGGATAAAAAAACCCGGCGCACCCTGACGCGGCTTAAACGCAACGAATAAATGACCATCTTTAAGCAATCCCTGCCAGCGAATATGCCGGTAGGTTGACGAACGATTAAATTATGAAGTTATTTCTCGCTATCCTGGGTATTTTGTTGCTGACAGTCATTATCTGGCTGGGAGTGGGCCGGTCTGACGACAGCCAGCGATCAGCCAGCCAGGACAGCGGCCAGTATGATTCCACGGATGCTGGCTCGCCGGCCACGGCCAAAGATGAAGCCATAACTACTGACAATGCCGGTAACAAGGCACGCACAGCCGTCACCCGCTTTTCCGGCAGTGCAGCAGACCAGCCCGCCAGTCAACTCAGCGCGCCCGGTCATGCGCCCGTCGATGGTCAGCAGAGCGTTGCCCAGCTCTATCAGACCAGCGATGATCTGGCGCAGCTATGGCAGCAATTGCAGCAGCCGCAATACCCGGAAGACTATTACTATCGCTACCGCATCCTCAAAGAATGCAACGATCTGCGCCTGCGCGGCATTGATGAGCAACTCAATACCTGTGAACGCATGGCCGAACACACCGCCCGTGGTGCCGCCGGCCAGCTGACGGACGGCGATGTCAGCCGCACCGCCGCCGATATCTCCGAGCAATGTTTTGCCTATACCGAGCGCTGCGGCAACCTGGATTTTGACAGCATTGGCAACACCCCGGCAGCGGCATTGCTGGAAGCCATTCAGCAAGGTTCCGTGCTGGCCCGCGCCGCCAGCCTTTACCAGCTGAGCGAATCCGATCCGGAACTGGCGCGCACCTGGCTGGCCGCCACCCTGAACGAATATTCCGATCCGGAACTGCTGCGCCATGGCGCGAGTTTTCTGCGGGCTTCGTTTCGTCTGCGGGAACAACCCTTTTATGGTGTCAGCGATAACGCCAGCATGCTGCTGGCCGAGCGCGCGCTGGACCTGACCGCCTGCCGCCTGGAAAATGGCTGCGGCGCCGGCGGCCACTTTATGCTGGAGCGCTGCAATTATCTGCCCGGCTGTCTGCCCTGGCAAAGCTACGAACAGTGGCTGTATCAGAGTTATACCAGCAGCCCGGAAGATCTGACCCGAATCGTGGAACTAAGTCAGGATTATCAGCAGTTTCTGATCAATCGACAGGCGGAACTGCTGGTATTCCCGGAACTGGCTGAAGCGGATGGGAACGCAGACGCCAGCTCCGATCGTAACAACTCTGACGAAACGGGCAGCTAATGAAGGTTTTTATCAGTATTCTGGCCATCCTGCTGGCCGCGGTTATCTGGCTGGCACTGAGCAGATCCTATCCGGACGCCAGCTCTGGAATAGCCACTGGAACTGAATCACAACGCAAGACTGATTCGGCTGAACCAGCCAGTAACGCCAACCAGGACTTATCCAGCAGCCAGAGCGATGCTGCCCTGCGGGCCACGCAAGCAGCTGCCAGACGCCGTAGCGGTAACAGCCAGGACATCGACCAGACCCAATTGAGCACTGCGGAAGCTTTTCGCACCGCCACCGATCTGGCGGCCCTGTATGAACAGTTGCTAAGCCCCAGCGGGCCTGAAGATATTTACTACCGTTACCGAATCCTGGCGGAATGTAATCCGATCCGGGAACTCGGTATCGATGCCAAACTGAGCAGCTGCGAAAGCACCGCCAGCAATCTGGCGCGCGAAAATGCCGAAGGCCAGTTCGGCTATGGCGAAAGCTACACCGCCAGTGAAATTATCAATAGCTGTTTTCAATTCAGCCAACGCTGCAGCAACCTGAACTTTGACAGCCTGCGAGAAGACCGTGCCAGCATACTCAAACAGGCGCTGGAGCGTGATTCGGTACTGGCCCGCAGCAGCAACCTGTTCCAGCTCAGCAGGGATGATCCTCAGGCCGCCCGCGAATGGCTGGCCACAGTACTCAATGAGCAACCCAGCCCTGATCTGCTGCGCAATGCAGCCAATTTTCTGCGCTCGTCTTTTCTGCAGCGCGAGCAACCCTTTCACGGCGTCAGCGACGAGCACAGCCTGCAACTGGCACAACACGCGCTGGACCTTACCGCCTGCCGCCTGGAGCAGGGCTGCGCGCCCAGCAGTCACTTTATGCAAAGCCAATGCACCCGCTTACAGGGGTGTGTACCGTGGCAGGGTTATGAAGAATGGCTGTATCAGAATTATGCCGGTAGCCCACAAGACCTCGAGCAGGTGCTGCAGTTAAGCCAGCAATATCAGCAGTTTTTGCTTAACGGGGATGCGGAAGCACTGGTGTTTCCGGAGCCAGCCGGCAACTAAATACCTTATGTAGGGGCCCGCTTGCGGGCGACCTGCGCCGGAGTCGCCCGCAAGCGGGCTCCTACAATTACCGATACCGCGTGCTAAAGCGGTAAAATTTTGAGTCGCATCGGCTGGCTACGAGCTGACAACCGTAACAATCGATTATTTAAATAAACTATTCGCTGTCCCTGATGATTTTTTTGAGCTCATACAAAACCTGCAAAGCCTCCCTCGGGCTCAAATCATCCACCTCCAGATTGTCAATTTTTTCCAGCAATGCATTGGCAGCTTGGTCCGTCTCATCTTCCGATTCAATCGCTACCGGCGCAGCAAAT
This sequence comes from Gammaproteobacteria bacterium, assembly GCA_021772975.1. Lineage (GTDB taxonomy): Bacteria > Pseudomonadota > Gammaproteobacteria > Xanthomonadales > Wenzhouxiangellaceae > JAJFKX01. The sequence goes on from JAJFKY010000018.1 coordinate 11,050, forward strand.
AAACTGCCCTGTGGTGACGCTTCCCCGCTCAGCGCCCGTTGTTCCAGTTGCTTCAGGCGCTGCCCTGCGCGCCGGATAATCGCTTTCGGCACACCCGCCAGCGCCGCCACCTGCAGGCCGTAGCTACGGCTGGCAGGGCCTTCGCGGACGGCATGCAGGAACACAATCTTGTCGCCATGTTCGACCGCGTCCAGATGCACGTTGATGATGCCCTGGTAATCATTCGCCAGGGTGGTCAACTCAAAGTAGTGGGTGGCGAACAGGCTCAGCGCCTGTTTTTCCGCCGCCAGCGCAATCGCCACCGACCAGGCCAGTGACAGACCATCAAAGGTACTGGTCCCACGTCCAATCTCATCCATCAGCACCAGACTTTGCGGGGTGGCGTGGCGCAGGATGTTCGCGGTTTCGCTCATCTCGACCATAAAAGTGGATTGCCCGCGAGTCAGATCGTCGCCCGCACCGATACGGGTAAAAATGCGATCAATGGGACCGATCCGCGCTGCCTGAGCGGGCACATAACTGCCGATATGCGCCAATAAAACAATCAACGCCACCTGGCGCATATAAGTCGATTTACCACCCATATTCGGGCCGGTGATCAACAGCATGCGGCGATCCGGATTCAGGCTGCAGTCGTTGGCGATAAACGGTTCCTGCAAGACCTGCTCGACCACCGGGTGACGACCACCGGTGATATCCAAACCCGGCTCATCATTCAGTTGCGGCGCGTGATAATCCAGCCTATCGGCGCGTGCCGCCAGATTACTCAAGGCATCCAGCCGCGCCAGTTGATTGACCGTGTCCTGCAGCCCGGCATGCTCAGCGGCCAGCTGCTCAATGATGTGCTGATAGAGCTGATTTTCCAGTGCTAAAGCACGCTCGCGGCTACCCAGCACCTGGTCTTCATAGACCTTCAGTTCTTCGGTAATAAACCGTTCGGCATTTTTGAGTGTCTGGCGGCGGGTGTATTCGGTGGGCGCCTTATCACTTTGCGCTTTACTGATTTCGATGTAATAACCATGCACCCGGTTGTAACCGACTTTCAGCGTATTGATCCCGCTGCGTTCGCGCTCGCGCTGCTCATACTCGGTCAGAAAATCATTGCTTTGCCGGCTCAAGCCGCGCAATTCATCCAATTTATCGTGATAACCATCCGCGATCACGCCACCGTCGCGCATCAGCATCGGCGGATTGGCGATGATCGCCTTTTCCAGTAGTGCGTGTTCACTGCTGTGCAGGTCCAGTTGTTGCGCACTGTCGCTCAATACCGGGAAAGCTGAACCGGCCAGCCAGGTTCTGATGTCCGGCAGCTTCGCCAGACCATCCCGCAAGGCCGCCAGATCCCGTGGCCGTGCACTGCCCAGAGCAATACGGGTCAAGATGCGTTCCAGGTCACCCAGTCCCTGCAGTTGCGGCTGAAGCTGTTCGAATGCCTGCTCATTCAACAGCGCGGTGATGGTGTCCTGACGTTGCCGCAGGCGTTGCCGGTCAGCTAATGGCGCCAGCAGCCAGCGACGCAGCAAGCGGCTGCCCATGGGGGTCTGGCAGCGGTCCAGCAAACCCGTCAGCGTGTGTTCGCGGCGGCCTTCCGGATGAGTATCGATTTCCAGGTTGCGGCGGGTAACCGAATCAAGCACCAGCAAATCCGTCTGTTGCTCGCGCTGCATACCGCGCAGATGGGGCAAGGCGATTTTTTGTGTTTCCGCGACATAACTCAGCAAGGCGCCGGCCGCGGTAATCAGTGCTTTATCGGTTTTATTATCCAGGCCAAAACCGCTCAGATCGTGGACCGAGAACTGATCGCACAGCTGCCGTTCCGCCCGCACCGGATCAAATTGCCACTCGGGACGCTCGCGTGGCGGCAACTCACTGAACTCGGCAACCCATTTGGCATCGGTTTCGCTGGCAATAATCTCGGCGGGCTGTAAACGCGCCAGTTCCCCGGCCACCGCTTCCGCTGTAGCCACCTGTTTGACCGCAAAGCGCCCACCCGCCAAATCCAGCCAGGCCAGGCCAAACTCGTTTTTACGGCGCGCAATAGCCATCAATAAGGCCTCCTGGCGATCACTCAGCAGTGCTTCGTCGGTCAGGGTGCCGGGCGTGATAACCCGCATCACTTTACGCTCGACCGGCCCTTTGCTGGTGGCGGGGTCACCAACCTGTTCGCAAATCGCCGCGCACACGCCCTGCCTGACCAGCTTGGCCAGATAACCATCAGCGGCGTGATAGGGAACACCGGCCATCGGCACCGCCTGCCCGCCGGACTGGCCGCGCGCGGTCAGGGTAATGTCCAGCAGAGTGGCGGCGCGCTTGGCATCTTCAAAGAACAACTCGTAAAAATCACCCATCCGGAACAACAGCAGGGTATCGGGATAATCCGCCTTGATCCGCAGATACTGCTGGATGACCGGGGTATGTCCAGCCAGCTCATCAGCGGGTTTGGATTGGGTTGATTTGGATTCAGACACTAAAGCTATTGATGGTTGGACATGGTGCGAGCAGCGAGTGTACCTTAACCATTATGCAAACGGCACCCATCGTTGAACTCATTACGGTTCTGGCCGCGCAACTGCGCCAGCGGCAATGGCTATTGAGCACCTGTGAGTCCTGTACCGGCGGACTGATCGCCAAACAGCTGACTGATCTGGCCGGTAGTTCGGAATGGTTTGCCGGTGGCCTGGTGACTTATACCAATGCCAGTAAAACCCGTTTAGCGAGCGTGGCTGCTGACTTGATCGAAACGCATGGCGCAGTCAGTGAGCCGGTAGCGGAGGCGATGGCGATTGGTTGCCATCAAGCCCTGGACAGTGATGTGGCTTTATCGGTGACCGGTATTGCCGGGCCCGGCGGGGCGGTGGCGGGCAAGCCGGTGGGGACGGTGTGTTTTGGCTGGGCGTTGCCGGACGGTGTCTGGACAACCACCCAGCACTTTGACGGTGATCGTCGGCAGGTGCGGGAGCGGTCGATGGTATTTGCCTTGCAGCAGTTGCTGCATAAGCTGTAACCCTGCGGCAATCTGCTCGCGGACAACCGTGACAGTGATACCCTGCTCGCTCGCCAGCGCGCTGCCAGGGAAACATTGGCCAAAAACCAGTCTCTTAGAATGCTATCAGTAAAGCGCATCGCGACAACCTCGGGTGAAGCCTACCCTTACGCTCAAAAGCAACAACGGCACGGAGTTGCCGCAAGCAGCGTGTTGCAAACCAACCTTACCCTGGCTGGTGAAAACCAGCCCCAAAAGATTCTTCACTGCGTTCAGAATGACAATCTTTGCTTAGGTTTTGACGAATGCAGGGGGGAGATAGTCCGGGGAGATAGTCCGGGGAGATAGTCCGGGGAGATAGTCCGGGGAGATAGTCCGGGGAGATAGTCCGGGGAGATAGTCCGGGGAGATAGTCCGGGGAGATAGTCCGGGGAGATAGTCC
>JAJFKY010000019.1 GCA_021772975.1 Gammaproteobacteria bacterium
AATCCCTCCCTCTCCGCCAATTTACCCAAGCCCTGCAGCGCAGGGTTTGGGTAAGTTGATTGAGATGGAAGGTAGGCAGAACTCTCTTCGGGTTCGCGCCGGTTTGCAGGAGTGCAAACCGGGACGCACGTAGTGCGCCCGCAGGGTGAGTGGCAGGACGCCGCGAATCAATCCCTCCCTCTCCGCCAATTTACCCAAGCCCTGCAGCGCAGGGTTTGGGTAAGTTGATTGAGATGGAAGGTAGGCAGAACTCTCTTGGGTTTTCTGCAAGATTGCAATCCGGAACGCCCGCGGAGTGAGTGGCGGCACGCCGGGAATCAACCTCTCCGTCAATTAATTCAGGCTCTGGAATACAACATCTGCGTGATCAGGTTATAGTGAGGGTTGTGAGACAGAATCGCTGGCTTAGCAACTAACGGAACTATGAACTGTGATCGGTTTGTATCATCTCGGCTGATGCCTACGGTGGTCCCTGCTGGTCCTCCCGCGACGATAAGCTGTGAACCCCGTCAGGCCCGGAAGGGAGCAGCGGCAACAGTTGAATCGGGTGCCGGGGTCAGGCTGGTAGGGGCTGCCTCCTTTACCAACAGTTAACTCGGACCCGGCCAGGCTGGAATCCATATAGCAACGGCAGCTGATTAAGTGAGCGCACAAGATAGTCTACTAAGCACCGGTAACACCGCTTCCAGCAATCCCGCGCAGCCGGAGTACCGCGTGCTCGCGCGCCGTTGGCGGCCGCGTGATTTCTCCCAGATGGCCGGTCAGGAAGCAGTGGTTCAGGCCTTGGTTAATGGTCTCAACAGCGGCCGTATTCATCATGCCTTTCTGTTTACCGGAACCCGCGGCGTGGGCAAGACCACGCTGGCCAGAATTCTGGCCAAATGTCTGAACTGTGAGCAGCAGGTCAGTGCTGAACCGTGCGGTGAATGCAGTGCCTGTGTGGCCATCGACGAAGGCCGGTTCGTAGATCTGATTGAGGTCGACGCGGCCTCCCGAACCAAGGTCGATGATACCCGCGAATTGTTGGATAACGTGCAGTATGCGGCTACCCGGGGGCGCTATAAAGTCTATCTGATAGACGAGGTGCACATGCTGTCGGCGAGCAGTTTTAATGCCTTGCTGAAGACCCTGGAAGAGCCGCCTGCACACGTCAAATTTATTCTGGCGACCACCGATCCGCAGAAAATTCCGGTCACCATTCTGTCGCGTTGCGTGCGTTTTAATCTACGCCGGATGCCCGCTGAGCAAATCAATGATTACCTGAGCAAGCGCCTGAATGACGAGCAGATTGAATTCGAAGCGCCCGCTCTGCAGGCGATTGCGCGTGCAGGCGATGGCAGTATGCGCGATGCCCTGAGTCTGTTGGATCAGGCTCTGGCGCATGGCAATGGCAGACTGCGTGAAGAGCCGGTACAAACCATGCTGGGGATGGTGGAATTTCGTTTTATTGAGCAACTGCTGAGTGCCCTGCAAACGCATGACTCGGCTGAGTTACTGCAGATTGCCGCGGAAATCTATGCTCAGGGCCAGAGTGCTGACCGTACGCTGCAACAGTTGGCGGAAGCCCTGCACCGTATCGCGGTGTTGCAGCAGGTGCCGGAATACACCGATAGCAATAATCAGCAACTGGACGATCTGAAGGAGTTCGCCAGCCTGCTGCCGGCAGAGGACGTGCAACTGTATTATCAGATTGCCAACCTGGGCAGGTCTGAACTGGCGCATGCGCCTGATCCTCGTATCGGTTTGGATATGACGCTGCTGAGGATGCTGGCGTTTCGGCCGGTAGCACCGTCCAGTGACGATCAGTCGGCCGACCCGCCCAAGCGCGCGGCCAGCCCGGCACCAGCCGCTTCCCAATCATCACCAGTAGCAGCGCCTATAACCGGACAGGCCACGCCGCGTGCCGCGCTGGCGGAGTCGCCTCGTCCCCCGGTTGAGCCACCCATTGATACCCCGCGCACGGATGCCCCGATTGTTCAGCAGGTGAGCGAAGCCGCGCCGGCAGCCAGTTCCGATGCAGCACCGATGACACTGGATGCCGAGCGTTGGCCGGGTCTGTGCCGGCAACTGGGTTTCAGTGGTCCGTTGCGGGTACTGGCTCAGCATTTGATGCCGGGCGAACACGTTGATCAGGGCGTGTTGTTGTTTAAGATGGAAGAGCGGGACGCGCATCTGCATACCCAGCGCTTGCACAAGCAACTGAGTCAGGCCTTGGTTGAGCACCTGCAGACCCCAGTTAAGGTAAAGGTCCAGTACACCAATGATACGCTGGAGACACCAGCCCGCCTGCAGGCCGCGGCTGATGATCAGGCGCATCGCAAGGCGCACCAGGTGGTAGCAGAGGATACTGTGATCAATGATTTGATCGAAACTTTTGACGCACGCATCGTGCCTGGCTCGGTGCGTCCGGACGATGGCGCTGGCTGAGCAGGGCAGCGCTCTAACAACTGGTCCGGTGGGTACCGGCCGCGAGGAATTATGAAAGCACAACTCGGTAATCTGATGCAGCAGGCACAAAAACTGCAGCAGAATATGCAACAGGCCCAGGCGGAACTGGCTGATCTGGAGGCCACCGGTGAGGCCGGTGGAGGGATGGTCAAAGTGACCATTACTGGTCAGCACGAAGCCAAGCAGGTACAAATTGATCCCAGCCTTTTGGACGACCTCGAAATGCTGGAGGATCTGGTGGCGGCAGCGATCAATGATGCCGCGCATCGCATCAAGGATGCCAGTCAGGAAAAGCTCTCCAAAGCTGCGGGCGGCCTGCCTATTCCGCCCGGTCTATTCGGTTAAACCGGCGCTCAAACTCATGTCCGCACTCAGGCCGAGTTGATATGTTCAGGCTGACCACGATCGTGCGGTCTAAAACTCTGTGAAGCCATCCGGTTCCGGTGATTTGCTGGTCCGCCTGCTGGGCGCTCTGCAGGTCCTGCCGGGAGTCGGTCAACGCAGTGCGCAGCGCATGGCGCTGCATCTTTTGCAACGTGATCGGCAGGGCGGCAAGCTGCTGGCGGAAGTTATGCTGGAGGCCATTGAGCGGGTTGGGCACTGTCAGCAATGCCGCAACCTGACCACCGATGAACAATGCGTGATCTGCCGCAATCCGGAACGCGACGACAGCCTGGTGTGTGTGGTGGAGTCGCCCGCGGATGTCATGGCGCTGGAGCAGGCAGGGGTATTTTCCGGCAGTTATTTTGTTTTGCTGGGACGCCTTTCTCCATTGGACGGCATTGGTCCGGATGATCTGGGCCTGGAGTTGCTGATCGAACGGCTGGCGGGCGGAGCGATCAGGGAGCTGATCATCGCGACCAATACCAGCGTGGAAGGTGAAGCCACCGCGCACTATCTGCAGGAACTGGCGCAGCCTTATCAGATAAAAGTGTCCCGGCTGGCGCAGGGCGTGCCACTGGGTGGTGAGCTGGAATATCTGGATCGCTCAACCCTGGCATTATCCTTCAATAACCGGGCCGAGATTCATTGACCAGTCTGTGGTCTGGAGCCTGATCAGGCCATCGGCTTCCGGTCCAGCCGCGATTCAGTCACGGCCCAAGCGCCGGCAGGCCGGCGCAAGTGCGTGTGATTGATAGACGGGGCGGGGGATTATTGCTGATCCACCTGCGAGACCAGAATCAAATCCCGGTTTTTCTCGATGGTAGTCAGACCAATGCCTTTGACATTCACCAGATCATCCATATGTCGGAAGCCGCCGTGCTCTTCTCGATAAGCCACGATCGCCGAGGCTTTACTGGACCCGATGCCACTTAAGGTCAGCGCCAGTTCCTGGGCGCTGGCGGTATTGATATCCACCGGTTCTAGCGCAAATGCCTGATTGAACATTAACAGGCTGCTGAGCAACCCGGCGACCAAAAAAGTTTTTACCCATTTATACATCATAGCTCTCCAAAAAAATTTCATTTGAGTGTTTGCAACAACGCCATCAAGCGCAGCTACAGACTAATAGGCGGCAGGAATTTGCGGTATCGGCAAGTGTTGCGAGAGTTTGTAGGAAAATGCTGACGGAGTCTGTCTGTGATTGGCTGTCAGATGTTAAATTTTATCCACAAAAACTGTGGATAAGTCTGTGTATGGATTGGCACGGTGACAGTGCCTAGAAAGGTCCCAACAAATTGGTCAAAAATTGACCATATTTAATTATACTTATTTATCAAATAGTTATATCATTTTTCTACAATACACAAGAGAAATAAAGTGTAAATAAAATGTCATAATCGAAATTACCGCCGATGTGCATAACATTTCATTTGTCAAGTGTTTTTTTGTAAAAAAACTGTCAGCTGAAAACCTCATAAAACAGGCCTGCCGACTGGCCTGACAGCTGCCCGGAGCGATCAGCCGGCTGTTTTGCTCAGAGCGTGCAGCAGCAATCTGCGCCACAGCTTCTGCTTGAAGCCCGACGGCGAGTCCAGCTGCATGCGATGCAGCAGTGTTTGTTGTCCGGTCTGTTGACTGGCTGGTAACAGAGCCAGCCCCAGCATTCGCCAGGCAGGTTGTGCGGCCAGCCATTTCAACGCCTTGGCCAGCGGTAATTCATGGCTGTCCAGATCACTGCCAAACGGCCAGGTGGGTGTTAATCCGGCCGGCAGGTTGTCCAGTTTCCGACGTAATCCATCCGGGGTGTTGCTTTGCCAGGCAGCAGGGATTTCCCACTCAGAGGCGAGTTTACCGGCGGATTTGGCCTGTTGCGCAAGTTTTGTCTGGAAACGGCTGTCAGCAATAGCCAGTAATGCCTGGATACACTGCTCATCGGTTTTGCCGCGCAAATCGGCAATGCCGTATTCGGTGATAACAATGTCGCGCAGATGCCGTGGAATGGTGTGATGCGGATATTCCCAGACGATATTGCTTTCCAGACCTTTGCTGCCGTTGCGGATACTGCGCAGCATCAACAGCGAGCGGCTGTGATCCAGCGCGTGCGCCATGGCAACAAAATTGTATTGACCACCCACACCACTGACCACCTGGCCATCCGCCAGTTGATCGGAGACCGCGGCTCCCAGCAGCGTCATTTTCATGCAGGTATTGATAAAACGCGCTTTGTGCCGCTGTACCCGGTCCAGCGCTTCGCCCCGGTACAGTTGATTGATCCGTGATACCCGGGTCATGGCAAAACGCGCCCGTTCGGTTTCCGGCATGGCATTGAGGCTATCGTAAAACCACTGTGAACCGAGGAAAAAAGCTGCGTGCAGCAATTTCCCATGCCGCAGACCAGCCCCTAGAAACGGTGCTATGCGGCGCTCGAAATCACGTTCCCGGTCAATGCTGGCGGCGGTCTGCTGCTGGTCCAGCAGCAATTGATCATCGCGCCATTGCAACTGTGGATGCAACAATCCCCAGTGTTGCAGCCAGGCAATTTCATGCGGCCGCAGGCGGTGATTGATTACGCCTTCCGCGGCCAGCGCCTGCAACACCAGAGCAGGCGCCGGGCGTGCATCGGGCAGTTGGTTCAGGACGGCCTGCAGGCCGACGTCATCGTAGACCTCGCGCTTGAGGATACCGGCCTGATAAAGATGTACAAAGCCATCCATGAACATTTCGCTGGCGGCATACAGACCCTGATTGAATTGCCCGGTATCTCCGAAATTCGCTAGCAGGTCGCTATAGCGCTGCGGGATCTGCAGTTCATTGAGCAGCTTTTGATACTGCTCCGGCTGTTGCTGACGCGTCATCAGGGCATGACAGATAGCATCACCCAGTGCGCCGATACCAATTTGCAGCGTACCGCCGTCACGCACCAGGGTGCTGGCATAAATACCAATCAGATGCTCGGCGGGACTGACTGGATTGCGCGGTATCGCGAAGGGTTTGTAGTAATGGGCCGGATCGTCAATCACCGCGTCAAAAAAATGCTGATCAACTTCAGCGTCTCCGGCCATGTAAGGCAGGGCCGGGTTAACCTGCGCCAGTAACGCGACCCGGTCACGGCGATCAGCCAGCATATCGGCCAGATCCAGGGTCACATCCGGATTACAGCTGAGGCTGTAACGAGGCGTGCCATCGGAATGTTGGCGGGCAGCGACCAGCTGGCAGATGACATTCACGCCGATATCGCGCATTTCGCGGGCGACATGGGTGTAGTTGGTGCTGATGTAATGGCGTTGCCGGAGCGGATTACCCAGCGCGCTGCCGGATTGCAGATAGAACTCGCTGATCCGGATATTGGCGGGCAGTACGCCACGCTCCAGATCGGCGAGATAATCCAGTTCCGGATAGTCGGCGCCAAACTGCCGCTCCAGAAATGGCTGCAGAAAACGCTGCTGCAGTCCTTTACCGGCCGGCGGAATAGCCAGTGACAGGGCAGTGAAAATGGTCAGATCAAGCTCCGGATGAGCTTTTGCATAGCGGTAGAAAGCATTGATCAGCGGGTTGGGTTTACCCAGCCCCAGCGGTGCGCCCATCACGATGCGCTGACCAACCCTGGCGATGGTTTGCTCGACGATGTTGTCCAAATTCATAGCTGATGTTACCCGTAACGTTGCCGCAGGCTGTCAATGCCCAGTGTCTGGGTCCAGGCCTCCAATTGATCCAGCATCCCGGCCGGGTGCCCATCGGCACGCAGTTTGGCCAGCAGGCTAAAATAATTATCCAGATTCAAATCATCCGGGTCGTTCAAACCGTGCCAGCGATGCTGGTCCCAGCGCTCGCGTTGCGCGCTATCCAGGCTATCCGGGTAATTGCGTGCCTGATAACGAAACAGCATCCCCGGAATACGGTCATCGCTGAAGGTCGGCAACGGCCGGGGCCAGTCGGACGGCGTCTGCTCACGTAACATGCTCAACTGACGGCGGTCAGCATCCGGGATAAAGCCGTCATATAAACGCAGGTCCGGGTTGTCGCTGGTAGGAAAGTCAGCGCCGATCACGGCGTGGCGCAGACGGGCGCATAAATCAGGTTGCTCACGCAGTTTATCGGCATGCCGCCGGCAGCGCTCGATATCCAGCTGAATGCGCTGGCGGTCCACGCCCTGCAAAGTGTTCATGGGCGCCAGCACCGGCGCGCGGTTAACCTTGATGGTTTTTACCGGCAGCCGTTCCAGCCCCTCGGGAAGGTCACTGCCGCGGGTGTACAGCAAATCCTGTAAAGCGGATAAATCCAGCTGCATAAACTGAGACGGATCGGTATTCAGATCATAGACCACTGCCTGATTCTTGATCTGCGGGTGCGGACCCAATGGCAATACCAGTGCCGTGCCGCCGCGCTCGCTGCTGAATCTGGCTGAGCTGTGCAGGATCGGTTCACCACTTTGCAGCAGTTTTTGTACCTGCCGGTTATTACGCAGGCTCAGCGTCCATTGCCATAACCTGGGTTGTGCCTGCGAGACTCGCTGAGCCATGCCCAGGGTGGCATTGACGTCCGCCAGCGCGTCGTGAGCAGCGCTGTGTTCAATACCGTTGGCCACTGACAGATGTTCCAGCCGAAAGCTGGGTACACCGGGTTCGCGCTCCGGCCAGTTGATGCCCTCCGGCCGCAGTGCATAGACCAGCCGCAGCACATCGATCAGATCGAAACGGCTGTTACCATTTTTCCATTCATGCTGATAAGGATCAAACAGATTCCGATACAACAGGTTGCGGGTAAATTCATCGTCAAAACGATAGTTGTTGTAGCCCACGATGCAGGTCAGCGGCTGACAGAACTCATGCTGAATAGCGCGGATAAACTCGGCCTCGGTGACACCTTTTGCCTGGGCGTGCTGCGGAGTGATGCCGGTGATCAGGCAGGCTTCCGGATGGGGCAGTCGATCATCAGCAGGTTGACAGTAAATCACCAACGGCTCGCCAATCGGATTAAAGTCGCTATCGGTACGCTGTCCGGCAAACTGCGATGGACGGTCGAGGGCGGGCTTTACTCCGAAGGTTTCATAGTCATGAAAATAAAAACTTGCGCCGTTATGCATCATTATTGTCCAGGCTGAAGGGATCGTCCAATGCCGGGGTGACGGGGATGGAGGGCGATAACCGGCTCAACTGACGGCCGCTCAAATAGCCAAATGCCGGCATCAGCACAGCCAGTGAAATATAAATCATACCCGGCCAGCCATTGCCCAGCGGGGCCAGCAGGGCAATGGTGATGGAGGTCGCACCGACCAGGGTCGGGATGCCCCATTCGATGATGCTGTGACGGGTCATCAGCAGTTCACGGTGGCTAAATGACAGTTGCGCGCGTTGTGACCAGGCATACCAGTAATGGCACATCAGAATCAGGCTGGTGACGGTAAAGCAGATGCCGTAGGTGACAAAGGTATGCTGCAGCTCCTGCCTGGTCAAAGGCTCCAGAGAGGTGGCCAGGGCGCCATCCGACAACCGGGCAACGATCAGCATATGCAGAAATTTGAGTGGATAGACAAATACCAGAATGCACAAGACCAGCGCGGAACTGAGCCAGATGGTGGGCGTATCATCCAGGCCGTAACGTTTGCTCCAGATGTGATGCCCATTCCAGAACCACATCAACAGCGCAAAGCTGATCAGAAAAGCGGGCACGCCACGCATCAAATCCACCAGTGTGGCTACATTGGTTGGAATACTGTCAATCGAAATCACCAGCAGCGTCAGCGCGAACGCAAATGCCGCATCGCTAAAAGTTTCGATACGGGTCATTTGCGTCCCCCGCAATCGAAAACCGTGCCGTTGTGGCAGCAGTTCCAGGCTGTGGTTATTCTCCGGCATTACTATTGCTGTCCGGCGATCCAACGCTGCAGCTTGGCCTCCAGAATATTCAGCGGCAGTGCGCCGCTGCTCAGTACTTCGGTGTGAAAGGCCTTGATGTCAAACTGATCACCCAATGCCTGCTCGGCCTGCTGGCGCAGTTCCTGAATTTTCAGCTGACCGATTTTATATGCCAGTGCCTGTCCGGGAATAGCCATAAAGCGTTCCGCTTCCGAGACCGCGCGCGCCTCGGCCACCGGTGCGTTGGCATACATGTATTCCAGCACCTGGGCACGGCTCCAGCCTTTATGATGCAGGCCGGTGTCTACCACCAGCCGTATCGCCCGCCACAACTCCGCCGCCAGCGTACCGTAATACTGATACGGGTCGCTGTAGACGCCCATCTCCTTGCCCAGTGATTCGGCATACAGACCCCAGCCCTCGACATAGGCGGTGGTACCGCCAAACAGCCTGAACTCAGGCAGACCCTGCAGTTCCTGCTGCAGGGCGCGCTGGAAATGATGGCCAGGCACCGCTTCGTGCAGATACAGCGACGTTACCGTCCAACTGGGACGGGCGCTTAAATCATAGCTGTTGACATAGAAAATGCCGGGTCGGGAACCGTCCGGCGCGGGGTTCTGATAGGCGCCGGAGGAAGCACTGCGTTCACGGTATTGCTCCACCGCGCGAATTTCAAAATCGGCCTGTGGACGGATGGAGAACAGCTGTTCGGCGGCCTGATCAACCGGTTCGCGCAGCGCTTTAAATGCGTTCAGCAGAGCCTCGCGGCTGGCGAATACAAATTGCGGGTCGCTGGCGGTAAACTCAAAAAACGCCTCCAGTTCTCCGGCAAAGCCGACCTGCTGCATGACAGCACGCATTTCGTGCTGGATGCGGGCCACTTCGCTGAGCCCGATCTGATGAATGGCTTCCGGCTGTAAATCCGTACTGGTGGTATCAGCGACCAGATAGGCATACCACTCGGCGCCGCCCGGCAGATCGGTCATGCCGGAGGTGCTACGCGCGACGGGCAGATATTCATGCTCGATAAAGTGATGCAGGCGCTTGATGGTCGGGATGATGGTGGTGCTGATCATGCGGCTGTAATCGGCCCTCAGCGTGCCCGCGGCGTCTTGTTCAAGCTCTTCCGGTAAGCTGTTCAAAGGCGCATAAAACAGACTGTCTTCCGGGTTATCCACCAGATGAGCTTGCAGCTGGGGTAAAACTCTTTCCATCAGAATGGCGGGTTGGGTCAGTCCCGACTCCATGCCGGCGCGCATATTGACGATAGCCTGCTCGATATAGACCGCAAACTCGTTGGCCCGGGCGATGAAATTGCGATAATCCTGTTCATTCTCAAATGGCTGCGCGTTTTGCCCGGAGCCAAACTGTGCGAACAGGTTGACGGGATTACGGAATTGATTGACTGGCATCAGGTGGCTGGGGAAAGTCATTCCGCGCAACGCATTTTCGCGTTCCAGAATAAAAATTTCATAGCTGAGCCGATCCTGTTCAGCCAGTTCATCATGCTCATAAGCGCTGCCGCCGAGTGCCTGTGCCCGGGTCAGAAAATCCTGCTGCAATTGCCGGTTCTGCCGCCGATACTCGTTGCCGATCGAATTAGCCCAGCGATCGTTGTATTCGCGGATACCACGAAAAGTGGCCATTACCGGATTTAATCGTAATGATGCCTGGAAGTGCTCGGTGTATAAGCTATTGAGCTCGGTGGCTGCGTCGCTGGTTGGCTGCGTGGCGGCCTGGCTGTCATCGACAGCGTCCTGCGCAGGCCTCTCAACAGCAGGCGTGGCCGGTTCCGCCTGGTCACGATCACACGCGCCCAGACCCAGTAACAGTCCGGTGCTGAGCGTCGTGATAAGCAATAACTGCATGCTGCGGTACATAAAAGCTCCCATTGGATCATTCTGAAATAAGCAGTCACTTTACCAAACTTGCGGAACCTATCGGCAATGCTCTAGTCCTGGATGGACTGAACGAGCACATCAATCCAGTCGATATGCACAGCCCACTGATAACGCCGCCCCGCGAACAGTATGCAAGCGCCACTTTTGGGGCAGGCTGTTTCTGGGGTGTACAGAAGTTTTTCGCTGGCCTGCCAGGCGTCATCGACAGCACGGTCGGCTATATGGGTGGAGAGTTAACCGAACCTGATTATCACCAGGTCTGCCGGGGTCCTATCGGTGCCTCAGACCCGGGGCATGTAGAAGTGGTGCGGGTAAGTTTTGCCCCAGACCAGCGCGACTATGCACAGTTGTTACAGGATTTTCTTGCCTGCCATAATCCGGCGCATTATTACAAACGCCAGTATCAGTCGGTGATTTTTTATCATGATCAGCATCAGCATGCGCTTGGCCGGGCTTTATTGCAGCAGCACTCTGGCCAGCTTCAGCCACTGGTCACCGTGCTGGAACCGGCTGCCCGGTTTTGGCGGGCAGAAGATCATCACCAGCATTATTACCGGCGATCATGATGTCCTCAGCCAGATTTAACCCGCAGCGGCAGGCCACCGGCAGTGGTGTTCAGGCCAACCGCAGTATCCGCATCAGCGTCAATAGCATACAGGCGCCCACCGCGGCTACCACAATGGTGTTGAACAGGCTGCCTTCCAGTGGGAAAAAACCGAACTGGCCGGCAATCCAGCTGCCCAGAAAGGCTCCGCTGATGGCCACCAGCACGTTCGCGGCCAGGCCGGCCAGGCTGCCTCTGGTTAATACGCTGGTCAACCAGCCGGTGATCGCGCCGACTATGACAATAACTAATAATGTTTCCATAACCTCCTGCTCCTCGCTGTAACGATGCATCACCATCTGTTCATGCGAATTAGTGTTGTAATCAGGGAATATGGTGGAGGGGTTGTGATCGTCGGATTTGGCGCAGTCGCGCCGCAGGTCCCGAAACCTGCTGAATTACGTTGCAGCTTAACTGCATTCAAAACGACCTCCATCATGATGACCGATAGGACGTCGTTCGCGGAGACGAAGGTTGCCCTACCTGTTCGGAGGCTTCGTGCCCTTATTGATTTAGCATACCTGCTTGGATTTACTATAATGCCTTTAACAACTTGCTACAAATTATACTTTCGGGTAGGCGCTAGAGTTTTAAGCATGATCAGAATGTTCCAGCACGAGCAGTATCAGACTGGGTATGCCGCCAGCCAGCGCGCGAATGGCTGCGCATCAGCATGAACCGCTGCTCTACCACGTCACGCTATCGGACTGTCCGTTTCGGCTTAAGGGCCTGTCTGTGGGCGCTGTTGCTGGTAACCGCGAGTTCCGCAATGGCTCAGGTGTATAAGTTCACCGATGAAAACGGCATTATCAACTACACTAACGTCAAGCCTTCCAGCAGCAAATACAAGCTTAAGGTGATCGGCTGTTACGGCACCTGCAAACGCAAGGTTAACTGGCACACCGTAGCCCTGAATACAGACAGTTATCAGCAACTTGTGGCCGATCTGGCGGTTGAGTACGAGCTTGACGAAGCGTTGCTGAGGGCATTGATCCATGCCGAGTCCGGATTTAATCCGCGGGCCACATCGCCCAAGGGCGCGCAGGGTCTGATGCAGTTAATGCCTGGCACCCAGCGTGATCTGGGGGTGAGCAATGCGTATACCGCGGAAGAAAATTTACGTGGTGGCAGCCGGTATCTCGCGCAAATGCTGAATTTATTCGAGGATAAAACCGACTATGCACTGGCGGCCTACAATGCCGGGCCGAATGCGGTGCGCAATTACGATGGTGTGCCGCCGTATACGGAAACCCGGGAATACATCCGGCGGATCAAAATACTGCATGCCCGTTATCGTACCGAACTGAACAAGCAAAACCCGGGCAGTGCCGCGATCACCACCGCCGCCAGCAGCCGCTGAATGTGCGGCCTGCGGTAAGCACTGCCGGAGTCGCTCAGAAATCCCCTAACAGAGCATGCATATCCAGCGCCGCGGCGCTGATCTGACCATTGCTGGCATCCAGCAGCGCCTGGCGCAGGCGAGCGACTTGTCGGTCCGGAACCTCCAGTTGCAACACCAGCTGTTCGCTTTGCCAGTTTTGCTCGGTAATACTGGCCGCATGCGCAGCACTGATCTGATGGACTGTATTGACGTGCTCAAAGCGACAGCGCACTTCCATGCGTGAATAGCGCACCAATGGCCGGTTGTCGGCCAGCCGCAGACATTCCGCGGCGCTGCCGCCATAGGCGCGGCTGAGGCCCCCGGCGCCAAGCTTGATGCCACCGTACCAGCGTATCACCAGCACCGCGGTATGATCAAAGTTCTGCTGTTCAATAGCCCGCAGGATTGGCCGGCCGGCGGTGCCACCGGGCTCACCGTCATCATCACTGCGAAATTGCTGGCCAACCTTCCAGGCCCAGCAGTTGTGGGTGGCGGACAAATCCCGGTGCCGGTCCAGAAAGTCCTCGGCCTGCTCGGGGTCTTCACAATATCCAGCCACCGCCACAAATCGACTGCGTTTGATCAGCTGCTGATAGTCAGCGGTGGCTATGAGAATTTTCGCCATCAAAGGTAGCCCGGATAACGATCAGACAGCTCGGCTTTCCCGGGTAGCGGGCTGCTGAACACGCCAGCTGGATTATTCAGTGGGTTGTGGTTCATCGGTGGTCCTGGCCGCAACCTGGAAGTCGGCGAACTGCAAGGTCACCGATCGACCGGCCGGCAATTGCGCCGGTTTTGCCAACACCTGCGGTGGCTCAGTTGCAGCATCAGATAAGACCACCGCATAGCCACGTTCCAGCACCGCCTGTGGTCCGATTGCAAGCAGTGCCCGGTGCAGGTTGGTCAGGTTATGCTGACGCTGGTTCAGGCCCGCCGCAATGGCCTGGCGCAGGCGGCGGCGTTGCTCGCGCAGGCGTTCCTGATGGCGCTCCAGCAGCCGGGCAGGGTGGGCCTGCTGCAAACGCTTTTCCAGTTGCCGCAACTGCTGCCGTTGTAACTGCAGCTGATGCGCAGGATGCTGTCGCTGCAATCGCGCCAGCAGCTGGTCGGTGTGCTGCTGGGCCTGTTGCAGCTGCCAGACGAAATGCTGCCTCAGACGGCGCAATTGAGCCTGCAGGTGCTGGCTGACGCTGACCTGATCCGGGCTGATCAATTCAGCCGCCGCGGACGGGGTGGGGGCACGGACATCGGCCACAAAATCGCTGATACTGAAGTCGATTTCATGGCCTACCGCGGACACGATTGGAATCGGACAGGCAGCAATCATGCGGGCCAGCTGCTCATCATTAAAAGCCCATAGATCCTCCAGTGAGCCGCCGCCACGGGTAATCACCAGCACCTCCACGGCATTATCGTGTTGCGCCTGCTGCAGTGCCTGGCGCAGCTCCGCGGGCGCCTGTTCACCCTGTACGGAACTGGGGTATACGATCACTCTGGCCAATGGCCAGCGGCGCTGCAGGACCTGTCTGAAGTCTTTGATCGCGGCCCCTGACGGCGAGGTGATGACGCCGATAGTAGCGGGCATGCGTGGCAGGCGGTGTTTGCGCTCATCGGCAAACAGCCCTTCGCTGGCCAATTGCTGCTTCAGCGCCTCGAACTGTTGTCGTAACAGACCCTCTCCGGCGGTTTCGACAAAATCGGCAATAAACTGAAAGTCACCACGTGGCTCGTACAGGCTGATGCGGCCGCGCACCAGCACCTGCTGACCATTGGCGATATTGGCCTGCACCAGCATGGCTTTCTGCCGGAACAGTGCACACCGCAGTTGCGCCCGTGCATCTTTCAGCGAAAAGTACAGGTGACCGGAGGCTGGTCGCGCCAGATTGGATATTTCACCGGATACCCACAATACCGGGAAGCCGGCTTCCAGGTGCAGGCGTGCTTCGCGGTTCAGCTCGCTGGGGGTATAGATGTTGCGGCTGTCGCCGGTATGGGTGTTGGTAATGTTGGCCACGTGCCAGGATTATACTTGTCCCCGGCAGTTTCAGCAGCGCTTTGCTCCGGCGAGGTCGCCAGCAGCGACAAAAAGCGTTCCACGGAACGGCGGATACTGAAATCACCGGCGCGTTCAATACAATCTTCCGGTGCACAGCGCAGGGCCCGATAGACTGCCTGTTGCAAATCGTTATCCAGCGCTCCATTGCAGCCGTCATCCACCACATCACGTGGCCCCGCGACCGGATAAGCAGCGACTGGTACGCCACAGGCCATCGCCTCCAGCATAACCAGACCGAAAGTATCTGATTTGCTGGGAAACACAAACACATCCGCGGCGCTGATGGCCCGCACCAGATCATCGGCATATTTATAGCCGCAAAAGATGGCCTCGGGAAACTGCTTCTGCAGCCGCTGGCGATCCGGTCCATCACCGACGATCACCTTGCTGCCGGGTAAATCAAGGCGTAGAAACTCCACCAGGTTTTTCTCGATGGCGACCCGACCGGCATACAGGGCAACTGGTCTGGGCAGATCCCAGTAAGCTTTGCCCAGCGGGCGAAATCTGGCGGTATCGACCGCGCCCGGCCAGATCTTCAGATTGGTGAATCCGCGTGCCGACAGCTCATCCCGATGGCTGCGGCTGCGCACCATGGTGGCGCTGGCCGCGCTATGGAACCGCTGCAGCCAGCGATAGGCCCGCCGGCTGGGTAACCTGGGTAATCGCATTTGAATGTATTCGATCAGACGGGTGTGGCAGGCGGTGGTAAAGGCTATGTTCCGGCGACGGCAATAACGCCGTGCGGCGATGCCCAGCGGACCTTCAGTAGCAATATGCACCGCATCATAATCGGCTCCGCGCAGGGCTCGGCGGATGGTCAGGCTGGCCAGCAGGGATAACCGGATTTCCGGATAGCCGGGGCAGGGCATGGTCAGATAGCGTGCCGGTCCGATCACCTCGACGATATGCCCGAGCTGCTGCAGAGCGCTGCACATCTGCTCCAGGGTACGCACCACCCCATTGACCTGCGGGGCCCAGGCATCAGTAATCAAGGCAATCTTCATGCCGCCACTTCACCCGGCGAAACCGCCGGCCTGACTGCGGATGGAGTTGGGCTGATGCCGTCACTGGCGCCGCGCGGCAACACCTTGATGACCTTTTTTTCATCAGCCCAGTGCTGCAATTCTATGCTGCCATCATGCAGTTCAATCAGCGCGGTGCAGCTCTCTACCCAGTCACCGCAATTCATATAAATCACCTCATCAATGCGTGATATTTCAGCATGATGAATGTGCCCGCAAACCAGGCCGTCCACGCCGCGCCGGTTTGCTTCGCGGGCCAGCGCGGATTCGAAACTGCCGATGTAGGAAACGGCATTTTTGACTTTGTGCTTAAGAAATTTGGCCAGTGACCAGTAATCCTTGCCCAGTTTGTCGCGCCACCAGTTGACCATCCGGTTGGCATACAGCAGCCAGTTGTAACAGCGACTGCCGAGTTTGGCCAGAAATTTTGAATGTCTCACCACGTAGTCAAACTGATCACCATGCAACACCAGATAACGCCGCCCATCGGGGGCAATGTGCACGGCATCTTTGACGATTTTCACATTACCCAGCTGGATGCCGTCATAACTACGCAGGACTTCATCGTGGTTGCCGGGAATAAAGATGACATTGGTATTGTGCTTGGCCTTGCCCAGGATGCTGCGCACCACATTATTATGTGACTGGCTCCAGTAGCCGCGCTTTTTCAGATACCAGAAATCAATGATGTCACCGACCAGATAAAGGTTCTCACACTGGATGGAGTGCAGAAAGTCATTCAGGTGCTCAGCGCTGCAACCGGGAAACCCCAGGTGGACATCGGAAATAAATACAGAACGAACGCGGCGGGCGGTACTCAGTTCGGTAACATTATCCATGCAATTTATACGTTATGGTTTGGCCAATCCTAGCGAGCGGCTTTTGCAGCCAGATGACGCTGGTGCGACAGTTTCATGACAGCCACAGCAATAGTGCGTGCAGCGCAAAGCTCAGGCCAATCTGAGCAGCTGCGCTGCCACGCAGGGTCGGGTAACGATATAATCCGCGGCAACCCCGGGCGTAAGCCCCTACCGCAAATTCGGAGAACAGTATGGCGGCAAGCATGCGCGCATTGGTCAAGGATAAAGCTGCTGAAGGCATTGTAATGCGCGAAGTCGCGGTGCCTGAGCCGGGACCCAACGAGGTGCTGGTAGAGGTGGAAAAAACCGCCATCTGCGGGACTGACCTGCACATTTACAAATGGGATGACTGGTCGCAGCGCACCATCAAGCCGCCATTGGTCATCGGGCATGAGTTTGTCGGTCGTATCAGCAAGCTGGGCACCGCGGTCGAAGGTTATGAGCTCGGTGAACGGGTTTCCGCTGAAGGACACGTGGTATGCGGTGTTTGCCGTAACTGCAAGGCAGGCAAACAGCATTTATGCCCCAACACCATTGGTATCGGCGTTAACCGCGACGGCGCGTTTGCTGAATACGTGACTGTGCCGGCAACCAATTTATGGCGTATCCCGGATGCGATTCCGTCCGAACTGGCGGCATTTTTTGACCCGTTTGGTAATGCCGCGCACTGTGCGCTGCAATTTGACCTGATTGGCGAAGATGTGCTGATCACCGGCGCTGGCCCGATCGGAATCATCGCTGCCGGCATCTGCCGGCATGTGGGCGCACGGCATGTGGTGATCAGCGATATCAATGACTACCGTCTACAGCTGGCGCGCAATATGGGCGCCAGCCACACCATTAACGTCAAACATGAAAGCATTGCCGGTGCGGTCAAGGGCCTGGGCATTGATGGTTTTGACATTGGCCTGGAAATGTCCGGCAATGCCAATGCCTTTAACGACATGCTGCATTCGATGTTTCATGGCGGCCGCATTGCGATGCTGGGGCTGATGCCCAACGGCAGCGGGGTGGATTGGGATCAGGTGATTTTCAAAGGTCTGCAGCTGCATGGTATCTACGGCCGGCGGATGTATGAGACCTGGTACAAGATGACCCAGATGGTGCTGTCCGGTTTTCCGTTGCAGAACACCTTAACGCATCATATTCCCATCGATGAGTTTGAGCACGGTTTTGAACTGATGGCCAGCGGGCAGTGCGGCAAAGTGGTGTGTGACTGGAGTGGCCAGCTTTAGCCCGGTCACACATCGTTACGGCGATAACCCGGTGGCAGGCAAGGCGAGCGGTTATGATGAGCGCTGATACACAAACCCTGAAGCCGCGATGAAACAACTGATTTCGATTTTACTGGTGCTGCTGTTAGCGGCCTGCTCGGCGCAATCATCCGGGCAGTCGGTATTGGATGCACTTAAAGACGGCCTGCAGAATCAGGACGGCAGTACGAGACTGAGCAATGACGAAATCCGCGGCGGGTTACGTGAAGCGCTGAGCGTCGGGATGCAGCGGGTGATCAGCCAGGTCGGCGCCGAAGATGGCTTCAATCTGGACCCGGATATTCATATTCCTTTGCCCAGATCACTGCAGCGGGTCGATAGTGCGCTGTCCAGTCTGGGTTTGAGCGCGCTGACTGATGATCTGGAAACCCGGCTTAACCGCGCCGCCGAAGCCGCCGCGCCGGAAGCCAAAGCCATTTTTATCGATACCATCAGCAATCTGACAGTGGATGATGCCAGACAGATACTCACCGGGCCGGAGGATGCGGCCACCCGGTATTTTCGTGACCAGACCAGTACCCGTTTAAGCGAACTCATGCGGCCGGTGATTGAGACCAGTCTGCGGGATGTAGGTGCTCTGCAGGCCTATGAATCAGCCGTTACGCGTTATCAGCAGCTGCCGTTTGTGCCTGATATATCAGCTGATCTGGCCACCTATACGGTGGATAAAAGCATGGACGGTATTTTCTATTATCTGGCTAAAGAAGAAGCCGCCATTCGTGAAAATCCGCTCAAGCGCAGCACCGAGTTATTGCAGAAAGTGTTTGGCAGCCAGTAAATGGAAACTTTCAGCCTGGCCGGCCGTGAAGCGGTAGCGCTGCACAATCTGCTCAAACTGCAGGGCTGGTGCCACAGCGGGGGTATGGCCAAGCAGGTGATTGCCGATGGCGAGGTGACTGTTGATGGTGATGTCGAACTGCGCAAACGCTGCAAGATTACTGCCGGAAAGCAGGTGCAGTTTGCAGGACAGATGGTAAAGGTGGTTGAATAATCGAGCTGTGATTGATTCAAATAGCTATCGGGCTGCAGTAACAAGCCGGCCTGAGTACAGCGTAACCCGGCTCGGGTAACCTATATTGTGGAGGTTATAAAATGAATGATTCAATGCCGGCGAATCTGCAGGCTGCCATCGCCACCGAGCCCATGTGGCTGCAGTTATGGGTCATGCTCCTGGTGGTTGTCAATCTGGCGGCATTATTGTTTGTCATCACCAAGCAGACCGGTCACTATCGGGTGCGCTGGGAATCCCTGGCGATCTTATTCAGCTTCGTTGCCGCCGGCATTGCGATGTCCTGGTTATATCAGCAGGTCGGTTATGTCAGGTTGCTGGGTTTGCCGCACCTGGTTTTCTGGCTGCCGGTCTATATCTGGCTGCTGAGAAAATACCGCCATGGCGAGTTTGTGGTTCCCTTTAAACAGTATCTGCTGGTTTATTTTGTGATTGCCGGTATAT
Source organism: Gammaproteobacteria bacterium (assembly GCA_021772975.1). Taxonomy (GTDB): domain Bacteria; phylum Pseudomonadota; class Gammaproteobacteria; order Xanthomonadales; family Wenzhouxiangellaceae; genus JAJFKX01. Next base: position 19,239 of record JAJFKY010000019.1, read on the forward strand.
CGCTGGTTATTGATGCGATTGATGTTGCACGTTATCTGCTGGGTAATCAGCAGCCCCTGCACCTGGCCGGGAATCTAGCGGGTTTCTAAGCCAATGCGATAAGCGACAGGACAATCTCATCCTGGCAAGAATCTTTGTAAGAGCACCCTTGGGGGCGAAAATCGAAGCGCGCTAGGTCGCCCCCAAGGGGGCTCCTACCGTAAGCTGTGCCGGCTTAATTAAAGCGCCCGCTCCTACAGGGTCGTATCGTCCAGTTCCATGACAGCCTTAAAGCGCGGTTGATTATCTCTTTCCAGATAATAGGTTAATGTCCGGCCATCTTCACTCAGGTTGATCGTCCAGCGATTGGTGGCAGCTTCGGGAATTAATTTCGCGGTAAAATCATCGGCTGGAAACGATTGTGAATAGGCCGAACCAGCATCGCTGGCGGTGCCGCCGTAGTCAGTGATCTCGTTCTCGCCGCCGTCGGCATGCCGGTGATCGTGTTTCAGGCTCAGATTATTATCCATGCGGGTGATGATCCAGGTGCGGGAATGATCATCACCGACCGAGAAGGGTATGCGGATTTCATGCTCGGAGCAGGTTTTGAAATGTGCCACCAGCAGCTTGCCGTACAACGGGTGTTCGGGATCATCAGGAAAAGTGGAATAACCCTGCAGGGTGGCGCCACATAATTGTTTCAGCCGGGCAAAATACAGCGCATGGGAATCGGTTTCGGCAGCTTTGCCGTCGACTTGATCCGGTGCCGCCACAGCGGTTGTGGTGCTGTCTGATAAGGCGAGTAGAAAAGCAAGGATGATCATCGCGCTTGGGGGTAAAAATTTCATTGTTAATACTGCCAGTTAGGTGTTATGTAAATGGGTTCCTGTGCATGCAGAAATGACAATACGCCATTGTTTGCCGTGCTTAAAATAGTTGCGTAATCCCGTAAGCTTGCTTATTAACCGGTATTTCGCAAGCCTGCCGCAATTCCGGTAATCGCAACCTGCAGTGCATACTCCAACAGTGGCCTGGGCTGTTCTGAGTGCTGGCGCAGTCGGCGCATAACTTCCACCTGGGTAATATGCAAAGGATCAACATAGGGGTTGCGTACATCGATAGAGCGGCGCAATACCGGGATATCCGCGAGCAGGGCGTGACCGGTAATGGTTTCGATGGCGGTGCTGGCCTGGCTCAACTGGTCGCGCAGTGTCATGCCCAGTTGTTGCAGCTGCTCATCATCCACCAGGCGTGCTTCATAGTAAGCGGCAATGCTGTGATCGGCTTTGGCCAGCACCATTTCCTGCATGTCCATCAGCATCCGGAAGAACGTCCATTGCCCGGTCATTTCCTGCAGTTGAGCAGTCTGACCATTATTCAACGCGTTGGCCAGCGCTTCGCCGGTCCCCAGCCAGGCTGGCAGCATCAGGCGCATCTGGGTCCAGGCAAATACCCAGGGGATAGCGCGCAGGCTTTCGATACCACCATCAGCTCTGCGTTTGGCCGGTCGGCTGCCCAGCGCCAGCCGGCCCAGTTCCTCGGCCGGCGTGGCTTGCTGGAAGTAGGGCACAAAGTGCTGGTTACCGCGCACGATACCGTGATAGGCTTGCACCGCCTGTTCGCTGAGCTGTGTCATCATTTCCCGCCAGGCCGGCTGCGGCGGAGCCGGCGGTGACAAAGTGGCTTCCAGTGTGGCGGCGGCATACAGCTCCAGATTGCGGCGGGCAATACCCGGCAGGCCAAATTTGAAATCGATGACTTCGCCCTGCTCGGTTACCCTGACACTGCCGTTGATGCTACCGGGGGGCAGCGATAACAGTGCCGCATGCGCAGGGCCTCCGCCGCGGCTGACCGAGCCGCCGCGGCCATGGAACAAAGTCAGCTCCACAGCGTGTTGCCGGCAGATTTCGGTCAGCTGTTCCTGGGCCTGATAAAGTGCCCACGCAGCGGTGATAAAGCCCGCGTCCTTGGCCGAATCTGAATAACCGATCATCACTTCCTGATGGCCGTTGATGTCCTGCCTGTACCAGGCCACATTCAGCAGCGCCTGAATGGCGTCAGCAGCGCCACGCAGATCATTCAGGGTCTCAAACAGCGGCACAATGCGTTGCGGGGTGCGCGAGCCACAGGCTTTCTGCAGTAACCGCACCGCCAGCACATCAGAGGGTTCGGTGGCCATGGAAATAATGTAAGCACCCAGTGCGCACTCGGGTTGCCTGGCCAATAATCGGAAAGTGCTGAGCACTTCCTGAACCTCTTCGTCGGCGGGCAGATCATCAGCAATGAGTGGCCGTGGGTTTTGCAGTTCGGCCAATAGGAACTGCTGTTTTTTGGTCTCATCCCAATCAGCATAGCTACCCAGCTTAAGGTGTTCGGTAATCGCATTAATGGTATCGGTGTGCCGGTCAGCTTCCTGACGGATATCCAGTTTTTGCAGCGTTAATCCGAAGCAAGCTACCCGGCGCAGGCAATCCAGCAGACTGCCATCGGCGATTTCCCGCATACCGCATTCCAGTAACGATCGATGCAGCATTTGCAGCGGTGCGAGCAGTTCCTCGTCATTACGATAAATGGGTTTGGGATAGTCTTCAGTCGGGCTGTCACCAGCCAGGCACGCCTCGGCCCAGTCGCGGGTATTGGCCAATCGCTGCCGCACCTGGCGCAGTAACTGCCGATAAGGTTCCGGATGCTCTCCAACCGCGTCACGCAGTTCCGCGCTGCATGGTTTCATCGATAGATCCGCGCGCAGCGCGTTGACATCCTGCCAGAACAGTTCCGCGGCTTCCCAGCGGGCCAGCAGCAATACTCGCTCAGTCACCTCGGCAGTGACATTGGGATTGCCATCACGGTCACCACCCATCCAGGAGGCGAACCGGATGGGGGCGGATGACAGCGGCAGATGCTGACCGGTATGCGCATACAGCGCACTGTCCAGCTCGCGCATAAACGCGGGCAGCGCATCCCATATGGTGCGCTCAATGGTGGTAAAGCCCCATTTGGCCTCGTCGACCGGGGTTGGCCGGGTATGGCGGATTTCGTCACTGTGCCAGGCGGCGATGATCCGCCGCTTCAGGCGCGCCAATTGTCCGGTGCGTTCGTCCGGGGTCAGATCGGTATGATCCAAGTCGGCCAGAATGGCGGCTATATCACTGTATTTATGCCGCAGGGTGCGCCGGGTGACTTCGGTCGGATGCGCCGTCAGCACCAGCTCAATGCGCATATTGGCCAGGCATTGCGCAATAGCGTCCGGATCAATGCCCTGTGCAATCAAGCGTGGCAGCAGTTCATCCAGAGAGCCGATTTGCGCGGCAATGTCCGGCTTGCGCTGGTAATCACGCCGTCTGCGCACCCGGTGGTGCTGTTCGGCGATATTGGCATAGTTCAGAAAAGCACCGAACGCGCGCGCAATGGGAATCAACTCATCGTCGGACAGATCACCCATCACGCTCAGCAATGGCTGCCAGTCACCACTGTTGCGGGCCTGTTTGGCCAGGCTGCGGATGTGCTCAACCTGGTCGAATACAAGCTGCCCGGCCTGCTCACGAATGGTGTCGCCCAGCAGGCTGCCGAGCATGCGAACGTCGTTTCTTAGTGGTGCATGGGGATCAGATTGCATGCCTGCATTATAAGTGACGAATGCGGCATTGGTTGATAGGCCATCATAGCAGCCCACTTGGCCATGGATGTTGTCAGAATGGGGTCGCTCCCAAGGGAGCTCCTATAACTGAAGATAGCTTATCGTGATGGTATTAGTTGTAGGAGCTCCCTTGGGAGCGACCGGTGCAAAACTCAGGCCTTCAAACTCAAAGCTCAGCTACACAGCATGCAATGCGTCATCCGATTGTTTATAGACGGCAGCCGTCATTGCGCGGATTCATCAAAATAAAAATGCTGCGCCGCACGTGAACCGCCCAGGTAACCCAGATAGGCAGCCACAAACCAGACCCAGATATGTACGCTGTCAATCCTGCTCACCCAGTAAGCCGGCCAGCTGATCGCGGTGACAAAATTCATCAATGAATCAATAAAAAAATTGATCACTAAATCAATACTGATGGCAGCGAAGAAATGCCTGAAGCCCTCAAAGCCGGCAAAAAACCCCCTGACTTCGTCCCACTCGACCACCGCATAGGTCATCAGTGCGATCACACCATAAAAGCCACCGCCGAACTTGACCCACTTGCGATGCAGGAAGCTGCCCGGCTGTTTCTGTTTGGATTTTTTCTTGTCCTTGGCCATTGCTTTTAGCTGCTTTTGCAGCTCGGCATGATCCGAAGAGGCGGCCAGATAGCCGTTAAGTAAAGCCCAGTAGACCATGACCAGTGTCACGGCGGCAACAGGCAGGGCGGCTTTAAGCAGTGCTTCGAGGAATGTCAGTAGCATGTCTGCTAATCTAGGTCACCTCCCGCCCCAGAGTCAATCCATAGCGCTCCATGAGTAATGCCTACAACCAATTGTTTCCAACCTGCAATAGCGTTACAGCCAGTGGACGGATTCGGACCTCACCGCAGGATTTTCAGGTCACGGAGCTGCATGATTTTGAACTCAGTGGGCAGGGCGAGCATTTATGGTTATATGTTCAAAAGATCAACAGCAATACCGATTGGGTGGCCAAACAACTGGCGAATGCCTGCCAGGTAGCCAGCCGCCAAGTAGGCTATGCGGGGCTAAAAGACCGGCACGCGGTGACCCGGCAGTGGTTCAGCATACAGTTGCCTAAAGTCGATGATGTCGAGGCTTTACAATCAGCATTGACAGATGAAATCGAGATATTACAGGCTGATCGACATAACAAAAAACTGAAAACCGGCGGACTCAAAGCCAATCAGTTCAAATTGATGATCCGCGATATCCAGGGCGACCGGCAACAGCTTGAACAGAACATCGCGCTTATCCGGCGACATGGCGTGCCCAATTATTTTGGCGAGCAGCGCTTCGGCCACGACATGGGCAATGTGGACAAAGCCGCCGGCTGGTTTACAGGTAGCTTCAGGCCCAGCAACCGAAAGCTGAAAAGCCTGCTGATTTCGACCGCGCGCAGCTGGATATTTAATCATATCGTGGCGGCCCGGATCAGCAGTGATTGCTGGTCAACGCCGCTGGATGGAGATGTTTTTCAATTGGCGGGCAGCCGTTCCTGGTTTCTGGGCGCAACCGATGGAAGCGAAGCTAAAGCGATTGCGCAACGCCTGGCTGAGCAGGATATTCATATCACCGCGGCCTTATGGGGTGAGGATGTCGTTGCCACTCAGGGCAGTGCGGCTGCCCTGGAACAGCGTGTGGCGGCGCAATGGCCGGATATGTTGGAAGGTATGCGTCAGCACCGGGTCAAACAGGACCGCCGGGCGATCCGCTTAAGTGTTAACGAGTTCGAGCATAGCTGGCAACGGGATGATCTGCAGCTGCGGTTCATGCTGCCGGCGGGTGGCTATGCGACAACGGTTATCCGGGAGATACTGGCAACCCGTGATGCCTGCGCATTGGCTTGAATGACTGCCCGCAGGGCGCTATAAACCGCGGGTTCTGAACCCGGAAAACCGCTCTTCCCGCGCTGTGATTCTGTGATTCTGTGATTCGGAGGCACTCCATCAGACCTTGGTTTTATTAGCCGAAAGAGAGGTTGGTTGCGCTTGTCCGGTGATGTTAGGATCGTCGTGCAGAAAAAATTTCAAGACTATTCAGCTGGCCCAGTCAGGCCGGTTGATGGATTAAGAATAGTCCGTTGCCGCAGTGAAGCTATCCAGGCAGGACTATTCGCCCAGTGTAAATTCAGCTGGTTGATGGATGCAGACTAGTCCTTTAAAGCAGGGAAGCCCCTAAGCAGGACTATTCATCCAGCCGCAATTCAGCTGGACATGGATTTTGACTGGTCCGTTGATGCAAGGAAGCGCGAACCTTCATCAATCGGGCAAAATCCATGCATACACAACGTCTGGCGATTCTTTCAGTCATCAGTTTATTGTTCTGGGCCAATCTTGCTGCCGGCCAGAGTAAACTCGGTTCCCCCCTCGAATTTGATCAGAATGTCACCCCCGACACGATCTTTGGCTCCGGCAACATCAACGGTGCATACACCACGGACCGGCGTAACGGGGTCGAAATCGGGCTGCGTGGCAAGCTGCGCTTTAACAGCAACGGTCAGCCGGAAAACACCTTCAACAGCAACGGCGATGGTACTTATACCTTTATCGCCAGTGTGGCGCCGGGGCGTCCGCAGAATACGCCGGAGTGGAACTTCGAGTGGTCGGTCAATACCGATTACGATGACACCTCGAGCCTGGTGATCAGTGATCTGACCTATGAGCTGGGTCTGGACGGTGACCCGGGTGAGGGCACGGATTTTCTGATCTTTGATCCGATCACGCCGAGCATGGCAAGCCCGTTTTTTGATCATTCCATTGGCGATAACAACACCGCCAATGACTCGGGCACGGAAGCCACCAATGCCGGTGAATATCAGACCCTGATCGATAACAACAATGTGGCGCAGAACTCCTGGCGGTATCCGTTTTTCGCTACCGGCCCGCTGGCCAGCTTCAACGCCAAGCTGGAAGGCACTTACGACCTCTATCTGCTGGCTCGCGACAGTATGGGTGCGGTGGTCGCGCGTACGGATATTCAAATCATTATGGTCAATCCTCCGCTGGAGTTTGATCAGAACGTCACGCCGGATACCATTTTCGGCAGCGGCAATATCAATGGCGCGTTCACCACCGACCGCCGCAATGGTATCGAAACTGGCCTGCGCGGCAAGCTGCGCTTCAATCCCATGGGACAACCGGAAAATACCTTCAACAGTAATGGTGACGGCAGCTATAGCTTTATCGCCGGTCAGGCGAGTGGGCAGTCGAGCCAGACGCCGGTGTGGAGTTTTGAGTGGTCAATGAATACTGACTTTAACTCCGCACTCAGTTCCAATCTGGTACTGAGTGATCTGAGCTATGAGATCGGCCTGGATGGAGACCCCAGTCAGGCCACCGACTTTTTAACCTTTGAAGCGATTATTCCGAGCGCTGAAGTACCGTTTTTCGATCATTCCATCGGCACCAACAGCACGCCCAACGATGGCGGCACCGAAGCATCCGACGCCATGCAGTATCAGATGCTGATCGATAATAACAATGTGGCCCAGAATTCCTGGCGCTATCCGTTCTTCCTCAATGGGCCGCTGCAGAACTTCGATCCCACGGTGGATGGCGTATACACCATTTACCTGCAGGCCCGGGATGCCGAGGGCACGGTGGTCAACCGCAGTCAGATTCAGATTCTGGTGGGTGATACCGCGATGGCGGGGGATGTGGCGGAGGTTGCCATCGAGAAAACCACCAATGCGGTCGGGACTCAGTTAACCGGTGACAGTTTTGACTATTTGCTGACCGTCTCCAATAGCGATGTGGCCACCGCAACCAATGTGCTGATCAGCGACGAGCTGGCGGATAATCTGAGCTTTAACAGTGGCGCCTGCGATGATGGCAGCATAGCCGGCCAGTCCGGTCAGTTGATTAGCTTCAATATCAACGATCTGGCCAGCGGTGAAAATACCGTGTGCATGTTGAATGTAACGGTCATCGCCGGCGGGGTGATTAGCAACACCGCCATGGTCAGTGCGGATAATGATTTTGACCCCGCCAACAACAGCTCTACGGTAACCACCCTGGGCGTGATTGAATCAGTCAGCCAGAGCGGTGATATGCCGTCAGTCGCGGATAACGACTACACCCGTATCAACAGTGTGCTGGTGACGGCGCAGCCCGGTGACGTGATTATGCTTGCAGGAACATTTGACTGGAACGAATCCAACGCGTTTGCCAGTTGGGCGCGCGGCAGCGACGATACCGCCAGTACCGATGACGATTTCAGCATTTTGCTGCCGGAAGGCATCGAAGGCTTCACCTTGACCGCGGCCAGCCTGGGCGATGCTGTTATTCAGGGGCCGGGCGATTTAGCGGGTACCGATCTGGAAGGTTTCCTGGTGGTGTCCAGTGCGGATAATCAGAACATCGAAATCTCCAATCTGGTCATTGAGAATTTTGATCTGGGTATCGGTTTCTTCTTCAGCGGGGGCGGTGTCAATGTGTACGATAACACCCGCATCATCAATAACCGGATATTGATGGCCACCGATATCGCCGGCAGCTCAGTAGCCGGGGAAGGTTTCCAGAACATCGGTATCCATTTTGCATTTGGTGATAATCAGCTTATCAGTGGGAATCTGATTGAAATACCGGGTGATGGTCTGTCCAATAGGCCCAATCTGACCTCAGCCTCGGTGGCCATGCAGTCGAATACCTCGGGCAATGCCTATGAGGGTCTGGTGATTGAGGACAATATCGTGCGGGTGCTGAATGCACAAAGCGCCGATCCGGAGTTCGTGCTGGGTATCTGGGAGAACAGCAATACGTTTTCCAGCAACGTCATGGTGCGTAATAACCGCTTCGAAAACATCAGTCCGCAGAATGATTCTGCGTTAAATATGCAAAGCGGCTTCCGCATCACCTCGCAAACCACACCCATGACCGGGGCAGGCGCGATGATGCGCGGCAATTTCGTGGATGGCGCAAACGTGGGCTATGAATGGTTGCCGGGCCGCTTCGGTGCTAACTTTGAAGCACGTGGGCCGTTGCCGTTTATTGCCAATACCGCCATCAATACCTCGGTCGGCGTGCGTCTGGACTCCAATGGCTCAGCGGTGATGAGCTGTAACCGTTTCAGCAACAACGCCACCGCGATTGAGAATGTCACCGCGGACAATATTAATTCGCTCGCCGATGATAACTGGTGGGGCTGTAATGCCGGGCCCAAGATGGGCTTGTGTGATGGTTTTGACCCCGGTGCCAACATCACCGCGGACAGCTGGCTGGTGGCTGTTCTGACGGCGGACCCGGACAGTGTGGAAGTCAGTGGCAGCAGTGATCTGACCCTGGATGTGACCCTCAACAACAATGCGGTTGAGGTCACCGATTGCACTCTGCCGGATGCGGTGCCGGTGGCTTTTTCCGCTGATCTTGGCGTGGCAACGCCAGCGGTTACGGATACCGTGGCGGGCATGTCGCCGGCTGTCTACAGCGCTCCGGCGATGACCGGCACGGCCACCGTAACCGCCGTGATTGATAATGAAAATGCCGTTGAGATGATTCAAATTCTGGGCGCGCCGGTGATTACCGCCGTCATGCCTGATCCATTGCCTGGCAATGCATTCAGATTCGAAGCCACCGTCAGCGGCAGTAACTTTATCCCGCAAACCGTGATTCTGGCCGGCGGTTCCGCCCGCGCGACCAGCTTTGTTGATCCGGGTACCGTGATGGTAACCCTGCGTGAAGAAGATCTGGATGTGATCGGCAGTGGCGGTATCAATCTGGTGGCGGATAACACGGCGGTGCCCGGTGGTGGGCAATCGGCGCCGTTCTTTGTCAGCATCGTGGATGATCTGGTTTTCCGCGACAGCTACGAGGACTGACACAACCGGCCGCAGCCGGATGCACCGGAAGGCAGGTCAATCCTGCCTTCCGGCTTGTTGCCTGGCCGGCTATGGTTAAGAGGCTGGCGACGGCTGGCCTGTGATTCGGGAATGTTCTATGCTAGCCAGCGGCAAGCGGGGATAACAACAACAACAAGGATAGCCACAGCATGGATGTCGACTCGAACGAACCCAAACCCCGTTTTCTGGCCGCCCCCGAAGTAGTCAGTGAGATGTGCCGACACAGCATGCATCGCCTGCGCACGCTGCATCCGATGCAGTTACTGGTGCTGGCGATCATCGGCGGTGCGTTAATAACCGCCGGGGCATTGTTCTCGGTATTGCTGTCACAGGGAGTCAGTGCCCCCGGACTTCAGCGTCTGCTGCAGGGGGTAGGGTTTTCGACCGGATTCTTTTTCGTCATTCTGTCCTCCACCATTCTGTTTACCGAAACCAATGTGGCATTGCCGGCGGTATTGCTGCATCACCGCACCCGGCCGGTGATCAACGCGGTGCTGATGCTGTGGCTGTTGGCCTGGCTGGGTAACTTTATCGGCGCTTTTCTGCTCGGGAATATGATCAATCTCAGCCAGGATTTAGCCGGACCGATACAGCAGGGTCTGACCGATCTGGTGGAAAAGAAGATGCACTTTCAAAAAGTCGGCACGGCCACTGCCTGGTTTCAGGCCATGCTGTCCGGTGTACTGGCCAATTGGCTGGTTGGCATGGCGGCTTTCTTCGCCACCATGGGGCGCACCATCATGGGTAAATACATTCCGGTGTTGCTGGCGGTGACGTTGTTTGTGGCGGCCAATTTGCAGCACAGCCCGGCCAATATGGGCTATTTCGCCCTGACCCTGCCATTGATCGATCAATATAACTGGTGGGATGCTTTCTGCTGGAATCTGATACCGGCTGGTATCGGTAATATTCTGGGCGGGATATTTCTGGTGGCTTTACCGTTCTGGTACGCTCTGCCCCCGGATTCGCGACGGCGCGAACGCGAATATCTGCGCGAGTATGCTGAAACATCACAGTAGCGGACTCGCATCCCGGGGATGTCTCAGTGCCTGGCAGGGCCGCAATTGAGTACAGCCCACTTTAGCTGCCTGAGCAACTCAGTTTAGCCGCGTGACCGGCTAAACTGACCGCTATCTGAAAGCTTATTCAGACCATTCAGACGTACAACTGCAGGTATACGGAATGGCCGGATCGGGCTCCAGGTATTGCTGGATAAACGTGGTGTGTCCGGCATCGAAGGTGGGTGCGTAGACGCAACCCTTGTTCATCCATATATCCGGCTGATAAAAATTAGCCAGATCGACCTGGATCGCCACCGTGACAGGTCTATCCGCACTCCATTGATAGGTATAGGTGCCGTTGTCGTTGGTGAACTCACTGAGTTCGACGATCTCATAGCCGATGACAACCCGGCTGGCGCTGTTAGGGCTGGCAACGATATTGCATGCCGGGTTATCACCATTTTTCAAAATCAATGTGTAATCGTTGGCGGATGCCTGAGTGGCTAGCCCCAGTGTTAATAGCAGGCTGATGATTGCTGATTTAAACATAATAGTTCCCTGATCATAAATGGTTATTCAATAACGCCCGGTAACTCTACCGGGCGTCGGTTAAAGTTATTGCACAGCCGCATTGAAGCTGCTGGCGCACGGTGTCTGCGGGGTAAAGATGACCGGCGTGGGCACGCCGTTCTGGTTTTTGCAGATTTGCGTGGCCGGGCCCACAAAAGGAACCTGTGGACTGCCCATATTGGGGCCACCTACCCACCAGTTATTGGTGGTCAAAAAGTGGCCCTGTCCGACGATGATGTTATCGCAGGTGACGACTTTATCGCCCTGGGTAATCGTCATGGTGCCTTGCACCGCAAAATTCAGTTCGTCCGGCAATGAGCCCGCCGAATCGCACGCGATGGTGCCGCCGGTTCCGACCTGCTGCGCGAACCAGCTGGCGACACTACTGGAACCCTTGCGTCCTGCTTTAACGGTGATTTTGCCTTTGCTGCCGTCCACTGAACCACTGGCGCCGCTATACGGCTGACCACTGGTAATCGAATGGCTGGTTTCAGTAAAGCTGAACCCGGTAATCCCGTTAACCTGAAACGTCACTTCGTTGTCATGTTCGCTGGCGGCCTGGACTGTGTAAGTGCTTATCATCAATACACTAAGCATGGTCAATTTTGTCAAAGTCATTCTCGTATCCTCCATGGATAAATTGCAGAAGTGTAAAGTGCCCGGTGGATTCAGCTGTATTCTGGTCAGGTATGCTGTTGCCATCGCCGCACTTTGGAACTGACACTAGCGGCACAGCGTTCCGAATACCTGCTGAGAACCTGCCGGATGCTGCCGAAAACCTGTCGGTAACAGTGGTGGGGCTGAGCAGCGCGGGTTGGAGATTGGTTAGGTGACTTATCCAGGCCGGTGGACGGCATGTGCCGGAGCTATCAGTCCGGGCAGAGCCGCCAGTCATGATTCAGGATGCAGTGGATGGTTGGGGTGGCGGGCACAAGTGAACGTTTCAGCCAGCTGCGCTTAATAACCTCTGAATTTCAGCCAGTGAAGCGGTGTGATCGCGATAATCAATGGCCATCACCCAGAACTGATCCTGTGCTTCCAGCACCAGGGCCGGAAATCCGCGAATCGGGATACTGCGGGTAAAGTCGATTTCAGTTTCCAGTGCTTCCTTGGTCTGCTCGTGATCAAGATCGATGCTGAACTGCTCAGCATCCAGTTCACATTCGCGTGCCAGTTGCACCAGTGTTGCGGGTTCGGATGGATTCATGGCGCGCAGATAATAGGCTTCCTGAATGGCGTCAAGCATGGCGAATTCCCGAGACTGCCAGCGGGCGGCGATAACCGCCCGGCAGGCAGGGTAGGTCGCACGCCTGGGCTGGCAGCGGGTCCAGAAATCAAAGTTAAATGAAGCGCCCAGATCGGTTTCAATCTTGCGCCAGTAGGAGATGATTTTCTGCTGCAGCGCCTCAGGCATCAGCTTATCAGTGTCAGGCGCCAGTCCACCGAGTACGTATTGCACCTTGAGCTTGTCCGGCAAAGCGGCCTGCAGGCGGGTCCACTCCGGCTTGTAGCCCCAACACCAGCTGCACATCGGGTCGTGGAAGTAGTAGAGAGTGGCGGTCATCCATGCGTTCTCTGTCTGCGACGACTGCGACATTACTACGCCATGCCACAGAAATCTAGACGATATTTCAGTATCGCCGGATAGATTCCCGTCGATTGGATTGACGATGTTAGAATCGGTCAATTATCCAATCAAGATTTTGCAGCATGACCGATACCACTGATTTCCTGAACCGACTCGACGACACCCTGCACAACATCGAAGCCGATGGCCTGTACAAGCGCGAACGCCTGATCACCACCTCCCAGCAGGTGGCGATTGATGTTCAGGGGCGCGGCGAGGTGCTGAACTTCTGTGCCAACAATTACCTGGGATTGGCCAATGACCCGCGGATTATCCAGGCCGCGCACGACGCGCTGGACCGCTACGGTTTCGGCATGGCCTCGGTGCGCTTTATCTGCGGCACACAGGATCTGCACAAACAGCTGGAAGCCACCATCAGTGAGTTTCACGGCACCGAAGACACCATTCTGTACACCAGTTGTTTTGATGCCAACGGCGGTCTGTTTGAAACCATCCTCGGACCGGAAGACGCGGTGATCAGTGATGCGCTGAATCATGCTTCGATTATCGACGGCGTGCGATTGTGCAAGGCCGAGCGGCATCGCTATCCCAACAGCGATATGCAGGCGCTGGAAGATGCGCTTAAAAAAACCCAGCACTGCGGCACCCGCCTGATCGTCACCGATGGCGTGTTCTCCATGGATGGCTATATCGCCAAACTGCAGGACATCACCGATTTGGCCGAACGCTACAACGCGCTGGTGATGATCGATGACTGCCACGCCACCGGCTTTCTCGGCAAAACCGGCCGCGGCACGCCCGAGCACTGCGGCGTGATGGGCAAAATCGATATCATCACCTCCACCCTCGGCAAAGCCCTGGGCGGCGGTTCCGGCGGCTACACCACCGGCCGCAAAGCCATTATCGACATACTCCGCCAGCGCTCGCGGCCTTATCTGTTCTCCAACACCCTGCCGCCACCGCTGGTTGGCGCCAGCCTGAAAGTGTTCGAGATTTTGAACCAAAGCACCGCACTGCGTGACAAGCTGGAAGACAACACCAAATACTTCCGCGGCAAAATGACCGAAGCCGGTTTCGATATCAAACCCGGTACCCATCCGATTGTACCGGTGATGCTCTACGACGCCGCTTTATCCCAGAAGATGGCGGACCAGCTACTTGAAGAAGGTGTGTATGTGATCGGGTTCTTTTTCCCGGTAGTGCCGAAAGGTGAGGCCAGGATTCGGGTGCAGGTGTCGGCGGCGCATAGCAGGGAGCATTTGGATGCGGCGGTGGGGGCTTTTGTTAGGGTAGGTAAGAAGTTGGGTGTTATTTAATGGTTGCACAAGATATTTCTAGTTGATCAACAAAGCCAGGAGCAAGGAAGCAAGCATTTTTGGAAGTTTTATGAAAGAAGAGAATTAATGGCAACATCTACCAAAATTACCCCATCTAGCCCAAGGCTGGCCTCTTTGCTTTCAGATGTGGAGCGAGGGAATATAAAAATACCTGTATTCCAACGGCAATATATTTGGGATGACGAGCAAATTGTAAGTTTGCTTGATTCTATTTATCGTGGTTTTCCAGTTGGCTCGCTGCTTATGTGGTCTACTAAGGAAGAACTAAAGCATGAGAGAAATATTGGTGGTTTTAAGCTTCCAGAAACGCCAGAGGACTATCCCGTTAACTATATACTGGATGGCCAACAACGACTAACCACGCTATATGGGGTGTTTAACTCTGATCAAAACACTTTAGAGCCTATTCTGGCAGATAGATTTAATATTTGTTATATCCCCGACGAAGATGCTTTTGTGCATCATTTAGCATCTGGGGACAAAGATAAAATCCATCTTTACAAAATACTTGATACAACTAAATTATTGGTAGAGCTCCCGCGTTTCAATGATACCCAAAAATCTAAGATAGCCAAGCTGACAGAGGCATTTAAGGATTATGAATTTCCTGTTGTTACCATTAGAGATAGAAGTAATAAAGAAGTATGTAGTATATTTCAGAGAATAAACTCTTCAGGGACACCCTTAAGCAGTCTTGAGTTATTAACTGCTTGGACTTGGTCAGACAAGTTTGATCTGAGAAGAGAAATAGAGTCTTTGTTAGATAAGTTAGCTGATAAAGGATATGAGAAAATCGACCAAAACTTATTGATGCGAATGTTAGCGTCAATCACTTGTGGCTCTATCAACGAAGATGATCTTGTTGATGTCGATCCTGCCCAACTCGTTGACGGTATGGCATTGCTTAAGAAGGCGATCTCTGCTGCTGTGGATTTTCTTGAAGGTCAATTGAAAGTGAGGAATGTAATTTTCCTCCCATTTCCTATAATGATAATTCCTATTGTCAATTTTTATGCAGAAATTAGTAAGCCTACCGCATGTCAACTTGGGCAGTTGCGGAAGTGGTTTTGGCAATGTTCTTTAACCCTGCGTTATAAAGCAGGTACTAATCGTTTAGTTCTTGAAGATTTACGAAAGATGAAGAAGGTTGCTGCAGGACATATACCATTCGATGAAACGTTGGTTAAAGTTAAGGACGATATTTTTGATAGCTCATGGAGAATAAACTCTACCTCAGCTAAGGCAGCATTATGTTTAATGGCTCAGCTAAGACCAAAATCATTTCTTACCGGATCCGAGGTGGATTTGGGTAACGTGCTATCAGCATATAATGCTAGGCAATTTCACCATATATATCCAAAAGGATATTTAAATAATCAAGGTATTTCATTTCATGCCGCAAATGTCATTGCCAATATATGTTTTTTATCTGCCGCCGAAAATAATGAAATAAGCGATAAAAACCCTGAAATATATTTTCAAGAAATACCAGCGAGTCAAGCAAAAGAAATTTTCGATGCATCGGCAATTCCGGAAGAGGCGAGGGAAGGCAAGCTACCTTTCGAAGATTTTATTAAGCTAAGGTCCAGGAAGTTGATAGAAATTGGACAGATGTTAATTGATACGGGGGTTTTGCAAGCGCCCAGCAAATGACTTTCGTGCATATGACTCTGGATTTTACCTCAGAGGGTTCACGTCAATATCTGATGAGCGTATATATTTTTACAAAGTACATAGAGACCTATCTCTCGATCTAAAAAACTCAATAAGTTAGCAAGACCGCACAGCTTAGTGCGTTATTGCGTACAGATATAATAGCTCTACGGAAACCGTTACTTACACTGAATCTGCATAAACATCTGATAGATTTCAGCAATCAGAATTGCGGCACCCATATTGATTACCCATCAAAAGGGCAAGGGTGCGGTGCTGCTGTCGGTGGATGAATGAGTCTCGATTGAATAAATATTGTATCTGATTCAGAGGTGACGTCATGCAGGGCGTCTGTAAAATTTGGTTGATCAGTTGAAAACTGTTCAATTAAACCCTTTTTATCATTTTTCAGGATTGGTTTGAGCGTTTATATATATATGAAATTGTAGTGTCGGCTTACGAACCGGCGGTTCTAAGCCGACCTACGGTTGGAGTTTATTAAGGCGACTATAGGAACCACGCTTTGTAGGTCGGTTTAGGCGCAGCCGTAAACCGACAAGAACTGCACCGCCATATTGATCGCGAACAACACCTGATTTACACGATTAAGGACATTGCCGGGCTGATCACACAATGCCGGTATGATGGCTGAGTATTGAGCATTAAAAACTAACAACGGAGGGTTGTATGCCACCAGCAGCAGCAAGAATCAAGGTGCGTGTCCAGGCGCGTGATGGAAAAATCCTGGGGCCGGCGGCGACGGTGAGACAACCATTACTGACTGTCCGGAACGTGGTAACGGGCGAGGTGCTGATCAACGACGCGCCCATCAACCAAAGTTCTTCAGGTACCGTTGTGCCTGCGTCGCAGTTTAGTAACAACGTTTCGCGAAACGCGATTGTAGTGCAGCCGCCGACAATCAACAGCCCCAGTTATCCGTCGCCAGGGCCCTATTGGCTGGAAACCCCAAGCGATCAGGGTGAGCTGATCGTGTCACTTGCCATTACTGAACCCGCGCTGCTTGAGTTCAGAGCGACGGCATACTCACCCGATCCGGTGTTCGCGTCCGCGACCATGTGGGTGATGCCGTATATGCAACTGCTGGATGATCCGGGACTGGTGCTGACCATCGCTGGTTTGTATGCGACGGTTAAGGCGTCAGAAGTGAACCGCAATGTCAGCATCAGCGCCAATATCACCATGATGTGCGGCTGCCCGATCACCGTGCAGCCGTCGCAGACATTGCCACAGGACACGGAGCCATTCTGGCCATCGAACGAGTTTGATGTCACCGCGCAACTGCGGGCAAGCGGTGGTCAGCAGGTGATCGCGTTCCCATTGACCAGCACCAGCACCAGTACCTTCACTGGAACCAGCAAGGTGCCGCCTGGCACTTATGATGTATGGGTGGTTGCGGTGCAGGCGCAGGAAAGCAATGTCGGCTTCGCCCGCACCACGCTGAAAGTGATGTAAGCACATACCAGGACGGCTGAAATATCAATCAGGATAGCCACGTCTTGAACAAAGCCTAAAGATCAGGCTATCGGCTTACGGATATATCGTCTGTACAATAGTATTGTCCAAACAGCGTGTATTAGCATGGCGAACTATCACCCGAGTTCTGCCACGGAGATACGCCATGAAAAGGATTTTTGTACTGCTGATTTTTTCGTTTAGCTTTCCTCTCTACGCAGCCTGCCTGGACAATGTGGTATTGGTGCATGGCAATGCCGGTAGTCCTGCGGATTGGAACAACACCTATAACAGCCTGAGAAACACAGGCTACGCCAGCCAGCAGATTTTTCGTCCGTCCTGGGGTAACCCCAATTGTCCAGCCTGTAACAACCACAGCGGTTGGGAAGAATTACCGGTGATTGATGCCTTGGCCGATGCGCTGGAAGCATCATGTACCGGGCAAATTGACGTCATCGGTCATTCCATGGGGGTGACCCTGGCCGCCAAGGAAATCCGTGCGCTGGGTATCAGCAGTGATGTCGATGCTTTTGTCGGTATTGCCGGGGCGGTGCGTGGCTTGTGGAGTTGCGGAACCTATCCCTTTAATGTACCGACCTCGACCTGCGGCTCGCAGGGGCTGTCGGTGAACAGTCCTGTGCTGCAGTCACTGGCTGGCCAAAGCTTTGGTCAACGGATGTATTCCATCAAGAGCTATTACGACCAGGTGGTGTGCTACCCCTACGGTTGTCTGGTTGGTGGGGTTCACAGCAGCCGCATTGCCGGTGAGCAGGCCACTTATACTTTCAATAATCTGGGTCATTTTGGTTTGCAGAACAATACCACCGGTTTGCAACTCAATTTGCTGGATTAACTGGACGCCAGAAAGATGATCACGGACACCGTGTTGCCCTTTTTTAGCAGCGGTCAACAGTAGGTCAATTTCACTCGATGTAAGGAAGTCCTTGCCACGTGCCTGCTGATCGGTCGTGCCACTCTTTACATTTCCCGGCCTGGCCATCACGCGATGCTCCCGCTGAAAGGCTGAGAAACACTATAGCCCACTTAGGTGACTCGTTATAAAAGACGCCTACGATAAAGAATAAAGTGCCAATTTTGGCTGCAATAAGGAGAGTTTGACCCAAGCAGCCACTCAGTTGATTTGGGGTTACCAAAAGGTAACTACTAGTTTATTGGTTACCTTACGCTGTACACTTGCCTCAAGTCACCGATCTTGAGGATGCTCCTTTGAATACCGCAACCAATACGACTTTTTCCCTGGAAATCGTGTCAGACACGATCTGCCCCTGGTGTTACATCGGCAAGAAGCGCCTCGATAATGCATTGGATTTGATCGGCGACGAAATCGCGTTTGATATCCACTGGCGCCCTTTCGAGTTGAATCCCAACATGCCTCGAGGAGGCACGGATCGTCGCGTCTACCGGACGCATAAGTTTGGCAGCTGGGAGCGTTCGCAGCAGCTCGATAAGGAAGTAATGAAAGCGGGTGCCGATGAAGGTCTCGATTTTCGCCATGATCGCATGACCACCACGCCCAATACACTGGCCAGTCATGTACTGATTCGCCTTGCTGCTCAGTCGGGACAGCAAAACGCTGTCGTGAAGGCGGTTTTCAAAGCCTACTTTACTGATGGCCTGGATGTCGGTGACCCGACAGTACTGGCCGATATCGGCGCAGCGAACGGACTCATCCGTGCTGAAGTCATGGACGCGCTCAACGATGAAACGCTGCGGCAACAGATCAAAGCCGAGGCGGCAGCGTATGCGCGAGGTGGGGTGAGCAGTGTGCCAACAGTGATGCTGAACAGCTTGGTTTTCTTTTCCGGTGCGCAGCCACCGGCATTGATCGCTGATGGGTTGCGGAAGGCCGCTGCCGATATAGCCGCGGGCAGCCAGTTTGCAGCCGG
Organism: Gammaproteobacteria bacterium; assembly: GCA_021772975.1. Taxonomy (GTDB): domain Bacteria; phylum Pseudomonadota; class Gammaproteobacteria; order Xanthomonadales; family Wenzhouxiangellaceae; genus JAJFKX01. The sequence continues at coordinate 38,225 of JAJFKY010000019.1, forward strand.
TGCCTGACACCGTGCAAAGCGACGTGGAAATCGCTGTGGCCGGCGGTTCTATCGCGGGCTTGTGCGCCGGTAGTGCGTTGCTCGCGGCGGGCTTCGACGTCCACGTCTTCGAACGTTCTGTGGGCCGGCTCAGCAGCCGTGGCGCCGGGATCGTCGTGCAACCGGAATTGATGGCGCTTCTGTCCGCAATCGATGCACCGCCGCTCACTACTACGCGTTGTAGGACGCGACGAACCATCGCAGGGACGAGCGGCAAATTCCAGGAAGCACACATGCCGCAACGGTTTACATCGTGGGAGGCCATCTACGCGTCTTTGCGGGATGCATTCCCCGAGGAACGCTACCACTCAGGCAAGACGATACAGATCGTCGAGAATCAAACCAGCGGCGTGCTCGTCCGCGCAAACGGCGACGACATGGATGCGCGTCTGCTGGTGGCGGCAGACGGGTTTCGCTCCGCTATTCGTTCCAGTTTGACACCCGAGACGACGACGCAGTATGCCGGCTACATCGCCTGGCGCGGCGTTGTCGATGAAGCGGACTTATCGGATGAGATTGTCGACTTTTTTGACGATACGTTCAGCTTTTGCATCACCGGCAATGGTGGCCATGCGCTGTGCTATTTCATCCCCGGTGACGGTTTAGTGACCGAGCGCGGTGCCCGCCGCCTGAACTGGGTGTGGTACACAAGCGTGGATGAGGGTGACGCACTCAATGCCATTATGACCGACCGAAACGGGAAGCAACGGAAGGCTGCGGTGCCCCAAGGGCTGGTCAACGCCAATGCCTTGGAAGCCTTTCACTACCGCACCGCAGAGCTGGACGACCGCTTCGCTCAGATTGTACAAACCACGCGCGATCCCTTTATACAGGCGATTGTGGACATCGCGCCGCCGGCGATGGTGTTTGGCCGCGTGTGCCTGCTGGGTGATGCCGCGTTCGTGGTGCGACCGCATACGGCCGCCGCCGCGTCGAAGGCCGCCGCCGATGCATCCGCCCTGGCGCACGCCCTCAGGAACGATGGACCGGACATTGGCCGCGCGCTGACCGCCTGGCAACAAGCGCGTCTGCCGATCGGCCAACAGCTGGTCAACTATGGTGTCGCGTTGGGTGAGCGTTCACAACGACAAGGTGCCCGGTGAGCATCTTCGGATAATGAATGGACAGTTGGAGTAGCGTATGAGCGAATCAAAAACAACGTTAGCGGCGACCGGAGTAATAAAGGTCTACGGCCGTACAGGGTCCACCGAAGGATACGAAATCCGAGATTTTTTGAGTCGAACGGTGGTCGAGTTTGAGTGGCTCGACCTGTCTTGTGACGAGGATTGTCATTCGGCATTGGGATTGACGGAGTTTGAGAGTCTTCGCTTCCCGGTGGTTGAGTTCCCCGGCGAGGACCGACTGTTTGGCCCGACCGTGCGCGAAATTGCCGATCGCCTTGGCTGGGTGACGACACCGCGCTACAAAGAGTATGACGTATCGATCTACGGCGGCGGACCGTCGGGCCTGAGCGCGGCGGTTTACGCCGCCTCCGAGGGCTTGCGTACGGTGCTGATAGAGCGCCATGCCATCGGCGGCCAGGCGGGTACCAGTTCGCTGATCGAAAACTACATGGGCTTTCCCGAGGGTATCAGCGGTGCTGCCCTTGCCGAGCGCGCCCGGCAGCAAGCGGTAAAGTTTGGCGCGGAATTGATCATGATGGGAGAGGGCGTTGAGGCCGAGTTTAAGGACAACAGGATTCATGTACGAATGGCGGGTGGCGGCCGAATGATCGCCAAGGCGAATATTTGTGCGACCGGCGTTGAGTATCGGCGACTGGGCGTGGCAAACGAGGACAAGTTCCTAGGCGCGGGCCTGTTCTATGGTGCCGGTGCGGCCGAAGCGCCTTACTGTCTCGACCAGGAGGTCTTCGTCGTGGGTGGCGGCAATTCGGCTGGTCAGGCGGTGATGCACTTTGCCGACTATGCGAGCAAAGTGACTATGCTGGTACGAGACGACTCGTTGGCGGACACCCTCTCGCAATATCTCACCAGTCGTATCGAAGCGAAATCGAACGTTGAGGTGGTCTACAACGTTGAGGTAGCGGATGTCGGTGGCGACGAGACGCTGCGCACGATGACGCTGAGCGACCCGGAGGGAGGAAACGAGCGCGCCGTCGACACAAGTCGTTTATTTATCTGCATTGGCGGCGTGCCCAACACCGAATGGGCGAAGCAGACCGCCATCATTCGAGACAGAGCCGGCTATCTGCTCACCGGACCGGATCTGCTTGAGAAAGGGATGGCGCCCGAATGCTGGTCCATAGAGCGGCAGCCCTATCACCTGGAAACCAGTGTCCCTGGCTCGTTCGCCGTGGGTGATGTCCGCCACGGCTCCATCAAGCGCGTCGCCTCCGCTGTGGGCGAAGGCGCAATGGCTGTCTCGTTCGTTCACCGATATCTTGAGGACGTGCATTGACGCCCACCCTCGCACTGCCGGACATCTGTTACGGTTGCCGTTCTTACTCTATAACCTCAATAGTGACCATGACCAAGAAATCCGCACCCATTTATGATCGTCGGTATCCGGCCCGCCAGGTTCTCAGTCTGATTGCGGATAAGTGGACCCCGATCGTGCTTTATTGCCTTTCGGGTGGCACGCGACGGTTCAGTGAACTGCAACGCCAGGTTCCCGACATCTCAAAAAAGATGTTGATTCAGGTGTTGCGGCGGCTCGCAAACGACGGTCTGGTTAATCGCAAGGTGTATCCCGTCGTGCCGCCCAAAACCGAGTACAGCCTGACAGCGCTCGGGCGGCGTATGCACGAACCCATTTCGCTCCTGTGCCAATGGGCATTGGAGCATGAAGACGATCTGGAGACCATTCGTCGTCGCCGGGAAAAATCCGGCGCACGCGGTGATAGCTGATCTTGGCCCGCTTGTTACGGTCGTCACTCTGCTTCTGATCGGGTTGTTCTCGGGCAGTTTGGCGAGTTGGGTCCGCATCAGCCCGATCGTCGGCTATTTGATCGCTGGCGCTATCATCGGCGAGCATGTGCTGGGGCTAGTGCATGAAAGCAAGATGACACACCTGCTGGCGGAAGCCGGCGTCATCTTCCTGTTGTTCGACATTGGATTGCATCTATCGTTGAGAGATCTGTGGGCGTCGCGCGGTGATCTGCTGGTGTTTGGGCCTGGTCAAGTGCTTGTCTGCGCCGTCGTCATCGGGATAGTTCTTTATACCTTTGATGTCCCCCTTATCGCGGCAGTTGTTGCGGCCCTCGCTCTGGCACTGTCGTCCACGGCGCTGCTGTCCAAGGCCTGGTGGAGCGGGACATGCAGAGCACACCGATAGTCATGTTCCAGGCTTGCGAAGCGATGTTTCCAGGTCCAGCTGCGTTGCGGTTTGCTCGGCTGAACCGAATTCGCGGACCGTTTTAGGATAGCTGTAAATCATATATCTGTATTTCAATAAAACCATATAAAACAATTAGATATTAATTATTCTTAATAAAATAATTGAACTTTTTAACTCATTGGAGTATGGTGTGATTCAAGTATCAGTTAAAGGAATGACGATATGTATAGGGTTTTTGTTTTCTGCAGTTTACTCATAACAGCAACACCAATGTGGTCCGCGGTGATTTGTGTCCCCGATGCCACGCCTGGTGGCTGTGATTCCACTCAGCCGACCCTGCAGCTGGCTGTTGATAATTCCATTATTAATGACACTGTGCGGATTGCCGCTGGTGTTTATCTTGAGGCAGTCATCGTCGACCAGGCGCTGTTTTTTGAAGGGGCTGGCTCCGGGGCTACGATTATTACCCCACCGGCCGGTAATTCAGCAATGACTGTAAGTGGTGATCTGGGTGCTGCCAACACGCTGGCATTTACTGGTATTGAATTCCAGGGAGCCACCGAATCGGGCATTGCTATCGGTGCTGGTGATCTGATTGGCGGCTTGGTTATCGATAACTGTGCGTTCATCGCCAATGAGCGTAATGGTTTATCTATTGTTGATGGCAGTGGCGTTGATAACGTGATCGTCCAGGACTCAGTATTTTCCGGCAATGGTGAACCACAGGCATCCAGCGGCGATGGTGACTTGCTGTTCTTTCAGTATGAGGGCGATGCCACGTTGAGTAATCTGCTCATCACCGGTCAGGATCGGGGTAATGGTCCGGCCGAAAACGGAATTCAATTCCGTGACGATGACGGCGCACTGGGTAATGTCACTTTAAGCAATATAGTCATTGCAGGCATTTATGAAAAGCAGCCACTGGCATTATTTAACTATAACGATATCACAGCTTTGAGCGCAGCAAACGTCAGTATCACGGCGGATAGCTTAGGGTTTCAATTGGCTGCTAATTTCGATGGCATTGGTGGTCTCATAGATTTTCAGGGGTTGGACATCGACACCAGTTCCGCGCCCGATCCAGTTGCCTTACAAGGTGATGCCAGTGACAACGTTTTCATTGATGGTGATGGTGATAATTTTTTTCGTGGTTTTGGCGGTGACGACATTATCGACGTGGGGCCAGGAAATGATATTGTTGGTTATGTTGGTGATAGCGATGACTATATCGTTACCGACAACGGTGATGGTACGGTTACCGTTGTGGATGGCAATCCGTTAGAGCCCGCGGCACTCCCGGATGAAGGTACTGATACGATTATTTTCAATGATGAGCTGATGATAAATTTCACGGCGGGTGCTGCGTTGATTGTTCCAGATCCTGTTCCGTCAGCTCAGCCGGTACCGACATTGGGTATCTGGGGCTTGGTGCTGTTGCTACTGACCATTGGCTTGGCAGGGTTGAGACTGCTTTATCGGCAGTCCTAGCGAGGAGTGGAAATTTCTGACACAGACCTGGCCGCTGCGTTCTGTCGGCATGACAGGTTCTGTTTATGTGTAAGTGGAGTGGTGATTCTGGAGTAGTCGCTGCAACTCTGGAAATCAGTTACAGAGGGGCAAAAAAACGATCCGCGCGGGGGATGTAGTAATTGTCGTAATTAAACGACAGCACCACGCTGAGGGCACGGCCGACGATCTCATCACGCGGCACAAAACCGATTACACGCGAATCAGCACTGTTATCGCGGCTATCGCCCAGCATCAGATAAGCACCTTCCGGAACCGTGGTTTCCGCAAAGCTTGCCATGGGATTGAAGCGCTGGGGGTTAATTCGGATACGGTGTTCAATACCCAGCAGGTCTTCGCTGTAATCGGTGTCGGATTCAGGCAGGCCGTGGTAACGGATGGTCTGGCCGTTGATCATCAAGACGTTGTTGTGCATCGATAGCGTGTCACCGGGCAGGCCGATCACCCGTTTGACCAGGCGCTTGCCGGCCTGTTCGGAATCAAAAACAACAATATCACCGCGTTGCGGGTCGGCCAGCTTCAACAGGGCATGGTGGGTAAACGGCAGGCGCAGATCGTAGGCCATTTTATTCACGAAGATGCGGTCGCCTGCAACAATGGTTGGTTGCATCGAGCCGGTCGGCACATCATTCCAGTCAGCGATGGCGCTGCGGAAGGCGAACATCAACACCATAAACAACAGCAGGAAGCGATTCTGTCGCCAGAGTCTGGAGAGTGTAATGGTCATGGTGCGGTTCCGTTATGTCTGTGGCTGAGTATGCCGAAGCAGGTTTTGTCCAGCCTGTGCTATTGGTCATAGGCTGGTGGATTGGATACTGTTCGGATAACCGCTGCCGGGCTGTCCGATGACAACCACTCACAGCTGTGCGCGGTTACATTTGCTTACATTATCGCGCCGCCTGAGGGGCGTGGCTATAATCATCGCATGCACCCCATCCACGCCCAGCCGGCACTGGCCGGCGCGCTCAGATTCTGCCGGAATACGCTGCTGTTAATGCTGCTGCTGATGGTTGCCGGGCACGCGCAACGGGACACGGAAGCAACCGGGGCGGAAGACGCCGAGCCATTGCTGATTGAGCGCAGCTGGGACTTTGGCATTGGTATCGGTTATGGCGAGTTGAGCAATCCGTTTATCGGCGCGGACAATGTACCGGCTTATCTAGCGATTGATCTGACGATCTATGGCGAGCGGTTTTTCTTTGATAACGGCGACCTGGGGTTTACGCTGGTTAACCAGCAGAACTTTGGTCTGAATCTGTTGGCGACCTACACCAGCGACCGCATTTTTCATTCTTTCTTTGATCCGGTCGGCATCGCGACCACCGATTTTAATGGCAACACCCTGCCTGACGTGGCGACCAATCCGATGCTGGTGCCATTGGACGAGGTTGCCATGGCCAGTGGCCCTGGCGGCGGTCAGACCGTGGTGCCGATTGAGCTGCCAGACCGGAATTTTGCCATCAATCTGGGCGTTGAGCTGCTGTTGTCCGGCGATTGGGGCGAACTGGATGTGCAACTGACTCAGGATGTCAGCGGTGCGCATTCAGGTCAGGAACTCTGGGTTGAATACGGTCGCGGCTGGCGCTGGGGGCCATGGAGTCTGCGGCCCAGTGTCGGTATCAACTGGAAAAGCGCAAAGCTGGTGGATTATTACTATGCCGTGTTACCGGAAGAAAATGTGATTTTAAGTTCACTCTATACCGGCCAATCAACATTCAATGCTTTCGCGGGTATCGCGGCGGCCTACCAATTGACCGATCACTGGAGTCTGGTGGGCAGCTTCCGATACGAACGTCTGGGCACCCACATTACCGAGAGTCCGCTGATTGTCGAAGACAGTCTGCGCAATGTATTCATCGGCACGTTTTACCGTTTCTGATGATCACGCTGCCAGACATTGCGTGGCGCGGCCGCAGACTGAGTAAGCGGACAGCTATGCTGTTGTGGCTGCTGCTGTTAAGTGCGCCGCTGGCTGCCCAGGATGGTGATCTGTCCACGGCTGAAGTTACCCTGGTGGTCAAACCGAATATCTGCGTGGCGCCCAGGGGCGAAGCAAGCTGCACCAGCAGCATGGACATCCGTTGGACAAGTTCGCGAAGCGGGGCCTATTGTCTGCATTCCAACCGCTCCGCCCAGCCGCTGTTCTGCTGGTATGGCGAGGCTTCCGGTCAGTACCTGGACAGGGTGAAACTGAGCGAGGATCTGCACTACCGGATCAGCGTGGTTGATTCTCGCGACTGGCTGGCCAGCGTTACCGTCAAACTGGCGGCGCTTAAGCCACACCGGCGCTATCCGCGCCGCCGCAACCGTTTGCCGTGGAGCATTATTCAGGGATGAGCACATTGCCGGGTCTGTTGATTGTGGAAGACGACAAGCGTCTGGCTGAATTGATCAGTACGTATTTTTCCCGCTCCGGTTTTGCGGTGGAGGCGGTAGCGGATGGCGAGTCCGCGCTGGCATTCTGCCGACGTCACAAGCCCGCGGTGGTGGTGCTGGATTTGATGCTGCCGGGGATCGACGGCATTGAGGTCTGCCGCCAGTTGCGAACATTTTTCAGCGGCCGGATTTTAATGTTGACCGCCTCGGGCAATGATATGGATCAAGTGGTTGGTCTGGAAATCGGCGCGGATGATTATGTGGTCAAGCCGGTCGAGCCGCGCGTGCTGCTGGCCCGGGTACGGGCATTGCTGCGCCGCGATACGGTCACTGACGGGGCGGCTGAGACCGATGCGCCGCTGGTGTTCGGTCAGTTGGTGATTGACGATACGGCGAAAAGTGTCAGCTTAAATGAGCTTGAGATCAATCTGACCACGCATGAATATGAGTTGCTGATTCTGCTGGCCAAAAACCCCGGTGCGGTGCTGACCCGCGATGACATTTATCTGCGGCTGCGTGGCTTTGGCTACGATGGTTCCGACCGCGCGGTAGACGTCAAGATATCCCGGCTCAGACGTAAACTGGGTGATGATGCCAATGAGCCACGCCGCATCAAAACCATCTGGGGCAAGGGCTATCTGTTCGTACCCAGTGCCTGGGATGAGCCATGAGCGGAATGCCGGGCTAGTGTCTTACATCACTAAAGGGTTCCGTTTCTCGGGACGGTTATTGTACCGCAGCTATTTTGCTCTGGTGGTGTGTATTATCGCGATCGGATCGATGCTGGATTACCTCGCCAGCCGGGCGGATGATTCGGTGCGGCTGGATATATTCAAACAGCACTTTCAACCGCTGTTTGCGGTGCTTATCGAACAGCTGGTGGACGCTGACTATGATCAGCGCCCGCTGATGCTGGCACAGTTGTCACGCACCACGCAACGCGAATTGCAGCTGTATTCGTTTGCCGACTTCAGTGCTGATGAGGACACGGTGAGACAATTATCAGCAGGCGGCCTGCTGGCGCTGTTCGACAGCCAGGATGGTTTGACCCTGTATCAGCGCATTGCTGATTCAGACCAGATTCTGGGGATTACCGCGCCTGCCTGGAATGCCGTGCCACAACATAATAACTGGGTGCTGCCGGTGTTTTATATCCTGGTGGCCATCGCGGTGTTTGTGTTAATTCTGCCTTTTTCCAGACAACTGCTGAAACTTAAATCCGCGGCGGCGGATTTTGGCCGGGGCGATTTCAGCACCCGTATTGATCTGCCGTCCGGTTCCACGCTGGCGCCGATAGTGGATACGTTTAACGGGATGGCAAAGCGCATCGAGCAACTGGTGCTATCGCAACGAGACCTGACCCATTCGGTTTCGCATGAGTTGAGAACGCCACTGGCGCGGCTGCGCTTTGCTTTTGAGGAGATTCAGGCAGGTACCGCTGATCCGGCGATTTTGAGTCAACTGACCGAAATGCGACGGGATGTCAGCGAACTGGAAAATCTGGTGGATGAAATGCTGCGCTATGCGGAAATCAATCAGCTCCAGAAGCTGCACAAGGCGCCGGTGTTATTGCTGCCTTTACTGGATAAATTGATTGACGGTGTGCAGCCGGCCAGGATTGATATTGCCGTCAGCCGGGATGGCTCTGTTGCTACCGACGCCACTCTGGATTGTAATGAGCACCATCTGCAGCGGGCGCTGGCGAATGTGCTGCGTAACGCCATCCGGTTTGCGCAATCACGCTGTGAAATTTATCTGGCTGTATCGGGTGACGATGTACTGATCGATATCGCCGATGATGGGCCGGGCCTGACACCAACTCAGGCTGTGCGGGTATTTGAACCGTTTTATACCGCTACCCGCAGCGACCAGTCAGGCAGCGGTTATGGTCTGGGGCTATGTATTGCACACAGCATTGCCCGCAAGCACGGCGGCTCGCTGATGGTGGTGGACGGGCGTCTGGGTGGTGCGTGTTTTCGTTTTACCCTGCCGCTGTGGAAATTAAAACCCGGGGCGTAATGGCGGTGCCTGGCGACAGCAACATTTACTTACAATTTCAAACAGGATCACCACAGTTTTATCCGCGGTGGGTGTTTACAATCCATTGGTAAGTTAAGTAGTTTGTCTTATGGAGAAGTTAGGATGTCTATGCAAAACCTGCTGAAGTTTGGCTGTCTTATATTGTCAGCACTACCACTATTGCCGCTGCATGCTCAGGATGATGAGGATATCGGTGTTTTCTTTGCTTCTTATCCGGAAAGCGGTGCCTGGTTTGCCGCGGATGATTCCAGAACCGGGTTTTTCTTTGATATTCAGAATGGCACGCTGGCGGCGGCCTATTTTGGTTTTGACAGAGCTGGCGAAAACGTCTGGTTGACCTTTAATGGTGAATTACAGCCAGCCGCGAGTGTGGATGGACAGGCAGACTGGATTACCCAGGCGCCACTCCTACAGGCAGCCAATGGTGGCTGTATCCTGGCCTGCGATAATCCGCCCGCGCCGGCGCCCACCGCCACTCCGGTGGGCGAAATTACGGTAACTTTCAACGGTCGCAGCAGCGCCTCATTCAGTATCGATAACCAGCCGCCTATCGATATTGTTCCTTTGTATTTTGGCACCCCCGCAATCATCAGCGAGATAGGTTCGCCAACACTGGTAACGCCTCCCAACGGCTTATTTGCGCAGCCCGATCTGCAGGGTACATGGGCGGTGGCGTTGGGCAGTCTGTTAACCGACGACATGGGTGAGGTGATCGAATTTGGCCTGGCCGAAACGGCCGGTTTTATCGAAATCGGTGCGCAGGAACTCACCCTGCCGACGCCTGAAACGCCGCTGCCAATGGGGGTGGAAAGGGTTACCCGCGCCGCCATTATCAGAGATACGCTGGAAGTGTTTCCCGCAGACGTGGAAATCGTTTGTACGTATTATCAGCTGGTCAGCGAGATGCAGACGGAATTGTTCGAGTGCCTGGTGATCGGCGGTAACTTTGGCTCACCGGCCAATGACAGCGAGTTTACCGCCGACATACCACTGCAATTAATGACCGACTCCCGGTTCGTGATGACCATTACGCGCAATTCTCAAATTGCCAATGATGATCCTGCTCCAATCCGGAGACTGGAAGGGTTCCGGATCGGTTACGACTAGTCGCTGATAAGCGATTGGCTGCTCAATAACCTGATTTTATTACCTGGTATCGAGCAGCCCCGGTTTACCGCATATCGATATACGGCACAGGTCTTCAGTCTCGTTGAACTGACGACCTGTGCCGTTCTAGCAGTGCCGGCCGCTGCAAAGTTCAGCACTTATCACATCTTTTGGCGATAGCGGGGGCAGCTGCCATCGCCACCAATTCAGATCAGCCAGGCCTGGAAAAGCGCTGATAGGATCAGCACATTACCAATAACTCTCTCATAAACCCACCGCCTTCCGGTCTTTGCAATAAGCGCTGTCATCCCGGCAGTGGTGCCTGGTGGTTAACGCGGCAGAGGATCTTCTTGCTCAAACTGCTCGATCTCCGCAAGCAATCGTCTAGCATTGGTCAGGCTGCTGCCGGCGAGACTTTGATTGACACGTGCAGCGCGTTCGGGGCGGACGGCGCTGGTTGACCAGCGATACCAGAGCCAGGTCAGCAGCATGCCGATGACACCTACCACCACACTCCAGATCAGCCATCCGCTGCCTTTGGCCTCGCCGAACAGGTCAATACCAGCCAGACTCGCCAGGCCCAGTGAATAGGGTATCCACATCAGCCACCAGGGCAATCCTGATAACCAGGATCCAGTGACGTAAGCGCGTTCGATACGCAGAATCTGTTTCTGAATATCCAGCACGGGTGCACTGTAATCCAACTTCGTCAAGCGTTCGATCACCACTCCGCCGCTGGCAATAAGCACAATACCGTAGGCATGCACAATCAGGCCGCTGACAAATAATGCGGTGCTATCCAGATTTCTTTGCCACACGGCAACTGCAAAAATAATCGTTACGATGCCGAGCAATATCTGCGCTATGCGCCCCCAGTAAAGTGGCCGCAGCGTCTTCCGGGTTTTGTCCAGTTTTTTATCACGCAATACTTCCAGGTTGAGCTGGTTTTGCCTGTTAAGTTGCCGATCGAGACGTTGCCAGGCAACTTTCAGATCATCAAGTTCCATGCTGGTTGCTCCTGTCATTGGTTTGGTTCCTCGGGTGGGTTGAATCATCGCTGAGTTGGCGGATGCGTTGTTTCAGCCGGTTGATCTTGGTGGCGACATTGGTTGCGGTGATGCCCAGAATATCGGCAATCTCCGCATGGCTTCGCTCCTCCATATACAGCAGCAGTAAGGCTCGATTAAGCGCATCCAGTTGATTAATAAAGTGATAAAGAAACTCAACACGTTCATCTGCCTCAAGTTCGTCTGCCTGTGAGCCGCAGGAGTCTGGGGCCGCTATCTCATTGGTACTTTCGTCCAGTGCAACAAAGTGGCGCTGTCGCAGGCTATTGCTGCGCACAAAAGAGATCGCGACATTCAGGGCGATGCGATACATCCAGGTGGAAAACTTGCGACTGGCGTCGTAACGCTTAAAAGCGCGCCATAACTGGGTGACGATTTCCTGCGATAGCTCAGCACGATCGTCGGGATGCCAGCAATAAGTGCGGGCTACTTTTAAGATGACCGGCTGATGCTGTTCCAGTAACTGGACGAAGCGGTCATGATTATTATTAGTTGTTGTTGTCGTGCCGGTCATGATGTGGCTTTAATCCATTGAGCGTGAGATGTTAACTGATGATTCGGATGAGCCCTGGAAAAATCACAGCGGGCGGCACAGGCGGTACCAACGCCGCGGCATTCACCATGCGCGGCTTATGCGTTATAGTAAGGCTGTCGTAGTTTTCACAGGTCAATAGCCATGCCGCATAGAACCACATTCCTGATAACGATATGGTGCTGCATGGCGGCAGCTGTTGGCCAGGCTCAAGCCCAGCCGGCCAGCGGCACTCAATGGTTGCCGATCGTCGCCACCGGCGGCGGATTTATAACTGAAATCAATCTGGTTAATACCACCGATGCACCGCAACTGGTCAGCGTCTCGAGCTTTGCCACAACCGGTCAGGTCATGAGCATTCTGAACGATGTCCAACAGGCGGTCTCCAACTTGGAATTAAGCGTGCCTGCCGGTGGTAACACTGCGGTCAATACTATCCAGGGTGGCCAGCAACTGCAGGCAGGCTGGGCCAGAATCGACGGCAACATCAGCGTCAACACCACCTTGCTGATCGGCCAGACCAATGGTGGCGCGGTACCTAACCGGATGCAGTTTTCGACCCCGCAGCCGGTTCGGAAACTGGTATTTACCGCGCAATCGGGTGTCGGCCGGGATACCAGTTTTGCGATCATGGCGCCGCCGATTAATGCGGATAGCGCCAGTATTACATTGACTGCGGTTGATTTGAGTGGCAATACGGTGACCTCAGCGAGTCTGCAAATGCCGCCTGGCCGGATGGGTTTCGTAGTACTGGAGAACGTGATGCCGGGTTTGGGCGAGTTTGACGGCACCCTGGAAATGATCAGCAGTTTTCCGCTTGCCGTGCAGCCGTTTCGTGAAGATGGCGAATTGATTTCCAGCCTGCGGTTATTCCCACCGCGCCCGGATCCGGTCAGTAGCAACGCTTGTGGTGACTTTTCTGACTGGCAAAGCTCAGATTATGTGCTGCCGTTTCCAGTCGGAACGGCTTATGCTGTCAATCAGGGCAATTGCTCGGGATTTGGACATAACGGTATTTTCCTGAATGGCTATGATTTCATTATGAACATCGGCACGCAGGTATCGGCTGCACGTGCCGGTACGGTGATTTTCACCAACGAAAATGTACCTGACGGTAATCGCAATGGCACCAATTTGATTACCATTCAGCATGCCGACGGCACGGCCGCGCTGTATTCGCATCTGACCATCAACGGTGTGCTGGTGGAGCCGGGTCAGCAGATCAGGGCCGGTCAGGTGATTGGTCTGAGCGGTGACACCGGCAATACCGGCGGTCTACCGCACCTGCACTTTTCCGTACACAGCTGCGCATCCCTGCCTGGGCTGCCGGGCAGCATCAATTGCCCGAGTATGCCGATCACGTTCCGCAATACATCGCCCAATCCATTTGGCCTGAATCCACAGGTCACATATCCTGCCGGCCAGTTTTAGCGCGGTGTCTGAACAGGCTGACATTCGTGGCTCGTGTCTGTGTCAGGCGGTACGCTTTCACTTTAGCCCGCCTTCACTTTGGTGTGCCCACTGTCACTGCAGTATGTGCCGTAAAATGCACGGTGCGGGCTATGTGACCTGGGCCGGGGTTAATGAGGATGGTTTTGTCGTTGATACCGGTGACAAGCACCTGCGCTGGTACCATAGCTCGGAGCAAGGCCAGCGTGGCGGCTGTAGTGAATGTGGCAGTATTATGCTGTTTCAATCCAGTCAGTGGCCCGGTGAAATGCATATCGCCCTGGGCTCGCTGGATGATGCCATGGACCGCGAGCCGGAATTAAATACGTATTTCAACACCCATGTGGACTGGATGCCGATAGATCGGAGCATCCATTCCAAGCCAGCACCGGAAGGTGATTAAGAAGGCAAATGATTAAGAAGTCAGGCATGCCGCAAACCGCCCATCCTCGTTAGACTATCGCGCCCGCAGTTGCTTGCGAATAACCAGCTTTAATCCTGACCAGACCTGATCCACCGCGCACACTTTAATGTCGACCAGCCCGAGTGGCAAAATCACCTCGCGAATAACATCTTCAGTGATATCAGTGGGCACTTTGGAGGCTTTTTTGGGCCAGGATATCCAGATCATTCCAGCGGGATGAATGGCGTGCATACATTGCTGTATTTTGTTCTTCAGTTCACGTCGCTCGAGGCTGAAAAAGTGGATCATATCCAGATTTTTGCCCAGACGTTGCAGTATCTTGACGCCTTCCGGGATGGGCTCGATTAATTCCAGATAGTCTGACGGGGGATGGATGGCGTGCATTCGAAAGCCCGCTTTAATGCCCAGTTTTTTGACCAGTGGGGTACCGGAATAACCAGCCGTCGAACTTGTCATCTGATTGATTAGCCTCAAGCTTAAGGAATGTTAGAATCTAGCCTAATATCTGGACCTGGTCCAATAATCAATCTGGAGTTTCATGATGAGCGATGCCTCTGTTGTAATCGTGGGCGCCAAGCGCACACCGATCGGGTCTTTTCAGGGACAGTTTGATGGCGTGCCTGCGCCGGACCTGGGGGCTGCGGCGATTCGCGCGGCGCTGGAACAAAGCGGGCTCGGTGCTGACGATGTGTCCGAAGTGATCGTGGGCTGCGTACTGCCGGCCGGACTGGGTCAGGCGCCCGCCCGCCAGGCATCGCTGGGCGCCGATCTGCCGTTGGGCACCGGTTGCACCACGATCAACAAGGTGTGTGGCTCGGGGATGAAGGCGGCTATGCTGGCGCATGATCTGCTCAAGGCCGGTTCGGCCCGGGTGGTGGTAGCTGGCGGAATGGAATCGATGACCAACGCGCCGTATCTGTTGCCCAAGGCACGTGGCGGATACCGAATGGGACATGGTGAGGTTCTGGATCACATGTTTCTGGATGGCTTACAAAATCCCTATGACCAGAAAATGATGGGCCATTTTGCGGAAAGCTGTGCGGGCAAATACAGCTTCAGCAGAGCGGCACAGGATGCTTTTTCCATCGAATCGGTACAACGCGCGATGGCGGCGATGGATAACGATTTTCCGCATGAGTTGACCGAAGTGGTGGTCAAAACGCGCAAAGGCGAAGTCAAAGTGACCCACGACCAGGAGCCACCCAGCTGCAATATCGATAAGATTCCTACGCTGCGGCCGGCGTTTGATAAACAAGGCACTGTAACCGCCGCCAATGCGTCCAAGATTTCCGATGGCGCCGCGGCGCTGGTGGTGACCACCGCAGCGCAAACGGCGCAGCGCGGCCTGCAACCCCTGGCGACCATCCTCGGCCATGCCACCCACGCGCACGAACCGGAATGGTTTACCACCGCGCCGGTCGGCGCGATCCGCAAACTGCTGGATAAACTGGACTGGAGCGTGGACGATGTTGATCTGTTTGAAATCAACGAAGCGTTTGCGGTAGTTACCATGGCGGCCATGCAGGATTTAAATATTGACCATGCCAAGGTCAACGTGAATGGCGGCGCGTGCGCGCTGGGCCATCCCATCGGCGCCACCGGCGCGCGGATCATGGTGACCCTGATCAATGCTCTGCGGCGCCGTGGTCTGCGGCGCGGGGTGGCGGCTTTATGTATCGGCGGTGGTGAGGCGACAGCCATCGCGATCGAAGTGAACTAGCCGGCATGCCTCAGATTCATAGTCAGATTACCGCTAACGATCCGGTCTTTCAGGACAACGCGGCCAGCATGCAGCAACTGGTGGATGAGCTGCATCAGCGTCAGCAGCGGATTCGTCTGGGTGGGCCGGAGAAAAGCCGGCAGAAACATCAGGATCGCGGCAAGTTGCTGGTGCGCGAGCGCATCCGCACTTTACTGGATGATGGCAGTCCGTTTCTGGAATTGTCCGGTCTGGCCGCGTGGGGGCTGTATGAAGATGCCGCTCCGGCGGCCGGCGTGGTAACCGGCATCGGACGGGTACACGGTCGGGAAGTGATGATTGTCGCCAACGATGCCACCGTCAAAGGCGGCACCTACTATCCCATGACCGTCAAAAAGCACCTGCGTGCACAGGAAGCCGCGCTGGAAAATCACCTGCCATGTATCTATCTGGTGGATTCCGGCGGCGCGTTTTTGCCGCTGCAGGATGAAGTGTTTCCGGATCGTGATCACTTTGGCCGGATTTTTTATAATCAGGCCCGCTTATCCGCCCGGAATATTCCACAGATTGCGGTGGTAATGGGCTCTTGCACGGCCGGCGGCGCGTACGTGCCGGCGATGTCCGATGAGTCGATTATTGTTAAAGAACAGGGCACGATTTTTCTGGGTGGAC
Source organism: Gammaproteobacteria bacterium (assembly GCA_021772975.1). Taxonomy (GTDB): domain Bacteria; phylum Pseudomonadota; class Gammaproteobacteria; order Xanthomonadales; family Wenzhouxiangellaceae; genus JAJFKX01. The sequence continues at coordinate 54,454 of JAJFKY010000019.1, forward strand.
CGCCGCTGGTCAAGGCAGCGACCGGTGAGGTGGTTGATGCTGAATCGCTCGGCGGCGCGGATGTACATACCTCTACTTCGGGGGTGGTTGATCACTTCGCGGAAAACGATACGCATGCCCTATCGATTGCCCGCGATATCGTTAAACATCTGAACCGCACCAGGCACAGCAGCCTGCAATACCGGCAACCGATTGAACCGCTGTTGAATGCGGATGAGCTATACGGCGTGGTTCCCAAAGACACTCGTCATCCGATGGACGTGCACGAGGTGATCGGACGGATTGTCGATGGCAGTGAGCTGCACGAATTCAAAGCCCGCTACGGTAAAACCCTGGTGACCGGTTTTGCGCATATCTGGGGTTGTCCGGTCGGCATTATTGCCAATAACGGCATTTTATTCGCCGAAAGCGCGTTAAAAGGCGCGCATTTTATTCAGTTATGCAACCAGCGCAATATTCCGCTGGTGTTTCTGCAGAACATCAGTGGTTTTATGGTCGGCAAGCAATACGAGAATGCCGGCATAGCCAAAGACGGGGCCAAAATGGTGACCGCGGTGGCGTGCAGCCATGTGCCCAAATATACCGTGGTGATCGGCGGTTCATTTGGAGCGGGTAATTACGCCATGTGCGGGCGCTCCTATCAGCCACGCTTTATGTGGACCTGGCCGAACGCCCGGATTTCGGTGATGGGCGGTGAGCAGGCGGCAATGGTGCTGGCAACGGTTAAACGCGATGGGCTGGAAGCGGCCGGCAAGGATTGGCCAGCAGCCGAAGAGCAGCGTTTCAAGGATGCCATTCGCGCACAATACGAAACCCAGGGCAACCCCTACTATGCCACCGCGCGTTTATGGGACGACGGCATTATTGATCCGAAGGACACCCGACGGGTTCTCGGCCTGGCGCTGTCAGCCGGTTTAAACGCACCGCTTGAGCAGGACCGCTTTGGCGTGTTTCGAATGTAATGTCCGGACATTTCAGCATAATGCCGGTCAGTCGGACCATGTTGCTGGCCCTGCCCATAGTCCTGGTGCTGGCGGTTATCACAGGCTGTGCCGGTCAGAACCCGCGGGAGAAGTCCGGCAACTGGCAGAATCAGCCGGTAGAAATTGTTTATCCGCGGAGTGTGGGCAGTTTTTTGCTGGCCAGGAATAGCAATGATGATGATCCGATCATCGGTCACAGTTTAAGTTACGCATCGTCCGACTACGATGATCTGATCATTACCGTATATGCTTATTTCGCCGGCCTGTTCCCGACCATTCAGGCTGCCATTCACACCGAGGCCCGGCAGATACCGCTGGAACTGGAAGCCGCCGAACAGGCCAGGCTATATATGCTCGGCGAAATGCTGTCCGCGCAGGAAATTCAGCTGGCGGCAGGTGATCAGACCTGGGCTGGTTTCCGGCATTTCTTTGAAGTCAAAAATACCGCGGGCGCTGAAATTCTTTCGATTGCCGATATTTTTTATATGGCGCCATACTTTGTCAAAGTCAGAGCCAGTTTTCCAGGTATCGGTAACCTCAGTTATCAGGACCAGTTGCTGAGCTTTGAACAGCAGCTGATGACGGAACTGGCCGTCAGTGAGCGGATTCGCTGCGATAAGGTTGTCACGGTCAGGCCCTCTCAGAACGGTGAACAGTGGGCCTCACTGGGCGGGCGCCTGGTGGTTATGGAGCTAAGCGATACCGCAACGGCTCAGGATGCTGACGCACAAACTGATATGGAAGACGTGCTGGCCACGCCACTGCTGCTTGCCCTGCAGCGGAAACAACAACGCACCGCCGGTTGCCACAAGCATGCCGGTTGAGTGGCGCTATCTGCAGCTGACGAGCGCCGATCAGGTCAGCACCGTAACCCTGAATCGTCCGGAACTGCACAATGCTTTTAATGCGGAATTGATTGCCGAATTAACCAGCGTATTTGCCCGGCTAAATGAGCACAGCCAGACCCGGGTGATTGTTTTGACCGGGGCGGGTAAAAGCTTTTCCGCTGGCGCTGATCTTAACTGGATGCGTGCCATGGCCGATGCCAGCGAAGCCGAAAACCGGGCTGATTCGTTGCGCCTGGCCGCCATGTTCAGAGCGATCAATAACGTCAGCAAACCGGTGATTGCGCGGGTCAACGGCCACGCCTTCGGCGGCGGTGTCGGCATGCTGGCAGCTACCGATATGGTGATCGCGGTGGATAGTGCCAGATTTGGTTTGACCGAGGTAAAGCTGGGTCTGATCCCCGCTACTATCGCGCCGCTGGTGCAGGCCAAGATAGGTGCCAGCCAGATGCGCCGCTATGCCGTCAGTGGCGAAATATTCAATGCTGAGCAGGCCCGGCGGATTGGCCTGGCGCACACCGTGGTCAGTGCCACTGAACTGGATGCCTGCGTAGCTAAGCACATCAAGTTGTTTAAGCAGGCAGGTCCGGTGGCGGCGGCTGAGTGCAAGCAGCTGGTGCAGACCGTGGCTGGATTCAGTCATCAGGATGAGACCAGCCAGGATGCAATTACGGCTCGCTGGATCGCTCGCCTGAGGGTTTCGGCGGAAGGTCAGGAAGGGCTGCGCGCGTTTTTGAACAAATCCGATCCGGGATGGAGAAAATAATATGTTGCAACGCATACTGATAGCCAACCGCGGCGAAATTGCCTGCCGGGTGATGCGCACCTGCCGCCGGCTGGGGGTGGAAACCGTGGCGGTTTATTCGGATGCTGACCGCAATGCTCAGCATGTCCGGATGGCTGATCATGCTTACCATATCGGCCCGTCCGCGCCGGGTGAATCCTACCTCAATGTTGATCGGTTGATCGCGGCAGTTCAGCAGTCCGGGGCGCAGGCGGTGCATCCGGGTTATGGCTTCTTATCGGAAAATGCGGATTTTGCGCGGCGTCTGCAGCAGGCTGACATTGTATTGATTGGTCCGTATCCGGAAACCATGGAACAGATGGGTTCCAAGGCGGAAGCCAAACAGACCATGCGTGCCGCCGGGGTGCCGGTAGTACCGGGCTATGACGATGAGGATCAGAGCGATCAACGCCTGCAGCAGGCGGCTGACGAGCTGGGTTATCCACTGATGCTCAAGGCCGCGGCAGGCGGCGGTGGCAAAGGCATGCGGATTGTACGCAGTGCGGATGAATTTGCCGATGCACTGGGTTCGGCACGGCGTGAGTCCAAGGGGGCGTTCGGTGACACACGTATGATCATGGAGCGCTATCTGGAAAGCCCGCGGCATATTGAAGTACAGGTATTCGGTGATGGCCAGGGTAACGCGGTGCACCTGTACGAGCGTGACTGTTCCAGCCAGCGGCGTTATCAGAAAATTATCGAAGAGGCCCCCGCGCCGACGCTGGATCGTAGTGTTGCGCAGGCCATGCATCAGGCCGCGGTGCAGGCGGCCCGGGCGGTCAATTACCGCGGCGCGGGCACGGTTGAGTTTATCGTTGCCGGCGATGACTTTTACTTTATGGAAATGAATACCCGGTTGCAGGTCGAGCATCCGGTAACCGAAATGATCACCGGCGTGGATCTGGTGGAATGGCAGTTGCGGGTAGCGGCGGGTGAGCCTATTCCATTGGCCCAGGAGCAAATTACCCGCCAGGGTCATGCGCTGGAAGCGCGGGTTTATGCGGAAGATACCCAGTCGGGTTTTCTGCCCAGTTCAGGGGTGCTCAAGCATCTTTCCTTTCCACCGGAGAATCAGCATTTGCGGGTTGAAACCGGCGTGGTGCAGGGTGATGAGGTCAGCATTTATTATGATCCGATGATCGCCAAGCTGGTGGTCTGGGCGGAAGATCGTGAACGGGCTTTGCAGCGCCTGCATGAAGCCCTGGTGACAACCTCGATCAGTGGGCTGCAATCGAATATTGATTTTTTGACCCAGCTGGCCAACCACGAGGTGTTTGTCAGTAATGCCATCCATACCGCCTGGCTGGATAACCATCTGCAGGAAATGCTGGCTGAAAAGCCGTCCGAGCCTGCCGACGAGGTGATCTACCTGGCGGCCGGATTATTTTTGCATGGTGGATGCGACACCATTCACAATGATATTGAGCCCTGTTCGCCGTGGGCCAACAGCGATGGCTGGCGGAACGGCTATGCCGGGCGTCAGGATGTGCTGCTGAAGTGTGGCGAGAACCACTACAAAGTACACGCCTGGCAGCAGAAAAACGGTTACCGCCTGCGGCTGGCGGAGGCGGAAGACAGCGTAGAGATTGCCCGGCCATGGCTGCAGCCTGAGCATGCCGTCGGTTACGCCGGCATCGAACTGGGTGGTCAAAAAATTCAGGCTCAGGTGCACTGTCAGGCTGATGCCATGGAACTGATTGTCGAGCGGCAACGCTGGAAATTCCAGCGTCAGTCACCGTTCGCGGGATTAAGCGCCGCCCGGCAGCAGGACGAGCATATCGTGGCGCCCATGCCGGGCCGTATTATCAGTGTTAGCGTGGCGCTCGGGGACAGCGTCAGTGAAGGCCAGACGCTGGTGGTGATGGAAGCGATGAAAATGGAAATTTCATTAAAAGCTCCGGCCGACGGAGTGGTCGCGGGGGTGACCGTCAAAGCGGATGATTTTGTCGCGGCGGGCGCCAATGTAGTGGAGTTGGACAACCATGCATAAGCAGCAGCACTGCGTGACCGGAGCATGAGCGGGCAGGTCAAGATCGTCGAAGTAGGGGCGCGTGACGGCTTGCAGAACGAGCGCTCGATTGTGCCCGTGTTCGTCAAACAGGAACTGTTGCGGCGCCTGGGGCGGACCGGACTGCAGGTGATCGAAGCCACCAGTTTTGTGCATCCTGACTGGGTGCCGCAGCTGGCTGATGCGGAAGAAGTGATGACCGGGTTGAAGCGCCGGGACGGGGTGATGTACCCGGTGCTGGTGCCGAACCAGCGCGGCATGGAGCGCGCCCTGGCAGCAGGTGCCCGCGAGATCGCGGTGTTTGCCGCCGCCTCCGAAGCGTTCAGTCAGAAAAACACCAACTGCAGTATTGCCGAGTCGATCGAACGCTTTGAGCCGGTGATCGCGATGGCGCGGGAGCGGGGTATCTGGGTGCGTGGCTACGTCTCGTGCGTGCTGGGTTGTCCCTACCAGGGCGAGGTCAAGCTGCAGGATGTGGTGCGCGTGTCGGCCTCTCTGATAGAACTGGGTTGTGCGGAAGTTTCGCTGGGCGATACGATCGGCATCGGTACGCCGCGTAATGCTGCCCGGATGCTGCAGGCCGTCGCGCAGGCGGTGCCGATGGAGCAGCTGGCGATTCATTTTCACGATACTTATGGCCAGGCGCTGGCCAATATCCTGGCCTGTGTTGAAGCCGGCGTGCGGATTGTGGATTGCAGTGTCGCCGGCCTGGGCGGTTGCCCCTATGCGCGTGGTGCGACCGGCAATGTGGCGAGCGAAGATGTCGTGTATATGCTCGAAGGTCTGGGGCTTGAGACCGGTGTTGAGCTTGATCGTCTGGCGGAAGTCGGCGCCTGGATTACCAATCAACTGCAGAAACCCAATTACAGCCGCGCCGGCACCGCCCGCCTGGCCAGTATGCCGGTCAATCCGGTGATGTTTACCTGACACCCTGATCGCCGTAGGAGCGGACCCGGCCGCGATATTGTTTCATCCAACACAGCGGGTCGTACCCAGATGGCTCACATAAAAGAACATTGGCATTGCTCGCGCCCAGGTGCGCTCCTACAGGTTTATCCGACACCCAGAGCGCCGGTAGGAGCGGACCCGGCCGCGACATTGTTTCATCTATCACAGCGGGTCGCACCCAGGTGCGCTCCTACAAATCGTCAGCTGCCGGATTGTTGTTTCATGAGCTTGCAGTCACGGCGCATCATCCCCAGTTAGAGACGCATAGCGAATCAACCATCAAAAGGACACAGCATGCAAGTTGCACACAGCAAAGCCGTCATCTCCGGTGGCCTATCAGGTCTGGGGCTGGCTGTCGCGCGGCATATCATTAATGCCGGCGGCGAAGCCGTACTTCTGGATATCAATGAGTCGGCCGCTGCCTCCGTGCTGCAGGATCTGGGCGAACGGGCTCACTTTATCCAGGCTGATGTCAGCAGCGAAGCGCAGATCGAAGCCGCCATGCAGCAGGCCGTGGAACGGATGGGTGGTATAAACGTAGCGGTCAGTTGCGCCGGCATTCTGGGTGCGGGCAGAGTGCTGGGTCGTGAGGCGCCGATGCCGCTGGACAATTTTGCCCGTACCGTCAATGTCAATCTGATCGGAACCTTTAATCTGGCCAAAAGCGCCGCCTGGCAGATGCAGAACAACACTGCCGGTGAGGACGGCGAACGCGGGGTGATTATCAACACTGCCAGCGTAGCGGCCTTTGAGGGTCAGATCGGCCAGGCCGCTTATTCGGCTTCCAAGGGTGGCGTGGTGGGTATGACGTTGCCCATGGCGCGCGAGTTCACCCGCTTTGGAATCCGGGTAATGACCATTGCACCAGGCGTTTTCCATACCCCGATGGTGGACGGCATGCCGGAGGAAGTGCATGCTGCGCTGGCGGCCAAAATTCCATTTCCCTCCCGTCTGGGTAAACCGGAGGAATTCGCGTCGCTGGCTGCTCACATTATTGAAAACCGTTATTTCAACGGCACCACCATTCGTCTGGATGGCGCAACCCGCCTGGAACCCAAATAAACCAGCCCGTTTAGGAGAACCACCATTATGGATACTTTCAGCGCCATCCGCGCCAGTCTTGACCAGCAACACGAACTCATTATTGATGAGCCGTTTCTGGTCGGCATAGAAATTGCCATTCCGGATAAAGGCCGCCGCCAGAGCGTATTTTTGGCGGAAATTGAAGACCGCCAGGGAGAACGCTATCTGCGTATCGAGACCATCGTGGCGCCCTTGGAGCGGTTCAGTTCGGAAAAATGTCTGCGTCTGAATCTGATGTTGCGGGTTGGCTATCTGGCGGTGGGTGATCTGGACGGCACGCCGTATATCAAGATGTGTGAAAACATCAGTTATGAGATGCTCAATAAACACCATCTGCACACCATGATTGATCTGGTTGCCCGGCTGGCCGATGAAATTGAAAATGCGCTGTCAGAAGGCGCTGATCTGTCTTAACTTTTGCTGATAAATAGACCTAAGAATTATGAGTGATTTAATGAATTGGTTTCAGAGTATCGAATGGGATAACCATGTCGATACTGTTCTGACCGTAATGGGTACGGTGGTGGCGGCGCTGCTGATATTTATGATCGGCCGCTGGGTGATCCGGCAACTGGTGAAGGCGGCTGACCGCGGCATGCGGATACGCAATGTTGACGAGGTGCTCAGCAGTTTTCTGAAAAATATAATATCCATCAGCCTGACGGTGCTGCTGATCATTATGGTGTTGCAGCAACTGGGCGTGCAGACCAGCTCATTGCTGGCGATGGTGGGCGCGGCCGGTCTGGCGATTGGCCTGGCGTTAAAAGATTCACTCGGAAATTTCGCTTCCGGCGTGATGCTGGTGATGTTAAAACCCTTTCGTGCCGGTGATTTTGTGGATATCGCCGGTGAATCAGGCACGGTTCATGAAGTGCGTATTTTCAATACCATTATGACCACCATCGATAATCGCGAAGTCACCATTCCCAACGCACTGATTACTTCCGATCCCATTACCAATTATTCTATCAATCCGATTCGACGGCTTGATCTGTTCGTGGGGGTATCCTACGACGATAACCTCAAGGATACGCGCGCGGCACTGGAAAAAGCCATCGCCGCGCACAGTGATATTCTACTGGATGAACCGGCGCCGGTTATTATGGTGTACGAGCTGGGTGACAGCAGCGTCAACTTCGCGGTGCGTCCCTATGTCAAAACCGAAGATTACTGGACCGTGCGCGGGCCATTGATGGAAACCATCAAGGCCGAACTGGAAGCGGCCGGTTGCAGTATCCCGTTCCCACAACGCGATGTGCATCTGTTTCAGGACAAAGCGGATTGATGCTATTCAGCCGGAATAACTATTCTGGTCTGAGTATTGCTTTAATTATCGTTTTTCAACGGACCATCTCCTGATGGTCCGGATTCCCTACTGGCGGCTGGCTGCCTTTTATGGATTCTATTACGCGGTACTGGGCGCGTTCTCGCCTTTTTTCAGTCTATATCTGAATGATCGTGGTTTAAGCCCATGGTGGATCAGCGTACTGATGTCATTCTGGTATGTCACCCGGGTGTTTGTACCCAGTTTGTGGGCGGCAGGCAGCGAGCAGGCGGCCAGTCCGGTCAGATGGCTACGTACCGGCAGTCTCATGGCCGGCCTGTTTCTGTTGATTTTTCTGACCCCGGCGGGGCTGGGCTGGATGATAGTGGCCATGCTGGGCTTCAGCGTGATGATGAACGGCATCCTGCCGCAGTTTGAAGGGCTTACCTTGAGCCACCTGCGCACCGGCGCGAATGAATACGGGCGCATCAGGATGTGGGGGTCGGTCGGTTTTCTGGTGGTAGTGTTTGGTTACGGCTTGATTTTTCAGCGGTTGGACTGGTATTGGCTGGTACCGTTGATGCTGCCATTGCTGGCATTAACCTGGATAGCCGCGCTGTATAACGATTTTGCCGATGATTATCACAGCGAAGCAAAACCGGGTTGGCAGGCAGTGCGCTCGATACTGCAACGCAAGCAGGTCAAGGCGTTTTTCATCAGCGCGATGCTGATGCAATTGTCATTCGGCCCGTTTTACGTATTTTATTCGCTATATCTGGAACAGCATGGCTACCGTCCGGTGGTGATCGGCAGCTATTGGGCCCTGGGGGTGCTGGCGGAAATTGTGGTGCTGTTTTATTCGCGCAGCTGGTTAAAGCACATCAGCGCCACCCGGGTTGTACAGGCCGCTTTACTACTGGGTGCGATACGCTGGCTGCTGGTGGCGCTGTATCCCGAGCAGCGGTTGTTAATGGCGCTGGTGCAGATTATTCATGCGATCAATTTCGGGGCTTTTTTTGCGGCCTGCATGGTCTTGATTCAGCGCTTTTTTCCCGGTCGGTTAAGCGTCCACGGACAGGGTCTGCTGTATGGTTTGAGCTCAGGCGTCGGTGGGGTCATCGGGGCCTTGCTGGCGGGTTTGATCTGGGAGGCGTATGGCGGCAGTGCGACCTATGTGATGGGGGCCGGTGCCAGCCTGCTGGGATTTGTACTGTCGGTTAGCTTTATCCGGCCACGACGGCGTTTGCTGGGGAGATGATTTTGCTGTTGAGAGTTTTGTCGGCTTACGAGCCTTCGGCCCTAAGCCGACCTACGTGGGCAGCGTTGCGGTAGGTCGGTTTAGGCGTAGCCGTAAACCGACAGCAAGAACTCCATGCACAACCAAATTATCATATTGAGAAACTGTTGTTGATTTACCAGCCCGCACTTCTACACCAGCCTGCTTTGGCATGCTCGCCTTATTTCGCCAGTTCCGATAACAACTCAGTCTGATGTTCCTGCTGCAACGGTTCAATCAATTGTTTTAAGCCGCCGGCCAGAATTTCATCCAGTTTGTACAAAGTCAGATTGATCCGGTGATCGGTGACGCGTCCCTGCGGATAATTATAGGTGCGGATGCGCTGTGAGCGATCGCCGCTGCCAACCTGCAGTTTGCGATCCTGGGCCTGCGCGCTGCGCTGCTCCTCCTGTTCTATCTCCAGCATCCTGGCCGATAACAGGCTCATCGCCTTGGCGCGATTTTTGTGCTGAGAGCGCTCATCCTGGCACTCCACCACGATACCCGAGGGCAGATGGGTAATGCGCACTGCTGAGTCGGTCTTATTGACATGCTGTCCGCCCGCCCCGGATGCCCGGTAGGTATCAATCCGTAAATCCGCGCTGTTGATCTCAATATTATCCACCGCATCGACTTCCGGCAGAATCGCAACCGTACATGCGGAGGTATGAATCCGGCCCTGGGATTCGGTTTCCGGAACACGCTGGACACGATGAGTACCGGATTCAAACTTTAATTGCGAATAGGCGCCATGTCCCTTGACCAGCGCAATGACTTCTTTGAAGCCGCCGTGTTCACCATCGCTCTGGCTGATCAGTTCAATGTTCCAGCCTTGCGTTTCCGCATAGCGCAGGTACATGCGAAACAGATCACCGGCAAAAATAGCCGCCTCGTCACCACCCGTGCCGGCGCGTACCTCCAGAAACACATTGCGGTCATCATTGGGGTCTTTGGGCAGCAGCAGAATCTGCAGTTGATGTTCAAGCTGCTCAAGCCGTTGCTCATTAAGCTTGATCTCGTCCTCAGCCATGGCCTGCATGTCGGGGTCATCACTGCCAAGCATCTCGCGGGCGGTCAGCAGGTCCTGATGGGCCTGCTGCCAGTTCTGATAGACACTGACGACAGGCTCCAGCTGGCCATATTCACGCGACAGGGCCTGAAAATGCTGGCTGTCATTAGCGGCATCCGGCTCGGCCATCAGCATGGTGACTTCCTGCATCCGCTCGCTGACCTGGTCCAGGCGGTTTTGAATACTACTCAGCATGACTTTTTTTACCTAATAGTGGGGTGCCGGACAGCGGCGTGGAATCATCGCTGCAGAGATCATCGTCAGCCTCGTCAGCAACAAATAAATCCTGCAATTGCCGGGCCTGCTCCAACTCACCGCGCATGATGGTCTGGCGTAACCGGGTGGTGGGTAAGTGTAATAAACGGCGTGATAGCTGATAGGCCAGTTGTTCCACCACCTGCTCGGCTGGCTGGCCATTCTGCAACTGTTGCCGGGCGTTGCTCAGTATTTCCTGGGTATGCCGGTCGGCCTGGGCGCGAAACTGCTGGAGCATGGTGGAAGCCTTACGCAGATTCAGCCATTGATTGAAGGCTTCAGTTTCGCGCTCGATAATCTGTTCTGCTTCGCGGGCGGCGGCGGCGCGTTGCTGACGATTGCCTTCCAGCACCGTGGTCAGATCATCAATGGTGTACAGATAAACGTCCGGCAGGCGGCTGACGTCGGGATGGATATCACGCGGCACGGCGATATCCACCATCAGCATGGGCAGGTGGCGGCGTGCTTTCAACGCCTGCTTGACCATACCGTGATCAATCAGCGCCTGTTGACTGGCGGTGCTGGTGATCACGATGTCAGCGGCCTGCAGATGGGCCGGCAATTGCTCCAGTGACAGTGCAACAGCGGCCTGCGGATGGCCTTCCGGGTTGGCTGTTTGAGCATTGATGGCGTCGGCCAGACGCTGCGCGCCACTCAGGCTGCGGTTGGCGATCAGCACCTGTTCGACCGGAAAGCCGGAAAAATGCCGGGCGCATAATTCAATCATTTCCCCAGCGCCGACCAGCATCACCTTGCTGGTCTTCAGATCACTGAAGATTTGCCGGGCCAGACTCAGCACCGCATACGGTACGGTAACCGGATGCTGTCCCAGGCTGGTTTGCGTGCGCACTATTTTGGCGCACGCAAACGCCTGCTGAAACAGTCGATCCAACACCGGCCCCAGGGCGCGCTTGCCCGCGCTATGATCTGATTCGCCGCCAGCGCTCAACGACAATGCATGGGCGCGTTTAACCTGACCGCCGATCTGCGGTTCGCCCAGCACCAGTGAGTCCAGACCGGCGCTGACCCGCATCAACTGGTATACGGCCTGTTGGCCATAGTAGTGTTGAAAGCGGTCCGTGTATGATGCTTCGACCTGGTGCCAGCGGTGCAGCCAGGTCAGTAATTGTTCCGCCAGCTCGGCGCTCAGCGCAGTGTCGTCCGCCATATCCGCCGCTTCGCCATAAGCGTACAACTCAACCCGGTTGCAGGTATTGATAATCACTGCCTCGGAAATCCCCGGCAACTCACACACCGCCTGCAGCGCCTGCGGCAGTTCCTCATCCTGGAACGCAAATTGCTCACGGATGTCTACTGGGGCGTTGTGATGGCTGATGCCAACCGCAAAGATGGCCATGATACTAAGAGGCCTCTAACGCGGGTTGAGCGCGTTAAGGTGTGAGTGATTGCAGTCGCAAGGGGTGGTCATGTTTTGCAAATTGGCCGGGTAAGCCCAATAATCCTGAGCATAGTTGCTTAGTAATTTCCAAACAAGTCTGACATGAAGGATTCGATGAAGATTTCCAATAATTCAGTAACACCTATTTTCGGCCTATTAGCGCGCCATTACCAGCTTTCGTTTTCGCTCAGATCCTCTACCGTGATGCTGATCGGGCTGTCAGGTCTTATGCTGGCTGCCTGCGCCACTAACAATACTGCCGCTGAACCCCCCGCATCAGCGGCCGAAACCAGTCAGGCGGACCAACCGCTGGAAACACTGTCACCCGAGGTGGCCGCAACTCTCGGTCTGAGCGGACAGCAGACCGATGCGGAAGTGATTGAACATATTCTGGCCGGTGAGTTTTTGGGCGGGCAGGGTGATCTGCGGGGCGCTGCCCAGGAGTACGCGCAGGCCGCCAGTCTGTCCAATGATGCGGAAGTCGCTGATCGCGCCACCCGGGTTGCATTGCAGGCGCAGGCCTGGGAACAGGTTAAGCAGACCGCTGGTCGTTGGTTAACCCTGAGTCCGGACCATCATGAGGCGTTGCAGGCGTTGGCCATTGCGCAATTAGAACTGAATGAACAGGCCGGCGCCAGCGACACTCTGGGTCGCTTGATACTGGCCAGTGAGCCCCGTTCGCGCGGTTGGCAGCAGGCCGGTTCGGTGCTCGCCAATACTGACAACAAGGCACTGGCCGACAAGGTATTGCTTAGCCTGGTCAACAGCGACCAGTTGGGTGACAGCGCTGATGGTCTGTATGGTCAAAGCGTACTGGCCTGGCGTCTGGGTGACCTGGAGCGTGCTAAAACACTGGCCTTGCAGGCAAGCATGGAGACCCGCCGTCTGGATATTCTGGAATGGGCGGCGCAGATTGCCTTCGCGGCCGGTGATGTCGAAGCAGCGATTGCGACTTACACACGTGCATTGGAGGTTGTCCCCGGCGATCGCGACCTGACCCTGGCACTGGCTGAAATTCTTAAGCGCGACGGTCAGACTGAAGCAGCTCTGCAGGCGCTGCGCGGCCTGGGCAATAATACCGAGGCACTGTATACCCGGGCAGCCTATCAACTGGAGGCGGGTAACCGGGCAGAGGCAGAAGCGCTGTATCTGCAATTGCGTGAGCTGACCGTTATTCCGGTCGGTCAGGCCGCTATCGCACAGCAGGCGGACCCCAGCATTGCCCATAGCCTGCAGCAGAATGATAATCCGGCCATTGTGCATGCCTTTTACACCGCCCAGCTGGCTGAACAGCTGGACTATAGGGAGCAGGCACTGGAATGGTATGTGCAGGCCGATGGTGGTGAATATGCCATGCCGGCGACCATGCGCGCGGCGGCGCTGCTGGCTGAGCTCGATCGGATGCCGGAAGCCCAGGCATTACTGCAGCCACTGCAAAACAGCGATGATGAAGATACCGTGGTGAACGCTTTTATTGCGGAAAGCAGTTTGTTGCAGGAGGCCGGCCTGGCCGACCAGGCAGTGCAGCGTTTGACGGTTGCGCTGGGTCGCATCTCCAGCAGCACCGAGCTGTTGTACGCGCGCGCGCTGGCGGCTGCGACCGATAACGATGTTGATCTGGCGGAGCAGGACCTGCGCCGCATCATTCGTGAAGATCCTGATAATGCGGCGGCGCTGAATGCGCTGGGTTATACCCTGGCCGATTTAACCCAGCGCTACGATGAAGCGCTGCCATTGATAGAAAAAGCCCTGCGTCTGAACCCGGACGATGCGGCCACGCTCGACAGCATGGGCTGGGTCAAATACCGGATGGGCGAACTGGACGCGGCGGTGGAATATCTGCGCCGTGCTTACGCACTGGATGACAATCCTGAAATTGGCGCACATCTGGGTGAAGTATTGTGGTCCAGTGGTGCGCAGCAGGAGGCCCGTGAAATCTGGCGGCAGGCGGTCGCTGATGACCCGCAGCACGGTGTTTTGAACGATACGCTGGAACGTTTGGGCGTAGTTCTATAGTGCCAGTGATTTTACGCCTGACGGCCGCTCTGCTGCTGGTTACCCTGGCGGCCTGCCGGGGTGTGCCTGAACGGGCTGATAATGCTTCCAGCTGGCTGGCTGAGCGGCAGGCATTTTTTGCCGCCCATCCACACTGGCAGGCTTCCGGTCGGATGGCTATCCGGGATGGTGGCAAGGGTATCAGCGTAAACTTTGACTGGATCAATCAGGGTGATCAGTTCGAGTTGCGGCTGCGCTCCAGCGGCGGTCGCTGGGTAATGCATTCGCGTCCGGGTTTTGCCGAACTGGAGGGCACCCGGATTGGTTATCTGCAGGCCGATTCCGCCGAGCCGCTGGTGGAGCAGGCGCTGGGCTGGTCGGTGCCGGTGGCTTATCTGCAGAGCTGGATGCGGGCCTTGCCGGCCCCGCCCGACGCCAGGATCAGTTTTGCCGGCGACGGCAGCGTACTGGAAATCAACCATCAGGCCTGGCGGATCGGTTATCAGACCTATGCCCAGATAGAACTTGCGGGGGATATCGGGCTGGCACCGGCGCAGTCCGGCAGCCTGCTGCTGCCGACCCGGCTGGATGCCGGTAAGGATCAATACAACATCAAGGTATTGATTTCTGACTGGCAGCTGTAACATAACGCCAATGCGGGGTGCAAAAGCGCGCTTAAATGCCTATAATGCGCCACGCGCTGAGCAGACAATAGCCGATAGGTTCTGACCTGTTGAGCAGTTTGCATTTTTCAGCTACTGGGACGTAGCCAAGTGGTTAAGGCACGGGGTTTTGATCCCCGCATGCGTAGGTTCGAATCCTACCGTCCCAGCCATTTTCCTTCCACGCCGAAACGACGAAATAAGGTACGACGAAATGGCTAACAGCGGCATTATGTGCTTCACCGGTACGGCTAACCCCAAATTGGCGGAAGCCATCGTCGCCAATCTCGGCATTGCCATGGGGCAGGCCTCCGTGGGCCGTTTCAGCGATGGCGAGGTGGCCGTCGAGATCACCGAAAACGTGCGTGGCCGGGATGTATTTATCATTCAGCCGACCTGCGCCCCTTCGGCCGAAAACCTGATGGAACTGCTGGTGATGACCGATGCGATCAAGCGCGCATCAGCCTCACGGGTAACCGCCATGATTCCTTATTTCGGCTATGCCCGTCAGGATCGCCGTCCGCGCTCGGCACGCGTGCCGATTACCGCCAAGGTGGCCGCCAATATGATCAGCGTCGCCGGTGTGGACCGGCTGGTAACGGTCGATCTGCATGCCGATCAGATTCAGGGCTTCTTTAATATTCCGGTAGATAACGTCTATGCCTCGCCGCTGACTCTGGCGGATATCTGGCAGCGGCAGATGCGCCATGATCTGATTGTGGTCGCGCCGGATGTCGGTGGCGTGGTGCGCGCGCGCGCCATCGCCAAACGCATTGACGCGGATCTGGCGATTATCGACAAACGCCGTCCGCGTGCCAACGAAGCAACCGTCATGAACATCATCGGTGATGTGGATGGCAAATGCTGCGTGCTGGTCGATGATATGGTCGATACCGCCGGTACCTTGTGCGCCGCCGCGGGTGCGCTGAAAGAACAGGGCGCGGTCAAAGTGGTGGCTTACTGCGTGCATCCGGTATTATCCGGCAACGCGATTGAAAATATTACCGCCTCTCAAATTGATGAACTGGTGGTCACCGACACCATCCCTCTCTCCGAAGCCGCCCAGGCCTGCCCACGTATCCGTCAACACAGCGTCGCGCAGATGCTGGCCGAAACCATTCGCCGCATGGCCGAGGGCGAATCAGTCAGTTCGCTGTATGTGGATTAAACGATTTAAATAGGGCAGCGTCCTTTGCGTGATTGAACGCCTGCTGTCGCTTTACGGCTGCGCCTAAAGCGACCTACACTAACTGACCAAGCTGAGAAGACCCCAATGATGGGTAGCTCGGTTTAGAACCGCAGGTTCGTAAACCGATAGCATCTATTAAGCAGAGTGTCTGGCGGGCATCGATTACTGTTTGGTAATAATTAACATCACAGCGCGCAGATTCCGATAGACTAATAAGCTATTAAGGGTGCCTGCAGCGGATTGCGCAGGCCTATTGAAGTATTGGCTGGCTGAACTGCACGGAATTGCGTATCGGGGGCCCGGTATTAAGGTGTAAACGCAAATGTGGTGGATGTTTCGTTGCGCGGCGATCGCTGTTGTGGGTCTGTTTTTTTCTGCCTGGCTGCAAGCCGAAGAACCCGAAGATGCGCTGGAGCGAATTACCGCGACGGTTATTCAGGAGACAGGCTTTCCCGATCGGGCACTCATCGACCAGCGGTTTGTCAGCTGGCTGGCCACCGCAACCCTGCCTGCCGCCAGTGGCGAGCAAACCGAAGCCGGAACATGCGGGGTCAGTGCGGCTGCCTGTGTGCTGCCGATCGACAACCAGGACCTGGCTTTTCCGGGCATCCGGGATTTAACCATCAAAACCCGTCGTGATGGCAAGCTGAATGCCAGTTTCAAAGTTAAGTGGAAAAAACCTGAGCGTTTACCCCCACACCTCAGAGACGTCTACGAACTGGTTGCCTACGATGTTTATCTGATTCGTGAAGATGGCCAGTATGAGCGCTATCGACTTAATCGCCGCCTGAATCGCAACGGCAATTACAAACCGCCGCGCAGCATTAAATTCCGTCACCGGTCGGCGGCTGAATACACTATTAATGTTCGGGCTCTTTACGACTTGATCGATGTTTCCGTTGCTCAGAATATACCCGGCGCGGCCTTGGCCGGTACTGATAAAACAGCAGTAAAAGCTGGTCTTAACCCCCACAGCGGCGGTTCAGGCGCTGGCAGTGGCTGGAACGACCCGCCGGTCAAGGGCGAAGTGCTGGTGCCGGTAACGGTAGGGGAGCTGGATGAGCCCGGTGTTGATCCGGTGGTCGACGGCGATCTGTTCAGTTGTATTCAGGCGCAATACGACGATACGTATCTGCTCGAAGATTTATTCACCCTGTCATGTATCCAGGCTGGCATTGATGATATTGAGGGACTGGAGCACTTAGGCGAACTGCGCACATTGCTGCTGAGTAATAACGATGCGCAGGCGGCCGGCGCCAATACCTTCAATGATTTATCGGTACTTGCCGGCTTGCCGGATTTATCCAGCGTTGATATTTCCAGAGTCGCCACGTTGAGTGGCAGTGAGCTGCTGCATGCCGGCGACAGTCTGACGGTAACAGCCGAAACACTCGGGATCTTGGGTGGTATCACCAGTCTGCCCGATCTCAGCGGCACCGCCATTTTCTCGCTGAAGCTGGCGGATAACCGTATCAGCAGTCTGGATGGCAATATGTTGCCGCCAAATCTGGTGCATCTGGACCTGGATGGTAACCTGATCAACAATTTTTCCCTGCAGAACGCTACAGCGACGGTCGAATCACTGTCGCTGCGACGGACCAATATTCAGACTATCGCGCAGGCTTCAAGCAGCTTAAAGAGCGCCGTCAAATATCTGAGTGTGGATGAGTCGCCATTGAGTGGCACTCAGGACTTTTCCGGTTTTGGTGGATTGTGTAGTTTGAATATGCAGAATCTGAGCGGTTTAAGCGCCCTGGCTGATGGCACCGGGCAGACCACCCTGCCACCACATCTTCAGTTTTTATATGCGGCCGGTAATACCGGCCTGACCACGGTGGGCAATCTGGGGGAATACGTCGGTGGAAATAACTATGTACAGATTGAATTATCCGGGGCAGACCAGCTGATTTGTCCGGAACTCGGACGGATGCATGATTATCCGGCCAATGGCAATAATCCGAACTGCCCATACACCGAAATAGTTTCCTACATTGAGTTCGATGATTGCCGTCCGGTGTCCCCGGAGCTGGCCGTCAACAGCAATGCGGTCACCAGCGATAGTGTTTTCCAGTTAAGCGCCCCGGCTTTTGCCAGCAGTTTTTTCATTGGTGCGGTGGAGCTGCAGGAATGCAGTGTCAACTGCGGCAATCCCGTTAACTGGCAAACCGCCAGTCAGCAGCCAGCCGGTTTTTTTGCTCCCTGGTCACTCGATCTGCAACGCAATCAGGGCAGTTACCAGTTTCGTATCCAGGCCTGCAGTCAGGCCTCACCCACCCCGACCTGCAGCTATTCCCAGGCGCTGAACGTCAGTGTTGTTGAGCCGGATGTGATCACCGAGCTGGAGCATATCTGGATCGATCAAACCAACCGGCTGTTCAAACTGGCCTGGCGGATGCCGGCCATTTTGCCTAACGGCATACCACCGGATTATTTCCGTATCCGGCCCGGCTTGACCCAGCCGGGCAGCAATCAGGTGGTTGAGGATGTAGCCTACAGTGCCGCGGTGGGTACGCGCCTTTGGCAGTCATCCGGTGTTGGTATCGATGCTGATAATTATCTGGGCGCGGTCTATACCGTGGCCAGTTGCGTGGGCGACACTCAGGATAATTTCTGCGGTAATGAGATCGCCATCAATCTGCAAACCAGCACGCCAGGGCATGATCTGGCGGATGTGAGCAATTTGAACTATAGCTGGGTTGATCAGGCCAACGGTACTTTCAGTTTGTCCTGGCAGTATGATCGTGATTATTTGTGCAGCAGCACGGGAAGACCTGCTTTTTTCCAGATAACCCAAGCGGTAGGGAGTACTAACGTTCGTGATGTACCTGTCAGTCAGACCGGTTGTCCCTCAGGCAGTTTTAGCTCGGGTACGCCAATCAATAATCTGGCCCCCGGTTCCAGCTACCTGCTCCGTGCCTGTAAAGCTGCAAATGATTGCAGCAGCGAGTCATTAATTACATTACTTGGCGCACCAACAGATTCGGGATTGCCGGTACCCAACTGGACGGAACCGGGCGCGACCGTCAATGTTGAGTCCGATTCTCGCCAGTTTATGCTGAGCTGGTCAGTTGCCGGGCAGGATAATGCCGAGTCGGTTGATTACTTCAAGCTTGCCGAGCAAGGCCCGTTTGCCTCCAACGTGTTTTACACCGAAGCAGCCGAATTGCCCCTGCAACGATACCGCGGCGGCGATTACACCTTCAGTATCAGCGCCTGTCATAGGGATCGTGACAACGGCGATACCTGCGGGGTAGCGCAAACCCAAACCAAAACAGCCAGCGTGAATGAACCGTTAGTTGAGATGCAACCGGTTGTTGAAGTGCAGCCGGAATGGGTCATCGTTGATCAAACCAGCAACACCATTCAGTTATTCTGGGCATACAGTGCCAATTGTGCCGGATATGCCAATGAAGCAACCCGCCCGGATTTTTATCATCTGGTATACCAAGGTAATACGACACTTAATCCTCCAGGGCAAAATGAAATGCTGGATGCTTCCAATGGTGATGGTGACTGTTTATGGGCAAGTCCGGTGATCCCGTTTGCAAACTTTTTTCCCGATATCAATGGCGAATACCGTTGGGAAGTTGCGGCCTGCAAAAACAATGGCCCTTGCGGGACTCCCTTAAGCATAGTGGTTGCAATCGCAAATCCGCCCGCGGGTGAGATGCCGGCGCAGAACTATGATCTGCAAACCCATTATTGGGATCAGGGCGGACCACCTGCAGACCCACCCGCCGTGCCCGGTGGACCGGTCGATCTTAAACCGGGGTTATGGTACGACCCGGTCCGTACCGGCACCGGCTGGAATTTTTACTGGGCCAGTGAACTGCGTTATCCCAGCGTGCACGAGAACTTTGGCGAGACCTATGATCTGCTGGCTATCTGGTATGCGCACGCGCTGCTGCCGGTAGGCGTGAACGGTAATCTGGAATGGTCACCGGTGTGGTTATATGGTCAGTTAAAACTGGCCTCTGATCCGAATGATCCAATCCTGGGCGAGTTTTATGAAGGTACGCTCTATTATCCCAATAATATTGCTGCGCCTGATCCCAACAAGCCATGCGACAACGAAGGCCAATGTGCGGTTGGAGTGGTACGGGTGCACTTCAATCAGGCCAGCAATACTCAGGCCAATGTCAGCGTCACCATTAACAGCGCCAACGGATTGGCGGGCATAACCAGCACCGATTTTGAGCTGGGCTATATCACTGAAGACAATGATTTATTTGGTAACTGTACCAATGGCTTGATCGAAAACCCGCATGATCATTACAGTGGCTTCTGGTGGCATCGCCTGTCGCCTACCCAGATTGACAACAGCTTTCTGACCCAGAGCTGGATCGATAGCTTTCTGGATAGCAATTTTATTACCACCTACGATGATGTGGGGCATCCGGTATGGGTGTCCGCGGTCAATGATCCAAGAGCCGATAGCACCGTTTGTGGTGACCAGGATGATGTGGATGCCATTCAAGCCGGGTCATCACCGATACTTGATGTCAGATTTATCAAAAAAGGCATCAATCCCACTTTACCGGCGCCGGATGGCTATGTGCTTGAGGCTAACCGTGAAAATGACATCGGGGATTTTCAGCGAATATACAGTGATACGGGCAGCTTTGCTGATTTTAGAACCATGGGTGTTTACGCCAATATCCCCAGTTATACGATCGGTGGGCGATCTTTCTCCTTTTCCATCGGTCAGTCAGGCAATCCCGAAGCCATGGAAAAAATTGCCAACCTGCATGATATCCGCTACTACGTCGGTGACAGTCAGCAGGAAAACCAGACTGAATGCGAAATGGATGGCAGCAGCGGCGCGGCTGCCTGTCATCTGCGGCTGAACTGGTTTACCGATGCCGAATATCCCGAGATAACCGTATTCAGGCGCAATACCGACACCGGCAGCTATACCCGGGTGGCCTGCGCCGGCGGAGCCGTCGGCTGCAACGCCGAGCTGTATCCCAGTTCGGTGGATTATGCCTATAGCATCAATCAGCAGGGAACCTATCAGTTTGAGCTGTGGAAATACCCGGATCAGGAAATCGGTACGGGCACCGGGGCGCCGGATATCAATCGCGAAGGCAATGCCATGATCGCGCAATCATCGCCGATCACGGTGGTGGATAATCTGGTCAATGGTGATCCCGCAGCCAATCTGCAACCTGCGGATTTGACTGCCACCGGGGTGTTGCAAAACCATCCCGGTCACGACCCCACGGTGGGTATGCTGGCTGGTGAGGGTGGGACCAGCGGCGGGGCGGCGACCTACGCTATCCCGATCAATGTCCCGCCAGGCCGTTCCGGTATGCAACCAGGTGTTAGTTTGAGTTACCACAGCCGTGCCGGTAATGGTGCG
Organism: Gammaproteobacteria bacterium; assembly: GCA_021772975.1. GTDB lineage: Bacteria > Pseudomonadota > Gammaproteobacteria > Xanthomonadales > Wenzhouxiangellaceae > JAJFKX01. The sequence goes on from JAJFKY010000019.1 coordinate 75,576, forward strand.
CCGGGTATGGGCTGGAGCCTGTCAGCCGGCAGCGCTATCAGCCGCTGTCCAGCCACCGCCGCGCAGGATGGCTATACCATCGGTATCACCTTTGCCGATACGGATCGTCTGTGTCTGGATGGTCAGCGCTTGATCCGGATCAACAGCGGTGAATATTGGGCTTCTGGTGGTGAATACCGCACCGAGATTGATAGTTTCAGCCGCATCACCATGCAGGGCGGCAGCGGTGCTGATAATTCAGCCAATAATGCGCTGAGTTTTAAGGTAGAGCATGCCAACAGCCAGATCAGTTATTACGGTATCAGTGTGGCATCCCGGGCCAGGGCTCGCAGCGGGGTAGACAGCCGGGTGTCAAGCTGGTTATTAAGCCGGCGCGAGGATCGCAGCGGCAATAATATCCGCTATCTTTATCAGCAGCAGGGTGAGTCCGCGGATGCGACCGCGACGGTACAGGCTCTGGCTTTAGGCGAGGGTGAGACAGTGCTGGCGGCGATAGCCTATACCGGCAGCGGTACTGGCCTGGGCAATCGACGGGTTGAGTTTAACTATGCCAGCCGTTGCGATAGCACCGGTCAATGCGATATGTATGAAAGCTTTGTGCGTGGCTATCGCACCGAGCAGACCCTGCGTCTGTCGAATATCAAAACATGTGTTACCGATGATGCCGGCAGTGTCTGTCAGGCGGGTGAGTTTATCCGTGATTATGCCCTGGAGCACAGCACCAGTGCGGCGACCGGACGGTTATTGCTGGATAGTGTGCAGGAAAGCGCTTTTGATGGTGCTGCCTGGGTTGATTTGCCGGCTACGACATTCTCCTGGGGACAGTCCCGGCCGCAATATAGCTTTGAACAGGTCAAGCTTAATAATCAGCCGATTATTGGCGAAGACGATTTTGATTATGCGGTATGGCACACCGGCAGTACCGATAAAACTCCGCCTGCCATCAGTACCGTGGGCGACATCGATGGTAATGGCAACCGCGAATTATTGGTGACCATTGATGGTGACCGCTATCTGATCGGGGTGGATGCGGAAGGCACTGAACTGGGCAGAATGCGCCTGCAGGGAATCCTGAACGGTGGCTTAGGTTTAAACGGTGACTTTAATAATGATGGGCGGACGGATTTCTTAGGCGCGATGCCCAACCCCGCCAACAATAATGAAATTGAATTTGTGGTGATGCAGTGGAAGCCAACCGTGCTGTGGAGCAATTGTGGCGGTTCCTGTGATATTGCAACGCTGTTTGATCAGCGCTTTACCGGCGTGCCCGCGCCTACCGCAATTGATGACAATGGCGCGGCGTATCTGACCACGCCGCCGCTGGTCGCGGACTTTGATGGCGATAGCCGCAATGATATTTTATTGCGGGTTGTTGATCCGGTTAGTGGCGATACTTCGTTTCGCCTGTATCGGGACATCACAGCGACACGTGCCCAGGTGGGTAATACCAGTCCCATGACGCTCACCCCGATCGACCTTGTTTTACCGGCGGAATTGCAGAGTCTGGCGAGTTTGCAGCCACAGATCAACGATCTGGATGGCGATGGCCGGCCGGATATCATGATTCAGGCTCAGCTATACACCGTGCCGGAGCGCGCGGGTATTGTGGGCGTATTTTTTAACAATGCCACCAATGGCAGTTTCAATGCCGGCGATTTCGATTATCAGGCGCTGAGCTCCCAGGGCCCACAGGGCGATGTTAATAATAATGTCGGTCTGAAATTTGATCCTACGGTTACTTACTATCAGCAAATAGATATCAACGCCGATGGTCTGGCTGATATTGTGTTTATGCCCGCGGATGGCGTCAGCGGCTTTGCTGATGATGATCCGGACCTGAGCTGGCATTATCAGATCAACACCGGTAACCGAATGACCAGCGGCGCCATGTACGCGGATCCCCAGGACACCGATTCTGTGACTGGCCTGTGGCGCACGCAGACGGTGGGTGGCGTCAATGCAGCAACGCATCCTATCTATGGCGGCTTAATCCGGCCGCTGGACTGGAACAATGATGGCCGGGCCGGACTGGCCGTGCCGGTCAGGCTCAGCAATATTGTTTGCCTGACACGCGTGGTTTCCAGCCAGGTGACACAATTGCTGTGTCCCGCGCATCCTGATCTGACGGACAGCGGATGGATCCCAACCGGCGGTTGCGCGGCGCCTAAGAACAATACCCAGGAGTGCGAGCTTTACCTGGCGGGCCTGACCATACCTGATCCCTCGCTGTATGAAATGTCGATTCTGGAATTTGTCTATGATCCGGTCAGTGAAAAGTACACGTTGGATGAGATTGCGTTCACTGAATCCAATTTGATTGGCGGTGAAACCTTACAGAATGGTGATGACCTGTTTGGGGATGGTGTACAGGACAGCTATGGCCGGGCGGGCTGTGTGGAGTTAAGCGGCTCCAGCCCCATTTGCATCGACAGTACGGTAAGTGGATATCCGGCATCCATGGTTGCTTTGGTTGACAGTAATCTTGCCGGCCGGGGTGGTGCTGGTCTGGCGCGTAACTATTACCGTAACCGGCAGCTGCAGGGCAATACCGAAACACTGGATTTATTACTGGATGTGATCGATGGCTTTAATCGCATTACCAGTTGGGAATATGCGCCGCTGTCATCCAATGCCGGCCGGCCGGTTGCATTGCCACTCTATCGCGTACCTGACCGCAGCAGTGGCAACAGCTTGTTTGACATTGCGCCGGAAGATTATTTTTACTTCAACTCCAGCATGTATGTGGTTTCCGCCATGCATCTTCCCAATGGCGTCAACGATGGGTTTACCAGCAGCTATTATGGCTATGAGGAGGCGGTTTATAATAATAAAGGCCGTGGGTTTATGGGTTTCCGGAAAGTTCAGACCATTGGCGCCGTTAATGGCATTGTCGATGCCAGCGATACCTGGGCCACCACTGAATTTCATCAGGTGTTCCCACTGGCGGGCAAAATGCATACCAGTGAAGTCAGGCTGGCGAGCGAATGCACCACGCAGAATCAATGCATAGCGCCGGCAACTATTCCGTTGGGCAGTCGCGAGATCACCTGGGACGGCAGCATAACCACCCCTGGTGGCGCATATTTTCCGCAAGCCTCTGACGAAATCGCTTATACCTATGATTTAACCACCGGTGCATTGATGAATACCACCACGGTCAGTGGCCGGCAGTATGATGATTACGGCAATCTGACCAGCGAGGTCAGCACATCCATAGACAGCGGCTTGTTGACCACCACCACGACGGTGGCCAACACCTACGTCAATGATGCCGCCAGCTGGTGGGTCAATCTGATGCTGAACGGCAAGGTGACCAACCGGGTGACCTATGCCACGCCACCGCCTGGCGGGCAGCCTGCGGATAAAACCGTTACCCGTATATATGAATGGGATGGAACCCACCGCAAGCCAGGCTGCGTATATATCGTTGGCGAAGACACTGATGACACGATGTTCAATATAGAGTGTCTCGCAACCCTGACCATGACCGGTTATAGCAGCAATGCTACCCGCACCATTACCCAATACGATAGCTATGGTAATCCCACCGATAGCTATGTATTAGGCAGCGGTATGCCATTGTCAGCCCAACGTCATACGCAAAGTGATTTTTCCGGCAGCGATGGCTATTTTGCCGTCTTTGTACAAAATGCCCAGGGTCACAACACATCGCTCGAATACGATTTCCGCGAAGGGCAGGTGATTAAAACCACCGGGCCTAATGGTCTGATTACCCGGATGGCTTATGATCCATTTGGCCGTGAAATTCAAACCTGGTATCCCGTTATCGATGGCATCGGGTTTGCGGATGTGAGCGTGGGCGGCGTGACCCAACATTATGCGCCCCGCAGCAGCACGGCCTACGCTTATGGCGGCAGCGGCGACGAGCATTATCTGATCACCCGGACCAGTGATGGCGCCCCGCAGCAGGTCCAGTATCTGGATGTGCTCAACCGGCCACTGCGCACAATTACGGGTGGTTATCTGGGCAATGCCAGTGCCACTGATGACAGTGTGCAAACCACGGCCAGCTACAATGGCCGTGGTCAGATGATCAGTCAGTCTGAGCCGGCATTTTCCGGCGTATCGGCAATCACCAGCTATACCTATGATCTGCTGGGCAGAGTCAAACGCAAAACAGCACCCGCCACCAGCAGCGGCTTGCCGACCCAGCGTTACACCCATTATCAGTACCTGGGGCTGACTACGCGTATCTGGACCGGCAATGCATCCGCAGCGCCAGCGATCACCGCCGCCTGTGACACCGTAAGCGGAGATACCAGCACGCTGACCGATAGCACCAATATCTGTATGCAGCGCACCTATGCCAGTAATGAATGGCTGATCTCCACCAGTGACGCGCATGGCAATAACACCCGTTACTGGTACGACGGCCAGGGCAATCCGCTGGTAATCCAGGATTCGGACGGCAATAATATCCACTCGGTATTTAACGGGCTGGGGCAGCGCATCAGCATCGATGACCCGAACCAGGGCCTGACCACCATGCTGGTGAATGGTCTGGGTGAAGTGATCAGCCAGACCAATGCCAGGGGACAGAGCTTCAGCATGAGTTATGACTTGATTGGCCGCATGATCGGACGAGAGGTCAGCCAGGCCGGGCAACCCGGCATCGCTGATAGCTGGCTGTATGATTTTGGCGTTGGCAATGGTCTGCTGGCACAAACCGCACGGGCGGTTGATAATATCCAGCAATGGCGGCGTGACTACAGTTACGACAGCTATTACCGGCCCAGCAGCCACACCACCACGCTGGACGGCAACGGTGAAGCCTTCACGGTCAGTATCTACAGTGATCCCTATTTTGTACGTCCGTATGCCAGAACCTACCCCAACGGTGCGCTGGCGGTTTACAGCCGCTATGACCAGAACGGTTATCTGGCCGAAGAAGGCACGGCCGAGCAGGCTGGCATGCCCGATGATTACCTGTACCGGCTGGAGGCGCTCAGTCCGCGTGGCCAGCGCGAGCAGATCAGCTACGGCAATGGCATGACCCAGCGTTGGAGCCACCATGCCAATACCGGTCAGATGCAGCAAACCTGGTTCTATGAACAAGCGGGTAATGATCTGGTCAATATTCAGTATCAATACGACCGGTTTGGCAATGTGATCCAGCAGTTTGACGATATGACCAACGTCACCGAGAGCTTCGGTTACGACCATCTGCATCGTCTGCAGTCATCCACTCGTACCGGTCTGCCGCTGGTAGGTACAGTGAACATAGAATACCGCTATGATGCGCTGGGCAATCTGATGCGCAAGAGCGATTTCAGCGACAGTTACAGCTACGGCGGCACCGGCCACAGCTGCACCGGCTCCAGCCCGGCCGGACCCAACGCCGTGACCGCTGCGTTGACGGCTGGCGGCGGTATCAACTACGGCTACGACGCCAGCGGCAACCTGATCTGCGACAGTGCCGGCAGCCTGACCGATTACGATCCCTACAACCAGCCGAGCCAGATCATCAAGGACGGCGGTTGGTCAACGTTTGCCTACAGCAGCGACGGGCAGCGCTACCGGCAGGGCGGTGACCGGGATATCCTGTATATCGACAAGTTGTATGAGCGCCACAACCAGAGCAAGCATCAGTACTACATCGGCGACTATGCGGTGATCACCGACGAGGGCACAGGCAGACAAACCAACTATCTGCATACGGATCGGTTGGGCAGCATCGTGGCGATCAGTAACGAGTTATCGCAGATCAACACCGATGAACAGCGGGGCTATGACCCGTTTGGTAAACCCAGAGAAGGCAACTGGAGCGACAGCGATCCTAATGACGGCTCCAATGGTGATCTGAATGGTTACGAGCAGACCACCTGGGGCTATACCGGGCACGAACATCTGAACGGCACCAATCTGATCCACATGAACGGGCGAGTATACGACTACAACCTGGGACGGTTTATGTCGGTGGACCCGGTGATTCAGTTTGCCAACAACAGCCAGAGCTTTAACGGCTACAGCTACATCATGAACAACCCGATGTCGGGTACTGACCCGAGTGGCTATATGGCCGAGACCGGCTGTGGCAGCAGCAACAGCGGAGGCTGCGGGGCATCGGGTGCGGACACCGCCGGTGATCCCAATGCGGTCGGTTACGAGGTGGTGGAAGAATCGATCACCGGCTCGAGAACGAGAACCAGAAAATCCCTGAAGATCAGCACGCCCGATGGCAGCATCAACTTAAATGGCAGCGGGCAGATCATTAAGAGCACGGGCAATGCCAGGGGCGCCATCGCGGCAATAGGCATTGTGATGGCGTATCTGGCGGGAGATGGCAATGGCGCGGCCAGTGGCCAGACCACCAATACGATGGGTGGAGAAGGTGGAGATGGTGAGGCGGCGGATACGGGTAGCCGTGCAAGTACACCGAGTAATGATGGTGGAATAACACCCAATACGACCACGCAAGAGAATGGTGCTGGCGGGTGTCAAGTGCCGTTAATGTGTGCGCAAAATAGCACGGCTTTAGCTGACGACAGTGGTGGAACACCTAAAAGAAACCCTAATTATACTAATGATCAAATAGATGAGTCATTGGATAGTGTGTTTTGGACTCTAAAAGAGGCTGTAAGAAATAATGCGACAAATAATGATGAAGCGGCAAGGATAGTTGCTGAGGCATTGGTGCCATTGGGAGATAAATTTGGGGTGGAAATCGGCGCAAACTTTGGATGCCTAAAGAGTAGCTGCTATTTTAGTAGTCTTGGAACAGACTATAATCCGATAGGGTTAAATAAGGAATATGATTTGCATACGCATCCGACATACGGAGATTTTTTATCTTTTAGTAAAGATGATATCAGGACACATTTAAATTCTCCTTCACTCGGTGGTTATGTTGCAGCCACAGTTAATAATAAAATAAGTATCCTGTCATTTGATGAATTAGGAGCAGTAGGAAGTGATAAATATACGAGAAACGAAATTATTCAAGCTAGAGGTTACCCATTTGTCAATGGTGTTGACTAAATATTTGCTAGTTATTTTTATTGCTCTTGCAGGGTGTGCTCATATTAAGCAAGTTGCTGAGCCTGATGCTATGGAATGTGACGGGATAGATTTAGCTGACATTAAGGTGATACCACTATTGAGATTAATTGCAAATCCTAAAAGGTACCATGGTGAGTGTGTATCAACCTCAGGTTATTTGTCATTTGGTTTTGAGGATAACGCAATATATTTGAGGCTTGAGGATTATTTGACTGTGAATACCTCAAATGGAGTCATAATGACACTGCCTTTCGAAAGTGATCTTTACGATGAGTCTTATTACAAAGACCATGAAGGAGTGGTTATTGGCGTAGTTGAGGATTACATAGCTAATAATACAGAAAAGACTATATTCCATTTATATAAAACTCAATTTCAGTTACACAGTATTTCTATAGAAAAGGATTTGATTTCAAGGTCAAGGGAATAATAAGCCAATCAGGACCAGTCATCAAAGTAACTGATTTGGCAATGTGGTGCAGCAGTATGATGCTATGAGCAACGTCACCGAAACTTTCGGTTACGACTATCTGCACCGGCTGCAGTCATCAACCCGCTCGGATTTACCGGGCGTAACGGGAACGGTCAGTATCCAATACCGTTATGACGCACTGGGTAACCTGATCCGCAAGAGTGACTTCAGCGACAGCTACAGTTATGGCGGTGCGGGTCAAAGCTGCAGCGGCTCCAGTCCGGCCGGCCCCAATGCCGTCACCGCGGCCAACAACATTACTTATGGTTACGACGCCAGCGGTAACCTGATCTGCGACAATCAAGGCAGCCAGATGGTGTATGACCCCTACAATCAACCCACCAGCATCCTGAAAAACGGCAGCCTGGCCACGTTTGCCTACGGCAGCGACGGGCAGCGCTACCGGCAGGGCGGTGACCGGGATATCCTGTATATCGACAAGCTGTATGAACGCCACAACCAGAGCAAGCATCAGTACTACATCGGTGACTATGCGGTGATCACCGATGAGGGCGCGGGCAGACAGATCAACTATCTGCACACCGACCGGCTGGGCAGCATTATTGCGATCAGCAATGAGCAGTCACAGATCAACACCGATGAACAGCGCGGTTATGACCCGTTCGGCAAACCCCGGGAATACGACTGGAACGACAGTGACCCCAATGACGGTTCCAATGGTGATCTGAACGGATACGAGCAGACCACCTGGGGCTATACCGGGCACGAACATCTGAACGGCACCAATCTGATCCACATGAACGGGCGGGTATACGACTACAACCTGGGCCGGTTTATGTCGGTGGACCCGGTGATTCAGTTCGCCAACAACAGCCAGAGCTTCAACGGCTACAGCTACATCATGAACAACCCGATGTCGGGCACTGATCCCAGTGGTTACATGGCCGAAACCGGCTGTGGCAGCAGCAACAGCGGTGGTTGCGGGGCATCGGGTGCGGATACGGCGGGTGATGCCAATGCGGTGACCTATGAGGTGATTGAGGAATCGATTACCGGATCGAGAACGAGAACCAGAAAATCGCTTAAGGTCAGTACACCAGACGGCAGCGCCATTATCAGCGGCGGCCAGATTGCGACCGCGCTGGGCAACGCCAAGGGCGCGATAGCGGCGATTGGTATTGTGATGGCGTATCTGGCTGGTGAGGGCAATGGCGCAGCCAGCGGTCAGACCACCAATACGATGGGTGGAGAAGGCGGTGATGGTGAGGCGGCGGATACGGGTAATCGTGCGAGTACGCCGAGCAGTGATGGAGGGGCCACGCAGAATGCGAGTGGGCAGGGAAATGGTGTAGAAAATAGCAGGGCCAATCCTTTTGATGATCAAGCTTCGTTTTTAGATCAGGTTTTAGATGTGAGAGAAGGGCTTCGGAAGTTCAAAGAGTTCAGAGACTTAGAAGAAAAATCTGGAGAATTGTCAATTACAAATAATGAGGATGAGCCTACAGAGTATAATCAAAAAGAAGGAAGGATTAATATTAACTCCTCTACTTTAGAGAGTGAGTTTAAAACCAGAATGCATGGTTCTTTTGAGGACAGCTTAAGGGATTTAGATGATGATGCATATTTTCGCGCGATTGATAGTTATCCTGAATGGTTTGGGTTTACCTTAGAAAGGATTATTTTTCATGAAACTTTTCATAGTACCCAAAAAGGGGCTGGATGGGCTGCGCTATTAACAGAAAATTCGGCTGAAATTGATGCTATTGATGCAACAAATCAGTTTATGTGGAAATACTTCAACGAGCCTTTTAGGCTAGACCATGGAACTGTTAGAAATAAGGAAAAATAATGTTTGGAAAGTTTATTTTTATTTTGATCATATTATCCTTTGGTATTGATAATGTGTCTTCTTGTTGTAGCGGTGCTTTATTAAAAGCACTCAATCAGGATGCTATAATATCTTCTTCTTTGAGTATTGAAGAAGTGGAAAAAAAGGAGAGTGTTGTTATTCACGAAAATGGAGAAAAAAAACTAGTTCCATTTGGATTGGTTAATAATGAATGGGAAATTTTGAAAGGGTTACGTAAAGAAGGCGATTGTATTTTTCATGTTAAGACCGGCAAGGATTCATGGGATGGGCTATATGGAAGAGAGGCATATGTCTTGTTAAGAGGCAAGGAAATCATTTACGCTGTAGTGACATCTATTTCATAGCTTTTGCCCATGGTAACAACACCCACTACTGGTACGACGGTCAGGGCAATCCACTGGCCATTCAGGACCCGAACGGCAATACCATCCACTCGGTATTCAACGGCCTGGGACAACGCACCAGTGTATCGGATCCCAACCAGGGGCTGACCAGCATGGTGGTCAATGGTCTGGGCGAGGTGATCAGTCAAACCAATGCTCGTGGACAAACCTTCAGCATGAGCTATGACTTTATCGGGCGGATGATTGGCCGGGAGGTCAGTCAGCCGGGGCAGCCCGACATGGCCGATAGCTGGGATTATGACTTTGGTGTGGGCAATGGTCTGCTGGCACAAACCGCACGGGCCGTTGACAATATCCAGCAATGGCGGCGTGACTACAGTTATGATCAGAACTATCGCCCCAGTAGCCATACCACCACGCTGGACGGTAACGGCGAGGCATTCACGGTCAGTATTTACAGTGATCCTTACTTTGCCCGGGCTTACGCACGCACTTATCCCAACAGCGCGTTAGCGATCTACAGCCGCTATGACCGGAACGGTTATCTGGCCGAAGAAGGCACGGCCGAGCAGGCTGGCATGCCCGATGATTACCTGTACCGGCTGGAGGCGCTCAGTCCGCGTGGCCAGCGCGAGCAGATCCGTTATGGCAACGGCATGACCCAGCGCTGGACACACCATGCCAGCACCGGGCAAATGCAGCGCACCTGGTTTTATGAACAAGCAGGCAACGAATTGGTCAACATCCAGTATCAATACGACCGGTTTGGCAATGTGGTGCAGCAATACGATGCTATGAGCAACGTCACCGAAACTTTCGGTTACGACTATCTGCACCGGCTGCAGTCATCAACCCGCTCGGATTTACCGGGCGTAACGGGAATGGTCAGTATCCAATACCGCTATGACGCCCTGGGCAATCTGCTTCGCAAGAGTGATTTCAGCGACAGCTACAGTTATGGCGGTGCGGGTCAAAGCTGCACCGGTAGTAAAGCGCCTATGCAGAGCACAGGCATGAGGGCTTGTCGATTGGCTGCGAATAATAACGTCAGCAGCCCACTATACTAAATAGCTAGTTGGGTCTGAGGCGCAGACTTATCGCGGCCTTAGTAATTATTCCTTTGGTAGCCCGTCAAACTACGTGCGGAGCTCGCTGTTTTGCATACACTCCGCCCAGCACCAAACCGAAAATAATATGCAGCATCAGGGTGGCCATGGGAGCATGCATGCCGATATTTAAGCCGAACAGGCCAGCGCCCGCCGTTGGCATGGGTATCAGCATCATCAGCAACCAGGCGCCAATCGAAAATACAATACCTTTGGACCAACCACTGCTGGTGGGCAGGTTGGGGTATAGCAGTGAGAATAAAATTCCCCATAGGAACACGCCTATCATGAAATGAATGATCCAGCCGACAATCGGCGTGGGCGGTGTTCCCATCATGCTGCTGGCCATGCCGGTGAGCATGTTAATGGCATTGACATCAGGCATAAGCCCCATCATTGATTTCATTATCATGATCGCAGATAAGACTATAGTAGCAATCAATCCAGCAAACATCCCGGCCGCTGTTTTATTCATGGTATTTTCCTCGCAGGTTTAAATTTTAGCGGTTGATTCCCGCGCCGCTATATATACCCTATCACTGTGAGTAAATCACTTCCAGTCAGGCTATAGTATTAATAAAAAACACAAAGTATATCCTATGTTAATAAAAAAAATAACGGTTTGTTTTATGCCGTTAACTGCAGCATACTTAAAAATTAATAATTAAATTTGCAAGGAGCAGGATAATGAGCGCACAGCATGTACAGCGGTCCGGCATAGCGGTAATTATTGCCCGTATCCTTGGTGGCGTTATCCTGGTTTTTGGTTTGCTGTTGGCGTTAGGTGGTGGTTGGCTGTTAAGTTTGAGTGGTTCCGCTTATTATCTGATTGCCGGCCTGGGCTGGCTGGTGGCAGGCTGGCTTATTTTCACCGCCAGGGCAAGCGGCGGCTACCTTTATGCGGCGGTATTTTTTAGCACTGTTATCTGGGCGTTCTATGAAGCCGATGGCAGTGCCTGGGCACTGGTGCCGCGTTTGATCGTTCCCGCGGTATTTATGGCGGCGGTCGCATTGTTGATGCCCTATCTGAAAAAAACTGCTGTCGGTAACCGCGGTGCCTGGATATTTGTGGTGCTGCTGATTGTGGCCGGAATCAGCGTGCCGGTATTTTATGCTGGAACTGCCTACATACCGTCAGATACGACAAGTATTCCGGGCCAGCGACAGATTATGTCAGACCCATCGCCTCTGCGGACCGGATCAGACTGGCCTGCCTACGGCGGTAGTTATGCTGCCCGGCGTTATTCCCCGCTGCAGCAGATTAACAAGGGTAATGTCCGTGGCCTGGAGCGTACCTGGGTGTTTGAAACCGGTGATATGCCACCCGGTGATCCGTCCGACAGCAGCTATGGCGCGGAAACCACGCCCTTGAAGGTTGGCGATAGTCTGTATCTGTGCACCGCCATGAATATCTTGATTGCCATTGATGCGCAGACCGGTATTGAACGCTGGCGGCATGACCCGGGTGTTGCGGAACAATATATTCCCTATACCGCCGCCTGCCGTGGAGTCGCTTATTTTGAATCTCCGGCACAGACCGGTGGTAACTGCGGTAAGCGCATTATCGAGGGTACGCTGGATGGTCGTCTGATCGCGGTTGATGCAGCCAGCGGTCAGCGTTGTGAAGGTTTTGGAGAAAACGGCTCAGCCAGTATTACCGTTGGGATGGGTCAGGTTGAACCCGGTATGGTCGCCATGACTTCGCCGCCAACCATTATTCAGGGGGTGATCGTAACGGGCCATCAGGTCAAGGATGGTATCAGCATTGATGCGCCGTCCGGGGTGCTGCAGGGATTTGATGCGGTTACCGGTGAGCATCTATGGGCCTGGGATATGGACCGGCCGGAATTGAGCGGACGGCCAACCGATGGTGCGCCGTTTACACGCGGCACACCCAATATGTGGACCACGGCGTCGGGTGATGAAGCGCTCGGATATGTGTATGCGCCGATGGGCAATTCAGCCGGTGATTATCTCAGTGCGGACCGATCCGGTGCGGAGGATACCTATTCAACCGCGCTGGTAGCACTGGATGTTAATACCGGCAAGCCGGTGTGGCACTTCCGCACCGTGGATATTGATGTCTGGGATTATGATCTTGGCTCGCAGGCCAGTCTGGTCGATTTTCCGGCTGGTGGTGGCACGGTACCCGCATTGATATTGCCGACCAAGCAGGGTGATATTTATGTGCTTGACCGGCGTACCGGCAAACCTCTGACCGGTGTTGAGAGGCGTAGGGTTCCAGCGGGCGGCGTCGAGCCCGAAGAGCGCACCCCGACCCAGCCGTTTTCGGCTTATCACACGCTGGCAAAGCCCGCGCTGGAAGAACGCGATATGTGGGGTATGTCACCGCTTGATCAGATGATCTGCCGTATTCAATACCGCCGTGCTGCCTATGCAGGTATTTATACACCGCCAACCAGCGAGCGCCACTGGATTCAGTATCCCGGTTATAACGGCGGTTCTGACTGGGGTGGTGTGGCCATCGACGCAAGCCGCGGTATTATCGTGGCGAATTATAATGATATGCCGAACTATAACCGGCTGGCGCCACAGGCAGGCGCGCCATATGCCATTGATGTGAATGCGGGCTGGCGTATGCCGTTCACCGACCTGTTGTGCAAGGAGCCTCCCTACGGTGGTATTCGCGCGATCGACCTGGTTAGTGGCGCAACACTCTGGGATCGCCCGTTCGGAACCGCCCGGCGCAATGGTCCATTTGGTATTCCCTCCATGTTGCCCGCGGTGATTGGTACGCCCAACAATGGTGGCCCGGTGGTTACCGCGGGCGGTCTGATTTTTATTGCGGCCGCTACCGATAACCTGATCAAGGCCATCGATATTGAGACTGGTGAAACGCTCTGGCAGGACAAGCTTTCGGCAGGCGGTCAGGCAACCCCCATGACCTATGAATATAACGGGCGGCAATACGTTGTGATCATGGCAGGCGGGCATCATTTTATGCATACACCGATTGGTGATGATCTGATTGCCTACGCACTGCCGGGGGATTGATATAACCGCCGCCTGGCAAGATTTATATCGCCCTCGGGAATTTATTAAGACGTTTGTTTTTGCAATTTTTAATGTGTATGGCCAGTTTGGCTGCGATAAAGCTTCAACTGGCGATTAAGTATTTCTATGAAATAAAAGGCTAATCTGGACAGGCTGCTCACAGGGTTAACTTTTAGCGTATGGGTTGGCGGCAAATAAAGCGGGGCTGCCGACTTAGTTGAATTTATCAGGCGATGCTTTCCGCTCGTAAAGAGTTTTATCTAGCGGTACATCTGGCTGCGGCTTTAATAAACCCAATGCGCGCTGCTCATTGCTGTGCTGGCCGACAGTAACAATACTATTGCCTGTGTTGGGTTTTATAAATTTACTTGATCACTGAACAGGCTATAGCTTGCTGACACGTGCAGCTGCCTCATCGGCTATATTGAATTGAATCCGCATCTTCTTACTGCGAAGCTGGCATGCTTTAATCCGCTTCACGCGAATTTACAGGCCAGCAGTATAATATCAGGTGCCTGGCAGGCAGCCAGGTGGTTCTAATGGATGACTATCAATTTTTAAGGATGAAAATTATGATTACAAGACGTTATTTGAGTTTATTGTCATTGCTTGCGCTGACGCCGGTTGTCAGTCAGGCGCAGAGCGAAGGCCCGGTAGCCAAGCAGCTGGCCGGCCCACCTTCCGAGTTTGCGGCCATGCAGCCGGCCGATGCGATGAGTTCGGCGGTGCATTCCAAAAGCGCATTGATCCCGGTTCAGTTAAATAAGGCGACTAAAGGCGCATGGTCCTGGCAGACTGAGCTGGCAGTGGATGGTGGTGACCTGCAGGTATTGGTGTTTTCTGATAATTCCAGTGATTGGAACATCAGCATGCGTGGACCGACCGCGTTGCGGGCCCAATCGATTGATGTGCTGAGTTCGGATACGCGCCAAACCAGTTTTGGCATCAACGCAGCCAGCCATCCGGCCGATTATTATCGGTTTGATGCATTACCGCTGGGGCAGTGGACATTGACTGTCGAAGCGCTGAATCCCGACCAGACCGAAGGCTTTGTGCTGATCGGCAGCGACAGCCCGCAACGGATATTGTCTTATCAGGCTGCCGGTCGGCAGATAGCAGGCCAGCGAATTGGTTTTGCCACTTATCAATATGCCGAGGATGATTCGCGGGCGAGCATCAGCAGCGCGCTGCTGCGGGTGACCGGGCCGGGTCAGCGGGGCACAGCCAGCTATGCGATGTTTGACGATGGTTTACATCACGACGGGCAGGCTGGTGATGGTATTTATGGCGGTGATTTTCTGGCTGCAGAGGCCGGCGATTACAACGTGCAGGTGGTTGTCAATGGTGTCAGCGGTGACAACCTGCCATTTGTCCGCACCACTGAACATCTGGTGCCGGTAATAGCTTCAGACTTGAAGCTCAGTGCTGAGCCGGCTCATACCAGTGAACTCAGCGAGCAGCGTCTGCTGGTTAATTTAAATGTTGACAGTCTGGAGGAGGGCGCGAAATACCATGCTTATGCAGAAGTATGGGGCCAGTCCGAAGCCGATTACCGGCAGCAGATTCCGGTGGCCTGGATCGGCGGCATGGTAACCAGTGCTGAGGGCAAACTAGGTCTGGGTCTGGATACCCGCTGGATTGCCAGAGCCGGCGCCAGCGCACCATTTGAACTGCGCAATGTGCGGGTCGAGGATCCGGATCACTTCATTCAGCTGGCGGCGTCTGAATCGATGCCATTAAACGTGCCATTGTTGCCGGACAGCGCTACCCGAGCGTTCAGCGGGCAGGTTGATACTGAAATGCTGATGGGCATGGCGCCACCGGCGGTTAATCGTGGCGTGGGTTCCAAACTGCTGTTGGTGCATGGTTATTGTTCGGGCAATGTATGGGGGCCGGTAGCCGGTCAGTTCAGTAATGCAGCGGTGTTTGCGGACTTTAACCAGAACCGGTCACATGATCAGTTCGCCCAGCAAATCTTTAATTTTGGCAGCACCTATAATTCCTACGGTATCGTCGCGCACAGCCAGGGCGGAGCGGCTGCCACGCACTTGTATACGTATTACTGGAGTGGCCTGGATAATGCCACCGGGCCACGCCTGATTCAGTCGGTGGGCACGCCTTATCAGGGTACCGCGCTGGCGGGTAATCTGGCCGCTTTGGGCAGTGTGTTTGGAGTCGGCTGTGGCAGCAATACTGACCTGACCTACAGCGGTGCGGCCGCCTGGCTGGCCGGTATTCCTTCCTGGGCACGCGGTCAGGTCAATTATTATTCGACCTCGTTTACCGATTTGTGGTGGCGTTACGATTACTGCCATCTGGCTACTGATCTGTTGCTCAGCGATCCGGAAGATGGCACCACCGAGAAGGCTTATGCACAGTTGCCCGGCGCGATTAATCGCGGCCACGTAACCGGCTGGTGTCATACCAGCGGGATGCGCGATCCTGCTCAGACCACTGACAGCAGCCGCAACAGCAGTATGAATGCCAATGCCGCGCGTTAGGTTGGTGCGGCAGTATTGATGGCGGTGTTTTACCGGCAGGCGCAATCTGCGCCTGCTTTTAACTGAGCGGGATCAGCTGAAGCTAGTCGTTTTCGCGCTTAACCCGGATATCCAACCCGTCAGCCAGGGTGGTAAAACTGATTACGATAGGCTGACAGCATACCTGGCAGTCTTCAACATATTCAGCCGCTGCGCTGCTGCGATCGATCACAATATCCATGGATTCCCAGCAGTATGGACAGGTGATCGGGGTTTCCAGCAGCAGATCACTGGCCGACTCAAATTCAGGGTTATCAGAGTGACGATGCATAGAGTGGTCTGCGGTCATGGGTGCTTGAAGATAGTACAGGCAAAAGCGAATTCGGTCAGGCTGAACCTGCGACGGCACTGGCATTGGTGGCCACTGTCGAGGCTGTATGGGACAATCCGGACCAGTTAACCCGACATGGTTATCGGCATAGTTATATTGGTTAGCAGACGGTCTGAATACGACATGTTAGGATGACAGTCATAAAATTATTAATAAAACGTTAAGGAAAATGTTGTTCAATCGGCGCACCACAGGCCGTTTAAGGTTGTTAGC
This sequence comes from Gammaproteobacteria bacterium, assembly GCA_021772975.1. Classification (GTDB taxonomy): domain Bacteria; phylum Pseudomonadota; class Gammaproteobacteria; order Xanthomonadales; family Wenzhouxiangellaceae; genus JAJFKX01. The sequence goes on from JAJFKY010000019.1 coordinate 92,448, forward strand.
GCTGCTGGCGCTGTTACTCAACATCGCTTATCCGGCGGGTTATATGCCCGGGGATCTGACCCAGGGCAACTGGGTAGTGATCTGTCCGGATGGGCTGCCCCAGGGTGTTCTGAGTGATGCCCATCATGGCCATGGCGGCGATGACCACGACCACGATGAAAGCAGCAACTCGTATTGCCCGCTGGGCAGTCATTTATCAGCCAAATATCTACCGTTCTTACCGACCGGGTTCACCGGTTCCAGCACCCGCTATGTCGCCGCACAAATTCCGCGGCAACTCTTCTCCACCCGTTTTATCAGGGTTTATCAAACGCGGGCTCCACCTGCATTACTGATCGCTTAAAAGATTCATTAACAACAAGTGCTGGCTGATGAGCCGGCTGAGATTGATATTTTTGAGGGAATAGTTATGCAGAGTTTTAAATTATTAGTGGTTGTATTAACCACCTTGTTGATGCTGCCCGTCTACGCAGATGAACCATCGGCTGGCCGGGCTGATTCGCACGCGCCGATCGGCGTGATGGGTGAGCATATGCATAAAAAGGGCGAATGGATGGTTTCCTATCGTTATATGCGCATGTTTATGCAGGATAGCCGGATTGGCACTGATGATATCAGCCCGGAAGAAATTGCCACCACCCAGGCGAATCCGTTTTTTGGCCTGCCGATGCAGCCGCCGACTTTGCGCGTGGTGCCGACTCAGATGACCACCGAGATGCATATGCTGGGCATGATGTATGCGCCCACTGACTGGGTAACCCTGATGCTGATGAGCAATTACACCGAGAAGGAAATGGATCACCTGACTTTTCGGGGGCCGGCCGGCACGGATCTGCTGGGCGGGTTTACCACCCGCTCGGATGGCTTTGGCGATACCAGCGTGGCGGGTCTGTTCCGGCTGTTTGATGGTCCTTATCACCGCGCGCATGCCACCGCGGGTATTTCACTGCCAACCGGCGAGATTAAAGCCCAGGACCAGGTGTTGACGCCGATGGGCACCACCTCGACCCTGCGTCTGCCTTATCCCATGCAGATTGGTTCGGGTACGTTTGACCCGATTGTCGGGCTGACCTACAACGGTAATAGCGATGCCTGGAGCTGGGGCGCGCAGTGGCGCAGTATTTTTCGGATCGAGGACAATAGTCAGAACTGGTCACGCGGTGATGAACACAATCTGACCGCCTGGTTCAGCCACCTGTGGTCGCCCAATGTCAGCACATCCATTCGCCTGGCAGGTTATGACCGGGGCAATATCAGTGGCCAGGACCCGCTGATCGTAGCGCCGGTACAGACCGCTGATCCTAACCGTCAGGGCGCCACCCGGCTGGACCTGGGGCTGGGTTTCAATCTGCTGGGCACCGGCTCGCTGGCAGGCCATCGGCTGGCATTCGAGTTCAATTTCCCGTTGTATCAGGATCTGGACGGACCTCAGCTGGAAAGTGAATGGATGCTGACCAGTGGTTATCAATATTCATTCTAGTTAAGATCGGTCACCTGGGCCGGGGCTGCCCCGGTTATGGGTGATGGGCTTCAAATGCTGTGTCGAAGCGCAGCCGGACTGCCGGCTGCCTGCAATTAATCAGGAGAGTGTATGTGTCGTTGGCTGGCTTATTCAGGCCCGGAAATTTACATGGACAGACTATTGATCAAACCGGAGCATTCGCTGCTGATGCAAAGCCGGTTTGCACGCCAGAACTATGTCACCGGTTTGCCGGATTTTCCCGACGGTGCATTTCCCACCAACGGTGATGGCTTCGGCTTTGGCTGGTATGGGGAGCAGGATGAGCCTGGTCTATACCGTGAACTGCGGCCGGCCTGGAGTGATGAGAACTTTACCAATCTGGCGCGCACGCTCAAGTCCGGTCTGTTTCTGGCGCATCTGCGCGCGGCTTATGACGGAATCGTACAGCGCAGTAACAGCCATCCTTTTAAGTGCCATAACTGGCTGTTTCAGCATAATGGCGAGATTATGGGCTTTCAGCAGGTGCGGCGTGAATTGATGCTGGAACTGAGTCCCGAACGGTTTACCTATATTCAGGGCACTACCGATACCGAAGTATGCTTTCATCTGGCGCTGGAACTGGGCATGGATGCAGATCCCAAACAGGGCCTGGAGCGGATGGCGGGCAGGGTTGAGCGTGCCCGCCGCGAGCATGCCATCGATGGCCCGTTTCGGCTGACCTGCGCGGCCAGTGATGGCCGAGCCTTGTATGCGGTACGTTACAGCAGTAATCAGCAGTCCAAAACGATGTACCTGAACAAAGGCGCTGAAGCGTTGCAACAGATTGAGAGCAAAGCAGGTGAATTGCCCGAAGAAGGGCATATTATTCTTTCCGAGCCTTTGGACGACTGCAGTCAGAACTGGCTGATGCTGGAGGAATCGTCATTTGTCGAGATTCGTGACGGTCAGGTCAATATCTCTAAATTTGAACCGCAACTCGATTGAGCGAGAGGAATCACCATGCTGATCCCATTTATTCAATATCACGATGCACCCGGAGCCATTGCCTGGCTGCAGCGGGCATTTGGTTTTAAGCCACATCTGGTTGTGTCTGGTGAAGATAACGCCGTCGCTCACGCACAGCTGCTGCTGGGCGAGCGCAACATGTTGATGGCTTCCTCCCGCAAAGCCGGAGGCGTTGCTGCGCAAGCCAAATCCGATGCCTCCGCCGCGGCAGGCATCTATGTAGTGGTGGACGACCCCGACGCACATTATCAGCGCGCCCTGCAGGCCGGCGCGGAAATGGTGATGGATATCGAAGACCAGGATTACGGCGGCCGTGGCTATACCTGCCTGGATATCGAAGGCAACTTGTGGAGTTTTGGCAGTTATGACCCGTTTGCTGAAATCAGTTAACCGCTGCCAACTGGCGGCTAAAAGGATCAAGCCGCGGTCCTGGTTATCCTGACTACTTACATCAACGTGTCTGATGCGTGGATATTGGCCGGAAGATTGCTGGCCGATTGAAACGCCTGGATAAGATGGGTTTTCCGCTGTCGGCATACGGCTGCGCCTAAGCCGACCTAAATAAAATCGTTGTGGCAACTGGTATCATCACAGCCTTTGCCATTAACCATAAACACCCGTTATAATAATCGGCTGCCCTGGTCGCGGGGCGCAACGCTGGCTTGTGGCCAGCATTTTTATTTTATGAGGATTAACCGATGTCGAAAGTGATTGCCATACCGGCACAGGAACGACAGGATGTAGGGAAAGGAGCGAGCCGCCGCCTGCGCCGGTCGAATCAGGTGCCTGCCGTCGTTTATGGTGCGGACAGACCCGCCCGTAATCTGGTCCTGGACCATAACATGCTGTTTCATGCCTCCGCGGATGAAAGCTTTTACTCCAGCATTCTGGAGTTGCAGGTAGAAGACGGCCGCAAACAGAAAGTGATCGTGCGTGATATGCAGCGTCACCCGGTCAAAATAAAAATTCTGCATATTGATTTTCTGCGTATTAAAGATGATGAAGAATTGCGTATTACCGTGCCGTTGCACTTCATCAACGAAGCTAAATCGCCTGCCGGTCAGGAATCCGGAGTGGTGATTTCGCATCAGATGAATGATGTTGAAATTCTGGCCTTGCCGGAAAACCTGCCGGAAAACCTGGAAGTTGATCTGTCTACTCTGGAAGTGGGTGATGTGGTCATGCTGAGCACGGTGGCGGTGCCGGAAGGCGTGACCATTGCGGCGCTTGCGCATGGTGATGAGCATGATCAGGACAGTGTGGTGGCATCCGCGGCCTATGTGACTGAAACCGTTGATGAGCCGGAAGATGAAGATGCTGATACGGATGCTGCTGACGCCGATGGAGATGACGCCGGCGAAGCAGAAGACGAGCAGCCATCCGAGGATTGATCTGCTGTCTGCGGCTGCGCGATGAGCAACGCACCTTTTCTGATTATCGGCCTGGGTAACCCCGGGCCTGAATACTCTCAAACCCGGCATAATGCCGGGTTTTGGTTTGTGGACTTGCTGGCAGGTTCGGCGGATCGTTTTACCGTCCAGAAAAAACTGCACGCACTGCAATACCGCACCCAGCTGTCCGCTCAGGATTGTCTGCTGTTAAAGCCGCAGACCTTTATGAACCTGAGTGGTCAGGCGGTGCGGGCGGCGGTGGACTGGTACAAATTATCCGCTGAGCAGATCGCCGCGCGGATGCTGGTGGTGCATGATGAGCTCGATCTGCCGCCCGGCACCGTGCGCCTGAAACAGGGTGGTGGACATGGCGGCAACAACGGCCTGCGAGATATCGAAAGGCACCTGGGCAGCCGTGACTACCTACGTCTTAGAATTGGTGTGGGGCATCCCGGCCAGGCCCATCAGGTGTCCGGTTATCTCACCTCCGGCCGGCCTTCAGCTGAGGATCAGCAGGCGATTGCGCAGGCCATGCTGAGTGCGCGGGATGTGCTGCCAATGGTGCTGTCAGGTGATCTGGCCCAGGCCATGAACAAGCTGCATACCTCCCCAGACACCAAAGCATAGCGGTGTCCGGGCAGCCAGGCGTCACCTATCAACTGCTGATTACTAATTAAGCTGGAACAAATACTATGGGTTTTAACTGTGGCATTGTCGGCCTGCCGAATGTAGGCAAGTCGACCTTATTCAACGCTCTGACCAAAGCCGGCATAGATGCCGCCAACTACCCGTTCTGCACCATTGACCCGAACGTTGGAATCGTGCCGGTGCCGGATCCGCGTCTGCAGCAACTGGCGGAAATCGTCAAGCCTCAGAATATCGTGCCGACCACCATGGAGTTTGTGGATATTGCCGGTCTGGTGCGTGGCGCTGCCAAGGGTGAGGGGTTGGGGAATCAGTTTTTATCCAATATCCGCCAAACCGATGCGATTGCGCATATCGTGCGTTGTTTTGAAGACGAAGATGTGGTGCATGTAGAGGGCAAGGTCGATCCCCTTGCGGATATTGAAACCATCAATACCGAATTGGCGCTGGCGGATCTGGAATCGGTAGAGCGCTCGCTGAACAAACTGGCGCGGCAGGCGAGATCAGGTGACAAGGCGGTGCTGGCCGATATCCAGCGTTTGGAGAAACTGCAACAGCACCTGGGCGAAGGGTTGCCGCTACGCAGTTTGGAGTTGAGTCAGGAAGATCGCGACAAGATGGCACATTTTCAGCTGTTGACCGCCAAACCGGTGTTGTATGTGGCCAACGTTGATGAAGATGGTCTGGCCGGTAATCAGTATGTTGAGCAGGTCCGGCAACTGGCAGCCCAGCAAGACTCTGGGGTAGTGGTAATCTGTGCCGCGATCGAAGCAGAGCTGGCGCAACTGGACGGTGAGGACCAGCGTGAGTTTCTGACCGATCTGGGTCTGGATGAACCGGGACTCAACCGGCTTATCCGGGCAGGTTATGAACTGCTGGATTTGCAGACTTTCTTTACTGCCGGCGTCAAGGAAGTGCGTGCCTGGACGGTGAATCGGGGCGCCTCGGCGCCACAGGCGGCTGGACGTATTCATACCGATTTTGAGCGTGGTTTTATCCGTGCTGAAGTGACCGCTTATGCTGATTACATCCAGTACCGGGGTGAACAAGGCAGTAAATCGGCCGGCAAACTGCGTCTGGAAGGTAAAGACTATATCGTCAAGGAAGGGGATATCATGCACTTCCGCTTTAACGTTTAGAGTCTGAGCGCAACAGCCGTTGACGGGTCTGCATGGGGTGAGCCGGGGAGCTTGTTTGCCGCGGATTGAAACTGTCATAAAAATCTACTTGCACTGGCCCGGGGTTTGCGGTAAAAATCCGCATTATGCGAGTCTTGAACTCATGCTGGTGTGGCAACGATGGGCGATAGCAAGGAAAAACTGGAGCGTGGTCAGACGCGGCGCAATGCCGTACCCAGCTGGCGTCAGGTAGAGGCGCTGCGCGAGCGGCGGGCGCTGAAGGCGGCACTGGCTGATATCTGGTCAGAGGATCCTGATCTGGATGAAAGCATTTTTTTTACCGAAAGCCCGGAATCCCGGCGTTTTTATCAGCGGCCTGCCAGCTTGAAAGCAGAGGATTTCGAGGTTGATGATGACCTGGAACCCGATGACGAAGCCTGATCATCACCATTGGTGGTGACAAAGCCTGATTGTGATCGCTTGAACTCAAATCCTGCTTGACAGCGGACATCTCCCATTAGACAATATGCGGCTTGGCTGTTGGAGGGGTACTCAAGCGGTCAACGAGGGCAGACTGTAAATCTGCTGGCTAAGCCTTCGCAGGTTCGAATCCTGCCCCCTCCACCACTTCGGCTGGTAAACCGGCTGATCTGGGAACAACTGAACGGTGATTAAAGTCACTGGTTCGGGGCAGGGTGAGAACCGAAAGGTTCGAGCCGGAGCACACGCAGTGTGCGCAGGCAACGCCGCTACCGCGGCGGCCCGCAGGGCGAACAGGCGCAGCCTGTAAGTAATCCTGCCCCCTCCACCACTTCGGCTGGTAAATCAGTTGAATGGTTAAGGCAGTCTGACATGGCTAAGTGCCTGATTGACTGTAAAAATTTGGAAAAGATTACGGTGTCCCGTGAGTAATGCGGCGGGGCACCTTTTGTGTGTATTCTCGGAACAGCATTTGTGCTGCCACGAGGCGGGAGTAGTTCAATGGTAGAACCTCAGCCTTCCAAGCTGATGATGCGGGTTCGATCCCCGTCTCCCGCTCCAGCTGCAAATGCCGGTCTGAAATGGGATGCTGTGAAGGTGTAGTTTAGTGATAAGCCCGCATAGCTCAGTTGGTAGAGTACTCCCTTGGTAAGGGAGAGGTCACTGGTTCGAATCCAGTTGTGGGCACCATTTCAGGTTGAATGGAACTAACGATTGTTATTAACTTTGGTGAGCAAATACGATGTCCAAGGCAAAATTTGAACGAACAAAACCACACGTAAACGTAGGCACGATTGGTCACGTTGACCATGGCAAGACGACGTTGACAGCGGCGCTGACGAAGGTTTGCGCGGAAGCGCGTGGTGGTGAATTCAAGGCATAT
>JAJFKY010000020.1 GCA_021772975.1 Gammaproteobacteria bacterium
GACTGGAGTTATCAGTACAATGGCCTGGGTGAAGTGATCAGCCAAACCGATGCCAGGCAGCAAACATTTACCTTTGACTATGACCTGCTGGGCCGTTTGCGCGAGCGCAACGCCAGTTGTCCGGCTGGCAGTGCCGCGGCAATGCTGAGGGATGTATGGACCTATGACCTGACGGGCAAAGGGTTACTGGACAGCACTGAGCGCGATGACTGTGATGGATCATCGTTACAGCGGTGGTATGAATATGACAGCTATACCCGGCCCGCGGGAACCCATCAGATCATCACCAACACCGCCAGCAGTGTAAGCCAGATAAGAATGCTGACCGAATACGACAGCTACTTTGCCCGGCCGACCAGCACCACCTGGCGGATTGATTCCACCGGCGATGGTGGCAATGCCTTTGATGCCTTGAGGATATACAACAAATACGACATCAATGGCTATGTATTTGAACAGGGCGACTCACGCGATTATGTGGGCACCACGGCGGCCAGTTACCGTGCGCCCAATGGCGGAGCCTGGCGTCAGATTCAGGCCATGACGCCCGCGGGTCAAATCAGCCAGCAGCGCTACCGTAACGGGCTTGTTGAAACCATGGACTATACGCCGGCCACCTGGCAGTTGTTTGCTATCGATCTGCCCAGCCGGTTCCCGGACAGCCCGCCGCTGATGAACTATCAAGTGTATGGACACCCATAACTTCTGGAGCTGGCATACCTATTTAAAACAATAGCTTAAGTGATTTTGGTAGCGATCATTCACAAAAAGTGAACGATACAGGCGCAGCTATTGCGCCTGGCTTGTTTATTCCCCAGCCTGCAGCAACCCAACCAACCGCTCAATCATCTGTGCTTGCCGGGCTAGCGCCCACAGATAGCTGTCCTAATGCGGTTCATTGAGATCATGCCATTGGGTCGCTCGCCATAAGCCAGCGCCAGCATGCGCAGGTTAGGTTGGAGCTGGCTTACCGGAAAATCTACTTATTGCTGCTTAACTTCTAGAAGAAACTTACAGTGGCAGACGCACTAGCTATCGTGTTTCTAACAAGATAAAGCAGCGAGTCGGTGCAGGCATGCCACGCATCACCACTACGGCTATTGGAATGTACAATATGGCTGCAAATAACCATTTCTGCTTAAACCGGTAACCATGTCCAACAGTCAATCCACTGAACAGCCTTCCGGGCACACGCCGCGGGTTTTCAAAAACTTCAGTCTGCTATTGAGTGGTCGGGTAGGTGCAGCCGTATTTACCGTGATTGCATTGTCCGTGATGGCGCGGGAGTTGGGGGTGGAGTTATTCGGGCTGGTGATTCTGGTGCATACCTATGTGCTGATAGTGAATGGGGTTGTCAGCACCAAAGCCTTTGAGGCCATTGTGAAGTTTGGTTTGCCGGCACATGCCAGAGGCGATCTGGAGGTACTGAAGAATCTGCTCTCGTGCAGTTATCTGATGGATGTGATAACCGCGGTACTGAGTTGTGTGCTGGCTATCGCGCTGGCGCCCTGGGTGGGTGAGCTGCTGGGTTCCGGGCAGCAGTTTGGTGAGTGGATGCAGGTGTATGGTCTGGTGCTGTTGTTTGCCGGAACCAGCACCGCCAAAGGCATTCTGCGCATGCATGATCGTTTTGCGGCATTGGGTCTGCAGCTCGGTCTGGGACCGCTGGTTCGTTGTCTAGCCGTGCTGCTGGCATGGTGGTTTGAGCTTGGGCCGGTAGGCTTTCTGGCGGCCTGGGGGGTGGGTTATATGCTTGAAAACCTGATCCTGCACTGGCAGGCATTGCTGGTGGTCAAAGAGGATTTGCAGGCACCCCGCTGGATGCGTCCTCAGTTGAGTCAGTTAAGGCAGCAGCACCAGGGCTTTTGGCCATTTGTCGGCGTTACATACATTCAGGGAACATTGGACTTACTGCCCAAACAGCTGGCTACTTTGCTGTCCGGTGTTTTTCTGGGTACGGCCGCTGCCGGTTTGTTCCGGGTGGCGCGGGAAATAGCCACGATTGTTTCCAAGCCGGCGCTGTTGCTGCGCCAGGCCGTATTCACCGACCTGACCCGGTTATGGGAGGATCGTGATCCGCGCTTTAAAGTTGTGCCGGTCAAAACTGCTGTGCTCAGTGGCGGCATCGGTCTGCTGCTGGCGTTGTTGACCATTCCGTTCGGACCGTTGATATTGCGGGTCATGTTTGGCGAAGGTTATCAGGCCGCCCATTGGTTATTGGTGATTTTGCTGCTGGCGGCGAGCATGGAACTGGCTGCTTCCAGTCTGCTGATGGCTGCTTACGCGATGGGGCGGGCGGTCACGATTGTGGTGATCAATATTATCGCCACGCTGCTTTATCTGGTGGCGTTTGCCTGGCTGACCCCCTTATATGGGTTGATTGCGACCGGTTGGGCGGCGCTGATCCTGTCAGCGGCCAGCCTGTTGGGTGGCGTCTATCTGATTGCGGCGCTGAAAATGGATTCCAATCCTTCTAGTTGAGTGACCGGCACTTTTTGAGCTAGTCAGAAAGCTTATAGATAAAGGGCTGGGGGTTTAACAGACAGGGCTAAATGGTTACCCCATGCCGGTGAATACCATCAGCATCAATGCTTAACCAGCTGGCATGCTGATACCAGTCTCCCAATACAATCCGCTGACGCTCATCAGCATATTGATGGTCAGCCGGGCGGTGGGTATGGCCATGAATAATCGTGCTGATGTCATGCTCGCTGAATGCCTGTTCGATTGCGTCGGGGTTCACATCCATGATGTCGGCCGCACTGTTACGAGTATGCTCGCGGCTGGCGTCGCGGGCATTTTTCGCGAAAGCCAGGCGCTCCGCAACCGGGCGCTGAAGAAACTGTGCCTGGGTTTGTGGTTGCGAGCGCTGGGCACGAAACTGCTGATATTCAACATCATCGGTGCACCAGGCATCGCCATGCGATAACAGTACCGGCTGTTCGTTAAAGTACACCACGCAGGGATCATCCAGAAGCTGCATGCCAGCCTGCCGGGCATAGTGCTCGCTCAGCAGGAAGTCCCGGTTGCCATGCATAAAGTGGATCGACTTGCCCTGCCTGGCCAGCTGCCGCAAAGCAGCGGCTATCTGCATGCCCAGCTCACCGGGAGCATCATCGCCGATCCAGACTTCAAACAGATCGCCGAGAATATACAGCGCCCGTGCCTGGCTGGTTTGAGTGGATAAAAAATGCAGAAAGCGCCGGGTTATATCCGGCGCTTCCAGCGAGAGATGTACATCTGACAACAGCAGGGCATGTTGCACGGCATGCATCGATGTACTATCTGATGTTATTGAGCGGCCTGGAAAACTTCGACAGACTCAATATGAATGGTTTCCAGTGGTACATCGCGATTAAATGGTGGTATCGGTCCGGTATCGGTGGCAGCGATGGCATCGACGACCTCCATGCCTTTCACGACTTTGCCAAAAACAGTGTAGCCCCAGCCCTGGCTGGAGTTTTTATTGCGATGATCCAGGGCGCGATTATCGCTGTGGTTGATAAAAAACTGGCTGGTCGCTGAATGCGGATCACCAGTGCGCGCCATGGCGATAGTGCCGCGCTCGTTGGTCAGGTTGTTATCCGCTTCATTGGTGACCGGGTTGCGGGTTTCCTTGCGGGTCATGTCTTCGGTAAAACCGCCACCCTGGATCATAAAGCCTTCGATAACGCGGTGAAATATGGTGCCGGCATAGTAGTCGTCTTCGGCATATTGGATAAAGTTTCTGACCGTATTGGGCGCGCGGTCAGCATACAGTTCCAGCAGAATGTCGCCCATGCTGGTGTGCAATAACACCTGTGGCTGGCCTGCTTTGGTGACTTCAATGGTGCTGCTGTCAATCCGTGTTGGTTCGAAACTCGCCGTTTCGGCTGGCTGGGCATTGACGGCTGTAAGGCTGCTCAGTGCCAGCAGGCAGATAGCCATGGTTTGACCAATAAAAGCAATGCGACGCATAGTTCTTCCTCGTGATTTGTACATTCTCAGGTTGCGAATCATACCGTTTAGCGGCTAACGTTGCATGTAGACCGCCTGATGATTCGTCGTTTGGACATTACTGACAGCCAAGGTTCACCTCATGCAACAGTCCGAAACACCCCAGGATGACCTGTTCCAGCCGATGATCTGGCACGGCAGCCATCTGCAGCTTCTGGATCAGCGCCTGCTGCCGCATCAGGAGCAGTGGCTGCGGCTAGAGCAGATCGAACAGGTGGCCGATGCGATCAAGAATCTGGCGGTGCGGGGCGCACCGGCGATCGGCATAACCGCCGCGTACGGCGCCGTGCTGGCGGCGCGCCGTTGTCAGCAGCAGTATCCGGATGACTGGCATCGCGTCTGGCTGGAAGAGCTGGCTGAGCTTGCTCAGACCAGGCCTACCGCGGTTAATTTACGCTGGGCATTGGCCAGAATGCAGGCGCTGGAATTGTCGGACAGCAACGCGTTTGCGCTGTTGGAGCAGGAGGCGATTGCTATCCACCGGGAAGATATCGCCTGCAATCAGCAATTGGCTCGGTCCGGTTCTGATTTGATCCAGGCAGGCAGCAGTGTCCTGACCCACTGCAATACCGGCCCGCTCGCCACCGGCGCGATAGGCACTGCGCTGGGTGTGATAATCGCTGCCTGGCAGCAGGGCAGGCTGAAGCAGGTGTTTGCTGACGAAACCCGACCCTGGCTGCAGGGCAGCCGGCTGACGGCATGGGAGTTGGCCCGGCACCAGATACCCTGCCAGGTCATCATCGACGGCGCGGCTGCCTGGCTGATGGCGTCGCAATCGATTGACTGGCTGATTGTGGGCGCTGACCGGATAGCCGCCAATGGCGATGTGGCCAACAAAATCGGTACCTACTCGGCGATGCTGGCCGCCCGCGCACATGGCGCCAGAACCATGGTCGTCGTGCCCTGGTCGAGTGTGGATATGGCCACCGCAACCGGTATGCAGATTCCTGTTGAGCAGCGTGACGACAGTGAAGTTCTCAGTCTTGGCGGCCAACGGATCGCCGCCACCGATGCTGCCGCCTGGAATCCGGTGTTTGATATCACCCCGGCCCATCTGGTTGATTTTCTGGTCACCGAACGCGGTGTAATAGCCAAGCCGGATACTGAAAAACTGACCGCCCTGGCAAAAGCAGACGGCTAGATTCCATTTGCAAAGATGCAGAAAAGCCAGTGATCAAGTCCGAGAATCAAGTCAGGACACCCATGTTTCTTAAGTTGGGACACCCATTGTTTTTTTAATCGCAATCGAATTAGGACACCCATGTTTTCCTTAAGACTCCCACAAGATTAATCAGTGAAGACCAATCAGAGATTAGACTGAAACCAGGATAGCCATATTTCTGGAGCACGAGTCAGGACAGCCACATCTTGATAAGTCGGGACATCCACGTTTTCTTTAGTTTAAGTTGGGACACCCATGTCTTCAGAGCCGGAACAGAGTCAGGACATCCACCTTTTTGGAACTCGTCCAGAACAGAGTCAGGACATCCATTTTTTTGGAACTCGTTCAGGCTTAGTCAGTTGAAGATTAGTCAGAGGCTAGACTGAATCAGGACAGCCACTTTTCTGGTGCGGGTTCTTTGTTTGGGACCGCCATGTCTTTTTAAGTCAGGACAGCCACATTTTTGCCCGCGTTTGTGCTTGTTTCCGCAAATTTTTAGAGGGTTAGCCGGCGTTGGGGGAGGCGAGCTTCGGGTTGAATCTTCCCAGACCTGCTATCCGGACGCTGGATTTGCTGATATTGAAGGTTTTAATGCGGTTGGAACTGACGCTGCCGGTACAGAATTTGAGCAGCTGCTATTGCTAGAGTAGCTGTATCCAGGCCCCTGCGAATATCCAGGTCGCACGGTTAATCTCTTGATAAAGCGCTGATATATCAATGCCTTGAGCATTGACCCTGTGACCAGTTTCAGGATAATGCCCGCGCTGCTGATCATTAGAATCACCCAGCCTCATATGAGGGAGTTTAAGTCGCTGAATTGCTTATCATTTTTTACGGGCTCAGGCGATGCTTTAGAAGCCTTTTTATGCTATTATTACTGGTTGGTTTCAGCGCTTTAGACAGTTTCTGTTTTAATTGTCTAAGTAGCTGATATTAAATAAAAAGCTAATTCTAAGTGCCGGTTTGGCACAGGCATTACCGGAAAACTGATCTATGGCAGAAATGGCCCGCGAAATCCTGTCCGTCAATCTCGAAGACGAGATGAAGCAATCCTATCTCGATTACGCCATGAGTGTCATCGTGGGCAGGGCGTTGCCGGATGTGCGTGACGGTTTGAAACCGGTCCATCGGCGTGTGCTGTTCGCCATGCGTGAGCTGAATAACGATTGGAACAAGGCTTATAAAAAATCAGCGCGCGTGGTCGGTGATGTGATCGGTAAATACCATCCGCATGGTGAATCCGCGGTGTATGACACGATCGTGCGCATGGCGCAGCCGTTTTCGATGCGCTACATGCTGGTTGATGGTCAGGGTAACTTTGGCTCCGTGGATGGCGATTCCCCGGCTGACATGCGTTATACCGAAGTGCGCATGGATAAGCTGGCGCATCATCTGCTGGCGGATATCGAAAAAGACACCGTTGATTTCACCCCCAATTATGACGAATCCGAGTATGAGCCGGCGGTACTGCCAACCCGGGTCCCGAATTTACTGATCAACGGCACCACCGGTATCGCGGTCGGTATGGCGACCAATATTCCGCCACACAATCTGAACGAAGTAATCAATGCCACGCTGGCTCTGCAGCAAAATTCCAATCTGACCACCGCTGAGTTGATGGAGTATCTGCCGGGACCGGATTTTCCCACGGCGGGCATTATTAACGGCGCAGCCGGTATCCGCGAAGCTTACGAAACCGGCCGCGGGCGCATTTACATGCGTGCCCGCACGCACATCGAAGAAGACAACGGCCGTCAGTTCATCATCGTTGATGAATTGCCGTTCCAGGTCAACAAAGCCAATCTGCTGAAAAAAATCGCGGATCTGGTTAACGAAAAGAAAATCGAAGGTATCAGTGGCAGCAATCTGCGCGATGAGTCCGACAAGGACGGCATGCGCATGGTGATCGGCGTCAAACAGGGCGAAGTGGCCGAAGTGGTCTTGAATCAGCTGTTCAATATGACTCAGTTGCAGACCGTGTTCGGCATCAATATGGTGGCTTTGATTGACGGCCGGCCGCGCTTGTTGAATCTGCGCGAGATACTGCAGGCATTCCTGCGCCATCGCCGCGATGTAGTGACCCGGCGGACATTATTTGAGCTGAGCAAAGCGCGCACCCGCGCTCACGTATTGGAAGGTCTGACGGTTGCATTGGCCAATGTGGACGAGCTGATTGCTCTGATCAAGGCTGCTCCCAGTCCGGCCGAAGCCAAGCTGCGCCTGCAGGCGCGCCGCTGGGAGTCAGGTCTGGTCAAGGCCCTGCTGGGCGCCGAAGGCGCTTATATGTCGCGGCCGGAAGAGTTGCCGGCTGAAATCGGCATGCATGCGGATGGCTATCAGTTGTCAGCGGAGCAGGCCCAGGCCATTCTGGAACTGCGCCTGCAGAAACTGACCAGTCTGGAGCAGGACAAGCTCACCGATGAGTACAAACAGATTCTGGATGCTATTCGCGAACTGCTGAAAATTCTGGCGGACCCGGATGTGATGCAGCAGTTGATTCGCGATGAGCTGCTGGAAATTCTGGAGCAGTTCGGCGATGAGCGCCGCACCGAAATCCTGCAGCAGCATCTCAATCTCAGCATGGAAGATATGATTGCCGAGGAAGACGTGGTGGTGACACTGTCGCACGGCGGTTACGCGAAAACCCAGAATCTGGACCGCTATCAGGCCCAGCGCCGTGGTGGACGGGGGCGTTCGGCGACCAAAATGAAGGAGGAGGATTTTATCGAGCGGCTGTGGGTCACCAATACTCATGACACGCTGTTGTGTTTTTCCAGCACCGGCAAGGTTTACTGGATCAAGGTGTATGAATTACCCCAGGCCAGTCATGCCAGCCGTGGCAAGCCGTTTGTCAATCTGTTGCCGCTGGCGGAAGGTGAGCGTATCAACGCGGTGTTACCGGTGCGCGATTTTCCGGAAGATCAATATGTGTTCTTTGCCACCGCGGCCGGGACGGTTAAGAAAACGCCGCTGGCCGACTATTCACGACCACGTGCGAATGGTATCTGGGCCATTGATCTGGTTGCGGGAGACACCCTGATCAATGTGGCTTTGACCGATGGCAGCAAAGACATTCTGCTGTTTGCCAGTAACGGCAAGTCGGTGCGCTTCAAAGAGATCGATGCACGTTCCATGGGCCGGGTGGCGCGTGGGGTACGGGGTATCCGGTTGCAACCAGATCACCAGGTGGTGTCCATGCAGGTGGCCGAGCCGGGGCAGGATTTACTGATGGCTACCAGCAATGGCTTTGGCAAGCGCACCAGCCTGGAAGATTTTCCGGTCCACCGCCGCGGTGGTCAGGGTGTTATTGCTATTCAGACCTCTGATCGCAACGGTGAGCTGGTCGCGGCTTTGAGTGTGGCTGAAGACGATGACGTGATGCTGATCAGTAATGGCGGCACCCTGGTGCGCACGCCGGCCATGGAAATCTCCCGCCTGGGACGTAACACTCAGGGCGTGACGCTGATTCGCCTTGACGATAAGGAAGCACTGGTAGGGTTGGCGCGGGTGGAAGCTATCGAAGGTGAAGGTGAAGATGAAGCGGAATAAGCCGGTAGCGGCGCAAAGCTGAAGCCCGGTCGTAAGCTGCTGCGGCAGGTTTTTATAGTTCCGACAGAGTGGATAACCAGGCTGATGCCAGTTGCGCTTCAGTCGTGATAGCGCATGCTGAAATCAACCGCATTGATCTGTTTGCACAACTCGCCGATAGAAATATCCTGAACGCCGGTTTCGGCCACCGCGCGGACTGTTTCCAGGGTAATTCCTCCGGATGCTTCCAGCCGTATCCCATCGCCATACTCGCGCACCGCGGTGCGCAATTCGCTCAGATCAAAGTTATCCAGCAATACCCGGTCGGCCTTGGCCTGAAAAGCATCATCCAGCTGTTGCAGGGTTTCAACCTCGACGATGACCGGTACGCCGGGAAACAATTCACGTGCCTGCCAGACCTGTGAGGCCATATCGGTGCCAGCCGCCAGGTGATTTTCTTTCAACATTACCTCGTCAAACAGGCCCATGCGATGATTGTGGCAGCCACCACAGGTCACCGCATATTTTTGTGCGGCCCGCAATCCGGGTATGGTCTTGCGGGTATCCAGCAGACGGACCTCAAGGCCCGCCACTGCGTCGGCATAACGCTTCGCCAGGGTAGCGGTTCCGGACAGTAACTGCATGAAATTCAACGCGGTGCGCTCACCACTGAGCAGCGCGCGGGCAGGCCCGGTCAGTTCACAAATCAGCTGGCCGGCCTGGAGGTTATCGGCATCGCTGGCGAGCCAGCAGATATCGATATCGGTGGTTAACAGCGCAAACACCTCGTCGACCCATGCCTGACCGCACAACACGGCATTCTCGCGGCAAATGATACGGGTGCTGAGTTGCTTATCCTCCGGGATCAGCTGAGCACTCACATCACCACTACCGATATCTTCGGCCAGCGCGGTACGGACTTGTTGTCGGATGCCTGCTCGGTCTGGCAGCTGTAGTCTGGCTGGCATGATCAGCCGGGGAAGTCCTTGAACTGGGTGGTGCCGATGCCAGCCTCGTACAGCAATACGGGAATGTCATCTTTAATCGGATAAAGCACTTTACCGTCCTGGGTAAGCAGGGCGGCATCCAGCGCCGCCGGCACTGGCTCACCGTCTACGGTGATCACGCCGCCAGACTGAATCTGATCATTCACATAGCCCAACTGTGCTTTACTGGCCAGCTTTAGCGGCACGTGGCTGACCGGGCAGCAGAGGATTTCCAGAAGTTGTTTACTGATAGCCATAAATATTCATTTGGATGGTGGTGGCAATGCCCGCGCAACATAGCCGTTCAAAGGTTTATTGGCAAGCTGAATCTGTTACATTATGCAGTTTTCCAGCGGATATAAAAGATGGCGGAGAGCATGTCACGGAGCATCGCGCAGCAGCCACAGGTCGCAGTGATTATGGGATCCAGGTCAGACTGGCCAACCATGCAGCACACGGCCAGCGTACTGACGCAGTTTGCAGTTGCTCATCAGGTTCAGGTGGTGTCAGCGCACCGCACGCCCAAGGCGATGGTGGAGTTTGCCGAGTCCGCTCGCGAACGCGGTTTGCGGGTGATTATAGCCGGCGCCGGCGGGGCCGCGCATTTGCCCGGTATGGTAGCGGCATTAACAACTTTGCCGGTGATCGGCGTGCCGGTTCAAAGCCGCGCGCTGGATGGCATGGACTCACTGCTGTCAATCGTGCAAATGCCGGGCGGCGTACCGGTCGCCACCGTGGCCATTGGTGATTCCGGCGCCAAAAACGCCGGCTTACTGGCGGTTTCCATTCTGGCCACATCAACCCCGGCACTGGCTGACAAGCTGGAGCAGTATCGCCGTCAACAGCGCGACAGCGTACTGGCTGAGCCTGATCCCAGCACGGCTGGCTGAATTTTCATCACTATCGTAAGGCAGTAATTTTATGACCCGGTTAGGTATTATCGGTGGCGGACAGCTGGCGCGCATGCTGGCCCAGGCCGCTCACAAACTGGATATTTCGACACTGGTCCTGGACCCCAAGGCGGATGCCTGCGCGGGTCAGGTCAGTGAGCTGATTCAGGCTGAATACGATGATCAGACAGCGCTTAATCAGCTGGCTGAACAATGTGATGTGCTGACCTATGATTTTGAGAATGTGCCGGCTGCAGGTCTGCAGCAACTGGCCGGGCACTGTCCGGTATTTCCGGGGGTCGACATTCTGGCGGTCGCGCAGGATCGTCTGTCAGAAAAGACCCTGTTTGGTGAGCTGGATATCGCGGTCCCAGAGTTTCACGCCATCAACTCGCGCCCGGACCTGTTGGCTGCACTGGAGCAGACCGGTTATCCGGCAGTTCTGAAAACCCGCCGCTTTGGTTATGATGGCAAGGGGCAGAGCATTCTGCGCCAGCCTGAAGACATGGAGCCTGCCTGGCGCAGGTTCGAGGGGCATCCGTTGATTCTCGAGCAATTTGTTCGTTACGACTGGGAGTGCTCGGTTATCGGGGTGCGCAGTGCTGAAGGCGAAATCGCTTACTACCCTTTGGCCAGAAATCATCATAATCACGGTATTCTGGATTACAGCCATGCCCCGATACCCAACCTGGACGCCGGGCTTAAGGCTACCGCGCAGTCTTATCTGCGGCGCATTCTGGAGAAATTTGATTATGTGGGCGTGCTGACGCTCGAGCTGTTCGTCGTCAATGGCCAGCCGTATGCCAATGAAATTGCTCCCAGAGTGCATAATTCCGGCCACTGGAGCATTGACGGGACAGCCTGCAGCCAGTTTGAAAATCATGTGCGGGCCTGCTGTGGTTTGCCCCTGGGCGATACCCGCGCTATCGGCGAGTCATTGATGCTTAACTGGATTGGTGATTTACCCGATTCAGCGCCCTATCTGAAGATTGATGGCCTGCATTGGCACCCATATGGCAAGCAGGCGCGTGAGGGGCGTAAAGTGGGGCACGCTACCTTGACCGCGGCAGACCGTGAGGTCTTCCATGCGCAGGTGCGTCAATTGGCGAAACTGCACGGCAATCCCGAACTGGTGGAGTTTGTTACCCAGAGCTGAAGCAGTCACCTGGCGTTGCCCGCGGTAGTGGGCCAGGCATGTTGACGCCATTGTTCAGGTTTGCTTGTCTGGTTTGCTTGTCTGGGGCTGTGTGAGCTTATTTTCTCGCGATCCAGAGTTAACTTTCAAAACGAGGAATCACCATGAGCACATATCCACGCACGTTCTCACATATTGGCATCTCAGTTCCCGATGTTGAAAAAGCAGTCGAGTTTTACAGTCGTGTTATGGGTTGGTATCAGATAATGCAGCCCACTGTCATTACCGAAGAATCAGACACGCCAATAGGGCAAATGTGTATTGATGTTTTTGGCCGGGGCTGGGGGTCTTTTAAGATCGCGCACATGTCGACTGGTGACAAAATCGGCGTTGAAATGTTTGAGTTTAAAAACAATGAAAGCCCTAAAGATTTCGAATATTGGAAAACCAGCACCTTCCATTTCTGTGTCCAGGATCCAGACGTAGAAGGGCTGGTAGAAAAAATTGTGGCGCATGGCGGCAAGCAGAGAATGCCTATCAGAGAATACTACCCCGGAGAAAAGCCTTACCGAATGGTCTATGTCGAAGATCCATTTGGCTTGATATTTGAGGTTTACTCGCATAGCTATGAACTGACTTATTCACAGGGTGCGTACTAAAAAGTTAACAAGCCAAGCGAACCGACGCGTAAGTGTGCGGCTTCTTCTAGCGTTATATCCGGACTGGTGCCTGATATAACTCCAGGTTGATTTTTTTCCAGTTGATCCCTCAAGCGCCGGCAAAAGTTATGCTCATCCCGCCTGTGCCGGGATGAGAGTTGTGGGTGTCCTATCTTTTGCTTGTGCCGGGATGAGAGTTGTGGGTGTCCTATCTTTTGCTGTCTTTAGAGCGGGGGGCGCAAGCTGGTATGATAATCGCCTGTTACACTAGCGCTACAAAAAAAACCAACTATTAATCGGGAAAGCTACCATGCAACAGACACTTCCTCAGTTAACCGTCAAGGCCGTTATCCTCGGTATTCTGTTATCGATGATTCTGGCCGGGGCCAATGCCTATCTAGGCCTGTTTGCCGGTTTGACGGTATCCGCCTCCATTCCGGCAGCGGTTATCTCCATGGGTATTCTGCGCTTGTTCAAAGAGTCCAACATTCTGGAAAACAACATTGTCCAGACCGCGGCTTCGGCCGGTGAATCGCTGGCGGCGGGGGTGATTTTCACCCTGCCGGCATTGATTCTGCTCGGTTACTGGGAAACCTTTGATTACATCTGGGTCACCATGATCGCCGGGCTGGGTGGGCTGCTGGGGGTGCTGTTTACCATTCCGCTGCGGCGTTCATTGATTGTGGAAGAAAAGCTGGCCTTTCCGGAAGGCACCGCCACCGCCGAAGTTTTGAAAGTAGGTGACAGCGGAAACGGCATCAGATTATTGAGTATGGCGGCCCTGGCGGGCGGGCTGATTAAGTTTGCGGATACCGGCTTGCGATTGTGGCAGGGTGTCGCCCAGGCAGGCACTTTTGTCGGTCAGAGTATTGCTTATATCGGTAGTAATCTGTCTCCAGCGCTGCTTAGTGTGGGTTACATTGTGCGTCTGAATATCGCGGTGCTGGTGTTCGGTGGCGGCGCGCTGGCCTGGTATATTGGCATCCCCCTGTATTCCGCACTGTTTCTGGATCAGGACCCTAATCTGATTGCGCTGCGTGAGCAGGGCGCCGGCGCGGCTAGCGTGGCCTTGGATATCTGGAACCGCAAGATTCGCTACATGGGCGTTGGCGCCATGCTGCTGGGTGGTATCTGGGCGCTGTTCTCCATGCGCCGCTCATTGGTGTCGGGCGTAAAAAGCGGCCTGAATGAGTTCAAGCATGCCAAGGCCGGCGGAGTACGGGCGGAAGTCGATAAGGATATGCCCATGCCATTGGTGCTGGGTGCTATTGTGTTGTTTGTGATTCCCATCTTTCTGCTGTACTGGCAGGTGGTTGATCAGCTCGGTATCAGCCTGGCGCTGGCCGCGGTGATGGTGATCACCGGTTTTTTGTTCTCCTCAGTAGCCGCTTATATGGCCGGCCTGGTAGGCTCGAGCAATAATCCGATTTCCGGCATTACCATTGCCACCATTACCTTCTCGGCATTTTTGCTGCTGCTATTACTCGGTGAGGACGCCAGCAATGGTCCGGCGGCGGCGATTATGGTCGGCGCCGTGGTGTGCTGCGCGGCAGCGATTGCCGGTGACAATCTGCAGGATCTGAAAGCCGGTTATATCCTCGGTGCAACACCCTGGAAACAGCAGGTGATGCAGGGTATCGGGGTGATGTCCGCTGCCTTGGTGGTGGCTCCGATTCTGACCCTGCTATTGGTGGCCTACGGTTTCGGACCACCCACTGAAGCCCAGCCGAATGCTTTACAGGCGCCACAGGCGACTCTGATGGCATCGGTCGCGCGCGGTGTATTTGGCGGTAATCTGCCCTGGAATATGGTGTTTATCGGTATGGGTATCGGTGCAGCGGTTATTTTTGCTGACTCCATCCTGGCCAGGCGCGGCAGCAGTTTCCGGATGCCGGTACTGGCGGTAGCGGTGGGTATTTACCTGCCCTTGCAATTGAGTACCGCCATTTTCGCCGGTGGTTTGATTTCCTGGCTGACCGAGCGGATAACCGGTCCGGAAGGTCCGGGGCGTCAGGCGGGGGTGTTGATTGCAGCCGGTTTAATTACCGGTGAAGCACTGATCGGAATATTGCTGGCGTTACCCATCGTGTTTGCCGACGACCCCAATTTCATGCAGCTGGGCAGCTGGTCCGGCCTGAGCAATGACCCGCTGGGCGCGTGGCCCGGTCTGATTATGATGGCTTTGCTGTGTATGTGGTTATATAAGGCTGCATCGCGCAAGACTGTATAAGTGCGGGTAGGGTTCGGTCCGCGCGCAAGACGACGGTGATTACGCTGACGTTGCTGACCTAGTCATCAGGTTATTTGACCCGGCTGTTTTTGCGCTAAAGATTATGTTCAATGCCTTAAGCTATTGAGCGGTTATTGTTGCGGGTTTAACTGTGCCGTTATTGCCGCGCATGTTTGCAGATATGTTCCTGTCTGCGCGAGACCGATCTCGGTAGACGGGGATTTATTTCACTCAGCAATGAGGTTGCGGCTGATAATAATATTCAGCAATCAGCAATAATATAGAAGCTTCTCGCGCGTAACATCAGAATGTAAATATCAACTGGGTATAGAAGAATCTGATGTTTTCAGAACTGCCGGTATCTTCAAGGAAGTCGCCGGCAAACAGATAGCTGAAACCCACCAGGGTTGATACCCTGGGGGTGAATTTATAATTAAAAGTGAAGTCCAGTTCAGTACCAATTGTTTTTGCCGCATTGGGGTCGGCAGGGCGTACTATGCCGCCACCTGCATTGTAAAATGCATCGCCACGGTTGGCACGCGACAGAAAGTGGGCCTCAAAACCGAATACGGCCTGGCTGAACGGGCTGAGTTTGACCCCGGGGTGGAAATCTATGATGTTTTGCCGCCCAACGATATCGATAAAGCCCAGATAGGCGTGGCCTAATGGGAATAATTGATTGAACGTGCCGACACTGCCACCAGCTTCATCGTCGCCGCTGGCATAATCAAAACCCAGACTGAATCTTGGCTTGCCGCTCCAGCCGAGTGGCTGGTAACCCAGCACCCCGGTAAACATGCCAGCACTGATATCGTCATTTCCAACTTCACCAGTCTGCCAGGCTGCTTCGACTTCGTAGTCCAGCTGGTTGCCGAGGTACTTACCCCAGTGTCTGACACCCAGAGTGTGACGATTTTCATCACCCTGAGTACCATTGAAGCTGCGGTTGGCGCGATCAATACCATACCAATAGTAATCAATGCCACTGTTGGCGCTTAGTTTTTGGGTTGCATTAATACCGAACAGCAAGTTATCGGCATCCGCGTTGTTGAAACTGGAACGCTGCACCGGTACAAATTTTGAATAAAAGCCATGAATACGAAAATCAGCGTTTTCAAATATTGCGGTCAAACCGTCCCAGTGTCTTAGTGCGTTGGCCCAGGGCAGGGGGCTAATCAGGCGTTGCTTGCCAAAGGCATATTCCTGGCGCCCGGCACGCAGCGTCAAACTGCTTTGATTGTTGAGTGGTATTTTGTAGTCAACAAACAACTGCTGTAATTCGTACTTATCAACATCAATACTCCTTTCGCCACCCGGCAGGTCACGGTCAGTAATATCGGCATGCTTAAATTCGGAAAAGATCCTTAGGTTGTCACCAAAATGCCAGTCGGCGTGGAATAAGCCACGTCCTATCAGAAAGGTATCCTGATCATTGAGCGGTGCGCCAAAGTCAAAATTGTTCCAGTTTTCAACGCGGAATTGAGTATGTCCTCCGAAACTGACCCAGATATTGCCAGTATCGCTCAAAGCAATAAATTTATGCTTGTGCTCGGGTTTTAACTGGTCGCGCGGAATGCCTTTAAGGCTTGACCAGTCTTCTTCAAAGCGCAAAAACTTTGTTTTTGGTACCGCATATGAACCGCTGTCATCAGCCATTGCTGGTGCTAATGTCAGGCAGAGCAATAATGCTGCCAGTGATAATGCCAGGTATGGCTTCAATACCGTTGTGTTAATCCTTAAAGGTCGGGTGGTATTCATTTTTTTGACATCCTTGTGCGGTTTGTAACGCAATAACTGATTGATAAGCCGTGCTAAAAGTCCATGCATATAGCACGATTCAATGCGGCAATTAGCCCATGGCTATCGTTATTGCTGGCTGGTTTAGTTTTGGCACAACTTGCCATTACCCAATCGGTAAGCGTTGATTGAGTGCTGGTAGGTATATTTAACTGCTTGAGAGAATATAGGGTGTGGTTACCAACTGTAATGCGATAATGTTCCGCGCATAAAATAGAATAAATTTATCTTGGCACTAAATTTATCAATTACATTTATTAATTACAGTATTGATACAGCCATACCTAAATCCCTGTCTGGTAAGCATTTTCGAAGCAAGTGTAGCCGGGGTAATTATCGTGGTCAAGTTAGTATATCGTATAACACTACTTTCGTATTAATAGGTATTAAGTATTTTTAAAATATTTCTAACTGGATAGTTCGCAGGCCATAATTTCTGTTATAAATAGCTTTAAGTTGAGTTACTTATATCATAATGGATATCAATTCTGCAGCCGGAAGGATATATAGACAGTTTATTGCCGCCAAAATAAAATGAAGTAATAATTTCAGTTTAATAATAGACTAAAGTTTAGTGTAATACAGGCCGTTACAAGCTTGGCAAGCAGTGTAAATGGATTTATACTCTCAGGCGTAAATTATTATCTTCCGGTAATAATTGCTTGCAAAATTGCATCTAGCATTAGCAGTCAGATGGAGTTATTGCAGCCTGTGTCAAGGGAGACACAGCCCAAAGCCAACGAGTCATAAGGGGCTTAGGGAGTCAACATGGATGTGGTTAACGCAAAATACCTGGGGAATGCTGCACAGCAGTCTCCATTGCCAGACTCAGTGCGTGCTGGGCTTAAGGGCTGGTTTCTATCATTTACGCAAAGAATACTGATCGCTTTAGTGTTGGCCGCATTTGGTGCAGGCCTGACTGTGTGGGCGGTTTATTTGGCAAATCAGGCCACTCAGGAACGCCGTCAGGGTGTAACCGCACAAAATTCCATTGCTATTAAAGCGGCACTCAACGCCAATATTCAAGCGGATATTGAAGCATTAAATCTGTGGGCAAAATACTTCCAAACCGTTACTGAAACAGGCAGCAGCGATACGATACAAGCTCAGTTTTCAGAAATGGCAACAGATTTTTTCGACCAGGCTAATGGTTTTCAGGCGCTGGCCTATGCGCCGCTTGTTAGCTTAACTGATCGGGCGCAATATCTGCAGCAGCTCAATCCTTTAACCGGACAACCTAAACAAATACTAGAATATACGCAAGCCGGTGACTTTCGTGATGCACTGGAAACCGATCAGGCGTTTCCAATTGACCAGGTAGACAGCTTTGCAGGCGTTGAACTCAGCATGGGTCTGGATTTGGCTTCCAACCCGGTGTGGCTGGAGGCATTGTTTCAGGCACGTGATTCGCGTTTACCAGTAGCCATTGCTACTGCGTTTAACGGCAGCATGGATTACTGGGTGTTGCAGCCTTTATTTCATGGCAGCGAGATCGAGCGGATCATGTCACCGGTCGGTGGGCTATCAGGGTATTTGCTGGCGGTGTCGCGTACCCGGGAAGCATTGCATGCTTATCTGGAAGACCACGTGACCGACAATATGCAGATAGTACTGCGCGACAGCATACTTGAGGACATGAGCGTTAGCCACAGTGATCAGGCAATTGCCGACACTGGCCATGCACCATCTGACCTGCTGGAGCTTACCAGTTCCTCAATTTCTTTTGCCGGCAGAGAGTTGCTGCTGGATATATATGCGCTACCGTTCAAGACCAACTGGTGGTCCGGTCAGCGGGTTTATATCAGTCTCATTGGTTTGCTGCTGACCAGTCTGTTGATATTTTTGTTCTGGTTAATTACCGGCCGTACATTACAGATTCAAGCCTTGGTTTACAGCCGCACGGAAGAGTTATCAAATGCTTATGAGCAGTTGAAAGAATCACAAGTGCACTTAGTGCAGTCTGAGAAAATGGCTTCGTTAGGTCAGATGGTCGCTGGTTTTGCGCATGAAGTGAACACCCCGCTGGCTTATGCTAAAGGCAGTTTTGATGTAATTGCCCAGCAGCTGCTGGTCTATCAGGAGCAGGATCAACAAGTCTGTTCGCTGGTGGCCGCTGTTGCTCAAGAGGAGTTGCACCAGGCACAGGATAACTACCAGCAACTGCACGCTTTGTTAGATGAGCGCCGGCATACTGATCAGCTTGGGCAATCCCTGGAACTGTTATCAGTAGGTATTTCAGGTTTGGAGGAAATTCAGGAATTGGTGAAGAACCTTAAAAACTTCAGTCGCCTGGATCGTGCCAATATTGTTCAATATGATTTGTCAGAGGGACTTGACAGTACTTTGGTTATTCTTAGAAACCAACTGGATTCGCAGATATGCATCCATAAAGAATATACTGATTTTGCGCCTGTGATGTGCGCACCTTCTCAGATCAATCAGGTCTTTCTGAATATGATTAATAATGCCGCTCAGGCTATTGAAGGTCCTGGTAATATCTATCTTCGGGTCGATATTGAAAATGGCTCCGTTGTGGTTGAGATTGAGGATGATGGTGTTGGCATAGACGATGAGAACCTGAATAAAATCATGGACCCCTTTTTCACGACCAAGGAAATTGGCCAGGGCACTGGCCTGGGGTTATCAATATGCCACAAAATCATTCAACAGCACGATGGCGCTATTGAGGTGCATTCAGAGCTGGGTGTGGGCACGCTGATGAGGATTATTTTACCGCGTAGTGAATCTTCTCGTGCTGCTTGATTTATAGGAGGCTTCTGATCATGAAAGCGAAGTTATTGCTGGTGGATGATGAGCATAGAATCTTAATTGTCCTGACAGCAATCTTTGGTCAGCTCTACGATGTATATACAGCCAACGACGGATCCGCGGCGCTGGATATTTTGCGTACTATGGATATCAATGTTCTGGTCAGTGATCAGCACATGCCAGGTATGCTGGGCACTGAATTGCTGCAACAGGCAAAGGCATTAAAGCCAGACACCATTAGAATATTGCTGACCGGCTACGCAGACTATAAGGCCAGCATGGCGTCGGTTAATGAAGGCGAGGTGTTTCGTTATATTGCCAAGCCCTGGGATACCGCTAAGTTGCTGACTACGGTCGCTGAAGCGGTACGGGTATCACAGCAACTGGTCCGAGCCCGCCAGCCTGACAGCGATTTGCCAGCTAAGGTGCAGGTGCATCAGCCAAGCGTTCAAACGGCTGCTGATAATATGGGGTTGCTGGTTATTGGTGATAACGAAGGGATTAGCAGGTATCTCAGTGAACAATTCAAGGATAAACACCCGGTTTACAGCGCGCAGACTTTACCACGGGCAATAGCCGCACTTAAACAACACTATATAGGTGTGGTGATTACCGAAGCCACCGTCAACGGGGCCAGCAGCGTTAAATTTCTTGCTGCGTTGCGTGCCACCAATCCTACCATCGTAACATTGGTGTTGAGCGCGCATCAGGACGTCATGTTGATTTCTGAAATGATTAACAGTGGGCAAATATTCAGGTTCCTGCCCAATCCACCAGGCAAGGGAATTTTACGGCTAAGCGCTATTTCGGCAATCAGGCAGCATTATGAGTTTAAAGATAACCCGGCATTGACGGTTCGCATACATGGCGATATGAGCGAATTTGAAAACGAAAAACAAGCTAATTCCGAGTATCAGGCATCGGCTGATGACAATGAGTCGGAGGCTAATTTCTTCTGGCTGCGCCGGGCATTTCGCCACTTGTTCAATACTACCAGAGCGCATTGAAGGCGCCACCTTATACAGCTTTAAATGGAGTGAAAGCGATTATGATAATGTTGCCTGTTAAACCTATAGTTAGAGTCCTTGCCGCAGTTTTATTGCTCTGTAATATCAATGCCTTCGCACAGGAAACGACACCTTCTCACGTATTCCAGAATTCAGAAAGGATTATTGCTGAAATTGCTATCTTGAGAGAAGCATTAGGCGCGGACGATTATCCGCCGGACCCTGAGCGTCAGACGCTTAAGAAACCGATTCATGTTTACACCAAGGCCTTGGAAGTGCTGGAAAAAATTGCCATGGCCGAAAAAAGGCTGGGTCTGGAGACGGTAGAGGTTGGACAGATCCCACTAACCAAAATTGAGCCGAAGGATGTGTATGCAGTGACCGCCAGGGTATTAACTGAACTGCAGAAAATGAAAGAATATCTTGCCATTGCTACTCCTATTGATGATGTTCCATTCGTTGCGGGCAAAGCGCCTAGTCATGTATATGAAAACTTATGGCGAGCTTCTTATATGCTGGATAATCTGGCAGGGGCGGTAAAACCTGATGACGTCTATCGCCATGTCCGTTACGTGCATTATGAAATCGACCTGATTGCCAGTGAATTTGCGGTGTCTTTTGCTGGTTTGCCAGAACCGCAAATAGAGCCTAAGGCCCGCCCGAAAGATGTTGCCGCGCAAGGGTTACTGGACCTGAGCAAGCTGGTGCGGTTACAGAAGAAAATCGGAATGGATGCTTCCTTTGTGCCAACCATGACATTGGTTCGTGCTACCCCATCGGATGCATTTGATGTGGCCAATATTCTGATGGCTGAACTGGTACGTATTAAAGTTCACCTCGGTATGACCACGCCAAGGCCTGTTTATCCGACTGAATCAGGCAGGAAACCGGCAGATGTACTGAAACTCATGAAGCATGCCGGTATGAAACTGGATCGGCTGGTAGCGAACGCAAAAAGACGCTAATTGTGTCAGCTGCCCCAGGCTACATATAACTCAGCAAGTGAGACCAGAAGGTCTCTGACAGCATGCATTGAGCATGCTGTCAGAGTGAAGCATGGAACCAAAAATTGTTTATCTTCGGGTTGTTGCGGTATGGATGCTGATCAGCCGGAAAACTGCTGGCTTACAAACTCCCAATTGACCAGGTGCCAGAAAGCATCCACGTACTTCGGCCGGGCATTGCGGTAGTCAATATAATAGGCGTGCTCCCAGACATCGCAGGTCAGCAGCGGTTTGGCCTCGCCGGTGAGCGGAGTGTCGGCGTTGCTGGTGCTGACCACGGCCAGTGAACCATCCGGGTTTTTCACCAGCCAGGCCCAGCCGGAACCGAAAGTGCCACCCGCCACATCGCTGAATTTTTCTTTGCAAGCAGCGAAAGAACCAAACGATTGATTGATCGCGTCAGCCAGCGCACCGGAGGGTTCGCCACCGCCGCTGGGACTCAGGCAGTTCCAGTAGAAAGTGTGATTCCAGATTTGCGCGGCATTATTAAACATTCCGCCGCTGGCGGTTTTAACAATGGTCTCCAGGTCCTGACCCTGGTGGTCGCTGCCGGGCAGCGCGGCATTGAGCTTGTTGACATAGCCCTGATGGTGTTTGCCATAGTGATAATCCAAGGTTTCCGCTGAAATGTGCGGTTCCAGGGCATCTTTTGCATACGGCAGGGCAGGTAGTTCAATGGACATTAATGTCTCCTTGATTGAGTGTGTTCGAGGGTAAATGCTAGAGTAATAAGCATGTGTATGCGCAAGCAGTTTTTCAAGCAACCGAAGTCTGTTGATGGCCGCTGAAGTCAGCATCGACGCCATCAGCCTGAGCCTGTTTGCCAGCCGGGTCAGCGCGATCTGCGAGGAGATGGGCGCGGTGCTGGCGCGATCCGCGTTATCACCCAACATTCGTGACCGGCTGGATTATTCCTGTGCTTTATTCGATGGTAATGGTGATCTGGTTGCACAGGCTACGCATATTCCGGTGCACCTGGGCAGCATGGCTTACGCGATGCGCGGGCTGGCCGGTAAGATCACCTGGCGGCAGGGTGATGTGATGATTCTCAATGATCCGTTTGCCGGCGGTACGCACTTGCCGGACGTTAC
This sequence comes from Gammaproteobacteria bacterium, assembly GCA_021772975.1. Classification (GTDB taxonomy): domain Bacteria; phylum Pseudomonadota; class Gammaproteobacteria; order Xanthomonadales; family Wenzhouxiangellaceae; genus JAJFKX01. Next base: position 22,255 of record JAJFKY010000020.1, read on the forward strand.
CTTGATCGCCGCTTTGGTACAGGACAATCAGTTGCTGGGTTTTGCCGTCAGCCGGGCACATTATGCGGATATCGGCAGTGCCGCACCCGGCTCCATGCCGGTCAGCAACAGTTTGGAGCAGGAAGGTGTGCTGATTGAACCGCAATTGCTTTACCAGGCGGGCGAGTATCAGCCGCAGGTGCTGGCGCCATTGCTGCAGGCGGTGGGTGATCAGTCGCGGGTTGGCGCTGATCTGGAGGCACAGCTCAGTGCCTGCCGGACGGGCTGCCGATCATTGCTGGTATTAATCAGCTCAGCCGGTCAAGCCGTCTTCGAGCAGCGCCTGGCAGCCTTGAATGACTATGCCGAACGGCTGGCAAGAGTTCTGATCCGGAGTATTCCGGATGGTGAATACCGTTTCAATGATGTGCTGGATGGGGATGGTTTCGAGCAGCAGGATGTTCGAATCCAGGTGAAAGTCAGCGTGCGTGATGACAGTTTGACGGCGGATTTTGCCGGTACCGATCGCCAGGTTCCGGGCAACATCAATTGCCCGCTGAGCGTAACCGCGGCGGCGGTTTATTATGTTATCCGCTGCCTGCTGCCTGATTACACCCCGAACTGTGCCGGAGTATTGCGGGCCTTGCGCTTGACTGCTCCGCCCGGTTCACTGGTGCATGCACAGGGACCGGCGGCGGTGGCGGCCGGCAATGTAGAAACCAGCATGCGCATTGTGGATGTACTGTGCGGGGCGTTGCAGCCGGCCTTGCCGGAAGTCATACCAGCCGCCAGCCAGGGCACCATGAACAATCTGGCGATGGGTGGTGAGTGGCGTCAAGCCGGCCAGCTGGCGCGCTGGAGCTACTATGAGACCCTGGCCGGTGGATGCGGCGCCAGCTCAGAACACGCCGGTCGCAGCGCGGTGCACAGCCATATGACCAATACTCTGAACACGCCGGTGGAAGTTCTGGAAAGTGAATATCCATTGCGCATTCGCCGTTACGCCATCCGCTACGGTTCCGGTGGACAGGGCAAGCATCCGGGCGGTGATGGTATCGTGCGCGAATACGATTTTCTGCACCCTACCACTGTGTCTATCATTAGTGAGCGCCGCCGACATCCGGCCTGGGGTATCGGCTCCGGCACGGCCGGCCAGCCGGGCAGCAACCGATTGAATAATGAATGCCTGCCAGCCAAGCTCAGCTGTCAGGTCAATGCAGGTGATACCCTGAGCATTGCCACGCCTGGCGGTGGTGCCTGGTCGGATAACTGAGCGGCTTGCTGCCCTGGTAATACACTTCTGGCACATACGTCTGTCTCGCAGCCAATGCTAAGCTCTGAAAAAAACAGAGTATGACCATGAAAAAATTGTTCAGCGGGTTAACGATGGTATTGTTTTGCTGGCAGTGCGTGGCTGCCGAGCCGGCGGAAATTCTGGTGCTGGGCACTTTCCATTTTGCCAATCCCCAGGCGGACACCGTCAAAACCGAAGTATTTAATGTCATGACCGAGAACGGTCAGCAGCAGGTGCTGGCATTGGTGGAAAAGCTGAATCGATTCAGGCCGACCAAAGTCCTGCTGGAATTCACTCCGGACAAGTCGGACTCCAACAATCAGCAGTATCAGGCCTATCTGAACGATGAGTTCAGCCTCACCAGCAACGAGATTCATCAATTGGGATTTCGGCTGGCGCAGTTAAATCAACACCCGCGGATCCATGGCATTGATGACCGGGCCGTGCCCTGGCTGGGTGATGGGCTGTTCAAATACGCTCAGGCACACGCTCCCGAGGCCGATGCGCAATTGCAGCAGACCATTGCCGAGGTGACCCGACTAATCGAGCATCAGCAGCAAACGCTGCCATTGCTGGAACTGATGCGAGTCCAGAACAGTTCGGAGATGCTTAGCCGCAACCTGGGTTTTTATGTCGCTTTCAATGACGTGGGCGCGGGTGATGGCTTCGCCGGTGCGAGCAGCACGGCCAGTTGGTTTGAGCGCAATATCCGGATGCATGGTTTGATCCAGCAGTACGCACAGCCCGGTGAGCGTCTGCTGGTTATCGTCGGCGCCGGGCACGCTGCGATATTGAATATTCTGCTGGATTACGATCCCAGGCTGCAGCGGGTAGATGTGCTGAGCTACCTTCAGTAAATCAGGCCAGCATAGGCCTTGCTCAGTTATCCTCAGCCGCGTTGAGGCGGGCGCTCAGCAATTGATGAAAATGATGGCAGCCTGCTTCGTGTCGCGGCGCGTAACGCCCCCGCTGATACAGGCGCGAGTGTAAACCTTGCTGGGTGCTGATCACCACTGCTTCATCCTGCCGCTCAACGGTATCCAGGCCGGCGCCGGCGCCACTGGACAGTTTGTCAGGTTGCCACACGTAGCTTAAAAAGCGCACCCGGGTTTGCGCTGCGGTCACCGGTTCCACCACATTGATGCTGAGGCCCCAGGGATAAAAATTCAGCATCAGATTAGGAAACAGCCAGAAATAATAGGCCCCAATACGCTGTCCATAATCAGCTGACGACGCGGGTAGATCGAAAGCGGCTTCACCTTCGGCGGCAAACCCCAGTTGCAGATTGGCCAACTCAAACAGCTCGGTACGGTATTGCTTCAGATCCAGGGTTTGAGTTAATTCCGGGTGAATGTAGGGGATATGCAGATAGTCCAGATAGTTTTCGCAATACAGCGCCCAATTGGCCGGGATCAGATAATCCTGACAACGCCGCGGGTCAAGTACAAACTCATTCAGTGGCAGCCAGTGCAGGCGCTGCTGCAGCGGCCCCAGCCAGTCCTGGAACCGGCAGTCCGGTTTGAGCGAGGTAAACAATAGCGGTCCCCAGCGCTGCAACTGCAATGTCGGCAGGTGGTCTGCGTCGCGCGGAAAATTGGTGGCCTGTTCGAAACCGGGCGCATAGCGAAATTGCCCGTTCAGCTCAAACCGGCGGCTGTGATAGGGACAGCGCAAGTCGGCGTAATGTCCGGCTTTCTGACAGACCAGATTGCCGCGATGAGTGCAGACATTGGACAGACAATGCAACTGCCCGGTCTCATCGCGGGTCAGCAGCAACGGTTCATTCAGACTGTCGGGCAGCAGGGTAAAGGGTTTTACCGTGCCGGGCTCGTGCAGATCCGTGCAGTCACCGATCCACTGCCAGGAGCGGGCAAAGACCCGTTCCAGCGCTGCCTGATAAACCCTCGGATCACAATACAGGCTGGCGGGAGGTGTGCTGGCGGCGCGGATATCAGGTTCAATTTTGAGCATAAATGATGGTGTAGTGCAGTGTATTGTGGCCGGCGGTTAGCCGGATTCTACCGCAAACCCGAGGCCGGCAGTGAACCGGGTCAGCAACCGTTATTTGCCCCCGGTCAGCTGGCTCCAGTAAACTTGGCGGCGCTTATCACAATAAATCAGGAGTCATCATTATGGGAATCATTACGTGGGTATTGCTGGGGCTTATCGCGGGCGCTCTGGCTAAGTTTATTATGCCGGGTAGAGATGGCGGCGGGATTTTGATCACGATGTTGCTGGGTATAGCCGGCGCGATTCTGGGTGGCTGGCTGGGGGCTTTTTTTGGGCTGGGCAGCACCGGTGGCTTCAATCTTGGCACTATTGCCACGGCCACCGTTGGCGCTTTGTTGATCCTGTTCATTTACAATCAGACCAAAAAATAAGCTGACTGAAAACACCTTGCGGTAGCAAGGTCCGGCGGTGTCTGAGCCAGCCTGCTCGATTGGCAGCAGGCTTTGATGCCAAGCGATGTTCGGCGTGCAGGGAGGCGCGCTGATCCGGTTTTTACAAGGAGTATTGCGATGTTCAATTTAATCCGGACGGGTGCTGTCCGGGCGTGGTTCTGCCTGCTGGTTGTTTTAGCTTCAGGCGCAGCCGCTGCGTCAGTTGTCCAGAGCGAAGCGGCGATGGTGATTAAAGATTTCACCAGCGTCGATATTCCTGACCCGGATATCGATGTGTCGCAACTGATCCTGCCGCTATCTGCCGGACGTCACCATCAGCAACTGGAGTTGCACCTCAACCAGCGGTTACTGAGTGGCCTCAGCGCGGTTCAGCGACGGGCACTGCGCAATTCCGAGGCCCGTTTTTACACCGGCAAATTGACCGGTAAGCCGACCAGTTGGGTGCGTCTTAGCTGGCTGGATGGTGGCTGGCAGGGTGGTTTTTTCGACGGCGAGCAGATCTACCTGATCGAACAGGCGGGCGCGGTTGCCGATGCTTTGCCTTATCGGCCGCAGCGCGCCGACGCCACCATCATGTATCGATTAAGTGATCTGTTGTTGCCCTGGCCGCTGGATGATGGCCCGTTACCCGCCGGGCAGGCCTCCGCTGACGCTACACAACTGCTTGAGCATCTGAATGATCTGTTGCGTGGCGATGATTTGCAGCAGTTACCGATAACCATTGTTACCGATACCCAGTTCAATAATATCCATGGGGTGAATACCGCCGCGGTGGTCATGGCGCGGGTGAATTTTGTCGCTGGGTTGTATATCAATCAGGTGGGAGTCAGTGTCGGGGTGGCGCATCTGGAACAGCTGGCTGCCAACGGGCCGCTGACCTCACTGGATGCAACGGAGTTGTTATTTGCTTTTCGTGATTTTATCGTCAATGGCACCGGCGGTGCTATTCCGCAAAATGGCGTGGCGCATCTGTTTACCGGCCGAAATATTAATGGCACCACGGTAGGCATCGCTTTTCTGGGCGTATTGTGCAGCAACTTCTTTGGCTACGGGGTCGATCAGAATCTGTCCAGCAGCACCACCAGCGCGCTGGTTTTTGCGCACGAATTGGGACATAACTTCAATGCCCCGCATGATGGTGAAGATGCCTGTGTGAATGAGCCGTTCAATGGCATTATGAACCCGTCGATCAACGGTTCGCAGACCTTTTCTGACTGCAGCCTGGCGGAAATGGCGCAGGAGCTGGCCAGCGCCAGCTGTCTGATTTCCGCGCAGGAAACGATTCTGGAAAATGGTTTTGAAAGCCAGTAGCTGCAGCCTGCTTACTTAACCACGGATATTGATCGGCCACCTGGTTTAAGCCGAATAATGCCGGCCCTTCCAGCGGGCGCCGCGCCCTGACCAATGCTGCCAGGCGGACAGCCAGGTCATGCCGAGATACAGTGTTGCGGTCAACGGCAACCACAGGCCGCTCAGCCGGTTTAACTGATAAAAACGCATCAGCGGCCAATAGCAGATGGTCATCAGCAACAGACACAGTACCGCCGCACCCCGGGTGATCCAGCTATCAATCAGTAAGCCGGTCAGCGGCGCCCAGAAGACAATTATCAGCAATACACTGGTGATCAGTAATAATCCGATGGAATATCGCAGCTGGGTGTAGGCGGTGCGGGCGACCAACTGTGCGACATCGGGCAGCGTGGCGCTGGCCCTGTGACTGAGCACCCCATGGCTCAGGCCGATCCAGATCGGATATCCGGCTGCTTTTATTCGCCCGGCCAGGCTGCAGTCGTCAATGACGGCCGATTTAAGGGCGGTATATTCGCCGCTGGTTCGCAGGGCATCAGTGGTCAGCAGAATGCAGCCGCCCGCGGCGGCGGCGAAGCGTGACCGCCAGTCATTGAGCTGGCCGTTAACCAGTGCAAACGGGTAGAGCATTTTGAAGAACCATACATAAGCGGGCAGCAGCAGTGTCTGCCAGAAAGTAGCGGTGGGCAGCAGCGCCATGATCGACACCAGGCTGACGGCATGGGTTTGCTGGTGATGCAGCAAACGGGCCAGCATGCCGGGCTGCAGCTGGATATCGGCGTCCAGCTGCAGAATCAAGGGGGTCCGGACCTGCTGCAGACCCTGCTGGAGCGCCCACAGTTTTCCCGTCCAGCCAGCCGGTAGCCGGGTCCCATGGATCACTTCAGCGCCGGCTTGTCGGGCCAGTTCGGCGGTGGCATCCCGGGATTGGTCATCAATAACGATAATCCGGTGCCCGGAGCCCTGAAGTTGCACGGCGTGGATGGTTGCGGCGATATGTTCGGCTTCGTTGCGAGCTGGAATCAAGACCGTAATATCACTCAAATCAGGGTGCTGTCGGCTGATCACGGAGTCAGGCTCAAGTCGCTCGCGCACGCTCCAGGGCCGCCAGGGCAGGCTCACGATGACGACCCAGATCAGGGCCGAGAGCAGGACGCTGTATTCGATCAATACTGTCACGGCAGGTTTCAGGCCAGTGATAACTTGAGTCCGTTTATGGACCGGGCGGGGCGCCCGGGCACGCTTTAAGCTACTGGGTCAGGCGGTTTCCTGGTGCTCGGTCCGGGCCTGGTTACCGGCCGGTTGGTCGGTGCTGACGGTTACCGGTATGGCATTTTCGGAGCGGGTCTGGCGGTAGGTAATCGGCAACTCCGGTGCAAACGGGCCATCCAGTCTGGGACCGCGGATACTGGCCATCAGAGCCTTGATGGGATGTGCGAAGGTATCTTCTACCGCGGTACCTTCATAGCCGCAGTGCGCCATGCAGTTATCGCATTTAGGATTGCGGCCGGTGCCGTAATTTTCCCATTCGGTGGTTTCAATCAATTCGCGATAGCTGCTGGCGTAGCCTTCATCGACCAGCAGATAACACGGTTTTTGCCAGCCGAAGATATTGTAGGTGACATTACTCCAGGGCGTGCACTGGTAGCTCTGATTGCCGGCCAGAAAGTCCAGGTACAGGCTGGAGTGATTCAGTGGCCATTTGTTACCGCCCTGTGCCTCACGCTGCTTGCCTGCACGGAAAATATCGCGGAATAATTGCTTGGATTTATTGCGTGGCAGAAAAACATCCTGATTGGGCGCAAACTGATAACTGTAGCCGGGGGACACGGTTATGCCTTCCACCCCAAGCTCAACACAGTAGTCAAAAAACTCAGCCACGCGCCCGGGAATTTCACCATCAAACAGCGTGCAGTTGACGCTGACCCGGAAACCCTTGTCAATTGCCAGCCGGATAGCGGTGGTGGCTTTTTCAAAGATGCCTTCCTGACAGACGGATTTGTCATGTTCCTCCTGCAGACCATCCAGATGGATCGACCAGGTGAAATAGGGGGTGGGTTGGTAGTCATCAATTTTCTTGGCCAGCAAAACAGCGTTGGTGCATAAATACACAAACTTTTTACGCGCGATGATGCCGCGCACAATTTCCGGCATCTCTTTATGAATCAACGGTTCACCGCCGGGAATCGATACCACTGGTGCATCGCATTCATCCACGGCATTTAAAGCTGCTTCCACACTGATGCGCTTTTGCAGAATATCCTTGGGGTATTCAATCTTGCCGCAGCCGGCACAGGCCAGATTGCATTGGAACAAAGGTTCCAACATCAATACCAGCGGGTATTTTTTATTCCGCTTTAATTTTTGCGTAATAATATATTTGGCAATCCGAAATTGTTGAATGGCTGGTATGCCCATGCTGATATCCTGTTACTTTTAAGCTTGATCCGGCTGCGTATAGCGGCGCAATAAGTCTTGATAATCACTGTTCAACCGGGTCCATTCCATTTTGAACCAGGGTGTGAAACGCTCGGGGTGTTCGCCCAGTTCGCGATCCAGATCAGTGGTATTAATAAACCGGCAGGCCGCGACTTCGGTTTGATTCGGCTGTGGCTGAGCAGCGCAGCGGCCCAGGTAAACCCAGCACAATTCGCGCTCCGCGCCGGTTTCATCAAATTGTGCATGATACTGGAATTTATACACGAATTCCGCCTCGGTGCGCATCCCCAGTTCCTGTTCCAGACGGCGTGACACAGCATAATCCACCGATTCGCCGCGGCGCGGATGGCTGCAGCAGGAGTTCGACCAGTACATTGGCCAGAGCGGTTTGTCAGCACTGCGCTGCTGTAACAGTAATTCGCCCTGTGGATTGAACACGAACAGTGAAAAGGCCCGGTGCAGAGTGCCTTGGTCGCGATGACAGGCGGCTTTATCCAGATGGCCGATGGTGCGGTCATTGTCATCCACCAGGATTAAATCTTCGTCGGGAAAAGACACCACCTCGTTCCTGAGTGCGGCATTGGCTGTATTACCCATTAACAGTGACCTCCATGGCCTGATATCCGGCGTTATTGAGTGCTTCAATAACAGTTTGCTGCGTGTCTGGACACAATGCAATAAATGCGCCGCCGCCGCCGCCGCCGGTCACTTTGGCGCCCAGCGCACCGTTCTGACGTGCGATCTGTACCATTTCCTCGATTTCCCAGCAGGATACCTGCAGTGCATTCAACAGACCCTGGCAAACATTCATCAGTTCACCCAGTTGCTGCCAGTCGCCGTTCCGCAAGGCATCCCGGCCCTGCAGTGTCAGGGCATCGATGCCATGGAACATGCGCTGATAAATAGCCGGGTTTTTCTGCCGCGCGGCGGCTACCCGGGCAACCATTTTGGCGGTCAGGCTTTCCACTCCGCTGTAACCGATAACCAGCGGCAGTGGTGCGCCCAGCGACAGCTTTTCCATCAGCTCCGGCCTGCCTTTGAGCGCTTTGCGGAACAGCATCGGATGGCCGTAGGTGGCCATGGTATTGTCGACGCCGGACGGGCTGCCGTGGGCAACTTTTTCACACTCAAAGGCCAGCGCGTTGACTTCCTCATCACTGAGCTTCAACTGATAATGCTGATCCAGCGCGCGGATAATGGCGACCGCCACTGCCGCTGAGCTGCCCAGTCCCACCGCTCGCGGCACGCTCGGGAAAATCTCGATCTTCATCGGCTGGTTGATTAATTCCAGCTGCTCCAGAATCAGGGCAATCGGTTTCTCGAATGAATGCCGCTGCTCGGGCCGCATATGCAAACGCTGCTGTGCGCCCCAGCGGGGAATGATGATATCGATACCGGCTTCGGTGCTGGTAATTTTTGCCTGAATGGCAAGTGGTACCGGCACCGCCATGGCATGGCTGCCGTAGACCACCGCGTGCTCGCCGAGCAGAATCACTTTGCCGTGTCCAACCGCCAGCTGTTCGCTGTCGACGATTGCTTCGGCTGACGGATTAACGGTGCCGGCCTGCTGCCTTACGTCATCCAGAATTTCACGCGCTTTCCAGATTTTGATATCGCCGCTTTCAATCAGACGGTCAACCACCGTATCGAACAGATTCGCGGGTGCGCCAGCCGCCATGGCGACGCTGCGGGCATGCAGGGTCATGTGGCCCTGCTGGATACCGCTGGTGACCAGCGCGCGCAGGGCCGAGAAATTCTGCGCCAGACCGACCGCGCCCATCAGCTCGGCCAGCTCACGCGCTGAGTCCACTTTCAGCATGCGATGGTTGATCATCACCGACTGATTGGATTGTAGGGGACCACCCACGGTGCCGACTTTCATGGGGATTTCCAGTTCGCCCACCAGGTTGCCGTCGTTATCCTTGAACCAGCGGGTCAGCGAGCTGTATTGGCCGCTGCGCGCGGCGTAGGCATGCGCGGCTGCTTCGATCGCGCGCCAGTCGTTGCCGGTCGCCAGCGCTACCGCGTCGACACCGTTCATGATGCCTTTGTTGTGCGTGGCCGCCCGATAGGGATCAACCGTGGCCAGATCATTGGCCAGAATGATGCCGTCGCGGACCTGTTCGCCATCAAAGCCTTTACCGGCCAGATGTGCCACCGGATAAACCACTTTGGCCTTGACCACCGCCCGGTCCGTCAGGTTGGACAGAATCCGCAGAAATACCTTGCCGCCGGTGATGCTTTCCACCAGTGAGGCAACGCCTTCACACATGGTATTGACCAGGTTGGCGCCCATCGCGTCGCAGGTATTGACCAGCAGATGAATCACCAGCATGTTGGCGCCGGTGGATGGTGAGCGGTGCAGATGGACTTCCAGACCTTTGGCGCCGCCGCCGCGTGCCACCATTTTAGGATGCAGGCTATTGGCCAGGTTGATGATCTCGTCACTGCGCTGCAGGATGATCGAGCGGGTCTTGCTGGGGTGGGTGATATCCACCACCTGAATCTGGCCGATCAGAATGGGTTCGGTACTCTCCGCGGTAAAACCACCGGTGTTCAGTGCCAGTTTGGCAGCCGAACTGATCGCCGCCACAATCGACGGTTCTTCCACCGCCATCGGCACAATGTAAGGTTTACCGTTGACCACAAAATTCAGACCGATCCCCATCGGTATGCCCAGCACACCAATGACATTTTCGATCATTTTGTCAGCCGTGGCCGGGTCCAGCAGATGCTCACCACTGCTGAGCAGACGGTAATCTTCGTTGGACAGCAAGCCGCGCTCATGCACCGCGCGGACACGATCTTTGAGGCTTAAACGATAAAAACTGGGAATCCGAGATTGTTCCATAACTACCTTTACCGTGGCATGGATAGTTTGCTTACAGACCAAAAGTCCGGTTCAGCGTATTTGTTATCCAATGCCTGTCTACAGTTCATCTAGGGCTCATTGGGAAATGATTGATCCGTAGTCATTACTACGCCTTGTTCCGCCGGGGACAATTCTAACAGACCATAGCCGGCTGCTTGTACCCGCCGGCCGAAATCAGCCAGCGCGTGGGTATCAATGGCGGCGGCGATAGCGATATCGCCACCGCCGGCGCCGGAGGGTTTGAATGCGACCCCATAATCCGACGCCAGTTGCGCCAGCCGCCGATGGGCGTCGGTGTAGACCGGTGCATCAGCAGCGGTGCCCAGTGCCTGCATGGCCTGGCCATAAGCCGTCAGGCATTCCAGCAATTGCGTGGAATCGCCTTGCCGCACCGCGCTGAGACCGCGTTCTGATAGTTGGCCAAGCTGTTGCAGGTGGGTTGCGTAGCGGCGCGGATGGCTGGCTTTAAAGTGATCCATACGGCTTAGAAATACCCGGGTCGACGCTGACTGTCCCAACCATATCCAGATGCACTCAACTTCGCCGGGCCAGCTTAAGGCCTGCACCCTGCAATCATGGCCGTCGATCCGATAGCTGCTCAGGCCGCCCCACAGGCTGGCGGCGATATCCGCGCCGCTGCCGCGTCCATCCTGCAGATTACGATGCAACTGCACCAGCAGTGGCAGCCAGCGCCGCCGGTCAAAGTTCTGACCCGGATGCCGGAGTTGAAACCAGGCAGCCGCCAGCGCCACGGTTAAGGCGGCGCTTGAGCCGAGTCCGGTTTTATCACCCGCGGGCGTGAAAAAATCGTGGGTGTCCAGACTTAATGACCAGCTTTGCTGTTGGTCGGCTGCCGCCGGTTGCCAGGCACCCAGTGCATGCATCAATGGGGCGACAAAAGGCAGGCGTTGATTATTACTGTCGTGTTGCCATTGAAAGCGGCCCTCCGCATCGAAATAAAAAGCCACCGGTTCGTTCACCAGGGGCGGAGCAGTGAGCTGGTAATCCGGTGCCGGGCAAAGCTGAATACGGGCCTGTTTATCCACTGCCTGCACCATCGCAGGATAGCCTTCCAGAACCGCGTATTCGCCCAGAATCAGGGCTTTGCCGGGCGCGCTGACCTGAATGGACGGTATCATTCCGAGGCCGGCCTCAGGCGCACGCCCTGACCCAGTCCGCAGTGGATGATATCGATCACCCCGGGAACCTGCCGCAATTGCTCGGCCACCTGAGCCTCAGCGGCTGCGGTACAGACAGCTTTAACCTGCGGTCCGGCATCCATGGTGAAACACACTTCCAGACCGGCGGCGCGCCATGCGCGAATGCCGTGCAGGGCCGCTACGCTGGCGGCATTCCAATACAGTACACCCGGCTGGGCCGCCAGCGCTGAGGCGTGCATTTTCAGCGTGCTGAATTCGGTAACGCTGGCCAGCGCGTCAAAATCCCGCCGTGCTATCGCCTCACGGGCAGTGTTCAGATCGGCTTCCGCACCCGCCACCCAGGCCGGGTAATAGGGGGAGGTCTCGGTGGTCAACTGCATGCCGTCGGTGGAGCTGATTTTTTTGCTGCCGGCATCGGTGACCGCAATCAGAACCTTCAAATCCCAGTAGTCTGGCGGATACAGCGGATGAGCGATGCAGTCTCGGCCATCGCTGCGCTGCCCATGCGCCATCTCTACGATGCCACCAAAAATCGAGCGCGCGGCAGAACCCGAGCCACGCCGTGCCAGCAGCGATAACCCGGCGCTGTCGATATCAGCCTGCAGTGCGCTGCTAGTGGCCAGTGCCAGGGCCGCAAAGCCGGACGCCGAGGAGGCCAGCCCGGCGGCAGTGGGAAAATTATTGTGGCTGCTGATATATGCATACGGACGCTGTTGCCCGGCGTTATGCAGATAGGCAAACACCCGATCCAGAAAGACGCTGATACGCTCCGCCGCGACTGCCTCAGCAGGCTGCTGATTTAATTCAATCTGATCCCCTTTCAGGCCGGTATCAAAACTGACCGAGGTGGTGGTGGTCAAGGCATCCAGGGTCAGCGAGAGTGAACCGGTGGCGGGCAGATTAAGCCGCTTATCACGCTTACCCCAGTATTTGATCAGCGCGATATTGGCGTGCGCAATGGCAGTGGCGGAAGAATTAATGACAGGTTCCTTGCTGGTTCAGGCAGCGACCGAGGCAGGCCGGTGTTCCAGGAAGCGCTGCCGGTAGTCCTGGAAATGTTCGTTGATGTGCTCCGCCTGCAGCCCATAGTCAGTCAGTACGTGCCGATGCCGGCCGTAGCGGTGTTTGGGATTGTCGCGCAGCCAGGTATGCATGGCGCGTTCGCAGGGCGCCTGCCAGTCCAGTTTAAAATGCGCATAAATCTCTCGCAGGGTTTGTATGGGGGCGGTGGTAAATTGATGATAATCAACGTCAAAAATACGCTCGGCCGGAATTTTCTGCTGATCACGAGCCTGCAAAGCCAGCGCCAGCGCCTGTGACCAGCGGGTGATGACTTCCGGTCCGATTTGCCGGGTTGCATGCCGGTCACTGAAGGCCTGGCGCAGATGGCGGGTCAGGCTGGCCAGTGAGGACATCACTTCGGTGGGTTCCCGGTGGGTCTGGATAATACAAGCATCCGGATAGGTTTCCAGCAGCGCCGGTAAGCCAAACAGATGCGCCGGCGCTTTTAATACCCAGCGCCGCACCGGCGTGCCCCATTGCAGATATTGCAGGAAACGCCGGTGATATTGATAGGCCGTGCGGCGGTCTTGCTGTTCCAGCCACTGCTGGTAGCGCGGCACGTAGTGGGTGGTCTGAAACTGATAGCTGTGCAAAGCATGCGCGGTGATCACCACGCATTCCTGCGGCAGATGGCCGGCCACCGCATGGATGCGCTGGAAACCGGGCGCCAAGCCGTCCAGCCAGCGTAGTTGAGCATTGACTTTGCGCTGGGTGCTGCGGTGCCGCGGCTGGAAGGCATGACTGGCCAGCACCGGCTGCATGGTTTCCCAGGTCAGCGGTGCGCGGTGCCGGTGGTCCTGTGCCAACAGGTTGTGCAGCATACTGGTGCCGGTGCGCGGCAGCCCTACCACAAAAATGGGCCGGTCGACCGGTTGCGCGGTGATATCGGGGCTGGCCGCGATAGCCTGCTCAATGCCCAGGCGATGCCGCAATAAACGCAATAAATCAGAACGGGCAGCGATGCGCCCGGGCAGATGCAGCCGGGCAGCATTCTCCAGGTCGGCACACAGCAACCCCAGTGGCTCCCGGGGGTCCGGGGCTCCCCATTGATCATAATTCGCCAGCGCGGTGGCGCTGGTTAGTAGTCGCTGGCTATCCAGGCGTGGCCCGTCCAGCCCGAAGAGCTTCAATAGTCGGCCGGCCTGGACGGCGGTTTTAATTGTCTGACGGCGTAAATGGCGTTGCATCATGCACTCCCTGTAAGCTCTTGCTCCGGCTTAATGCTGTTTTGCAGTTGCGCGTTCATTCAAAGTAACCATGTTGCCGGTACCAGTCCAGTGCATCACTTAATGCCAGCTGGGCCGGACGAGGCTGATAACCCAGTTCATCAATAGCACGCTGGCAACTGAAAAACATGGGCTTGCGCGACAATTTTACCCCGGTGACGGTCATCAAGGGTTCCCGGCGAGTGACCCAGCGTGCCCAGGCTTCACTGACATGTGCCAGTGGCAGGACCAGGTTGGCGGGCAGGCGGATGACGGGTGGCTTGCGCTGCAGCAGACCGGCCAGACGCTGCAATAGCTCGCGCAGCGTCAGGTTTTCGCTGCCCAGAATATATTGTCTGCCGATCTGGCCATGCGTCAGGGCCAGTAGATGACCGTCCGCGACATCATCGACATGCACCACATTCAGGCCGGTATCTACAAATGCCGGGACTTTGCCACACGCCGCCGCCACGATCAGGCGGCCAGTGGGTGTGGGCTTAAGATCGCCCGGCCCGATCGGGGTACTGGGATGCACGATCACCGCCGGCAGTTGCTGCTCGGTGATCATCGCCCGGACGCATTGCTGGGCGGCATATTTGGTTTGTTTATAAGCACCGATCAGATCGGCTTGATTGACCGGCGTGGTTTCATCACTGGGGCTGCCGTCACGCTGCAGGCCGATGGCGGCGACGGTGCTGGTGTAAATCACTTTTTTTACGCCGGCCTGCAGACAGGCCTGCATCAATGCCCGTGTGCCTGCCACATTAACAGCCTGCATTGTGTCCGGGTCCGGAACCCATAAACGGTAATCAGCGGCCACATGAAACACATAATCACAACCTTTCACCGCGGCGTGTAACGAAGCGTGCTGCAGCAGGTCACCCACGGCATGTTCAACCGTCAGGCCGTTGAGGTTGGTAGGTTCGGTATTGGCTCTGCGCAGCACCCTTACCCGGTGTCCGGCAGCCAGTAACCGGCGGACTACGGCGGCACCGACAAAACCGGTGGCGCCGGTTACCAGACTGAGTGGCTGATCAGACACGCGAACCTCCATCGGTCCGGGGCAGCAGAGCCGGCAGCACCAGCAGTGTTGCCAGCACCATCAGAGTCAGTCCCAGCGCCAGCAGCAGACCCATGCTGGCGGTGCCGGTGTGGGTGGAAAACATCAGATTGCCGAAGCTCAGCACCGTGGTGAGTGCGCCGAACACAATACCGCGTGCGGTGGTGGTGCGCAGCACATTGCCTTCGCGAACGTGCACCGCGGCCGGCATATCACCGCTGCGATGGCGATAGACCAGATGCACCCCGTTATCCACCGCCACCCCCAGTAATAACGGCAGCGCGACGACATTGGCAAAATTCAGCGGTACCCCCAGCAGCACCAGCATGGCGCCGGTGACCAGCCCGCCCAGCAGCAACGGCACCATCACCCGGGCACTGTCAGCGACGCTGCGCAGGATAATCAACAGCACCAGCGTGATGCCGGCCAGCGCCAGCAGCAACGCGGTACGCAAGGCTGCGCTGATTGCCTGGCCGGAGCGCAATTGCAACACCGGCATGCCGGTGACCTGGGGCGCGACTGCACGCACCTGCTCGATCAATTCGCTGACATCGGTAAAACTGTTGGTATCCACGGCAGGGAAAATCTGTACGATGTGCGTGCCTGCGTCACTGACCCAGCGGTCGTGTATCTGGGCGGGCAGATCCTTGACGGTAACGTACTGGTCCACGCTCAAAGCCTGCTGCATGCGCTGCAGCGTAGCGGGCAGCAGCCCGACCAGGGCACGATTGAGTTTGCTATAAGCAGCTGTGTCAGGCTGGCTGTCCTGAAATTGGCTCAGCCTGCCGGCCAGTTGCCGGGCGGCGTCCGAATCCAGACTCGGCAGCTCCGTGCTGAGTTGATCAAGCGCAGTTTTCAGTCGCTGAATGTCCGGTTCCGGCAAGTTTTCCGGGATGTTCAGCAAATCCAGCCCGGTGGTCCAGCGCAGGTCCTCCAACAGCAGCAGTTTTTCATCCTGGTCAGCGGGGACCAGATCCAGTACTGAAATAGCACGTGCTACGCCGGGCAGTTCACGCAACCGGGTACTGATCCGCGCTGCGCTGGCGGCATCATCGGCCAGCACCTGCAGATTGCGATGGCCGGTGGAGCGGCTCTCCAGCAGCTGGCGCAGCGTGGCAACTGATTCTGAACGGCCATCGCGCAGATTCAGAGGGTCACTGTCGAACGGTAACTGCCAGGCCAGCACCAGGCTGGCCAGCGCCACCAGCAAAGCGGCAATGCGCACCCGGTTGCGATAAATCAACGGACCGTCCAGCCAGGCTGTGGGAATTGACAGCGATGGGCGTTTCGGCTTTATGTCGGGGGCGGGAATCACCGCGAGCAGGGCCGGCAACAGGCTGTAACTGATTATGAAAGTGATGAACATCGCTACGCCGGCAATCAGACCCAGCTCAGCCACGCCGCGAAAAGCGGTGGGTATAAAGGCGAAAAAGCCGATCGCGGTGGTCACGGCGCTCAATGCCAGCGCGCCGGCCAGCAGGCGGGCACTGGACATGATGGCGCTGAGCTTGTCCGGCTGCTGGACCAGCTGCTCGCGATAACGCAGCATGAAGTGGATGCCATAATTCACCCCAAGCCCGATATACAGCACCGTAAAGGCGATTGAAATCAGATTGATACGACCCACCGCCCAGGCGGCAAAACCCAGAGTCAGGGCAAAACCGACCGTCAATGACAGTAATGCGACAGCGACCAGACGCACCGAGCGCAAACCCCACAGCATTACCAGAGCAACCAGGATCAGCGCCAGAATGCCCGCTTGTCTGGCGCCGGTCAGTGCGCTCAACAACTCTTCATGCTCCAGTGCGACCGGTCCGGTCAGCAGCATACGCACTGCCTGATCGGTGCCCAGGTTCAATTCCTGGCGGATGCTATCAGCGGCCTGCATCACCTCCCGGCCTGCCATAACCTGGTCGAAGTTCAGGCGCGGTTCGACGATCAGTGTTTCGCGAAATAGGGGGCTGGCTTGAGCCACTCCCGGGGTCTGAAAAAACAACTGCTC
This sequence comes from Gammaproteobacteria bacterium, assembly GCA_021772975.1. GTDB lineage: Bacteria > Pseudomonadota > Gammaproteobacteria > Xanthomonadales > Wenzhouxiangellaceae > JAJFKX01. The sequence continues at coordinate 39,038 of JAJFKY010000020.1, forward strand.
CCAGGACAGCGGGCGTGACTGAGCGCTCAGCAGCTGATCGATGGTGTGCTCCAGGGCCGGCAGGATGCTGTCCAGCCCGACCGCCTGTGTCTGGCTGTATGCGCTGGCTTCGCTGAGCAGTTCCAGTAAAGTGGCCGCTTGCAGATCTTCGCTCAGCCGACTTAAAAAGGGCTGCGCGGTGCTCAGCCGGTCGCCCAGCTGGTTGAGTTGTTGAGGGGATAAAAACAGCAGTCCGTTGCGTTGAAAATAAGCCTCACCGGCCAGCCAGTCGACCGCGGCAAAGTGCTGAGGATCGCGCAGCAACCGGCTTTTGACCTGTTCGGCCGCGCGGCGCGCCTGTTCCGGAGTGGGGCCTTCCACTACCACCAGCAGGTTATTGGCCAGGGTGGGAAACTCGCGCCGGAAACGATCAAAGGTCTGCCGGAACGGCAGCCTGGCGTCGAGCATGTCGGCGGTATCGGTATTGACCCCCAGATGACCGGCGGTGTAGTGCAGGGAGCCGGCGCTGAGCAGCAGCAGAGCGACGATGATCAACCACGGATAACCAACCACCCAACCCAGCCAGCGGGTGATGGCGCGGTGCAGCAGATGGGTGTGATCGGGTGGCGGGGGCATCAGTGGTTGCAGCGCTATAACGGGTTTATTCTTCCGCCATCCGCTGGGTTTGGGTCTGGATGTACTCCACTACAGCGTCCAGTCCTCCGGTCTCGAACAGCTTACTGTATTGCGAGCGTTTCAGTGCCAGATCACTGACCCCGCGGGTGGTGATATTGACGATCCGCCACTCGCCATGCTGTCGCAGCAGCAGGTAATCAAATGCAATTCGCTCACCTTTGCCGGTAATCAGTTCATGTCGGACCTGAGCCCGGTTTTCGCCCGGTTGCGCAGCGCTGACCGGGGCAAAGCGCTCGTTGTTGAAAGTTGTAAAACGCGCTGCGTAGTTGGCCACCGTCAGGGCGCTGAAAGCCGCGCTGAAGCGGGCCTGTTCAGAGGCGCCGAACTCATTCCAGCGGCTGCCAAACAAAAACCGCCCCATGCGGGGAAAATTAAATGCGCGTGCGATCACCGGCTGCAGGCGTTCGCTGCGGCCGGTATGGTTTAGCAGGTCGGTCTGCATACTGTTTAACAGGCTCTGCTCGAGGCTGTCCACCACCGCTTCAGGAGCTGCGTCAGCGGCGGCTGGCAGGCTTTGGGGCGGGGTCGGATTGTCGGCCTGGGCGATGCCGGGCGGACTCAGATACAGCACCGTGGTGAGGCTGAAAATCAGGATAATGGCTGGCCTACGCATGCTTTTGATCCTTACTGTTGTTTCGGTTAGTGAGGCAGGTCACGCAGCACTGCCGCCGCCGTCAGCAAACGCTGGCGCGCCAGCCGTTGCGCTCTGCCCAGAGCATAGACGTCACGCAGCCGGGCAGGTTCACGCGCCAGCCAGCCGGCCAGCTTTAGCTTATGCGGCTGGGCAAAAGCATCGCAGCAGTCGATCAGACCACCGGGCAAAACCTGTTCGGCCGAGTCCAGTACCGCCCGGATCACGATCGCAGGCACATCCTGCAGTGCGGCATTTCGCAGTACGGCGGCGCTTTCCATATCAGCGCTGGCGGCACCGGTAGCTGCCGCCAGCGCCGCTTTGTCTGAACGCGATGCCAACACCGCATGTGTTTCGGCCAGGGGCGCATCACAAACCTCAGTCTGGCATTGATTGAACCGTTGCCGGACACTGGTCAGTTTTGGCTGATCGCATACCAGGTTCTCACCATCGCTGGCTATCACCTGCGACGGCAGCAGCAAGCTGCCGCCGCGCAGGTCCACTCGCAGACCCGCCGCGCAGCCAAAACTGATCAGAGTGCGCGCACCCTGGGCCAGCAATGCCTTAGCCCCGGCCCCGGCCGCCTCAGCTCCCATGCCGGTCAGTTGCCAGCGAATCCCGGTTGATCGTTTCAATACCCGTTGTAAACACTGTGCCTCCCAGCGCAGCGCCACCACTATTCCAATGCTCATGTCCGCCCGGCGCAGTACGAATTCAAGCCGGGCTTGCCGGGTCGCCAAGCTGGCGATAGCGGCTTAACGCCCACAACGGGAAATAATGGTTATAGCCGTGATAGCGCAGATAAAACACCCTCGGAAAGCCGGGCGCGTTGAACCAGGGGTCACTCCAGCTGCCGTCGGACTGCTGATGGTCGATTAACCAGTTGATGCCGCGTTTGACGGCCGGATGCTGAGTCTGGCCCGCCGCCATTAGAGCCAGTAAGGCCCAGGCGGTGTGACTGCCGCTGCTGAACGGCGCCTGGCCGTTGAGTTCAGGCTGGTCGTAACTGTGATTGGTTTCGCCCCAGCCGCCGTCTTCGCGCTGGCGTGACAGCAGATAATCAACCGCCCGCTGAAGGTACGCCTGCCGCGGGTCCTCGCCGGCAAAGATCAGCCCTGCCAGGACACTCCAGGTGCCATAAATATAGTTGGTACCCCAGCGGCCCCACCAGGAACCATCCGCCTGCTGATGGGCTTTCAGATAAGCGATGCAGTTTTGTATCGCCTGCCGATCGCATGGGCGCCGCAACATGCCCAGCGGCAGCAATACACGACCGGATACATCTTCGGTGGCGGGGTCCAGCAGTGCGCCGTGATCGGCAAACGGAATACTGTTGAGATAGTACTTATCATTGTTTGCATCAAATGCGGCAAAACCACCGCGATTACGCCCCCGGCTGGACTGCAGTCCTACCAGCCAGTCGCAGGCTTGATGGATGGCATCGGTGTATTGGCCATCCTGGTTAACCACCTGCAGCAACGCCGCGACCATGGCGGTGTCATCCAGATCGGGGTAATGCGGATTGGCATACTGGAAAGCCCAGCCACCGGGCGGTACGCCGGGAGCCTGAATCGCCCAATCACCGATAAATTCGGTTTCCTGTTTGCTGATCAACCAGTCGCAGGCGCGTTGGATGGCCTGTTGGGTGGCTGCATCGTCACCGGCTCTCAGTAACGCCACCGCTGCCCAGCCGGTATCCCAGACCGGCGATACGCAGGGCTGACAATAGGCGCTGCCGTCTGGATATTCCACCAGCAGTTTTTCAATCGAACGTTTGCAGGTGGCGCGCAGCGGATGATCCTTGGGATAACCGAGACAGTCCAGCGCCATGCAGGCGTTGACCATGGCTGGAAAGATGGCGCCCAGGCCATCTTCACCGTTCAGGCGTTTGACAAACCACTGTTCGGCACGCTGGATGGCACGGCGGCGGATAAAAGCCGGCACCAACGGCTCGAGACAGTACAGCGAGAAACGCTCCAGGCCCTGCAGAAAGCCATTTAAGCGCGAACGTCGAGGGAAATAATCACGCACCTGCTCCGGTGGCGTGACAAACAGTTCCTGGATATCTACCCGGTTGGGATTAACGGCCTTCGGCTTATATGCATACAGCACAAACAGCGGCACCATGACCGTGCGTGACCAATAGGATACCTTGCTGATATGAAATGGAAACCAGCGCGGCATCAGCATCACTTCGGGTGGAATAAACGGTACCGCCCGCCATGGCACCTGCTCGAACAGCGCCAGAGCAATGCGGGTAAACACATTCGCGCGTTCCGCACCGCCGGCCGCCCGAATGGCGGTGCGGGCCTGCTGCATATGCGCGGCATCCACGGCGTGACCGGCCAGCTTGAGCGCATAATAAGCCTTCACGGTGCAACTGATATCCATCGCGCCGCCGGTATATAAGGGCCAACCGCCATCTTCCTGCTGGTGCCGGCACAGATATTTCGCCAGACGCTGCTGCAGCCCGGTATCAATTTCATCCATGCAGTGCATCATCATGATGTACTCAGCGGGGATGGTGCAATCGGCTTCCAGTTCGAAACACCAGTGACCATCAGCATGCTGGTGATCCAGCAGGTTAGCCCGGCCACGTGCAATCGCCTGATCCAGGCCGCGCTCCGTCTGGGGCGCCCGATCCGGGGGCTGATGGTCTGTCTGCTTGCGGCTGGCCAGGGATACTTGCATGGTCTTATTTTGTCTGGTTATGCCTCAGGCGTGCATGGATTGTATTTTGACTGAGTTGCTACTGTCATCGGGATATTCAAAGCTCGGGTCGCAATCATCGTAGTTGGGTACCGGACGCTCAAAGTTGCTGATTTCGGTTATCGGTAAATGTTGACCGGCCTTGCTGAATAACCATTTCAGCAGTTTGTTGCTGCGCCCGAACAGTTTGCTCAGCACAATCACCTGCCTGACCCGGCGGCGGCTGACTTTGACCTCCTGACCACTGCGAAAGTGCGGCAGCTGGTGGATGTTTTTCAAGGTCAGAATGGCCAGCCCCAAAGCCCACAGGCAAAACTTACGGATGCCGCCCTCTTTACGCGGCAGCATCAAGGTATAACGCAGCGCATTTTGAATATGTCCATGGGTGATGCCGATCAAGACATTCAGCGCCTGCTGAAAGTCAGCTGACTGATGCTGCGTTTCCAGTTGTGCCAGGGACACGCCGTGCTGGCGGAAAGTGGCCTGCGGCCACCAGCATACGCCGCGGCTGCGATCATCCCATACATCTTTGAGAATATTGGTCATCTGCAGCGCCTGTCCGAACGAGGGCGCCAGCTGCATCAACTGCTCACGTTGCCGTTCAATGGCCGGGTCGTGGTGGCAGAACAGGTCGGTAAGCATTTCGCCCACCACGCCGGCGACGTAGTAGCAGTAAAAATCCAGATCACGCTGTGCCGCCAGACCGCTGCTGCAGGCGCTGCGCTGATAATGATTCATGCCGCGTCCCATCACCTGCACACAGCGGTATAGAGCCTGTTGCTGACCGCCCGACAGGCTGCGGGTAACCGCAATGACCTGATGGGTGTTGGCAATCAACTCGCGTTCCGCCGCGAGTGTCTCCGGGGCCACCAGCGGTGCCACGCTATGGGCAAACTGGCGGGCATCGGAATGACCGGCGATGACCTCGATAAACTGTTGCTGATACTGAATTTTTTGCTGGGTATTCCAGGCGGCGTCATCTTCGATCGTATCGGCGATGCGGCACAACAGGTAGGCGTTGGCCACCGCGATGTAGAGATCCTTGGGAAGCTGTGGAATCGTCAACGCAAAAGTGCGTGACACCGAAGCCAGGATATTTTCCTGATAGGCCAGCGCGGAGGCCAGTGTGTCCTGAGCGGATACTGAAAGCGTTGCTTGCAAGATTGTGTGCTCCCTGGTTAGCCAATAACCGGCTTGATCACAGCCACTATACCCGGCTGAGTCCTGGTTGGCCGCAATTGACTGCCGGCAGGGCAGTCGGCGAACCGCCGCGACAACGGGCTGGCGGCCTGCATCATCATTACAATAGGTGTGCTTGAGTAACCCATAAATCAACCAAAGACTACTGTAGTCATCTGTCCAGGCATCCCTGCACCCACCTGCTGATGTTCCTCATCCGGTGTTTAGCCGCGTAGTATAATCGCTTGTTAAAATGTAACCCAAACCTCTGGTTATGCACGGTTGCCCGCCGGCTCTTTGCCAGCCGTAACAGCTGGCCTGTACCAAACGGTTTCCGGGCAGGTTTCGCGCGGCGTGGAGGCAATATTTGATTAGCGATACCGGCGTCATTCACGCTGGTCAAAGTGACGGAATCTGGAGCGATATGACCCACAACGACAGTTTCGCTGAGCAATCAGCAATCCTGGTGCAGCGCATTAATCAGTATCTGGACGAGTTGCTGTCACAGTCTTGCAGCAGTGAGCGTCTGCGGCAGGCGATGCGCCATGCGGTGCTGGCGGGCGGCAAGCGTATCCGGCCCTTGCTGGTATACGCCGCCGGCAGGCTGGCCGGTGCCGAGTTGCGCAACCTGGATGCGGCCGCGGCCGCGGTTGAACTGGTGCACTGTTATTCGCTGGTACACGATGATCTGCCTGCCATGGATGATGATGATTTACGCCGTGGCCGTCCAACCCTGCACAAAGCCTTTGATGAGGCGACCGCTATTCTGGCGGGTGACGCGCTGCTGGCGCTAGCATTTCAATGTCTGGCGGATGCCGCCGCGGACTATCCTGATTCGCGCGCAGTGACCGCCAGTCTGCGCGTGCTGGCGCATGCCAGTGGCGGCGCTGGCATGGTCGGCGGTCAGATGCTGGATATCGCCATGGCCGGCAGTTATCCGGACAAGGCACTGGTTGAACAGATGTTCAGCCTCAAAACCGGTGCGCTGATTCATGCCGCGGTGATGATGGGGGGGTATGCCTCGCGCCAGGCACCTGACCAGCAACTGAGTGCCCGGCTATCACATTTCGGCACAGCCATCGGCTTATGCTTTCAGGTTCAGGATGACATTCTGGACGTCACCGGCGATACCGCCCGGCTGGGCAAGCCGCAGGGCTCGGACGAAGACAAGGATAAACCCAATTACGCGTTGCGTTACGGTCTGGATGTAGCCCGCCAGCGGGCCGATGATTTATTTGCCGAAGCACACCAGAGTCTGGCGGAATACGGCTCCCGGGCTGAGCCGTTACGCTGGATGGCGGCGTATATTACCCGCCGCGATTACTAGGCCCGGAACAATGATTCGCGGCGTAGCCGGTGGTGCGTACCCGCCGCGCTGAGTTGAGTACTAGTCGCCCAGATAAAACTGCACGGTACTGACCACCCGGACAATCTTGACATCCGGTGAATTGCTGTCGCGCTCGGAAATCGTAAACAATCCCTGATTGGCATTGCGGATGCCATCGACCACACTGTCCGAATCATTGGCGAACTGACGCGCTGCTTCGCGCGCACTGGCGGTGGCTTCAGCGATCATTTCCGGTTTGATTGCATTCAGACCGGTGAACAAAAACTGGGCATCGGTGCCATAAGCATAGTCCTGGGCCAGCACGATGCCTTCGCCGAGCAGATCACCGGCGGCTTCCTGGGCGGTGCGCACCGCTGAGACATCAGAGCTCTGGACGGTCAGCGTCCGCAGCGCCTGAAAACGCTGTGGAGGCCGCTGATTGCCGTAGGTCTGAGCATAGAAATCGGTAATCTTCGGCGGTGAACGGGTCAGCTCGTCGTTTTCAAAACCATGCAGTTTCAGAAATGCGGTAATACTGCCGGTGGCCTGCTCAAGCCCTGCCTGGAGTTCGGCCAGTTGATCACCGTTAACCGTAAAAGTGATCGGCCAGATGGCCAGATCAGCGGCCACCTCGCGCTCAGCCAGGCCTTTGACGGTCACATAACGGTCCTGGCGCTTAAATTCCAGCAGCGCATGGCTCAACAATAGCGCGGCTATCACCAGGCCAAGGCTCAATATGGCCGCCGCCAGCCAGGTGGCGTTGGAATGCTCAGAGTTGCTCATGCTCGGGTTTGGTCCGTCAGATTGCCTGAGCTTAGCTTACTCGAGCGGTGAATAGGCCGCCAGAGCAATCTGCCGGGTCGCTTATTCCACCCCCAGGCGCTGGTGCATCAATGGGCTGGTGGTGGTGTACTGCAGGCGGACTTTCTGCTCCGGGTGCAAATGCTGCTGGACGCCGAAGGCCGCCAGCGCCGCCTCGTGGAAGCCCGACAGAATCAGCTTTTTCTTGCCCGGATAGGTGTTGATGTCGCCAATGGCAAAAATACCCGGCACATTGGTCTGGAATTTTTCGGTATCCACTTCGATCGCGCGCTTTTCCAATTCCAGGCCCCAATCCGCAATCGGCCCCAGGTTGGGTGACAGCCCCCAGAACACCAGCACTTGATCACATTTGATCTGACTGCGCTGACCCTCCCGGTTGATGATTTCAAGTCCGCTCAGCTGGTCGTTTTCGGTTAAGACCTGGGTGACATTGCCCTGGTGTTCAGTCAGCCGCCCGGTTTTGGCCAGCTGTTTCATTTTATTAACGGAGGCAGGCTGGGCGCGGTATTCGAGGCGTCGATGCACCAGCTGGATACTGGCAGCCCGGTCATGCAGGGCCAGTGTCCAGTCCAGGGCGGAGTCACCACCGCCTAGAATCGCCAGATGCTGGCCGGCGAAATCCGCGGGTTTCAGCACCTTGGTATGAATGCTGAGGTCGCGAAAAGCTTCCGCGCCTGGTGCTTTCAGCAAGCGGGGAATAAACGCCCCCAGACCGGCCGCGATGATGACCGTACCGGTATCAAATTCGGTGCCTTTGGTGGTCACCACCTGGAAGCGGCCATTATCCAGCGGCGTCAACTGACTGACCTGCTGTGCCAGATGGAACCGCGGATTAAACGGCTTGATCTGTTCCAGCAACCGGTCAATCAATTCCTGTGCGCCCACACTGGGCAAAGCGGGAATATCATAGATGGGCTTGTCCGGGTACAACTCGGCGCATTGTCCGCCCGGCTGTGGCAGGCTATCCACGATGTGCACGCTGATATCCAGCAGGCCAAGCTCAAACACCTGGAACAGGCCACAGGGGCCGGCGCCAATAATCAGTGCATCGGTTTTGATCGTCATTCCGCTTCCAGTCAATCAATTACTTCTTTCTCTCACATGGTCGGGGTTGTAGCCGGGGAAAACAAGCCATCCGGCGGGTAGCATGCTAACCTGCACGGCGGGTAACAGATACACAGCAACGATGTCAGAAAACCGCCGCGCCATACAACTGCATGATTCCTGGTTAAACCGCCTCCAGACGGAGTTCGAGGCGGATTACATGCAACAGTTGGGCGAGTTTCTGCGCCAGCGGAAACAGGCCCGGGCCGTTATCTATCCACCCGGCGGTGAAATTTTTGCGGCCCTGAACAGTACGCCTTTCGAGCAGGTCAAAGCAGTCATTCTGGGGCAGGACCCCTACCACGGACCAGGCCAGGCGCATGGTCTGTGTTTTTCGGTCAAACCGGGCGTGGCCGTGCCGCCGTCATTGCTGAATATTTACAAGGAACTGCACACCGATATCGGCTTTGATATTCCCGGGCATGGTTATCTGATGCCCTGGGCGGAGCAGGGTGTGCTGCTGTTAAATGCGGTGCTGACGGTCGAGCGTGGCCGTGCCGGGGCGCACCAGGGCAAGGGCTGGGAGCGCTTTACCGATGCTGTTATTCAGCGATTGAATGCCGAGCGTGAAGGCCTGGTGTTTTTACTGTGGGGCAGTTATGCACAGAAGAAGGCGGCGTTCGTGGATCGTAATAAACATCGCGTCCTGAGTGCTGTGCATCCATCCCCGCTGTCCGCCCACCGGGGGTTCTTCGGTTGCCGGCATTTCTCTCAGGCCAATCAGTATTTACTGCAACAGGGCGGGCAGGCGATTGACTGGCACTTGCCGATGGCGGTGTAAAGCCATCTTCAGGCGGCGATCTCCCGGCTGTTTTCAGGAATCAGCAGGCCCGCATCGAGAGTGCTGAACAAGTCGGCGAAATTATCCATGAACGATTCATTGGCACTGCTCTTGCGCCAGCACATGGCGATCACCCGTTTGGGCGCAGGCGGACTGAAGGTGCGGATGATGACATTATCGGTCTGGGCAATCGGAGGTTTCACCGCCAGGGTCGGCATCAGCGTGATACCGGCATTGGCGGCTACCATTTGCCGCAGGGTTTCCATGCTGGTGGCATGAAAATCCATTTCTTCATGCGCGCCGGCCATCTGGCAAACTTCCAGGGCGTGATCACGCATGCAGTGACCCTCTTCCAGCAACAGCAGCGAACTGCTGCGCAGGTCTTCGGTTTTGATATTCCGTTTATTGGCCAGCGGATGCCCGGACGGCACGGCCAGAACAAAGGGCTCTTCGAATAAAATCCGATATTGCAGGGTGTCGTCTGGCAGCGGTAAAGCCAGGATGCCGGCGTCCAGTTTACCCTGTTGCAGCATACGCAGAATATCGGCGGTTTTTTCCTCAAACAACTGCAGCGCCAGGTGCGGATACCGGGTTCTGATCTGGGGCACCACATGTGGCAGCAGATAGGGCGCAAGGGTAGGGAACAGGCCCAGCCGGAGCATTCCGGAAGCCGGGTCACGACGCTTCTTGGCATGCTGTTTCAGTTGTTCGGCATCGCGTAGAATATGCCGGGCGCGTTCCACAATTTCTTCGCCGATCGGCGTTAGCATGACTTTACGCGGGGCGCGTTCGACCAGCTGGACTTCGAGTTCGGATTCCAGTTTGCGGATTTGCGTACTGAGTGTCGGCTGACTGACATGACAGGCTTCGGCAGCCTTGCTGAAATGGCGCAGATCAGCGAGTGTGACCAGATAATGTAAATCGCGTAAGTTCATGTTGAGAGCATCATAGGGATTGGCTATTAAAAAGATTAAAACATTCAATTTGAATTATAGCAACGCAACCCCGATCATTACTGTCAACGATCAATTCATACCATTTAGGCCAGTTATTCCAAGGAGATTTATGATGTTAACTATTGGTGACCAGTTTCCACGTTTCGATCTGACCGCTACGGTCTCAACCGATATCCAGGATGCATTTAAAGATATCAACAGTGATACCTATGCCGGTAAATGGCTGCTGGTATTTTTCTACCCTAAAGATTTTACCTTTGTGTGTCCGACCGAAATCAAGGCATTTGGTGATCTGAACGGCGAATTCGCTGATCGTGATTGTCAGGTGCTGGCCGGCAGCGTTGATTCGGAGTTTGTGCATCTGGCGTGGCGTCGCGATCATGACGACCTGCGTGATCTGCCCTTCCCGATGCTGTCTGATATCAAACGCGAGCTGTCTTCGGCACTGGGCATTCTGCATCCGGATGCCGGTGTCTCGATGCGCGCCACCTTTATCGTTGATCCGGAAGGCGTTATCCGCCACGTTTCAGTGACCGATCTTAATGTGGGTCGTAATCCAGCCGAGACGCTGCGTATTCTGGATGCCCTGCAGAGTGACGAATTGTGTCCCTGCAACTGGAGCAAGGGTGAAGAAACCCTGAAAGTTGCCTGATCAGGGACTGATTCAGCAGACCGCCCGAAGGGCCGCTTAGCGGCCCTTTTTATATTCAGCCAAGGAGTTTTACATGTCTATTCAAGCCATTAAAAGCGCCATCCCCGATTATGCGAAAGACCTGCGGTTAAATCTCAGCAGCGTGCTCGGCGGTGATGGCAGCCCGGCGCTCAATGATGCCCAGCGCTGGGGCGTTGCATTGGCCTCGGCCTATGCGGTCGGTAACCGTGAATTGCTGGCGTCGATTGAAGCCGGGGCGGGTGAACAGCTCGACGATGCGTATCGCCAGGCAGCGCGCTCATCGGCGGCCATTATGGGTATGAATAATATTTACTACCGGTTTGTGCACTTGTCATCCAACCAGGACTACGGACAGATGCCGGCCCGCCTGCGTATGACCGTGATCGGCAACCCCGGCATAGAGAAGGTTGATTTTGAACTTTTCTCGCTGGCGGTATCAGCCATCAATGGCTGTGGCATGTGTATCGATTCGCATGAAAAAGTATTACGCCAGGCCGGCTTCAGCACCGCCGGTATTCAGGATGCGGTACGGATTGCCGCGGTCATACATGCGGTCGCCGGCGTGCTGCAACAGGAAAGCTGATTCAGGTAAACTGATTCACACCGGGCTTAATCCGGGTCAGTCAGGTGGACTGACCCGGTAAGTATTCCTGACCGGGGAGCCCCGCAACCGGGCGTGGATTTCCAGCTCCATGGCGATGCGTGCCGCGAGCAATAACAGCTCACTCACTTCAGATTTAGCTAAGCGTGCGGTGTCGCCACGTAACAGACGCTCAACCGGTAGTAATTCCCGGGCATTGCGGCTGCCCAGCATGGCATACGCCTGTTGACCGTGCCAGCAACGCAGCTGAGCGCCGTGCGGATGGGACAGGCGCAGGCAATGCTCATCCTGCATCGCCAGCTGCAGCGTCCAATAGCGGCGCATTATCCGTACCTAATCATCATTGATGGGCTCCACATAGGCGGTTAGTGCCTGGCGTATTTCCCGTTGAATTTCCGGCGTGGTCGCGGCGTTGGCGGTACGATGTTCATCGGCCAGTTCGAACATGCGCTCATACATGGCCTGATCGTCGACGGAACTGGCGATGCTCAGCGCTTTGCTATGGGTGAGCTGATGATCCCAGTAATCACGCACCTGTGCCCAGAACAGCTGGGTGTCCTGCATATATTCGCTGGCCAGACGCAGCTCCGGAGCGCTGATGGGCAGGTAACGGTTCAAACCGTATTCGCGCGCAATGACCGGATTATTCTGGTCACGCCGCTGATCCAGCTTGTAGTTATCCTGTTCATGATACCAGCCGTTCGGGGTGATGACATGCCGGTTGACCGCCACCAGCACATCATAGTCATCCCGCACCGTGTATTCCCGGCGGGGTAATGGCCGCCAGGTGATTTCTGACTGCCATACGGATTGATTGCCGGTATGTCGCCAGCGTCCATAACCTTCATAGCGCGGGCTGTCATCCACCTGGTAAACAGCTTGTGACCAGGTACCCAGCACCTGCTCGGGTTGCAGCACAACGTTATGCCAGCGGTTGTTACCGCGAAACTCCAGCATCGCCTGGTCCTGATAGACCCAATCCTGTCGCCAGTGTTTGATGGGGAAGCAGTCCGCTTCAATATCGATGGGCGTTACCGCGCTGTCATCAGCGTTATAGTCGGCACTGTCGGATTCGGTTTCACAGGCTACCAGGACATGCTGCAGGACAATCCTGTCACCGGCATCTTCCAGCACCGTGATCCATTCAATCCCGCCCGAAGTATACGGTTCAGCCAGCGCATAGTCCGGGCGCACGGCAATGGTCTCCCGGAAACTGAAATCCACACTATAGCTGCCGGCCATGGCCAGAATAGCCTGCCGGTCACGCTGAAAATCCGTTGCTTCAACAACCTTGATCGGTGCTGGTTGAGTGGGGCTGGTCTGGCAGCCGCCTGTCAGTATCCCAGCCAGGCACAGGCCGCCGGCTGCCAGCCGGGAAACACCATAAGAAGTCGCCATAAGTTCCTCCGCGTAGTTCAAAGTTAGAAAGTGATGCGCAGTGCAGCGCTGAAATTAATGCCCGGCCGGCCCAGGCGTTGCAGTAACGGGTCATCCACCAGCCGGCCCTGCACATCTGGCCATTCGACGTAATTACTGTCGGTGATGTTGAATATCCCCAGGTTCAGCCGGGCGAAGTCGGTTAATTGCGCCCAGCCGGTGACATCGAGGGTGACAAATTCATCGCTGCGAGCCAGGTTTTCATCCGGGTCGTTCAAGCGATTTTGTGCACGGGTGTAGGTGCCATTCAGATTAACGCCGTAGCGACCGTCGATTGATTGCCAGATCAGGCCGCTTACCAGTTGGCCCGGGTTGACACTGTTCAGCGGGACATCAGCGCTGCGATCGTTGCCTTCGCTCCAGGCAGCCGATGTCCGCCAGCTCAATCCGGGCAGCCAATCATCCAGCCGCCATTGCATAGCCAGTTCCGCACCAAAGATTTCAGCGCTTTGCAGATTTACCGATTGAAACTGCAAAATGCCGTCGGTGCGCACATCGACCAGTGACAGTGATTCAATAAAGTCGTCATAACGGTTATAAAAACCGGTGAGCTGGAAATTAATAGCCCGCCAGGCGCCCCGCAGTCCTAACTCAAAGCTGTCACTGGTTTCCGGGCGTAAATCCGGATTGGGCAGTGCGGTATAGCCAAATTGAAAGTTGGTAAAGCCGATGTTGACATCATTGAACGGCGGTGCCCGGAACCCCCGGGCATATTGCGCGACCAGATCCAGACCGCCGCCGAGCTGCCAGATTAAACCCAGCTTGGGGGAAACGCTGAATTCATTCAGATCAACGGATTCGATGCCCGGGTTGTCGGCGATAAAAATATCATCCGGATCAGAGTCCAGGTCGTAGTAATCCAGGCGCAAACCCGGGACCAGCAGCAAGCGTTTATCCAACAGCTCGATTTCGTCCTGAATAAACCAGCCGGCCGACAAGGTATCCGAATCCGGGAAGTCCCGTACCGGGAAGGTATCCGGACCGACGACATTGCTGATGTCTCCGGTCAGCAGACTCAGCGCAGTACCGTCACGCAACTGGCTGGTGTCGACCTGTTCAACTTCAAAACCATAAACCAGCCGGTGCTGGACTGGTCCGGTGGCAAAGTGTGACTGCAGATACAGCTCAGCACCCCAACTGTGCTGGGCAAAGTCGAACACCCGAGTGCGCTGCTGTGGATCAGGTTCACCAAACACAATGGTGCTGCGCCGTTCGGTGGTGTTTTGACGGGTCTCGGTGTGCTGGTAAAACAGCCGCCATTGACCACCAGCCAGCCAACCGCCGTTGCTGGTCAGGTCCTGTTCCAGGCTGACTCGCTGGCGTTCGAGCCGATCATCAGCCTGCACCAAAGTGGTATCAATCAGAAAAGGAAAACCAAACCCGGCGCTGAAATCCTGAATGCCGAGCAGCGACCGCACGTCCGTCATGCTATCGGACTCCAGGCCATCCAGGGTCAAACGCAACGGGTTGTCATTCCAGTCATAGACCAGCTTGGCCAGCAGGCTGTAACTGCGTTCGGAAAACGGATCGGCAGCCTGCTCGGCATTGGTTTCCAACTCGTCACTGTTGCGTCGGCTGACGCTGACCAGTGCTGACCAATCGTTCCATTTAGCGGCGCCGGTGACACGCAGCGCATGCTGGTCGTTCGCGCTGAAGTAAGCGCCTTTGGCATCCGCGCTGTAGGTTTGTCCGGCCAGCACATCCAGCGGGTCTTTGGTAATAAAACTGACCACCCCGCCAATGGCGTCAGAACCAAACAGGCTGGAAGCCGCGCCGCGTACAATTTCCACCTGTTTCAATAAATCAATATCGATAAAGTCGCGGCTGGCATTGGAAAAACTGCCAATTGCAAACGCGTCAGAAACCGGTACCCCGTCAATTTCAGTCAGCACCCGGTTGCCGCCGATGCCGCGGATAATGAAGCCACCCAGACCAAACCGGCTGCCCTGATCGTTGATATCCACACCGGGGGTATAGCGAACCAGGGTTTTCAGATCACTGGATAAATCACGCTCCAGCTCTTCACTGGTAATCACGCTGACGGTGCCGGTCAACTCAGTGATCTGCCGCGGGCTGCGGTTGGCGACCACCGTGACTTTACTAAGCTGAGCGCCGGCGGTATCCGATTCAGCTGACGGTGGATCAGTTGGGATGTTGATATCCGCCGGGTCAGGTTCACCGCTGATGTCATCAGCGCTCCAGGCCGGGCTCAGACTGGCGGTGCAGGACAGCCAGCAGATAGCCAGTAACAAGAGCGTGGCTGGTGGCTTTCGCCCAGCTAGATCAGCGTCAGTTTTCGGCAAGCACATAGCATCTCCTTATGGATACTTTTAGCGGGCTTGCTGGATGCAGCAGGTGAGCTGGCTGCGTCTGGCTGGCTGATGGTTGAAAGGGTTATTTGGTTAACAGCAATTTATTCTGCCGGGTTATCCGCAGGCAATACAGTTCACCGTTATGCTCGATCCACATCGATTGGCTGTCACCCAATAACAACTGGCTGGAGATTGGCTGATCTCTGCTGAAGACCTTACCGCTATGCGGTCTGGATAGCTGGTTCGAGTCAGAAGTATTGTCTGCCATATGCAAATGATAATCATTATCATTATAAAGTCAACCACTCCTGGTGTTACCTTCTCGGGATCAACCCTGTCTGGCGCTATCCAGATGCTTGAGCCTGGGCTTGACTGTGGGTTGGCAGTGACCAGTAACGGACATGGCGCGCACTGTTATAATTGCCGCAGGTCCGAGCCAGGCAAAAGTGTGAATGACTTCCAGCAAAGGGTAGAGCTATCCACTACCCGTGTAACCAAACTGGTGTTTCCGCATGACACCAACCATATCCGGACGCTGTACGGTGGCACCGCCATGCAATGGATGGACGAGGTGGGTTTTTTGGTGGCAACGCGTTTTTCCCGGCAGAAAGTGGTCACGGTTTCGATTGACCGGGTGGATTTCAAGGTGCCGATTCCGGAAGGCAGCATTGTCGAACTGGTGGGCAAGGTGATTCGGGTGGGCAACACCAGCATGACCACCCGCGTGCAGATTTTTCGGGAAAATATGTTTGCCGGAGGTCAGCAACTGGCAGTCTCGGCGGAGATGGTGTTTGTAGCAGTCGGTGAAGACAATAAGCCAACCCCGCTGAGTGTCCACCAGACCACCCCGGCTGAGCAGAGCTGAACGGTGTATTACCTGGCTTATGGCTCCAACCTGCACCCTGCGCGCCTGTCCAAACGGCTGGGTTCGATCAACTGTATCGGGGTGACTGAACTGGCTGGCTGGCAGTTACGCTTTCACAAACGCGGCGCGGACGGTTCCGGCAAGGGCAATCTGATTCAAGCCGCGGATATGACTGCCTGGGCTGTTGTGTATGAACTGGATGATAGCCAGAAAAACCGGCTGGATGAGTTTGAAGGTGACGGCTATGAGTGCGTCAATATGGATGTCACGGTCGTGCAACAGGACTATAGCTGTTTCTGTTATCTGGCCGAACCGGATTGGATTAATGACCAGCTGTTACCGCATGACTGGTACCGCGATCTGATTCTGCACGGTGCCCGGCACGCCGGATTTACCGCAGCTTATCTGCAGCTTATCCAGTCCCAGCAGGTGCAGATTGACGAGCTTGGACGGCAACGGCATGCTGAGCTGTTGCAACATATGCAGCAGGCAGGCAGCCTGTTGATGCAGCACTATGGGTGATGGCACTGGCGGCCCGTGGTTGCCTTGCTGCCTGAATCAGCAGTCAAAATAAACCCGCCGTCTGGTTTGAGCTGATTCAAGCTGCGATTGATGTCCGGTCATGCAATAAGAACCAGCCCTGTTTTATGCCGTGAATAGTTGCTGTTTTATTACGCAGGGCTGGCCATCAGCACTGGCTGTTTTTGGTAACGCAGCACGGACATAGCAACAATCAGTTGCCGGGAATGCTGAGGTATTATTCCTGCGCCGCAACCGGCTTATCGCGATGCCGGTCCACCAGACAGTAAAATCCGAATACCGCATCGCTGTCATTGCGTAATTGATGCGCGCTGTTGGGCGGGACATAGGCAATATCGTGCGCTGAGAGGACTTGTTGCCGGCTGCCGATCTGTAGCTGGCCGGTGCCGCGTACACCGATAATCACATGCGTATGCCAATGTCGTTCGTGACTGGTGAAACCGCCGGGCTGTAATTCAAAATAGCGTAATTCGAAGTTGGTCTGGTGCGCTGCGCCGATCAGCTCAGTGCGCGAAGCATTCGCATGGGGCAGGTCCTGTGAGGTTTTATAGACAGTCTGCGGACGTTGTGGCCAGCCCGGTCCGGCCTGGGCTTTAAGCACCAGCGCTTCGCTGTGAGCCGTTGCGGTTGGCTTGAGCGGCGTATACCTGCCTGGATAGCGCGCCTGAATAACGGCCTGGTACTCTCGGGTGCTGGCCTGCAAATCCGGGCCATGCGCCAGCAGTGCGCCGCCGATCAGCAGCATCGCGTCAGCACCGTATTCATCCAGCATCTCCGGAATCAAATCCAGATGTTTACCGCCAGCCGGGCTGGGCAGGCTGGGCAGGCAGCCGCCGAGTGGATCGGTCAGGGCATGCTGGATCCGTTCACAGGTTGTTTCCTGGCTGGTAATGCGGCCGCCATGCCCCGGGAAAATGCTGATGTCAGCACCTGCCAGACGCAGCAGCGTGCCGTATAACACCGCTGGGGCAACGCCATGTTGAGCAGGGCGGGTAAAGCTTCCAGCCAGCGCCGGATGCGCCATATAGGCCAGTTCAAAATCGCTGGTTAATTGCTGGCAGTGGCCCAGGCCCATTACCCAGGGGCACAGCAGCACGCCCTGCAATCGCAGCGATTTGATCAGCGCCAGGCGACGTTTGAGATCATCGCCGGCGCCGGTGACATGGGGGAAATAAAGGCACGGTCGACCAGTCTTCTGAGTAGCCTGTTCAATGGCCTCCGCGGTGCCGGTAACACGCTGTCGAAACAGCTCAAAATCTTTTTCGACCAGGTTCTGGTCGTCTTTCAATACATCGCCACCACCGAGAATAAAATCCCGCGCCAACCGCTGAAAGTAGGCAATGCTTTCGCCGCGTGGTTTCAGTACCGTGGCCAGCAGGGGACGTTCATGGATACCCAGCAATTCACGAATACCGGCACTGCCCAGACGGGGGCCGCCGATGGCATCGGCCAGTTCATCCGGGATGCTCAATTGTTCCAGACGCACCTGGGGATACAGCGACACATTGCCATAAGCCAGATTGAACAACTGCCCGATCTGATCACTGGCCAGATAAGCGTGATAGCTGATCGTGGTCAGGTGTGAGCCATCGCGGGCCTGTTGCAGATCGATGACCTCGCCCACCACGCGCTCCCGCAGCTGTGCGCTGACCACTGATTCAACCACCTCTACTGTTTGCTCCCAGGCCATCGCACGGGCCAGGCTGGCGGCCTGATGAGGCGCGCACTGGATGCGGTAGCGGGCAATAATTTTTGCTGGTGATGCTTGCATGGGTGTCTATGATAGGGGCTTTTTAAGCTGGACGGCAGACAGCGGCGCGGACAAGCCTTACAATTCCCGGCCGGACCACAGCAACGCACAACATCATGACCCAGCACCGTAGCCTGACCGGCATCACCACCTCTGGTACCCCCCACCTTGGTAATTACGTGGGTGCGATCAAGCCGGCCCTGGCGGCCAGCCAGGACCCGGCGGCTGAAGCCTATTACTTTCTGGCCGACTATCACGCCCTGGTGAAATGCTTCGAACCGGAACGGCTGCATCAATCCACCCTGGAGATTGCTGCAACCTGGCTGGCGCTGGGTTTGGATACCAGCCGCGCGGTGTTTTACCGGCAATCGGATATTCCGGAAATTCCCGAACTGACCTGGCTGTTGACCTGCATGACCGCCAAGGGCCTGATGAATCGCTCACATGCTTATAAAGCCGCGGTCCAGGCCAATGAATCCGCCGGTGAAGACCCGGATTTCGGCCTCAGCATGGGTTTGTTCAATTACCCGATACTGATGAGCGCGGATATTCTGATGTTCAATGCAACCCATGTTCCGGTGGGCCGCGATCAGGCCCAGCATCTGGAAATGGCCAGGGATATCGCGCAGCGCTTTAATCATCATTACGGCGAACATTTTGTGTTGCCCGAAGCCGTGATCGATGCGCAGGTCGCCACACTGCCGGGCCAGGATGGCCGCAAGATGTCGAAAAGTTATGACAACACCATTCCGTTATGGCTGCCGGAGAAGCAGCTGCGCAAACAGATCATGCGGATTGTCACCAACTCGCAGGAGCCCGGTGAGCCCAAAGATCCGGACAGCGCTAATGTCTATGCCATTTATGCCGCTTTTGCCACCCCCGAACAGCGTGCGGCGATGCGCGCGGCGTTTGCGGATGGTATTGCCTGGGGTGAGGTCAAGCAGCAGCTGTTCGAATTGATTAACGCTGAACTGGCCGAACCGCGCGCCCGCTACCAGGAGTTGCTGGCCAGTCCGGCGATCATCGAAACTGAATTACAGGCTGGCGCAGCCAGGGCGCGTGCCTACGCCCGTCCGTTTATGCAGCGTCTGCGGTCGGCGGTGGGCATCGGCAGCCTGGCCTAAAGCAGGCTGCCTGAAGCAGAATAGCGAGATGTTAGTTTCATTGGCTTTACTGGCGCCCATTGTGGCGGTGCTGTATTGGATATATCTGCGCACCAGCCATCCGGGCCGACGCTTAAGGGATTATCTCTGGCTACTGTTGATCATCGTGGTGGTGGTCTTGGTGACCGCGCTGACGCATCTGCTGGTAGACAGTTCAGACAGCAGTCTGTGGGTTTATGTATTGGCGCCGATGGTGGGTTATGGCGCTTTATTGACCGGTCTCGGTCTGGCATTCTGGCTGCGCCGCAGAAGCTGAGCTTGGCCGTGGGGGCGGGATTCAGTGTGGCAGTCATGGCTTGTCAGTCGCGTATACTGTCACCATCTCAGCAGGCATGAATTCAGTCCAGCAGGCAAGGCTATGTACTATTTGATCCGCGCACTGGATGCGCCCGGTAAACAATCCGACCGGCAGGCCGCCCGTCCAGCGCATCTGCAGCGGCTGCAGGCCTTACGCGATGCCGGGCGGCTGTTGACCGCTGGACCGATTCCCGCCATCGACAGCAGTGAGCTGGCGCTGGCAGGGGTCAAAGGGTCCTTGATTGTGGCTGAGTTTGAGCACCTTGCAGCGGCCCGGCAATGGGCGGCGGACGATCCCTACCAGGCCGCCGGGGTATATGCCGAGGTCGAGATCGAACCGTTCGTGGCGGTGTTTAAATGACGGCTGAGCGCGTCCAGGTTATCCGCACTCGCCTGCAGCAGGCACTGCAACCTGAGCACCTGCAGATAGACGATGAGAGTCACCTGCATGCCGGTCATGCCGGCGCGAAGGATGGCCGGGGCCATTTTTTTGTCCACATCGTCAGCCCGGTTTTTGCTGATAAAACGGCGGTGCAACGGCATCGGTTGATCTATCAGGCCCTGGGTGATCTGATGCAGACCGATATTCACGCCGTGCGTATAGAAGCGTTGGCAGCCAATGATTTTGAATAGTCGCCACGCTGATAGCGAAGCTGGCGCACTGGGAAAAGCTATGATTTTAAAACGTTATATAGTCATTTTAATGTTGATTCTTGTGACGGGTCTGAGCGCGTGCTCGCGCGACGGTACTGATTTATCGGTGCCCGCGCTGGCCATGGTTGATGGCGTACCGATTACCCGCACTTTGCTGAATGTTTACCTGCAGCAGCAAGGCATCGCCGAGCCCACGCCGGAACAAACCGGAGAAGCGCTGAACAATCTGATTCAGCTGCTGGCGGTGTCCAACGCGGCGCGCGCGCAGGATGATTTTATCAGCCCGGAACTGAGTGCTGAACTCGAACTGCAACAGCGCCGTCTGTTGTTTGAGCGCTATGCTCAGAACTACATTGCCCGCTACCAGACCAGTGATGAAGAATTGCGCAAGCAATATCAGGAGACCGTGGCCAATACCGGTGGCAAGCAATACCGGTTGGAAACGGTGATTTTTCCGGATGAACAGCAGGCGCTGAGCGCCATCCTGGAATTGCAGAACGGTGCTGAATACAGCCGGATCGCCAGCAACCATCCCACTGAAGCGCTGGACTGGGTTGATCTGACTCAGATTCCAGGGGATTACGCGCAGGCGGTAAAAGCCACCGCAATCAATGGTATCGCACCGATTCCGCTGCCGTCACCGCAGGGCTGGCGACTGGTCAAAGTGGTGGAAACCCGCCCCTTTGATCCGCCACCGTTTGAGCAGGTTAAAGAGGGTATGCGGCGTGATCTGAACCGTCAGAAAGTCGAAGTATGGACCAACCGGCTGCGTGAGCAGGCCGATGTGGTGCTGGAGAATATCCAGGTTGAATAGCTGCCGGGCTGGTCAGGCTAACTTGACCGGTGGTTTCGGCTGCCAGTCCGGCGCTTGGTATTCCGCGGTCACCTGGGTATAAATGCCGCCGCGCACATTGAAGTCGGCCAGCAGACGCATAAAGCGTGGCTGGGTGGCAGCCACCAGATCGTCCAGAATCTGATTGGTTACGGCCTCATGAAAAGCACCCTGGTCGCGATACCACCAGACGTACTGCTTGAGCGCCTTGAGTTCCACGCACAGCCGGTCCGGGATATATTCCAGCAGCAGGGTGGCAAAGTCAGGTTGACCGGTTTTTGGACACAGGCAGGTAAACTCCGGAATATTGATCCGGATGGTATAATCCCGCGCTTTGTGCGGATTGGGGAAAACGTCCAAATCGCGTGATGGTTGGCTTGACATGTTGAGCTTCCGGGATAAAACGCGCACCTTAACCCGAGATGCGGATAACGACAACATCAGTGAACAGCCGGGCATTCCACCGCCAGGGCTGCACTGTCTGAGATAAGATGAAATGACAATATGCGCTTGACTGCGATCAAACTGGCTGGATTCAAATCCTTTGTAGACCCGACCACCTTGAGTTTCAGCACCAATCTGACCGGCGTGGTGGGTCCGAATGGCTGTGGCAAATCGAATATTATCGACGCGGTGCGCTGGGTAATGGGTGAAAGCTCGGCCCGGCAGCTGCGCGGTGAATCCATGAGCGATGTGATTTTTAACGGCTCCAGCGCGCGCAAACCGGTCGGCACCGCCAGTGTGGAACTGTTGTTTGATAACAGCGAAGGCCGTGCGGGTGGTGAATACGCCGCCTTCAGCGAGATCGCGGTGCGCCGTCAGGTGGCCCGGGACGGCGCTTCCGGTTATTTTTTGAACGGCACGCGCTGCCGTCGCAAGGACATTACTGATCTGTTTCTGGGCACCGGCCTGGGACCGCGCAGTTACTCCATCATCGAGCAGGGCATGATTTCGCAGATTGTGGAGGCACGCCCGGAAGAGTTACGTCATTATCTGGAAGAGGCCGCGGGTATTTCCAAATACCGTGAACGCCGCCGCGAAACCGAAAACCGTATCCGCCACACCCGCGAAAATCTCGACCGGCTGAGCGATCTGCGGGAGGAAGTCAGCAAGCATCTGGATAAGCTCAAGCGTCAGGCGAGGGCCGCCGAGCGCTATAAAAAACTGCAGGCTGAAAAACGTCATCTGGATGCTCGTCTGCTGGCGCTGCAATGGCGTGAACTGCAGACCGGCGGGACTACCGAGCAGGCGCGCAGCCGTGATCTGGAAGTCAAGCTGGAAGAAGCCATCGCCGCTCAGCGCCATGCCGAAACAGGTATGGAGTTGTTGCGCGAACAGCAAACCAAAGCGCAGGATCATCAGAGCACTGTCCAGGGCGAGTTGTATCAACTGGGCGCGCGTATCGCGCAGACCGAACAGAGTATTCAGCACCAGCGTGAACTGCGCGAGCGGCAGATAACCGAGCAGCGTGAGATTCGCACCAGCCTGGATGAACTGGAACATTTACGCAGTGTGGATATGGAGCGGGTGGAAACGCTGACCACGGAACTGGCCGAACAGGAACCCGCGCTGGAGCGTATGCAGCAGAAGCTGCTGGCCGAGCAGGAGCAACTGCAGGCCCAGGAAGCGGAAATCAGCCAGCGCCAGGCGGCCTTGCGCACCCAGCTGGACACCGGCAGTCAGCACAAGCAGCAGACCGAGGTCCTGCGCACGCGTATTCAGCATCTGGACGAACAACTGGCGCGTGATGCCCAGCGTCTGACCAGGTTGCGCGAGGAACAACAGCAGTTGGACCCGGACAAACCGGCTGCTCAGCTGCAGCAGGCCAGTCAGCAGGCCGAGCAGGCGCAACAGGTATTAACTCAGCTGCAGGCCGGAATTGAACAGCAGCGTGAGCAGCTGCAGCAGCAGCGTGAACAGGTCAATCAGTTGCAGCGCAAGCTGCAGGATACCAACCAGCGGATCAGTGCTGATCAGGGCCGCCTGCATTCTTTGCATGCACTGCAGCAGGCTGCGCTGGGTGAAGATGATGAAAGCGTGCAGCAGTGGTTGCGCGATGCCGGGTTGAATCAACAACCGCGTCTGGCCTCGGCGCTGGATGTGCCGGAGCAATGGGCAACCGCTGTGGAGACCGTGCTGGGTGATTACCTGCAGGCTGTACTGGTGGATGATGCGGCGGCTCATGCCGCTTCTCTGGCCGGGCATTTTGATGCGGATGAGAGTGGCGGTCTGATTCTGGTCGCTCATCACAGCGGGCCGGCAGCCACGCCATCATCAGCCAGCGCCTTACCAACCCTGGCGACGCAGGTCAGTGCGCCTGCCCCGGTGCTGCAACGGCTGAGCAAAATCCGTTGTGTGAACACCCTGGACGAGGCACTGGCCGAGCAAACCCGGCTGGCCGAGGATGAATCGGTGATCACGGCGGCGGGTGAGTGGCTGGGGCGTGGCTGGGTAAGGATTCACCGCGGCGACAATCCGGCGGCGGGCAGTTTACGCCGCCAGCAGGAAATCCGCGCTCTGGAGCAGCGCCTGGTCGAGCATCAACAGCAGGCCGAACAATTGCAGCAGCAACTGGAGGCGGCCCGTACCCAGCGGGCGGAACAGGAAGATCAACTGGAGCAGGCCCGCCAGCAGCATAATCAGGCACATCACCAGCTCAGCCGGGCCGAATCAGACCGCAGCAGTGCTGCAAGCAGCCTGCAGACAGTCCAGCGCCGGCGGCAGCAGTTGCAGCAAGAGTTTGCCGCGTTGACGGAAAGCATCAGTGGGCACGAAACGGGTGCTACCCAGGCGCGCGGTCAAATGCAGGATTTCGTTACCACCCTGAGCGAGCTGCACAGCGAGCAGCAGCAACTGGAAGCACAGCTCAAGCAGCAGACCGAGCGTTATGAGCAGCTGCGTGACAGCGTCAGGCAACAGCAGGCTCAGGTGCAACAGGCGGCTATCGGTATTGAGTCACGCCGCGCCAGTCTGAGCTCGCTGCGGGAGTCGCGCGGCCGTGCCGATCAGCAGCACCAGCAGTTGCAACAGCGCAGTCAGGAACTGGCGGCCATACTGGAGCAGCAGGTTGAACCGGGCAGTGCCGAGCGAGCCACGCTGGACGAGTTGCTCAAGCAGCAACTGGCCACTGAACAGCGCCTGAAAGACGCTCGTGGGCGATTGGAAGATATCGCCGAGCAATTACGCAACACCGATGCTGAACGCCAGCAGGCGGTGGCCTCGGCTGATGAGCTGCGCAGCGCCAGCGAACAGGTGCGGATGCATCTACAGGAATTAAAACTGCGCGCGGATAATCTGGAGAGCCGCCTGTCCGAGCTGGATGGCGTGCCGGCGATGGCTGAACTGGTGTCTGAACTGCCGGAAGATGTGGCGGTGGATGACTGGCAGGCCGAAGCTGAGAAACTGGAACATCGCATTACCCGTCTGGAGCCGGTCAATCTGGCGGCGATCAGCGAGTATCAGCAGGAAGAAGAGCGCAAAACCTATCTGGATAACCAGGATGCGGATTTGCAGGAAGCGCTGAATACTCTGGAAAAGGCGATCGCCCGGATTGACCGCACCACCCGGACGCGTTTCAAAGAAACTTTCGAGCAGATTCGCGCTGGCATGGAAACGCTGTTTCCGCGCTTGTTCGGTGGTGGACACGCCTATCTTGAGTTAACGGGTGATGATCTGCTGACTACCGGCGTATCTATCATGGCGCGCCCGCCGGGCAAGCGGGTCAGCAGTATTCATCTGTTATCGGGTGGCGAAAAGGCCCTGACCGCGGTGGCCTTTGTATTTGCCATTTTTGGCTTGAATCCTGCCCCGTTCTGTATGCTTGATGAGGTTGACGCGCCACTGGATGACGCCAATGTCAGCCGCTTCACCAAACTGGTGCAGGAAATGGCCGCCCAGGTTCAGTTCATCGTGGTAACCCATAATAAGGTCAGCATGGAAATGGCCGAGCAACTGGTGGGCGTCACCATGCGCGAGGCGGGCGTGTCCAGAATGGTCACGGTGAACATTGAGGAAGCCGCGCAGATGGCCGCCTCTTGAGCACTACCGACTGCGCACTCCGGAAAATACTCAAGCCTGCGGTAGAATAGGTGAGCATGGATAATCTGCGCTGGATTTTAATCGTGGTGGGCGTGCTGGTTCTGCTTGGCATCGTCCTGTTTGCCAATCCCAACCGCCCGGTCAGATCCGCGCGTGCGCGCAAGCCGGCGCGCCCGTCAGCGGCGAAAAGAGTCGAGCCCAAACTGGATGTTGTTGCATCCGACAACCAGTCACCGCCCGGTGAAAACATGCAGCAGCAGGCTATAGCAGGGCTGGAAGCAGAACCGCCGGAACAACAGCAACCCGGGCAGCAGCCAGCGGCACAAGCCGGGGCATCTGAACCGGTTGATAGAGACGCTCCCGAGCATACCGTCAGCAGTGCTGAATATGCTGCAGCCACCAGGTCCGTGGCCGATACCGTAGCCACCGCCGATGACGCACCGTTATCGGATCAGGTGCCTGGTGCTGATCAGATCGTGACGCTGTACGTGGTGGCCAGGCAGCGGCACCCGATCAGCGGGGTCGAACTGCTCGATGCCGCCCTGAAGGCCGGTTTAAGCTTTGGCGCTCAGGATATTTTTCACCGCTTGCCCCAGGGCAGCGATAAGCCGATGTTTTCGATGGCCAACCTGACTGCGCCCGGTTATTTTGATCGGACCGCCTGGAACCTGTTCGAAACCCAGGGAGTGACATTGTTCATGACCCTGCCGGGTCCGACCTCGGCATTGGTTGCCTGGGACTCGATGCTGGCTACCGCGGAGCGTTTGGCGGAGTTGCTGAAAGCTGAGGTTCAGGATCAACAACGGCAGGCATTGACGCGCCAGACCATTGCCCATCAGCGGGAAGCGATGCGCAGTTATGATCGGCAGCAGCACTAGCCAGACGACGGGCTTTGCAAAGTCAATCGCCTGGCAGGCGCTGATATTTTCGCGACAACCTTATCAACAGGCCGCTATCACTTTATGTCCAGTCCGAATTACGCTCAGCGCGCCGAGCAACTGCGCCAGCTTCTGAACGAACACAACCATCGTTATTACGTACTGGACGATCCCAGCGTCAGCGATGCCGAATACGATCTGCTGTTCCGGGAATTACAGTCACTGGAGCAGGACTACCCAGAGCTGCTGACACCTGATTCGCCCACCCAGAGAGTAGGCGCGGCACCCTCCAGTGCCTTTGCCGAAGTTCAGCATCAGGTTCCGATGCTGTCGCTGGCCAATGGTTTTACCGAAGCTGAAATCCGCAGCTTTTATCAGCGTGTTTTAAAACTGCTGGAACGTGATACCGAGCAATCCGTGGAGTTGGTAGCAGAGCCGAAACTGGATGGGTTGGCCATCAGCCTGCGTTATCAATCCGGTCGGCTGGTGCGGGCCGCCACCCGTGGAGATGGTCAGCGCGGCGAAGAAGTCACAGCCAATGTGCGCACCATACGCGCCATACCTTTGCGGTTGCGTGGCGGTAAGGCCCCTGACGAGTTGGAAGTGCGTGGCGAAGTGTATATGCCGCGCAGCGGTTTCCTGGCCTTTAACGAAACCGCCGAACAGCGTGGCGTTAAACCGCTGATCAATCCCCGTAATGGCGCCGCGGGCAGCCTGCGACAACTGGATTCGTCGATTACCGCCAGTCGTCCACTGGCATT
The DNA here is from genome assembly GCA_021772975.1 of Gammaproteobacteria bacterium. Taxonomy (GTDB): domain Bacteria; phylum Pseudomonadota; class Gammaproteobacteria; order Xanthomonadales; family Wenzhouxiangellaceae; genus JAJFKX01. The sequence goes on from JAJFKY010000020.1 coordinate 66,023, forward strand.
TTATGCTTACGGCCTGGTCATCGATGAAGCATGGTTGCCGGATACGCATGCCGAGGTGCTCAAGCAATTGCGTGCCTGGGGCCTGCCGGTCAATCCGCTGATCAAGACATTGCCGGGTGTAGACGCCTGTTTTGACTACTATGCGGAGATCAACCGGCAGCGCGAAACGCTGGATTACGATATAGATGGCGTGGTTTATAAAGTTAATCGACTGGACTGGCAACGGGAATTGGGATTTGTCAGTCGCGCGCCACGCTGGGCCATCGCGCATAAATTTGCCGCGGAAGAGCAGGTGACCACGCTGGAGGCGATAGAAATCCAGGTGGGGCGCACCGGTTCACTCACGCCGGTGGCACGGCTCAAGCCGGTGTTCGTTGGCGGTGTGACGGTGACCAATGCGACCTTGCACAACGAAGCTGAAATCCGCCGCAAGGATGTCCGGGTGGGCGATCAGGTCATCGTGCGCAGAGCAGGGGACGTGATCCCCGAAGTGGTGCGCAGTCTGCCCGCAAGGCGCACGCGGGAGCTGCCTGAATACCAGATGCCCAGCCACTGCCCCGAATGCGGCAGTCCGGCGGAACGCGAACAGGACGAAGCCGCGCTGCGCTGTACCGGCGGCCTGATCTGTCCGGCCCAGCGCAAACGCGCGCTGGAACACTTCGCCGCGCGTGGCGCGATGGATATCGAAGGCCTGGGCAGCAAACTGATCGCGCAACTGGTGGACCAGAAAATCGTGCATTCGCCGGCCGATCTGTACGACCTGGATTTGGAAACCCTGATGAATCTGGAACGCATGGGGGAAAAATCCGCGCAGAATCTGCTGGATGAACTGGACAAAAGCAAAAACACCACCATGGCTCGTTTTTTATATGCCCTGGGCGTACGCGACGTCGGTGAAGTCACTGCCCAGGACCTGGCCAGAGCATTTGGTGACATTCAGGCATTGCGCGATGCCGATCTTGAAAAGCTCGAAGCCATCAACGGCATCGGCCCCATCGTCGCGCAAAAAGTGCATGCGTTTTTCCGCAATGACAAAAACGTCGAAATCATCGCTAAACTATTGGCTGCTGGTATCCACTGGCCAGAGCCGGAGCAGGTAGATACCGGCTCACAGCCTCTGTCCGGCAATACCTACGTCATCACCGGAACACTGGAAGCCTTCAGTCGCAATGTGGCCAAACAAAAACTGGAGGCTTTAGGTGCAAAAGTAACGGGCAGTGTGTCGAGTAAAACAACCGCGGTGATTGCGGGTGCCGAGCCCGGGTCGAAATTGACCAAAGCGGAAAAGCTGGGGGTCGACATTTTGGATGAGACAGGTTTGGCGGCATTGCTTGAAGTTAAGTAACCGCCAAGCAATGCTGCCTGGGTAGCTAGGGCGTTGGTTGTTTCTCAGGCACGATCAGCCCCTGTAGTCGGATAGCGCCACTATGGCTTGTAAGCTTGATCACGGAACCGTCCCGGCCAATCTGTACTTGCCCGGATTTCAACGCCGCGCCTGATTCGCGATCAATAGCAATCGAATAATCCGTGGTTATCGGTCCACGGGTAGCAAGCTTGATCCGGGCATTGGCACCCTGCAGGAAAATACAGCGAATGTCCCCCGTCAGCGTTGATAGATCAACAGCATGTGACGCGCCGGTCTGGTGCAGATGGGCGATAATGGAGCCGCGTTCGGTGTGGGCCGTGATATCTCCAGTCCCTTTGTATTCTATATTACCCCGCTTGCTGCTAAGTTTTGCCCCGGCCCGCACTTTTTTGGTTTCGATCAGACCATTAACCGTTTCGATCTCCAGCCTCAGACCTTCAGGAACCAGCAATCCGACATCAATACGCCGTTTGGCCCACGCTTCATTTTCAGCTATTTCCAGATAAGCGAAATCGACCGTCAATACATGCTGGGCGTTGCTGTCCCCGGATTCATCAGGAATGAAGCGTAGCTTGGGTGTACGCGGATCATCTGAGCGGTACTGGGCGATAGCGGTCACCTGAATGCGATCGGTGTCCGCGGCTTCAATCCGCACATCACCGAATGGATGACTAAACACCAGCACATCGTCGGCGGCGACGGTAAGGGAATCTTTGAGGGTATTCAACAACCACTGCGGCTCTTCAGCAGTGGTGTTGTCCTGGGCAAAAACAAGCGAGCCTGACAGTAGTGCAAATAGCAACACCGTCGCCATTTGCGAGCACGATTTAATCATAAGCTTTGGATTTTTGTCAGCAACCGCCCGGATATGATTCCGGGCGGTGAGTCAGTAATGTCAAACCGTTATTACGGTGCAAGAGGTTCTTCAAAGCCATCCTGGAAGAACTCTTCGCCGAGTTCAAACCGGAACGCACCTACCCAGACACTACGCTGATTGGTGGCGTCCATGCGCTGATTGATGTACCAGAATATATTTTCATTGGCGGGATCAACATCCATCGAGGTGTAATCACCCCAGCGCTGGTTGGACTGCAGGGTGGCGATGCCTGGCACCAGGGTGGTTTCTGCCAGGGTCATTTGATTGAGTGGGTCATCGCCGCGGCGCGCGGTTACCCGGATTTCCGGGAACAGGGTATCCGAGCTGGCGCTGTAACCCAGTGCGATATCACCATTGCCGTTAATGGCCATTGCGCCCATGAAGCGGTAGGTATCGTCGGGGCTGTAGGTGGAATCCTGCCGCAGGGTCCAGCCGGAACCTCTGACGTTGTTGTCCCGGAAAATTTCCCACCAGCGAATACCGGCCACGCCGCCGCCGACATCAACCACCTGGTTGATAACCATCGATTCGGTATTACCGGCCATCGAACGATAATGCAATTGCCGCAATGCGCGGTTGAACAACGCATCAATCAAACTGGCGGTGCCCGGTTGGGGTATACAGTCACGCACACCTGGCGAGCATGGCAATAAAGCAAAGGGTGCCGGGGTCAGGGTCTGTGCCAGCGTAAAGGTGGAATTGGCAGGCGTATCCCAATCTACCGCGTATTCATAAAGTTCCAGCCGGGTGGTGGGGTCACCACTGTCCATGGTCTCATGCACCGAACGGACGAACGGGTTGGGCGGGCTGACACCCGGCGGCGGTATGTCGCCATCAAAATCAGCCGGGAGAATACGGGTTACGCGGGGTGAGGAGCCACTAAGCGCGGGAATCTCAAAACGTTGAAAAGTTGCCGGCAGGCCCTGCAGCATGTTTTCGCGGTCAAAGGCGTAAATTCCCAAGCTTGGGAATTCAAAGCTGGACACGTAGTAAGCATCCGGCCATACGCCGTATTGTGGATAATCCGGGAACAACGGGGCTGAGAAAGCGTATGAAAACCAGCCACCAGCTACCGGGTCAGGGGTTTGCGAGATATAAATGCAAAAACTGTTGTTGGTCTGATCAAACTCCTGCATCAGCCAGCGGTCGGCCAGATTGTCATACACCACAATCGGATCACCGTCGCCATCCTGACAGGGCGATGCGCCGCCTCCCCATAAAGTGTTCAGGGTGGTGGGGGGCACCAGATTATTGCCCTGCTTGTCCCAGATCGCGAAGCGTGACGCGTTGACCATGCTGATGTAATGATTAGGACCTACCGTACCGACGGTGTCGGGCGGGTTGGAGTTGCCGGGGGGATGCGCTACAAAACTCAGTATCACTTCACCGGGCACGGTTTCCCCGCTGAGTTGCAAGGCGGGATCAACCCAGCCCGCGATCCGTTGTGTCGGGCCGTCTGAGGCCAATCCCTCTGGCACGACCTGGACGGGATCACCAGGCCGCCAGACCGGCGCGGGTGTCACTGTGCGCAGGTCAACATTGAGTTCCCACGGAATAACCGGGTCACTGAGATAGGCTCCATTGGGTAACAGCTGACCGCCGTTCTGCGCCAGCGCAGGTAAGGCTAAAGCCGCCCCCAGAACGAGGCTGAATTTAAATTTACGCTTCATCAGTGATCTCCCGAACTTGATTATTAAATAAAGGCATCAAAAGCCGCCATCATACACCAGCTTTCGTTGATTCCCCATATTCAAACTAATTCGTGGCCTGTCGGGATGTCGGATTCATATCGGGAATCTCTGCTTTAATCGGCCATGGTCGCGAGCGAGTATTGTTTGGTTCAGTGCAATGTCTTTGTCCGCGGCAGCCTAGTTGGCTATGTCGAGTAGACAAAGTGCTGCAATGCGCCAAACAAGGCCACTCCCATCAGCGGTTACGCCCGAAATGGTCCAACCCTGCGTTGCCTGGCCTGGTAATAGACCGGCTATTGCACTGCGCATCGACGCCCTGACGGGGTGGATAGCCAGACAAAAATAAAGGGCCTGGCAGTGCTGCCAGGCCCTTTATTTGTTTGCTTGTTTGGCTCCCCGGCACGGACTCGAACCGCGGACCTAGTGATTAACAGTCACCCGCTCTAACCAACTGAGCTACCGGGGAATAGGCCGGGTATTTTCCAGTTATAAACCGCGTACGTCAAGTCGCGCGCGTGTTTTTTATACTCAGGGTGCTGATAGCGCGTCTTCATACCGTCGCTGTTGGCCTTCCAGCATGCCCCAGCGTGTTGTTTCCGCGCTGTTGCTGGGGGCACTAAGCCTGTTATGCCTGATTGGGCTTAGCTGCAGGTATAGGCTTCGCTGCGCACCCGACCGACGTTGGAAATCACCAGCCGCTGTCCCATCTCCGGCTCGCCCTCGATGCACATGAACAGACTGCCGGTGCTGCCGGGAGCGGTGCCATCCGGGTAAAAACGAAAATGCTTGCGCTGGCCACTGGTGACAGTGATGCTGTCGTTCAATTCACCGACCTGCAGGATATTTTCCGCCTGGTCGCGTTGATGATCGGCGTCGAAATCCTGGAAGATGATCCAGCCATCCCGCCAGTTGGTATCGCCGTTGCAGGTCTGCTGATTGCTGCTGGGGCAGATTACCACCCGCCGATAGCTGTTGATCGCGGTGTTGCGGGCAAAATTGAGGTCAGTCAGCAGTTGATGGCGGGTGCCCATGATTTTATTGCGGTCCATCATCCTGCCCACGCCTGGCAGCGCGGTGACCGAGAGTATCGCCACCAGTGCCACCGCGATCATCAGTTCAACATGACTGATACCGCGCTGCCGCTGTGAGCGGTATGGATTTGATAGGTTCAGCTTGCCCCGGGTTTTTATTGTTGTCAGGTTATCCATGTCACACCTCTGCTCTGGTAACTGCTATTCTGGATACAAGCCGCCTGATTGACGATGGCAAAACATTGTGAACTTTTGTGAGAAATTGACTCGACCGTTGTAGGAAGTGGCATGCCCAAGATTCCCAAATCAGCCCGCCAGACCCTGTTCAAAGACCTGCCGGAACTGATCGGCCGGCAGTTGCGCCTGCAGCCCGGTTCAGCACCGGGAATCGAGGCGCATATCCCCGCCTATAGCGGCATTTCCCCTGACGACGTTCAGATTGAAGTTTATGATTACCATCAGGAACGTTACGAGCACTATCAGGTAGAGGATATTGAACAGTTCCTGACGGCGCCTCGCCCGGAATGGGCCCGCAACCGCTGGATCAACGTGATCGGCCTGCATCCGCTGGTGCTCAGCCGGATCGGGCGGCAATTCGGATTGCCGTCGCTGGCGCTGGAGGATGTGCACAATGTTACCCAGCGTCCCAAGCTGGAACGCTTCGAGGAGCAGAATTTCCTGGTGCTGCGCAGTGTCAGCCTGAGCGATGGACAGCTAACCACTGAGCAGATCAGTCTGTTCCAGCAACCCGGCCTGGTGATTACCTTCCAGGAGCGATCGGGTGACCCGTGGGGCGGAGTGCGTGAACGCCTGAAAAAACCAGACTCCCGGTTACGCCAGCGCCGTTCCGGCTACCTGATTTATGCCCTGGTTGATGCGATTGTTGATCTGGGCTTTCCGGCGCTGGAATATTATGCGGACAGGCTTGAGGACCTGGAACTGAAGATCAGTGAGGACCCGCAACGTCAGCATATGGAAGCACTGCATCAGATCAAGCGTGATCTGGTGACCATGCGACGTGTGCTCTGGCCGACCCGCGAGGTCGCTGATCATCTGTATCGGGATGGTTTGCTGGAGTTGCGGGAAGATGCCCTGATGTTCCTGCGCGATGTGTATGATCATTGCCTGCAATTAATGGACCTGACCGAGTCCCTGCGCGAGACCACCGGTAGCCTGATGGAACTGTATCTGTCCATGCTCAGCCATAAGATGAACGAGGTGATGCGGGTGTTGACCGTGATTGCCACGATTTTTATCCCCATCACCTTTCTGGCCGGCGTGTACGGCATGAATTTTGATGTTATTCCCGAGCTGCACTGGCGCTGGGCCTATCCGGCCTTCTGGGCGGCGGTAGTCAGTATCGTGGCATTGCTGGTCTGGTGGTTTCGGCGCAATAACTGGTTTTAAATGCTGCAATTGAAACAGCGTGCTGCGGGTTAAAAGAAACTGACTCCGGGCCCCGCTAGCTGAGCGCGCTCCGGATGCGTTTAACCGCTTCCTGCAGCACTTCCATGCTGGTGGCAAACGACAGGCGCAGATGGCCTGGTGCGCCAAAAGCGCTGCCCGGGACCACCGCGACCTGGGCATGCTCCAGTAACCACTCGGCCAACTCGGCATCATCGCTGACGCCGGAAATTGAGACAATCGCCTCACTAAAGGATGGGAAGGCGTAGAAGGCCCCGTCACACGGCTGGCAAGTGACGCCCGGAATATCGTTGAGCGCCTGAATCAGCCAGTTATGCCGGCGTTGAAATTCATCCCGCATCAGAGTGACGCCGTGCTGATCGCCATGCAACGCTCCCACGGCCGCGGCCTGAGCGATCGAACAGGCATTCGAGGTTGACTGGCTCTGAATTTTACGCATCGCCGTGATCAGTGCTTCCGGACCGGCCAGATAGCCGATGCGCCAGCCGGTCATGGCATAGGCTTTAGATACCCCGTTGATGATCATGATACGGTCACGCAATTCCGGACAGGCGCTGCCAAAGCTGATGAAAGGCTCCTCTCCCCAGTAAATGTGTTCATAGATTTCGTCGCTGCTGACGGCAATTTCCGGATGCCGCCGCAACCATTCCGCCAGGGCACGGTATTCGTCCTTGCTGTAGGCCATGCCGGTCGGATTGCTCGGTGAGTTCAGCATCAACAGGCGGGTTTTAGGCGTGACGGCCTGCTCCAGTTGCTCAGGCGTGACTTTGAACTGCTGCCGGCTGCTGGCGAATACTTCAACCGGCACGCCGCCGACCAAGCGCACCATATCCGGATAGGACACCCAGCAGGGGGTCGGGACCAGCACTTCATCACCCGGGTTCAGCATCGCCAGCAACATATTAAACAGACACTGTTTGGCGCCGGTGGAAACAATGATCTCAGCAGGGCTGTATAACAAACCGTTATCGCGCCGCAGTTTGGCGATAATCGCCTGCTTCAGCTCAGCGGTACCATCCACCGCGGTATATTTGGTCTGACCGGCCTGCATCGCAGCCACCGCGGCCTCGCAGGCGCTAGCGGGTGTAGCAAAGTCCGGTTCGCCGGTACCCAGACCGATGACATCCTGCCCGGCGGCTTTCAGTTCGGCGGCTTTGGCGGCGACCGCCAGCGTGGCGGAAGGTTTGATTTGTTGCAGACGTTCAGCTAGACGCATGGTATTCCTTGGTGTTGGTAGCAGTGCGATCAAAAAAACAGCCGGGCTATAATACCAAGTTGCCCGGACAAAACCTTATTCGATGACATCCGCAAAAGCATTTAAACTGGCTTCCAACTATCAACCTTCCGGCGATCAGCCCACTGCCATCCGGCAACTGATCGCGGGCCTGCATGCCGGACAGCAGCACCAGACACTGCTGGGGGTTACCGGCTCCGGTAAAACCTTCACCATGGCCAACGTGATTGCCGAACTGCAGCGCCCGACACTGGTGATGGCGCCCAACAAAACGCTGGCGGCGCAGCTATACGGAGAGTTTAAAGAGTATTTTCCTGATAACGCGGTGGAGTATTTCGTCAGTTACTACGATTACTACCAGCCCGAAGCCTACGTCGCCAGCAGCGATACTTACATCGAAAAGGATTCCAGCATCAACGAGCATATCGAGCAGATGCGCTTGTCGGCCACCAAAACCCTGCTGCAGCGCCGGGACGCGATCATCGTGGGTACGGTTTCGGCCATCTACGGCCTGGGTGATCCGACCTCGTTTATGTCCATGACCCTGAAGCTGGAGCGCGGCGCTGACCTCGATCAGCGTCAGGTGGTGCGGCGACTGGCGGAAATGCAGTATGCGCGCAATGATATGGAACTGCGGCGCGGCACCTATCGGGTGCGCGGCGACATTATCGATGTATTTCCCGGTGACTCCGACACCGAAGCGGTGCGTATTGAATTATTTGATGATGTGATCGATGGGCTGGCTTTGTTTGATCCGTTGACCGGCGAAGTACTGCAGCAATATCAGGACCTCACCATTTTCCCCAAGTCTCATTACGTGACGCCCCGTCAGGTCGTGCTGGATGCCATCGAAGCCATTAAGCTCGAGCTCGTTGAACGCCTGGAGCAGCTGCGCGGCAACAACCGCCTGCTGGAGGCCCAGCGTCTCGAACAGCGCACCAAATTTGATCTGGAGATGATGCTGGAGCTGGGTTACTGCAACGGGGTGGAAAATTACTCCCGGCATTTGACCGGCAGCCAGCCCGGCGAGCCACCGCCGACGCTGTACAACTACCTGCCGGATGACGCGCTGCTGATTCTGGATGAAAGCCATGTGATGGTGCCGCAAATCGGCGCCATGTACAAAGGTGACCGGTCACGCAAGGAAACGCTGGTTGAATATGGTTTCCGGTTGCCCTCGGCACTGGATAACCGGCCGCTGCAGTTTGAAGAATGGGCCAACCGCGCGCCGCAGACCATTTATGTCTCCGCCACCCCGCGGCCTTATGAATTGGATTTGTCAGAAACCGTGGCGGAGCAGTTGGTCCGTCCCACCGGTTTGATTGATCCGGAAGTGGAAATCCGGCCGGTGGGCACCCAGGTGGATGATCTGATGTCGGAAATACACCTGCGCACCGCCCAGGGTGACCGGGTGCTGGTTACTACTCTGACCAAGCGGATGGCGGAAAATCTGACTGAATACCTGTCGGAACACGGCATCAAGGTGCGCTATCTGCATTCGGATATCGATACCGTGGAGCGGGTGGAGATTATCCGTGATTTACGTCTGGGCGTGTTTGATGTGCTGGTGGGGATCAATTTATTGCGCGAAGGTCTGGATATGCCGGAAGTTTCACTGGTAGCCATCCTGGATGCTGACAAGGAAGGTTTTCTGCGCTCGGAAGGTTCGTTGATTCAGACCATAGGGCGGGCGGCCCGTAATTTAGAGGGTAAAGCCATTTTATACGCCGACAAAATAACCGGCAGCATGCAACGGGCCATCGGTGAAACCGATCGTCGTCGCGAGAAACAAGTGGCCTACAACATCAAACACGGCATCACACCGCAAACCATCAAAAAATCCATCGGCGACATCATGCAGGGCGCGCACGCCACCCCGGCACACAAAAAAGCCAGCGATAAAGCCAAGCAAAGAAGCAAAGTGGCCGAGTCCCGTAAAAGCTATCTGGCCGAACCCCAGCAGGAGCTCAAAAACGCCGCGCGCACCATCGCGCAGCTGGAAAAACAGATGTACGATCACGCCGAGAATCTGGAGTTTGAACAGGCTGCCCGAATCCGGGATGAAATTAAACAGGTAAGAAAAGCCGGTTTTGGTCTGAGCTGACAAGCGGCTGGCCGAGCTTAAAAAAAAGCGGGGCCAGTGGCCCCGCCAGTTAATCGATCAGATTGGGTTAGGTTTATTGAGAGCAGATCGCGACGTTATCAATACCGCCTTCAATAATATCCCCGGCTGACGCGCCGTCGCTGGTGCTGATGCGGATGACCACATTGGAACCGGCTGGAATACTGGCGCTGGAGGAGGTCCAGGCCGCATTTCTCTGGCTGTCACCCAGACTGACGGCGCTGTTAAAGCTGGAACCGCCATTGAGTGAATATTCAACCCGGAAGAAATCGCCGCTGGCATCATCGCCGCTGTCACGCTGGCCGTGGAACCAGTCAAAGGACAGGGTTGAGCTTTGATTGACCGCAATGGTGGGCGAGCGTGCGATACATACACCGCCATCCACGTCGGCATTGCCAACACTGGTGTTGCTGGCGGTGTAGACCGCGAAGTTATTGCCGTCCGAATCACCGCCCACCTGCGTGGTCACGCCGCTGGTGGACTGGAAGTTGGGATTGCCGCGTACATAGGTGCCGGTGCTGCAGGTGCTGGCGCCGTCAATGGTCCAGCCGGTGGATGTGCCGAAGTCATCTTCAAATGCACACGAGCCCGGTGGTGGGGGAGGCGGAGGCGGCGTGCCGCCATTCAGATGCGCCATATACAGCAAAAGGTTGGGCGAACCACTGGTGTTGCTGACTGCGCCGCTGGTGGCGTTGTTGAGCAGATTACTGGTTACGCCACTGACCGATAGGCCGGCGTTGGAATCCAGTACCAGCGCGGCCGCGCCGGCCACATGCGGGCTGGCCATCGAGGTGCCGCTGATGGTGTTGGTGCCGGCATTCAGCCAGGTTGAGGTAATGCTGGAACCCGGCGCAAAAATATCCACGCAGGAACCGAAATTGGAAAAGCTTGAACGCGCATCTGAAATGGTAGTGGAAGCCACCGTGATAGCCGAAGGCGCGCTGGCTGGTGATCTGTTACAGGCGTTCTGATTTTCATTGCCGGCCGCAACCACCACCACGATGCCATTGTTGGTCATGCTTTGCACCAGATTGTTCTCAGTGGTGCTGACCGGACCACCTAAGCTCATATTAACCACAGCCGGTAATTGGGCGTTGTTGTTCACCCATTGCATGCCGGCGATAATATTGGAGCTGGAAGTGGTGCTGCCACAGCCGAATACCCGCACCGCGTAGACGGTGGCATCCTTGGCCACCCCATAGGTCTCGCTGGTGGAAGTGCCGGCTACGTGAGTGCCGTGTCCATTGCAGTCATTGCCATTGCGGCCATCGCCGATGGCATCAAAACCGAATACCACGCGGCCGCTGAAATTGGGATGGTCAAGATCAATGCCGGTATCGATAATATAAACATTTACACCGGCGCCGGTCTGATCAGAATCATAGGCATTATCCAGCGGTAGGGAACGCTCGTCGATACGATCCAGTCCCCAGGTCGGGTTGTTCTGTACCGCCGACAGTTCAGCGATGGTGTCTTCCTCAATATATTTGACCGCGGGGTTGGCCAGCAGTCGTCCCAGTTGCTCGGCTTCCAGCCGCAGCGCGACACCGTTCAGATCACCGCTGTATTGATGCAGGATTTCCGCGTTCATGGTGTACTCGGCGGTGGAGGCAAAATCCGCAACCGCGCTGGCCATATCAACCGGACCACGTTTGTTGCCGGCTAGCTGCGTTGCATCCAGTACCACGATATATTGATTGGGTATGACTTTGCTCTTGTCGCTGGATGCCAGATATTTAGCGGCACTTGTATGCTGTTGTTGAAGCTGCTCAGCGGCAGCCATTTCGATGACCGATTCAGCGGCAAACGCACTGGTTGCTAAACAACCGGCAGCAACCAGCAGCGCTGAAAAAGTTTTGTTTAATAAGCAGAATTTCCGGGTCTGACCGTCCGTGTCCCGCGGGGTATCTGATGCTGTCATTATTTTCTCCATGTAAATAATATAAGGATTACTCCAGTGGTGAAGGCCATTGTCATAAACGGCCGCTAGAGGTTGTATGGAGGTGCTGATGATATAACGGATAGTTATATGAACTATATGTTGTAGGCATCAAATTCCTTTCCATTGCCTAACCTCATCAGATACCGTGCAACGAGTTGCGGAATTCTCTCGCGGTGGAGAGCAAAAGATAAAAAATAGACGAATTGATTAGGCAACCTCAGATTAAATTGGAGCCCGCCTGGTTGTATTCACATAATTTTCATTAGGGCAAGCATGTTGTATAAATTATTATCAATTGTAATTATCAGCTCGAATATTCAATTTCGGGGGAAGACCTGTTTGTTATTGGCAGTGACGATGGTGGTTTCGGCCGGTCCGGTTATCACGTGGTTGAGTTTTTTGTTCGACGGATAAAATCCAATTGATAATTAAGTCAGTGACAGATAGGTCGCTGTCGATAATTTTAAGGAACGCTGAACTCTCTGATTTAATCTGCCATGGATCGTCGCTGGTTCAATAAAATTTATGCAGGTAAATGGATGCTGTCCTGAAGTGCCAGGCGGCATTGTGATCCGGCGGTAAGCTGGTGGGCAGCTGTCTGCCTGCGGTCGGGTTGCGGTCAGCTGTTCAGAAAACCGGCTGTCAGCACAGCTGGCTGCATGGCCAGCGGCGTTCACTGGAAGAATGATCGAATTTGAAAGATGCACGGCGCATGCCGGTCCTGTTGTTTGGGTATCATGCGGGTCTGGATAAAATCGAGTCGAAGAGTTTAAACATGGATCAACCGTTTGACTTTCAACATACCTTGCCGGGCGATCCATTGTCCGTGCATCCGGTGCTGGGCAACAGCCTGTTGCCGCCATTTTCCGAGCAGCTCGAAGTGGCGGTTTTTGGCATGGGCTGTTTCTGGGGCGCGGAAAGAAAATTCTGGGTTCTGCCAGGTGTTTATACCACTGCAGCGGGTTATGCGGGCGGTCATGTCGAGCATCCGACTTACCACCAGGTGTGCCGTGGCAACACCGGTCATGCTGAGGCCGTGCTGGTGGTTTATGCACCGGAAAAAATAACCTATCAGGCATTGTTGCAGGTTTTCTGGGAGTCGCACGACCCTACCCAGGGTATGCGTCAGGGTAATGATATCGGTACCCAGTATCGCTCATTGATCATGACGTATACCTCAACTCAGCTTGCCGCTGCCCGGCATTCGCAATCCGTGTATCAGCGGCAACTGCGGTTACATGGCCATCAGCAGCCGATTACCAGCGAAATCAGCATGGCCGGATGTTTCCATTACGCTGATTCATCCCATCAGCAGTATCTGGCCAAAAACCCGAATGGTTACTGCGGCCTGGGCGGTGCCGGGGTTTGCTATCCGGCTGATTGAAAAGCCTGACGAAAATAGCCTGTTGCCAGATTCAGCGGCTAGGTTATTATGTTGAGTTGATTGAAACCATGATCTTAATTTTCCAGTAACCGACTATCCGGATAATTTATTGCCTGCCCCTGCTAATGGAGAAACTGCATGAAAGCCTCTGACCTGTTTGTGAAATGCCTGGAAACCGAAGGTATCGAATATATTTTCGGGGTTCCCGGCGAGGAAAACGCAGACTTCATGATGTCGCTGGAAAAATCTGACAAAATCCGATTTATTTTGACCCGGCACGAACAGGGTGCTGCTTTCATGGCGGAGGTCTATGGCCGTCTGACCGGCAATCCGGCCGGTTGTCTGGGCACGCTGGGCCCGGGCGCGACCAACCTCATTACCGGCGTTGCTGATGCCAATATGGACCGCGCGCCACTGCTGGCGCTGACCGGACAGGGGGCGACCAGCCGGCTGCACAAGGAATCGCATCAGATTATGGATGTGGTGGATATGTTCGAGCCGGTCACCAAGTGGGCGGCAACGGTTTACAACGCCAGCACCATCCCGGAGATCGTCCGCAAAGCGGTGCGGGTTGCGCGGGGTGAAAAGCCGGGAGCGGTGCACATCGAGTTACCCGAAGATATCGCCAAGCACGACACCGAGGCCGAACCGATGACGGTGCATCGTTACCGCCGGCCGGTCCCGGATGACAAAATCACGGACCGGGCGTTCGAATTGCTCAGGCAGGCCAAAAAGCCGGTCATCATTGCCGGTAACGGCACCATTCGCAAGCGCGCCAGCAAGCAGTTGCGTGCTTTCTGTGAAGCCACCGGCATTGGCGTACTGAGCACGTTTATGGCCAAGGGCGCGGTGGATATGGATGCTGACCATTGTCTGTTTACCATTGGGCTGGGCAGCAAGGACTTGCCGACCCTGGTGATTGACGAAGCTGATCTGGTGATCACACTGGGTTTCGATATGGTCGAATATCACCCGCATCTGTGGAACCCGAAGTCCGACAAACGCATTATTCATGCGGATTTTCTGCCCGCTGAAATTGATGAACATTATGATCCTGAAGTCGAGTTGATCGGTGACCTGGCGCATACCTTATGGATGCTTAACGAACGGCTGCGCGAGCGCGGCGTGCCGGACTATGATCTGGCCCATCAGGGGCGCATGCGCGAGCGCATGCTGGCAGAGTTTGCCATGCATGCCGATGATGATGTCAAAGGCCCGATCCGCCCGCAGAAAATGCTGTGGGATGTCCGGCGGGTGATGGGACCTGATGATGTACTGCTTTCGGATGTGGGCGCACACAAGATGTGGATCGCAAGGCACTATCAGTGTCATGCGCCAAACACCTGCCTGATTCCAAACGGTTTCTGCTCAATGGGCTTTGCTCTGCCGGGCGTAATTGCCGCCGATCTGGTGTTTCCCGAGCGGCGCACCCTCGCAATCTGTGGTGACGGCGGTTTTATGATGAATGTACAGGAGATGGAAACCGCCCGCCGGCTGAATTCCAATATCGTGGTGCTGGTTTGGGAGGATGGCGGTTATGGCCTGATCGCCTGGAAGCAGGAGAGTGAATTCGATCATCATACTGACCTGAGTTTTGGTAATCCTGACTGGCTGCAACTGGCGGCGGCATTCGGCTGGCACGGTCATCATGTCAGGCAAAGCCGGGATTTGCAGGGCATCCTGGAAACAGCATTTAATGAACAAGGGCCCAGTCTGGTGGTGGCGCCGGTGGATTACCGCGAAAATCCGATCCTGACCCAGCGGCTGGGCGAAATGACCCAACCCGTCGCTTGACGGCCCTCACCAGATAAGGATTTGAACGATGAGCAATATGCATACTGTTAAGTCTCCCTACGACGGCAGCGAACTGGGACAGGTGCCGATCGCGGATGCCCAGACCATTGAGCGGGCATTAACGACCGCGACCCGGCTGCATGCCGATAAAAGCGGCTGGTTGCCGCTGCACCGGCGGGTTGAGATTCTGGAGCGGATCGCGACACTGCTCAGTGAAAGGCAGGAACAACTGGCCATACAGGCGGCGCGCGAAGGTGGTAAACCGCTGATCGATTCGCGGGCGGAAGCGGCCCGGGCCGTTGATGGCGTCAAAATCTGTATCGAAGTCATCCGCGGCGATCAGGGCCACGTTATCGCGATGGGCGGCACGGCGGCTTCGCAAGGGCGGCGGGCCTTCACGCAGCGCGAACCGCGGGGTGTGGTGGTGGCGGTCAGCGCCTTCAATCATCCGCTCAACCTGATCGTACACCAGGTGGCCACTGCCATCGCCGCTGGTTGCCCGGTGCTGGTCAAACCGGCCAAGGATACCGCGCTGTCGTGCCAGGCATTCGTAGGCATAGCCCACGAGGCCGGGCTGCCCAGCGAGTGGTGCCAGTTTGTATTGCCGGCCGACAATGAGTTAACCGAAACCATGGTGACCGATGAGCGGGTGGCGTTTTTCACCTTTATCGGCAGTGCCAAGGTGGGCTGGATGCTGCGTTCCAAGCTGGCGCCGGGCACCCGCTGTGCGCTGGAACATGGCGGTGTCGCGCCGTTGTTTATCGCCGCTGATGCAAACCTGGAGGCCGCCTTGCCGGCGGTGGCCAAGGGCGGTTTCTATCATGCCGGACAGGTCTGCGTTTCGGTCCAGCGGGTGTTTGCTGAAAGCTCGATTGCAGAGCAGTTTGCCCACGATCTGGCGGCTCGCGCGCAACAGTTGAAAGTGGGTGATCCGGCCGCTGAAGATACTGAAGTCGGACCGTTGATACGAGCCGCTGAGGTCGAGCGGGTGCATGAATGGGTCAGCGAAGCGGTGGACGGTGGCGCACAGTTGTTGTGTGGGGGAGAAGCCCTGGACCATCAATGTTATGCCCCCACCGTGTTGCTGAATCCGCCGACTGACGTCAGGGTCAGCACTCAGGAAGTGTTCGGTCCGGTGGTGTGTGTGTATGCCTACGACGATCTGGAGGCCGCGATTGCCTCGGCCAATGCTTTGCCATACGCCTTCCAGGCGGCGGTGTTTACCAGCAGTCTGCATACCGCCGAGCAGGTATTCAGCGGAGTGGACGCGGCAGCGATCATGGTCAACGACCATACCGCCTTCCGGGTTGATGGCATGCCTTTTGCCGGTCTGAAGCAGTCCGGACACGGTATCGGTGGTATGCCTTACAGCATAGAAGACATGCAGGTTGAGAAACTGATGGTCTGGAATACTACCGTGAAGCCTGCCTGAAAATGGCCGCTTGCGGGCAGCCGAAGCACCGAATCATTATTATCGGCGCCGGTTTCGGCGGTGCCTATACAGCTAAACAACTGCGCCGGCGACTGGGCGATCGGGTCGTTATAGAACTGATCAACGACAGCAATTATTTCGTTTTTCAGCCATTGCTCCCGGAAGTGGCTTCCGGCACTATCAACGCGCAGGATGCGGTTACTCCGCTGCGTTTAATGCTGCCGGGAATCGAGTTTCGCATGGCCGAGGTGCGGGATATCGATTTCGACCGGCAGATCGTTCAGCTGGTGCAGGGCAGCAAGCGGCGTCTGCTGGAGAGCCATTATGACCATCTGGTGATTGCCAATGGCCAGGCCACCAATCTGTCGTTCCTGCCCGGTTTCAGTGAGCACAGTCTGACCTTAAAGAATCTCTCGGATGCCCACCACCTGCGCAATATGGTCATTGAGCGTCTCGAGCACGCCGATATCACCAAGGACAAAGTTCTAAAGCAGCGCCTGCTGACATTCGTGGTGGCCGGCGGCGGCTTTTCCGGGGTGGAAACCATCGGTGAAATGTCTGAAATGATTGCCCGTACGCTGAAATATTATCCCAATATCCGGCCGGATGAGTTGCGCGGTATCCTGGTGCAGCGCGGTGACCGGATATTACCGGAGTTACCCGCCAGTCTGGCGGCCTATGCACACCGCCAATTGCAGCGGCGCGGGATCAGTATCCGGTTGAATTGCGGCTTGAAGTCCGCCAGCGCAACAGCGGTGGAATTGGATAACGGTGACAGGATTCAGACCGCCACGCTGGTCAGCACCATCGGTAATGGACCCAGCCAGCTGGTGCTGGAGCTGCAGGAAAAGCAAGGGCTTAAGCTGGAGCGGGGTAAAATTGTCACCCAGCGAAGCCTGCAGGTCAGTGGCCGCGAGAATGTCTGGAGTCTGGGTGACACCGCTTTGATTCCGTTGACCGAAAATCCGCGGACAGCCAGTGACTATGCACCGCCGACCGCGCAGTTCGCGGTGCGCGAGGCGCGCTGCCTGGCGGCTAATATGGCCGCGACCCTGGCCGGTCGGCCAACCCGGTCATTTCACTATAAGCCGCGTGGTTCACTGGCTTCAATCGGTAATTACAAGGCGGTGGCGAAAGTGTTTGGTGTCCGTTTTTCCGGTGTGCTGGCCTGGTCCATGTGGCGTGGTTTTTATATGCTGATGCTGCCCGGCTTCATCACCAAGCTGCGGGTAGCGCTGAACTGGTTTCTGGACTATTTTGTGCCGCGCACTATTGTTCAGGTCAGCACCCGCGCCACGCGTGCCTGCCGTTACGTGCGATACACTGCTGGCGATCTGATCGTGGTGCCGGGACAGATTGTGGATGGTCTGTATATCGTCGTCGATGGCCAGCTGGAATGGCTGCGGACTGGCCCGGACGGTCAACGGCAGGTGCAACAACTGGATGCGGGAGAGCATTGGGGCAATCAGTTTCTGCCCGATAACCTGGCCACCGACGACACACTTCGTGCGGCCACTGACTGCCGGGTGTTGATCCTGCGGCGGGATGATTTTACCGCGCTGCATGACGCCTTGCCGCCGATCAGGGAGTATCTGAACACCATCACCGCCAAAGCGTCGCTGGAAAATCAATAAATATGTCGCAAACGTTACCCATTCAGGCTGTTACCCGCATACTTGAACAGCTTTGCGCGGCGGAACGGCCAGTGCGGATTTTACGCAGCCTGGCCTGGCCTGCCAGTGTTCGGCAGGATTTTTTCGCGGCCGGTGAACAGCGGCTGCCGGTGGTCGATTATCCTGATTTCGATCCCGCCGAAACCCTACAGGCGGTGAGCGATGCCCGGCGTGGCATCCGGCGAAAACTGGGCAGCGCCGCTACCCCCATCAACCAATGGCTGCTGCGCCTATGTAGCGCGATAGAACAGGGCGCGCTGATGTTGTCGCAGATCGGCCAGCCGGGATTTCTGGAGCATTCCAGCGAGCTATATGGACAACCGTCAGGCCGCCTGCCGGATGGTAAAACCACGGTGCTGGCGCTGGCACGGAGTTTTGACCACACCCTCAGCAAGCTGGCTAATCTGGAACTGGAAAACCTCGGTACCAGCTATGATGCCCAGGCTCTGGCTGCTGAAATGCGCATTGCAGTGGACAAAATGTTCGGTGCGCAGGCGCCCCAGGTCCAGGTGGTGGAAGAGTTGTCCGCCAATGCGCTGGCCGGGGCGCGCAGTATCCGCATCCGCAGCGCGGCTTTATTCAGCGATAAGGATGTCGCCCAGCTGATTCATCACGAGGCTTATATTCATGTTGCCACCTCGCTCAACGGTCGCGCCCAGCAGGCGTTGCCGATACTGGCGCGCAGCCATCCCGGCACCACCCGCACCCAGGAGGGCCTGGCGGTGTTTGCCGAGTTTATCACCGGCAGTATGGAACTGGATCGCCTGCGGCGTCTGACCGATCGGGTCATCGCCATTCAGATGGCTATCGATGGTGCGGATTTTCTACAGGTTTACCAATACTTTCTGGAACGCACCGGCGGTGAGAAAAAGCAATCCTTTGAAAATACCCGGCGGGTGTTCCGGGGTGGTGTGTTGAGTGGTGGTGCGCCTTTTACCAAAGATATCGTATACCTGGAAGGCCTGCTGCGGGTGCATAATTTTTTACGCAGTTGCGTGAGTCTGGGGCGCGCTGATTTACTGCACCTGCTGTTCTGCGGCAAGCTGGATATTGAGGATATCGCCGCGCTGGCGGAACTGGCCGTCGCCGGTTATTGCCAGGCGCCGAAGTTTTTGCCGCCGTGGGCGGCTGATCGGCGTTTCCTGTTAAGTTACCTGGCCTATTCCTCGTTTTTAAATACTGTGGACCTGAGCAGGTTGCGGCTACACTATGCCGAGCTGACCGAATCGGCGCCGGTATGTCTGATGGGATAAATCACTCGCCTCGTCAGGCAGGTGCTGAGCAATTGATAACCAAGGAAAAAACATGACAGACGCAGCGTCATTTCTGCTGAACCTACTCGAAATCCTGGCCTTTCTGTTTATTTTTGCAGTGGGAATCGCAGTGCTGTGGATCGGCTGGCTATACCTGGCCGACCGAACTCAGACCGAGCACACCATCCGGCGCAACTATCCGGTGATAGGCAGGTTCAGGTATCTGTTTGAACACATGGGCGAATTTTTCCGGCAGTACTTTTTCGCTATGGATCGCGAGGAGATGCCGTTTAACCGGGCGGAACGTTCCTGGGCTTACCGGGCCGCTAAAAATATGGACAATACCGTGGCGTTCGGTTCGACCCGGCGCCTGAACCTGGAAGGCACCATCATTTTTGCCAATTGTCCGTACCCCACGCTGGATGAGGACGTGGTCAGCGCGGAGCCGCTGGAGATCGGCCCGTTCAGCCGTGAGCCGTATCTGGCGCCGTCATTTTTAAACATCTCGGCGATGAGTTACGGGTCGCTGTCCACACCGGCGGTGCGGGCGCTGTCGATGGGCGCCAAACAGGCCAATATCTGGCTGAATACCGGCGAGGGCGGGTTATCGTCTTATCATCTGGAGGGCGGTTGCGACGTGGTGTTCCAGATCGGCACCGCCAAGTACGGTGTGCGGGACGAAGAAGGCCGCCTGAGCGAAGAAAAATTACGCGAAATGGCTGCTCATCAACAAGTGCGGATGTTTGAACTCAAGCTGAGTCAGGGCGCCAAGCCGGGCAAGGGCGGTATTCTGCCGGGTGGCAAGGTGACGGCGAAAATTTCCGCCATACGCGGGATTCCGGAAGGCCAGGATTCAATCAGTCCGAATCGCCATCCGGAAATCAATTCCGAGGCTGACCTGCTCGACATGATTGCAAAGATTCGGACAGTCACCGGTAAACCAGTGGGCTTCAAAGCGGTGATCGGCGGGTCCGACTGGCTGGATGCGCTGTGTGTCGAAATCAACCGTCGGGGTCCCGAGTCGGCGCCCGACTTTATTACCCTGGACAGCGCCGATGGCGGTACCGGTGCGGCCCCGATGCCGTTGATGGATGATGTCGGGCTGCCACTGCGTGAAAGCCTGCCGATGCTGGTGGATAAACTCATTCAGCATGGTTTGCGCGGGCGCATCCGGGTGATCGCTTCAGGCAAGCTGATAACACCTACCATGGTTGCCTGGGCGTTATGCATGGGGGCGGATTTTATTAATTCGGCGCGCGGATTTATGTTTTCACTGGGTTGTATTCAGGCTTTGCAATGTAATAAAAACACCTGTCCGACCGGCATTACCACCCACAATAAAAAACTCCAGGGCGGGCTGGTCCCGGCGCAAAAATCCCAACGGGTGGCGCATTATGCCGATAACCTGAAAAAAGAGGTCGGGATTATTGCCCACTCCTGCGGGGTAGCCGAGCCACGGCGCCTGCGGCGCAAACATGCCCGCATGGTGGTCGATCATGGCCGCTCGGTGCCGATGAGTGAGTTGTATCCGGAGCCCGGCAGCAATCCGGTGGGTTAGCGTGGCCGCTACACCGATCAGGCCGGATCAGGAAATCATCCTGGTGCATGGACTGTGGTATCACGGTCTGGGTATGGCGCTGCTGGCTGGCCGGTTGCGCAGGCAGGGCTGGCAGGTCAGGGTGTTTTCCTACCCCACCATCAGTCAGCCGTTTGCCCGCAATGTTAAGGCCTTACAGAAGTTCGCGCGCGCCAGTCAGGCCCGCGAACAGCATTTTGTCGGGCATAGTCTGGGCGGGTTGTTGATTTTGCGGATGCTGGTCGAGTTTGAGCTCGCCTCGCAGGGGCGGGCGGTATTGCTGGGTACACCACTGCATGGCAGCCATGTGGCACGGCGGATTGGCGAACAGGCGTTGCTGAGGCCAGCGCTGGGGCGCAGTGCCGGGGTGCTGTGTCAGGGATTCGGGGAATTGCCTGCGGATCGCGAAGTGGGCATGATTGCCGGCAACCGTGCGCTGGGCATCGGCCAGATAACCGGCCGCCTGCTGGATGCCAATGACGGGACGGTATTGCTTAAGGAAACCCGCAGCCCGGGATTGCGTGATCATACCGTGCTGCCGGTAACGCATACGCAGTTGGTCATGGTGGCCAAAGTAGCGGAGAAAATCACTCATTTTCTGCAGCACGGTCATTTTTAGCTGATTGGTTAAATAGCAGACTAAGACTTTAGCCTGTAAAGCTTTGGTTGTATTTTACTTTTAGTTCGTGCAGGGTGTAATCAGCTTATAAGAATAACAATACAGCTCGGTCACCAGATAATCCCGGCTTCCTCACGCCGTTGTTTACTGCAGCAAGGATGACGGCAGCCCGCAAACAAGGTGAGATTTGACTAAAAAATATTCAATACCACAGCAGGTTCGAGCACGTGCCTGGTTAGACGAGGACAGCTATCAGAGTCTGTACCGGCGTTCTATTGATGATAATGAGGCCTTCTGGGCACAGCAGGCCAGTCAGCAACTGAGCTGGATGAAACCGTTCACGCAGGTCAAGAATGTTGATTTTGACCGGAATAATCTGCGCATCCGCTGGTTTGAAGATGGTGAACTGAATGTCTGCTACAACTGTATTGACCGTCACCTGCCGGATAAAGCCGCGCACACGGCGATCATCTGGGAAGCCGATGAGCCGGGCACGCATCGCCGCATCAGTTATCAGGAGCTGTATAACGAGGTCTGTGCGTTTGCCAACGTGCTGCTTGCGCTGGGGGTCGAACAGGGCGACCGGGTCAGCATTTATTTACCGATGATTCCCGAAGCGGCCTATGCCATGCTGGCCTGTGCCCGAATTGGCGCGATTCATTCGGTGGTGTTTGGTGGTTTTTCTCCGGATGCGCTGGCGGGCAGGATTCTGGACTGTGACAGTCAATATATTATTACCGCTGACGCGGGCGTGCGCGGTGGTAAAACCATACCCTTGAAAGCCAATGTTGATGCCGCGCTGGACAGACCGGGCGTGAGTGAAATAGTGCGACAGGTACTGGTGGTCAGACATTGCGGCAATCAGATCAGCTGGCAAGCGGAGCGTGACGTGTGGTGGCATGAGGCCCGGCAAACGGTCAGCAATGATTGCCCGCCCGCCCGTATGCGGGCGGAAGACCCGCTGTTTATCCTGTATACCTCCGGTTCAACCGGCAAGCCAAAGGGCGTGCTGCACACTTCCGCCGGCTACCTGCTGTATGCGCAGCTGACCCATCGTTATGTGTTCGATTACCATCCGGGCGATGTCTACTGGTGTACCGCCGATGTCGGATGGGTGACCGGGCACAGTTATATTGTTTATGGCCCGCTGGCCAATGCGGCAACCACGGTGATGTTCGAAGGTGTCCCGCATTATCCTGATGCGAGCCGTTTCTGGCAGATCTGTGACCGGCATGAGGTCAATATCTGTTACACCGCGCCGACCGCCATACGGGCCTTGATGCGGGAAGGAGACGCCGCCGTAAAAGCCACTTCCAGACATTCGCTGAGATTGCTGGGCAGCGTTGGTGAGCCGATCAATCCGGAAGCCTGGGAATGGTATTATCACGTGGTCGGGGAAGGCCGCTGTCCGATCATGGATACCTGGTGGCAGACCGAAACCGGTGGCATTCTGATTACGCCGCTGCCGGGTTCCAATGAGTTAAAGCCGGGCTCGGCGATGCGGCCCTTCCTGGGCATTCAACCGGCTTTGCTGGATGATGACGGTAACCGTCTGGAGGGAGAAGCAAGCGGCAATCTGGTGATCAGCGACAGCTGGCCGGGACAGATGCGCGGCGTGTATGGTGATCATCAGCGTTTTGCCGATACCTATTTCACCAGTTTTCCCGGTTATTATTTCAGCGGTGATGGTGCCCGCCGGGATGCGGATGGCGATTACTGGATTACCGGCCGGGTGGACGATGTGCTGAATGTTTCCGGTCACCGGCTGGGCACGGCTGAAATTGAAAGCGCGCTGGTCGCGCATCCGAGTGTTGCTGAAGCGGCGGTGGTGGGTTATCCGCATGCCATCAAAGGTCAGGGCATTTATGCTTATGTTACCTTGCTGCGAACCGTACAGCCGAGCCGCGAACTGGCCGCGGAGCTACAGAGCTGGGTGCGTGCGCAGATAGGGCCGATCGCGACACCCGATTTACTGCAGTGGGCGGCGGGCCTGCCGAAAACACGCTCGGGTAAAATCATGCGGCGTATACTGCGCAGGATCGCTGCTGATGATACCGCGGAACTGGGCGATATATCCACGCTGGCGGACCCGGCCGTGGTCGCGGAACTGATAACAACAAGGGCCAACCTTCGCAACCATAAAGATATTCATTAATAGGGGCTTAGGAGACAGTCATATGCAGCCAATACCTGAACGCGTTATCGTAGCCGACGATCACCCCTTATTCCGAAGTGCAATCAAGCAGGCGCTGAAACAGCTGGATGAGGGGATCGAATTCATTGATGCCAATGACTTTGACAGTCTGGAACAACTGATTGAAAGCACGCCTGATGTTGATCTGGTGCTGCTGGATTTGCACATGCCCGGCATGCAGGGTTTTTCAGGCCTGGTGTATCTGTGCAAACGGGTACCGGACCTGCCTGTCATCATGGTGTCCGCCAATGAGGACCCGCGGATTATTCAACGCTCCATCGAGCATGGCGCGGCCGGTTTTATTCCCAAATCGTCTTCCCTGGAGAGTATCCTGGCCGCGGTTAACACCGTGCTGCGCGGGGATGTATGGGTACCGCCGGAAGTGGCCAGTGGTGATATCAGCGGGCGCACGACCTCGGAAATTGAACTGGCCGAGCGCATGAAGCAGCTGACGCCGCAACAGTTCCGCGTGCTGGGCATGATTTCGCTGGGCATGCTGAACAAGCAGATTGCGCATGAATTGGATGTATCCGAGGCTACCATCAAAGTGCATGTGACCGCCATCATGCGCAAACTGGGGGTGACCAACCGCACTCAGGCGGTGCTGGCGGCCGGTCAGCTGTCAGTCAAGCCGCCGCAGAACATCATCAACTAACAGGTTCCCTGAGTGTCGGCTTGGTCAGCCCGAGTTGTTCAAATTCAGATTCTCAGGCAGCAATAACACGCCGCATCCAGGGCTAATAACAGACCTAGCCGGGATGTGACTTGCGCAGCATATTGCGCATCAAACTCCGTAATGCCGCTGGTTTGACGGGTTTGCGCAATAGTCTGAAGCCTGAGTCTCTGACTTTACGTTCCAATTCCGGTGAGCGATCAGCGGTAATGATAATCACCTGCATGTGCTGACCATATTCACGCCGCAGTTCGACCACCAGATCAACCCCGTTGGCATCGGGTGACAGGTAATAGTCAGCCAGAATAAAGTCAATCCTGCTGTCCTGTGCCAATTGTTCGCGTGCGTCCAGATAGTCAACCGCGGTGTGCACCCGGCACTGCCAACCGCTCAGCAGTGCTTCCATGCCGTGCAGAATTTCTACTTCGTTATCAAGGCACAACACCTCCAGGCCGGGTAGCGGATCCTGCGCGATATTTGGCTGCTTGCTTGGCTGGTTTTCCAGTTTGAGCATCGGCGCTGCCCGGCGCGCCTGTAGCCAGAAATAACTGCCGCGGCCGAGACGTGAACTGACTCCCAGCGGATGTTCCAGTACCTTGGCCATGCGTTCAGAGATTGCCAGTCCCAGGCCCAGACCTTTTTCGGCCATGCGCTTGCCGGCATCCAAACGGTAGAATTCGGCAAATATGGATTGCTGGTCTTCGCTGGCAATGCCGACGCCGGTGTCCCACACGCCGATTTCAATCATTTCGCCACGCTGCCGGCAGCTCAGCAGAATACCGCCGCTCTGGGTATAGCGGATGGCATTCGCCAGCAGATTCTGAACAATGCGCTGCAGCATCTGTTGATCGCTGTGGACCCAGACATCCCGGCTGCGCATTCTGAATTCAATGTTCTGCTCTTCGCACAGCGGTGCAAACTGTTTAACCAGTCGAATAAACAGACATTCAACTGAAATCACATCCAGTTTAGGCAGCATGTAGCCGGAATCGAGTTTGGAAATATCCAGCAGACCGGTTAACAATTCTTCGGCGGCATCCAGGCTGTTATCAATTCGGTCCAGCAATTCCTGCTGGGTTTCCTGCAAGCTATTACGCTGCTGTTGCATGACGGAAACAAACAGCCGGGCCGCGTTCATCGGCTGCAGCAGATCGTGGCTGGCGGCTGCCAGAAAACGGGTTTTACTGCGGTTCGCGTTTTCCGCTTCCTGACGGGCGGTGTCGAGCTGCGCATTCATGCGCTCCAGTTCCGCGGTGCGCTGGAACACCCGTTGCTCCAGCATGACGTTAGCTTCCTCTACCGCCAGTTCGGCTTTGCGGCGCTGGGAAATGTCCTGCAGTACCGCGAAGAAGCCGCGCACTTCCTGCTGCTCACCGATATCCGGGATATAGGTGATCAGCAGATAGACTTTTTCCTTGGTATAGCGCTGGAATTCATCTTCGTAATGTTGCCGGATACCTTTCAGCGCGTTATGAATATAGGGCTTACGCTGCGCATATTCTGCTTCGCCCATCACCGCTCTGACTTTCCGGTTGATCACCTGGTCGCTGGGCAGGCCGTGAAATTCCGCATAGGTTCGGTTGGCAAAGCGGATGATGATATCGGTATCGACATAAATCAGCATGGCGGGCGCATTGTCAGTGTACATACGCACGCTCTGTTCGCTTTCGCGCAGGGCCTGCTCGGTACGCTTATACTCGGTGATATCACTGAAAGTGGTTAAATAACCGCCGCCCGGCATCGGAATGCCGTGCAGTTCAATCACGCGGCCATCCGGCCAGTCCCGAATATCCCGGTAATAGTCGCCATTGCGCATCTGTCGCAAACGCAGATTGATTCGTTGCTGTACGTTGCTGGTGCCCATAAAGCCGTGCTCGCCGCTATAGCGCATCAGTTCTTCCGCTGACTGACCTTCATAGGGTATGCCATCGGGATAGCGGAACAATTGTTCAAAGCGCACGTTCCAGCCGATCAACTGGATGTTTTCATCCACCACGCACACTGCTTCACTGATATTGTTCAGCGTGGTCTCCAGAATCCGGCGGTTAAAGCGCACCGCCCGCGAGGTTTGATCCAGCAGTTTCAATACATCAGCTGCCCCCAGTCCCTGCCGCTGCAGCGCCACTGTTAATACCGTGCGGGCCGAAGCGGTGCCGATAGAACCGGCCAGCAGACGCTCGGTAAACTGGATCAGCGCCGGTGTGACCAGCTGTTCCTTGTAGTGATCGGTTTTATCGCCCAGATAAGATCTATAGGCGCTTTCAGAACGTTCCTTACCGATAAACTGGGCTACGATCAGCTTTAACTCGTGCAGCTTGATCAGCCCCTGTTCAGGCCGATAGCCAAGGTCCGGCTGGCCGCTCTCGGAAGGAAACCGGGCCAGGTAACGTTTGTCGATATTCAGGAAGCTAAACAGCACCACGGTCAGGGTATTGAGCATCAGTGAGACGCACACTCGGCTGCTGAACTCACTGTACGCCATGGTGTGCAACAACTCCTGCCACAGCGGCAATTCGGCAATGCTGGCCATCGGTTGCTGGGTATCAATCAAAGAGGGCAGAAACAGCACCACGAACCAGGCGCTGAAACCCACCACCAGCCCGGCCCGGGCAGCCAGACGGTTAGCGCGTTTCCAGTACAGTCCGATGATCAGCGGAGGGGCAAAATGCGCTACCGCGGAAAATGACAGCAGGCCGATCGCAGCCAGAGACTCATTGCGTTCAATCTGCAGATAATAAATGTAGGCTACCAGCGCAATCAGCGGTATCGATATCCGCCTGGCCAGCATCAGCAGCCGGCTGATGTCCTGCTGGTTGCGGTTCAATAATATCCGGCTGCGCAGCAGCAGCGGCATCACCAGATCGTTGCTGATCATGGTTGACAGCGCGACCGTGGCGACAATCACCATTCCGGTGGCGGCGGAAAAGCCACCGATAAAAGTCAGCAGAGTCATCCACTCGCTACCCTGGGCGAGTGGAATCGCCAGCACGTAGCTATCGGGATTGACATTCTGACCGGCAAACAGCATCTGTCCGCCCAGTGAAATGGGTAGTACAAAAAAGCTGAAGATCAACAGATACAGGGGGAATGCCCAGCGCGCATTACGTAAATCAAGCAAGGATTTATTTTCCACCACCAGCACATGAAATTGCCGTGGCAGACAGATCACCGCGGTGGTGGCGATCAGGATATTGACCAGAAAGCCGCTATCCAGCTGCCAGCCGGTAAAGCGGGCATTGGTTTGTAGATCCTGCTGCAGCAGCTGGACGAAATGGCCGGGGCCGTCCATCACCTCAAAAATCACAAACAGACCAATCGCGACGAATGCCATCAACTTGATCATGGATTCAAAGGCAATGGCGCACATCATGCCGCGATGGTGCTCACTGGCATCCAGATTGCGGGTGCCGAATAAAATCGAAAACAGCGCCAGTGCCGCGGTCAGGACAAACGCACTCAATTTTGGTGAGATGACCTGTTCCACGCCGTTGTAGGCAGTGACTGTGGTAAAGGCCGTGGTGATGGCTTTCAGCTGCAGGGCAATATAGGGAATCGATCCGATCACCGAGGCGATCGTGACCAGCAGTGCCAGCATCCGGTCACGGCCGTAGCGGAAGGCGATAAAGTCGGCAATCGATGTAATCCGGTGGGTTTTGCTGATATTGATCATCCGCTTCAGCAAATCGTAGCCGAACAGCATCACCAGCATCGGTCCCAGGTAGATTGGCAGGTAATCCCAACCGCTCTCAACGGCGGTTCCCACCGCCCCGAAGAAGGTCCAGGAAGTACAGTACACCGCCAGTGACAGGGGATAGATCATCGGCGTAATCGCCGCCAGCCGATCGGCTTTGCTGCTGTTGTCGGTGAAGTAAGCCAGCCCGAATAACATCAGCACATAGGCCAGTGTCATCAGGATAATAAACCATGGGCTCATTAACATTTTTACGCGCGATCCCTACACATTGTCGGCATCAGTCTGCCATGGGATGGCAATTGGTGCATGGTTTTCGCCAACAAGTGGGCGTGCGCTCACATTGGCCGACTTACTGCTTGAACGGCTGGCGAGGTGTGCCGTGATGGTTGGCTGGTTTGCTAAGTCGGTACGTAAATGGGATGCCAGGCAATCCATCTTGATACTGATTTAAGGGCAGGCCGTCCCGGGTGCAGTGGTAGGCTTACAAAAGGTGGTAAAGGTGTCGGCCTATCAACCTGTGGCTCTAAGCCGACCTAATCACCCCCGGTCGGGGTTGGGTTGAACGATATTATCGGGAAATTCTTATCGTCTGTAACCAGGCGATCGGCTAAACCCGGAGTATCAGGATACCCTCTGTAAAAAACGACCTCCCCGACTGCAGCGGAACTGTTAAAATAGCTTTTTTGTCAGCACAGAAGCATTTATGGCGGGACACAGTAAATGGGCCAATATTCAGCACCGCAAAAAGGCGGTGGATGCCAAACGGGGTAAGATATTTACCCGTTTGATTCGCGAGATCAGCGTTGCGGCCAGACAAGGTGGTGGCGATGCTGATGCCAATCCGGCTTTGCGTCTGGCGATCGATAAGGCCAACGGCGCGAATATGCCCAAGGACACCATTGAACGGGCGATCAAAAAAGCCACCGGTGAGCTCGAAGGCGTGGAATATGAAGAGCTCCGCTACGAAGGCTACGGTCCGGGCGGAGTGGCGATTCTGGTTGAGTGTTTAACCGATAACCGCAATCGCACGGTCTCGGATGTCCGGCATGCCTTCAACAAGCATAACGGCAACCTGGGCACGGATGGCTCGGTGGCTTATCTGTTCAACAAGGTCGGGGTATTGAACTATCCGCCCGGCACCAGCGAGGAGCAGATCATGGAAGCGGCTCTGGAAGCGGGCGCGGATGATATTGTCGCTGCCGATGATGGGTCGCTGGAAGTGCATACCACCCCGGAGGACTATATCCAGGTCAAGCAAAGTCTGATCGAAAAAGGCCTGGAGCCGGAGAACGCGGAAGTTACCATGCGTGCCAGCACCGAGATTGAAGTGGACGAAGACACCGGCCGCAAGGTGGTCAAGCTGCTGGATGTGCTGGAAGATCTGGATGACACTCAGAATGTTTATTCCAATGGCGATATTCCGGACGCGGCCTGGGATGACTGAGTATCGGCAGCCCCGTCGGTCAGTTGAGCAAGATGCGCATTCTGGGTATTGATCCGGGTTCGCGTTGCACCGGCATCGGTGTGATCGACTGTGAAGCTGGTCAGGCATATTGTGTGCATTACCGGACTGTGCGGACCGTTTCCGACCGGTTTCCACAACGCCTGGGTGAAATCTTTACCGAAGTCAGTCACAGCCTGCAACAGTTCAAGCCGCAACGGGTCGCGGTGGAAAAGGTATTCGTCAATAACAATGCGGAATCTTCCCTGAAGCTGGGTCAGGCGCGTGGCGCGGCGATTTGCGCGGTCGTGCAGACCGGCCTGGATATCGCTGAATATTCACCCAATGCGGTTAAAAAAGCACTGGTCGGACGTGGCCATGCCGACAAGTCGCAGGTAGAGCATATGGTTAAAGTATTATTGCAGCTGGAAGGCAAAATTCCTGCTGATGCAGCCGATGCCCTGGCGGTTGCGTTGTGTGATCAGCACCACAGCGAAACTGCTCAGCGGCTGGCTGAAATAGCCTCATGATCGGACGCTTACAGGGCACGCTGTTGTCCAAGCAGCCGCCTGAGATACTGGTGGATGTTAACGGCGTTGGTTATGAGGTGGAAGTGCCGCTGTCATTGTTCGGTGAACTTCCTGACACCGGTCAACCGGTGACCCTGGTGACGCATCTGCAGATCAGTGAAAGCCAGCACAGCCTGTACGGTTTTACCCAAAGCGGGCAACGGCAATTATTCCGCAACCTTCTGAAAATCAGTGGCGTAGGCGCCAAGATGGCATTGGCGATCCTGTCAGGAATGAATCCACTGGAGTTCACCGCCGCGGTGCAGGCCGGCGATATTACCAGCTTGACCCGTATTTCCGGGGTTGGGAAGAAAACCGCTGAACGGCTGGTGATGGAGCTACGCGACAAGCTGGGTGATGGTACGGATTTCGGTTCCGGGTTCATGCCGACTGGCCAGCAGGCGCCGACCGGGCCGCTGGCCGAGGCCCGCAATGCCTTGCAGGGCCTGGGCTATAAACCGGTCGAGGCGGACAGGTTGATCAACAGCGTAGCCACCGAAACGATGTCGACCGAGGCGATTATCCGGGCTGCGCTGCAACAGGCCGGACAACGTACTGGCTGATGGCTGAATCCTACACCGCGCCGGAGCGTATCCTGACGCCCGCTGGCAATGCCGAAGAGCTTGCCGCGGAGGCTTCACTGCGGCCTAAAACACTGGCTGAATATATTGGCCAGCCGGTTATGCGCGAAAAACTGGAAATTTATATCCAGGCCGCCCGTCAGCGCCAGGAAGCCCTGGATCATGTATTGATTTTCGGTCCGCCCGGATTGGGTAAAACCACCCTGGCGCATGTCATTGCCAATGAGTTAGGGGTGGCTATCCGACAGACTTCGGGGCCGGTGCTGGAGCGCGCTGGTGACCTGGCCGCCATTCTGACCAATCTGCAGCCGGGTGATGTCCTGTTCGTGGATGAAATTCATCGGTTATCCCCGCTGGTGGAAGAGGTTTTATACCCTGCGCTGGAAGACTTTCAGATTGACATCATGATCGGCGAAGGGCCGGCGGCGCGGGCGATCAAGCTCGACCTGCCGCGCTTTACCCTGGTTGGCGCGACCACCCGGGCCGGCCTGCTGACCTCACCCCTGCGCGACCGTTTCGGCATTGTCGAACGACTGGAGTTTTATTCGCCGCGTGAACTGGCACGGATTGTGACTCGCTCGGCAGGTATTCTGAATATCCCCACCGATCCGGATGGCGCGGCTGAAATCGCCCGCCGTTCGCGTGGCACTCCAAGGATCGCCAATCGCCTGTTAAGAAGGGTGCGCGACTACGCGCAGGTCAAAGGCGATGGCGTGATAACGCATCAGATTGCCGAGTCAGGCATGGCCCTGCTGCAGGTTGATGAACGTGGTTTCGACAGTATGGACCGGCGTCTGCTGCAAACCCTGATTGATGTGTTTGGCGGAGGGCCGGTGGGCATCGACAGTCTGGCCGCTTCGCTCAGCGAAGAACGTGGCACGCTGGAAGATGTGATTGAGCCTTATCTGATCCAGCAGGGCTATCTAAGCCGCACCGCCCGTGGCCGCATCGCCACACCGAAAGCCTGGCAGTTACTTGGCCTGAAGCCGCCCGGAAATGCCGATGACTTATTTGTCAGTAAAGATTAAGGATTTAAACAAAAAACGTCCACAGATTACACGGATTAAAGCTGACTGAAGTGAGTATGGTTGGTGTATCTGGCAATACTGCCTTGAATTGAGGCCGCCAAGTATTGACTGATAAAACAGTGGTCTTGGCTGTAACGCGCCATAGGTGCTGGTAAAACAAGGATAAGCGCTTCAAAACGTGCAACAAATGAGAGATGTAATCTGTGGATAAAATGATTTCTAAACTCAATATACCCATCCGCGTGTACTGGGAAGATACCGATGGCGGTGGTGTGGTGTATCACGCCCGCTATGTGAATTTTTTCGAGCGAGCCCGTACTGAATGGCTGCGCCAGTTGGGTTTTGAGCAAAGCCGTTTACAGCGTGAACTGGATATTGTGTTCGCCATTCACCGCATG
Source organism: Gammaproteobacteria bacterium (assembly GCA_021772975.1). GTDB lineage: Bacteria > Pseudomonadota > Gammaproteobacteria > Xanthomonadales > Wenzhouxiangellaceae > JAJFKX01. The sequence continues at coordinate 98,020 of JAJFKY010000020.1, forward strand.
GAAATCGACTTTCTGGGTCCGGCGCGGCTGGATGACCAGCTTCGGGTCAGTGCTGCGCCAGTCAAACTGGGCGCTGCCAGCATGCGCTTTCAACAGCGGATTCATCGCTGTGACGACACTGCCGGTGGAGCGGATACAGACGAACTGATTGCGCGTGCCGATGTCTATGCCGCGTGTCTGACAGCCAGCGGTTTCAAACCGGTGCGTATTCCGGAAGCGATAAAAGTCAAACTTAAAAGTACAATAACTTCTGAAGGTTAAAAGTAATACCAAAAGGAAATTCTATGCAAGGTCATTTGGATATTCTGGAACTGGTGCTGGGCGCCAGTCTGCTGGTGCAGCTGGTTATGCTGATTTTGCTGGCGGCATCGTTGGTGTCCTGGATGGTGATTTTTAAAAAGCGCGCGATGCTCAGCAGAGCCACCGAGCATGCCGAGGATTTTGAAGAGCGTTTCTGGTCCGGTTCGGAATTGTCCAAATTGTATGACGGGCTGGCGCGGGGAGACCGTGCGCATTCCGGTCTGGAACGGGTGTTCGAGTCGGGCTACCAGGAATTCAACCGGATGCGCGAGCGCAAAGTGGGTGCGGAAGCAGCGGTGGCCGCGGCGCAACGCAGCATGCGGGTTGCCGCCACCCGCGAAATGGATCGCCTCGAGCATCATCTCAGTTTTCTGGCTACGGTCGGTTCGACCAGCCCGTATGTCGGCTTGTTCGGTACGGTGTGGGGCATCATGAACTCGTTTCGGGCGCTGGGCGCCGCCCAGCAGGCCACCATTGCGATGGTCGCTCCGGGCATTTCCGAAGCCTTGATCGCGACCGCCATGGGTTTGTTTGCCGCGATTCCGGCGGTGATCGCCTATAACCGTTTTTCCGACCAGGTCGAGCGGCTGGCGACCCGCTATGACAATTTCACTGAAGAGTTTGCCGCGGTATTGGAACGCCAAAGCCACGCTCAGCCAGTCTGACCGGAGGGCCGCCATGAGTCATCTGCGCCAACGCCGCAAACCGATGTCGGAAATCAACGTCGTGCCCTATATCGACGTCATGCTGGTGCTGCTGGTGATATTCATGATTACCGCGCCGCTGTTGAATCTGGGCGTTGAGATCGAATTGCCCAAAGCGGCCGCCGAACCATTGGAAACTGAGACCCAGGACAGCGTAGTGATGGTCACGGTTACCAGTAACGGGGATCTGTATCTGAACACCGACGGCCGGGGTGAATTGATTGATGCAGAATCACTGGTCCAGCAGATGGCCGCCTTTGTCCGCCGCAATCCGCAACTGGAAGTGCTGGTCGGGGGTGATTCCCAGGCCAATTATGGCCAGGTCTACCAGGCGATGGTGTTACTGCAGCAAGCCGGGGTGGGTAAGGTGGGCCTGATGAGCGATCCAGTGGAAACGGATCAAAACTGATCAGATGTCATTGGCTTAGAGCTGGATAACGGCTATGCATCTGGACACTGAATGGCGCAATGCAGTGCTGGCCTCGCTGGCAGTGCATCTATTGCTGGTGGCCGCGATGCTGGCTGCTGTCTGGGACTGGCCGGTTGATCGGCGTCCTAATCGCACCGGTCTGAATATCGAAGCGCGCATTGTGGATGTCAATCAATTTCTACAGCAGGCCAGCCAGGCTCAGGAGCAGCGTCAGGCGACCGAGCGTGAAGCTGAGCAACGCCGTGAGCGCGAGCGCCTGGCGCAGCAGCGTGATGCAGCCCTGCAGCAGCAACGTGAACGTGAGCAGCAGGCCCGCGAGCAGCGTGAGCAGGAACAACGCGAACAGGCTGAACGCGAAGCACAGCAGCGAACCCAGCAGCAACTGCGTGAGCAGGAACAGGAACGTCAGCGACAACTGACCGAGCAGGCTGAGCGCGAGCGTCAGGCGGAGCTGGAAAAACAGCGTGAAGCCGAACGCCGGCGACTTGAACTGGAGGCTCGCCGCCAGGCCGAGGCGGAACGGCAACGTGAGCAAGAGGCCCGCCGGCAACGCGAACTGGAAGCAATCCGGCAACAGCGTGAAGCCGCCGAGCGCCGCCGTCAGCAGGAGCAGCAGAAACTGCAGCAACTGGATGATCAACGCCAGCGGGAAGCCGAAGCGCAGCTTCAGGCGGAGCAGCTGGCGCAGCAGCAGGCAGCAGCACGGGAGGCCACCAATGCCGGCCGGCTGGGCAGTTTAAAAGAGCAATATATCGCCACGATTGAAGCTGCTGTAAGGGCAGCCTGGATCAGGCCACCCAGCGCGATTGATAATATTATGTGTGCGGTACGGGTGGTGCAGATTCCGGGCGGGGAGGTGGTGGATGCGGTTATCACCAGACCCTGCAATGCCGATTCGGCTACTCAACGATCTATTCTTGCCGCGGTCAAACGGGATGACCTGCCGTACCGCGGGTTTGAGGAAGTGTTTGAGCGTGAAATTACCTTTAATTTCAGCAATACCAGCAACTGATGTTTGCGGTTAGCACTGAACACCGATACCGGCGGTGCAGCCCGGATGGCCGGTAGTGCGCCGGTTACCGGATTATGATGAAAACTTTGGAGTCTCTGTTGTGAATAAATATCTCGCCTGTCTGCTGGCCGCCTGCGTTACGCTGACTATCCATACCAGCGCCCGCGCTGAGCTGGTTATCGATATCGTTAAAACCGGGGTGGACTCACTGCCGGTCGCGATAGTGCCGTTCAGCTGGAATGTCGACGACCCGGAACCGATTACCGGCATATCTGACGTTATTTCCGCGGATCTTTATCGTTCCGGGTTGTTTGAGCCGCTCGATAAGAAAGATATGATCGAACGCCCAGCTGATCCGGCTGATATCCGTTTCGGCACCTGGCGGCTGTTAAAAGTGGATGCGGTGGCGATGGGCCAGATCAGCGCTGCCCCCGGTGGTGGGTATATGGCCAGATACTGGCTGTTCGATGTGAATACCGGAGCACAACTGCTTGGTCAGGAATTGCTGATCGGGGCCGGTGAGCTGCGGCTGGGTGCGCACCGGATCGCGGATCAGATTTATGCGGCGCTGATCGGGACGCCGGGGGCATTTGCAACCCGCATCGCGTTTGTAGTGTCGACCGGGGTCGGGCAGGACAGCCGCTATGAACTGGTGGTGGCCGATTCCGACGGCTTTGGTCAGCAATCGATTGTCACTGACGGCCAGCCGCTGTTATCACCCGCCTGGTCGCCGGATGGCAGTGAGTTGGCGTTTGTGTCATTTGCGCGCGGTAACTCGACGGTGATCATCCAGAACGTGTTTACCGGCGCTAACCGGGTGGTAGCCGAGTTCAAGGGCATCAACGGGGCGCCATCATTCTCTCCCGATGGTTCCAGACTGGCCTTGACCCTGTCGCGTTCCGGCAGTCCGGAGATCAATATTCTGGATCTGCAAACCAACCGTTTTACCGCCTTGACCCAGCATTGGGCAATTGATACCGAAGCTGTCTGGAACCAGGATGGCAGTGAAATTCTGTTTACCAGCGACCGGGGCGGCAAGCCACAGGTTTACAGCATCTCGCCACGCGGGGGAGAACCGCGCCGGGTAACCTGGGAAGGCGATTACAATGCTCGTCCGACCTTATCACCGGATGGCAAGCTGCTGGCGACCACGCATGGTAATGAGAATATTTATCGAATTGCAGTTTTTGATCGCGAAAATCAGCGATTACGTGTATTATCTGACGGTCGCCTGGACGAGTCGCCCAGCTTTGCCCCGAATGGCAGTATGGTCTTATATGCCAGCAAGGAAAACGGTAAAGGCGTATTATATGCAGTTTCGGTAGATGGAAAAGTCCGTCAGCGATTAGTGACCAGCGAGGGTGATGTCAGGGAGCCTGCATGGTCACCCTTAGTACAATAACCCTGAATGTTTTTTTAACCGTATTTTCACAGGAGGAGTTCTGATGAAGTTCCCCGTACGTCTGCTTTTAGCAGCAAGTTTGATTCTGCTGTTAGCAGCATGTAAAAAAGATACCAAGCCTGATGTGGTTGAGCCACCTGTTGAGCGGCAGCCGCCGCCGGCACAAGTGGAAAGCAATGCATTGGACCCGCGTGATTTCACCGATCCCCGCAACCTCGATAATCCAGACAGCCTGCTTAGCAAGCGGGTTATTTATTTCGAGTTCGACCGTTCCGTGATTTTGCCGGAATTTCGCGACACCATCGCCGCCCACAGTGCCTATGCCCGTGCCAATAGCACCGCGCGCATGGTACTGGAAGGTCATGCCGATGAACGTGGCAGCCGCGAATACAATCTGGGTTTGGGCGAACGCCGTGGCAATTCGGTGGAATCCGCCATGCAGGCGGGCGGCGCCGGCCGCAACCAGCTTGAAGTGATCAGCTATGGCGAAGAACGCCCGGTCTGCACGCAGAGCACGGAAGGTTGCTGGCAGCGCAATCGCCGGGTTGAGATTGTCTATACCGCCAGGTAATGACCCAAGGTAATGACCAATGGGCCGCAACCTGTGTTGGGTATGAAAAATAAATCAGCTTGTTTCAGCCGGGCCGGTATCTTACTGGCCCTGGTTTTTGGACTGTACGGGTTGAGCGTCAACGCTCAGCCTGCCGCGGATGCGCAAATGGTTTATCAACTGCAGCAATTGCAGGATGAGATTCGTGAACTGCGTGGTCTGGTCGAGCAGCAGTCGTTTGAGCTGGAAAACCTCAAGCGGCGTCAACGGGATCAGTATCTGGACCTGGATCAGCGCCTTAACGATATCCGTCAGGGCGGTGCCGGCATAGCTGCTGCAGGCAGCACTACAGCGGATGCCGATCAACCCGTTATCAGCCAGCCGGTCATTGAGCAACCGGTTGTCAGTCAAGCGGCGCCTGAAGTCCGTGCCCCCCAGGTTGAACAACGAGAAGTTGCCAGTATTGCGTTACCCGCTACCGGTGCCGCCGCCGTAACGCAGGCCTCGCCAGAAGATGAGAAACGCGCTTATGACAGTGCTTTTTCGGCACTCAAAGATTTGCGTTATGCTGATTCCGCGCAGGCTTTTCTGGATTTTATTGAACAATATCCCGATAGCGAGTACGCCGACAACGCCCAGTACTGGCTGGGGGAGTCATTTTATGCAGCCGGTAACTACGATCTTGCCCTGAATGCTTTCAACGGCCTGCTGGCGGATTATCCGCGCAGTTCCAAGACGGCCGACGCGCTGCTCAAAATCGGTTACAGCCATTATGAGAAAAAAGAGTGGCCGCAGGCGCGTGCCGCGCTGGAGCAGGTCAAGGCTCAGTATCCGGAAACCACGTTGTCCCGCCTGGCGGAAAGCAGGCTTAGAAATATGCGGCTGGAAGGACACTTCTAGCAGCGTACAGTTCTCTGGACCTGGTTCCTGACACGTATGCAAAACGCCTCCCGGGCTGTGATCAGTGATCGTGCTGAACAGCTGAAAATCACGGAAATATTCTATTCCCTGCAGGGCGAATCCAGTCTGGCGGGCTGGCCGACCGTGTTTATCCGTTTGACCGGCTGTCCATTACGCTGTGTTTACTGTGACACAGCATATGCTTTCAGCGGGGGTCAGTGGGCGCATTTTGACGATATTCTGCACCAGGTCAGCAGCCATCAGGTCCGGCATGTGTGTGTGACCGGCGGTGAACCGCTGGCGCAAACGCGCTGCCTGGATCTGCTGCAACGTCTGTGTGATGCCGGCTATATTGTCAGCCTGGAAACCAGTGGTGCGTTGTCCGTCGCCGAGGTCGATCCGCGGGTGATCAAGGTGCTGGATTTAAAAACCCCGGATTCCGGCGAACAGCACCGCAATCTATGGGATAACCTGCCGCACTTGAATGCTCAGGACCAGATCAAGTTTGTGATTTGCAGTCGCCTGGATTTTGACTGGGCGGTGGAGCAGCTGCAGCAGCGGCAACTGACAGCGCGGTGCCCGGTATTTTTCTCACCCAGTTATGCCCAGCTGCCGGCAGCTCAGTTGGCTGCCTGGATACTGGAAGCGCATCTGCCGGTGCGTATGCAACTGCAACTGCATAAACAAATATGGGCTGATCAGCCGGGTCGATGAACAGTACAAAAAATAACAAACCGCTCGAAAAAGCGGTGGTGTTGTTATCCGGTGGACTGGATTCCGCCACGCTGCTGGCCATTGCGATTGCTGAAGGTTATGAGTGCCACACACTGGCTGTTGATTATGGTCAGCGACATAACGCTGAACTGGATGCGGCAGGAAAGATCAGTAAGGCTCTCGGGGCCAAGCAGCACAGACAAGTAAAAATAGACCTGCGAGCAATAGGCGGTTCTGCCCTGACCGATGATATCCCCGTTCCCGACGCGGATATTAACAGTCAAGACATTCCAGTTACTTACGTACCGGCACGCAACAGCGTTTTGTTATCCATGGCATTGGGTTATGCGGAGGTCGCGCAGGCCAACGGGATATTCATTGGCGTTAACGCGGTGGATTATTCTGGTTATCCTGATTGCAGACCAGCATTCATCGCGGCTTTTGAGGCACTGGCGCAGGTAGCCACCAAAGCCGGCGTTGCAGGGCAAAGGTTCATTGTTCATACCCCGCTGATCAATTTAAGCAAGGCGGATATTATCCGGCGCGGTACCGAGCTGGGTATTAATTACGGTGCCACCGTGTCGTGTTACCAGGCCGATGTGCAGGGGCGTGCTTGTGGACGCTGTGATTCGTGTGAGCTGAGAAAACAGGGTTTTATCGCAGCAGGTATTTCTGATCCCACCCGCTATAGCTAAACTTCCAGACTAGCATTGTAGCAGCGGACCAGGCCGCGACAATGTATGTAGTCAAGTAACCTCTGATTTCGATAGTGCCGGGTTTTCTGAGGGATCACGTCAATCGCTGGCTGAGATGGCTGAAACATTGAGCAAAAACACTGAGCAGACAGAGCATGGTTGAGGGATTTGGTTACCGTCCGTCTTCAGCAGGTTGGTCGCGATCTGTTTGCCGGGGTGCACGCTGATTACATTCGGCCTGGCGCTGCGCTGAGTCGGGGCGATTGGCATTTTCCTGATGACATTGATAGTTGGTGCCCGCCTGCTGGCCCGCCTGGCGCCACTGTTCACCACTGCAACCAGCCAGAATAAGCAGCGCTAAACCAGCCAGCGCGGGCAAAGTAGTTGCGCGTGTGATGATTGTCTTGGTATCTGGCATGGTTCTGGACTCTTTGTATGGGGCTGGCAGGTCAGGTTTAGTATAACCAGACAATCGCTCCGGTTGTTGCCTGTGACGTTGCTGTTACTGGTCAAAACGACCAGCCAGTCTGGCTCAGTTTCTATCGTTACGGTCTATCTGCATCCAATCAGACCGGATGAAAAGCAGATTATCATCCGGATCATTAAAAACTGTTAAATATAACCGCTATGAGCGGCGTTTTATTGTCAGCCACACATTGGGCTGAGCAGTGGAATACTACTGCCTGGCAGGCTTTCAATGCCGTTCGGATGGCCGCAAACGGGTGGCAGGCGAGCTGTTTAACTTAGCAGCTGGCACGCGGTTTTTATTCCCACAAATAACCCAGGCTGAGAATATAGATTAAATCTTCTTTTTCGGTCCCCGGCGAAGGGCTGTTATCGTAATTAAAGTTAATCTGTGCGGTGCCGCTAAAGCGCTTGCTGATCGGGTAGCGAAAACCGGTGCGGGAACGGATCACAAAATCATTGGTGTCCTCTACGCTGACCAGACCTTCCTGATCATGGAAAAAACGCAGCCAATCAAACCATTGATGCTCGTACTTGATGCCCCAGCGGCCGGCGATGGTCTGTTCGCTGGGTGCTATTTCAAAATTCTCGGAAAGATAACCTATGCCGATGGTCGCCGAGAGTCTTAAATCATCAGTATCGTGGAACTGATAACCGATACCGCTGCTGACACTTGTTCGCAGATTCAGCTCCTGCAGGTCATTTTGCTGCAGCGTAATGGTATTGTTCCAGAATACTTTCTCGCTGAGGAAATAATCGTAGTTGGTGTACACCGTCCAGTTATCAACAATGGTTTCACCGTCCTCTTCGCCGCGATTAAAATCCACGCCTATGGCGTAGCGGTCTTGCTCGCCGCGGGCGTTAAATTCTCCATCGAAATGGTATTGCTGGGTATCAGCATTGCCGGTGGCGGCGGTGATCCCCACATTGAAGTTGGAGCTGTATTTGGTCTTGGGCGCCAGTTCTTCAGCAGTTGGTGGGTTGATGGCCGTCACGTTCTCCACGTCAAAGGCCACCGATTTGAGCACGTCGTCACCACTGATCTGAATTTCACCGTTTTCGCTGAACACCGCCTGACCGGTAATCTGACTGTCGTTGACCAGTTGTGCTGTGATCGGGGTGTCGGTGGTCAGGCTGACCACGGCGTCCCATGGGATTTCAATTTCTCCGGCATAGGTCGCCTTAAACACCAGCACGCCGTCAGCCATTTTTATCACCTCACCTGACAACCGGTCACCATTATCCAGGTTGACGGTATCGGCCAGCGCGCTATTACCCAACATCAGCCAGATACTGACGATAATAAGTCGATTGAGGTGATACATAAATCGATTCCATTGATGACAAAAAATTCCAGCCGCGCAGCTTAGCATGTCAGCGGCGCAGGGCAAGTCCTGCTGACCAGCTGTGACAGATCGGCGGGTTTGATTAAGCGTCTATTCGCAGCGCATTGGCATGGTGTTGCAAATGATCATCAATAAAACTGGCAATGCAGTAATAAGAGTGATCAAAACCGGGCTGCATGCGCAACTGCACTGACTGCCCGGCTGACTGGCACGCCTGGATAAAGCGTTGCGGCTGGAGCTGCTGTTCCAGAAACTCATCCGCATCGCCCTGGTCGATCAGAATATGCGCGGAAGTGGCCTGCCGGCCAACCAGTTCACAGGCATCATATTCAAGCCAGGCGGCCGGGTTGTCACCGAGGTAAGTGCTCAGCACCTTTTGCCCCCAGGGCACCCGGCTGGGAGCGACAATGGGGGCATAGGCCGAAACAGTTTTGAACAGCCGCGGGTAGCGCAAATGCATGATCAGTGCGCCATGTCCGCCCATGGAATGCCCGAAGACTCCGAAACGCCTGGAATCGACCGGAAAATGCTGCGTGATCAAGGCTGGCAACTCAGCGGCAATATAGCTGTGCATCTGATAATGGGTCTGCCAGGGCTGCTCGCTGGCATCGACATAAAAACCCGCGCCCTTGCCCAGATCATAAGCATCCGGATCATCCGGGATATCACCGCGCGGGCTGGTATCGGGTGCGATGATGATCAGGCCCAGTTGACTGGCCATGCGTTGCGCGCCGGCCTTAACGGTAAAGTTTTCTTCGGTGCAGGTCAGGCCGGAGAGCCAGAACAGCGCCGGGCAGTGCGCTTCCCGGGCCTGATCGGGCAGGTAGATGCTGAAGCGCATCGCTGTCCGGGTGGATACCGAAGCATGCTGGTAGACCTGCTGCTGACCGGCAAAACAACGCTGATTACTGATCTGCTGCATGCTAAAACTCGATAACCGTGCGAATGCTGGTGCCGGCATGCATCAGCTCAAAGGCCTCGTTGATCCGTTCCAAAGGCAGCTTATGGGTAATCAGGTCATCAATATTGATGCGGCCCTGCATATACATATCGACAATTTTCGGGACATCGCTGCGGCCACGCGCGCCGCCAAAAGCAGAACCGCGCCAGACCCGTCCGGTCACCAGTTGAAACGGCCGGGTGGCAATTTCCTGTCCGGCCCCGGCTACCCCGATAACCACACTTTCGCCCCAGCCTTTGTGGCAGCATTCCAGCGCCTGGCGCATGGTCTGTACATTACCGATACACTCGAAACTGTAATCAGCGCCGCCGCCGGTTAATTCCACCAGGTACTCAACCAGATCAGCATCGATTTCACCGGGGTTGACGAAATCGGTCATGCCAAACCGCGTGGCCAACTCCCGTCTGCCGGCGTTGATATCCACGCCGACAATCTGTCGCGCGCCCACCAGTTTCAGGCCCTGAATCACATTCAGGCCGATCCCGCCCAGACCAAACACCACACAGCGGGTATCGGGTTCGACCTGAGCATCAAACATCACCGCGCCAATGCCGGTAGTGACGCCGCAGCCGATATAACAGACCTTATCGAACGGCGCATCCGGGCGGATTTTAGCCACCGCGATTTCCGGCAGCACGGTGTAATTGGAAAAGGTTGATGTGCCCATGTAATGCAGCACCGGCTGACCCTGATAGCTGAACCGGGAGCTGCCATCGGGCATCAACCCCTGGCCCTGGGTGCCGCGGATGGCCTGACACAGATTGGTCTTGGGATGCAGGCAATAATCGCATTCCCGGCATTCCGGGGTATACAACGGGATGACATGATCGCCGGTTTGAACCGATTTCACACCGGGTCCGGTGTCTACCACAATCCCGGCGCCCTCATGGCCCAGAATGGCCGGAAACGCGCTTTCCGGGTCATCACCTGACAGGGTAAACGCATCGGTATGACATACGCCGGTGGCCTTGATTTCCACCAGCACCTCGCCCTCCCGCGGACCGTCCAGATCCACTTCGTCCACCACCAGCGGTTCACCCGCCCGCAGGGCGATTGCGGCTCGGCTTTTCATGTTTACCACCTCTCAATCCAAAAGCAGGTGTCATGCTAACATCCATTGGTGCCCGGTTCAGCGAATAGCGAAGCTGTTGACGGCAAGGCTGCCAGGCGATGTTTGTACGGCGGAATGCTTGTCCCTGGACAGCCTTTCGATTATCATGCGCGGTTCTCCGATCAGATAGAAAAAACGGGTCGTTAGCTCAGTTGGTAGAGCACTGGACTTTTAATCCATTGGTCGTAGGTTCGAGCCCTACACGACCCACCATTTTTTCTGCTTGCATAGCTTTCTGCATTCCATTCCGAACCATTTTCTGCTGCTGCCACACTGTAAACCCTCTCTGATCTCACGGTAAGAGCCCGCTTGCGGGCGAACCTACATCTGCAGGGTTGGAGTCGCCCACAAGCGGGCTCTTACCAGGGTGGATATTCATTAAGGCAAGCCGTGGTCAGCCGACTGGTTGAGGTTGGTGCCCTCATGTTGTCTGCTGCGCTGCACAGCACTGATTTTCCGTTGAGTCAGCAGCGCAGTATAATCATCTGAACGTCGCATAAAACGTCATCAAGATGGTCAATCTGGAAACGCCGACTGAGCCAAGACCATTCGCCGCGCCCTGCCGGCGATTGAGTACTCTTGCGCCACTGCAGTGGCTGGTTCTGGGGTGGCGGGATTTCCGCAACAGTCCGCGACTTAGTCTGAGCTACGGTTTGCTGGTAGTGCTGATCAGTGCCGGGGTAGCCATGCTGGCCTGGTCATTGGGCGGCTATATCCTGGTTCTGGCCATGCTGACCGGTTTTGTCTTTATCGCCCCATTACTGGCGACTGGCCTGTATTCGGTGACCCGCCAGTTGGGTCGGGCCGAAACGCCGGCCTTGCGGCGAACCCTGCAGCGCATGCGCATGGCGATGCGTGACTCATTATTGTTTGCCCTGGTCCTGCTGGTGATTTTTCTGGTCTGGGTAAGGGCGGCTTCGATGCTGCATATCTTTTTTCCGGTCAAAACAGAAGGAGCCTGGCTGGACATGCTGCCGTTTCTGCTGGTTGGTTCGGCGGTGGGGGCAATATTCGCCTTGCTGTGCTTCGCCGCCGCGGCCTTTTCGCTGCCTATGATCGTTGACCGGAATACCGATATGATCACCGCGATCGTCAGCAGCGTAAACGCAGTGTTGCGCAATAAGTCACCGATGCTGGTATGGATCAGCCTGATTGCCGGATTAACCCTGCTGGGTTTTGCCACTGGCGGGCTGGGTTTGATGGTAGTGGTGCCGGTGCTGGGGTACGCGACTTATCACGGTTATCTGGAAACCATTGATGCATCGGCATGGGATTTATCGGAGGAACAGTGAAATTAGGGCTTTAAGCGACATCTTTAAGCGACTCTGGGATAGCTGCAACAGCCGGTAATTCATCAGTTGCTCAGTCTTAAAAAGAAGTATCTGGCTTTGCGCGGCGGCCTCATATCGATTGATAGCTGCTGATTCGATTGGCTGCAAACGTCGATGTTCAGCTTGCTATCAGCGGTTTGGGAACAGTGTCTGAGTTGCGGTAAGAGCCTGCTTAAGACCGACTGCAACCGAATTAACAGAAGGCTGTCCTTCAGTAGGCCCTTACCTGTCTCAGCATAAGTTTATAAGCAGCAGCGAGCGGAGAATCCAAAGCCATGCTTTGAGTGTTCCAGCTTGCTTATTCATTTTATTGTCCTGTCATTCCTCCGGAACTGGACGAGTCGGTACTGTCGTTGTTGATATGACCACCGGAAAGACACGCTCGGACCGTAGTCCAACATAGTTGGTTGCGCTTACCCGCACAGAACCGCGCAGTTCATAAAAGATATCCGTCCGGTAAGGTGGAACGCAGGGTGTGCGTGGCCCGCTGATGGCGTCTCGCAGAGTAAACACTATCTGTCCACCGGCCACCGGCCGCACTTCCCGGTTTGCGCCAGCCGGTGCCGGACCGTTGTTAACATCGCCTGGCGGCTGATAAAACCGTCCTCCTTCAACAACCCCACCGCAGCTGCGGTCAAACTCAGCGGAAATGGAGAAGTTGCGAATACCCGACTCGTAATCGTTGTTGATTGAGTTCAGCGTAATTTGTCTGTCGAATTCAACACCACCATAAAAAGTGGTGGTCTCGGATAAAGATTCGACAGGCCCCGGTATACTATGAATGGTCAAATTGACATTGGGTGGTGAAATATCCGTATCTTGCAACGGAATATTTGAACAAGCTGATAAGAATAAAACGATAGTGCTGCCCAACATTAAATAAATTTTCATAATCGTATCCTTTATTATATTGATATTTGCTTTTTTTTATATATTTTCTATACAGGCAATAACGGTTATAAGCATTATTGCTGTAATTAATTAAACGAGATACTTGATCAAATCAGGACAAAAAATTAGACCGGCTGAATGGCTTGGGCACAGTCAGCTGGCCGGCTGAACAGTGTTGTTTGCCGGCGTTTCATGACCACCCAGTCAGGCGACAGATGGAGTAAAAATTCAACAAATCTGGCAGATACATTAAGCGGCCAATGGCGAATTGATCTAACTGCCGTTAAAATCCCTGCATGAATTTCAGAAGCGATAACGAAGGACCCGCCGCCGCGCCTATTTTGCAGGCCCTTGTCGATGCCAATCAGGGCACTGCGCATGCCTATGCCGAAGACCAGTGGTCAAAGCGTCTGGATGAGGCCTTCAGTGAAGTGTTTGAGGCCGAGGTGCGGGTCCTGCCGCTGGCTACCGGGACGGCGGGAAACAGCATTGCTCTGGCGCAGCTGTGCCCGCCGTGGGGCAGTGTGGTGTGCCATCAGCAGGCGCATATCAACCAGGATGAGTGCGGCGCGCCGGAGTTTTACAATCCGGGCTGCAAGCTGGCGGGCTTAACGGGTGATTTATGCAAATTGCAAGCCGATGATATCTCGGCATGGTTATCCCATCAGGGCGCCCATGGCGTACATAACAATAAACCGTCGGCGATCAGCCTGACCCAGGCCACCGAAGCCGGCACCGTTTATCAGCTGGATGAGATTCAGGCCATCTCAGCGGTTGCCAGGGCCAATGATTTGTATCTGCATATGGATGGGGCACGGTTTGCCAATGCGTTGATATCGTTGGGGGCTTCAGCTGCGGATATGACCTGGCGGTCCGGTGTGGATATCCTGAGTTTCGGTGCCAGCAAAAATGGTTGTATCAGTGCGGAAGCACTGGTGTTGTTCGGGCATCCGGACTGGTATGCCGATCTGGAGCGCCGCCGCAAACGGGCCGGGCACCTACTATGCAAAATGCGTTATGTTTCAGCGCAGCTATTAGCCTATCTGGAAAATGATCTGTGGCTGACTTTGGCCGCAAAGGCCAATGAGCATGCCGCCCGCTTTGCCGCCGCCATAGATCAGCACCCCACAGCGGAACTGGCCTGGCCGGTAGAGGGTAATGAGGTGTTTTTACGCTGGCCAAGGGAAAAGCTCCAGGCGTTACAGGACCGGGGCTTTGATTTTTATTTCTGGCCGGGCAGCGATGATCTGGCACGCCTGGTGTTTGCCTGCACCCATTCAGACACGCTGATTGATCAGCTGATTTCGAACCTGGATGAAATTCAATGACCAAGTACTATCAATACCTCGAAAAGTGTATCCGCTTTGGCTTGTATTTGGCCTTGCTGGGTTTAATCAGCACCAGTGCCCAGGCGGAAAGTATCGATGAGGCTGCTGAGCACCTTGTTGAATTGAAATACATGTTTTTAACCCCGAAGCTTGTGAATGGTTATCCGCAAGGAATACTGGAGGGGCTGGTTTATCAGCCAGAGGAAGATTCTATATTTATGCCGGTATCTTTCTACGCCGAATGGGGCTGGGTCATAGGAATTCACCCGGTAGAGCTGCGCATATTTGACGGTTCAGGAAGAAAGGTTGATACCGCCTACTTTCATGTGACTGATCCAGGCCAAGGTAATATCATGGTTATCGATTTTGATCTGACAACCGATAGCCCGGGCGTGTGGAAATTTGAATTATGGGAGCTCGATCAATTACTGGGTAGCGCAGAGATTGAAATCGTGACCGATCATCAGGACTTTTCTTTCTATGGGCAGGGTTTGCCCCTGGTCGCGCCATTTCCCGAGGTCGACCCCGCCAGAGTAGGGCGGGATATTGAGGTTGACATGCGATATGAGATATCGGTTAACCCGGCCGGTGAGGTGATCGCGGTTAATGACTTTCACAAAACCGGCTCAGAGTATCTGGATAATGCAATTTTAAAAGCTGCCTGGCAAATAAAATTTATTCCCCACGAGTTTAATGAAGTCAGACAGTACGATTATGCCCAGCCCATGAGCATTGAAGTTGATAAATATTAACTGACGGGTAATTCAGCTGGTCGAGATTTTTCATCATTGCGGCGCAAAAATCATCCGGTCATCACGGAATGATTTAAATTCCAGCGCATTGCCTGCCGGGTCCAGTAAAAAAAATGTAGCCTGCTCGCCTTTTTGGCCGGCAAATCTAATGCCGGGCTCAATGACCCATTGCACTTTACCGCTCAGGTGATCAGCGAGTTCCTGCCAGCGCCGCCATTCCAGAATGATACCGAAGTGCCTGACCGGAACCTGCTTGCCGTCTACCGCATTGGTGGCGGTAGCTTCATGCTGTGTATCCAGGTGTACCGTCAGCTGATGACCGAAAAAATCAAAATCAACCCAATGCTCACTGCTGCGGCCAGCGCGGCAGCCCAGCAGGTTGGTGTAGAAATGCCGGGCCTGGGTCAGGTCATCGACAGGAATGGCGAGATGAAAAGGACGTACGTTCATGGCGCTAGTTTAACCTGGATGTCATTAATATTGGCTGGTTTACCCGCCTGGCGCATGGCAGGCCAGCGATACCCGCGGTTGTCCGGCCAGGTCGCGGATTGTCTGGATATTGTCCCAGGGCCCTTGAGCAAACAGCGCCTGCACGGCATCGGGTTGATCATAACCGTGTTCCAGCAACAGCCAGCCAGCGGGACGTAAATAAGCCGGTGCATGTGCGATGATATGTTGCAGGGCGCAGATGCCATCGCCGCCGGGCGTCAATGCCATCGCCGGTTCAAAGCGGCAGTCGCCCTGGCTCAGGTGCCGGTCTCCGGCCGCTACATAAGGTGGATTACTGACAATCATATCCAGCGGCTCAAGTGAACGGGGCAGGGCATCCAGCCAGTAACCCTGGTGAAATTCGATGTTAACCAGACGATGGCGGGCAGCATTTTTACGCGCCAGATTTAATGCCCTGGCACAGGCATCGGTGGCCACGATATGACTGCCGCGGCGCAACTTGGCCAGTGCCACGGCTATGGCGCCGGAACCCGTTCCCAGATCGGCCACACGGCTGTTTTCCGGGAGTAAACTCAATGCCTGTTCGACCAGCAATTCGGTTTCCGGGCGTGGAATCAACACGGCTTCATCGACTTCCAGCGCCAGGCCGTAAAACTCGCGCTGACCAACCAGATAAGCGACCGGTTCGCCATGACAACGCTTGTCTACCAAAACCCTGAAATCACGCTGTTTGCCGTCGGTGGGCTCCAGTTCCGGATAGGCCAGCAGATAACTGCGGCGGCAGTCCAGTGCATGCGCCAGCAATATCTGAGCTTCCCGGTCCGCGTTATGCTGATCGTCAGGTGTTAATCCGGGCGCTTTCAACAGGCGTTGCCGGGCCTGTTGCAGTAATTCATGAATGGTCACGCTACTGACTCATTGCCACGCGCCTCTGATGAGATCAGAGGCTGCCGCTGACATTATTGATGGCTGGTCTGCCAATCATCATGTTCCCGAATCGGACGGCCCAGCATGCGGTCTTTCTGACGCTGCAGAAAACGTTTGAAATCGACCCCTATCATGTATAAAGCAGGAATCATAAACAGTGTATTGACGGTCGCAAATACGATACCGAACGCGAGTGAGGCGGCCATCGGCACCACGATCTGAGCCTGCAGGCTGGTTTCAAAGAATACGATTGGCACCAGTCCCAGAAAGGTGGTCAGCGAGGTCAGCAGAATGGCCCGGAAACGGCTGCGGCCGGCATTCACCACCGCGTCATATATCGGTACGCCTTCACGCCGGGCACGATTGATGAAATCAATCAGAATCAGGCTGTCGTTAACCACCACGCCGCTCAGGGCAATAATGCCGAACATTGATAGCATACTGACATCCAGGCCCAGCACCAGGTGGCCGAACAGCGCTCCGATCACACCAAACGGCACCACTGACATGATCAGCAGGGGCTGAACGTAGGAACGCAATGGAATGGCCATCAAGGCATAAATCAGAAACACCGCGAACGAGAACCCTGCGAGTAAATCGGCAAACAGCTGTTGCTGGTCTTCGGTGGCGCCGTCCAGGCGGGTTTTGATGCCAGGATAACGGGCCAGCAATTCCGGTAGGAATTCAGTGCGAATTTCGCTGGCTATTTTGCCGGGTTCGGCGACGTCTTTGTCGACTTCCGCGGAAACCGCAATAGCGCGCTCCCGGTTATAGCGGCGAATAACGGTGGGACTGGACGAAAACTCGACTTCAGCAACCGCGGCAAATGGTACTTCATCACCGTTTGGCGTCCGGATACGCATATTTTCCAGATAGCCCACTGAGTCTCGCTCACCACGTGGATAACGGACCATGACTTTGACTTCGTCTTTGCCGCGCTGAATACGCTGCACTTCTTCGCCGAAAAATGCCTGCCGCACCTGCCGTGCAAGGTCATTCAGGCTCAGTCCGAGTGTTTCGGCTTCCGGCTTGATATTCAGTTTGATTTCACGGTTGCCGCCTTCGTAACTGTTACGGATATCAAATACGCCATCATAGGTGCGGATTTTGTTGGCCAGCTCGCCGGCGGCAGCCTGCAGTTGCTGCAGATCGCTGCCAACCAGATTGAAAGCTATCGATGGGCCACTGCTGGGGCCGCCCGCGGAGGCAAAACTGAGTGTTTTAGCGCCGGCGATTTCGCCGATTCTGTCACGCCAGCGGCGCTCCACTTCCTTGGCGGATACCAGTGCTTTTTCGTCTTTAGCCAGTTCTACCAGTAAGGTGCCGGCGGTATCCCGGCCCGACCAGATAAAAGTGGTGTTGACCACCGAGCCGGCCGGTGCGCCCAACTCACTGCTCAACTCTTCATCAACTTCAACCAGCGTATCGCGTAAACGGTCCAGCGCGCGATGGGTACTGCTGGCGGGGCTGCCTTCATTCATTTCGATGTTGACCTGAATAAAATCACCCGCCAGATCGGGGAAAACCACCACCCGCAGTACGCCGCCGACCAACAGACTGAGTGAAAGGATCAGGGCGGATACAAAGATCGAGACGGTCAGATATCTGCTCTTGATCGCCGCGCGAATCCAGGGCACGTAACGTCTGTCGGCAAAATTCTGCAGGCCTTCGGCAAACCGGCGCTGAAAACGGTACAGCGGGTTATGGCTGGCATCTTTGATCGGTTTAAGTTTCATGTGCGCCAGATGGGCGGGCAGAATCAATTTGGACTCCACCAGCGAGAATATCAGCGCCAGAATGACCACCCAGCCGATCGCGGAGAAGAACTGGCCACTGATCCCCGACACCATCAGAATGGGCATAAACGCCGCCACTGTGGTCAATACCCCAAAGGTTGCCGGAACGGCCACCTGCATGGTGCCGTCAACGACATTTTTGACGGAATGACCATCTTTGCGGATTTTTGTGTAGACGCTTTCACCGATGATAATCGCGTCATCCACGACAATGCCAAGCACCAGGATAAAGCCGAACAGACTCAGCATATTGATACTGACTTCTGGAATGCGCATCAGCCACAGCGTGCCCAAAAAAGCCACCGGCAGGCCGACCATGACCCAGAATGCCAGTTTTAACCGCAGGAACAGCGCCAGCACCAGAAATACCAGCAATGCGCCACTCAACAGGTTCTTGTTCATCATGTCCAGGCGGCCTTTCAGATAATAGGAAATATCCGCCCAGTAATCGACGCCAATTTCGGCCGGCAGGCTGGCATTTTTATTATCCACATAACTGCGCACGGTTTGCGCAATCGCCAACTCGCTTTGATCACCCACCGACAGTACCCGGATCGCGATGGCGGGCTTGCCATTGTGCAGGGTGTAACGCTCGCGTTCCTCAAAGGCATCCTGGACGTTGGCGATGTCCGACAACATCAGCCGCGTGCCGTCCGGATTAGTGCGCACCACGATGCTTTCAAAATCAGTGCCGGTATATGCCTGACCTTTGGTGCGCAGCAGAATATCGCCGGTCGAGGAGTCAATCGAACCGGCCGGCAGATCCAGTGAGCCGACCCGCACGGCCTGGGCCACCTCGGCCATGGTCAGCCCGTATTTGCGCAGCGTCTGTTCGCTGACCTCGATGCCGATCTCGTAATCCCGGTCGCCAACCACCTCGGCGCGGGTAACGCCGGGCAGCTGCACCAGTTCATTGCGCACGATCTTGGCGTATTCTTTCAGGGTGCGCTCACCGACATCGCCGAACACCGAGATCCACATCACTTCCTGAGTCCACTGGGTCTTGGTGATCACCGGTTTTTCGGTTTCGCTGGGGAAGGTGGAAATGCCGTCTACCCGCAGCTTGATTTCGTCCAGAATGTCATCCGCGGCATAGCTTTGTTTGACGGCTACATTGACCGTGCCACTGCCTTCACGTCCAAACGATGTGATTTTATCGATCCCTTCAATATCCTGAATGGCTTCTTCCACCTTGACCAGCACGCCTTCCTCCACCTCGGTGGGGCTGGCGCCCAGATAGGGTACGCGCACGGTTACCTGATTGGGGTCAATCCGGGGCTGGATTTCTTTTTTGATGGTGAATGCAGACCACAGGCCGCCGACCAGCAGCGAGACCATCAGTAGATTGGCGGCGACATGGTTCTCGGCAAACCAGGCAATGATGGACTCGTACCAGTTACGTTGTTGCATGTTGATTCTCTGTTCTCAGCAGGTTAATTAACCCGTTCACTGATGCTTGGTTCAGCCTTGGCCTGCGCCTGCACGGCGCGGGTTGATTCAGCTTGGGCACTCGTATCGAAGTCGGACTCAGCCTCGGCCGCGGGTTCGATATAAGGCTCATCAACAGGCTCTGGTTGACCGGCCAGTTGGCCGGGCTGATCTGATTGTGAACTCTCATCAGCAGCAAAAATCCTTATCGGCGTGCCGGGTATCGGGGCGGCAATAGCGGTGGTGATAACCCGCTCGCCAGGCTCCAGCCCGGCGCTGATATACACCTGTTGGGGGGTGGCGCGGTCAATCACCACAGTGCGCACATCCAGCCGGTCATCAGCATCGGCAACCAGGATCGTACCGTCCTCGCGCAGGCTGGCGCGTGGTAGAGCAATCACATCATTGGCGCGCACACCTTCGATCTCAGCCTTGACGAAAGTGCCCATACGTAGCGGCATGGGCCGTTCAGTACCCAGTAAACCATACGGATCACGCAGTACGGCCACCGCATAAGTGACCCGGGTAGCAGCATCCAGGAAACCTTCGGTGCGTACGATCTGTGCCTCCCAGCTCTGCTGACTGCGCTGGTTGGTGGCGATCAGCCTGACCGGAGTATATTGCTGTGAATCATTGGCGTGCATGGTATCGGGCAGGCGAATGTAATCCAGATCGTTTTCGGTTAGCGGCAGACGCACCTCGGCGATATCGACGGCAAAAGTTACCCCCAGCGTGTTGCCTGGAGCGACATACTGGCCCAGATCAACCGCCCGGCTTTTGACCAGGCCTGAATAGGGCAGGCTGATTCTGGTGCGCTGTAAATCCCGGCTGGCCATTTGTAATGCCGCCCGCATGGCTTTGACGTTGGCTTCAGCTTGCGCCAGTTGCGGCACGCGCAGGACCAGTTGATTGGGTTGTTTGCCGCTGCCGCCAATAGGACCGTTCAGGTTCTGCCAGTCCTTGCGGGCCTGATCGGCGCGGGCCTGCTCTTCGGCCAGCAGCGCTTCGGCGTTGGCCAGATTGGCTTCCGCGCTGCTGAGCGCGGCCCGATAATCACTGGGGTCAATTTCCAGCAGCACATCGCCGGCGGCAAAAAAGCCACCTGCGACAAATGAAGGTGACAGTTTGACCACCTTGCCCGCCACTTCCGGCACCAGGGTGGTTTCCGTCTGCGGCTCGACCGTACCCTGTGAGATCACCGTATAGGTCAAACTTTGCGGGCTGACCGTCACGGTATCGACCAATTGCGCAACAGGCGGTTTTTCCTCAGCTGGAGGCGGTTGTCGCATACTGATAAAAGCCACCAGCAGGACAATGCTTCCGAGCAGTACCCACAATGGCAGCAAGCGCTTCAGCAGCCCTGGCTTGCGCCGGGATACGGCGGGTACGGAATGATTATGGGTGTTGTTACTCACGATAAACCTCTGCTACGCCGCACCAGCGGCTTTTCCAGCTATTGTCTTGGTTATGGAGGTTGAAATCCTGTGCCAAAAGGCATGTCGGTAAAATAAGTGACTTTTGTCATCCGCCTTGGTGGCGTGACTGTTAAAACATACCGATCCTGAATCATTTAGAATATAGACTGTTTGATCAGGAAAAGTGCAATGTTGGAGCGTATTCAACGCGGGGTCACTCTCAAAACTGAAGCTGAAATTGAAGCCATGGCGGTGGCCGGGCGATTAGCCGGTGAGGTATTGCGAATGATCGCACCGCATGTCCAGGCGGGCGTCACCACCGATGAATTAAACACGCTGTGTCATGACTATATTGTCAATCAGCAGCAGGCCATTCCGGCGCCACTCAATTATCGTGGTTTCCCCAAATCGATCTGCACCTCGGTCAATGACGTGGTCTGTCACGGTATCCCGGGCGAAAAAACCCTGAAAAAGGGTGATATCGTCAACATTGACGTCACCGTGATCAAGGATGGCTGGCATGGTGATACCAGCAAAATGTTTTTGCTCGGCGAGGCGCCGCTGCGGGCCAGACGGGTATGTGAGGTCGCTCATGCCGCCATGCTGCGCGGGATTGAGCTGGTGCGTCCCGGCATCCGTCTGGGGGATATCGGTCACGCGATTCAGACTTTCGTGGAAGCCGAGCATTGTGCGGTGGTGCGCGATTATTGCGGTCACGGTATCGGCCGGGTGTTTCACGAGGACCCGCAGGTACTGCATTACGGGCGTCCCGATACCGGTCTGGAACTGCAGGCCGGCATGGTGTTCACGATTGAGCCGATGGTCAATCTGGGCCGCAAGGAAACCCGTCTGATGGCAGATGGCTGGACGGTAAAAACCAAGGATCGCAGTCTGTCGGCACAGTGGGAGCACACCATTGCGGTGACGCCGGATGGCTATCGCGTATTGACCTGCCTGCCGGGTGATCCGCTCTGATCAATGGCAGCCTGTTAATTGCTGCCACGGCTGACCAGCGGCGGCAACACTTCAGACGGATATTCAACCTGAATCCAGCACCCACGATCGGGCCATAAGCATGCCTTCCCCGCCAGCCGGTTTAACACCGGCAGCCCAGCTCGATAAAGTCACACGCGCGCTGCAACAACAGCTGGGGCGGATTGATCGGACGCTGCAGCAGGCCTATGCGGACGGAGAGTCCATTGTTGAACTGGTAACCCGCCGGGCCGTGCTGGTGGCCGAGGCACTGTGCGACAGCTGGCGGCAGATTCTGGGGCGGGCATCGGATCTGACCCTGGTGGCGGTGGGCGGCTTTGGCCGTGGCGAGCTGCATCCCTATTCTGATATTGATTTGCTGATCCTCAGCGATAACGAGACCGCGGCAAGCCATGCCGCACTGGAAATCTGGATCGGTGTGTTGTGGAATGCCGGCGTGCCGGTTTCACACAGTGTGCGCACACTCCAGCAATGTCGGCAGCAGGCCAGCGATGATGTCACGGTGGTGACCAATCTGATGGAAGCTCGTTTGCTGGCGGGCAATGAAGCATTGTTTCAACACATGCAGCAGCAGACATCGGTCAGCAATATCTGGCCGGCCGGCGAGTTTTTTGCCGCCAAACTGGCCGAGCAGGAACGGCGTCACGCCAGTTTTGAGGACACAGCCTACCGTCTGGAGCCCAATCTGAAAGAAAGCCCGGGTGGTTTGCGCGACATCCAGACCATCGGCTGGATAGCCCGCCGACACTTTGGCGATGCCGACCTGGCTACCCTGGTCGGACATGGTTTTTTGCTGCGTGATGAATACAGCGAATTGATTTCAGCCCGGAATTTTTTATGGCGGGTACGCTGGATCAACCATACCATCACCCAGCGCGCGGAAGAGCGGTTGTTGTTCGCTCAGCAGAAACAACTGGCGGCTGAACTGGGCTATATCGATCAGCAGCAGGTGACCCGTGCGGTGGAGCAGTTCATGCAGCAGTATTACCGCACGGTGACCAATGTCGAGCGCTTGAATGAACGCCTGCTGCAGCAATACCGTGAGGAGTTGCTGATCACCGGGATGCAGGTGCGTGAGCTGGATAGCGAGTTTCAGGTCAGGGATGATTACCTGGAAGCCCGCCACCCTGGTGTGTTTCAAGCCCGGCCGCTGGCGATTATGGACCTGTTTTTACATCTGCAGACCGATACCAGCATTCGTGGCGTGCGCGCGGGTACCATCCGCTGGCTGCGCGAGGCGCTCAAGTCACAAGACAGCGACACTGCCGGGACGCTGGTCAATGACCCGCTGGCGCTGGGGCGTTTTATGGACATTCTGCGTCAACCGGTGGGGGTGTATGCACAATTGGCGCGCATGAACCGGTATGGTCTGCTGGCCCGTCTGATTCCCGGCTTTGCCCAGGTGACCGGTTTAATGCAGTTTGATCTGTTTCATGTGTATACCGTGGATCAGCATACGCTGTTCGTGATCCGCAACCTGCGCCGCTTTGCCTACCGCAAATATGGCGAGCAGTTCAGTCATGCCGCGAATGTTTTCCAGCGGATAGACAAGCCGGAAATGCTGTATCTCGCCGCTTTATTTCATGACATCGCCAAAGGCCGTGGCGGCGATCATTCAGAACTGGGGGCGATAGATGCCAATGCATTCGCCGCGCAGCTGCGTTTGTCGGACAAGGAAACGCAGCTTATCACCTGGCTGGTCAGGCAACATCTGCTGCTGTCACGCAGCGCGCAACGTGAGGACCTGAGCGACCCGGATGTGATACATCGATTTGCCTCGCAAGTCGCCCAGCGCGAACGCCTGGATTATCTGTATCTGCTGACGGTGGCCGATATCGCCGCCACCAATCCGGATTTATGGAACTCCTGGAAGGACATGCTGTTGTGGGATCTGTATCAGAAAACCGCCAGCGCCTTTCAGCAAGGACTCAGCCGTCCGTTAAGCCGCGTCGAAAAAGCCCGTGAGACCCGTTCCCGTGTGTTCAGCCAGCTGGTTGCGCAACAGACCAATGTGGCCGCGCTGAGTGAATTATGGAGATCGTTTCCCAATGAGGTATTTGAGCGCTTTGACGATGACCAGCTGCAATGGCTGACCCAGGCGATGCTCGACCACGGGCAGGCCGCCTGGCCATTGCTTGCGGTGCGCAGCCTGAGAGACGAGCAGATCACCGAGTTGCTGGTGATCGGTCAATCCTTTGACGGCTTTTTCGCGACCGTGATCGGTGAACTGGAGCGCATGCGCTGCAATATTTTCAACGCCCGGATCCAAAGTACCCGCCGAAAACTGGCGGTGGATATGTTTCAGCTGGTTGACGCCAGCGGCGCACCCCTGAACCGCAGTGACTGCCAGCGGCTGCAGCTCAAACTGCAGCCGCGTCTGCGGGCTCGCAGTACCCCTGAGGCTATTCACTTTGCCATTCCCAGGCGCTTACGTGAATTTTTAAGCAATGCCGTGATCCGCTTCAGCAACTGCCATGAGCTGACCAGAATGGAAGTCAAATGCACCGACCGGCCCGGTTTGCTATCCAGCATCGCGAATGTGCTGCTGGCGCATAAAGTGCGCCTGCATGATGCCCGGATTTCCACTTTTGGTGAGCAGGTGGAAGATTCATTTTTGCTTTCAGACTATGCGGATAAGGCTTTGGATAACGCCACCTGCCGCCTGCTCCAGGAAGCCTTGCAGCAGGCTCTGGATACGCCGTTGAGTGAGCTGAGTCATTAATCTTCGCAGCACCTCAGGGCACGTTAAAATTCTCAACCATCGGGGCAGGGATCAAGCTAAAATACCAGCATGAATGATGTTGCGCCTTATCAAAATATCGTCGAGGCTGCCTGGCAGCAGCGGCAGGAACTCACCCCTGGTAATGCCTCCGGCGAGTTATTGGACACCTTATCGGTGTGTCTCAATAGCCTCGAAGCCGGAGAAGTACGTGTCGCGGAGCAAACCGGGAGCGGTGACTGGGTGGTGCATGAATGGCTGAAGCAGGCCATTCTGCTGTATTTCCGTACTCACTCAAACACCATCGTGGAAGGTGGTATCACGCGTTATTTCGATAAGGTCCCGCTGCGTTTTACCGGTGACGATGACGTCAGCCGCAGCGGTGCGCGCGTAGTGCCGCCCGCCATCGTTCGGCGGGGTGCGCATATCGCACCGGACGCGGTGCTGATGCCCAGTTATGTCAATATCGGTGCGTATGTGGGCAGCGGCAGCATGGTGGATACCTGGGCCACGGTGGGTTCGTGCGCACAGATTGGCAAAAATGTGCATATTTCCGGTGGCGCGGGCATTGGTGGTGTGCTGGAACCGCTGCAGGCCAGCCCGACCATTATTGAAGACGGTTGTTTTATCGGCGCGCGTTCAGAGGTGGTGGAGGGCGTGCGGGTCGGTAAGGGGGCGGTGATCGGGATGGGAGTGTTTATCGGCCAGAGTACCAAAATCTATGTGCGTGAATCGGGCGAAATCATACACGGATACGTTCCTGCCGGTGCGGTAGTGGTGCCGGGCAGTCTGCCGGCGGATGATGGCAGCCACAGTCTGGCGTGCGCCGTGATCGTTAAACAGGTGGATGCGCAGACGCGCGCCAAGACCGGCGTTAACGAATTGCTGCGAATGGCGTAAAATAGACGCCTGACTCAACGAGTTCTCAATTCAGGCTTTACCAGCGCCCATCGCGGGTGCATTTTTTTACAACAATCAAACCAACAAGCAAGGCTAAACTATGAATTTTCACGAGTATCAAGCCAAAGAGCTGTTCTCTCAATACGGCATCCCGGTACCGGCCGGAAAGGTGGCCGACACGCCCGATGCGGCGGTTGCCGCGGCCGAAGCCATCGGTGGTTCCATGTGGGTGGTCAAGGCCCAGGTGCATGCCGGTGGTCGCGGCAAGGCCGGCGGCGTCAAGTTGGTTCGCAGTCTGGAAGAGCTGCGCACCGAAGCGGAAAATATGCTGGGCATGAGTATCAGCACCTATCAGTCAGGTGGCCAGTCGTTTCCGGTTAACCAGGTATTGATAGCCGAAGCGATTGATATTGATCAGGAATTATATCTAAGCGCGCTGATCGACCGCACCCATCGTTGTGTGGCGTTTATGGGTTCAGCTGCCGGCGGTGTGGATATCGAGCAGGTGGCGCATGATACCCCGGAGAAAATTATCCGCGTGCGGGTTAATCCGACCGCCGGCCTGCAGTCTTTTCAGTGTCGTCAGATGGGTTTTGGCATGGGCCTGAATGCCCGTCAGGTCAATCAGCTGACCCGCATCATGCATGCGCTGTATAAGCTGTTTACCGAGAAAGATCTGAGCCTGCTGGAAGTCAATCCGCTGATTGTTGACGGCAACGGCGATCTGCTTGCGCTGGACGCCAAGATCAATGCCGATGGCAACGCCCTGTTTCGTCATCAGGCGCTGGCGGCGATGCGCGATGAGTCGCAGGAAGACGCCACCGAGCTGGAAGCCAGCAAACATGATCTGAACTACGTCACACTGGACGGCGACATCGCCTGTATGGTCAACGGCGCCGGTCTGGCGATGGCAACCATGGATGTGATCAAACTGAACGGTGGCGATCCGGCCAACTTTCTGGATGTCGGCGGTGGCACCAATGCCGAACGCGTCAAGGAAGCATTTAAGCTGATTTTATCCGGCGACAAGGTGAAGGCCATTCTGGTCAATATTTTCGGTGGCATCGTGCGTTGTGATCTGATTGCTGAAGGCATTATCAGCGCCGCGCGTGATATTGAGATTAATGTGCCATTGGTGGTCCGGCTGGAAGGCACCAATGTCGACAAAGGTAAACAGATGCTGGAAGACAGCGATATCGCAGTGATTGTCGCCAGTGACTTGAACGACGGCGCGAAAAAAGCCGTGGCAGCAGCACGGGAGGCGGCATGAGCGTTTTAATTAACAAAGACACCAAGGTTATCTGCCAGGGCTTTACCGGCTCGCAGGGTTCTTTCCACTCGCAGCAGGCGATTGATTACGGCACTCAGCTGGTGGGTGGGGTGACGCCCGGCAAAGGCGGCAATATTCACCTGGATCGGCCGGTCTTCAATACCGTGGCTGAGGCCGTGGCGGAAACGGGCGCGGACGCGTCGGTTATTTTTGTACCGCCGCCCTATGCCGCCGACGCGATTCTGGAAGCGGCTGATGCCGGTATCAAGACCATCGTGGCGATTACCGAAGGTATTCCGGTGCTGGATATGCTGCGGGTAAAAGCGGCATTGAAAGATTATCCCGCGACCCGTCTGATCGGTCCCAACTGCCCGGGTGTGATCACCCCGGGGGAATGCAAAATCGGCATTATGCCGGCCCAGATTCACATGCCCGGCAAGATTGGCGTGGTATCACGTTCCGGTACGCTGACCTATGAAGCGGTTTATCAGACCACCCAGGCCGGTCTGGGTCAGACCACCTGCATCGGCATCGGTGGTGACCCGATCAACGGCATGAGCTTTGTCGATTGTCTGGAACTGTTCCAGCACGACCCGGCCACCGAAGGCATGATCATGGTGGGTGAAATCGGCGGTGAAGCCGAGGAGCAGGCCGCTGAATACATTGATAAGCATGTGACCAAACCGGTGGTGGCCTATATCGCCGGTGTGACCGCCCCTCCCGGTAAGCGCATGGGCCATGCGGGCGCCATTATTGCCGGAGGCAAAGGTACCGCGGAAGCCAAATATGAAGCCCTGGAAGCCGCCCGGGTGACCACGGTACGCTCGCCGGCCGAACTGGGCGAGGCGATTGCGGGCTGCTTCTAAAGCAGACAGTCCGATCTTTTGTGCGCCACCACCGGTGGCGCTCACACAGGCTCTAGCATTATGCATTTAAAGATTGCCATGGCGCAGTTGAATGTCACCGTCGGTGACATCAGCGGTAACCGCGACAAAATTCTGGCCGCGCTGCGACACGCCCGTGATGATCTGCAGGCTGATGTGATGATGACGCCGGAACTGGCGCTGACCGGCTATCCGCCGGAAGATCTGGTGCTGCGGCCCGGTTTTATGCAGCGCACGCATGAACGCGTCACGGATATCATTGGCCAGGTGCAGGGTATTGATCTGGTGCTGGGTCATCCTTGGCTGGATGATGATGGTCAACTGTATAACTCCGCCAGCTGGATTCGCAACGGCAAGCTGGAAGGGCGCTACGACAAGCAATGCCTGCCGAACTACGCGATCTTTGATGAGAAGCGCTATTTCACACCGGGCAATCATCCACTGATCATTGATGTCAAAGGCTGCCGCATTGCGGTGGTGATCTGTGAAGACTGCTGGGAAAAAGAACCCATCAGTCAGGCTCTGCGTTCCGGCGCGGAACTGCTGTTGACGCCGAATGCTTCGCCGTATCGGCGCGGTAAGCATCAGCGCCGCCTGGATACACTGACCGAGCGGATGTCCGAGACAGGTCTGCCGATGGCTTACTGCAATCTGGTCGGTGGGCAGGACGAGCTGCTGTTTGATGGCCGCTCGCTGTTTTTATCGCCGCATTCCGAACCGCTCAATGCCGCCCACTGCCAGGAAAGTATCGTCTGCGCAGAGTTTGATCAGCAGACCAAAGCCTGGCACGACGGTATCGGTCTGCGTCACGACCAACTGTCGTTTGATGCCACCACCGCGGTAGGTGTTTGCGCTGACCGGGAAGGTGATCTGGCGGAGGTGTATCAGGCGATCTGTCTGGGAGTGGGCGATTATCTGAAGAAAAATGGTTTCAGCACCGCGTTGCTGGGTTTGTCCGGGGGGATCGATTCTGCCTTATGCCTGGCCATTCTGGTCGATGTGCTGGGCGCCGGGCAGGTTAGCGCGGTGACGATGCCGTCCCGCTATACCAGTGATCTGAGTAATAACCTGGCCAGACAACAGACCGATCTGCTGGGGGTGAAGTTAAGTATTCTGCCGATTGAGTCGCTGCATGAGTCCGGCGTTACACTGCTGGCGGATCAGTTCAGTCAGCCGGTAAAGGAATTAACCGATCAGAATATCCAGGCGCGGTTGCGTGGTCTGCTGCTGATGGCGATCTCCAACCAGACCGGGGCCATATTAATCGCCACCGGCAATAAGAGTGAGCTGGCCACCGGTTACTGCACTATTTATGGCGATATGTGCGGCGGCTACGCACCTCTAAAGGATGTCAGCAAGACCCTGGCTTATGAATTAGCGCGCTGGCGTAACAACTGTGCTCCGGCTATACCGGAAGCGGTTATTGACCGCCCGCCCTCGGCCGAGCTGGCCGACAATCAGCTGGATGAGCACAGCCTGCCACCCTATGATCGCCTGGATGCGATTATGGAGTTCTACGTTGAGCAGGATCTGTCCATCCATGAAATTGTGGCGCGTGGTTTTGATGAAAAGGAAGTCCGCAGAATCGCGGGTCTGGTATTGAAAAACGAATACAAACGACGCCAGGGTTCACCCGGCGTACGCATCACCAGCCGGGCCTTCGGGCGTGATCGACGCTATCCGATTACTTCGGGTTGGCTGGAGAGCGGCGAGGATTCCTGAACAAAGCCTTGCTTCAGAGATTATTTGCCGCGGGCTGGGATGAGTTACGAATCCCGGCGGCAGGTGTTTGATGAGGCGACAGTTGCCGGGATTACGCGGTGCTCTTATCGGCCTGCTTTACAGCTTATCAGTGCTTGATTGCAAGCACCTTATAGCCACGGTTGTCCGCCCGCTGCACAATCTGCAAACCGCTGGCCAGCGCGGTCTGTTCATAGTTCAAAAAACGATTGGCAACTATCCATGCCTGACCTCTGCGGGTCAGCAGGTCAGGCAGTCTTTGGATAAATGCCGTGGTGACAGCCGTGGTTTGTGAGATGCCCTGGTGAAAGGGCGGGTTACTGACAATGAGATCAAACTGATCTTCCAGATCGATCGGCGCGGCCGTTGGTTTAACCATGCCCTGAATATTATTCCGCGCGAATGTCCGGCCAGCCGCGGCCAGCGCAAAAGCATCGTTGTCGACAGCGGTTATTGAGCTGTCAGGCCGCAGCATTGCCAGCGCGGCGCTGATTGCACCTGACCCGCAGCCGAAGTCCAGCGTTTTCATTGACCCAGGCAAATCTGACTGATAGGCGCGCAGGGTATCGATCAGCAGGCCGCTGCCGCTGTCCAGGTGTCCATCTGCAAAAACGCCCGCCAGGCTGGTGATCGGCAGAGTCTGTTCATTGAACTCAAACGGCCAGTGCGTGAATAGTTCAATCAGTTCAACCCGTGGCAATGGCTTAAGCAGCCCTGACCACGCGTGGCAATGCCGTGCGGTATCAATCTTGTGTATCTGAGTACAGTAATCAACCAGTTTTTTGCCGGTGCTTTTAATCCCGGCGGCCACTGCGCCGATCACGATCAGGCGGCTATTGAGCGGAACCCTGCTGCCCAGCAACTGCAGCTGGGCCAGCAGGCGTTGTCTGCCTTTGGGTAAAAATAAAACCACGCAGGTATCCGCGGGCATTGCAGCCAGATCATCGGGTAGCTGACAGCCAAACCAGGCCGGAATACCGGTTTGCCGCCAGGGCATATAGTGCGAGTAGTTAGCGTGCAGTGCGCCGGCAATATTCAGGCCGGCATAGATACCCGGGCTGTCCGGAGGGTTGATCAGCAGCAGCGGTGAGGTGATGGCCTGCTGTTGCTGCAGGCGTAGCAGCAGGGCGGATTCGTTATGCATTGGGTCAGGTGTTTGGTTGGGTCGCGGCCAGGTCCGCTGCTACCAAACCAAGCCGCTTGTAGGAGCGGACCTGGCCGCGATCAGTCGCCCGCAAGCGGACTCCTACAAGCTCTGTTTTGGTAAGAGCCCGCTTGCGGGCGACCAGCCGCATCAAACATCCCCACCAATCAATGCAGCAAACAAATCATATTCATCCGCCCCATCAATCTCCACCGTCACCTCATCCCCCGGTTGTAAATGACCGGCATTGGCAATCAGGATCTGCCCGTCAATTTCCGGTGCATCGGCGTAACCGCGGGCAATCGCCTGACCATCATCGATTTCATCCACCAGCGCTTGTTGCCGCGTACCGATTTTGTTCTGCAGGCGTTGCTCGCTGATCTCGGCCTGGGTTTGCATAAAGATATCCCAGCGCTCTTGTTTGACGTCTTCGGGAACCGCGTTTTCCAGTTCGTTGGCTGCCGCGCCATCGACTGGCGAATACTGGAAACAGCCAACCCGATCCAGTTGCGCGGCTTTAAGAAATTCCAGTAACTGATTGAATTCCTGATCAGTTTCCCCTGGAAAGCCAACAATAAAGGTACTGCGGATGGTCAACTCCGGGCAGATTTCCCGCCATTTGCTGACCCGTTCCAGATTGTTCTCGCTGGCGGCCGGCCGGCGCATCCGTTTGAGCACCGCCGGGCTACCGTGCTGAAACGGG
The DNA here is from genome assembly GCA_021772975.1 of Gammaproteobacteria bacterium. Classification (GTDB taxonomy): domain Bacteria; phylum Pseudomonadota; class Gammaproteobacteria; order Xanthomonadales; family Wenzhouxiangellaceae; genus JAJFKX01. The sequence continues at coordinate 129,281 of JAJFKY010000020.1, forward strand.
ATATCCAGATAGGGCAGGATCAAACCATCGCGCATCAGTGGAATCACATCATCCACATGCGGATAGGGATATACATAGTGCAGGCGTACCCACACACCGGTGCTACGGCTTAATTCCCCCATCGCAGTGCACAGACCGGTCATGCGGGTCTGGTATTCGGTATCACGCCACCAGTCCGGTTGATAACGGGTATCCACGCCGTAGGCGCTGGTGTCCTGGGAAATCACCAGCAGTTCGCGCACCCCCGATGCAACCAGTTGCTCGGCTTCGCGCATCACCATGCCCAGTGGCCGGCTGACCAGCTTGCCGCGCATCGAAGGGATAATGCAGAAGCTGCATTTATGATTGCAGCCTTCGGATATTTTCAGATAGGCGTAGTGTTTGGGCGTTAATTTAATACCGGGCTCGGACGCTTTGGCTTGCGGAATTAAATCGACGAATGGATTGTGCGTGACCGGCAGATGCTGATGAACCGAATCGAGTACCAGATCGTATTGCTGCGGGCCGCTGACATCCAGCACGCTGGGATGGATGGCGGTGATTTCTTCGGGTTTGGCGCCTAGACAGCCGGTTACGATGACTCTGCCGTTTTCACGCAGGGCCTCGCCGATGGTGGCAATGGATTCAGCCTTGGCGTCATCGATAAAACCGCAGGTGTTGACCACCACCAGATCGGCTTCGTCATAACTGGGTGCGATCCCGTATCCATCGCTGCGCAGGCGAGTCAGGATACGCTCCGAGTCAACCAGTGCCTTGGGGCAGCCGAGCGATACGAAACCAACTTTTGGGTTCGGGCTGGAGGTCATTACTGTTTGTTATCCGGTTCAAAGAACAACCACACCACGGCTGGAAAAGCAGCCCGGAAACGGCGTTCAATGGCATTGATGTTGTTGATCAGGCCGTCCTGATCGGCGGCCGGCTGCATTCTGGCCTTGAGCGCTACCATGATGTCATTGCCCAGCTGGAGTGTCAGCAGGTTAAGGACTTCGTTGATCTCCGGCTGTTCAGACCAGAAGCTCTGCATGTGCTTAACGACTTCCGGGTCGGCGCTTTGTCCGACCAGCAGGGCCTTGACTTCAACCCCGATCAGGATGGCGATAACGATCAGTAATACCCCGATCGCCAGCGTGCCCAGCGCATCATACAGCGGATTACCGGTCAGCAGAGTCAGGCAGATCGCCAGCAGAGCCAGCACCAGGCCGAACAGGGCGGCCAGATCCTCGCCAAAAATAACGATCAACTCACTCTGACGGCTGTCCCGGAACCAGCGCCAGTAGCTGCGGCCGGCGCGGACTTTATTAACTTCGATCACACAGGCACGCAGCGATACTGCTTCGGCAATAATCGCGAATACCAGTACGGCAATGGCAATCCAGGGCTGAGTCAGAGCTTCCTCTGAGTGCAGTTTATGCATGCCTTCATATAACGAGAACATCCCGCCCACCGAAAACAGCATGATGGCCACCACGAATGACCAGAAATAAATATTCTTGCCATAGCCCAGCGGATGCGCCGGGGTAGGCCGCTTGTTCGACTCTTTCATGCCCAGCAGCAGCAGTAGCTGGTTGCCGGCGTCAGCCACCGAATGGATGCCTTCCGCCAGCATCGCACCGGAACCGGTAATGCTGGCGGCCACCAGTTTGGCCACCGCGATAGTGCTGTTTGCGCCAAGCGCGTAGAGGATTGTCTTAAGAGAGTTTGCGCCTGCCATAGGAATAAGCTTCGGTTACCAAGGCACATTATGCCTGTCTAGTCGAAAGCTGTCCCGTCGATAGTGCTCAATTTGGTTTTGTGTCGGGCAATGTTATGCTCCGGCTGGAATTTTCAATGACCTGCTTGGGAGATGGCCATGGCTGCCCGTTGTTATGTATTTTGTCTGATCCTGATCACCACCGCCGCAAGTGCGCAGCAACAGGCCCTGGTGGGTGGCACCTTAATTGACGGACTGGGTTCGGCCCCGGTCTACGACAGCGTGGTTCTGATTGATGGCGAACGCATTACCGCCACCGGCACCCAGGCTGAACTGGCTGTTCCGGACGGCTATCAGGTGATTTCCACCGAAGGCATGACAGTGCTGCCGGGGTTATGGGAGATGCACGCCCATCTGATGTTGAACGGTCATGCTGATTACGCGCATTGGCATCCTGCTTATGCGGACCGTCTGGAGGACGAAATCATGCCGGCCTCGGCGGTGCAGCTGTTGCTGGCGGGTGTGACCACGGCCCGTGATCTGGGTGCGCCACTGGCGGAATCAGTGTCCATTAAACAGCGCGTGGAGGCTGGTGAAATCCCCGGCCCGCGCCTGTTTGTGTCCGGCCCATTTATCCAGCATGCGCCGTACCCCGGCACCGAGAACTACCGCTGGGGGGTCAATGGTGAACGTGATGCGCGCGCGAAAGTACGGCGCCTGCATGCCGCCGGCATGGATATCATCAAAATGGTCGATCAGGATGAGATGACCAGGGCCGAAGCCGCCGCGGTGGTGGATGAAGCGCACAAACTGGGTTTAAAAGTGGTCGGGCATTCACACCGTCCGGAGGAAATCCGCCTGGGGCTGGAAATCGGGGTGGATAATTTTGAGCACACCGGCCTGGCGGCAGCACCGGAGTATCCTGACAGCGTGATGTCGGCGCTACGCGAGCGGACCGCCACCGGCCGGGTGCGTGGTGGTCCACTGTACTGGACCCCCACAGTGGAAGGCTTATGGAATTACGATTACACCCGCGATAATCCCGAAGCGCTGGATAACACCTGCTGGCACCGTGGGCTGAAGGCTGACACGATTGCTGATATCGAGCAGTCTATTGCCCACCCGGAACGGTTACTGTATTTTCAGTTGACGCCCAAACGCAAGCCGACTCTGAAACGCAAGATTCATCAATTACGTGATGCCGGCGTAGTGATGATGATCGGCACCGACAGTGGCATTCCCATGAAGTTTCACTGCCAGTCGACCTGGAATGAACTGGACGTATGGGTCAATGTGATGGAGATACCGGTGATGGAAACCCTTCAGGCCGCCACCTACTGGCCGTCCAAGTTTATGGGGGTGGAGGAGCAATGGGGGACGCTGGTGCCCGGGCGCTACGCTGATATCATTGCCGTCAAAGGCGATGTGCTGCGCCATATTGCACTACTTCAGAATGTTGATTTCGTTATGAAAGGCGGCACTGTCTACAAACGCGATGGCCGCCCGGTAGAAGAAAACTTATAAATAGAAATGCTCAATATCAACGGGTTATAAAATGAACATAAAATTTATATGCAGTTTAACGGCCGCTGTCATTATCACTGCCTGCGGCGGTGATGGCGGTTCGGTCAGTAAAGCTGATCTGGTCAAGGCCTGCAACGACGTGGTCGATTGGGGCGAGAGCCGTTGTGAATGTATGGCGGACAAAGCCAAGGCGGACTTATCCGCTGACGGTCAGCGCCTGTTGTATGCGTCCATGACCGGTGATCAGGAGTCAGCCGAGCGGCTGGCGCGCGCGATGAATATTGAAGAAGCCAGTCAGGCAGGTATGTTTATGCTGAACGCCAGCATGGCCTGCGCGTTATCTGAGCCGGAATAAACCCTGCTCAGATATTTTGCCCGCAGGTATTGGTTCACCAGGCACGTCTGTTTACCAGCAGTTTTTAACCCGCCCTAATCGTTGTCTGGCAGCCAGCCGCCGGTGGCCTGCAGCGGCGCCGGACTGGGCTGAGCACTGACCCAGGCGATAATGGCACGCCGCCGGGTCTTGACCGGAACCGTGCTGGGCAGGCTAAGCTTCCATCGATTATCAGTGGCCTGGCTGGGAGCGCTGGTGTGGCCCAGCACCACAAAATCCTCATCCAGGATTCGGCCGCGGTTTTCACCCCCGGCGATTTCCGATTCGATACCGAAACCCAGAATGGCGATATGCGCGGTCAAGCTGGTACCTGAATCTTCGCTAATGGGGATAAATGATATCTGCGCGGACTCCAGATCAGTCTGCAGTTGCAGTACGCCGACGTTTTCCGCCGGTTGAAGATCAGGTTCCGAGCGCCGGAAAAATCCCCGCCATTCGCGGCCCTGCACGACCAGCCCAGGAGTATAGACGCTGTCGATCCGGCCGCTGCTGGCATAGTTCTGCTGGCGCTGAGTATGCCGCCGGCTGGCAAATGCATCATGCCAGCCGAGGTAATCCCAGTAATCGACATGAAAAGCCATCGGGATGACCTGCGTCCACAACCCGGGATGATCAACATATTGGCTTAGCCAGTTATCGGCGGGCGGACAGCTGCTGCAACCATGAGAGGTAAATAATTCGATTGTTGGTACCCGCTGGGTGGGGCTGGAGAAGCGGACTGTGGTTTGGCCGAACACACAGCTGCTGCACAGCATCAGCAGTAAGACGGCAAGCGGGCGGTGAGACAACATAACTGGGTTCCGGATCAGGCTCATCACTAAGACCGGACCGGTCAGAATTGATCACATAACCCTGCCTGGCAGCTCTGACGGTTTCAGTCCGTTATGCCAGGGCGTGGATAAAATTAAATTCTATACGCACGGTAAAAATTGATGATGTAATACCTCACAAGGCGATGCTAAACTGCTAAGCTTAGTCGGGATCAACAACCACCATAAGGAGTGAACCATGACATTCAAGAACCTCATATTGATGCTTTTTCTGGCTATGCTGGCTGGCTCGATCACTGCCTGCAATACTATTGAAGGCGCCGGTAAAGACATTAAATCAGCCGGTGGCGCTATTGAAGATGCCGCTGATGACGAAGATGATTAAAACCGGTTGATCCAGCCGCAAAGCTGGCAGCCGCTATCAACAAGCCGCCTGAATGGCGGCTTTTTTTATGGCTTGTCCGGATAGGCGGGTAAGCGCGGGTCGACAAACCTGAACCATAACGGCGGCACCAGCGCCAATAGAAACATGGTGGCATAGCCGGCTGGCAACTGCGGTGCGCTGCTATGACTTTTAAGGTTCTGATAGTCCGTGCGTGGATTGGCGTGGTGATCGGAATGGCGTTGCAGGTGCAGCAGGATCTGATTGCTCAACCAGAAATCCGAGTTCCAGGAATCCTGCGGACTGGGACGTTCGAAGCGGCCGGAAGCCAGTTGCCGGCGGCGCAGGCCATAGTGTTCCACATAATTAATAATTTCCAGGGAAACAATCGCCAGCAGCGCCTGGCCGGCCCATACCAGCAGACCGGTCCAGCCGAACTGCCAGGTGATCAGCGCAGCCAGCAGCGTTGTGATTGAATACCACCACAACATCTCATTGCGCCAGTGCCAGGCCGGTAATTTGAAGACCGTCAATCTTTTCGCTTCCAGTTGCCAGGCATTCTGGAGGTTGTTCCAGATCGAGCGCGGCAGAAATGCAAACAGGCTTTGGCCTGCGCTGGCCGAGGATGGATCCCTGGGCGTGGATACCCAGACATGATGTCCACGCACATGCTCGACCTTAAAGCCGGCGTATGCCACCGTGGTCAGCAACAAGCCTCCCAGCCAGGCCTGCCAGCGGGCTTTCTTGTGGATCAGCTCGTGCGCGACATTGATGGCGTTAATGCCGCTGACAATGCCGAATGACAGCATCAGACCCAGCCAGCCCGTGATGCTCAGCCAGCTGGTACTGACGGCAAAATCAAGCACGTACCACAGTAAGGCGAACTGAATCAACGCACACCAGGCGGGCAGGGCAGCATACAGGGCGGTTGGTCCGGTAACCTCTGCGTTACGGGTATCGCGGCCCAGTGCATAGTCCGCGCAGGGCAGGATCACATACAGCACGAACAGCGGCAGCCACATCAATGTATTGGCCCAACTGACGGACTGCTGCGCGGCCAGCTGCTGGCCACTGAGAATGGCGGCAGGCATTAACGCCGGGACCAGCAGACAAAATAAAAAACCGAAACGATTCATAGCGGCCGGATAATGGTGAACCTGGGTTAGTTTTAGCATATTTTGCGGCATTAAGCAGGTGCTGTTGTCCGGCATGGTGGCAACGGGGCGGCTGGCCGGCCTGGCGGAGTGGTGGCCAGTCGAAGCGGTTTCCGGTCCGGCTAGCCGGGTAAACTGCGCTCGATAACAGCCGCCATTTTTTGCAGGCCGATGATCAGGCGTGGTCCGGGGCGTCCCAGATAAGCCTCACTGATAGCGACTATGCGCTGTTGTTTTACCGCGGTAATGTCGTGCCAGCCATCACGGCGGCTGACGATACGCGGGCGATAGTTTTTTTCCGGCACTCCGCACCAGGACATCACAATAATATCCGGATTGATCTGCCGGGCTTGTGCGGTGCTGATTTCCCTGCTCTGACAATCTTCCCCGCCGAGTGGGTTAACGCCACCGGCCAGGTCGATCAATTGGGTGGCCCAGGAATGCTGACCAGGGACGATCACCGGCTTGGGCCACCATTCCACCAGCACTTTAGGGCGCTGCTCGGTCTGGCGGGCGGAATACCTGGCCAGCCGTGAGCGAAACTGCTCAGCCAGCCGCCGGCCGCGCTCAGCAACCTGCAAGGCGGTGGCAATACGCAGGATATCGTCAGCCACATCGTCCAGACTGCGGGGAGCGGTCACCAGCACCGGAATACCGGTGGCCTGCAGGCCGGCAATCACTTCGCCGTGTCCAGGAACCGTATCCGAAGCGATGATCAGATCGGGTTTGAGAGCGGCCACCCGATCGGGCTCCACGCCCAGATCCGGCCCGACTTTAGGCAGCCGGGCGACCGTTTCAGGTGGATAATCAGAGTGCTGGTCAACACCCACCAGCCATGCCGCGCAACCGAGTGCACAGATAATCTCGGTATTGGAGCAGCTGTGACTGACGATACGCATGTTAAAGCCCGTAGCGGCAGCTTTAAGCTAAACCGCGGCTGTAAGAAAAGCCTGGAGCATGCTGGCCAGGCTTTTATACAGGCAGGGTCGCAGTTTACTTGCGCCGCGCCGCCGAACCGCCTCTGCCACCGGGGCCACGGCCGGCACTGCCTGCGCGTAAGCCGCCAGCGCCACGTCCAGCGCTGCCACGGGAGCCGCGAAAGCCGCCTCCCCGGTTGCCGCGATAACCGCGCCGGTGACCAAAGCCCCGCCGTCCACCGATGAATCCGCGCCGATAACCATAGCCGAATCCGCGCCCAAACCCGAAGCCGCGCCCAAATCCAAATCCGTACCCGGGACCGTATAAAAAGCGGTTGTGAAACCCAAACGGGTAGCCGAAGCCGTAGGAAAAGTAGCCGTAGGAAAACGGGTGGAAAAACGGGCTGCCGTAAAAAGCATAACCGGGGTAATTACCGTAGCCGTAACCATAGCCGTCCAGTCCGAAGCGTTCCGGCCATAGATACAGAACATCCGTGGCCACTACCGGATAGCGGTATTGATATTCACCGACTTCGCGTACCTGAATGGTATCCACTCGTCCGGTGATGGTGACTTCACGGCCTTCGCGGAAAATCTGCGGGTCTTGAAAACCATTTTTGCAGGCGATAAAGCGGCCTTCGGTGCTGTCGGTAAATACCGGGCGGGCCTGATAATCCAGTTCCTGACCCAGAATCTCGATACAGGTTTTATTTTGTTCGGTATTGGTGGCAATGATGGTGCCGCCCCAGCGCACCGGAACACCGAGATTGTTATCCGAAACTGCCTGCGGGGAGATGCCCGGATAGTCTCCGGCGAGTGGTTGTGGAATGGTTGCACAGCCAGTGAATGCCGCACTGACAATCAATAAACCAAGTAGCTTCCAGTGGCGCATAATCTAGGTACCTAATCAGTGATTTCGGATTCTATCCAAACTAAGACTATCGCAGTACATGACAGTTCCGCGTTATTCATTCAGCAATTCGTTGACTTTGGCGGCGCAGATGAAATCATTTTCTGATAAACCGTCAATCGCATGGGTGGTGAAGGTGACCGTACAGAAGTTGTAGCCGGCGGAGAAATCCGGATGATGCATTTCCTGGTTGGCGATCCAGGCCAGCGCGTTGATAAACGCCATGGTTTTATAAAAACCTTTAAACTCGAACCGCCGCTGAATGGACTTGCCATCCTCAGCCAGTTCCCAGCCGGTTACCTGCTGTTGCAGTTTCTCGGCGACCACCCGGCTCAGCGGCTGAACGCCGCCTTCGCACGGCACGCACTTTTTGTCACTTAAATCACTCATGCAAATTATCCAGTATCAGGTTTCAGACGCGCTTCAGGCGGCCTGTTTGGGTTCGTAGACAGGTTGACACAGTCCCAGTACTCTGGCTTTACGGATCAGACTGATCAGATCAAGCTCGGCCAGTTCATACATGTCGCTCAGGTCATGCAGGATATAATAAATCGGCTGATAAATATCAATCCGATATGGGGTGCGCAAGGCATCCATCACGTCAAAGCGCCGGCGTATGGGTTCATCGCTTTCGATCGCATACACCAGCTCTCCAGGTGAAGAATTGATGCCACCACCATAACTGCGGATGCCGCCGTGGGAGTCGAGTAAGCCAAACTCAACGGTAAACCAGTACAGTCGGGCCAGCAGCACGCGGTCTTCCTTGCTGGCATTGACGCCGGCTTTACCGTAGGCGGCGGTAAAATCGCCGAACGCCGGGTTGGTCAGCATGGCGGTATGACCGAATATTTCATGAAAAATGTCCGGTTCCTGCAGATAGTCCATTTCCTCGCGGGTACGGATGAAAGAAGCGGCCGGAAAACGGCGCTCCGACAGCAGTCGGAAAAAGCGGTCAAAGTTGATCAACGCAGGCACCGGTTCTACCCGCCAGCCGGTTCGTTCCAGCAGTACTTTGGAGACTTCGCCCGGCTGTGGAATACGATCATGAGGCAGTTTCAACATCTCCAGACCGTCCAGGAATTCCTGGCATACCCGGTTCTGGACAAGCTCCATCTGGCGGGTGATCAAATCGTGCCAGATGGAATGCTCTTCCTCAGTATACGGAATGATGCCGTTTTCATCGGGTACTTTGGCGGCATATTTGGTGCTTTTTCCCATCTCGCTTTACCTTTGTTGCAGACTGTTGTGCTCAGCATCCCGGCTGGCGTCCAGATTGACTTGTGAGTATAGCATCGCCGTCTGTGTCAACTGTTGAAGATTGGTTATATCAAAATGCCGGTTGGCGCGGCTATCACCAGCGGTGATTTCTATGCTACAAGCACTGTGATGTATCACCGATATCTGTATATCTGAGGTTATGAACTGGCCCATACAAGACTGCTGGTATCACCGCAGCCTGACGCCCCAGGCTGTCTTTTCCGGCGCCGTGCCGGACGCTGAGCAAGCCAGCCGGGTGGTGATCATCGGCGCCGGGTTTGCGGGTCTCGCTACTGCGTTGGGGCTGCTGGAGCGAGGCTGTCGGGACATCAGCATCGTGGAAGCGCAGACCGTTGGTTATGGCGCATCCGGGCGTAACGGCGGGTTTATCATGGCGGGTTATTCATTGCCTGAAAGCCGCCTGATAAACCGGCTCGGCGAACCGCTGGCGCGTGAGTTGTATCAGTTAACGCTGCGTGCCCAGCAAACCATCAAACGGCGCATCAGGGAATATCAATGGGATTGTGAACTGGTGGATGAGGGCATTGTGCTGGCCGACTGGTTCAACAATCAGGCCGGCTTACGCGTACGGCAGCAGTTCATGAATGGGCGAATGGGCGCGCGCTGGCAGATGCTGGCTGCGGGTGAATTGCCGGCTTATGTCAGCTCTCGCCGTTATGGTGGTGGTTTACTGGAGCCGGACGGCGCGCATTTTAACCCGCTTAAATACGTGCATGCGCTGGCCGGGTATCTGCAGGCCAACGGGGTGCGAATTTTTGAACACAGCCGTGCTGTTGCGATTCAGCCTGGTCCACGGGGGTGGTCGGTAACCGTCAACAGCCAGGATCGGCAATGCCGGCTGAGCGCCGAACAGGTAGTCATTTGCGCGGGCGGCTATATTCAGGAGCAGGGTCAGGACCAGGGCCTGCGGGTCAGTCAGGCCAGGGCGGTCTTACCGGTAGCCACTTACGTCATGGTGACTGAGCCCCTGGGGGCTGCCTTGCGGCAGTGTCTGCCCGCTCAGGCCGCCATTTATGACAATCGGTTTGCATTTGATTATTACCGCGCCATGGCTGATGACCGGTTGATGTGGGGTGGGCGGATTGCCATTGCCCGTCCTGCACCAGACCGCATTGCGCAATGGTTAAAACGCGATATGCTCAAAGTGTTTCCCGAGCTGGCGGAGGCACGGATCAACTCGGCCTGGGGCGGGCTGATGGGGTATACCCGTTCGCAGATGCCTTCCATCAGCCAGACCCAGCCCGGGTTATGGCATGCGCTGGGCTTTGGCGGGCATGGGGTGTGCGCCACCACCGTCGCCGGTGAAATAGTCGCCGCGGCCATCAGCCAGGAGGGGCGGCAACAGCGCCTGTTTGAGCCGTTTGAAATGGCGCCGGTATACGGCTGGCTGGGTTTGCTGGCGGCGCAGGGTTACTACTGGTGGCGGCAATTGCGTGACGTCTTACGCTTGTAGGAAATTTCTTACATTTTGCCCGGGAACTATCTTACAGGCGGGCGCTGGTTTTTCCGACAGACAAAAATTCTGGCTGGTGAGAAGATAGCTACACCTGAGCTGGTCAGGTACGTCAAAGAATTTGGGGAATTCTTGACTAAACCGGCGGCGTTATCCCCTAACGCCGCCGGTTTTCTATATTCTCGACAAAATATTGTGTAAATAATCGATGCAAATAGTACATAGCCATTGAGCATTTTGCGCTAAGGTATTAAAATCTAAAAGATATTTTTACTCAGCAAGCTCATGTTGATTCTTCAACAAGCTTCTAAGTCATTGATTTTCAATTAACCGTCGAGGAGAATTCGTTTTGACAGAGCAAACCCTGTCCATTATTAAGCCTGATGCCGTGGCCAAAAACGTCATTGGGGAAATACTAACCCGCTTTGAACGCGCCGGTTTGCGCATAGTGGCCGCCAAAATGAAACACCTTTCCGAGCAGGAAGCCGGCGGTTTTTACGCGGTGCACAAAGAGCGCCCGTTTTATCAGGATCTGATCAAATTTATGACTTCCGGACCGGTTATGATTCAGGTGCTGGAAGGCGATGATGCAGTGCGTCGCAATCGTGACCTGATGGGCGCGACCAATCCGCAGGAAGCGGCACCCGGCACCATCCGGGCGGATTTTGCTGATAGCATTGATGCCAATGCCGTACACGGCTCGGACGCCACCACCACCGCGCGTGATGAAATCGCGTTTTTCTTCAGTCCGTCCGAAATTTCCAGCCGCTGATAGCTGGATGCCGAGTTAATCACCATGGACATGGCCGTTCGCCAACAGAACCTGCTTGATCTGGGCCCCGCCGGTATGGCGGCCTGGTTTGAGCAATTCGGCGAACGCGCGTTTCGCGCTGAGCAGATCCTGAAGTGGATCTATCATCAGGGAGTGATGGACTTCCAGGCTATGACCAATCTCAGTCAGGCACTGCGTGATCGGCTCCAGCAAAGCGCCAGCCTTGAGCTGCCGCACATCCAGAGCGAACAGGTTTCCCGGGACGGTACGGTCAAATGGCTATTTGATGTCGGCCGGAGCAACGCCGTTGAGACCGTCTATATACCCGAACCGGGACGCGGCACCTTGTGTGTTTCCTCGCAGGTGGGTTGTGCCTTGAACTGCTCGTTCTGTGCGACCGGCGCACAGGGTTTCAACCGCAACCTCAGTGCCGCGGAAATTATCGGTCAGGTCTGGCAGGCGGCGCGTTCGCTTGGGCACGAGCGCAATGGGGAGCGCAAAATTACCAATGTGGTCATGATGGGTATGGGCGAACCCTTACTGAATCTGGAAGCCCTGCTGCCGGCCTTGGAACTGATGCGCGATGATCTGGGTTACGGTCTGGCCAGCCGCCGGGTAACGGTCAGCACGGCAGGTTTGATTCCCGGTATGGACGCATTAAATGAACACATCGATGTGGCCCTGGCAGTGTCACTGCATGCACCGATTGACGAGTTACGTAATCAACTGGTGCCGCTGAACAAAAAGTATCCGATCGCCGACTTGATGGCGGCCTGCCGGCGCTTTGTAGCGGACAAGCATAAGCGCTCGGTGACTTTTGAATATACTTTGATTGACGGCGTTAATGATCACCCTGAGCACGCTCGCAAATTGATCAAGCTGTTGCGGCAGGTTCCCAGTAAATTAAACCTGATACCTTTTAACCCGTTCCCCGGAACGCGTTATCAATGCTCGCCACCGGATCGTATTCAGCGTTTCCAGGAGATTGTTATGCGCGGCGATATTATTGCGACCGTGCGCAAGACCCGGGGTGATGACATTGCCGCCGCCTGTGGCCAGCTGGCGGGCGATTTCAGCGACCGCACCCGGCGGCGCGAGCGCATTCAACTGCAAGTGCAGGCCAGCGCATGAAGTCAGCCACGGGAAAAGTCCTGGTATTGCTGCTGCCGCTGGCGCTGATGGCCTGCAGTGCTACCTCCAGCCGGTCCAGTTCAGATCAGGATCCGCGCCGTGCTCAGGCTTCGCGCGTGAATGTCGAGCTGGGCGCCGGCTACCTGCGCCGGGGTAATTACGAACTGGCGCTGGAAAAACTTCAGAAAGCCCTGGATTTCGATCCTAAGAATGTCGTCGCATTGACGACCCTGGCTGTCCTGTATGAGCAATTGGGCGATACAAAGCAGGCCGAAAAACATCATCGCATGGCGATTAAGGCAGCGCCGGATGATGCCAATGCGCAAAATAACTATGGCGCTTTTTTGTGCAAAGTGGGTGACTATCGTGATTCTGAAAAACATTTCATGAAAGCCGCCACCAATCCTTTTTATCAGAATCCTGAAGTGGCGCTGGCTAATGCCGGACGCTGTCTGGCACGTATTCCCGATTGGGCGGGCGCCGAACAGCATCTGCGTGATGCCTTAGAATATAATTCGGATTACACCGAGGCTTTATACGCATTGTCGGAAGTTAAATATCAACAAAAGGATTTTTTTAAGGCGCGTGCTTTTTTACAGCGCTACGAGGCTGATGCAGAACCTACCGCCGCGAGTTTATTGCTTGGATACCGCATTGAGCGTTCTTTGCAGCGGCCGGCTCAGGCAGCCATATATGCCCGCCAACTGCAACAGCAATTTCCTAATACCGCGCAAGCGACGGAACTAGATAATGATGAACCAGCAAGCTGATCAGTCCGCACTTACCATGGGGGTACAATTGCGTGCGGCTCGCGAACGACAGGGGTTAAGTCAGAAAGATGTGGCGCGTCAGCTGAGGCTGCCGCTGACTGTGATTGCGGCCTTGGAAGAGGATCGTACTCAGCAGATTCCGATGGTTTACTTAAAAGGCTATCTGCGCAGTTATGCCAGATTCCTCGAACTTGATGAGCAACAGTTATGCACCGGCATGGCGGACCAGCAAAAGGTTCCGGAATTACGGCTGGCGCTGCCCCATGGCCGCAATTATTCCTGGTTGGAGCATACCGGTAAAGTGGCCGGTTATCTGGTGGTAACCGCGTTTGTGGTCGCTCCTCTGGTCTGGTGGTTTACCCAGGGCGCGGTCAGATTGTCATTTGACGAAAGCCTGGTCTCCAGCCAGCAGCCGGTTGCGACATCTCAGTCTGACCGCCAGCCTGGTCAGATCGATAATCAAGCGGGTAATACCGATACTCCGGACAATAATCATTTACAGGCTTCCGCGGCGCCGTTCCCGTCACTGCGCAGCAGCGGAAATAACGATCAGCCGCCAATCCTGGATACGGTGGCTGCTGAGAGTTTATTGAGTGAACCCGAGCAGCCTGACAACCTGGTGGAAGCAGTCGCCAGCGCGGATGACAGCGCGCAGCAGGATCAGCCACAGACAGAACCGGTTGCTGAAGTCTTACCGGATTCCGGGTTTGATCAATTGCGTATTCAGATGCTGAATGACTCCTGGGTGGAGATCACCGCCGCGGATGGCGAGCGGCTTGAATATGACCTGCTCAGTACCGGCCGGATTAAAAGCTATAGCGGCAAGGCGCCGTTCAAGCTGTTGTTCGGGCGCGCGTCAGCGGTGGAATTATTTTTGAATAATGACTTGATTGATCTTAGCCCGTATACCCGCGGTAATGTTGCCAGCACTACCCTGGCCAGCAATCGGGAACCGCTGCAACAGCCGCTGGAAGAGCCGGCCAACGGCGAATAATCGCTCAATCCATACAGGTCAGCGCCTGCGGCCGACCTGCACTAGCAAGCAAAAACCATCGCTGCGCGATGGTTTTTAACTATAGGAAGCCCATGTCAGAAAAAATCCAAAGTCTGCGTGGCATGCCGGATATCCTGCCTGCGGATGCACCGCTATGGCAGCACCTCGAAGACACCGCCGCGGCGGTCCTCAGGCGTTATGGCTATGCGCGTATCAGCACACCGATCCTGGAGTCCACCGCTTTATTCACCCGTTCGATTGGCGCGGCCACTGACATTGTGGAAAAGGAGATGTATACCTTTGCTGATCGCCATGAGGAAAGCATCAGTATGCGGCCGGAAGGCACTGCCAGTGTGGTCAGGGCTATGCTGCAGCATGGTCTGTTGCAGACCCCCGGCCAGAAGGTCTGGTATCAGGGGCCGATGTTTCGCTACGAGCGCCCCCAGCGTGGCCGGATGCGGCAGTTCCACCAGATTGGCGCGGAAGTCTTCGGTCTGGCCGGACCTGACATTGATGCTGAGTTAATCGCCATGTCAGCGCGCTTGTGGTCCGAGTTGGGTATTCTCGGGCAACTGCGGCTGGAACTGAACAGCCTGGGCAGCCCTGCTGAGCGGCGGCAGTACCGCAGCCAATTGCATGATTGGTTAGCTCAGCACAGAGACAGCCTGGATGAGGACAGTCAACGCCGTCTGGACACCAACCCGATGCGGATTCTGGATAGCAAAAACCCTGCCATGCAGGCACTGATTGAAGCAGCTCCCAAGTTATCTGCCGCTTTGGGCGATGACAGCCGGCGGCATTTTGAGCAATTGACCGGCATGCTGGATGCCATGGGCATTGCCTGGCAACACAATCAGCGGCTGGTGCGGGGCCTGGATTACTACACCCATACGGTATTTGAATGGGTCACCGATGATCTCGGTGCGCAGGGCACGGTTTGTGCGGGCGGACGCTATGACGGGCTGGTGGCATTGCATGGCGGGCCTGAGGTTCCCGGGGTGGGCTTTGCCATGGGCGAAGAACGCCTGGTGGAATTGCTGGGCCAGCAGCAACGCGATTTCGGGCAGCGTCCGGATATCTATCTGATCATCGCCGACCCGCAACTGCAGGCCGAAGCGCTGGCCTTGAATGAGCGTTTGCGTGATGCCCTGCCGGGCCGGATAGTCTTGAGCAATCTGGCTGGCGGCAGCCTGCGCGCGCAGTTCAAACGCGCTGACCGCTCGCAGGCTCAGATCGCGCTGGTACTCGGTTCGCAGGAATGGGCGGCAGGTGAAATCACCGTCAAATGGCTGCGCAGTGAACGGGCACAGACCAGTGTGTCACTGGCGCAACTGGCTGACTGGCTGCAGCAGAATATGCCGAATAATTGATCTGGCTGATGATCTGACTTGAGTGCGGGTGAACCAAAACCACTTGGACTTGATCTGATAACAAATCATAATAGTCGGCTAACTACCAACAAGTGACAGGAGCAAGCCAAGATGGCGGTCGAACTTTACGACGATATCGAACAAGGTGAACGCGTCAAACAGTGGATTAAAGAAAACGGCGGAGGCATTCTGCTGGGCATCGCACTGGCCGTGGCCGGTATATTTGGTTTCCGTTATTGGCAGGATCAGCAGGTTCAGCAAAATTATGCTGCGGCCGAATACTATCGCATCGTGAATGATGAACTGGTTGAGCTGAATGCCGCTCAGCCGGCTGGCGCCGCTGAGAGCAGCGACGAAACCGCCAGCGAAACCGCTGGAGAAGATGACAGCGTGGCGCTCAATCAGGCTTTGAGCACCTTGCAGAATGACTATACCGATAACCTGTATGCCGCGCTGGCAACGCTGCAGCTGGCTGATCATAAAATTCGCACTGATGATCTGGAAGCCGCGAGCCAGCAATACCGCTTTATTATTGACAATACTGATAACCAGCAGATGCGCGCGCTGGCCAGGTTGCGTCTGGCCCGCACCCAACTGGCGATGGGGCAATCAGACGCCGTGCTGCAGACCTTGAATGGATTGTCCGTGCAAGATGCTTATGCCGGTTTGTCGGCGCGCATTCGAGGTGAGGCTTATCTGGCAATGAATGACCGTGAACAGGCCCTGGCTGCGTTTGAACAGGCGGAAGAAGAGCTGGGTGGTAACCCTGATCGGATGCTGGAACTGCGTCTGGCTGATTTACGTGAAGTTGATGTGCAGGCGTTACAGGAAGATGCTGAACAGAACCTGCCGCCGGTATTCCCCGGTGCCGGTGGTGCGCCATTGCTGCCAGTCCCTAGTGCCGAGCAGGCAACCCGGCAACCGCAAATCATTATTAACAGGCCTGACGATGCCGGTGAGAATACCGATGCGCAGACAGCTGCGGGTGATCAAACCAGTGGCGAGGGTGATCAGGAATGATCCAGCCACAGCTAAGCTTACGGACTGCATGGCGCGGCTTGTCAGCGTTATGCCTGCTGGTTGTGCTGGCCGGTTGCAGCTGGTTCAGCGGTGATGATGACGAGATTAATGCCCCGGCTGAACTGGTGGAGTTTGAGTCGAGCGTGCCGGTTGAACGTATCTGGCGAACATCGATAGGCGCATCGGCTGACCGGGTGCCGGTCAATATCACACCGGTTTATTCAGCCGGTAAAATCTATGTAGCCGACCGCAAAGGCCGGATCAGTGTGATCGATGCGGATAGCGGCCAGCTCGAACATCAGATCAAATCACGTCTGCGTATTTCCGCGGGTCCCAGTGTGGCCGGAAATCTGCTGATGGTGGGCACCCTGGATGGTGAGGTATTTGTCTTCGATCTGGACAACGATGAAGTGCTGTGGCGCTCGCCGGTGTCTTCGGAAGTGCTGGCCAAGCCGGTACTGCACGACGGGTTTGTGATCGTACGCTGTATTGATGGGCGTATTTTTGGCTTTGATGCACGCACCGGAGTACGCGAATGGCTGTATGACCGGGGGGTGCCGTTATTATCGCTGCGCGGAAACAGCGACCCGCTGGTGCGTGGCGGTGTAATGTACATCGGTTATGACGGTGGTGAAGTGGTGGCGCTGCGGGTCAGTGACGGCAGTATCTTGTGGGAGCAGGTGGTCAGTACCCGTGATGGCAAAACCGATCTGGAACGGCTGGCCGATATTGACGGTGACATGGCGGTTATCGCTAATGACCTGTATGTCGCCTCCTCGCGTGGCCGTCTGGCCTCCCTGGCGGTCGATTCGGGTCGTATTCTGTGGGTCAAGGATGCCGGTTCCGCCAGTGGTATCAGCGTGGCGCGGACTTTACTGGCATTGTCCGACCGGCAAAGCCAGGTGTGGCTGGTGGATCGGGTCAACTCCACCACATTATGGAAACAGGATAAACTGTTAAATCGTGATGTTACCCGCCCGGCTTTCTATCTGAATTACACCGTGGTGGGCGATGAGCAAGGCTATCTGCATTTTCTGGATACGCAATCGGGTGAGTTTGTCGCGCGTGTCAAAGTTGATGGTGATGGTCTGCGTGCCGCACCGCTGGCGGTGGGCACCACTTTGTATGTGCTCAGCGAAAGCGGTACGTTGAATGCCTACCGGGCCGGCGCGGCTATTTAAATGCACTTGAGCGGGCCTGCTCGGCCACTCATCGGGAACCCATGACATGTTGCCTGTGGTCACCATCGCAGGTCGGCCCAATGTCGGCAAATCCACCTTATTCAATGCGTTAACCCGCACCCGGGACGCTATTGTCGCTGATCAGCCGGGCGTGACCCGTGATCGGCAATATGGCATCTGCAGCACCAGCGCGGATGATCAATATCTGCTGGTGGACACCGGCGGCATCGTGGCGGCCGCCGAGGGCCTGGACGCGCAGACCAGGGATCAGGTCAAGCTGGCGCTGGCCGAGGCCCAGCTGATCCTGTTTGTGGTGGATGCCCGGGATGGCCTGATGGCCAGTGACGAAGACATTCTGGCGGATATCCGCCGCTATGGCACCGAAGTGCTGCTGGTGGTCAACAAAACCGATGGCATTGACTGGGAATCCGGCGTCGGCGACTGGTACCGGCTGGGAATCGGTGAGCCTTTTCCGATTGCCGCTTCGCATCGCCGCGGGGTAGAGCAGCTGGAGGAGTTTATCGCCGAGCGTATTCAGGCGCTGGGCTCGACGCAACCAGCTGATGACATTGATGACGGCGCCATTTCGATTGCGATGGTGGGCCGGCCCAATGTCGGTAAATCGACGCTGGTCAACCGATTGCTGGGCGAGCAGCGGGTCCTGGCCAGCGAAGTGCCCGGGACCACCCGGGACAGTATTCAGGTGCGATTGACCCGCGATGAGCAGGACTATGTACTGATTGATACCGCCGGCATCCGCCGCAAAGCGCGGGTCAGTGAGGTGGTGGAAAAAATCAGCGTGATCAAAACCCTGCAATCAGCAGTCGCCGCTGACCTGGCGCTGGTGATGCTGGATGCTCAGGAAGGCCTGTCCGATCAGGATAGCCGGCTGATCGGTCAGATACTGCATCTGGGTACCCCGCTGGTGATAGCCATTAACAAATGGGACGGCATGTCTCAGGATGAGCGCGCACGGGTCAAAACCGAACTCGACCGGCGCCTGGTATTTGTTGATTTTGTGCCCAAGGTAACCATTTCCGCGCTGCACGGCAGTGGTTTGAAGGAACTGTTCCGTGCCATTCATAAAACCCATGCAGCCGCCAGTCAGGACATCAGCAGTCATAAATTGACTGAAGCATTACTGAAAGCGGCGGCCGAGCACCCGCCACCACTCAGTCAGGGCCGCACCGCGCGGTTACGTTATGCTCATCTGGGTGGCCGTTCACCGATGCGGCTGGTGGTGCATGGCACCCGCACCTCGACGCTGCCGGGCAGCTATCAGCGGTTTTTACTGAACCGGATGCGCAAAGAATTCAAACTGGTTGGCGTGCCCCTGCACCTGGAGTTGCGCGACGGCGCCAATCCTTTTGCCGGGCGCAAGAACAAACTGACCGAGCGGCAGATGAACAAGCGTAAGCGGCTGAAGCGCTTTGTCAAAGGCAGACGGCGATGAGCAAAGCCCAGCGCAAGCCGGGCGAAGTTGAGGCTAACGCTCCGGCAGTGACGCAATCCAGCCAGTCGGGCATTCCTGAATTAGCGCCGGCTGATGCCTACCGGCTGCAGCAGCGCGGTGCTCAGTTAATCGACGTGCGCGGTCCGGAGCAATGTCAGACCGGGATGGCGCGGCAGGCGCTCAATATTCCACGCGATCATCTGGCCAGTCGACTGCCGGATCATATTACCGATACCAGCCGGCCTATTCTGACCATTTGCGCGCAGGGTAAACAATCACTGCTCGCAGTGGCCGAATTGCAGGTTCTGGGATATCGCAATGTGCACAGCGTGACAGGTGGTTTTACAGCCTGGCAGGCGGCCAGCCTGCCGGTAAGTTATGCCTCGGACTCAGTGCTCAGCGACAGCCAGCAGGAGCGTTACGCGCGGCATCTGAGCCTGCCGGAAGTGGGGCCGACAGGTCAGCGGAAGTTACTCGACAGCAAGGTTCTGCTGGTGGGCGCCGGCGGACTGGGCAGCCCCGCGGCTCTGTATCTGGCCGCCGCCGGGGTCGGCACCCTGGGCATTGTTGATGACGACCGGGTAGAGCGCTCCAACCTGCAGCGCCAGGTGATACACCATGAGGCGTCGACCGGCAGTAAAAAAATTGCCTCCGCCAGTCACACCATCCGCCAGTTAAATCAGGCCACCCATGTGTTATCACATGATGTGCGTTTAACCACCGATAACGCCGACGAGTTGATAGCGGGCTATGACATGGTCATTGACGGCAGCGATAATTTTGCCACCCGTTATGCGCTCAACCAGGCCTGTGTAGCCGCCGGTAAGCCGCTGGTGTTTGCGGCGGTGGAAGCATTTCAGGCGCAGGTGGCGGTCTTCTGGCCGGCTTATGACCATCAGTCAGCCTGTTATCAATGCGTGTTTCCGCAACCGGGCGACGGTCCGAGTTGTGTCGAAGCGGGTGTGCTGGGCGTGGTCCCGGGCGTCGCTGGCATACTGCAGGCCACGGAAGCACTCAAGCTGGCGCTGCAGATTGGTAAGCCGCTGGTGAACCGTCTACTGCGTATCGATACCTTGACGATGCGCTTTACCGAATCGCGAACAATGCCCGACCCCGACTGCAAGATATGCGCCCGGTCAGCCATTAAGCAGCAAAATATGTGATGATGAATTAATGAATCTTACAGCCAAGCATGAACCTGCCCCCGGCATTTTGGACGGCAAAGCATTGTCGCTGCAGATCCGGCAGCGGATCAAAGCGCAAATAGCCGAACATATTGCACACGATGGACAACAGCCCGGACTGGCGGTGGTGCTGGTGGGTGGCAACCCGGCTTCCAAAGTGTATGTCCGCAATAAGCATCAGGCCTGTATCGATACCGGCATATACTCCCAGCAGATTCAATTGCCCGAGACCACCACCACCCAACAGTTGATTGACCGGGTCGATCAATTAAATGCCGATCACAGTATTCACGGAATATTGGTGCAATTGCCGTTGCCGAAGCATGTTAACAGTCAGCAAGTGCTGGAGCGCATTGATGCCAGCAAGGATGTGGATGGATTCAATGCGATGAACATGGGCCGCCTGGTATTGCGCGATCCGGGTATCCGCCCCTGCACACCACGTGGCGTCATGGCGTTGTTGCATCATCATGGCATCGATACCAAAGGCAAACATGCGGTGGTGGTCGGCGCATCCAATATTGTCGGCCGACCGATGGCCATGGAACTGTTATTGGATGGCGCGACGGTCACCATTTGTCATCGCTTCACGCATGACCTGCAAGAGCATGTAGAGCGCGCCGAAGTTCTGGTCTCCGCGGTGGGAATCTGCAATATTGTCGATGCCAACTGGATACCGCGTGGCTGTGTCGTGGTCGATGTTGCCATGAACCGGGACAGCAACGGGGTGCTGTGTGGTGACCTGGATGCCGAGATCGTGAAACAAAAAGCCAGCTGGTATACCCCGGTGCCAGGTGGGGTGGGGCCGATGACAGTGGCGATGCTGCTGCAGAATACGGTGGAAGCAGCGGGATTATAGGTTACAGTAAGCAAAGCGAATTACACGACTCCCGAAGCATGAGGACTGACTGGTGATGAGTGATAAGCCGTCATTAAATGACGTTTACTGTAAATTCGGTGAAGTTTCTGAGGCAGTGCAATTATTAGAAACTGAACTTGGTAATCTGCTGCTTTTTAGCAAGGCTATTGAAGAAAGGCTTTTTGTTCGTAAAGACAGAGATGTAGCCAAGCAAATTCTCGACAAGGTTAATAAAAGCACTCTCGGCCAATTGCTTTTACAGCTTCGAGGAAACAACGAAGGGTTGGACAAATTAAACGATATTCTCACTATTGCAAAATTTGAGAGAAACAGACTTATTCACTCATTTTATCGGCAACATAATCTTCGTCGAAATTCAGTTACTGGTAGATTATTGATGATGCAGGATCTTGAGCTCATACACGATAAGGTTATTATGGCGTATAAAGAAGTTTCAAAGCTATCCGTGGGTTACACTGATAAAGTTAAATTAGAGGAACTTCCCACAGATTATCTACCAATATAGTGAGAAGGTTTGATTAGTTTCGTAGGCTGGGTTAAAACCCAGCGCACAGCTTAGCCAATATACTCAAAACCACTCAACGTTCCCATGCCTTCAGATGGGAACGTAAAATAAACTAGGGAACCTCTGAGTTAATCATCGCCCACTTGTCCATTCGGCAACAGCCGCTTACGAACCCTTTGCTTAATCATCACTTTCTGCAAGGCTTTAATCACATCCTGGTGCGCGCGCAGTTGCCCACAGGTGCCCGCCAGATTGACCTTCTCCAGCGGATCATCGGTCATGTTGTACAACTCAAACTCCGCCGGGCCGCCTTCCGGCTGCATGATTTCGCTCTGATCCGGATTACCGGGACTGGACCAGAAACGTGGATTGCTGAAATAGCGGGTATATTTCCATAGCTTTTTCTGACCGTGTTCATCCGGCAGATGGGTGATCACGGTTTCCAGATGACTGGGCTCGGTGATGGGCGTATAAGGATTGCCGCGCGGGTTCACATCGGTCAGGCCTTCGCTGACTTGATCGTCGGTCATAAAATACAGTACATCATCACCTTTGCCGTGGTTACCGCCGCTGCTGACCAGTGCGGATAAATCAGCGCCCACCAGACGATGAACTTCGGAATGGCTGGGTTGCAATTGATCCGCGGCCTGCTTTTGATCAATACCGGCCAGCCCCATCAGGGTTGGCACGATATCGATATGGCTGCTTAAGGTCTCGCTGTGGTGCTGTCCCTTATACAGCTTAGGGCTGGATACGATAAAGGGCACGTGCAGCGTTTCCTCGTAGGCGTTGTACCATTTCTGATGCATGCCGCCATGCGCGCCCAGCATATCGCCATGATCAGAGGTATACACCACGATGGTGTTGTCAAAAAAACGGGTGGATTTAAGTTTCTGATAAACCTTATGAATTTCCTGGTCCACCAGATATTGCAGGTAATAATACAACTGGTAGTACTGCGGAATAGTGGGGTTGCGGAAAAACATTTCGCCATACTTATCAGCATAATCCTGCTGTGCCCTGGGCTTGGTGGATAAGTCTTCACAGCGGGTGGGCGGCAGCGGCAGGTTGAGGTCATTAATAAAATCAGGAAACTGATAGTTGTAGCCGAACGACAGCCAGGGCGTCCCGAAGAACACGATATCATGCGGGTTGGTAAACGAAGCCACGGTCAGCCACGGCTGATCGCTGTCATCGGCTTCCAACGCATCCAGCAGGTGAACCACCTGATCAGCAAATCCCGGATCGCGGTTAACGCCCATATTGGCCTGATCCGCGCCATGCGGATCAGGGCCGATCCAGCCGTCGAAACCATAATCGCTGAGTTTATTCGCGGCCTTGTACAGTTCCTGGGCACGCGGAATCGGGTTGCCCTCACTATCCGTGCTCAGCATCACATTGACACTGCCGGGCAAGACAATATCCGGGTGCGATAAATGCCATTTGCCGCGGTAAAATGTGCGGTAACCACCGGTGCGGAAGTAATCACCCAGAGTGGGCACGGTGTTGGGGTCCAGATAGAACATATCCGGGTCATACCAGGCTTTGGCCATGCCGGAAGTCTGGGTCACGCCGTGCAGGGAGGGATACTGGCCGGTATAAATACTGGTGCGGCTGGGACTGCAGGCGGTGCTGGCGGCATAATGTTTATGCAACTCCAGGCTGTTTTTGCGCAAGGCCGCGATGCCGTGTAAGTGTTCCTGACGGAATTTTTGAATGCTGGGGTCCTCATAGCTGGGCGGATAGCGTTCTTCATCGGTGGTGATGATTAAAAAATTCCATTTGTTATTGTCCGCAGGCATGGTTAATGCTCTCCTGTTTTATGGTTATAGTGTGGGTGTCACGGGCGGGAATGCAGTGATTGTGGGTTGTGTTGGGGCAACTGACCGGGGGTGTTCTGGTCACGGAAAAGCCCGGCGTTAAGGCTCGGCTTGATGGCTGATGGTGTTACGGTAAGCACAGTAAACCAGCCGTCCCTGCAGTGAGTTGGCAGAGTGCTGTACGCGGAGCATGTCGCATGCAAATATCCCTAGTTTCCCTGGGCTTAGAATAGCATTCGTAATTGAGGGATGAAAGCAGCCGTGCCAGCGTGGTGCCAACCTATTACTGGGCTGATACGTTCGCATACACACAGGCGGGTGACCGCCAGATAGATCACCGCTATGGCGTCATTACTTTGTGCTAATAGACTCGGGCACCGCCATCAAGTAACGTTGACTTCCATTCAGGGAAGAATCAGGCCCCCAGGAGTTACTATGATGTTATCGCGCATTGTCCCGGCAACTACTCGCTCGTTAAGCTGGGTGCTGCTGACTGTTGCTTTACTGGTCGCGAGTTTGACCGCTCCGGCTGCTATTGCTCAGAGCCAGACCACCACCGGCACCATCGAAGGCATGGTAACGGACCATAACGGACGCGCCTTGTCCGGCGTGACCATCACCATGAAGAATACTGCCAATGACTTTCAACGGGTATTGATCAGCGATGCACTTGGCCGTTTTCGCGGCACCTTAATGCCCTTGGGGCCATCCCGGGTCAGCGCTGAACTTGAGGGGTTTAAGAGTTGGTTGCGCGATGGTATTCAGTTGACTGCTGAACGGACTGTCAGTCTTGGCATTGTGATGAAGGTAGCCGCCGAGGAAAACGAATAGCCATTAAACATCGCTGACGGGCAACAACGCCCGATCAGACAACTATCCCGCAGGGATTAAGAAATTTCTCATGCTTAAGAGCATCAACCCGTAAACCTGGAGGCATTTCCAAATGCGCCTGATTTACGCGCTGCTGGTGAGCCTGGCGCTGTATAAATCCTAGCTTGATGGTATATCAAACACTGGAGCTGTAGGAGCGGACCCGGCCGCGACTAAATTTCGAAATCGATATGCTCAATTCTCTGAATGGTCGCGGCCGGGTCCGCTCCTGCATTTGTGGCTTAATGATCAGAGTTTTAAGAGTCGTTTAAAATCTGCTGCGCTTCCGCGACATCATAATCGGCCTGCGGCCATTTAAGCTGTACTTCCCGCATTGCCGCGGTAATGGTCTCGGCGATCTGCCAGCGGGCATAATCCTTATTATCCGCCGGGATCGCAAACCAGGGCGCATGAGGCTGGGTGGTGGCTGTCAGAGCGGTGTGATAAGCGCGCTGGTACTGGTCCCAGAAAGCTCGTTCATTGAGATCGGCGGCGTTGAATTTCCAGCGTTTTTGGGGTTTATTCAGACGCCGCTGGAAACGGTTCTTCTGTTCCTGTTTGGACAGGTTCAACCAGAGTTTCAGCACCATGGTGCGGCTGTTGGTCAAATGCTGTTCCAGCGCATTGATGGCGGTGAAGCGTTGCTGCCAGAAGGTTTGCATATTGGCCAGTTCCAATGGATTAGCCCCGGGATATTGGCTGCCCAGGTATTGCGGATGCACGCGTACGGTGGTGACTTCCTCGTAGTAGCTGCGGTTAAAGATGACAACTTCACCACGGGCCGGCAGGAGCCGCAGGCAACGCCATAAAAAATCATGCCTGAGCTCAAGTTTGGTGGGCCGTTTGAAGGCCTCGGCGCGGATCGCGTTGACGTTGACTTTGGCAAATACCTCCCGGATGGCGCTGTCTTTGCCGGCCGCATCGGTAGCCTGCAGGATAACCAGCAGCGCATGGCTACGGCTGGCCTGTAAACGCTCGGTTTCTTCGGCCAGCCGGTTACGCGCTTTGCTCAGGTTTTTTTTAAAATCACCGGTGACTTCCGGTGCTGTGGGCCAATTGGTCAGTTCAGAGTCCGGCTTTACCTGCCAGGGAGAAATAGCATCGAAATTCGGGATGGTCATAAATCCGGGCCTGAATGGACAAGCCCGGCATATTAACAGATCAGTAGCCCCTGATTGAGCCTGCCACGCTCACGTGGCCATGCGAATGTTTTAAAGGCTCGCTTCTGAATCTATCCGGTCAAGAGAAGTTCTCAGGCTTTTTCCAGAATGGCAGTAACGCCCATACCGCCGGCGGTACAGATGGAAATCACTCCGCGGGTGGCGGTTTTGCCTTTCTTTTGCGCCGCCAGTAATTCCGCCAGGGTGGCGACAATACGGCCCCCGGTGGCGGCGAATGGATGCCCGACCGCGACGCTGCTGCCTTTAATATTCAGCTTGCTGTCGTCGATACTGCCCATGGCCGCTTTCAGGCCCAACCGGTTTTGACAGTAGTCATCCGATTCCCAGGCTTTGAGCGTGCACAGCACCTGCGCGGCAAACGCCTCATGGATTTCATAGAAATCAAAATCCTGCAGGCTCAGTTCCGCCTGTTGCAACATTTCCGACATCGCCACGGTGGGCGCCATCAGCAGGCCTTCATCATTGACGAAATCGACCGCCGCACTGCGGCCGTGGGTCAGATAGGCCAGTACCGGCAGCTTGTGCTGCTCGGCATACGCTTCCGAGCACAGCATAACTGCCGAGGCGCCATCGGTTAAGGGGGTGCTGTTGGCGGCGGTCAGCGTGCCATGACCGGATTTTTTATCGAAGGCTGGTTTTAAGGTGGCCATTTTGTCCAGGCTGGTATCGGGACGGATGTTATTGTCCCGGATCACGCCTTCAAACGGGACCACCATATCGTCAAAGAAACCTTCGTCCCAGGCTTTGGCGGCGTTCTGATGGCTGTGGAAAGCCAATTCATCCTGCGCTACCCGGCTGATACCCCATTCGCGCGCCATGCGCTCACAGTGCTGGCCCATCGACAAGCCGGTGCGTGGTTCGCCATTGGCGGGTGCCACCGGCGCCAGCTCAGCGGGACTGAAGCCTTTGAACAGCTTCAGTTTTTCACCGAATGATTTGGCCCGGGGCAGTTTGATCAGACGCTGCGACAGTTTGCGTGACAAGGTTAATGGCGCATCGCTGGTGGTATCGGTGCCACAGGCGATAAAGCTATCAATCTGTCCGGTGGCAATTTTAGCCGCGCCGATCAGGGCAGCCTGCAGACTGGTGCCACAGGCCTGCTGCAGAGTAATGCCCGGTGTCAGTGGCGATAAATCAGTACTCAGCACGGCTTCGCGGGCCAGGTTCCAGTCTTTGCTGTGGGTGGTGACCGCACCGCCGAATACTTCATCAATCTGTTTACCTTGCAGGCCATAACGCTCCACCAGTCCTTGCAGACTGGCGGACAGCATGTCCATATTGGTTACGTCGGCATACATCGTGTTGGAGCGACAGAAGGGTATGCGGACCCCGCCAACAATGGCGACTCTGCGGGTGGTTTGACCATTCATGCGGCTTCTCCTGAGGCTGGTTTGCTTGAGGTATCCTGGTTGGTGTCAAGGTAATGCATGGGGCCGCCGCGGAAGGGTGCAAAGCCGGTCCCGAAGATCAGACCGGCATCCAGCAGGTCATCATTGGCGACAATCCCGTCCTTGGAGCAGGCGACGCATTCATTCAGGTAGGGTTGCAGCAGTTCGTGCGCCAGATTGTCCAGATCGTGGCCTTCGATTTTGTCGCTGTCACGCTGTGGTTTGCCTTTTTCCCAGGTGTAAAAACCCTGACCGGACTTTTTGCCCAGTTTGCCGGCCTCCACGTATTCCTGCAGGAATTTGGCTTTGCTGCCATCGCTGTCGATACCCACGGTCTTGATGACCGACAGTCCGACGTCCAGACCGACCGTATCCGCCAGTTCCACCGGCCCCATCGGCATTCCGAATCGGACCGCGGCTTTGTCAATGGCTTCCTTGGGCGTGCCCTGCTGGTAAAGCGCCATGGCTTTGGCCATGTAGGGCGCTAACACCCGGTTGACCAGGAAGCCGGGGCTGGATTTGGTCGGCAGTGGGTATTTGCCGATCTGTTTGGCGAAGCTGGCGCCTTTATCCACCCATTCCTGTCCGGTCAGCTGATCGTCAAACACCACTTCCACCAGCGGCATTTTGGCCACCGGATTAAAGTAATGCAGGCCGATCAAGCGCCCTGGCTGCTTGAGCACGCTGGCCAGTTCTTTAAGCGGCAGAGCCGAGGTATTGGTGGCCAGCACGGTATGCTTCTGCAATTGCGGTTCGAGTCGCTTGAACAGCTTCTGCTTGGCTTCCAGGTTTTCAAAAATCGCTTCGATGATCACATCGGCGCGCGCGACGCCGTCGCCGCCCACATCCGGCCGCAGTCTGGCCATCGCGGCAGCCACTTTGGCCTGGCTGCGCAGTTTTTTACGAAACAGCGATTTAGCGCGCTTGAGGGCCGGCTCGATATATTTCATCTCCCGGTCCTGCAGGGTCACTTCCAGACCTTTCAGCACGCACCAGGCGGCAATATCGCCACCCATCACGCCGGCGCCGATGACATGTACCCGATGAGCCTTGAAGTCACTGGCCTTGCCCTGTGCTTTTAATGCCTCCATCAGGCGGAACACCCGGCGCAGATTGCGCGAGGTATCCCCGATCAGCAGTTCCGGAACATTTTCGACTTCGGCCCGCAGCATGGCGGTTTTATCATCGCCGTAATCTTCCCAGGCATCGATCAGTTTATACGGTGCCGGATAATGTTCCTGGCGCGCCTTGCCGGCGGTTTTCTTGCGCATGACATTGGCCAGCATCTTACGTGCAGGGCCGGTATTGGTCAGTTTGCCAAGCATGCCCGCACCGCTGCGCTTGCGCTTGGACAACACCGCGCGGCGGGCCGCCCAGCGCAGGGTCTGATGCTTGCCCACCAGTTGTTCTATCAGTCCCATGCCTTTGGCGGCGCCGGGCCGGAGCATGCGGCCGGTGAGCATGATTTCCATGGCTTTCTGGCCGCCCATCCGCTGTGGTGAGCGTGCTGAGCCGCCAAAGCCGGGATAGATACCCAGGTTGACTTCCGGAAAACCTATCCGCGTATTGTCAGTGTTTTTGGCGATAATCCAGTCGAAGCACAGCGCCAGTTCCAGGCCGCCACCCAGACAATAACCTTCAAACGCTACCGCGGTGGGGAAGGGCAGTTTCTCTATCCGGGTGAACAGATCATGCACCTGATTCAAAAACTGTCGGCCGGCGCTCAGATCAGTGACCTGATCAAACTCACTGACATCGGCGCCAACAATAAACTGGCTCGGTTTGCCGGACATCAGCACCAGCCCCGCCGGCGGTGACTGCTCCAGTTCGGCGACAATCTGGCCGAGTTCTTCCAGAACCTCCCGGCTGAGCGCATTGCTGGATTCACCGGCGCGATCAATACTCAGCCAGGTGACATTATCGATATCACTGTCCAGCCGCCAGTGCCGGTAGCCGGCGGCGGCTTTGCGAGCTGTTTTTTTGGCCGCCTTCTTGTTGCTGGTTTTTTTGCTTGTGCTTGCAGTCATGTTTAGGTTTCCAGATACGGAATGGACTTAAAATCGATGCTTTAACCGCCGCCGCTGCGTGCAAACAGATTACGCTCGCGCCAGATCAGATTTAAACACCATTGCCATAAGATGTATGGGTAAATTGCCTGAGGTCAATTGTATCAGGGAATGGCCAGCCCGAATTGGCGTAAGGCCATGCTTATCGAGATCAACGGCAGGCCGACCAGGGCGGTCGGATCGTCACTGCGCAAAGCCTTGAACAGGCTGATGCCCAGGCCTTCGGATTTGAATGCGCCGGCACAGTCCAGCGCCGGGTCGCGCTTGATATAACGGCTGATTTCAGCCTGGCTGAGCTCCCGGAACACAACCTCGGTGGGCACCATTCCGGTCTCCAGCTCGCCCTGCCGGCTATGCCACAGGCAATACCCGCAGTAAAAAAATACGCTTTGACCCGAGCAGCGCGACAGCATGGCGTAAGCATTGTCGATCGAGCCGGGCTTGCCCAGGATTTTATCCTCCAGCACCAGGGTCTGATCAGAGCCTATCAGCACTGCATCGCCGTCAATTCGGGTGGCGCCCACCCGGGCTTTTTCGCGTGCCAGACGTTTGACATAGGCTATCGGAGCTTCATCCGGCAGCGGTGTCTCGTCAATATCCGGATGAATGGTGCTGAATTCCAATTCCAGGCGTTCCAGCAACTGACGGCGATACGGCGAGGAAGATGCCAGCACCAGGGCTGGCATTGTCATGGCTTGATTGGGCATGCGGGCATTGTAAACAGTCGCTCCGGCAGATGGGAAGAACTGTTGTCGGGATGGTTCGGGGATACTGACATGATGATGTTATTCAGTGTGTTATATTTCGCTTTGATTGCAGTTGCCGGTGAAGGGAATTCCTTATGTTTATCAGAAGCTTGATTTTAATTGTTGGTGTGATTTATGGATTGAACGCCAGCGCCCAGGATTTTCTGGATGGCTGGTATTTCAATCCCAGTCAGCCGGGCAGTGGTTTTAATGTGAACCAACAGGCCGATGTCACCGCGATTGCCTTGTTCGACTTCACCGTGGCCGGCGATACCATGTGGGCGACGGCGGTGGATGAGCTTGATATTCTCCAGAATGGCGATGAAGTGTTTGAGGC
Source organism: Gammaproteobacteria bacterium (assembly GCA_021772975.1). Classification (GTDB taxonomy): domain Bacteria; phylum Pseudomonadota; class Gammaproteobacteria; order Xanthomonadales; family Wenzhouxiangellaceae; genus JAJFKX01. Next base: position 159,421 of record JAJFKY010000020.1, read on the forward strand.
TGAGTTGTTCGAGCCGGAGAACGGCGCGTGTTTTGATTGTGTTTACCAACCCAATTCAGGCAACGTTGGCGGAGATACCGTCCGAATTGTGTTTGAGATTGAACCGAATGCGGCGGGTAATCTGGTGGCCCGGGTTACTTTGCGCGGGACCACGGAAATTTACGAACAGCTGTTGTTCCGCTTTGCCAGCCCGCTCGATTTTATGCTGTCCGATTGGACCCTGACTGCGTTTGGCGAGTTACCCGATAATGTTATCAACCCGCTGACGGAAATTATTTCTTTCGACAGTGTTGGGGTGGACAGTAATGGTTCACGCTTTGTGGCGGGCAGGTTACGTAGCCGGCCGGATAGTGTTGCCGTTGCTCGGTTGTTGCCTGAAGCACAGTTTGGGCGAGGGCAATTGGGCATTTTGGCGGATAATATCAACGGAAATCAGGAGCAATTCTGGCTCTTTTTAGTTTTTAAAGAAACCCTGTTAGGTGATACGAGTATCGCTGCGGACGCGATTATGGACATACTGGTCAGCCCCGATTTTGAGTTCACCGGCCACCGTGTTGCCGCTACCATCAACCGTAATGATGCTATTGTTATTCCACAGGTTGAGGGCCTTAGGGCACAGTCGGCGAAGCCGGATATCAAACCCGCCACCCCGGAAATGATCGCGCTGGCCGACCGGCTGGCGGAGCGGCTGGCCGGGATGTAGCCGGACAAACCCGACTGCAGGTTAAAAACCCTCTGTAAACCGCAGCATAGCTGGTGACAGCGGCTAAAATAGCCGTTACAATTGCCGGCTTATGTCCGCGACGCGCATTGTCAATGCTCGCAAACTGGCGGTCAACCGTTCCGAATTACAGGGCAGCGTCCCGATACAGGCGCTGTCAGGCGTGCACGAACGTTTGGCTGATACCGTTGGCGAGTTGAATTACCGCCTGTACTTTCACAGTATTCGCGGTGATGAAGGAATGCTGCCGGTGGTCAGGGTCAACCTGCGGGCCGAGGTCAGCCTGCAGTGTCAGCGCTCCATGCAGCCGTTTCGTCAGTTGGTGAAGTCGGAATCGCAGGTGGTGCTGGTGGCCGATGAAAAACAGGCCGAAACGCTGGGCGATGAGTATGAACCGTTTGCCTGTGCGGACGATGAATTGAATATTAATGCTTTGCTGGGTGAGGAACTGCTGCTGGCTCTACCGCTGGTGGCGATTGACCCGAAGGCCGATCCGCCGGCCACGGCAGGCGCTGAACAAAACGATGCCGGAGAACAGGAGCAACATCCGTTCGCCGGTCTGGCAGCCATCAAAACAAAGCTGGCTGCCGCGAAAGATTAACCAGGAGAATTTGCAATGGCTGTTCAAAAAAGTCGTAAAACCCCGTCACGCCGTGGCATGCGCCGTTCGCATGACGCGATTAAAATGCCCACCCTGTCGACCGATCCGACCAGCGGTGAAATTCATCTTCGTCACCACATTACCCCCGAAGGTTTCTATAAGGGGCGACGGGTGGTCGCGGAAGTGATCAACGAAGATCTGGACGAAGAATAAAGCCCGATCCCGTGCTGCGACAGTGCGGGCATGGTGGGTAGCTGCCGGTTTGGTGCATAATGAGGGGCAAGTGCCTTCCCACCAGATGATTAAAAATGCCCAATAACATGCAATTCTCCAGAATTATTGCGACCGGCAGCGCTTTGCCGGAAAAGGTGGTGACCAACCACGATCTGGAAGAAATTCTGGATACCAGTGATACCTGGATCAGGGAGCGCACCGGGATCTGCGAGCGGCGCGTGGCGCCGGCGGATCAGACCACCTGCGATCTCGCGGAAGAGGCCTGCCGGCAGGTATTTGAACGCAGCGGAGTCGATCCTAAAAGTGTCGACCTGCTGATCGTCGGCACCACCACCCCCGATCTGGTTTTTCCCAGTACCGCCTGTCTGCTCCAGCATCGGCTGGGCATGGAGGAGTGCGGCGCCTTTGATGTCAATGCGGCCTGTTCCGGGTTTATTTACGCGCTGTCGGTAGCTGACCAGTTTATCCGCAGCGGTGCGGTCCGGCGGGCTCTGGTAGTAGGCGCGGAAACGCTGACCAGGATGATCGATTGGAACGATCGCGGCACCGCGGTATTGTTCGGCGACGGCGCTGGCGTGGTTTTACTGGAAGCCAGCGATGAAGCCGGCGTGCTGTCCACTCACATCCATGCCAACGGCGGGCATGCCAATCTGCTATGCGCCGATGTGGGTGTGTCGCGTGGGTTTAAAAACGAGCCCGGCGGCGGTTTGAAAGTACTGATGTCCGGTAACGAGGTATTCCGGGTGGCGGTGCGCACACTGGGGCGGATTGTTGATGAAACCCTGGCCGCCAATTCGATGGATAAGTCAGAAATAGACTGGCTGATTCCACATCAGGCCAATCTGCGTATTATTCAGGCCACCGCCAAAAAGCTGGATATGCCGATGGAGCGCGTCATCGTGACGGTGCACAAGCACGGCAATACTTCCTCAGCGTCGGTACCGCTGGCACTGGATGAAGCAGTCAGCAGTAATCGGGTCAAACGGGGCGAAAATCTGTTGCTGGAGGCTTTCGGCGGCGGTTTTACCTGGGGCGCGGCACTCATTCGTTACTAACCTTCGCTTTAGCCTATGCACAATACTGCTTTTTTATTTCCCGGCCAGGGTTCCCAGTCACTGGGTATGCTGGCGGATCTCGCCGCGGTTTACCCACTGGTTCAGACCACTTTTGCCGAAGCCAGTACCACGCTGGGTTACGATTTGTGGGAGTTGACCCAGCACGATCCCGAGCAGCGGCTCAACCGCACGGAATATACCCAACCGGCACTGCTGACCGCCGGGGTGGCGTGCTGGCGGGTCTGGTGTTCACTCAGCGAACAGCGACCGGTGGCTATGGCGGGACACAGTCTGGGCGAATATACCGCGCTGGTCTGCGCCGGGGCTTTAAGTTTCAGCGCAGCGGTCAGTCTGGTTGCCCTGCGTGGTCGGTTGATGCAGCAGGCAGTGCCGCAAGGCCGCGGTGCGATGGCGGCTATTCTGGGACTGGAAGATGATCAGGTTATTGAGTTGTGCGCACGGATAAGCGCGGTAAACGAAGCAGCCGATTGGCTGGTGTCCGCGGCTAACTTCAATGCCCCGGGCCAGGTGGTGATCGCCGGGCAGGCCGAGGCCGTGGCCGCAGCCGTGACCGCGGCCAGCGACGCAGGCGCACGCCGCGCGCAGCTGCTGCCGGTCAGTGTGCCCTCGCATTGCGCCTTGATGCAGCCGGCCGCGGAGCAACTGCGAATTGCCATGGCCAGGCTGGCATGGCAGCCGCCGCGGATTACCGTGATCCATAACGTCGATGCCCGCGCGCGTCAGCACGGCCATGAATTACAGCAGGCGCTGGCCGCGCAGTTATATCAGCCGGTACGCTGGACCGATTGCGTGCTGGCTTTGCAGGCGTCCGGGGTCGATAGCTTTGCTGAATGTGGACCGGGCCGGGTGTTGGCTGGTCTGGTCAAGCGTATTGGCAACGGCCGGGATGCCCCCATGTATTCGCTGTCTCAGGCCGACGGCATGCAGGCACTGGCGAGCTGTTAAGATAGTTCCGCCAAAATTGTATCGGCAATGCTTTGGCAGCCTGTGTCAGCGATGAAATTAGATTGGACCGCTGTCGCCAGAATGGTGATTTTTCGGGGATAAAATGACAACAGACAATGCAGAGATATCGATCGGCCGGGTGGCTTTGGTAACCGGCGCGAGTCGTGGTATTGGTGCCGCAATTGCTGACCATCTGGCCCACGCGGGGCACACGGTGTTCGGTACCGCAACTTCGGCCGCGGGCGCCCAGGCCATCAGCGAGCGTTTACAGCGGATATCGGCCAGTTGCCAGGGGCTGGCAATGGATGTCAATGATGCCGGACAGATTGATGCCGCACTGGATGCTATTGGCACCCAGGCCGGTTCTCCACCGGTCATTCTGGTTAACAATGCGGGGATTACCCGTGATCAGCTGCTGCTGCGGCTTACCGAAGAGGACTGGGATGCGGTTATTAATACCAATTTGCGCTCGGTCTACCGGCTGACCAAAGCCTGTCTGCGCGGCATGATGAAAGCGCGCTGGGGCCGGGTGGTGTCAATCACTTCGGTGATCGGCAGTATGGGTAATCCCGGGCAGGCCAACTATGCCGCCGCCAAAGCCGGTATTACCGCATTTTCCAAATCGGTGGCACGCGAAATCGGCAGCCGCGGAATCACCGTGAATGTGATCGCGCCGGGATTTATCCAGACGGACATGACCGCTGAGCTTAATGCTGATCAGCGTAGTGCGCTGTTGCGCGATATTCCGGTCAACCGGCTGGGACACACGGATGATATTGCCGCCGCCACCGCTTTTCTGTGTTCCCAGGAAGCAGGCTACATCACCGGGCATACTTTGCATGTCAACGGCGGGATGTATATGGGCTAGGTCGGCTGACAGGCCATAATTTATATATATATCGGTGATTTCAGTCCGGTATGTTGGCAGTAACCACGGCAGTTAACTACAATATGCTGCTGGACAACCATTGCAACTGAACAGGAAGCAAAACTTATGAGCAACATTGAAGAACGTGTAACAAAGATTGTTATTGAACAACTGGGCGTCAAAGAAGAAGAAGTAACACCCAGTGCATCTTTCGTGGACGATCTTGGTGCAGATTCACTCGATACCGTCGAACTGGTTATGGCATTGGAAGAGGAGTTCGAATGCGAAATTCCCGACGAAGAAGCTGAAAAGATTACCAATGTTCAGCAGGCCATTGATTACGTTAAGAATAACGCTTCCTGATCGCGCCGTTTTGCTGGCTTTGAATCCATATCAGATGATCCGTTATGCGCAGTGAACGCCGGATAGTGGTGACCGGCATGGGGATTGTATCCCCGGTCGGTAATAACGTTGCGGACGCCTGGGATAAGATCATCAACGGCCGCAGCGGAATCGGTCCGCTGACGGCATTTGATGATCCGGGCTTAAGCTGTCAGATTGCCGGTGAAATCAGCGATTTTGACCCGGTTGACTGGGTTGGACCGAAGGATGCACGCAAGTACGATACCTTTATCCACTACGGGGTGGCTGCGAGTATTCAGGCAGTGGATGATGCCGGTCTGGATTTCAGTCAGTATGATACCGAGCGCATGGGCGCGCTGATCGGTGCTGGAATCGGTGGCATCAAAACCATAGAAGATACCCACGAAACCTACCGCAACGGTGGCGCCCGGCGGGTCTCACCATTTTTTGTGCCGGCCTCGATCGTGAATATGATTGCCGGTCTGGTATCGATCAAATATCAATTGAAAGGCCCGACCTTCAGTATCGTCTCGGCCTGCACCTCCGCCAATCACAACATTGGCGAGGCTGCGCGCATGATTGCCTATGGTGATGCCGATGTGATGCTGGCCGGTGGGGCGGAATATGCGACCACCCCGACCGCGATGGGTGGTTTTGCCTCCGCCAAGGCTCTGTGTTCGGCTTTTAACGATGATCCGCAGGCGGCCAGCCGTCCCTGGGATGTTGACCGGGCCGGTTTTGTGCTGGGTAACGGTGCTGGCGTGCTGATGCTGGAGGAGCTGGAATTTGCCCGTCGGCGCGGCGCGCGGATTTACTGCGAACTGGTGGGTTTCGGCATGAGCAGTGACGCTCATCACATCACCCAGCCGCCGGAGGGCGGGGAAGGCGCCGCGCGCAGTATGCGCAATGCCTTGCGAGATGCCGGCATCAACGCTGACCAGGTTGATTACGTCAATGCGCACGGGACTTCAACACCACTGGGTGATCAGGCTGAAAGCGATGCGGTTAAAACCTGCTTTGGCGAACATGCCTATCAACTGGCGGTCAGTTCCAGCAAGTCGATGACCGGTCATCTGCTGGGTGCGGCCGGTGGGATTGAGGCGATTTTTACGGTGCTGGGCATGCGTGATAACGTTGCTTTACCGACCATCAACCTGCATCAGCCCAGCCCGGGCTGTGACCTGAACTATGTACCCAACACCGCGCAGGAACGCAGCATTGATGTGGCGATGTCCAATTCTTTCGGCTTTGGAGGCACCAACGGCACGCTGCTGTTCAAGCAGCTGGTGGACTGAGCCGGTAGCACCGGCCGGTTGTTCTCCAGAGGGGCAGCACGGGCTGGTTCTGATCACCTTCAGGTTGCGCTTAGGCGGGCCGAGTGCGGATTGTGAACACATCATGGCGGTTTGAAAGACTCGCTTGCGGCCGCGCCGGATAAATCACAGGTTCCTTGAGTTGAAAGAGTATGGCCATGCTGAGTAACGCTGATAATCATGATGCGCCGCTCTATCGCTGTGCTCTGGATGGCCAGCTCAATCTGATCGACATTCACCAGTGTTTTCCTGAGCAATTCCCTTTTATGCTGGAAACAGCGACCGGTACGCATGGTCAGCACCGCTATTCATTGTTATTCGCGCGGGCCATGCAGGAAGAGCCGCTGACGCTGAGCTTTGCGGCCTTGTCCGAGTCCAACGGCCCGGACTTTCTGGATTCTCTGGACGCCGCTTTTTTAGATCAGCAACGCGCGGATAACAGCGGCCTGCCATTTGTCGGTGGCTGGTTTGTATTGCTGGGCTATGAGCTGGCCGCTCAGATTGAACCCAGTCTGAAACTGGCCGCTCCCGAGCTCGAGCAGCCGGTTGCCACTGCCTGGCGTTGTGATGCCGCGGTGATCATCGATCAACACAGCCACCAGCATACCCTGGTGGCTGAAAGCCAGGTTCGTCTGAATGAGTTACAGCGCCTGCTGGCAATGGTGCGGCCTGCGCGGCAGATTCTACCGGTCGCACCCTGGCAGGTACGGGCCGGACCGGCCGAAGAGTTTTGCCGCGGTGTGCGCCGGATTCAGGAATATATTCGCGCCGGCGATGTGTTTCAGGTCAATCTGTCGCGTGACTGGCAGGCCATACCATGCCTGGCTGCTGATCAGTCGGCTGCCGGTTATCTTGCGCCAGAATATGGAGTGTCAATATATCGTGCATTGCGCCGCGCAAATCCTGCGCCGTTTGCCGGTCTGGCCCGCTTTGGCGATACCATGTTATTAAGTTCTTCGCCGGAAAGGCTGGTGGAAGCTGATAATGGCTGGGTGCAGACCAGACCGATTGCGGGTACCCGTCCGCGCGGCCGCACCGCGCGCGATGATGTACGCTTATCCGATGAACTGCTGGCGAACCCCAAAGAGCGTGCCGAGCACATCATGCTGATTGATTTAGAGCGTAATGATCTGGGCCGGGTATGTGTGCCGGGCAGCGTCACCGTCAACGAACTGATGGTCAAGGAAAGTTATGCCTCGGTACATCATATTGTTTCCAATGTGCGCGGCCGACTGCGCAGCGGGACAAGCCCGGGACAGGTGATCGCAGCGGTGTTTCCGGGCGGTACCATTACCGGTTGCCCCAAGGTGCGCTGTATGCAGATCATCGCGGAGCTGGAAACCGCCGGGCGTGGCGCCTATACCGGCGCAATGGGCTATCTGAGCCGGCACGGCCGTCTGGACCTGAATATTCTGATCCGCAGTATGTTGTGGCGACATGGTCGGCTGCATTGGCGTACCGGCTGCGGTATTGTGGCCGACTCGGTACCTGAGCAGGAACTGGCCGAAACCGAAGCCAAGGCGGCCGGAATGCTGCGGGCACTGGAAGTGAATGAAGCCTGAGTCTGGAGCAAGACATGCCTGACATGCATCTGCTAATGGATGGCCAGGTACCGGATGCACGGATCTGGAACCGTGGTCTGGCGTTCGGAGATGGTGTATTTGAAACCATTACCTTTCGGCATGGCCAGGCGCCGCTATGGCGCTGGCATATGCGGCGCCTGACCAAAGCCTGTACAGCACTGGAGCTGGATACACCGGACCAGGCACTGCTCGGTCAGGAGTGCAGCAGGCTGTTACCGCAGCCTGATGGTGTAGTCAGAATTACGCTACTGCGCGCTGCCACTGACAGCGCCAGTCCATCCTTAAGCGCATATGGTTCGGCGCCGGGCAGCAGTCCGGTACACCGGTTGTTGCGCTACCGTCCGTTGCCGCCAGTGAGCCACAGTGGGTTAACTACCGACTGGGGAGACCTGCGGCTGTGCCGACAGCCACTACTGGCGGGGATCAAACATTTGAACCGCCTGGAGCAGGTGCTGGCTGCCCGTGAAGCGGCTCGCAAACAAGTCGATGAACTGCTGCTGCAGGACAGCGCTGACCGGGTGATCGAGGCGATCAGCAGTAATCTGCTGGTGTTTGACGGCCATGCCTGGTGCACTCCGACACTGCACGATTCGGGTGTCGCGGGGGTCATGCGGCAATGGTTGCTGGAGCATGCTTTGATTACCGAGCACTGCATGCGGCCAGCGGCTGTTACCCAGGCGCAGGCGTTGGCATTGTGCAATTCCGTACGTGGCATCCAGGCGATCACCAGGCACGCCGGACAGGTTTTCCCAGCCCACTCCGCCGTCAGTGCTTTGCGCTCGGCAATCACGCTGCCGGGATTCGGCTAGTGTTGCGCTGGCTGCTGGGCATCATTGGCATTGGTTTACTGCTGGCGGTGGTTGTCGCGGCCTGGTTATGGCGCGATTATCAGAATTTTCTGGCCACCCCACTGCATACCCGGACCGGGCATGAGTTGACCTTTATACTGGCACCGGGCACCAGTTATCCGGCCATGGTCGAGCAACTGCATTCATCCGGTTACACCAATGTCAGCTGGCACTGGCGGCTGCTGGGAAGGCTGCAGCAGCCGGTGCTCAAGGCCGGTGAGTATCTGATCGACGCACATACAACCCCGCAGCAATGGCTGCAGCAGCTGCAGCGTGGCGAGGTGGTGCAGCATCGCTTTACCATCGTGGAAGGCTGGACTGTCAGCGAACTGCTGGCTCGCCTGGCCGGTGAGCCATTGTTGCAGGCCGACAGTCAGACCTTATCAGCGCAACAATTGCTGGCCGAGATCAGTACCACGCACAGCTCGGACTGGCTATTGGGGGGTAACCGGCATCCGGATGAACTGCAGGCCCAGGCAAATTATGACTACGCAGCGCTGGAAGGGCTGTTTTTACCGGAAACCTACAGCTTTCAACGCGGCGAAAGCGACCTGAGCCTGCTGAACAGAGCCCACCAGGCACTATTGGTATCGCTGCAGCAGGCCTGGCGGCAGCTGGACCCGGCTCGGGTTCCGCTCGAGCATCCCTATCAACTGCTGATCCTGGCTTCGATTATCGAAAAGGAAACCGGTATTGCCAGCGAGCGAGCGCAGATTGCCGGCGTGTTCGCGCGCCGTCTGCAGCGCGGTATGCTGCTGCAGACCGATCCCACCGTTATTTACGGTATCGGCCCCGGTTATGATGGTAATATTCGCCGCCGTGACCTGACAACCGATACGTTATATAACACCTATACACGACCCGGTCTGCCACCCACGCCGATTGCGCTGGCCGGAGCTGCGGCGATTGACGCCGCGGCCAGCCCGGCTCCCGGTGAGGCATTATATTTTGTTGCCAGTGGTGATGGCGGGCATGTGTTTTCCGCCACGCTGTCAGAACATAACCGGGCGGTGCAACGTTATCTGCAAAAATTACGGACCAGGCAAAACCCTGAATGATGTCAACAGGTTTATTCATTACTCTGGAAGGCGGCGAAGGCGCTGGCAAAAGCACCCTGATGGGGCGCATCCAGGATTGGCTTGAACAGGCGCCCATTGAGTTCATTATCACCCGCGAACCGGGTGGCACCCGGCTGGGTGAGCAGGTGCGCGATTTACTGCTGCATCAGCACCAATCAGCGGTCTCAGCACAGGCCGAGCTGCTGCTGATGTTTGCCGCGCGCGCGCAGAATCTGGCCGAAACCATCCGGCCGGCACTGGCAGCGGGCAAGCTGGTATTGTGCGACCGCTTTACCGATGCCAGCTTTGCCTATCAAGGTGGCGGCCGCCAGTTGGGCGCGGCCCTGGTGGCGCAACTGGAAGCGGCGGTTCATCCTGACCTGCAACCGGATCTGACCTTGCTGCTGGATTTACCGGTGGCCGACGGTCTGGCGCGTAAGCACGCTGATATTCCGGATCGGATCGAAAGTGAGCAGGCGGCTTTTTTCCAGCGGGTGCGGGCTGCTTATCAGCAGCGCGCGCGGCAATTTCCCGGACGAATTAAAGTCATCGATGCGGCTCTGCCGCAGGAGCAGGTAGTGGCGGCGGCTATTGCGCATCTGAAAAAACTCACCGAATCAGCATGTTGAAAGAACTGATACAGGTTGATTATCCCTGGCTGGAGGATATCTGGCAGCAATTCTCCAGCCAGTATCTGGATGCCGCTAGCCCCGCTCATATACCCCATGCGATGCTGATCACCGGAGCCGCCGGGGTCGGTAAACTGGCCCTGGCAGTGCGTATTACCCGCGGTATTCTGTGCCGGCAGCCAAGCAACGAAGGCAATGCCTGTGGCAGCTGCAAGGCCTGCCGGATGCTCGCTGGTGGCGGACATCCGGATCTGGTCGTGCTGCAAAATGCGGAAGACAGTGAGCAGATCAAGGTGGATCAGATTCGTGAACTGATTCACAGTATGCACCTGTCCGCCGGCATGTCTGGCTATCGGGTGGCGCTGCTCAAAGATGCCGAGCGGATGAACACCAACGCTGCCAATGCATTGCTGAAAACCCTGGAAGAGCCGGGCGGCAGAACATTGCTGATGCTGTGCAGTTCACATCCGGCCCGGCTGCCGGCCACCGTTCGCAGCCGCTGTCAGCAACTGCACGTGCCCTTACCGGCCGCTACGCTGGCCACACGGTATCTGCGGTCACTGGATGATTATGCCGCCGAGGATATCCAGCTGGCGTTGCGGCTGGCAGGGCAGGCGCCGCTGGCGGCGCAGCAATTGCTCGGCAGTGAAGAACTGGAGATTGCCCGTAATGTGCAATCCCAGCTGGATGCTCTGGCGCTGGGTCAGCAGGTGGCCAGTGATATCGCCGCCGACTGGCAGGAACGACCACCGGGAGACTACTGGCAGTGGGTTTTGTTCTGGCTGCATCAGGGCAGCAGCGGACAGCTCGACTGGCCGGCCCTGAGCCGAATCAGCCCCCGCCGGCAGCAGGACTTATATCAGCATGCATTGCGAGCCTGGCAGCGTTCCGGCAGTGGCCTGCGGCATGATCTGCAGTTTCAGGAATGGTTGTTACAATGGCAATCAGTGGCAATATCAGCAGGACGGCAATAACCATGGCCCAACACGGAATTTTAAACACCACCCTGAGAGATAAAGAGTCGCTTTATCGCGCTTACATGTCGTTTGTACACGGCGGGGGATTGTTTGTAGCCACCAGTAAACCATTTGATCTGGGTGATGATGTGTTCGTACTGGCTACCCTGGAGGATATCGACGAACGCCTGCCGATTCCCGGCAAAGTGGTCTGGATTACGCCGCCCGGCGCGCAGGGTAATCGCCGTTCGGGTATCGGTATCCGTTTCTCCGACAGCGCCGATGGGGTACATGCACGCAAAGTGATTGAATCGCATCTGGCGGGAATGCTGAATCGGGATATGCGCACTGAAACAATGTAATTTCGCTTTCAGAAGGGCAAGCAAAAAAACTTATCCACGGGTTTGCACAGATTCGCTCTGAGAAAACAATCCGTTTTTTGTCAGATTGGCCGCAGTTTATTGGACGAAACCCTATTGTCATTCCCGCGCAGGCGGGAATCCGTCTTTAAGTCCGTGTAATTGCTATCGACTTGAGCTGGGCGGGGTTGATAAAGAGGTTTCAATACTTGATGAAGTTTACGATCGTCTGGTTGAAGTTGAGGCTAAAAACCGAAAGGGCTTCACTATATATTTTGGTATTTTAGCGGGTGTTGGTGCATTGTTGATGTTCTTTGGTTTGCAAAAATGGCATAATTATTACCAGCCTAAACATGATCAGATATTCGAATTAAAGGTGCAAAAGCTGAAGCTTGAGGCTGAAACATTAGCCAGCAGCCGTTGCGAAGATGGATTCCCGCCTGCGCGGGAACGACGGCTTTATTGCGGTCAGTTGTCCGTCACGCCGTTTATCGGTCACCTCGTTCATCGGTCACCTCGTTTATCCGTCACCTCGTTTATCGCTCACCTCGTTCATCTGTCATGTCATTCAGTTGCAACGGCATTCAAAATGAAATGAACATCGTTCGCTATTTCCTAAGCAATAATTTTTACTAATCCGTGTAATCTGTGGATATAAATGTATTCCTGGCTTGCCAATCTAATCCTGCTGATGCACGTGCTGTTCGTGGCTTTCGTGATCTTCGGTCTGGTGCTGATTGTTATCGGTGGGTTGCTTGGCTGGCAGTGGGTGCGTAACCCATGGTTTCGGTGGGGGCATCTGGTGGCGATTGGCGTTGTGGTGCTGCAATCCTGGCTGAGTGTGATTTGCCCGCTGACCACTCTGGAAATGTGGCTGCGCGGGAAAGCCGGGGAAGGGGTGTATGCAGGCAGTTTTATTGAGCACTGGCTGCAGACGCTGTTGTACTACGATGCGCCCGCATGGGTTTTTGTTCTGGCTTACAGCCTGTTCGGGTTGCTGGTGCTGATAGCCTGGCTTGCAGTTCGTCCGCGACGGTTTAGAATGTAACTGGGGAGTGATGAACCGGGGTCCATCACTTTGAACCAGGCCAAACATCCTGGAGCACGATAAGAACGATAAATAAAGAGAAAACGCATGCAAGATTCAGGCAAAAGTGGGTTTGCTGCCGGGTCGGCGGCTTTGATCGGATTGCTAACCTGTCTTACTTTAACCATCTTTACCGGTGACGACATCGCCTGGGATTCCAACCTGTATTATCTGGTTGCGGTTCCGGTCATGGCATTGCTGGCTTATATGCTGGGTTACAGCTTTCCGGACAGGCCCTGGCGCTGGGTTTTCAGCATGGCAGCCGGTCAGTTCTGCTCGATTGCGTTTGTTGAGGACGCGCTGGTGTTGTGGTGGCTGACCGCGGGTTTTTTGCTGCTGGCTTCGGTGCCGCAACTGATTGCCGCTTATGTAGGCGCCAGTGTTGCCTGGAATCGTATCCGGCCGAGTACCCGCCGTTAGTAACGCCGGAGCGGTGGTACAAAGATAAGGCTGGCGGTGCTACGGGTTGTCGGGCGCTTAATCCATCTCGCTAGCTGCTGGCGAGATCAAGTAATCCGGCAATCTTCGCTAAACCCTGATCCAGCAGTTCAGTGGATTGATAGAAGTGCGGTGACAGGCGGATTCCCGCGCCGCGCAATGCGCTGATGACCCTGGCTTCACGCAAATCCTGGTAGAGCTTTTTCGGCGACAGTCCGCGCGGCCGAAAATTGACGATGGCGCTGCGCCGCTCGGGGGCTTGCGGTCCGAGTATTTCGATATCATCGCGCGCGGCCAGCTGGCTGCGTAGATACTCTGCATTGCCAAGCGCCGCCTGCGCGACCTGTGACATGCCGATCTCCAGCAGTAATCCCAGTGCAGCGTGGGTGGCGACAATGCCGAGCATGTTCGGACTGCCGGGTTCAAAGCGGCGTGCGGTGGCCGAGGGCTCCCAGACGTCACGCTGGAACTGAAAAGGGTTATCCATCTGACGCCAGCCGGTCTGGTTCAGCTGCAGTTGCTCACGTACTTCGGGCCGGGTGTAAAAAACCGCCAGCCCTTCCGGTCCCAACAGCCATTTGTGCGCGTCCGCGCTCAAAAAATCAATCTGACAGGCCTGCACATCCAATGGCAGCATACCCAGTTGCTGAATGGCATCAACGCAAAATAAAATCCCGTGCTGACGGCAGAACCGGCCCAGTCGGGGCAACTGCAGTCGCAGTCCGTCGGCATACTGAATGGCGCTGACGGCGACCAGCCGGGTGCGCTCATCGCAGGCCTGCTGGAGTGCCTGTTCCGGTTCGGCAACATGGATATCGCAGCTACGCAGTTCGACTCCCCGGCTTTCCAGTTTAGCCCACGGCAGCCAGTTGGATGGAAACTCGCAATCCGGGATAACAATATTGTCACCGGCCTGCCAGGGCAGTCCCTGGGCGACGACCGACAAACCTTCGGAGGTATTTTTAAGCAGCGCAATATCGTCGCCGCTGGCATTCAGTAAGTCAGCGAAACGTTGCCGGCAGTCGTCCTCACGGGCCATCCAGGCATCATAATCACGCGCGCCAAACTGGGTGTTTTCTTCCGCGAAAGCCTGTACAGCCTGACTGACAGTGCTGGGCCAGGGCGCGATGGCGGCATGATTCAGATAGCACAGCCGGCGGGTGCTGGGGAACAGTTGGGCAAATGATTCAGACATAAGCAGGTGCAATGATCAAAGGTCTCAGAGTGTAACGCAAAGCAGCGCTTCGGGGCGCTGCAGGCAGGTGTCAAAAGCACGTAAAACGGCTACAGTGGAAGGCTATGAGCCGTGTCCCAAAGCCTATCAAACCTGTTGCAGCGCTGCTTGATGCGGATCAGGCTGGCGCCACCCGGAGGGCGATCATGCATGTCGATATGGACGCGTTTTATGCGGCTATCGAGCAGTTGGATAATCCCCGGCTTAAGGGCCAACCGGTGATTGTCGGCGGGCTTGGACAGCGGGGCGTGGTTGCGACCGCCAGCTATGAGGCACGCCGGTTCGGCGTGCATTCAGCGATGCCCATGGCGCGTGCCCGGGTGCTGTGCCGAGCTGCGCATTTTATCCGCCCTCGGATCAGCCGTTACCGGGAAGTATCCCGCCAGATATTTGACATTTTTGACCGCTTCTCACCGTTGGTCGAAGGTTTATCAATGGATGAAGCTTTTCTGGATATCAGTGCCTGTCTGCCGTCGCGGCAACCCCGTGCCGAGGCCTTGCGAGAAACCGGGCGGGGCCTGCAGCAGGCCATCTATGCGAATACCGGACTGACCGCATCGGTCGGGATGGCGCACAACAAACTGCTGGCCAAGCTGGGTTCAGATTATCGCAAACCCCGTGGGCGTACTTACGTGGCTTTTGAAAAAGTCCATCTGTTTCTGGATCCGTTGCCGGTGGGGCGCCTGTGGGGGATCGGTAAACAGACGCTGCCACGTCTGCAGCAGGCCGGTATTCTGACCATCGGACAACTGCGGCGCAGCCCGCCGAGCCTGCTGGAGACGCTGCTGGGACAGCGCTGGCAACATTATCTGCGGTTGGCCAATGGGGTTGATCAGCGTGTGGTTAAACCAGAGCGGGCGGATAAGTCGATCAGCCGGGAAACCACTTTCAGTCAGGATATTGCCGAGCAGGAGCCGTTGCTGGAAATCCTGCGACTGCATGCCGCCGAAGTGGCCCAGCGCGCTGGCGCCAAGTCATTAAGCGGAAGAACGGTCAGCATCAAGCTGCGTGATCGCCATTTTGCCACCATTTCACGCTCCCGGACCTTGCCGCATGCGATCAACAGTACCGATGATATCTTTGCCCAGGCCAGACAATTGTTTCAGGACTGGTGCGACAGCAGTGGATTTCCGGCGGTTCGGTTGATCGGGGTGGGGATCAGCAACCTGCAGGCCGGTGATGATCATCAGCCGGTCGATGAGTTGTTATAGGCAGCCAGGCTGCAGGCTGGCAACATCCGGGCTAGTTTATTCTCAAACACACTTTATAATTGACGCTTGGAAAGCATCGACACACGGCGGTATTTGCCCAGCGGCAGGATCGCCTTAACAGAACGATAGTGATGAATATGGCCACAGATTTGAATACTACCGCTGCTTCGCCAGCCCGTTTTTCGATGATTCCCTGGATTCTGCTGGTGATCGCCGCCGCTGCCCTCAGCCGCTTGCTGCCGCATCCCTGGAATATGACGCCGATTGGCGCGATGGCATTGTTTGGCGGTGCTTATCTGGGTGACCGCAAGCTGGCTTTGATTGTCACGCTGGCGGCGTTGTGGTTGAGTGATTTACTGCTTAATAACCTGATCTATCAGGCCTATTTTAATGGTTTTGCATGGACTTATCCGGATGCTTTCTGGACTTATGCGGCGTTTGCACTGGTGGTTCTGCTGGGCCATGCGGTGCTGCGCCAGCGCAAGTCGGCGCTGCGTATCGCCGGCTGCAGTCTGGCCGCCTCAAGCCTGTTCTTTGTGCTCTCCAATTTTGGCGTGTGGGCCAGCGGACAGCTGGGTTATCCGCATACTGAGGCCGGTCTGCTGGCCTGTTATATCGCCGGACTGCCGTTTTTTGGTAATAATCTGGTCGGTGATCTGCTCTACAGCGCGCTGTTGTTCGGTGGTTTTGCGCTGGCCAGAAAACACTGGGGCCAGCCGTTGCGGACTGCCGCCTAGTCGCTTTGAGCCAATCCTGTTAAGGGTCTCCGGCTGGCTGCCGGTTGCCGGCCTATTGCATAATGCCTGTCATCAGATAACGGAGTCCGACCATGACTGAAGTCGTCTTCGAACAGCAACACGCCCGTCAGATACACCGTATTTCAGAAGCACTGGATGCGGGCACGCTGGCGCGCGTGCGGCGCATGATAACCACTTTGTCCGGCGCGGAGATCGCGGAACTGCTGGAATCGCTGCCGCCGGTCAAGCGCCAGGCGGTATGGGAACTGGTCGATCCGGCGCTGGACGGCGAGGTTCTGGTTGAGGTCAATGACGAGGTCCGGGTTCAGCTGATCCGGGATATGGATGAGACCGAGCTGGTGGCCGCGATCGGCAGCCTGGATATCGATGATGTGGCCGATATTCTGGAAGACGTCCCGGACGCGGTGGTGCGTGAAGTACTGTCCTCCATGGACCGGCAGAACCGGGATCGGCTGGTCCAGGTGCTGCAGTATGATGAGGATTCAGCCGGTGGCCTGATGAATCCGAATGTGGTGACGGTGCGCCCGGATGTCAGTCTGGACGTGGTGCAGCGTTACTTGCGCGCGCGCGGCGAATTGCCGGAAATGTCCGACCAGCTGTTCGTGATCAATCGCAACGGCAAATACCTGGGCAGTCTAAGCCTGGTGGATTTACTGACCCAAGACCCGGAGCAGGCGGTATCCGACACCATCAATACCGAAATCAATGCGATTCCGGTGGCCATGTCGGCGAACGCCGTAGCGCGGGAGTTTACTCACTTTGATCTGATCTCCGCGCCGGTGGTGGATGCCGAAAATAACCTGCTGGGGCGCATCACCATTGATGACGTGGTGGACGTGATCCGCGATGAAGCCGAGCATTCCGTGCTGGCGGTGGCCGGCCTGGACGAAGAAGAAGATATGTTCGCGCCGGTGATCCGCACCACTTTCCGGCGGACGGTATGGCTGGGAGTCAACCTGCTGACGGCTTTTCTGGCGGCCTGGGTGATCGGCAATTTCGAGGCCACCCTGGAACAGGTGGTGGCGCTGGCTATTCTGATGCCGGTGGTGGCCAGCATGGGCGGGATTGCCGGTACGCAGACCTTGACGCTGATGATCCGGGGGATGGCGCTGGGCCAGATTGGCGCCGGCAATGCCGCCTACATGCTGCGCAAGGAGCTGGCGGTTGGTTTATTGAATGGTCTGATCTGGTCGGTAGTGGTGGGCCTGGTGGCCATGTTGTGGTTCAGTGACTGGTCGATCGGCCTGGTGATTGCCTGTGCGATTGCCATTAACCTGGTCTGCGCGGCCTTATCCGGTGTGGTGGTGCCGATGCTGCTGAAGCGGTTGTCGATTGACCCGGCGCTGGCAGGGGGTGTGGTGCTCACAACCGTGACGGATGTAATAGGCTTTCTGGCATTTTTGGGACTGGGCACACTGCTGTTACTGTAATGAACATTGTATTGATCACACTGGAGCCTCCGCTGGAGGCGGAATTGGCCGCGCGCGGCAATATGGTGCGCGCCGCGCATCTGGTGCAGGGCCTGACAGCACATGGGCATCAGGTCAAGCAGCTGTTCCGTCAGCCGTATGACAAATCGCCGGTACCCGATATCCGCGCGATGTACCGCAATACCGACGAGTTGGCCCGGCTGATCGAGCAGCATCAACCCGATGCCATCGTGCTGGGTTATTGGATGCTGATCGCTGACCTGCCGCCGGGCCTGGACATTCCTGTAATCCTCGACTTCATCGCGCCGCGGCCGCTGGAAGCATTGTACGAGCCGGCAGACACGCGTGATTTGTCGCTGCAGAAACTGCTTGACTGTCTGGCGCAGGCGGATTTTTTCCTGGTCGGTAATCAGCGGCAGGCCGATTTTTTAATTCCTTACCTGATCCAGGCCGGCCTGGATGTGCGCCGGCATATTCCGGTCGGGGTGGTGCCGATTGCCGCGCACACGGCTGTTGCCGAAGCCCGTCAGGCGCCATCGGATCACTGGTTGCTGGTCGGTGGTGGGGTGGAATGGCCGTGGCGCATTCAGCAGGCTTATATTGATCAGTTAAGTGGCTGGCTGACCGGACATAACCAAAACCCTGGGGCAGGACAGATGCCTGCTCACCTGATTATGTTTGGCGGCGATTACCCGAAAATCCAGGACGTCGGCGAAGCAGCATTGGACGATTTGCAGCTGAGCGAAGCAGTCCACGGCATGGCGTTACACAGCTATGCGGATTACACCCGTTTTCTGCGGGAACGCAGCCATATCGGCATCGAGCTGGCGGAATTTAATGTCGAGCGTTACTTCAGCCAGTCATTTCGGGCGATGGAGTTTTTGCGTCACGGGATGCCGGTGATCTGTAACGATTTCATTAACCTGGCCGATTATGTGCGCGATTATCAGGCCGGCTGGACGGTGTCCGGACCGGATCAGCTGCCTGAACTGCTGCACAGCATTATCCGTCAGCCTGAAGACTATCAGCAGCGTTCCGCCAATGCGCTGCGCATGCTCAGTGAGCAATTCCAGCCGGCTGACACGATTCAACCGCTGCTGGATTACCTGCAGCAACCGGTCCGCAGCCGGCGTTTGCAGCAGACCGAGAGTATGGCCTCAGCCGGCGGTGGGCTGGCGGTCGCCGGCAGTCAACCGGTCGAACCGCGGCAACAGCAGGCTGCAACTGAGTCATCACCTGATATCAATTCACATAACCGGTTTGACGCCACCGTCGGCCTGGGGCGCCCGCGTCCGCGGGCACTGTATCAGCAGATTCGGGCACGCATTCCCTATCCGTTCCCGCTGCGACAACTGCCCAGACACCTGGTGGGGGTGCTGGAAATCAAGCTGGCGCGCCTGCTATCACGACAGGTTAGTGATGAGTCCGCCGGTAATGTGGTGATTGTGACCCGTGCGGACCTGTATCCCACTGATCATGGTGGCGCGGTGAAGATTGTGGAAACCGCTCGGGCTGTTTCTCTGACCGGCCGGGATGTGGCCATTGTAACCAGTGAGCGACAGCGCTACTGGTTATACCGCAATGGGCAGCGCCAGGAGCGCAAGTTGCCGTTCTGGTTGAAGTTTTTCAGCCTGCCTGAACGTTTCAGCATGCTGCTGCATTATGCCCGTGATGTGCCGCGCAGCAATGCTTTTCTGTATCTGCCGCTAAGCGACAACAGTTTCTTGTGGCGCACTCTGCATGTGGCCAAGCAGATCAACGCCAATATTTATCAGGCGGAGTTTCCAGCCTACGTTCGACCCTGCCGGTTTACCCAGCGGGTGCGTGGCGGCAAGGTGATACTGGTCCAGCACAACGTCGAATACGACCGTTTGAAAAGCCAGGAACCGAGTCTGACCGAAGTACAGTATGAGCGGCTCAAACAGTTGGAAATTGATTTTTGCAATTTATCCGATGCGGTCATCTGCGTCTCGGAAAATGACCGTGAAAAACTGGAACAGGATGGCGTTGGACGGCAGTTGCTGCACCTGATTCCGCATGGCGTGGACCTGGCCACGTTTGATCAGGCGGTGGCGCGGGATATCCGGTCTGAATACGGCTGGGCGGCGGATGCTCAGGTGCTGGTCTATCATGGCACATATGAATACCCGCCCAACCTGAATGCGATCAAAACCATGGCCGCGGAAATACTGCCGCGTCTGCATGCGCACGGTCTGCAGCCCAAGGTGCTGGCGATTGGTAAAATGCCGCCCAAGGATTTTATTCATAAGGATATTCATTTCAGCGGCAGCGTGGAAATCGTTGCTGAATATATTAAAGCGGCGGATGTGGCGGTGGTGCCGCTGCTGGACGGTGGCGGCACCCGCATGAAAATTATTGATTATTTCGCCTGCGGCGTGCCGGTGGTCAGCACCGCCAAGGGGATTGAAGGTATTCCGGCACGGCCTGGCCTGGAAGCCTATATTGATGATGACTGGGATACCCTGGCGGCACACATCGTGCGTTTATTAACTGAACCGAAACTGCATCGCAAACTGGCCCAGGCCGGGCATCAATATGCTCAGCGGCTGGACTGGCGGGAACTGGCCGGTGATTATGTCAGCGTGTTCAACCAGGCTGGTTGAGCAAGTCCGCGAAAGTGATTAGCCACGGGGAATAATGGAATCAGCATGTTAAAACTCAGATGGTTGACCGGATTGCTTGGCTGCGGCTTGATCGGATTATGCGCTGAAGCCGTGGAATTGATTGTGGTGCCGCC
Source organism: Gammaproteobacteria bacterium (assembly GCA_021772975.1). Lineage (GTDB taxonomy): Bacteria > Pseudomonadota > Gammaproteobacteria > Xanthomonadales > Wenzhouxiangellaceae > JAJFKX01. The sequence goes on from JAJFKY010000020.1 coordinate 179,891, forward strand.
GGTTGAGCCGGTCAGGGTCGGTCAGCAGGTAACGGTAACCATTCTGTTTCATGGGACTGCCGAGCAACTACAGCAATTTGAGGGTCCACCGGCGGAGTTACGCGGCGTCGTGCGGCAGGGTGAGCAGGGCCTGCCGGTCAGCTTGCAGCGTATGCCTGATGAGAGCGGGCTTGCATCCGATACCACCGATGGCGTCGCCCGGGTTCGCTATCGCCTGAGTATCCCGGAGCAGACCGAGTCCGGTCCCGTCATTCTGCAGGTTGACAGCCTGCCGGCGTCGCCGGCTTATTTGCTGGCTGTCGTACCTGAGCTGGAGAGCTCCGAGGCGGTGGTGTTTCTGGATGCTGACAGCAGCAAGGATGATGATCTGGGTAATAACGATTTTCTGGGCAGCATTCTGGCTTATCACCCGACTTATTTTATTGCCGGCGCGGATACTGATGATGCCAAAATCCAGTTGAGTTTCAAATACCAGTTCATTAATAAAAACAGTACCCTGGCCAGGCAAAACGAATGGCTGCGGGGGTTTTACTTTGCTTACACTCAATTGTCGCTATGGGATTTGAAATCCGAATCGCTGCCGTTTGAAGACACCAACTTCATACCGGAGTTGTTTTATCAGTTCAACGATGTCAATTTACCGATCCTCAATCAGGCCAGTCGGGCCGATCTGCAATTGGGTTTGCTGCATGAATCAAATGGCCGTGAAGGCGATGATTCACGCTCGCTGAATTATGCTTATCTGGAGCCTTCGCTATATTTTGAGCTGGATAACGGCTATGAGTTATCTCTGAAGCCCAGGTTATGGGCCTATTTCGGAGATATCAGTGACAATGAGAATATTAAGGACTTCCGCGGCAACGCCAGTTTGACCGCGACCTTCGGCAAACGTGAAAGTTTTCAGATTGAGGCTTATTTACGCGGTAACCCGGGGACCGGCAATGGCGCGGTCCAGCTGGATGTCTCCTATCCTTTGACCCGGGCAACCAATAATGCCCTCGGCTTTTACCTGTATACGCAATTTTTCCGCGGATTTGGCGAAAGCCTGCTTGATTTTGACCAGCGCGATACGCGTTTTCGTATCGGCCTGGGGCTGGTTCGCTAGATCAATCCGATATGTCCGCCAGCGGCAGCACCATAATCATCCGATGATTGCCGCATCCAAGCGCATTGATCGGTACGAAACTACTCCACTGCCTTTATAAAAAAATCTTTATAAATCAATAACTAATAAGTTTTTCCTGCATCCAGCGCATAGTCCTCGCCGAAATACCCGGGTAACAACGCATCATGCGCTGTGCTTCAACAACTACTGAGAGGTTAAACAATGCGTAAATTCAATCAAATGGTCATATTGCTGGTGTCTGCGTTCATGCTGTCCGCTGGTGCGGCCATAGCGGGCCATCACGAAGAATCCAAACACGACAAGATGGCGAAAATGGATATAGTTGATACTGCCGTGGCAGCCGGATCGTTTAATACCCTGGTAGCGGCGGTCAAGGCGGCTGATCTGGTTGCTGCTCTGAAGGGCGACGGTCCTCTGACGGTATTTGCTCCCACCGATGAGGCATTCGCCAAATTACCGGCTGGCACGGTAGAAAACCTGCTTAAGCCGGAAAATAAAGATCAACTGGTTGCGATCCTGACTTACCACGTGGTGGCGGGCAAATATAAAGCCAAAGATGTGGTTGCAGCTGACAGCCTGGAAACACTGAACGGTTCCAGCTTTGACATCAGTGTCGCAGGTGACAAAGTGATGGTGGATAACGCGAATGTAACAGGTACTGATATCAAGACCAGCAATGGCATTATTCACGTCATTGACAGTGTTATTATTCCTGAGTAATTAATAACTCCGACACTCCATATTAGGCAGCCTCTGGCTGCCTTTTTTTGGCCATACTCAGTTGTACTGGGTGGTTAACTCAAGCCTGTGAGGTCAGGTCAGCGCGGCCGCGCACGCTCATCATGGTGCCGACCATATGCGCGACGGCTTTGCGCTGCCCGTCAATCAGCATATAGGCGTCACCGTGGCAGACCGTTACCGTGCGTCCGGATTTGATCACCTGGCCTATGGCAATCAGTTGCTCGCCGCGGGCGGGCGCCAGCATATTGAGCTTGAACTCAATCGATAACACCTCCGCATCAGCCGGCATCAGGCTGAAGGCTGCATAGCCACAGGCCGAATCAAGTATGGTGGTGACAATGCCGGCGTGCAGGAAACCGTGTTGTTGGGTATGTGCGCGTTGATAGGGCAGCTGGATTTCAACCTGGCCGGACTGTACCCCGAGCAATCTTGCGCCCAGTGTTTGCATCACCGCCTGTTGGCGGAAACTGTTTTGTACGCGCTGCTGGTAAGCCGGGTCAGGCGGTTGCAAAGATGATGGCATGATACTTATCCTGGCGTAACGGTTAGCAAGGCAGTTAGCACGCGGTTAAAGTGATCACAGTTCAACCACCCCGTCCGGGCTGGCGATCAATACCGTATCGGCCGCGCGCGCCGCAAACAGTCCGACCGTGACCACTCCGGTGAGTTGATTAATCTGCCGCTCCAGCCCGACCGGATCAACGATACTCAAGCGGTGCACATCCAGAATCCAATTGCCGTTATCGGTGACAAAACCATCTCTCCAGACCGGTTCACCGCCCAGCTTGACCAACTCGCGCGCGATGTGGCTGCGTGCCATCGGAATCACTTCCACCGGCAGCGGGAATGCGCCGAGGATATCGACCTGTTTGCTGACATCAATAATGCAGACAAACCGCCGGCTGGCTGCCGCGATGATTTTTTCGCGGGTTAATGCGCCGCCGCCGCCTTTGATCAGGCGCCGGTAAGGGTCACATTCATCGGCCCCGTCGATGTACATATTGAGCGGACCGGAACTGTTTAAATCAACCACCTCGTAACCATAGTCCTGCAATCTTTTGCTGGTTGCCTGTGAGCTGGAAACACAAGCCGGTAAGGGGATACGCTGCTGGTGCAGTAGATCGATCAGCGCATTAACGGTACTGCCGGTACCAACGCCCAGCACTTCATCCGGTGGGATAAGTTGGAGTGCTGCAGCGGCAACCTGATGCTTTAATTGCTCTTGATTCATGCTTATTCCAGTTTTAGCAGATAATTCCAGTGTGGCTTGTCGACCGGCATGATGGACAGGCGGCTGCCTTTGCGTATCAGCACCAGCCCATCCAGCGAGTCCGCATGTTGCTTGATCTCGTCCAGTGGAATCAAGCGCTTCAGTTTGCGCACGAATTTAATATCCACCAGTTGCCAGCGAGGTTCTTCAGGATCGCTGCCGGCGTCGAAATATTTGCTGTCGCTGTCGAACTGGGTTGGGTCGGGGTAGGGTTGACTGGCGACCTCACCAAGCCCGGCGATGCCGGGTGGTTTGCAGTTGGAGTGATAGATCATTACCTGATCGCCGAGCGCCATATCGTCGCGCATGAAATTGCGTGCCTGATAATTGCGGATACCATCCCAGGGTTCGGTGCCGGCGCGTTCCAGATCGTCAATACTGAACGCCTCCGGCTCGGTTTTCATTAGCCAGTAGTGCATGTGGTTTGCCATCATAGTAGTGGTTAGTGGCCCAATTCCAATCACCGCCATCCGCGGGGTTGGATTACAGCTCGATAATGCCGCGATCCGTGATCACCCGGTGCAGCGGCTGGTCCATTGTATCGAAAGGAATCCGTGCCTGCTGTTGCCAGTGATGGGCGATGCCGATGCGCTCGGGGATAGCGTCGTCAGCATCGGCCAGCCAGCGATCATAATAGCCGCCACCCATGCCCAGACGGTGCCCGTCAGCGTCAAAACCGACCAGGGGAATTAACAGGATGGCAAACGCGCTGACCGGTAATGACGTCTGGGTGTTGTTATCGGTGGGGTGCTCGGGCTCGGCGATGCCAAAGCGGTTGTCAGTCAGCCGGCTATCCGGATGCCAGCGATAAAACTGCATCCGACCCGGTTGTGGTCCGATCCGCGGCACTGCGATGGTGTGGCCGTGCTGGTTAAGCTGCAGCAATGAGGGAGCAATATCCGGTTCGCCGGCAAACGCCAGGTAGGCGCCGATAACAGCTGTCTGACAGGTTGATAAATAACCTGATAAGTATTCGTTAATTCGCTGATTAGCCTGCTGTTTTTCACTATCAGACAGTGCGTTGCGTTGCGCTAACAGCCGCTGGCGCAGGATATTCTTAGCGCTGCTCATAGCGGTGTCTACCGCGGTTTGATCCGGGTGGCTAAAGAGAAGACGTCCTCCGCCAATGCCGCTGCAAAGTCGTGACCTTGAACCAAGGGTTCAGGTGGGTTGGAACTTACAGCCATCAGGCTTTTCGCGCCAGGGCGAACATGCTCACCGGCTGGTCAGTTACCTTCCCGAGGTCGACGTATAGGGACAAGGCATCTGTGAAGCTGCTGGCGTACACCGCAGAGGACGCAGTTCCAGTCTAACGCTCTGCGCCGCGGGCATCAAGGTGTCTGCTCAAACGATCAGTCAGATGGTTGAGCCGTTCATCCACCTGCTCGCTGCGCAAACTCAGCTCCTGCTCGGCTTTCAGCAGGCTGTCGCTGATATTCAAGGCGGTCATGATAGCCAGTTTATCCAAGCTGAGATTGGGTCCGCGGTCGCGTGCATCACGCAGCCGCAGATCCAGAAAGCGCGCCGCATCCATCAGGCTGTCGCGTTCCTCCGGGGTGCAGTTGACACGAAATTCACGGTCGAGAATACGGACACTGATCGGTTCGGCTGACTGTTGTGGCATCAAAACACTTCCTTGACAATGGCAGTTAATCAGAACAAGTTGGGGGCCTGCCGCTGCTCAGGCCTGTTCCAGCGATTTCAGACGGTTAATCATGGCTTCGACCCGCACCCGGGCCTGTTCGTTCTTGGCCAGCAGGCCGGCGCGCTCGGCCACCAGTGCTTCCTGCCGGGCCATCAATGAAGTGTTTTCCCTTGCCAGTTTGTCATTGCGTTCCAGCATTCGGGTCACCAAATCTTCCAATTGCTTTACGTTATTGGCTGCATGCTTGGTTGCACTCATACGCAATTCCTTAGTTAAGTCCCGGATTGTTATTCGTTGGTATTACCGGATAATAGCATTTGAAAAGCGATTCCGAAAACCAAATCTATCAAAGATTGTGACAGAAATTAACAACATGCACGAAAAACTGCAGGATTTACTAAAACTAACCGGCGCGGAAAAATTCCCCGATAGCAGTGAATTGCATGGCGTATTGTGCGCACATGCTCTACAGCTGGACACGGCTGGCCCCCAGGTTGCCGGTAAGGCTGCTGATGAGCTGGCGCGCTGGCTGGATTTATCCGCTGACCAGCAGGCTTTGCTGGCCACTGCACTGGCCGAGGAGCACGCGGCGCTGAGCCGGGGTGGCATGGATTATCAACCTTATCTGCCCGAGGACGACGTCAGCCTGGACCTGCGTACCCGTGCCCTGGCGGCGTGGTGTGGCGGTTTTGTCAGCGGTATCGGTGTCTACGAAGACTGGCTGCCGGAGGCGCCCGCCGCGGATGGCGGGGTAGCCGCGCCCGACAGTGAGCAGGCCAGTGAGCAGGTGAGTGAAGCGATTGCTGATCTCAGCCAGATTGCGCGGGCCGGGCTGGAGAGCGAAACCGGTAACGAAAGTGAAGAGCAGGCGTATGCGGAGATCGTTGAATATGTGCGCGTCGCGGTATTACTGATTCAGGCCTCCCTGCGGCCCGACTCAGACACACTCAGCAGCCCGGTGGATGCTGCGCCAGTGCTGCATTGAGCATGCACAGTCAGCTGTTTAAAGAGTGCCAGCGCCGCCGCGCCGATCTGATGGGCATGATCGGCCGGCAGGCCGCCGCCATCATTCCCGGCGCGCAGGAGAAAATTCGCAACAATGACGTGCACTACCCATTCCGGCAGGACAGTGACTTCTGGTACCTGACCGGTTTTGATGAACCGGATGCCATTCTGGTGCTGTTGCCGGATGGCCAGCGGTCACGCAGTATCCTGTTTTGCCGGGAGCGTAACCGCCAACGCGAACAATGGGACGGCCCGCGCGCCGGTTTAGAGGGTGCCGTGGACATTTATGGCATGCAGGATGCCTTTCCGATTACCGATATTGATGACATTCTGCCAGGTCTGCTGGAAGGCCGTGAACAGGTTCATTTTCCGCTCGGCAGAGACAGCGAATTTGATCAGCGGGTGATCAGCTGGTCGCGCTACAACCGCCGCCAGGGCAGTCCTCAGCGTCTGATGCCGGAAGAGCTGGTGTGTATTACCCATGTGCTGCATGAGTTGCGGCTGATAAAAAGCCGCTATGAGCTGCAGGCGATGCGCCGCGCCGCGGAAATCTCCGCCCGCGCGCACACCCGGGTGATGCAGGCGGTCACCACTGCAACCGATGAGCGCGAGCTGATGGCCGAGCTGATATATGAATATACCCGTGCCGGCTGCCAGACCGCCTATGCACCGATTGTGGCGGCTGGGGTTAACGCCTGCGTGCTGCACTATACCGCCAATAATCAGCCGCTGGACCGTGACGGCCTGGTGCTGGTTGATTCGGGCTGCGAATACGCCAATTATGCGGCCGATATTACCCGTACCTTTCCCGCCAGCGGGCATTTTTCCGCGCCGCAAAAAGCGATCTATGCGATTGTGCTGGCGGCGCAGCAGGCTGCGATTGCGACCGCCACCTGCGCACATAACTGGGATTCCCCGCATCACGCTGCGCTGGCTGTCATCGTCGATGGGCTGCTGGATATCGGGCTGTTATCCGGCAGCCGCGAGCAGATCCTGGAAACACACAGTTACCGGCGTTTTTTTATGCACAAGACCGGTCACTGGCTGGGGCTGGATGTGCATGATGTGGGTGACTATCAAGTGGACAAGCAACCCCGGCAGCTGGAGCCCGGCATGGTCATGACAATCGAGCCCGGTATCTATATCGCCCCTGATGATGAGCAGGTGGCGCAGTCCTGGCGGGGCATTGGCGTGCGTATTGAGGATGACGTGCTGGTGACCAAACACGATCCGGAAGTACTCACCGGGATGTTGCCCAGGCAGATTTCCGAACTCGAGGCGTTGATCCAGGGTGGTTAAGCCCGGTGATGCAACCAGCCGGACTGAATCGAGTATGAGTCCGGTGATTCCCGACAGGCTCGATATCGCCATTGTCGGTGGTGGGCTGGTGGGCGCCAGTCTGGCGCTGGCATTACGCGGCAGTGGTTTACAGGTCGGCGTGATTGAAGCCTTTACCCCCTCGGCGCCTGATCATCCGGGCTATGATGACCGCACGCTGGTGCTCAATCCGGTGTCCTGCAATATTCTGGAACAGCTGGGTATCGGCGCGGCTTTGCAGCAATACGGCGTGCCCATTCAAACCATTCATGTCTCCGACCGCGGCCGTTTCGGCCGCGCAGTGCTGCATGCCCGGCAACATGGTCTGGAATGGTTCGGACGGGTGATCGAAGCCTGGCGTCTGGGGCAGGCGTTGCTGCAACAGGTCCAGCAGGACCAACAATTGCACTGGCTAAGTCCGCTGCGACTGGAGCAATTGCAGCTGTGTGAGGACAGCATCAGGCTGCAGTTTGAAAATGCCGGGCAAGCCATCACCACACGGTTGCTGGTTGGCGCTGACGGCGCGGACTCACGGGTGCGTGAGCTGTTAGCCCTGCCAGCCCGACGACATGATTATCAGCAAACCGCGATTATCTGTAATGCCACGCCGAGCCGGGCGCATGCAGGCACGGCTTATGAGCGTTTTACCGAAACCGGCCCGCTGGCGCTGCTGCCGCAGGCCCGGCAGCGTGTCGGTGTGGTCTGGACGGTTACCAGCCAGCAGGCAGACGCTTTACTGGCAGCCGATAACGCGGCGTTTCTGGCCGGTCTGCAGCACCGGTTCGGCTACCGCCTGGGACACTTCCAGCGGGTCGGCAAGCGCGCCAGTTATCCCCTGCAGCTGGTGCGTGCTGAACGCAATACCGCGCACCGCAGCGTGTTGATCGGCAATGCCTCGCATACCATTCATCCGATCTCAGCGCAGGGCTTCAACCTGGGGCTGCGAGATGCCGCCGCGCTGGCCGGGCATGTCTCAGGGGCCACGGATCCGGGCCAGGCCGCCCTACTGGAGGCCTATCAGCAGCAACGTCAGTCAGATCAGGATGACACCATCCGCTATACCGACAATCTGGCCCGCCTGTACAGCAACACCAGCAGTACCGGACGCTTGCTGCGCAGTGCCGGTCTGCTGGCACATCAGTGGCTGCCGGCTCTGCAACGCCGCCTGGTATTGAATGCCATGGGCTATCGCGATGCTGTCCTGAGCGGAAAAGATCATGTCCATTGAGCGGGATGTCGACGTAGCTGTGATCGGCGGCGGCGTGGTCGGTGCTGCCGCCGCCTGCCTGCTGGCCGGGCAAAACCGTCAGGTGGTGTTACTGGATCGGCAACGGCCGGAGCAGTGGGCAGCCGATCAGCCGCGCGATATGCGGGTGTTCGCGATCGCTCCCGGCAGCGTCAGAATACTGCAGGCCTGTCAGGCCTGGGAAGCTATTCAGCAGGCTCGGGTCAGTCCTTATCAAAGCATGCAGGTCACCAGTACCAGCGGTGGTTTAGTCAGTTTCCACGCCCATCAGCACGGCTTACCGCAACTGGGCTGGATTATCGAAAATCGCCTGCTGCAGAGCAAACTGTGGGAACAGCTGGAGCAGTGTGTAGAGCTTGCCGCACCGGCGGAGATCACCCGTTTGATACCCGGGCAGCGCCACACGGTGATTGAACTGAATGATGGCGGCCGGCTGCGGGCGCGCTTGCTGGTGGCGGCTGACGGCGCGCGCTCCTGGGTACGTCAGCAACTGGATATCGCTATCCACAGCCGTGATTATCAGCAGCAGGCATTGGTGGCGGAACTGGACACCCAGATTCCGAATCAAGGCGTTGCCTGGCAGATTTTTCTGCCCTCCGGTCCGCTGGCATTTTTGCCGCTCGGCGAGGGCCGCAGTTCGATGGTCTGGTCGCTGCCGGCTGAGCAGGCCGAACAGGTTAAACAATGGGACCGGCAGCGTCTGGGCGCTGAACTCACACTGATCAGCAATGGCCGCTTTGGGCAGGTCCAGCCAGCCACGCCGGTGCTCGGCTTTCCACTTCGGCTGCAACTGGCCGAGCGGATGCTCGCGCAGCGTGTGGTGCTGCTGGGTGATGCCGCCCACCAGGTCCACCCGCTGGCCGGTCAGGGTGTCAATATGGGCTTGCAGGATGCGGCCGCGCTGGCGGAGCAACTGGCCCAGGTTGATTGGCAGGATAGTGCGGCTATTGACCTGGCGTTGGGCAAATTTGAACGCTGGCGAATCAGTGAAAATGCCTTGCTGTCACGCGGCATCGACGGTATCCAGCGCCTGTTTACCCGGCAGCCGGTCATGGCGGGACTGGGATTAAGTCTGGTGGATCGGCTGTGGCCGCTAAAGGACCGTTTTATGCAGCGTGCCTGTGGCATCCATGGCAATGCGCCGGCGGTGTGTCGGCAATGAGCAGAAAAGCCGCCATCAGCCAGGTTGCGCTGGGCGCGTTATTGATCAGTTTCTCCGCGCCGTTTGTCGGTCTGGCGGAAGTTTCACCATCCACTTCGGCGTTTTATCGGATGGCCTTCGGGGCCATCGGCTTATTGCTGCTGATGTTGGCGGTACCCGGCTGGCGACGTAATTTTTCACTCAATATCTGGCAAGGCTGGCCGGCTTCATTGTTGATCGCGGTGTTTTTCGCCCTGGACTTGTGGTTATGGCATCGCAGTATTCACTGGATCGGTCCGGGTCTGGCTACCTTGCTGGCCAATTTCCAGGTATTTGCGATGACCCTGGCAGGTTTGCTGCTGTTTGCCGAGCGGCCCGGCTGGCGCTTTATGACCGGTCTGGTGTTGGCCTTGAGTGGCTTGTGGCTGCTGATCGTTCAGCAATGGCCCGGCCTGGATAGTCAGCAGCGCTGGGGGGTGATATTCGGCTTGCTGACGGCGCTGGCTTACACCGGGTATATGCTCAGTCTGCGCCACGCGCAGTCCGGCAGCGCTAAACTCAGCGGGGTTCTGAGGTTATTTCAGGTGTCACTGTGTACCGCCCTGCTGCTGGTGTTTCTGAACCTGCTCGAAGGTCACAGCTTTGTGATCCCGGATCAGCGCACCTTATGGCTGCTAATCGCCTATGGCGTGCTCTGTCAGGTACTCGGATGGCTGTTGATCACCCATGGGCTGCCGGGTATCGCAGCCGGTCTGGCCGGCTTGCTGTTGCTGCTGCAACCGACCTTGTCAGTCACTTGGGATATGCTGTTTTTTGATTTGGAACTGAACAATTGGCAATGGTTTGGTTTGTTGCTGGCATTGACCGGAATTTATTTTGGCAGTCTGCGTGGTTTTCGGCGTAAATCAACCTGAGTGCCGCCTATCATCAAACTGTAAGAGCCCCTTGGGGGCGAACTTACCATGCTGCCCCATATTCGCCCCCAAGGGGCTCTTACAGTTAATTATGGGATGATTGCAGACACGAAGTAATCCTCATCACGCTATGCTCATTGGTAATGGCATTTGCTGTTCCAGCGCGCTAACCTTGGCCAGACCGACAAAAACAACGAGTGAGACCATGATCCACGACAGCATTATCAGCACCATCGGCAACACACCGATCGTCAAAATCAACCGGATTGCGCCAACAGGCATGCATTTTTATGTCAAGCTCGAAGCCTTCAATCCGATGGCCTCGGTCAAGGACCGGCTGGCCTGGGCGATTATTTATGAGGCGGAAAAAAGCGGCGTCTTAAAACCGGGCCAAACGGTGATTGAGGCGACTTCCGGTAATACCGGCATTGCGCTGGCGATGGTGTGCGCGGCACGCGGTTATCCGTTTGTGGCGGTGATGGCGGAGTCTTTCTCGATTGAACGACGTAAGCTGATGCGGGCATTGGGCGCCAAAGTGGTATTAACACCTAAAGAGGCGAAAGGCAGCGGCATGGTCAGGAAGGCCAGGGAGCTGGCGGAAAAACACAATTGGTTCTGGGCCTGTCAGTTCGACAATCCAGCCAATCCGGCTTATCACCGGCAAACCACCGGTCCGGAAATTCTCAGCGATTTTGCCGGCCGGCCGCTGGATTACTTCGTGACCGGCTATGGCACCGGTGGCACCATGACCGGCGCCGGGCAGATGTTAAAACTGGCCCGCCCGGAGGTTCAGATCATTACCACCGAACCAGCCGGCGCGGCATTGCTGGCCGGTAAAGACTGGGAGCCACATAAAATTCAGGGCTGGACACCGGACTTTATTCCCAGTGTGCTGGATCGCGATGTTTATGATCAGAATATTCCCGTTAGCGATGACGAAGCCATCCACTGGTCACAGCAGCTGGCCAGTAGGGAAGGTATTTTCTGCGGAATTTCGTCCGGTGGTACTTTCGCTGCCGCGGTTAAACTGGCTGAAAATATTCCCACTGGCAGCCACGTACTGATTATGCTGCCGGATACCGGCGAGCGGTATTTAAGCACGCCGTTATGGGCGGATTTAAATGAAGGCTCGGATGAGGATTTACTGCCTGATTAATTAAGCCACATATAGATAATGTTAGTATTTAAGAGTGACTTTAAGATTTGATATTTATCAAAAAATAAATTTAATAAATATCGATTATTTATTAACGGGCTAATCTAACTGTAGGTCAGCTTAGAGCCGCAGGCCCGTAAGCTGACAAAGGCGCTGCAATTCAAAAGTTTGTCGTTGCATATTACTTCTGTTGTCTGTTGATAGAGCGATGGCGAATCATGCGACTTAACTATTCACACGCCAGCCTGTATGCCCGAGCGACACTCAGGCACGAGGTAAAGACTGCCTGCATAGCCCGTCATCCTGAACGTTAGTGAAGGGTCCCTCCATCAGTACTTTAGCACGCATTTCAATAAAGATTCTTCACTGCGTTCAGAATGACAGGTAATCTGAAATCGGTTTCACAGGTGGGGATTCTTCACTGCCTTCAGAATGACAGTCAATGGTGAGTGGGGATATTCATGGCTTTCACAGTGGCAGATCATTTTTGGCAGGTGGTATCAATCACAGATGTAAATTCACGCACATTTTGAGACAATCGCGCGCCATGCCAAAGCCTATTCAAAAACCATCCCGATCTGTTGAGTTTGCCGCTGCCGATGTGCTGCAAAGCGATTGGTCGTGGGCGCAGCGGCAACTGGCTAGAATGCGCCGCGGGCAGGGGAAAGCGAAGGATATTGAACAGCAGCTCGAGCAGCGGCTGAAAAAATCCGCCCGGCAGGTGCAAAATCGCCTGGCGAGCATTCCCAGTATCCACTGTGATGAACAATTGCCGATCAGTGCCCGCGCGGAGGAGATCGTCGAGGCCATTCAAAAGCATCAGGTGGTGGTGGTGGCTGGTGCGACCGGGTCGGGCAAGTCAACCCAACTGCCTAAACTGTGCCTGGCGGCCGGACGGGGTGCGCGGGGCTTGATCGGATGCACGCAGCCGCGCCGGATCGCAGCTCGCAGTGTGGCCGCGCGGGTGGCGGAGGAACTGGCGGTAGAGCTGGGTGGCCTGGTGGGCTTTCAGGTGCGCTTCACTGATCAGACCGCGGCACAGACCCTGATCAAATTTATGACCGATGGCATTTTGCTGGCGGAAACCCAGCGCGACCGCTATTTCGATGCCTACGACACGATCATCATCGATGAGGCGCACGAGCGCAGTCTGAATATCGATTTTTTGCTGGGACTATTAAAACGCATCTTGCCCAAGCGGCCTGATCTGCGCGTAATCGTGACGTCGGCGACCATTGATACGGAACGTTTTGCTGACTATTTTCATGCTGCGCCGATTATTAACGTGGAAGGCCGTACTTATCCGGTGGAAATCCGCTACCGGCCGCTGCCGGAAGAACGCGGCGAGCGCGGTCTGTACCTGGGGATCGCGGAAGCCATTGATGAGCTCAGCCGGATAGATAAACAGGGCGATATGCTGGTGTTTCTGCCGGGCGAGCGGGAGATTCGTGACACCGCTAACTTCTTGCGCCGGCGCAACCTTAAATTTACCGAAATTTTGCCGTTGTACGCTCGGCTCAGCGCCAAAGCACAGATGCAGGTGTTCAAGCCTGGGCCGCAGCGCCGCATTGTGCTGGCCACCAATGTCGCGGAAACCTCGCTGACGGTGCCACGCATCAAGTTTGTGATTGACCCCGGACTGGCGCGGATCGGTCGTTACTCGCATCGCAGCCGGGTGCAGCGTTTGCCGATAGAACCCATTTCCCAGGCCAGCGCCAACCAGCGCAGTGGCCGTTGCGGGCGCCTCAGTGCGGGGGTCGCGATTCGGCTCTACAGCGAAGAAGATTTTGCCTTGAGGCCGGAGTTTACCGAACCGGAAATTCTGCGCACTTCATTGGCCACGGTGATTCTGCGCATGCTGGACATGCGCCTGGGTGATATCGGCGATTTTCCGTTTATTGAGCCGCCTGCCCAGGTGATGATCAGCGATGCGCTGCAATTGCTGCGCGAACTGCAGGCGCTGGAAGACACCGATGAGCAACGTCTGACCACGATCGGCCGGCAACTGGCGCGTTTACCCATCGATGTGCGCATGGCGCGCATGCTGCTGGAGGGCCAGCGTTTGGGCTGTCTGCCGGAACTGCTGGTGCTGACCGCCGCGTTGAGTATTCAGGACCCGCGTGAACGGCCCATGGAGCAAGCCCAGGCGGCTGATCAGGCGCAGGCGGAGTTTGTCCATCCGCAGTCGGACTTTATGAGTTATTTGAAGCTATGGGTGGCTTTTCATCAACAGAAGCAGGATAACGGCAGCTCCGCATTACGCCGCTGGTGCGAACGGCATTTTTTATCCTGGGTGCGGATGCGTGAATGGCTGGACCTGCATCGTCAGCTGCAGCAGCATGCGCGCGAGCTGGGCTGGAAAACCCAGGCGGTTGCAGCAGACTGGGACGCCGGTTATCAGGCCGGTATCCATCAGGGATTATTGAGTGGCATGTTGAGCATGGTCGGTCTGCGCGACGATGCTGACAGCCCCGCGGGCAAGGGCAAAAAAGCCGTACCGAAAAGTTATCTGGGTGCGCGTGCCCGGCGCTTTCATGTTTTTCCCGGCTCGGCGCTGGTCAAAAGCAGCCCGCGTTGGCTGATGGCGGCTGAACTGGTGGAGACCAGCAAGGTCTTTGCCCGGGTCTGTGCAGCCATCAAGCCGGAGTGGTTGGAACAGCAGGCAGCGCATGTTTTAAAGCATCGCTATTTTGATCCATTCTGGGATGCTCAAACCGGCCAGGTGCTCGGCTACGTGCAGTCGACGCTGTACGGGTTGCCGGTGGTCGAACGCCGCAAGGTGCACTACGCCCCGCACGATCCGGCCACCGCGCATCAATTGTTTATCGAACATGCGCTGGTCAATGGCGAGGTCAATATCCCAGCCGCCAGAATACCGCCATTCATGGCCAAAAATCAGGCACTGGTGGAAAGTCTGCAGACGGCCGAGCATAAACGCCGCCGGCATGATGTATTGGAGCGGGTACAGGCCCGGATTCAGTTTTTTGCCGGACAGGTGCCACAGACAGTCAATGCGGTGAAGGATTTTTTGTCGTGGCATGCCAGTCTGAAAAACACCGATCAGTTGCTCTATCCCCGCTCGGTATTGTTGCGCGATGAAGCATTGCTGGATGAGCAAACCGCCTATCCGGATGAGTGGGTTTGTCAGGGGCAGATTTTTGCGCTGAGCTACCAGTTTGATCCCGCCAAAGCTGACGACGGTGTCACGCTGCAGGTGCCGTTGATGCATTTGAACATGGTGGATGCCAACCAATTGTCCTGGCTGGTGCCGGGTTTGCTGGAAGAGCGTCTGGCGGCGCTGATCAACACCCTGCCCAAACCACAACGACGAGCATTTTCACCTGCCAGGCATTTTGCCCGCGCGGTGTTGGAACGTCTGCAATGGCCGGATGCCCTGGCTGGAGAGGCTTTTCCGCCCATTACCCGGTTGCTGGCTGAGCAACTGACGGGTATTACCGGGAATCAAGCCAACCAGTTGGATTGGGACGAAAGCGCCTTGCCGCCACATTTGCGCATGCATATCCAATTGCTGGACGAGCAGGGCAAACCGGTTGCCAGCAGCCGTGATCTGGAGGCCTTACGTGAACAGTTTGGTGGCAAGGCGCGGCGGGTATTTATGCGTGAGCAGGGCAGCGCGTTTGAACGTAACGGCATGACACAGTGGGAGGTGGGCGATCTCAGCGCTACCGTTAGCACGCCGTCCGGCGTTAAAGCGTGGCCGGCCTTGACCGATCAAGGTGATAGCTGCGGCCTGCGGTTGTTTGATAATCCCCACGACGCCTGGCTGAGTCATCAGGCTGGCCTGCTGGTGTTGGTGCGCCTGGCGCTGCAGCAAAAAATAAACTATATCCATAAAAATCATGGCTTTACCCGCGATATGCAATTGCAGTCTCAAAAACTGGACGGCTGGCAGGCGGTGCGTGATGACCTGCTGCATGCGGTTTTGAGCAGCTTGCTGTCTGAGCACGATATCTATACCCAGGGACAATACGATGATCTGCTGGAACAACTGCAACCGGCTTTGTTGCCCGCCTGGCAGCAGCGCGTCAAGCTATTACAACCCGTGCTGGCCAGTTATCACCAGGCTAATTTGCTGCTGGGCGGCGCATTGCAAAAACACTATCCAAAGGCCTGGCTGGATGCGCGCGGGCAACTGGATGACCTGGTTTATCCAGGCGTATTTCGTGATCTTGGCTGGCATGCCCTGCAGCATTATCCGCGCTATCTGCAGGCGCTGGTAGAGCGCCTGGAACGCCTGGCACTGGACCCGCACAAGGACCGTGAGCGCCAGCAACTGGTAGCGCCATACTGGCAGCGTTACCTGCAATATCTGGAGCAGGGGGGCGAGTATGGCGAGGCAATGGACAGCTATCGCTGGTTGCTGGAAGAATACCGGGTGTCGTTGTTCGCGCAGCAGCTTGGCACCCGCAGCAAAGTATCGCCGCAGCGTCTGGAGAAGGCCTGGAGTCAGGTGCTGGACGCCGCTAAATAGTAAACTAACTTGTCCATGTCAGCATTACCGAAAAATATTCGCGCCTGGTTGCAGGACTATCAACAGCGCTATGGCTGTGATACCGAACAGTGCGAGCGGGCGCTGGATGAAGTGTTATCGGCCCAGGCGGAAAGCCCCGCGGACATGCTTGAGCGGCTGGAACTGCTGAGTCTGCTGTCGGCCGACGAGACCACCGTATGCTGCGCCGTGCTGTCGCCGCTGCTAAAGGATGAAGCAGCTGATTTCAGTGCTTTCCCGGAACCCGTCCGGCAGCAGTTGCAGCAATTGCTCAAGCTGCAGGCTTATGAAGCCGAAGTGGAAGCAGACACCGCCCAGCGGGCGGAGAGCCTGCGCCGTCTGTTACTGGCGCTGGCGCACGATGTGCGGGTGGTGCTGGTGGCGTTGGTTAACCAGTTATTGGATTTACGCCGGGCCGCTGATCAGGATCAGGCCAGCCGCCGCAAACTGGCCGAAGAAACCCGGCTGATCCATGCGCCGCTGGCCAATCGGTTGGGCATCTGGCAGCTTAAATGGGAGCTGGAAGATATCGCTTTCCGCTTTGCCGAGCCGGACATCTATAGCAAAATTTCCCGGCTGATTGCCGAACGCCGCAGTGAACGTGAGGCATTTATCAGGCAGTTTATCGCTGATCTGAATGAACATCTGCAGGCGGTTGGTATTCAGGCTCAGGTCAGCGGTCGACCCAAACATATCTACAGCATCTGGCGCAAAATGCAGCGTAAGAACCTGGGTTTTGATGAGTTGTTTGATATCCGTGCGGTGCGGGTACTGGTGAATGAAGTGCACGACTGCTACACCGTGCTGGGTCTGGCGCACATGCACTGGACACCGGTGCCGGGTGAGTTTGATGATTATATCCGGATGCCCAAGGGCAATAATTATCAGTCGCTGCATACCGCGGTAGCCGATGCGCAGGGCCGGGTGGTGGAAGTTCAGATTCGCACGCACCAAATGCACGAGCACGCCGAGCTGGGGGTGGCCGCACACTGGCGTTACAAGGAAGGCGGCCCCGGTGACGAAAGCTTCGAGCGCAAGATTCTGGTCATGCGCCAGCTGCTGGAGGCTGGTGAGGATGCGCTGGATGATCAAAGCCTGCTGGACAGTTTCCACAACCTGACCACCGATGACCGGGTGTATGTGCTGACCCCGCGCGGCGAAGTGATGGATATGGCCAAAGGCTCGACCGTGCTGGATTTTGCCTATCAGGTGCACACCAACATCGGGCATCGCTGCCGTGGCGCCAAGGTCAACGGCCGTATCGTGCCGTTGACGCATACCCTGGAAACCGGCGAGCGGGTTGAAATCCTGACCGGTAAGCAGGCTCGGCCCAGCCGTGACTGGCTGCAGAAGCAGTACCTGCACAATGCGCGTTCGCGGAATAAACTGCGGCAGTGGTTCCGACAGGCCGATTATGATCAGAATCTGCGCGCCGGCAAAGAATCGCTGGAGGCCGAACTGGCGCGCACCGGCATGGATTGCAAGGATCTGCCCGCGGTACTGGGGCAGTTCCATGCCAGGGACGTGGATGCGCTGATGGCGATGATCGGCGCGGGAGAATTTACCACGGTCCAGGTGGCCGGCGCGTTGGCCCGGCATACCGGCAGCCTGCAGGGCCAGCCGAATATCCTGGTTCGCCGGCGCGCTGCGGCGCCACGTAAAAACAAAAGTAATGACATCCATATTGAAGGCGTCGGTAATCTGCTCTATCAGCTGGCAAAATGCTGCCAGCCATTGCCCGGTGATCCGATCAGCGGTTATATCACCCAGACCCGTGGCGTCAGTATTCATCGTCAGGATTGTCCCAGTATGTTGCGGTTGGCCCAGCAGTCACCCGCCCGGATCATGCAGGTCAACTGGGGTAACCAGAGCAGCAGCGAATACCGCATCAAGGTCCAGATTCTGGCCTATGATCGTAAAACCCTGCTCAAGGATATTTCCGCGGTTATTGCCAGTGAGGATTTATCGGTGGCTGAAATGCATACCAGTGATGGCAGTGATGATGGCGTGCGGCAGTTACAGCTGACCTTGCGGGTGCGCGAATATTCGCAGCTCAGTGAACTGCTAAGCAAGCTGCAGGCTATCCCGAATATCATTAAAGCCAGGCGGATCAAGAGCTGATGCCGGTGTTGACGCATAAGGAGATTGGCATCCGGCATTGATGTCCGTTTTCAGCTAGTTTTTTATCTGGCAGAGGACTAGCATGAAGCCATGTCAGAACCTTTACTTAATCCTGAGACCTGCCAGCAGGCCCGTTTGTCCCGTGATCGGCGATTTGATGGGATGTTTTTTACCGGGGTATTAACCACCGGCATATTCTGCCGGCCGATTTGTCCGGCACCAGCGCCAAAACCTGCTAACGTGCGTTATTTTCGTACCGCCGCCGCCGCGTTCCAGGCGGGTTTACGGCCCTGCCTACGCTGCCGCCCCGAAGCCGCGCCTGGCTCACTGGCCTGGAACAGCGTGGAGCCTTTACTGCGGGCGGCGGTGCAGATGCTCGACAGCGGCTATCTGCAATTACACTCCGTCACCGACCTGTCGGACCGGCTGGGTATCAGCAGCCGCCATCTGCGCCGGCTGTTTCAGCAATATCTGGGGACCACGCCACTGGCCTACGCGCGCATGCAGCAAACCCTGTTTGCCAAGCAGTTACTGACCGAAAGCCAGTTACCGGTCACTGCTATCGCGATGGCGGCTGCTTTTGGCAGCATCCGGCGGTTTAATGATCATTTCAAAAATGTCTATGGCCGCAGTCCACGTGAGCTGCGTAAACACCTCAAGCAGCCCGCGGCTGATCGTCAAGTTGACGGGCAAGCAGGCGGGCAGGCAGAGGGCTGCGAGCTGTATCTGGCCTATCGTCAGCCATATGATTTTAACGGGTTGCTGAATTTTTACGCGCAGCGGGCAGTACCGGCTATCGAGCAGGTCACAGCTAACTATTACGCGCGGACCTTCGAATACCGGCAGACCAAAGGCTGGTTTAAGGTTACTGATGCACCGCGCCGGCAGGCTTTGAAAATAAACCTGTATTGCAATCGTTATGATCAACTGCAGCCGGTGATACAGAAAATTCGTCAGATGCTGGATACTGACACAGACCCTCTTACTATTCAGGCGCAGCTTGGTCAGGATGTGGCATTACAGTCAATGCTGAACAGGCACCCCGGTTTACGCATCCCCGGCTGCTGGTCGCTGGATGAAGCCTGCGCACGTGCCATATTGGGCCAGCGGGTTAGCGTAACCGCCTCAATTGCGATGCTAGCGCGGCTGGCCAATGAATATGGTCAGGCCCTGCCGGCAGAATTAAGTCAAGCCAGCAGTCATGGCCTGACACAATTATTTCCGAGTTTAGCCAGACTGGCCGCAGTTGACGCCAAACAAATACGCATGGGTGGCATCCAGGCCAGCACGCTTGGCCGCTTGGCGGATCAGGAATTTACCTCTCACATCACCGCCAGCGAGTTGTATCAGCAGTTAACTGAGGTCAAAGGCATTGGTGACTGGACAGCGCAATATGTATTGCTGCGCGGACTCAGTTTTCCGGATGCCTGGCTGGCCGGTGATGTGGTTGTTCAGCAACAGTTAGCCCATCTGGATGTGCGCGATCAGCAAGCAGTTGTCGCAGCCTGGCGGCCCTGGCGGGGCTACGCGTTATTACATCTATGGCAGGCGGCCGCGGAGTCAAAACATGTCTAAATCAGAAGCAAAAACCCTGCACAGCCTGGTGCTGTCATCACCCATCGGTAAGCTGACCCTGATCGCCGATCATCAGTCGCTGCGCGAAATCCGCTTCGGTCACGACGACTGCGCCACCGTGCCGCACAGCAACCCGGTGCTTGACCAGGCCAGCCAGCAGCTACAGGAATATTTTGCCGGCCGGCGACAGCATTTTGATCTACCGCTGCAGCCCCGCGGCACGGCTTTTCAACAACAGGTCTGGAAGCAGTTATTAACGGTTGATTTCGGTGAACTGGCCAGCTACCAGGATATCGCCACCGCTATCGGCAATCCCAAAGCGGTACGTGCCGTCGGTGCCGCCAATGGTCGCAACCCGATCCCGATCGTAATTCCCTGTCATCGCATTATTGGCAGCAATGGCAAGTTGACCGGTTATGCGGGTGGGTTGGGGATTAAGGAGAAATTGTTGCGATTGGAGAATGCGGGAGCAAAGGGGAGTTTATTATAAAATTTATTATTAGGTATGATGCAGCGTGAAGCTATATTAGTGGAAAGTTAATTAACCTAAATTATCATTGTGGGATTTTCGTATAATAGCCTGTGCTCTTTCAAGCATTTCTGGTATTTCAGAGTTTAGAACAAGTTCATCTTTTTTAGGGTTGCGTGGTGGGCATTTGTTATCAAACAGATCGCCGAGTAGTTTGTTCTGCAGTTCTACTTGGATATCATAAAGATAGGCTGTAATGTCATAGGCGGCCTCAATGTATGCTTCAGATTTCTTGTTGAGTGCTTCGTAAATGACGTTTTCAGGTATGTTTTCTTTATTGGAATTGTTGTTTTGATCTATTGGGTCTAAAGTTATTTTCAAAATATCCAATAATAGTAAATATTTTTCAGTATATTCTCGAAGCGCAATTATGAAAATCTCTCGAAATATGGGCAAATATTTTGACGCAATTTCATACTGCTCGATTGAGCTAGCAATGTCCCATAACTTTTTATTTATTTTTTTGAATTCTTTATGAAATTCTTCTAATCTAAAATTAGATTTAAATTCTTTTGCGTGATTGGTTCGATTGGATTTTTTTTGCTCTAGATAGTAAATCTCCAGTCTTAATGATTCCGCGTGTCCGGTAGGTGAGCTTCCTTTGATATTGGTTGTTATGTCCTGGTAGATGCTAACCCTTAAGCTGTCTGCATTGTTCTCTTTTTGCAGTTTTCTTTGCTCACGTAGCTGGGTTATTCCGGCCCATATGGCTCCGGCGAAACCCAATAGTTGAATTAATTGACTATATCCAAAAGAGGGGTCAAAGATAAAGTATTTCATTCGTTTATGTTTTGATTATGCAAAAGATGAAGCATAAATATTTTAGCTGTGCCCTATGTTAAGGCAGTAGCTCGTGAATTCAAAGTATTAAAACTCCAAATCTAACGCAGCACACAAATAATCCACCATCGGCGCGGCGATTTTGCAGTGCTGGATAAAGGTCTTGTTAAAATCATCCGCCAGCACCTGTTGATTGGTCAGTTGGGTGGAGACGACAAAATCCTTGCGCTTCAGGTCTTCAATCAGCGGGTCGTCTTTGGGGAAACCGCGCGGCGGGCGTTTCAGGCTGTCGCCGCCGAAGTTGAAGGTTTCCCGGAATTTCTTTTTGTTCTTGAACAGCTGCCAGCTGCGCGGGTTATTATGAATAAACTCGCGGATGCCGTTCATCACCGGCGCCGGCGGGTGCCAGATGCCGCAGCCCATAAAATTATGTCCCGGCTGGATATGCAGATAAAAAGTGGGCGCGGTCTGGGTGCCACTGTCCAGATGTTTGAAGCGTGCACCGGCCCAGGGTTTGTAAGGGGTTTTGTCCTTGGAAAAGCGGACATCCCGGTAAATCCGGAACAGCGATCCGCCATTGGTGCGGTCATCGCCGTAATAATGCGGACTGATTTTTTTCAGGTCTTTATCGACCGCACGGATAAATGCCAGAAACGGATCGCGGACGTGCTCGATATAGCGGTGTTTGTTTGCTTCAAACCAGGGGCGCTCGTTGTGGGCGTTAAGTTCCTTGAAGAACTGGAAGGTTTTCCGGGTGAAATAGGCCATTTGTATATGATTTGGTTGTTTGAGTTAGTTTGCCATGGGGGTTGTGGGGGCGCAATTGCAGTGGCGAAACCCTTCTGCGCCGAAGTCTACAAATAGCATGAGGAGATTCCTCGTCGCTACGCTCTGTCGGAATGACAAAAATATCATGAGACGTATAAAAGCGTGGAGAGACTCTTCACCGCGTTCACAATGACAGTCTTTACTGAGGCTGCAACCATTGAAAGTGCCCAACACCCATGAATAACCCATACATGTCATCCTGAGCGCCAGCGAAGGATCTCCTCAATCTATCCGTCGATTTACAATCGGAGAAGATTCTTGAGCTGCGTTCAGAATGACAGATAAGAGTGGGGCAGGCTGGATCAAGACCCAGCGTGCAGGTCTACAGCAATGACCGTAACACAAGTGATCATTAGCGATATTCGCCGGCCAGCATGCGCAGGTATCAATGGCAAAATATTAAGCTGCGGATGTTGCCACTATTCGCCCCAACGACCGCGAATATGCTCTACATTCACGCATATTGGTGTTAAACTACGCGATTGGCTCGGAGCGTGGCGCAGTTTGGTAGCGCACCACACTGGGGGTGTGGGGGTCGGAGGTTCGAATCCTCTCGCTCCGACCATTCGAATATCTTCCATGATGACTAGAAAAATCCCTTTTTGCCCTATATTTAATAGCATTCTCAGCTATTCACGCGCGGACTAATATAATCTTGAGCAGCAAAGCCAACACCATTCCCATCATGCCGGATATCGCCAATGAAGTCAGCGCCAAAGTGGCTGGCAGTTTGGATTGGGTCGGGATGAATGAAGTCGAGATGCCGGTACGCATTGAAACAGCGTCTGGCGATACCATTCACTGCCCGGCGCGGATTACCGCGTTTGTTAATTTGATCAAGCCGGATGTGCAGGGCATTCATATGTCCCGGCTGTACCTGCAGCTGGATCAGATGCTGGCGCACGAAAGCGTCAACCCGGCTACCTTAAAGAAACTGGTGCAGTCATTTCTGGCCTCGCACGAAGGTTTGAGCGACCGCGCCATGGTGCGGATCGAGTTTGATTATCTGGTGCGGCGCAAGGCTTTGGTCAGTGACAATTCCGGCTGGCGGCGTTATCCGGTCAGTGTTATTGGCCAGATGAAAGGCGAATCATTTTGTGTCGAAATGGCGCTGCAGGTGCTGTATTCGAGCACCTGTCCATGCTCGGCGGCGCTGGCACGGCAGTTGATCCAGCAACAGTTCGAGCATGATTTCGCGCAGCAAAAAAGTGTCAGCCGCGAAACTGTCAGTCAATGGCTGCGCAGTGAACAGGGCATTATGGCTACTCCCCATAGTCAGCGCAGTGCCGCGGATATGCGGGTACGCCTGGTCGATGATCTGGCGGCCTTCCCACTGATCGATCTGGTTGATCTGGCCGAAGACGCTCTACAGACTCCCGTGCAGACAGCGGTCAAGCGTGAGGATGAGCAGGCTTTCGCCCGCCTCAACGGGCAGAATCTGATGTTTTGCGAAGACGCCGGCCGCCGCATCAAGCAGGCGCTGGAGAGTGACGATCGGATTACCGACTTCTGGGCCCGCTGCCAGCATTTTGAAAGCCTGCATCCGCACAATGCTGTTTCGGTGGTAACCAAAGGCGTGCCCGGTGGGTTTGCGCCGATTGACCGTTGTCACCGGCACTGACTGACAGGTCAGTGCGTCTGGCCGGGGTCAGCGCAGCGGGTCAGTTGAGTTCACTGCGCTGCATGCCGATCTGTAACCAGCCGAGGTTAATGCCGATACGTGCTGCGGTGGTGCTGGCCCAGGCATAGGCAACCTGTTTGCCGCTGTCGTTGTCGATAACCGCCAGCCGCAACACTTCGGGCTGATCACTGCGATATATGATCCGGGCCAGTTCCACCCGGTAACCCAGGCTGCGATCAGCGTTATCAAACAGTTCAACGCTGTCGCCCTGATTATGCAATGCAAACGGCTGCGCCAGCAGCCATTCACCACTGTCCTTATCCTGTCGTCCGGCCCAGCCCTGGTAATTCAGCTGACGGTGAAATTCCAGGCGGGTGTCGTTAGCCAATACGTTGCCGGTATCCAGGTTGTACAGACGTTCGCCCAACTCAATGGTTTCGGGATTAAGTAAAAACTCTTTAAGCAGTCCGATCGGCTGATTATCACGATTGGGCAGCCGGCACTTCTGCTGCTCGGTAGAGCCGCTGATACCGGCGCGGGCAGGGCGCAGGATCAAGCGGCAGCTGGGTCCGGTATTGCCGTTGATCAAGGGCGCAAACTCCAGCTGCAGTTCGGCCTTGGGGGTGCGGGTGAATTGCCAGATAAACTCCCGCAGCGGAACCGCGGAATCGCTGGCGCGTTGCGCCACCAGGAACTGCCCCGGCACATCCCGGCGGCTGATATCCAGTTGTAACAGGGGAATATCGTTGTCTTGCCGGTGCTGGGAGAAATTGCTGTATTGACCGGGCAGGCTGGTGCCCAACCGACTGATCACGTCATCCACCGACTGATTGAGCCCGTTATCAGTGGGCGGCTGGCGGCCTGCGCAACCGCCTAATACAGTGACCAACAGAGCCAGTGTGAGTAGCGCCTTACGCATCATCATGGGCTGGCCGGCTGCCAGTTATCCGGTTCCAGCAGCAGCATCGGATCAATACGTTGCCCGCGCCAGTTCATACGCCAGTCCAGGTGTGGTCCGCTGGCACGCCCGGTGGCGCCGATAGCACCGACATGCTGGCCTTGTTCAAGTTGCTGGCCGACCTGCACATCCACCGCGCTTAAATGCAGGAAGGTGGAGGATACGCCATGGCCATGATCGATAATGACCGTGCCGCCGGAATAATATAAATCCGGCTCGGCCAGGGTCACGATACCGGCCGCCGGAGCGTTGATCGGGGTGCCTTCCGGGGCGGCAATATCCAGGCCGTAGTGGGGCCGCCTGGGCTCGCCGTTGAGGATTCGCTGACTACCATAAACACCACTGATACGGCCGCTGGCGGGCATGCTAAAGGTTTGCCGCCAATCGCTGCGTGCATCCCGCCGTTGCCGGGCCGCGGCCACCAGGCCGGCCTCCCTGCTGATACGTGCGGAGACTTCCGGTGGTGGAGTTACCGTGGCCGGCGGCAGACCATCGACTCGTTCGATGGCGTAGGTACGGGCTTGCGGGTTAAGCACCCGTTCAATGGTTGGTTGTTGCGGAATACGCACGCTGAGCAGCTGTTGCCGGTCGGCATCGCGATCAAATCCCACCACAAAAAAACCATCGTCGTCGAGTGGCAGCCGTTCACCATCCAGGCTGACCAGGGCGTTGGCCGCGGTTTGCCCAACCAGCAGGCCACCCTGAACCATGGGGCCGGACAGGCTCAGGCCGGTGGTGTCAGGTTCTGACTGAGCAGCGGCGTTCAGCGCCAGTGTCAGGCAGACAAGGGATAAACTGATTCTGAGCATGGCATTACCGGTTTAAGGATCGCCGCTAGTGTCGGTAGTTTACGGCCGGGGCGCAAGCAGCAACACCTGCCCGGGTTGCAGGATTGTACCGGCCGGCAATTGATTCCAGTTGCGCAGCGACTCCACACTGATCTGATTGCGGCGGGCTATGCGCCACAATGAATCGCCCGGTTGAACCCGGTAGCGTTGCTTGCCGCCAGGCTTGACCGGTGCCAGCACCACCAGACTCTGGCCGGCGCGGATCCGATCCGGACTGCGCAGATTATTCCAGCGTTGCAGATTGGTGACGCTGACATTGTATTGCCGGGCGATGGTCGATAAGGATTCCCCACGGCGGATGCGATGGCTGGTGCGGTTGGCCGGCAGCAGCCCCTGCTGCAGCTTCTGCAACTCCGCCAGAGCCTCGGCATAGCCTGGAAAGCGGTTGTAGCTGGCGGTGCCGGTGCGCAGTATCTGGCCCGGCATGATGACATCACTACGCAGCCGGTTGTGCTCACGCAGTAACGCCAATGTGGTGTTGTGCTGACGGGCCAGGGAGCCCAGGGTATCGCCGGATTTAACCGTGATGGTCTGCCATTCGGGCGCACTGGCCGCCGGTTGTTCGGTGCTGGTGAAGGCCTGCAGAAAATCATCTGCCTTGCCGGCCGGCAGAATCAGACGGTGCGGTCCATCGGGTGGCGTAGTCCAGCGGTTCAGACCGGGGTTGAGGGCATACACTTCAGTGATCGGTAAGTCAGTCAATTGTGCGGCGTAGACGATATCCACGGGCTGTTCCAGGTTGACCGCGGTAATCAACGGCATGTCGGGAATCGCCGGCAGCTTGAGTTGATAGCGCTCCGGATTACGCAGCAGGCAGCTGAGGCCGTGCAGTTTGGGTGCAAAGCCCTTGGTTTCGCGCGGTAGCTTCAGATCAGTGGCGCGCAGACTGCGCATATTGCCACCATGCCGGGCCACGGCGCGGCTGACCCGCCCGGCCCCGGCATTATAGCCGGCCAGGGCCAGTCGCCAGTTGTCATCGAACTTTTTAAACAGGACCTGCAGATAATCCAGTGCTGCCCGGGTAGCCGCGTACATATCGCGGCGGCCGTCGTACCAGGTATTGATTTTCAGTCCGTAATCGCGTGCCGTGGGCGCGGTAAACTGCCAGCCGCCGACGGCTGCGGCGGAAGAAAATGCAAACGTGTCGTAGGCGCTTTCCACAATCGGCAACAGCGCCATTTCATAGGGCAGTTCACGGGTTTCTATCTGATTGAGAATGTCATACAGCCAGGGGCGCGCACGCAGCATGACGCGCTGCATATAATCGCCGTGGTTACCGTACCATTCCTGCCAGGTATAGGCGGTACTGCCGGGTTCGCAATCCGGTAGACTGAATCCCCCCACCAGCCGGTCCCAGATGACCGGAATCGGTTGTTGTGCGGGCGGCGACGGAGGGCCTACGAACGGCTGCTCGCTGAACAGTTCGCGATTGGCCTGTTCGATCATGTCGTAGGCGTCATCACTGTCCGGACCAGTTGACTTGACTGCCGTACTGGCGAGTACTGGCGCAGCGGGCTGGGGTTGTTCGGGAGCGGGCGTCAGCGCGGAGCAACCCGCCAGTGCGATGAGCACCAGCAGCAGTGTGATCATTCTGAGCATACAAAAATTCGCTGGGGTAAACCTGTGATTTAATCTGCCATGCATAGTGTTATTGTTCTAAAGTGGATCAGTGCAAAGCAGGCTTGCACCGGTTACTGGCCAGGTGGCTGTCTGATGACGCCATTCAGGCGGCGTCTTTCCAGCTTCTAATGACCGCTAAAACCTCATGCGGTTCCGGATCGCCGGCTGACCGCCAGCTGACCGCCTGGCCGGTCGCGCGCAACCGTTGCCGGGCGGCCTGAATAACGCTGGCCTGCCGGCTGCGTAAAAACGGATTGTAGCTTAGCTCATTTGCCAGGCTGACGGGAAGTGTCATGCGCGCCTGGGCGCGCAGTTCAGAGACCTGTTGGTAGCGTTGCTGCAGATCAGTATTATCCGGCTCGACCTGCAGGGCAAAGCGGCAATTGGACAGGGTGTACTCGTGCGCACAGCAGACCAGCAGCCCGGCGGGCAAGGCGGCCAGTTTGTCCAATGAGTCCTGCATCTGGGCCGGCGTGCCCTCAAACAGCCGGCCACAGCCGGCACTGAACAGGGTATCGCCGCAAAACAGCCAGTCCTGATTCACGAACGCAATATGGCTGCGGGTATGGCCCGGAATCTCCAGGACCTGAAAATCGATCTGCCAGGGCAGCCCCCAGTCCGTCAGGCTGACGCGGTCGCCCTCGTTGACCGTGCGGGTCACCTGAGGAATGCGGGAATCCAGCGGACCGATGACCGGCAGCGGCGCCTGTTCCGGGTTGCCCGCCGCATGGCTGGCGAGCAACGCGTCCACGCCACCGATATGATCAGCATGATGATGGGTCAGCAGGATTCCGGCCAGACGGGTGCCGCTGCGACGCAGGAACTCGCTGACCGGAGCAGCCTGTCCAGGATCGATGACCACGCAATACTGATGATCATAAAGCGTCCAGATGTAGTTATCGCTAAACGCTGGTAAAGCTGTCAGGGCGGGGATGCTGGATGCTGAAATCGTGCTTTGTGGCATGCTGGTTTGTTACTCATTAACTGATATCCTGCCTACATGCTACCAAAGTGGTTCACGCAGCAAAACCAGACTCAGCCCAGCCGCATACCCCCGACTGGACTGTGGGGTTCCACGCCACTCGGACGCAGCGTGCTGGCGGTGGAGCAGCAATTGTTACAGCGGCATCTGAGCGGGCATGAGCAGGACACCGTAGTGGAACTGGCGCCGCTGGAAATGGCGCCCGCGGAGGTGTCGCAGACGCTCAGCCTGCGCGCCGCGATCAGCACCTGGCAGACGCCCTTGCTGGCCAGCCTGGAAACACTGCCGCTACTCAGCCGTAGTGTGGATATCATGCTGTGGCGCTATCTGGGGCTGGAATGGCGTGCCCGGCGCCGTCTGCTGGCTGATGTGGCGCGGGTACTGGTGCCTGGAGGTAAGCTGATCACGGTTGCACTCAATCCGCTTGATGCCCGGGTATGGCATCTGGCCGGTATGAGCAATGTCAGCTTGCAGGTTGCCGGCGGGGTGACTACCATTGCCCGCACGCTGGGGATGCAACTGGCCGACAATAGCTGGCACGGTCCCGGCTGGTGGCGTTTTCGGCCGTTACAGGTAAGCGTGTTGCACAAAGCAACACTGGGTGGCGCGAGTCCGCGGTACACGCCTGCGGCGCGCCGCGGAACGGCACAGCCGGCTATTGCATTGAGCAGGGCATCACGGACAGGGTGATGGGGGCAAACTTCAGACCAATATTTGAGATGAATGAAAAAACAGGTTGAGTTGTATACCGATGGCGCGTGTAGCGGTAATCCTGGCCCGGGGGGTTGGGGGGTACTGATGCGGTTTGGACGCCAGCAGCGGGAATTGTCCGGCGGCGAGCGTCAAACCACCAATAACCGGATGGAAATGATGGCGGCTATTGCCGGCCTGCAGGCGCTTAAAGAACCCTGCCGGGTTGATCTGTATACCGATTCCAAGTATCTGCTGCAGGGCGTGACCGAGTGGCTGGCGGGCTGGAAAGCTCGCGGTTGGCGAACCGCCGCTAATAAACCGGTTAAAAACACCGACTTGTGGCAGCAACTCGATGCACTGCTGGATACCAGTCAACATGAGATCCACTGGCACTGGGTGCGTGGCCACAGCGGGCATCCGGAAAATGAACACGCCGATCAACTGGCCAGAGCGGCTATTCCGCACTGACATCACACAGGTCATCAAGCTATGCGCCAAATTGTACTGGATACCGAAACCACCGGCCTGGAACCTCAGGACGGTCACCGCATTATCGAAATCGGCGCGCTGGAACTGATTGAGCGCCGCCCGACCGGCAACAGTTTTCACCGCTACCTCAACCCCGAGCGTGAAGTGGAGGAGGGCGCGTTGCAAGTGCATGGTCTAAGCAATGAGTTTCTGCAGGACAAACAGCGGTTCGGGGAAATCAGCCGGGAATTGCTGGATTTTATTGAAGGCGCGGAATTGATCATTCACAACGCACCGTTTGATATCGGTTTTATCGATCATGAGCTGAAACTGTGCAACCAGGAACTGGGCAAGGTGGAGGACTATGCCAGTATCCTGGATACCCTGAGCCTGGCGCGTGAGCTGCATCCCGGGCAACGCAACAGCCTGGACGCACTGTGCCGCCGCTATGAAGTAGATAACAGTAACCGCAAGCTGCACGGCGCCCTGCTGGATGCGGAATTACTGCTGGATGTTTATCTGTTAATGACCGGCGGGCAGTCGGCACTCGATCTGAACCTTAAACGTACCGTCATCCAGGGCGGTGATGACGCGGATAATCCGGTCCGGCAGGTTGCCGCGGTAACGGTGCCCACGCATGAACTGGAACTGCATGCCCAGCGCATCGCCGCGATCCAGCAAGGTTGTGAATCGGGTGCGCTGTGGAAGCTTGATTAGCCTGCCTGCTATCCGCCCGAGCTGATTCTGAAAGCCAGTTGGGACAACTCAGCTCAGGTGTCAGCCCGGGTATCCGGGCTCCAGGCCACCAGCGGGTGATTGCGGGTATCCATCCAGGTCAGGATGTCGTAATAAGCCCGGATATTGTCCACGTAACGTACCGCCATCGAGCCACGGGCATAGCCATATTTAAGCGTTTCGTAATGCGGCTGACGCGATAACAGCGGCAGATGCTCGCGTACCTCATCCCATCGATCCGGGTTGCCACCATGCCGCTCGGTTAATATCCGCGCGTCTTCCAGGTGCCCATAACCAATGTTATAAGCCGCCAGCGCCATCCATATGCGGTCCGGTTCAGGTATCCGCTGAGGCAGGTTGGCGATGATCGAACTCAGATAGCGGCTGCCGCCATCGATGCTCTGGGCGGGGTCGCGGCGGTCATCCACGTTCAACTCATCAGCGGTCGAGCGGGTCAGCATCATGATCCCGCGCACGCCGGTGGGTGAAACGGCGTCAGGATTCCAGTGCGACTCCTGATAGCCTACCGCCGCCAGCAGACGCCAGTCCATCTCATTGTTGTTGGCGGCCAGTTCAAACAGGCCGCGTAATTCTGGCAGGCGGTCGCGGATGCGATCCTGGAAAACAATGGTGTTGACCACGTTATAAGTGTTATCGGCGGTGGTATATTTGGTGCGCAGATCGGCTAACAGACCGCTTTCTTCCAGATGATGAAAGTACACCCGCGCCTGCTGCGCCAGGGAATCATCGTCGCCGCCACGAAATACCCAGGCAAGCTGATCAGGCTGGGGAAACTCAAAAGCAGCCTCTACATGCGGATAAAACGGTTGATTCAAAATCAGATCGGTGGAGTCGATGATGCTGTAATCGAGCTCGCCGGAGCTGACCATCTGCAGCAGATCTTCAATACCAGCCCGGTCCAGTTCCAGCCAGCTCAGTTGTGGCGTCACCGCCTGCTGCGCCTGCAGCTGTTCGATATAGCTGGAACCGGCGCTGATACCAACGGTGCCGGTGGCCAGTTCCGCCAGCGATGCCGGCCGCCGGCCGCCACGCCGGTAAACCACCGTGGGCCTGGTCTGCTGATATGCCGGGCCGAACCGGTAAGCCTGCTGGCGGGTGGGGGTCACGGTGACACCGGCTGCGACCAGGTCACCTTTGCGTCTGGTCAGTGCCGGCAGCAATTCGGTAATATCATTAAACAGCTTGATCTGTAAATCCACCCCTAGGTATTCGGCAAAGCCCTGCATCAGTTCGTAATCAAGCCCGGCCGGGCCATTCACGCCTTCATAATAGGTACTGGCGCTGTTGCGGGTCAGCATAATCAATTCACCGCGGGCGGCAATCCGCTCAAGATCGTTCGGCGTGTTGCGCGAAAACAGCCAGGGGATGCCGGTCAGCAGCACCAATGCCAGGCCGGCAGTCAGTCCCAGGCGCAGATAAAACCTGCCTGGACGACGTCGTACCGAGTTGGGTGAGTCCTGCATATTGTCAGACGCTTGCCTGCTTCCTGCCATCATACTCCAAAAGTGCTACAGCGGATTTTCCAAAGTTATTCTGACCCTGCCGGCCGGCACAGGTTCTGACTGAGCCTGGCAGATCGATCCGATGGCGCTCAAAACAGCCTGTATCCGCGCCCAGCTGGCAATACCGGCCAGCTGCGATTAGCGACTAATTGATGCGCTGCTCTGTTAAAATTAACGATTTTAACAGGTGATACTTAATGGCCAAGGTGCGTACCCGTTTTGCCCCCAGTCCGACCGGTTATCTGCATATCGGCGGTGCCCGCACGGCGTTGTTCAGCTGGTTATATGCCCGTCATCATGCCGGCGAATTTGTGCTCCGGATTGAAGATACCGACCGGGTACGCTCTACCAAGCCGGCTGAACAGGCCATTCTGGATGGCATGGAATGGCTGGGTCTGAGCTGGGATGAGGGGCCTTTCCGCCAGTCTGAGCGGCTGGTCCGTTATCAGGAAGTGATCCAGCAATTGCTGGATCAACAGCAGGCTTATTACTGTCATTGCAGTCGTCAGCGGTTGGACAGCCTGCGCCAGCAGGCCATGGATGAGAAGCGAAAACCGCGTTATGACGGACATTGCCGCAAACTGGGCCTGGGTCCGGCTGACGATGCAGTGATCCGTTTTGCCAATCCGCTCAGTGGCAGCGTGGCATTTAACGACCTGACGCGCGGACCGGTGATTACCGAAAACAGTGAGTTGGATGACCTGGTGATTTGCCGCCCGGATGGTTCTCCAACCTATAATTTCTGTGTGGTGGTGGATGATCTGGATATGCGCATCACGCATGTGATCCGCGGCGATGATCACATCAACAATACGCCACGGCAGGTCAATATTTATCATGCGCTGGGCGCTGAACCGCCGCAGTTCGGGCACGTGCCGATGATTCTGGGCAAGGATGGTTCACCGCTGTCCAAACGGCACGGCGCGGTCAGTGTGATTGAATACCGCACGCTGGGTTATCTGCGCGAAGCGGTGTTAAACCAGCTGGTGCGGCTGGGCTGGTCGCATGGTGACCAGGAGATGTTTTCACTGGCCGACATGATCAACCTGTTTGACCTGGACGGGGTCAACAAAAAAGCCTCGGTGTTTGATACCGATAAGCTGGACTGGCTGAATCAGCATTACCTGAAAACACTGCCACTGGCGGCTGTCAGCGAACAGGCCGCATGGCACTGGCGGCAGGCCGGCATTGATCCCGCCGATGCCGATGCAGTGCTGGATGTGCAGCGTGAACGGATTGGCAATCTGCGTGATCTGGTGGAGCAAAGCCGGCCATTTTTTCAGGATTTTGATGATTACGACCCGAACCAGGCCAAGAAGCATCTGCGGCGGGTGGCGATACCGGTACTGCAGGCCCTGATGGAGCAACTGAAGTCAATTGACGACTGGCAACCGGAGGCCTTGTCAGCCGCGGTGCATGCGGTGATGGAGCAACTGGAAGTCGGAATGGGTAAAGTCGGACAGCCCTTGCGGGTGGCATTGATGGGCCATGGTGCATCACCATCCATCGATACCACCTTATGGTTGATGGGGCAGGCGCGCAGCCTGGTCCGGATTGAACGTGCGATAGCCTGGATAGAGGCCAACCGGAGCGCTGAATAAGCGGCGATCAGGCGGTTGTGTAGCCATCACACCGCTGACTGTTGAGGTTTTCTTAGCCAGTCTGTCAGCGCCGGATAGCTGGAGTCCCGGTTTGCGCGTGCACAATCCTTAGCGTGATAAATGCTAAAATGACGTTATGTCAGTGGCATCAGTCATCAGTGAAGTTGAGCAGGTCTGCTCGCAACGGGAATTGCGGCTGACGCCCATACGGCGCCGGGTGCTGGAGCTGATTCTGTCCGCCGAGGGTCCGGTCAAGGCTTATGATCTGCTCGATACGCTCAGCCTTGAAGATAACCAGAACAAGCGGCGCACAGCACCTCCCACGGTCTACCGGGCGCTGGATTTCCTGCTCGATAATCACTTTATCCACCGCCTGGAAACGCTCAATGCGTTTGTTTCCTGTATGCATCCCGAAAAAGCCCATAACGGTCAGTTTCTGATCTGCCAGGAATGCGATACCGTGATCGAAGTACCGGGTAAAACGCTGTCCGGGGAAGTGCTGGAGGCTGCCCGCGAACGCGGTTTCGCGGCCGATAAGCAGGTGGTGGAAGTGTATGGCAGATGCCATAGCTGCCAGTAAGCGGCCCACCCACTATAAACTCGATTGGACTGATCCGCTATGCAACATCAATTCCGGTTAATGAGCCTGGTGCTGGCGGTCGCACTGGCCGGCAGCGGCTGTGATGGTAAACCGCATCACAGCGACAACGGGCTGGAAGTGCTGGCTGACTGGTTGAGCGGGGTGATGGATTCCAGCGCTCAGGCTGAGCAGGATGAGCAATATTTCAATATCCGCCTGGCCGCAACCCCCATCTGGCCTGATCGGGAAGACGGCATCTGGCTGTATCTGGAACAGGCCAGTGCCACTGACCTGCGGCACCCTTACCGTCAGCGGATATACCATCTGCATGAATCCGAGCGAGGTCAATTTGTATCTGACGTGTATACCTTGCCCGATCCTGACACCGCTATCGGCAGTTGGCGCAATCCGGACGTGCTGGAAGAATATGGCCCGGACGATTTACAGTTGCGTGCCGGCTGCAGTGTTTATCTGCGGCGTGAAGATGCGCTGCACTTTGCCGGCGCCACCCGTGGGCGTGAATGTTCAAGTGATCTGAACGGCGCTGACTATGCTACCTCCGAAGTGGTGGTGACCGCACAGGGCATTGATTCCTGGGATCGAGGCTTCAATGCGCAGGGTGAGCAGGTCTGGGGCGCGCTCAACGGGCCCTATCAGTTTCGGCGCAAATCTTAAGCAGGCCGATCCTTAGCGCTTGCTTTTCAGCAGGGCTGCCATCACTTTACTGACGGGGTAAACCAGACAGTCACCAGGAGTGTCAGCCATGGAATTTGATCCGGTCATGCTAGCGCGCTTGCAGTTTGCATTTACGATCTCTTTTCACATCATTTTCCCCGCTTTTACCATCGGTCTGTCAGCTTATATTGCTGTGCTGCTGGGCATGTGGATGAGAACCGGGCAGGAACGCTATCAGAAGCTGGCCAGATTCTGGACCAAAATATTTGCCGTCTCATTCGCCATGGGGGTGGTTTCGGGGATCGTGCTGTCCTATCAGTTCGGCACCAACTGGAGTGAATTTTCCCGGATACTGGGCAATGTGCTGGGGCCGTTAATCGGCTACGAGGTATTGACCGCATTCTTCCTGGAGGCAACCTTTCTCGGGGTATTGCTGTTTGGCTGGGGCAGGGTGCCACGCTGGTTGCATCTGGTGGCCGCGCTGGCTGTGGCGTTCGGCACCATGCTGTCCGCGTTCTGGATATTATCGGCCAACAGCTGGATGCATACCCCGGCCGGTTTTGAAATGCGCGCAGGCATTGCCTACCCGGTTGACTGGTTCAAGATAATCTTTAACCCCAGTTTTCCTTATCGCTTTGTGCACATGCTGCTGGCTGCCTATATGACCACCGCGGTGGTGGTGCTGGCGGTCGCGGCGCGTTACCGGATGGCGGATAAATTCCCCCGCCAGTCGCCCACCATGCTGAAAATGGCGATGGGTATGATCATCGTGCTGGCGCCGTTGCAACTGGTGGTGGGTGATCTGCATGGCTTGAACACCGCCGACTATCAGCCTGCCAAGCTAGCGGCGATGGAGGCTCACTGGGACTCTGCTGAACCGGCGCCGCTGTTATTGTTTGCCTGGCCTGATCAGGATGCGCAAACCAATCATGCTGAAATTGGTATCCCCAAACTGGCCAGCCTGATTATTACCCATGATCGGGAAGGGTTATTTCCTGGCTTAAAGGATTTTGATGTAACTGAGCAGCCGCCCGTGCTGCCGGTGTTTTTTGCCTTTCGAATCATGGTCGGTATCGGTTTGCTGCTGATAGGGATTGGCATCACGGGGGCGTATTTGTGGTGGCGTGGTAAGTTGCTCAGCGCACGCTGGTTTATACGCCCGCTGCAGCATGTCTGGCCATTGGGTTTTATTGCCATTCTGGCTGGCTGGATGACCACCGAGATAGGCCGGCAGCCGTGGTTGGCTTATCAATTGCTGCGGACCAGCGATGCGGTATCGCCAGTGCCCGCCAACAGTATTCTGGTGTCATTGGCGTTGTTTGTCCTGGTCTACGGCGTGGTATTCAGTGCCGGTATTTATTATATCAACCGGTTGATCCATAAAGGACCTGAACCGGAGGTGCTGACAGCGCCGCAGATGCCCACTGCAAGGCGACCGCTATCGGCTGCTGAGTCCGGCGGTTTTGATAGTCTGGGCCAGACGCAGCCGGACAGCGGCCAAGCCGGGGAGTATCGCCATGATTGACGCATTGCCATTGATCTGGGGCATTGTGATTGCCGTTGCGGTGGTGGTGTATACCATCCTGGATGGCTTTGACCTGGGGGTTGGCATTTTGTTTGGCGTAGCCCGGGCGGAAGCAGACCGGGACCTGATGATGAACACGGTGGCGCCATTCTGGGACGGCAATGAGACCTGGTTGATACTGGGGGGCGGTGGTTTGCTGGTGGCTTTTCCACTGGCCTATTCGATCATTATGCCGGCTTTATATATACCGGTGATCGTGATGCTGCTGGCGTTAATTTTTCGCGGCGTGGCGTTTGAGTTTCGCTATGTTGCCAAACCGCATCATCATTGGTGGGACAAGGCATTTTTATGCGGCTCCCTGACCGCGGCATTCGCGCAAGGCGTTATTCTGGGTGGCGTGCTGCAGGGTATTACCGTGGTGGATGACCGCTATGCCGGTGGTCTGTATGACTGGCTGACGCCGTTCAGCCTGTTCTGTGGTCTGGGTGTGGTGGTTGGCTACGCGATGCTGGGCGCCTGTTGGTTGAATATGAAAACAGAGGGTGAGTTGCAACAGAAAATGCGCCGTCTGGCTTTGTGGCTGCTGCCCGGCATGCTGCTGTTTATTGCCGGCGTCAGTATCTGGACACCATTGGCTTTTCCAGTGATTGCCGAGAAATGGTTTTCACTGCCGAATTTCTATTTTCTATGGCCGGTGCCGACCTTGACCGGTTTACTGGCATTCAGTATTTACCGCGCGCTGCGCAAGCAGTATTCAATATGGCCTTTTTTAGGCACAGCGGCATTATTTGTACTTAGCTTTATCGGTCTGGCGTTCAGCCTGCTGCCACTGATCGTGCCGCCGGATATTACTGTCTACCAGGCCGCCGCGGCGCGCGAATCCCAGTTGTTCAGCATTATCGGCGTGTTGATCATGCTGCCGGTGATTCTGATTTATACCGGGTTTATCTATTATCTGTTTCGCGGCAAAGTGACCGCGCAAAGCGGTTATCATTGAGCGGTCAGTTACAGGATATTGCCATGTCAGATTCTATGCCACCGTTACGTGAGGTACGTCAGGAAGACGGCTTTGATATTGCCGCGGTCGATGCCGAGCTCAAAAAACATATTGATGATTTGCACGGTGTGCCAGGTCTGCGGCAGTTTACTTCCGGTGCATCCAACCTGACTTATCTATTGAGCTACCCATCGCGGGAGCTGGTGCTGCGCAAACCGCCGGCCGGCAGCAAGCCCAAATCCGGTCATTCAATGTGGCGTGAATACACCGTGATCAAAGCGCTGCAACCGGTTTATCCCGCGGTCCCCTATGTGTTGTATTACGCCAGCCACGAAGACTCGGTGATCGGCGCTGAGTTTTATGTCATGAAACGGGTTCCGGGTTTATATTTGAGCACCGAAATTCCGGAGCAGTGGGGCTGGACCTTGGAGCACACCCGGCTATTCTGTCATGCTTTCTGGGATAAGTTGATCGAGTTGCACCAGATTGACTATCAGGCGGTTGGCCTGCAAGATTTTGGCAAACCGCAGGGTTATATCGAACGTCAGATTAAAGGCTGGAATCAGCGCTATGCCGACGCGCTGACCGCTGACGCTGAATCGTTCGAGGATGTTCGCGACTGGCTGGATGCCAACCGTCCGGAGCAGGAAAGCGCGCACAGCATATTGCATGGTGATTTTCGAATCGATAATTTAATCCTGGCCGATGATCAGATGCGCTCGGTCAAAGCCGTGCTCGACTGGGAAATTTCGGCCCTGGGTGATCCGCTCATGGACCTGGGCGCAGCCCTGGTTTACTGGATTGAACCGCATGATCCGGAAGCGCTTAAAGTATTGAAAAAACAGCCTTCTGATGCACCGGGAATGTTTACCCGCCGTGAAGTGGTGCAATATTATGCGGAACGGACCGGGCGTAAAATAGACGATTTCACTTTTTTCTATGCTTATGGAATCTTCCGTCTGGCGGTGATTGCCCAGCAGATTTATTACCGCTATTACCACCAGCAGACCACCAACAAAGCTTTTGCAATGTACGGACCGGGCGCCAAAGCGCTGGGGCATTATGCAAGGCAGATTATCAAGCAGGGGATGGAGATTTAGCTGCATTGCTAGATGGTTTGCAGATGGATTCCCGCCTGCGCGGGAATGACGATAAAACTGACGCGTATCGCAGTAAAGCCGATGGGTATGAGGTTAAAGCTGGATAGGGTTAACCACCTGGGTGCTGATCATTAACCATATCAATGGTTGGTAATGTCAACCCAGAAAAACACAACATTGTCATTCCCGCGCAGGCGGGAATCCATCCATACTTAACGGGGCGACTGAAATAATGAAGCAACCCTTTGTATACATTCTGTCTAATCAGCCGAATGGGACTTTGTATATTGGCGTAACCAGTAATCTGATTCAGAGGGTGTGGCAGCATAAGCAAAAACTGGTGGCAGGGTTTACCACGAAATACGATCTTAACAGGTTGGTCTACTACGAGCAGCATGCTGATATGGAAAATGCCATTTTGCGTGAGAAGCAACTGAAAAAATGGAACCGGGACTGGAAAATACGCTTGATAGAGGAAATGAATCCTACATGGGATGATTTATATCAGCAGATACTATAAAGATGGATTCCCGCCTGCGCGGGAATGACGGTTTTGCCCAGCACGATAAGTAAATTGGTTCTAGTCCAGGGTAAATTGAGGCTTGCACGAACAGTGTAAACATTTTACCAAATGCAACAGCAAAAATAGCTGTTATCATTCCCGTCTATTCTACCGTCGTTCTCATCGGCTTTACTGTGATACGCGTCTGCTCTACCGCCATTCTCATCGGTTTTACTGTCATATCCGTCAGCTTTACCGTCATTCCCGCGCAGGCGGGAATCCATCTTTATAACCGCCTCACCACAATCGCAAATGCCATAATCTACCTGCGCGTGAATGACGGTTTTACCGAGTGCGATAAGTAAATTGGCTCTAGTTCGGGGTAAATTGAGACTAGTACGAACGATGTAAACAGTTTACCAAACCCAACAGTATAAAATAGCTGTTGTCATTCCCGTCAGCTCTACCGTTATTCTCATCAATTTTACTGTCATATCCGTCAGCTTTAACGTCATTCCCGCGCAGGCGGGAATCCATCTTTATAACCACATCTTCACAGTCACAAATGCCATAACCTAACCAGTGGCACAATTATGCTAACCTCTTTGTTATGAACAAAACCTATTTATTCAAGCCATGAACCTCGGTATCTCCGCATCAGCCGCACAACTGCTGAAACAAGTCCGGCAGATGATCAGTAACGACATCCTGCCGGTTGAAGCTGAGTACTTCAGCGAAGTCGGCAGGAGCGGTAATCGCTGGCGGCATACTCAGCGCCAGACGGAGATTCTTGAAAGCCTGAAAGCCCGCGCCCGTGAGCTGAACTTGTGGAACCTGTGGTTGAGCGATGCCGAGCAGGGCGCAGGCTTATCGACGGTTGATTATGCCTATCTGGCCGAGGCCATGGGCTGGTCGCGGCTGGCTTCGGAAGTGTTTAACTGCTCCGCGCCGGATACCGGCAATATGGAAGTACTGCTGCGCTATGGGTCCGAGCAACAGCAGCGGCAATGGCTGCCCGGGTTACTGAGTGGTCAAAGCCGCTCCGCGTTCTGTATGTCCGAGCCGGACGTGGCCTCCTCCGATGCCACCAATATCGCCATGCCGGCCAGGCTGGCAGGTGATGAGTGGGTCCTGGATGGTGAAAAGCACTGGATTTCAGGTGCGGGTGATGAGCGTTGCCAGATTTACATTGTGATGGTGAAAACCGATCCGGATGCGGACCGGCATAGTCAGCACTCCATGCTGCTGGTGCCGGCCGCTACGCCGGGCATTGAAATTCTGCGGCCGATGCTGGTATTCGGACATGATGATGCCCCACATGGGCATATGCATCTGCGTTTCAGCAATGTACGGGTGCCGAAAGATCACCTGATTCTGGCGCGTGGCAAAGGCTTTGCGATCGCCCAGGGCAGGCTGGGTCCGGGTCGTATTCATCATTGTATGCGTGCCCTGGGGCAGGCTGAACATGCGCTGAAACTGATGTGTGAACGTGCTAGAAACCAGACCGCGTTTGGTCGGCCGCTGGTCAAGCTGGGCGCTAACAGCAATATCATCGCCGATTGCCGTATGCAAATTGAAATGACCCGGCTGCTGTGTCTTAAAGCCGCCTGGATGATGGATCAGGGCGATCTGAAGGCAGCCGCACCCTGGATATCAATGATCAAAGTCCAGGCACCGCAAACGGCACTGAAGGTGGTGGATGAGGCGATTCAGATGTATGGCGGGCTGGGCTTAACACCGGATACCCCATTGGCTGATATGTACACCTGGATCCGCACCCTGCGGTTTGCTGACGGGCCGGACGCGGTGCATAAGATGGTGGTGGCCAGGACGGAGTTAAATCATCAGCCATAGTTTATGCTCAGCGTAGACGATTGATTCAAGCGATTTTATAGGGAGTATTTTATGCGTGGTAACTATCTGAATATGTTCTGGGTATCGATCTTGTTTGCCTGGCTATTGCTGTACTCACCTGAGGGCAGCTCACAACAGGCTCTGGTATGCGCCGATAATAATTACGCACTGTGTTCACACGCCAACTGCGAGTGTCTGGGCGAGGATGGTTCGCCGGGTGCCTGCGAAGAGTATCAGGGCACTGACGCCGGCTGGGCAAGCTGTAAGTGCCCGCTGGTTAAAACCGGCAACAGCGGTGACGAGATTGCCTATAACGCCAATTTCGCCACGCTTGACTGCGCGGAGCGTGAACAGCCCGGCGCAGCCGGCACCGCCTTCCCGGGGTTCGTCCAGCAGACCACGCCCAAGGTCTATTCAACCTATTCTTTCGGCGACAGCCTGCCGGGCAAGCTATATGGCACGCTTAACGACGCCAAACTGATTATCTGTGATCAGCCGGAGTTGATGACGCTGTGTCTGGATATGCCATGCACTTATGACGAACAGGGTGTGGCGACCTGTTATTGCCAGAATGTGTCAGTCAGCAAATGTCCATCCGGTGGATGGAACACTTTGGGGGCGAAATGCGATCAGGGCAGGTGCGATCCGGGTGATGACCGTGTCTGGTCAGCGGCCTGCATTGGTCAGACATTGGATGGTATCGCTTCCAACACGATTTATATCCGCCAGTATCTGGACGCTGAGTTCAGCGATATTCCAGCCTATTGCGCGGCTTTGTAAGTACCGGTTTTTTTGATCTCGATCAATCGATGGCGATGGCGCGCAGTTATTCTAAGGGTGAGGTTCTACGCACAGGAGTTGATTGACGATGAGCATTCTTACCCCGAATACCGTGCTGGTGCCGGTTGATTTTTCCGAGAGTTCGATCCAGGCGCTAGATCATGCGCTGCAGCTGGTCAGCCAGCCCGGCGATGTTTATGTGCTGCATGTGCTGGAGGCACTGACGGCTATGGAGCCGGGAATTGTCTGGACCCAGTTGCCGGATGAGCAGCGCGAAGATAAGGTCATGCAGGCGCTGCGGCAGCGGCTGGATGCGGATAAGTACGCTGGCGTCAGGCTGGTGGTTGAATTTGGTAACCCCGGGCATTGCGTGGCCGATTATGCGGAAAAAATATCGGCGGATTTGATTGTCATCGCTTCGCACGGCCGGACTGGTATACCGCGTTTGATGCTGGGCTCGGTGGCTGAGCGGGTTATCCGTCTGGCGCAGTGCCCGGTGCTGGTGGTTAAGAGCAAACCCGGATAGCCAGTATGACGGCCTATCGGCCGATCGGTTGCCGCGTAAATTGCCAGGTAAATTGCCCGTAGATTAACTGCGTGATGCTGTTGTGGTTAATGCTGAGTGATTGCATCAGCTGTCGAAGCGGTTAAGCTGGGTATGTTTGATACCGTGAGTGTTGCGATGCAAACCAAGAAAACCGTTGATGACTATCTGCAGGCTCATCCTGAGTGGCAGGCTGAGTTGAGTCTGTTGCGTGCTACGGTCAAGGCCAGCGGGCTTGAGGAAACCATTAAGTGGGGTGCGCCGACTTATACCCTGAAGGGAAAAAATGTGGTTGGTCTGGGAGCTTACAAGGCCTATATCGGGCTGTGGTTTTTTCAAGGTGCTTTGCTGCAGGATAAGCACCACAGGCTGGTTAATGCCCAGGAGGGCAAAACCAAGGCCCTGCGGCAATGGCGATTTAATTCGCTGGATGAAATTGATGCCGGACTGGTCAGTGAATACCTTCAGGAAGCAATTGCCAACCAGGCAGCCGGCAAGCAGATCAAGCCGGCCAGAAATGTCAGGCTGGTGATGCCGTCGGAGTTAACGGCAGCCCTGGCCAGCGATGCCCGGTTAAAACAGGCTTTTGCATCGCTGACACCCGGTAAACAACGCGAATATGCTGACTATATCAGTGACGCCAAACGCGACGCCACCAAGGTAGCCCGGCTGGAAAAGATTACGCCAATGATATTGGCCGGTGCTGGTTTATACGATAAATATAAAAACTGCTGATGCTGGCCTGGCCAGGGTTGACCTGACCAGCGGTATGGTATGCCACTGGCGTTGCCGTCAACCGGATTTCAGCTTTAAAAATTCTTCGCGCAGCCTTTGGCTGCCACTGACAGCTAATCCATGCAGGCTTGTGTCGCACGCATTGATTAGCTGATCAATGCATACGGGCCGCCCCGCTGCAAGGCTTTTTGATAGGCGGGACGGGCATGGATACGTGCCAGAAAGTCAGCCAGTTTTGGGTAGCCATTCAGACCATTGCGGGCCGCGGCGCCTTCCAGCGGAAAACTGAGCATCACATCGGCGGCACTGAACTGCTCACCGGCAAACCAGTCGGATTTTTCCAGTTCGGCCTCCATAAATGACAGGCTTTCGCTGATTCTGGGATCAATAAATTGACGCATGACACCTGCAGCTATCAACGCCGCAACGGGTCTCAGTGGTAATGGCATCGGTGGCTTGGATAGCCGTGAAAAAATTAACTTCAGCAGCAGCACCGGCATGATACTGCCTTCCGCATAATGCAGCCAGTAAGTGTAGCGCAGGCGCTCATCGCTGCCGGCGGCAGGCGCCAGCCGGCCATCCGCGCAACGTTCAACCAGGTATTCAACAATGGCGCCGGTTTCAGCGATGGTATGCCTGCCGCTGCCGGTTTTGTCAACGATAACCGGCGATTTTCCGAGTGGATGTATTTTTTTTAATTCAGGTGGCGCCAGCATGGTTTTCTTATCCCGCTGATAGCGTTTGATCCGGTATTCCAGGCCAAGCTCCTCGAGCAGCCATAGCACTCGCTGGGAGCGTGAATTTTCAAGATGGTGAATGGTTAGCATAATGGTTCTCAATGAGCGCTAATGGTTGAATCAGTTTGTAACAGGCTGTTGCATTTGATCGCCGAAAAATAAGCATGATCGCTATCAAGCATTACCAGGCCTATGGTGTCACCTCGTCTCAGCTATAGCTTAGCAGCCACGAAGCTAATGCAGGAAAGGACATTAACAAGCATAGCAATTTATGACGTTAATCTATTATACTTTTAAGCCCGGGTGGGGCGCTAAGCCATGATGTCAATTCCCCTCTATCAGGTTGATGCTTTTGCCGAGCAGCCGTTTGCCGGTAACCCCGCCGCGGTGTGCGTGCTGACGGAATGGCTCGACGATCAGGTTCTGCAAAATATCGCAGCTGAAAACAACCTGTCTGAAACCGCTTATATCGTGCCGGCCGTGTCAGATTACGAACTGCGATGGTTCACACCTGATACCGAAGTGGATTTGTGTGGTCATGCGACCCTGGCCAGCGCCCTGGTGATCTTTGAATATCTTGCTACCGATCTGCAGAGCGTTCGGTTTGTTACAGCGAGCGGGGTTTTAACGGTCAGCAAAACCGAAGATGGGCTTTTGGCTATGGACTTTCCCAGCCGCGAAGCTGACAGCATCGAGTTATTGCCGGTGGTTGAGCAGGCACTGGGCGCCAGGCCCGATGAAGTGCTTTTGGCCCGGGATTTGCTGGCGGTATTTGAGCATGAACAGCAGATAATGGCTTTGCGGCCGGATTTTGAACTGGTCAGGCAAATACCTGACGCGCTGGGCGTGATTGTCACTGCGCCGGGCCTGACAACCGATTTTGTGTCGCGCTTTTTCGCGCCTTTGGCGGGCGTGCCGGAAGACCCGGTTACCGGTTCCGCGCATTGCACGCTGATTCCATACTGGGCAAAGCGTCTGGGCAAAGCCAGCCTGCATGCCTGGCAAGGGCTGGAACGGGGTGGTGAGTTGTTTTGTGAGTATCGCGGCCCGCGGGTTTTGATCAGTGGCCATGCGGTGGTCTATCTGACCGGATATATCAGTATCTAAGGCCGCTGGCCAAGCTGCGTTCCGGCCGGATCAATCAGCTTGAATCTGAAGCCCGCGGGTACTCGAAAGTTCTGCAGGAGCGATTCTACCGATTCTGCTCCGTGCAGCGTTGGCGACAACCAATCGGGGATAAAACCACAACAATGATTGGGTGTATGAAAGAATATTAAACGCATAAGTTTCTATCTAATTCAGTCGTTAGTCCGCAGGGGATAAACCATAGCAACTCCCCGCGTGCTTATGCGGTTATGAATAATCAATGATTTGAGGAGAAAATCTGGTGAGAAATCCAATCT
Source organism: Gammaproteobacteria bacterium (assembly GCA_021772975.1). Taxonomy (GTDB): domain Bacteria; phylum Pseudomonadota; class Gammaproteobacteria; order Xanthomonadales; family Wenzhouxiangellaceae; genus JAJFKX01. The sequence goes on from JAJFKY010000020.1 coordinate 224,276, forward strand.
CGGGATTCGTTTTGACTGCATTATCAGCAGTCCTGTTGGGCGCTTGCAGCGTGCAGACCGGCCCAGACGGGGGTTCCGCACCGGCGGAATATGACCGCACAACGCCTAATCAGCAACCTGTTAGGCAGGATTTTATTACCCCGCGTGTCGTCACGGTGGCTGATCTGCCGGTGGCCGATCAGGCCAGCGCGCCACAGCCTGTGCCCAGATCCGGAGTAGCGCGTCCGGACGGAATCATACCCGAGGCACAAGCCGCACAGCTGCGCGCCGCTGCAGCCAATCTGCCACCCAATCCCAATATCCAGGTGCTGGCGAGTCCGGAGGTTGATGCTGGCATTGGAACCAACGTGCCTGAAATTCTGAATGGTTTTGATGCCACTGAATTCTTTAACAGCACGCCGCCCGATAATGAATTCACGGTTGGTCTGAACTTCGTTATCGGTGTGACCAACGGAACCTTTGAAATCCTCGATAAGGCCGGCGTTTCGCAGTCCGGCGCGATTGATTACGACGTATTCTTTGCCTCCGATCCGGCCTGTGCCGCCGGCACTTTTGATCCTAATGCCTATTACGATGAAGAAGAGCAACGCTACATCGTGGGTACCGCTGGCGCCGGCGTGTATTGTTTCGCCGTCAGTCAGAGTGAAGACCTCACTGGCGGCGGGGTATTTAATCTGTATTCATTCAGCACTGTACAGGACGGCACCGATTTCTTTGATTTCCCGCATCTTGGAGTCGGCAACGAAGCATTGTTCATGGGCGCCAATATGTTCCGGGGCGGCTTTGACCGGGCCGATGTATGGGCGATTGATAAATTTGCCGCCTATGCCGGTGATCCGTTGCCTGTGCCGGTTCGACGGACACTCGATGGCACCGCCGATACGCCACAGCCGATGACGATTCATGGCGCCGCGCAGGGCACTTTGCCGGAAGACAACGTACATTATCTGATTACCGACTTTAATTTCAACGGCGATACTTTTTCGGTCTATGCCTGGGATGACCCGTTTGGTGACAATATTCTAACCAATACCGGTGCATTTGACCTGGCCGCGTTTACCGGCGTAAGTGCCGGTTTTCCCGTGGATCAGCCACAGCTGGGTGGCGATGATCTGCAGGGTAACGATTTTCGCCCTCAGGATGCCGAATACCGCAACGGTTTCTTGTGGATGGCGCACAATCTATCCTGTAATCCCGGCGCCGGTACAGTTAACTGTGTCCGCTGGGCACAAATTGATCCCAATGATGGCGCCGGTCCTATTGTGCTGCAATCCAGTGTGATTGCGGTGGATGGTGAGTTTCTGTCATTTCCGGATGTGGGCGTGAATCATTGTGACGACATGACGATTGGTTTTACCCGCACCAGTACCACCACTTTCCCAGGCGCTTATATCGCCGGCCGGCTGGGTGATGACCCGCTTAACGAGATTCGTCCCATTCAGGAAGTCCGCGCCGGTCAGGCGCCCTACCGCTCGTTCGAAGCGGTGCCGCCGCGTCGCTGGGGTGACTACAGCGAGGCCACCAGTGATCCGGACGGTATTCGTACCTGGTTTCTGGGCGAATATTCCTCTGACTCAATTGCAGGTTCTACCAACTGGGCAACCTGGGTCGGTGAGTTCAGCACTGATTGTGATGGTGGTACGGTGCTCGCGGAAGAGTTCTTCGAGGACGGTTTTGAGGCATTGCCAGTTATATTGCGCTAAACCCGGACTGAAGATTGACGAGCATTCCGGGCCGGCAGCATTGCCGGCCCGGATTTTGTTTGCTGAAGCGACTGTTTTTCAATACAGATTAAAAACAGCTTCTATTAGCCGTTGCAGGGTTAATCAACCTCGCTGACGGCAAATTCCTGATCGAGCTTTTCTATAGCGTCGCGCGGGGTTGATTCGGCGGCCTTGCGATAGGCATCATTGGCTTCATCAATACGCTTATCGCCGTACAGCACATAGATACCATTGCCGTATTCAATCTGCGTGATCGGCGCATCCGGGTTAAGCTCAAGGGCGCGTTCCAGGTGCTCAATCGCCTTATCTTCACTGGCGCCGTAAGTCATCTTACCGACCAGTTTGCCCACTTTGTCAATGATCTCGGCGTGATACAGGCCCAGTGCGAGGTGTGCCTCGGCATGCTCGGGATTGAGCCTGGCGCAGCCTTTCAGGCTGGCGCCGATTTTTCCGCCCAGCCCCTGGCTGAGGGCTTTGGCTACCGAAATGCTCTGTGCGAACCGGCCCAGCGCGAAAGCATGCAGATAATGCGCATTGGGGTCATCCGGGTATTGTTCCAGCGCCTGTTCGGCAATATCTACGGCTTGCTGGTAGATACCCTGCTGAGCGCTTTCATCTTCCTCAATGTGATCGGCGTAGATGACCAGCGCCTTGCAATGCGGGGCAAATGCCGCCAGACCCTGTTCAGCGGCGGCCTGCACGGCGGCATCAAAACGGCCGGCATGATAATGCTGCCAGGCGGTTTGGATAGCCTGGTCGTCCGGCCAGGATTCGCCATCGCCGCGATGCAGTTTGGGCCAGTGCTGCCGCAATTGCTCCAGGCTGTAGTCGAAATCGGAATTATCGTGAGGATAGGGTTGCCAGTCGCGCATAACGGTGTTCCTGAAAATCGTTGAGTTTTAGTGTGCATACTCTAATTTCCGATTATATCCTGTTCACTATTCAGGTATCACCTACACATTGAGCAGGAGTTTTTGAAATGGCTAAGAAGAAAGCAGTAAAGAAGTCCACAGACAGCAAAAAGAATATTTTAGGCGGCGTTGATCCATTGGTTGAGTATGGTCGCGATGTATGGCTGGCCGGGCTGGGCGCATTTTCCATGGCACAGCAGGAAGGCGGCAAAATTGGCGGCAAAGTGGTAGAAAAAGGCAGCAAGCTGTTTGATCAACTGGTCAAAGAAGGCAGCAAGCTGGAACAAACTACCCGCAAGAGCGTTGGTAATGCCAGTGATGATATCCGTGGTGGTATCGAAAGCCGGGTTGACCGGGTGCGTAAAACCGCGGCCAGCAACTGGGACAAACTGGAAAACGTTTTTGAAGAGCGCGTCGCGCGTGCATTAAGTCGTCTGGGTATCCCGACTGCTGATGAAATCCAGGAGCTGATCAATCAGGTTAATGAACTGAATCGTGAAGTTCGCGCGCTGAACAAAAAGCAGGCGGCTGCCCCCAAAGCAAGCAAAAAGACTGCTAAAAAAGTAACCAAGAAGGCTGCTTAATCGAGTTTACATTGTATCCATGAATGTCTCCCCCGAAGGCAACATTTCCCCGAGTGTTGCCCGACTTGAGCCCGGACGCCATGTCCGGGCTTTTTTTTTGCCGGATAAAACCATCCGCTGTGACTGGCTTAGTTCAAAGGTTGGTCATACCGGTGATGCCGATAATGATCAGGTAAAAGGCGACGATATAGTTTAAAAGTCTCGGAAATACCAGAATTCCGATACCCGCGATTAACGATAGCAAAGGTGTCAGGCCGAAATGAATGGTCATGCTACAACTCCCACTGATTAGATTGATTGGCGAGACCCAGTTTATGCTGATTGCTTATGTGGCGCAAAGTTAACAACCCGCTGAGCCCAATATAACATCAGCCCCGGCGCCAGCAAGTGCAATACCAGATCCACAACAGTAGCAGCAATGCCAGCAGCAACAGCACACGCAGCAGCAGGCAGGGCAGACAGCTGTCAGGCTTATCCGGAGTGGACTCGGGCTGCATTAAAGTGAGGTAGCGGGTGGCTTCCCGCGGAACCAGTTCACCGCGTTCGTTATAGCCGGTTGATTGGAAATAGAACTTATAGACACCCGGCTGGCCGGTCTGGATAAACCGGTTACTCCAGGTACCATCTGCAGCGCTGGCATCGGCATCGCTTCCATCATCTCGCAAACTGACCGCCGCAGTCGTTCCGTCGGGCGCGGTGACGGTAACCTGAACCTGCCCTTCCACAGCCGGCCAGCCACGATCACTCAACGCAGCGGTTAGGGTCACCGCCGCACCGGGTAAATAATGCGCGGGTAAAATCTGTACCTTGAGTTTGTAGTTGGAGGCCACGGCGGCAGCAAAGCCAATCGGCACCAGGCCTTGTTGTGGGTTGATATAAGTGCTGTGCTGGATGTCAGAATCAGCCAGAGCCTCTTTAATGGCGCTGCGGTCCCAGCGACCATTCGGCGTCAGCCGCAGTAACCAGTCACCCACGTAAGTGTTGGCTTGTGCCAGGTCCGGAAAAACCACGCGGTAAATTTTATAGGTATGCCGGCTTTTTTCTTGAATGGGAACCCCACCAATGGCCATGCCCGGCACAATGACATCACCGCCCGGGCTGACGAACTCCAGATCATAAAAAGTTCGTAATACCGGATCATCCAGTACCAGGAAGTTAGCGCTGCGGTCAGATGAAGTGATAGTGGCAGTGTCAATGATAATGGGATCAGGGTTCAGCAGATTGGCGACATGGGTTGGATCAACCACCAGGTCCATACCGGCGGCATTTGAGAATATTTTGAAATAGAAGGTTTCCAGTTCAAACAGGTTCTCGCCACTGAGGCTGCCGGCAACCTGATGATAGCCGGCGCTGCCCATATTGGTGATGTTTTGCAGTTTGCTCGGCTCAATATCAAAGCCAAGTCCGATACTGTACATCTGCAGTTGATTATTGCCCGATCGGATGCCACCGATAACATCGTTGATAAACGGAGATTCGTTCTCTTTGCCATCAGTCAAAACCACCATAACCTGCTTGCGATCATTTATAGCGGTTCCGATAGTGCTGGCGGCAGCTTGCATGGCGCCGCCGATGCCGGTGCGGCCCTCGGGTTTTAATCTGGCCAGATCGGTTAGTGCGGCATTGCTCAATTGCGAGGATTCAATCGCGTTTTTACCAGCCTCGGTAATCAGGTCAAAATTCAGATAGGTGCTGTTTTGTGCATTGTATTTCACCATGCCCAGCTTATCGCCGGTACCGCTTGCACCGATATCCTCACGCAGCAGATCGGTATACAGCATGGCTGCATCACGCATGGCCTGTATTTTGATCCTGTCACCGGCCGGGTCACGCATGCTGCCGCTGCGATCCAGGACCAGTGCGGTATCTATCGGTATGGGAGTGACTCCGCTGCCGGTCAGAGTGATATCCTGGTTCGGCGTACTGGGATCATTGCTGCTGACCCGCATTTGAATGGTATGGGTGCCAACCGCCTGAGGCTCATACACTTGTGCCAGGATCAGCGGATCATCACCCGGGTTGATAATGATTGAACCACTGTTGTTGAGTTCGCTCCAATGGGTTCGATTGGGGTCATTGGCGGGCGTTGTGGTAGTCACCGTTACGGTCAATGCCGCATCGCCGTCATTGTGAATGGCCAGTGCTTTTTTAAAGGCAAAACCAAGTTCCACGTTGTTATAGTCAAGCACCGTGTTAACTCTCAGCACGGGTGTCGGGTTGGCGTTGCAGAGGGTTTGTAAACTGCTGACATGCGCAGCATAGGCCGGATCGCCCGGGTTGCCGGTCGGCATGGTGCGAGCCACTGCATTGTTCAGTATGGCTGCGCAGTACTGATTAACCGGTGGTACACCAGGTATAGGCGGGGCATTCAATTTGGTGGATATTTTTGGGAAGCGTCCCGCGCCGCCGGTCTTGCTGTGACAAGTGGTGCATTTGCCGGGTCCGGTGGAACTGCCGAGAATATTGGTTGGGCCGGCATTCTGCGGCCAGCTTGGATGCACCAGCGGGTCGTACCAATCGTCCGGCATGATACTCAGGCTGAGTGGAGTGCCGGGGTGTATCACAAACGAGTTCTCACCGGCATGGCAGTTGGTACAGACGCCGCCCTGACCACCCAGTAATTCAGCACCACCGGCGAAATCGGTTAATGCAAGGCTGCTTCCCAGCGGAATATCGAAGGAGCGGTCGTTGCGCTGGTTGTCCCAAAAGCAGGCCTTGCTGGTGGCCTTGCCCATGCAAATGATGCCCAGTAATTCTATGTCGCTGCCCTGGCCATTTTCTTTAACCCGCGGTAACGCTATACAAGCACCTTCGGGCGCTGTGCTGATATAGGTAAACACACGTGCTTCAGTGCGTCTTTCAGGTGGTGTGCCGGCTGGACCATTGCCGATAAACTCCTGGGCGTCAGTCAGCGAACCTTGTGATTGCCAGCGGCTGTCCCCCCAGTCGGGTGGAATCGGAACACCGGAGGCTGCGCATTCGTCAATATAATTCTGACCGCTTAGCATGGTGGAAAAACCGCGGACGTCAGGGTCTACGCTGCGTTGACTTGCGCCTTGCTCAATCAATTGCCGCAATTGCTCATGCACCACAAATGGCTTGCCCGCCTCAGGCCCACTCAGTTGATCTTGCAGATAACCCTGCAGCAAATGGTTTTTACCCTGCAGGATATGGGCATGGTCCGGGTTGACTTCTTTGATCAGCCAGTCAAGCAGTGCCGCATTGGCGATCAGTTTGTTTTGTCTGTCCCACTGTTTGCCAGCCAGCAGGCTGCTCTGACGCTGGTCAAACTGCGCTTTTTTCTCATCATCGGCAGCCGCGTAGAGTTCATCCAGATAATACTTCTGGGTCTGCTCTATAAACTCTGCCGTCACACCGATTTCATTCCCATCCCGGTCAAACATTGCACCATGTCCGATAAAGGCGATTGGTTCCTCAGCACCTGCAGGGTCAGCCGCGAAAATGATCAAGATGAGAATCAAACTGATTATCCGGCCAGCGTTGTGGCTATATTTATTCATCACGGCATCCTTTTTGTTATTGGTTATGAAGCAACGGATTTGGATGCTTAGGCGACGCTCAAGGTATGCTCGCAACAAACAGGCTGGCTTGCGGCCTTAAAACAGGGGGCTGGAGATTTGAGTTGTCAGCTTTTAACTTGCGGGCCGGTTGTGTGGGCGGGTTTACCCTCAGATGAATGGCAATGGTGCGGGCGCGGCTGCCGGGCGTTATTTTCAGCTCATCCGAATGACTGGTTGTGCCGGAATGTCAGGCTGGTGCAGCAGATATTACTGCAGATACAGCTTGGCCAATCGTTCAATTTGCTCGCGTTCGTGATCATTCAGATACCCCGCTACCTGACTGATCACCTGCCACACCGCGAGATTTGGATTCTGTGCCAGCGGATCGGGTGTGATCGCGCTGAAGCCCAGCCAGCAATTGAGGGTCAGCAGAATATTACGGGTCAGAGTAGCGCGTTGCAGGGGGTTGGCTGTCAGCAGGCCGTTCTCGGCCAGCTGGTTGATCAGTTGTTGCGTGGTTTGCTGTTGCAGTTCCAGCAGCGCCTGGTAGCGCCTTTTCAAAGCCGGATAACTGCCGCATAACTCGTTTAAATCCCGGTACCAGAAGCGGTGTTCGATTTGCCGCTCGAAAATAAGATGCAGATACAGCCAGATATCTTCGGCGTCCGGCAGGCGGCTGTCGGGCAGTACATTGATGTCCAGCATGGCCTGCTCGTACAGGCTGAACAGCTCACTGACAATCTCCTCCCGGCTGTCAAAATGGTAATACAGATTGCCGGGACTGATATCCAGCTCATCGGCAATGTGATTGGTGCTGACATTGCCGGCGCCATGTGCATTGAACAAAGCCAGCGCCATCTCAAGAATCCGCTGACGGGTGTTACGCTTGCTCAATGGGTTGTCAGATGAGGATTTCAGCCCTGCAGGCGCTGTACCAGATCAATGTACCGTTGCCTGGCTTGATCCTGCTCGGTGCCTTTGAGCTTGGCCCAGGCATCGTACTTGGCGGCGGCTACAAAATCGAACAGACCTGGCCGGCTGCCACTGACATCGCCTTCGCTGCCTTGTTTATAGAGCGCGTAGAGCTCCAGCATAGTGTCGTTATCAGGCCGTTCAGGCAACGATTTCGCAGCTTTGGTAGCCGCTTGAAATTGTTCTTTCAGATCGCTCATGGTCGGGTTCTCTGTTTATGGTTACGGTGTCAGTATGCCAGATTAGCGGCATAGCTCAATTGCTTGGCGTGCCGCGACACTCCGAGGTTCTGATAAAGCCCGGCTATGCTGTCGCCAGACCGGAGTTTGGTGGCTAAGGCCGGCGGGTGGTTTTTGCCCGGGCTAGTTTTTCCATACAGATTTCTTACAATGGTGGTATAACAACACTCATTTACTATCAGGCCGCGCCCCCTGGCGCCGGCACAGGAGCGAGGCATGACCTATTTTGTTACTGGCGGCACCGGTTTTATCGGACGCAATCTGATTGATCAGCTGATCAAGCGCAAAGGCACTGTGTATGTGCTGGTGCGGCGCGGATCCAGCAAAAAGTTCAAGGCTTTGAGTGAGCGCTGGGGCGCGGAGGCCAAGCGGGTGGTGGCGGTCAACGGTGACCTGACCAAGAAAAACCTGGGTGTTCCGCCGGCCCAGTTGGAAACGCTGAAGGGTAAAATCAAACATGTCTTTCACCTGGCGGCGGTCTATGATCTCAGCGCAGATCTGGCCAGCCAGGAGGCGGCTAATCTGGATGGCACCCGGCATGCAATGCAGTTTGCCGATCAGGTCAATGCCAAGTGTTTCCATCACACCAGCTCGATTGCCGCGGCCGGCCTGTATCGAGGGGTATTCCGGGAAGATATGTTCGAGGAAGCGGAAAACCTGGATCACCCGTACTTCCGTACCAAGCATGACTCGGAAGGCATGGTGCGTAAAGACTGTCCGGTGCCGTATCGGATTTATCGCCCGGCGATTGTGGTCGGGCACTCGGAAACCGGTGAAATCGATAAAATCGATGGGCCTTACTACTTCTTCAAAATGATCCAGAAAATGCGCAAGATGCTGCCGCCCTGGATGCCCACGCTGGGGCTGGAAGGTGGCCGCATGAACATGGTGCCGGTCGATTATGTGGCCAAGGCAATGGATCATATTGCCCATCAGCCGGGTTTGAACGGTAAGTGCTTTCATCTGACCGATCCCAAGCCGCGCCGTATCGGCGAAGTGCTGAATATCTTCGCGAATGCCGGTCATGCACCCCAGATGACCATGCGTATCGATTCGCGCATTTTTAATTTTGTACCGCAGGTGGTCAAGCAGGGCCTTAACATGCTGCCGCCGGTGCGTCGGATTACCGGGCATGTCCTCAAAGAACTGGGTATTCCCCGTGATGTGCTGGGGATGATCAATTATCCGACCCGCTTCGACAGCCGGGAAACCGAGGCGGCTTTGAAAGGCTCGGACATCGTGCTACCCCGGCTGGATAAATACGCCTGGGTGCTGTGGGATTACTGGGAACGGCATCTGGACCCGGATCTGTTTATTGACCGCAGCCTGCGTGGACATGTGACCGGCAAGACCGTGATGATCACCGGCGGTTCCTCAGGTATCGGCAAAGCCGCTGCGCAGATGATGGCCAGAGCCGGTGCCAAGGTGCTGGTAGTGGCACGCGGCGCGGAAGCATTGGCGGAGACCGTCAAGGAAATCAAAGACGAGGGTGGTGATGCATTGGCTTACCGTGCTGATCTGTCGGATATAGACGATTGCGACAGACTGGTTGCCAAGGTACTGGAGGACCATGGTCACGTGGATGTGCTGGTCAATAACGCCGGCCGCTCGATCCGCCGCTCACTGGCCCTGTCATATGATCGTTTCCATGATTTTACCCGCACCATGCAACTGAATTATTTCGGCAGTCTGAAGTTGATTCTGGGCCTGTTGCCGATCATGGAAAAACGCCGCAGTGGTCAGATCATCAATATTTCATCGATCGGGGTGCTGAGTAATGCGCCGCGGTTCTCAGCCTATGTAGCTTCCAAGGCTGCGCTGGATGCCTTCTCGCGTTGCGCGGCCGCGGAATTTAATGACACCGGGGTGGCATTTACCACCATCAATATGCCACTGGTGCGTACGCCGATGATAGCGCCGACCAAAATGTACGATAACGTCCCGACCATATCACCTGATGAAGCCGCCGAAATGGTGCGCAATGCGGTGATCTACCGGCCGCAGCGGATTGCTACCCGGTTGGGCATTTTCTCACAGGTGCTGCATATGCTGGCGCCGAAAGTATCCGAGATCGTGATGAATTCCGCCTTCCGGATGTTCCCTGACTCAGCTGCGGCCAAAGGCATGTCGGGCCGCAAAGAGCGCGAAAGTGAGCCATCCCAGGAACAAATCGCATTTGCTTCGATTATGCGTGGTATTCATTGGTAGTACCACGTTAAATACCTCAATGCTAGCCCGCAAGCGGGCTCCTACAGTCCGACATTTAGTGTAGGAACCCGCTTGCGGGCGATAGCCTCAGCGACGAAAAGCATATGGTAAGCCGCGATATCTTACTAATTGGGGTACTGCTGTTTAGTTTGTCTGCCTGCGCCATCTGGGAGGGCGCAAAATTAATTGTCCAGGGCGATAATATTGATCTGCGCGAGAGCGCCGATGAGATTGAGTCCAGAGAGGCCAAACCGGAAATAGCCGACTATCCGGATATTTTGCTGATAGCCATGGATGGTGTTGACCGCTACCTGCTGTATGAGATGCTGAAGGCAGGCGAATTACCTGAATTGGCTGCGCTGCTGGGCGGTGCCGCGGATGATTATCCGCACGCGCATTTTGACCAGCGTTTACTGTCTACCATTCCATCCTCTACCAGTATTGCCTGGGCGACCATGCTGACCGGAGTACAACCTGGCGTGCATGGCGTGATCGGCAATGAATGGTTTGAGCGGGACACCGGCAAGTTTGCCGCGCCCACGCCGGTTACGGTTGAAAAGCTCACGCCCATACTGCGTATTTATACCGAAGGCTACGCCAACGATTTATTGCGTGCCCCAACGGTGTATGAACAGATGCGCGCGCTTGAGTCGGCGGTAACCGTGGTGGTGGCGATGCATCATTTTTATGAGGGTGCGGACGAATTGATCGTGGCTGACCGCACCGCGCTGGCGGAAGCATTAACCACGCTGATCGGCGATGAGGTGGCTGGTTTGCTGAGTGATGATCAGTCGCTGGGCTTATTTGGCGAGATTGATGAGGAAGTGTTGGAAAACGTCACTGAAATCATCAATGACAATAAAATTCCCGATGTGCTGACCTTGTATCTGCCGGGCATTGATCACTTTGCGCATATTTCAAAGCTTGGTCCGGATGCCGCCCGCCGGCGATATTTGCAGGAAGAAGTGGATCCACGCTTTAAGCCGTTGCGGACGGCACTGGAGGCTGCTGGCGCATTGGATAACCGTTATGTGGTGATCAGCTCGGATCATGGTCATACCCAGGTGCTGAATGATGATCGCCACGCCCTGTCAATCGAGGGCGCAGGTGAACCGCCGGCATTGCTGGCCGCAGGTGGCTACAGCGTGCGGCCCTTCAGCATTGCAGTGCCTGAAGATAGTTATTTCGACACCGTGCTCGCTTATCAGGGTGCATTGGCTTATGTCTATGTGGCCAATGCATCAGGCTGTCAGCCCGAGTTGACATGCAACTGGAGTCTGCCTGCCAGGCAAAGCGATATTTACCCACTGGCGGAATTGTTTTACCGTAATAATCTTGACGGCAAGCTGGTGCCGGAACTAAAGGGAACGCTGGATATGCTGCTGGTGCGTAATGTGGCGGCCAGCACTGATGCGGCGCAGGCATTCGAAGTTTATCTGGGCGATGAGCAGACCCAGTCGATAGCGGATTATTTAAGCGCCAACCCCAGCGACAATTATATAGAACTGGTCGAGCGGTTGAATGCCCTGACGGCAGGTCAGTATGCCCGATACCTTGGCGATGTAATTCTAATCGCCAACAACGGGAATAAAGATCAACCCTCTGAACGCTACTATTTTTCCGAAGAATATTTTTCCTGGCACGGCAGTCCATCCAAGCAGGATGGCCAGGTGCCATTAATTATTGCGCACCGGGATAAATCCAGCGCTGAGCTGGCAGCGCTGGCTGATAGCGTGCTAGTAGCGGATCACAGTGTCGCAGCTGTCAGTAAACTGCTGATACAGCTGCGTTATGGTGAGCAAGCTCAGGCGAAGCAGGAATAAGCCCGCTCAGCTGTAGTCTTAAGCCGACCATAGCCTGCTTTTTTCATATTGCACAGGATTAAAGTTCGTCGCAATTGTCTGTTAATGTGCCGCGGAAAATGATTTCTCCCGTTGGTTGAAATGACGGCTCAGGTGGAATCGACAGCTTGCTTTGAAATAACAGCTCAAGCCGAAATGTCGGGCTGTTTTTGCGCCAACGACTTAGCTGTGAAATAGCGGGTTACTGCCAATAACCCGATCAGTGTAGTGGTGCGCGGTCATCTCGAAAGCATTGATAGATCGATCTTTTCCGCTACGCGGATACCGCTTCGGCATGCTGGTAGATGGCTTGCAGCATCGACGCCAGGCCATTGCTGCGGGTGGCGGATAAATGATCTTTCAGCCCCAGTTGCTCCACAAACCAGGGCCGGGAGCTGGCGATTTCCTGCCGGGTCCGGCCGGAGTAGATGCGTAATAATAAGGCAATCAGTCCGGACACAATCAGCGCATCGCTGATGGCCCGGAAGGTCAGCCTGTCACCATCACGGTCAGCTACCAGCCATACCTGGGACTGGCAACCATGCAGCTTGTTGGTTTCGGTTTTTTCTTCATCAGGTAAATCGGTCAGCGATTTGCCGCAATCGATTATATATTGGTAGCGCTCGGTCCAGTCGCCGAGGAAGGCAAATTCGTCAACTATATCCTGTTGCGCTTGATCAATCACAGTAGTCATAACCGTTAGATGGTGTCGTTGAGGTGGTTATTCCACCCGCCAGGTGGTGCCTGTCGGACCATCTTCAATGATGACCCCCATATCCGTTAGCGCATCGCGCAATCGATCAGCCCGGGCGAAATCTTTAGCGCCGCGGGCGGCGTTGCGATCAGCAATCAACTGGTCGATTTTATCGGCATCGACGTCGGATTTCTGGGCGCTGAACCAGGCTGCCGGTGATTGTTTGAGAATACCCAGCAGTTCGCCACTGGCTTTGATCTGGCCGGTTAACAGCTGACGCCGCTGATCATCCTGAGCATTGGCCAGCTGTTTGGCCAGGGTGTTCAATTCCGCCAGTGCCTTGGGGGTGCACAGATCATCATTCAGAGCGTCGATAATAGCGGCGGGCACCTCGCCGGACGGGGTATTCTCAGCGGCATGGTCGCGCAGGGTGACATACAACCGGTCCAGGGTTTTGCGGGCCTGCTGCAAAGCCTGTTCGCACCAATCCAGCGGCTGCCGATACTGCGCGGAGAGCAATACATAGCGCAATACTTCACCGGGCCAGGTCTGCAACAGTTCATGTACGGTCACCACGTTGCCCAGCGACTTGCTCATCTTGCGGCTGTCCATCTGCAGAAAGCCATTGTGCAGCCAATAGCGTGCAAAGTGGGTTTCACCATGCGCACAGCAGCTCTGCGCCACTTCGTTTTCATGGTGTGGAAATACCAGATCCTGTCCGCCGCCATGAATATCGATCACTTTACCCAGGTGTTTGGCGGCCATGGCTGAGCATTCGATATGCCAGCCGGGCCGACCATAGCCCCACGGGCTGTCCCAGCCGGGCAGCTCGCCGGTGGATGGTTTCCACAACACGAAATCACCGGGGTGACGTTTGTAGGGCGCGACATCCACCCGTGCGCCGGCCAGCATCTCGCGCATGTCCCGGCGTGACAGTTGACCATAGGCGGGAAAGGACTCGACGCTGAACAGCACGTGCTGTTCGGCCTGGTAAGCATTGCCGGTGGTGATCAGCTGCTCAATCATGGCGATGATTTCCGGCATATGCTCGGTGGCCTTGGGAGCAATGGTCGGCGGGTTGACGCCCAGTGCGGCCATGTCTTCCAGATAAGCCCGGGTAAAGCGCTCGCTGATCACACTGATCGGAACCTGCTGTTGGGCCGCGGCGGTGTTGATCTTGTCATCCACATCGGTGATGTTGCGAGCGTAAACCACTTCGGGGTAATGCCGCTCCAGGACCCGCCGCCACAGGTCGAATATGACTGCCGGCCGGGCATTACCGATATGCGCGTAGTTGTAAACCGTCGGTCCGCATACGTACATCACCACCCGATCTGGATTAATCGGTACGAAGGTTTCTTTTTTCCGGGTTAAGGTGTTGTAGACTGCTACGCTCATGACCACTATAAATTCAAATCAATCGAAAATTGTACAGGCAAACATGAGCAATAACGACCCAATCAGCACAATTGACTTTTCCCTTTATCCTGCCCACCTGCAGCGTTGTCTAAGTCGTCTGGAGCAGGCGCTGGAAGCACAGCGTCTGGACCGGCTGTTGATTCATTCCGGTGAGCCGGCATTGTGTTTTCTGGATGACCGTTACAGCCCGTATGTGGTCAATCCGCAGTATGCCTGGTGGACGCCGCATCATGCGCCGCATTGCGGGTTATTGCTGGAGCCGGGCAGGCAGCCGGTGCTGTACAACTATCAGCCGGTGGATTACTGGCATGCCGCGCCACCCCGGCCGGAGAGCTGGTGGGCGGATCATTTCGAACTGCGCGATGTGACTGATCCTAATGATTGGCTGGATGATCTGACCGATCAATCCGGGCTGGCGGTGATCGGTGATGCCCCGGTGCTGGCGCAAAAATTTCCCAATGCGGCGCTTAATCCAGGCGCACTGTTACATCAGCTGCACGTGGCCCGCACGGTTAAAACGCCCTGGGAGCAGGGCTGTCTGGCGGCCGCCAATCATCGTGCGGTGCGCGGGCATCTGGCGGTGGCTGAAGCATTTGTGCCGGGCACCTCGGAGTTTGAATTGCAGCTGGCGTATCTGCGCGCCACCGGTCACTCCGATAACGGCACGCCGTACAGCAATATCATCGCGCTTAACGAGCATGCCGCGGTGCTGCATTTTACCGAGCTCAGCCGCAGTGTGCCGCTGGAGTTACGCTCGCTGGTGATAGATGCCGGCGCTGAAGTATTTGGTTATGCGTCAGACATTACCCGCACCTATACTACTCAGCAGGCTGGCCCGTTTGCCGATCTGATCAAAGGCGTGGACGGGTTGCAGACGGAATTGGCTGGCGCGGTCAGGGCCGGAGTGGATTATCGTGATCTGCATCTGCAGGCCCATCAGCTGGTGGCGGCATTGCTGCAGGCGCAGGGCATCGTGGACATGGAACCTGAAGCACAGCTTGAAGCCGGCTTGAGCAGTGCATTTCTGCCGCACGGACTGGGACATTATCTGGGCCTCCAGGTGCATGATGTGGCCGGTCTGGTGGATGATGATGGCGAGCCGATTCCTCGCCCGGACGGGCATCCCTACCTGCGTCTGACCCGTCATCTGGAAGCGGGCAATGTATTAACCATTGAACCGGGTGTTTATTTTATTGAGCAACTGCTGGCGCCGCTGCGCTCAGGTCCATACAGCCAGCATATTAACTGGTCACTGATTGACAGCTTAAAGCCCTATGGCGGCATTCGTATTGAAGACGACGTGCTGGTGACCGACGACCAGCCACGCAACCTGAGCCGTGAGGCTTTTGCGGCCGCGGCATAGCGCAGCTACCGATCAAGCGCGGCAGCCCGCACGGCTTCAGTCCGATGATTCTGGGCCGATAATTTCACGCAAGGCATCATCCGGTGCCTGCGGAATGCTGTCGTGGCTCCAGATAGTGTGGTTGGACTCCAGATGCGTGCGTTTTTCCGGTGCGGCCAGTTGCTGCAGAGCGGGCATCACCTGGGCGCTGTTTAAGGTTTCCATCACAAAACGATCCAGATCAGCGGCATACGGTTGTCCCAGCAGATTGCGGATATTGCGGTTGGCCGGTCCGAGATTCTCTGGAAACAGGTACTTGCCGGTCAGCATGCGGTAATGATCCGACACCATCTGCAGTGAACCCAGGGTACAGTAGGCGTCATCAATCAGGCCGACCACACCGATACTGTCCGGAATCACGTCATCGTCACGTTGCCAGTAGCTGGTGACCGCATCCAGGATCACCTGCATGGGCTGCTCCAGGCCCACCTGGGTGGCCGCGGTCCAGGCAACTTGAATGATATAAGGCACCTGGCAGATGTAGTCGAGTACAAACTGCGCCGCGCTGGACAGGCTGTTTTCAGCCGGTGTCTGGTTGTTACGCGCCGCTACCGCAACCATCAACTCGATAATGTCCTCCAGGGCATGATCGGCTTTACAGTTGCTTTCAATCTGACTCTGGATAGTGGTGCAGATCATTGCACAGCGCTGCGTGGCAGGGTGGCAAGACCGGGTAACAAGTCAGGCACGCGTAAGCATGGCCGCAGTTGCCGGTCACTTAACTGGTGGTCAATCAACTGGCTGGGCAAACAGAGCCCGCAGCGGTTTGGAGAAAATTGTGGCATGTCACTTATTGAATAGCATTACATGGTCGGGGTGAGAGGATTCGAACCTCCGGCCCCTGCCTCCCGAAGGCAGTGCTCTACCAGGCTGAGCTACACCCCGTAACTCAAGTTGCTTGAATAAGCCGGCGGCACCAGACTCATCGCAGGCTCCTAATCAGCATATGCTAAGAGATTGAGCCTGGCGCGACAAGCATTACCTGCCCGGTGTTTACATTTATCCGGCTGGCGGGGCATGATGCGCGCTTATCCGGCAACGTAACCGAAAGGAATCTTAAAAATGAGCGTGATAGCGGTTACGTTATTCGGGCTGTTGGCCGGCGGGACGTCGCAGGCCTGGCGTAGCGAGGCAGTGCAGCCATACCTGCTGAGCGGGAGCAGGGCATATTTAGCTGCCCGGGCAGTGTTGATTGCGGGTCATCTGGCGGCTGTTAACAGCGTGTGGCTGGTACGGCCACCAACCGCGGCGCAGGGATAAACCGGCCAGCATGGGATTGGGCGAATTCTATTCGATCACCTGTGCGGTGATCTGGGCGCTGGCGGTGGTGCTGTTCAAACGCAGTGGCGAAAGTCTGGCGCCGAATGACCTGAACCTGTTCAAGAACGTCCTGACTTTCTGCCTTCTGCTGCCGATTGTGCTGTTCATCGAAGGCTGGGTTCCGCAGACCATTTCCGGGTGGCAATGGAGCATCCTGCTGGTCAGCGGGGTGATCGGTATCGGTCTGGCGGACAGCTTCTATTTCAAAGCCTTGAACACGCTGGGTGCCAGCCGGATGGGTATTGTCGCCAGCCTCTACAGTCCGTTTGTGATTCTATTGTCGGTGCTGTTCCTGGGCGAGTTTCTGGTGCTGTGGCAGTATCTGGGCTTCGTGCTGGTATTGTCGGGTGTGCTGCTGGTCAGTTACCGTCGTCGTAGACAGCAGCTTGATGAGCAGCATGTCCGGATTGGCGTGATCTTCGGAGCCCTCGCGGTGTTCCTGAACGCGGCCGGGGTGGTGATGGTTAAACCGGTGTTGGAGCAGGTGCCGTTTTTGTGGGCGGTCTGGGTGAGAATTCTGGCGGGTGCGCTGGCGCTGCTGGTCATGCTGCGGTTGCGTGGCCGTTTGCGAGGTCTGGGGCAGCGCCTGCGGGCGCATCACGCCTGGCCCAATACGGTGATCGCCAGTTTGCTGGGCGGCATGATTTCAATGATGCTGTGGCTGGCGGGTTATAAATACACGGATGCCTCAACCGCCTCGGTGTTAAACGAAACCGCCTCGGTGTTCATCGTATTGTTTGCCTGGCTGATTTTGCACGAGGAACTGAATCGCAGAAAGATCGCCGGGGTTATGCTGACTTTTTGCGGCGTTATTCTGATGATCCGGTTTTAAGCCGAGCTGCTCCGGCAGCTGCCCGGGTGGTTGCCATTTTGCAGGCTAAGCGCTTGCATCAAAAAACACCTGGGTGTACGATGTTTTTCGTGACAAAACGGAATACACATAGATACCATCATGACTCAGTTGACATCGAATAAAGCTAAGCGACGGATCGCCCGGCCTACCGCTGGTGAACTGGCCATTTTACGAGTGCTGTGGGAACGTAGCGAATGCACGGTTCGAGACGTCCACGAACAGCTCAATCCAAATGGCGGCAACAGTTACACCACAACATTGAAACTGATGCAGATCATGCATCAGAAGGGGTTGGTAGAGCGCAATGACAGCCAGCGCGCGCATATCTACAAACCCTGTTGCTCCCGTAAGGATGAACAACAGGCCTTTGTATCGGAACTGGCCAATCGCTTGTTCAATGGTTCCGCCACGCGCCTGGCGCTGCAGGCACTGGGCCAGACCGGTGATGTCAATCCGGAAGAGCTGGCGGAAATAAAGCAACTCATCGAAAAGCTGGAAAAATCGTCGGAATAGACCTGTGACCACAACAACGTTAATGAACACGCTCGGCTGGACTTTAATTCATTTTGTCTGGCAGGGAATGTTGATTGGCTTGTTATTGGCGGTTGCGCTGCTGGCGGGCAGGCATTATCGCGGCATGCAGGCGTCACGCTATCGCTATGGCGTAGCCCTGGCGGCACTGCTGCTGGTAGTGCTGGCGCCGCTGGCAACGTTTCTCTGGCTGTGGCTGGAAACACCGCAGAAAATCATCCAGCCGGCCAATATCAATCTGGTCCTGGCCAGCCTGTCAGATGGTCCCGGGGTATTGCAGAGTATGCGCGACACCTGGCTGAGCTATTTGTTGATTGGCTGGTTTGCCGGGGTTGCCTGGGGCAGTTCACGGTTGCTGATTTCATGGCTAAGCCTGTACATGGTGCGGCATACCGGCATCCAGCCCACTCCTTTATGGCTGCAGGAAGAATTCCGCCGTTTACGTCAGGAATGCCGTATCCATCGTTCAATCAATCTGCTGATATCCAACGTGGTGCGGGTACCGCTGACCGCCGGCTGGATTCAGCCCGTTATTCTGTTACCGGCCTCAGCGCTGACCGGACTGCAACCGGAACAAATCCGCTTGATACTGCGGCATGAGCTGGCGCACATTCAGCGTTATGATTACCTGGTCAACTGGTTGCAGAACCTGGTCATGGTAATGCTGTTCTATCACCCTGTGGTGCACTGGATCATCCGGGTACTGAATGACGAACGTGAGTTGTGCTGTGATCATGCCGCCATCCGAGACCGCTGCCGACCGGTGGATTACGCCAAAATCCTGGTCAAACTGCAGGAAGCCAGCGTACCACAACCAGCATTGGCGGCGATTGGCAAAGGTGGCCTGTACCGCCGGGTAGAGCGTTTGCTTAACAGCGAGGCGGAGAATATTGCCGCGCAGCATGATACCTCGCGTTCGTTTGCCTGGGTGTTTACCGTCATGCTGAGTGTTCTGCTCACCTCTGTAGGGATGCTCAGCAGTCCCAGCGGGCATGCCTCTTACCGCGATGTTCCGGGTATTCCGATTATCCACCCGCTCAGTGATCTGCCGGCCATCGTTGAACTGCGTACCGAGCAGCGGGAACAGTTGATCCGCTATCACCAGCAAACCAATTTTGCGACTTTCCAATGGCCCAGTGCACTGGCGCCTGTGCCCAAGCAGAGCGCGGAGGTCAGTGCAGCCGAATCGAGCCGTACCACTCAACCCAGTATTCCGCTGTCCGAACTGCACCGTCAGATCATGCAGCAGGTGAAACAGCAGTTGCCGGACGACAGTGTTGTCCCCACGGCGGGTGTGCTGGTGGATCAGGCGCCGGTGGCGGATGCTGGCGTGGCGCAGAATATTGAGCCGGTGAATGTCAGCACCGAACTGCCAAGTCTGTCTGAGCTGCTGGCTAAGGACGATAACAAATACTCGATTCCGGAACCTTACATTAAGGTAAAACCCGATTACCCGCGCCGTCTCAGCGGGCTGTTTGAGCATGAAGTTGTGGATATTGCCTACAGTATCAATCAGCACGGTCAACCTGTTGACCTGGTGGTTTTAAGCAGCCATGCGCACAACGATTTCAGTGATGCCGCCATCAAGGCATTGTCACAATGGCGTTTCGATCCGGTCAGCCCGGCCATTCAGAAATTGCGTATCAGCCAGCGGTTTAATTTCATGCAGGCGCAGACCAGTCTGGAAACCAAATGCAGCACCACCGGCGGCCGGTTATGCCCCAAGGTGGGCAAATTGATGCATCGCATTCAAGTTAACCGTCCCAACATTGCCGACACCTGAAAGCTTCTAGATTCACCCGTTCGGCTTGCTCAAGGGTTGCGGGCTGGCGGCTATCCGGCGCAGTGATTACACTACAGGGCCATGGAAGATAAGGCAGCGTTTTGGATTCGATTACCACTCAGGTCTATCCGGCCGGCATACTAAATACACTTTCCCGCCACGAAGTCGAGCGCCTTACCGACGCCAGTCATGGCGATCTCTATGAGCGTCTGAGGTTGTGCATGCTGGCGGTGATGAACAGTGATAAACCCAGTGATGATGCTGATCATGTGATGGCGATGTTCGATGAATTCCGGCTCGACGTGGTGCCGGTTAACCGGGGCATCCGTCTGGATATTCATAATGCTCCCGCCAGTGCTTTTGTGGATGAAAAAATTATCCAGGGCATCAGAGAACTGATGTCCGCGGTGCTGCGTGATTTGATTTATTATCACACCGAAATCGAAGGTAATGCCAATGTTGATCTGATCAACAGCGCTGGCATCACCAATGCGGTGTTTGAGATTTTGCGCAACGCCCAGGCTTTTCGTCCGCAAACCGATCCGAACCTGGTGGTCTGCTGGGGTGGGCACTCGATTTCTGAAGCCGAATACGACTATAGCAAAAAGGTCGGTTATCAAATGGGTCTGCGCGGTCTGAATATCTGCACCGGCTGTGGCGCCGGCGCCATGAAAGGCCCGATGAAGGGCGCTACTATCGCGCATGCGAAGCAGCGCCTCAGCCCGGGCCGTTATATGGGCATATCCGAGCCCGGCATCATTGCGGTGGAGTCGCCCAATCCGATTGTCAATGAACTGATCATCATGCCGGATATCGAGAAGCGTCTGGAAGCCTTCGTGCGCACCGGGCATGGTATCGTGGTGTTTCCCGGCGGGGTTGGCACCGCGGAGGAAATTTTCTTTCTGCTGGGGGTGTTGCTCAGTCCGGCCAATCAGGCGATGCCATATCCCATGGTTCTGACCGGTCCGACCTCGGCGCGTGCTTATTTTGAACAGATCGATGCTTTTCTGAAGTTCACTATCGGACCACAGGCCAGCGCCAAATATCAGATTATTATCGACGATCCCGTCAGCGTCGCACGGGAGATGTCACACGGTATTCAGAAGGTCAGAGAGTATCGGATTGAAAATAATGATGCCTTTTATTTCAATTGGTTATTGGAAATTCCGCATACTTTGCAACAGCGTTTCAAACCCACACACGCCAATATGAACAGTCTGAATCTGCGTCTGGATCAGCCCAAGCATCAGCTGATCACCGATTTGCGCAGAGCTTTTTCCGGTATCGTTTCGGGCAACGTCAAACCCGATGGCGTGGCCGCTATCCGCAGGCAGGGACCGTTCCAGATTCGCGGTGATCAGGACTTGATGAACTCACTGGATGATTTACTGCAGGCCTTTACCCGGCAGGGCAGAATGAAACTGCCGGGCAGTCATTATGAACCCTGTTATCAGGTAGTGGCTTGAGCGACTGCCATCCAGACAGGCACGGTCAATAGCGTCCTTCCCCGGATGGACGCTGCAGGTTGGCGGTACCGATCAGCCTGGTGAAATACCGGATCGGCAGGCCTTTGGTGTACTTCACTCCGCGCGCATCGACGATACCGTCAAGCTGTGCCGCCAGGGCAGCTTTGCGGCCGGGCGTCATTTCCGGGCTGCCGGCGAACGCGTTGGGGTCGTTGAAGTTTAATTCCGTCACCCAGCTGGACTGTTCCGCGCTCAGCTTGACCTGCTCATCCAACGGGTAGCGCAGGGCGTAGCGGTGCTTATCGGTGACCAGCACACTGAGTTTGCAGGTCAACGGGTTACCGCGAAAATCTCCGTCCGGATGCCGGGATAAAAACACCAGAAAGCGTGCGCCATCCTGGCCGGGGAAAGTGGTCGGGAAATAACACTGGTTCGAATGCAGGCCTGAGTCGCGCACCCGGATACGGTCTGCCTCGGCAGCTGATTTATAAGCAATCAAAATGCTCAGATCAGCATAGCCATCGACCGGAAAACCGCGCCGGTATTTATAGTTGGTAAACTCCACTTTCGCAATCGCCACCAGGTCGGAAGTGGCCGCCAGTTCCGAGATCAGGATGGCGGGCGCTGCCGAGCTATTGTCCTGCTCCAGGGCAGGGCTGTCAGCCTGTGCGGTTGCCGTCGCTGCGGTAACCGGTGTCTGGGTGCCTACCTGTTGCGCGGTTGTCAAACCGGAGAAACTGAGCAGCGCCATTAGGTACAAGCCGCAGACCGGGTTGCGCAAGAGCTGGATAAATCTGCTAATGTTGGGTGTTTTCAATCGTTTCATATCGTCATTCAGTATCGGGTCAGGTGAAAGTCGGCCTTTGAATACCATCGATCAGACAATAATCGGGAGCTATTATGCATCGGATTCATCGTATCATTTTACCGTCAGTTATTTTGCTCGGCGCAGTATGTTTAAACGCCTGCCAGCAGCAAGCTGCTCCGCCGCCCGCCAGCAATGACGGCAGCGCCGCGAGCGCCACTCAGGCGGAAGCCGCCAGCACAGACTCACCCTCATTGACCGCGGAAGATGCCCGTCAGTTCGTGGCCGATGCCGAGGCCCAGATGGAGAAGCTGAGTATCGTTGGCGCCCGGACTTATTGGATTTACCAGACCTATATCAATCAGGATACCCAGGCACTGGCTGCCAAGGTCAGTGAAGAAGGCACTTCGCTGGCGGTGCAACTGGCCGGCAAGGCGGCTGAATTCCGGGATGTCGAGGTTGATGCTGATCTGCGCCGTAAACTGGACATCCTGGGCCGGGGTATTGTCCTGCCGGCGCCGGCTGACCCGGAGAAAAATGCCGAACTGGCCGACATTACCACCAAACTGGATGG
The DNA here is from genome assembly GCA_021772975.1 of Gammaproteobacteria bacterium. GTDB lineage: Bacteria > Pseudomonadota > Gammaproteobacteria > Xanthomonadales > Wenzhouxiangellaceae > JAJFKX01. The sequence continues at coordinate 247,123 of JAJFKY010000020.1, forward strand.
CATGTATGGCACCGGTGAATACTGCGGCACTGACGCCGACGGCCAGGAGCAGTGCCAGGTGCTGGGTGATCTGGAAGAAACTCTGAAAACCTCGCGTGATCCTGCTGCATTACTGGACGCATGGCAGGGCTGGCGCACCATTTCGCCGCCCATGAAAGAATTGTATGCGCGCGAAGTCGAATTGGCCAATGAAGGCGCCCGGAACCTGGGCTTTGCGGATGTTTCCGAGCTGTGGCGTTCTAATTATGACATGCAGCCGGATGCCTTCAGCGCGGAAATGGATCGCTTATGGGGTCAGGTGAAGCCGCTGTATGAAGCCTTGCACTGCCATGTGCGCAGCGAATTGAATGCCGAGTACGGAGAGGATGTAGCGCCGGCTCAGGGGCCGATTCCGGCGCACCTGCTGGGCAATATGTGGGCTCAGCAATGGGGCAATATCTACGACCTGACGGCGCCGGATATCGAAGCCGAAGACGTGGATGTGGAAGCACTGCTGATCGCGCAGGATTACGACGAAATCAAAATGGTGGAAACCGGTGAAGCGTTTTTCAGTTCACTCGGTTTCGCACCGCTGCCGGATACTTTCTGGGAACGCTCGCAGTTCACCAAACCGCGCGACCGTGAAGTGGTGTGTCATGCCTCGGCCTGGGATATCGATAACCAGGACGATATCCGCATCAAGATGTGTATCAAGATCAATGAGGATGACTTCCGCACCATCCATCATGAGCTGGGCCATAACTATTACCAGCGGGCCTATAAAGAGCAGCCGTTTTTGTATTTAGGCAGCGCCAATGACGGTTTCCATGAAGCGGTCGGCGATACCATCGCATTATCCATTACCCCGGAATATCTGCAGCAGATCGGTCTGCTGGATAACGTCCCGGATGCTTCCGGCGATATCGGTCTGCTGCTGCGTCAGGCGCTGGACAAGGTTGCGTTTCTGCCGTTTGGACTGCTGGTGGACCAGTGGCGCTGGCGGGTGTTCAGTGGTGAAGTCGGTCCGGAAGGCTATAACGATCTGTGGTGGCAGTTGCGGGAACAGTATCAGGGCATCACCGCCCCGGTTGAGCGGCCCGCCGACGCTTTTGATCCCGGCGCCAAATACCATGTGCCCGGCAATACGCCCTATGCGCGTTATTTCCTGGCGCATATTCTACAATTCCAGTTTCATCGCGCGCTGTGTGAAATCGCCGGCAATACCGCGCCGATTCATCGCTGCAGCATTTACGGCAGCAAAGAGGCCGGTGCTCGGCTGAACGCCATGCTGGAAATGGGTCTATCCAAACCCTGGCCCGATGCGCTGGAAACCGTGACCGGCAGCCGGGACATGGATGCCACCGCGATTCTGGATTACTTCGCGCCGTTAAAGACCTGGCTGGATGAGCAGAATGAAGGTCGGCAGTGTGGGTGGTGAGTCACTAGATAACAATAGTTGGCACTGTTTTAGCGGTTGGTAGTCGCTTTGTAGCGCGCTGGGTGTGCGCTGGCTCTTGTCATTGGCGGGAGCCAGCGGTCAGTCGGGTTGTTTAGGTGAGGTCCAGGTGACAGGTTACCTTTAACAGTGATTAGTGCCGGGGTTTACTGTCACGGTCGCCCGCAAGCGGGCTCTTACAATCATAGGGCTTTGCGGGCGTGCGCCGCGTATTCACAGGGTTCCCTGAGAGTCAAACTGTAAACTTATGTTTGCGTAGAATATCGGTTGTTACTATAGGGTTTTGTATGAGCCCGCTTGCGGGCGACCGCCTGGTTAAGCTGCCAACCTGAACCTGCGTAGTCTACGGATGCACTCGTTCTGCTTATACACTCAGCGGCGCTTCATCAATCAGCGCCGCCTGCTCACGTAAATCCAACACCTGTTGCTCCCAATAGTTCATGGTGTTAAACCAGGGAAAAGCCATTGGAAACGCGGGGTCGTGCCAGCGTCTTGCCAGCCAGGCGGTGTAGTGGATCATTCTCAGGGTGCGCAATGCCTGCAGCAGATGCAGTTCACGCGGATCGAACGCCCGGAATTGTTCGTAGCCTTCCATAATAATCGATAACTGACCACTCATCTCAGCCCGGTCACCCGACAGCAGCATCCACAAGTCCTGGATCGCGGGGCCGGTCTGGCAGTCGTCGAGATCGACAAAGTGCGGGCCAGAATCGGTCCACAGAATATTGCTGGGATGACAGTCGCCATGCAGCCGGATACGCTGATATTGGCCGCAACGCTGGTAGGCGTTGGTTATCTGCTTGAGCAAGTCTTCGGTCAGCCCGGCAAAAACATCTTCCAGATGCCCTGGTAACCAACCGTTATTCAACAGGTATTCGCGTGGTTCGGTGCCAAATCGCTGAATGGTCAATTCCAGCCTGTCGGTAAATGGGCGGCTCGCGCCGACCGCATGGATTCGTCCCAGAAAACGTCCCAGCCATTCCAGCGTATCGTCGTTGTCCAGTTCCGGTGTGCGTCCACCGCGCCGTGGGAATAGCGCGAAGCGGAAGCCGGCATGCTCCAGTAAAGTCCGGCCATCAAAAACCAGCGGCGCGACCATGGGTATTTCGGCAGCTTCCAGTTCCAGCGCAAAAGCATGTTCTTCCAGAATCATCGCATCGCTCCAGCGTCCGGGCCGGTAGAATTTGGCAATGATCGGCGGTTGCTCGTCAATGCCTACCTGATAGACCCGGTTCTCATAACTGTTGAGCGCCAGCAGGCGGCCATCACACAGGTAGCCATAGTGCTCAATGGCGTTGATAACCGTGTTGGGGTCCAGGCCTGCGTAGGGTGGTGGCAGGGTATTGTCTTCGCCGGTTTCACCGGAGTCCTCGCTGCTGTTCAGTCTGCCAGCGGTATCGCCGTCGACTCTGATATTGCCGATCGAGTCCTCGGGATGCTCTTCCAACTCATCGAAGTCTGCTGCGTGATCATTGGCAAAAGCATTGCCAGAGGAGATTTTGTTGCCGATATCGTCGGCGGGAACGGGCTTGTCGGATCGGTTGCTCATACCTGATTCTACATTGTCATAGCCCTGTACACTCACCCTGGGTTACACTAGCAACCCGACGCAATAGCTCGGAACCATTCAATGTCTTGTCTTGTTTTTGTCACCGGTGGTGTGGTCTCTTCTCTGGGTAAGGGGATCGCCGCCGCCTCGCTCGCTGCCATCCTGGAATCCCGCGGGCTAAAGGTGACACTGCTTAAGCTGGACCCATATATCAATGTTGATCCGGGCACCATGAGTCCGTTTCAGCATGGCGAGGTATATGTCACTGAAGATGGCGCGGAAACGGATCTGGATCTGGGCCATTACGAGCGTTTTGTGCGCACCCGCATGAGTCAGGGCAACAATCTGACGTCCGGCCGTATTTACGCCGATGTGATCGCACGCGAGCGGCGCGGGGATTATCTGGGCGGAACCGTACAGGTTATTCCGCATATTACCGATTACATCAAGGAAAAAGTGCTGGCGGCGGCGTCAGGCTACGATGTGACCATGGTGGAAATCGGCGGCACCGTCGGGGATATCGAATCACTGCCGTTTCTGGAAGCCATTCGTCAGCTGGGCGCGGAAAACCGGCAGCATACCGCCTTTATTCATCTTACTCTGGTACCTTACCTGCGCGCCGCCAATGAGATCAAAACCAAGCCCACCCAGCATTCGGTTAAGGAGTTGCGCAGTATCGGCATTCAGCCCGATGTGCTGATCTGCCGCAGCGAACGGCCGGTATGCGCCACTGAGCGGCGCAAGATTGCACTGTTTACCAACGTGCCGGAAAAAGCAGTTATCGCCGCCATCGACTCGGACAATATCTACGGTATTCCGCTGGAGCTGCATGCCGAGGGACTGGACGATATTGTGCTGGAACGTCTGGGTATGAGCGCCAGGCCGGCCGACTTATCCGATTGGCAGGCGGTGGTTGAGCGCATGCGCAATCCACGTGATCAGGTTACCGTGGCCATGGTGGGCAAATATGTTGAGCATTCGGATGCCTATAAATCATTGACCGAGGCACTGGCACAGGGCGGTTACAACAATGGTACCCGGGTGAATATCCGGGCCCTGGAATCGGAACAGATCGAAACCGAGGGCACCGCTTTGTTGCAGGATGTCGACGCCATTCTGGTGCCTGGTGGTTTTGGTGAACGCGGTTTTGAAGGCAAGATCACCACCGTACAGTATGCCCGGGAAAACAACCTGCCTTATCTGGGCATCTGTTATGGCATGCATGCCGCGGTGGTGGAATATGCTCGCCATGTGTGCGGTCTGGAGGGCGCCAACTCGACTGAGAACAATACCGAGACACAACACCCGGTGATCGCGTTGATTTCCGAATGGCTGGATCGCACCGGTGCGATCGAACAGCGCGATGGCAGCAGTGACCTGGGCGGTACCATGCGGCTGGGCGGGCAGGCCTGTAAACTGTTGCCCGGCAGCCTGTCGCGGCGCATTTACGGCCAGGATGAAATTGTCGAGCGTCACCGCCACCGCTATGAGTTTAATAATGCCTACCGGGATATTATTCAGCAGCATGGCATGCAGCTGGCCGGGTTCTCTAAGGATGATGAACTGGTGGAAATCGTCGAGCTGCCTGAGCATCCCTGGTTTTTTGCCTGTCAGTTCCATCCGGAGTTCACCTCCACGCCGCGTGACGGACATCCCTTGTTTACCAGCTTTATTAAAGCAGCGCAGGCTTGCCGGCGGACCAGAACGGACGACGAACGCGCCGCATGACGATAACTGAACGATCATGAGCATGCAGCTGGCTGGCCGTGAGGTAGGTAACGATCTGCCGCTGTTTCTGATTGCCGGGCCGTGCGTGATTGAATCCGAACAACTGGCGTTGGATACTGCCGGCAGGCTGCAGGAGATCGGCCGGCAATTAGGCCTGCACTGTATTTACAAGTCCAGTTTCGATAAGGCCAACCGCACCTCCGGAAACAGCTTCCGCGGCCCGGGCCAGACACGTGGTCTGCAGATTCTGGAGCAGGTCAAACGGCAGCTCGGTATTCCGGTGCTGACCGATGTCCACGAGGACACCGACATCGAAGCAGTGGCCGCGGTGGTCGACGTGCTGCAGACACCGGCCATGTTGTGTCGGCAGACCAATTTTATCCAGCGGGTGGCGGCGGCCGGTAAACCGGTCAATATCAAAAAAGGGCAGTTTTTGTCACCACCTGAAATGCAGCACGTGGTGGCCAAGGCGCAGGCTACCGGTAATCAGCAGATCATGGTTTGTGAGCGCGGTTTCAGTTTCGGTTATAACAATCTGGTGGCGGACATGCGCAGCTTGCCGGTATTGCGCGCCACCGGTTGTCCGGTGGTGTTTGATGCCACCCATGCTGTGCAATTGCCTGGCGGTCAGGGTGATCGCTCCGGTGGCCAGCGCGAACATGTGCCGGTGCTGGCGCGAGCAGCTGTCGCTGCAGGGGTGAGTGGCCTGTTCATGGAGACTCATCCGAATCCTGCCGAAGCGCTCAGCGATGGACCCAATGCCTGGCCGCTCGGTCGCATGGAAGAACTACTGGAAACCCTGCTGGAGCTTGACCGAGTGGTCAAAACCAGGCCGTTAGCTGAGCTGGTGTAAGCGCAATTTGGTGCTGTCAGCTGGCAGCAACTGTCGATATCTAAGCCTGTTTAACAGCCCCTGATTGACAAGCGATCGGTTGTCTTATTGATCTGAGCTAACACCTTACTTAATAATAGTTTTAATATTGCATCGTAACTTGCTGTTTTAAAGGATAGAAATTGACTGAAATCACCAAAATTATTAGTCGGGAGATTATGGATTCCCGGGGTTTCCCGACCATCGAAGCAGAAGTTACTCTAGCTTCTGGCGCATGCGGTCGCGCTGCGGTTCCCTCTGGTGCTTCCACCGGTTCGCGGGAAGCGATTGAACTACGCGACGGTGATCTGTCCCGGTACCAGGGTAAGGGTGTGCGCCAGGCGGTGGCTAACGTAAACACCGTGATCGCCCCACAACTGGTTGGTATGAACGCCGCGGAGCAGGCGGAAATTGATCAGACGATGATCGACCTGGATGGCACTGGCAATAAAGCCCGGCTGGGTGCTAACGCTATTCTGGCGGTTTCACTGGCGGTGGTTAAAGCCGTAGCGATATGTAATAGCGAACCGCTTTACCAGACCATAAATCGCCTGGCGGGTAGTCCGGCCATGTGTCTGCCGGTGCCGATGATGAACATCATTAACGGTGGTGCTCATGCGGATAACAGTGTTGATCTGCAGGAATTTATGGTTGTGCCTGCAGGCGCCACCAGCTTTGCGGAGGCCCTGCGTTGCGGCGCTGAAATTTTTCATGCTCTCAAGAAGGTATTACTGGGGCGCAATCTGAACACGGCGGTTGGTGATGAGGGCGGTTTTGCGCCAGATCTGAGCTCCAATGCCGAAGCTATTACCGTGATTCTTGAGAGCATTGAACAGGCCGGATATCGTCCTGGGGAAGATGTGTTGCTGGCACTTGATGCCGCCAGTAGTGAATTTTTTAAGGAGGGTCAATATCAGCTAACCGCGGAGAATCGAAGTCTTGATGCGACTGGTTTTGTCGATCTGCTGGCGCAGTGGGCCGATCAGTATCCGATTATTTCCATAGAAGATGGTATGGACGAAAGCGACTGGGATGGTTGGGCAACACTCACCAACCGCCTGGGGGATAAGCTGCAGTTAGTTGGTGATGATCTGTTCGTTACCAACACCAGTATTTTGCAGCGTGGTATCGATACGGGCGTTGCCAATTCAATCCTCATTAAAGTTAACCAGATAGGCACGCTTACTGAAACTCTGGCGGCGATAACCATGGCCCAGCAGGCGGGTTATTCGGTAGTGGTCTCTCACCGCTCCGGTGAGACTGAAGATACGACCATTGCAGATCTTGCGGTGGCCACCGGGGCCGGGCAGATCAAGACCGGCTCACTGTCTCGTTCTGATCGTATCGCCAAATACAATCAGCTGCTGCGTATTGAAGAGCAGATGGGCGATCGGGCAGGTTATCCTGGCCACGGCGTATTTAGCCGCTTTGGTAACCGCTGAGAATAACAGTGAAGCGGCTGCAACTGGTTCTGGTTACCCTGCTGGTGTTACTGCAGTATCAGTTGTGGCTAGGTGAAAACAACCGGTTTGATACCCGCCAAATGGAGAAGACTCTAGTTCAGCAGCAAGCCGCTCTAGCCGCCGACAGAGCGCGAAATGATCGTTTACGGGCCGAAGTAATCGATCTGCAGAACGGTCTGGAGGCGCACGAAGAGCTGGCTCGTAGTGAGCTTGGCTATATTCGTAAAGACGAAATTTTCTTTCGTGTTATCGAATGATTCATTAACCCCGGTAAACGGGGAACTCTGGGCACTGGTGCCGGCCGCTGGCAGTGGATCGCGTATGGCCAGTGATGGACGGAAACAATACATGCTGCTCAACGGCCTGCCCATGCTGGTGCAGACGCTTCAACGGCTCGCCAGCCATCCTCGGGTTAGCGGAATAGTAGTGGTCATTAGTGCCGATGATCAAGGTTTTGGGTCCCTCGATCTGACAAGCATTGAGCGCGAACTTGAATACCCGTTAGCCACGGTGGTTGGTGGTCAGACACGTAGCGAATCAGTCGCCAGGGGTGTTGAAAAAATTCTTGGTCTGGTTAATGCAGATCTGCCAGCGGTGCCCTGGGTGCTGGTCCACGATGCCGCGCGCCCCTGCGTGCGCCACAGTGATATCGATTCTTTACTAGATCAGATTGATGATCAGGGCGGGTTGTTGAGTGTTGAAGTAACTGACACCCTCTGGCAGCGGGATGAACAGCAGCGCTGTCTGCAGACACTGCCGCGCGAAAAACTGCATCGGGCAATGACTCCTCAGTTGTTTCCCCTGGTCGCGCTCCAAACAGCGCTCGCCGCCTGCCATGAGCAGAATTTTCAGCCTACGGATGAGGCTGAAGCCATGCGTCATGTCGGTTTTCGACCGCGTCTGGTGGCGGGCTCAGCGGACAACATTAAGGTGACGCGGGCCGGAGATATACAATTGGCAGAGTTTTTCCTGCAGCACCAGACCGGTGCTCAGGCGTCAGCTCACGTGTCCTCCGCTGTTAAGGCGGGACGCCATTAATGCTGCGCATTGGCCAGGGTTACGATCTGCACCGGCTGGCTCCGGGTGAAGGCCTGATACTTGGTGGGGTAGAGCTTGAGTCTCCCCTGGGCACCATAGCTCATTCCGATGGTGACGTTCTGTTGCACGCCCTTTGCGATGCGTTGCTGGGAGCCGTTGCGCTGGGGGATATTGGTCGCCATTTTCCTGATTCCGACCCGGCTTATCGCGGAATATCCAGCCGGGAATTATTGCGTCGGGTGGTTGAACTGGTAGAAACCACCGGTTTTAGTGTCAATAATATTGATGCGACTATCGTGGCGGAGGCCCCCAGGCTAATGCCTTATGTCGATCAGATGTGCAAAAAAATAGCCGGCGATTGCCGGTTGCAGGTCAGCGCGGTGAACGTAAAAGCGACGACCACAGAGCAGCTCGGTCCAGAAGGTCGCCAGGAGGCGATATCCGCCCAGGTGGTGGTGCTGGTGGAGTCCATTGATTTATCGATTGGGGTGCCCAGACGATGACCAGGGTTTGTTTTCCGGGGCTAAGGCAGCTGGGGTTGGTTTTTGCAACTATTGCCTGTGCGTTAGTCGCCATGCCTGCCGCGCATGCGACCGGAGTGGTGCTTCAATATCATCGAATTGCTGATTCTGGCCCGGCTATAACGCGCACCGGGCCGGTTGAATTTGCAGCTCATCTGACGCTGATTGAGCGGCTGGGATTTCCGGTGAAGTCATTGCAAAAGATACTTGCAACCGAGTGCGAGGAGTCATCTGGGTCGGCTATCGCTATTACCTTCGATGATGCGCACCGAACAGTTTATGAGCAGGCCTGGCCACTACTCCGGGATCGAGGCTGGCCGTTTGTAGTGTTTGTTAATACTGCGGCCGTGGACGCTGGCCACGGTGCAGTGATGAACTGGCAACAGTTACGAGAGCTGGTACAGGCCGGGGCGATTATCGGCAATCATGGCGTGGATCATCAACATATGATTCGCCAGCCAACGGATATGGGTGTTGAGCAGTGGCAGCAGTGGCGACGCCAGCAGGTGGTGCAGGCCCAGCAGCGAATCGACGCCGAGGTGGGTCCGCAACCAAAAATTTTCGCCTATCCCTATGGCGAATATGATCTTGCCACTGCCGCGATTCTGGCAGAGCTGGATTATTCCGCCTTTGGTCAGCAGTCTGGTGCATTTGGCTGCGAAAGCTCAATGCAGGCGCTGCCGAGGTTTCCAGTGTCCGGCCCCTATGCTAATCCTGAGTCGGTGGAGTTAAAACTGGCGTCATTGCCCTTTCCCACCAATGGAATGCTGATTGAGCCGGTTCAGGTTCCTGGTACCACTCGGCCACAACTGCTGCTAAAACTGAACCCCGCTACCGACAATGGGTTTGAGCCGTCAGCGGTGCAGTGTTATGCCACGGGCCAGGGGGCCATAGACACTGCCTGGGATGCCGATCAGTCTATGCTTGTGGTGCGAGCTAACGAAACACTTCCAGTGGGCAGGTCGCGCTACAACTGCACTGCTCTTAACACTCTCGAACAACGCTATCACTGGTTCTCCCAGCCCTGGTTTATTCCCGGTGCCGATGGGCGATGGCCAGCCGAGTAATTTCTTGCTGAGCGTACTTTTGTTGTCAACAAGAGTTGGTCCAGTGAGGCCAGGTTGTTAGCCCGAATAATCTGCCGCAGCGATTTCACGTAGGCGGCCCCGCGCGCGGAGTATTTTTTTAGTCCGGCCGCGAGGATTTCACCGGATAGCGGAAGGCTTTGCTGCCTTAGTTGTAGCCGCATATCGCGTAATGGCTGATACGCAGGATGGCTGTTAAGGTTTAGAAAATAAGCTGTAACCGACGCCTGCCAGGACGGGTAGCTGGCCACTTCATGGCTCATGCCTTCTGGTCGCTGCAGCGGAACCAGGCCACAGCCAGAGGTGAAACACCATTGCCCGAAGAGGTTATTACCCTTGCGTGCGAAACGGGACTTTCCCCAGGCTGATTCTGTAGCGGCCTGCGCTAGTGCAAGGGAAGGTGGCAGTACATCTACTCTCGCAAGCAACTCATTGATCAGCGTCCGCTCGTCGTCAGAGTCGGTGCGCACTCGATATTTTTTGCGGAGGCGCTCCAACTGTCGCCGTTGACTGGTAGTTAGTTTTTTGCCCTGTTGCAGATGGGCAAGCATTTTCAACACGGCAGCCCGCGATTGCAGAGTCAGGTTGTTCTGCCGCTCCACCAGCGGTATCAGCCGATCAAAGAACTGGTTTTTTTTCACACTAACTGGTCGAGGGTCTGCCGGGGGAGCCGCTACGGCTGGCGTAGTCTCCGGCTGAGCAATATCAGCCTCGGCCCCGGGGGCTACTGTCGTCACCGGTGGGGCGGCCCGATAAGTAACAATCCCAATCAGCAGTGAACCGAAAAGAATAGTCGTTAGCAGCAAGGTTTGTTGGCGTTGGGGGGTCATAGGCTCAGTATTATTTTGGCGTGATTATGCCATCGTCGGATCGCATATTCCTTACTGTTTGGGCGAATTTATGCTTGCTTCTGCAGCGCAGCTTAGCGGGCGCGCTAATGGTCATTAACATCGTGGTACATGGCTACCGCTAGTTGGTATATTTAGTCGGTTAACCAACTGTGAGGGGAGCAGTATGAGCGACGGTTTGGCCCTGGGAGATTTTCACCACGTTGGTGTGGTGGTGGGTGATATTGACGCTGCCATGCGTGGTAACAGTCGGTTTTTTGGCATCAAAAAATGGCAGTTGCGTAAATTTGAGGGCGACCGTCTGCCTGGCTTTGAAGATAGCGGTTTTCTGTCTGCTATCGGCAGTAGTGAAAGTGGTGTCACCCTGGAGCTACTGGAGCCATTAACCGCCGATTCACCTCATGCGACCTTTCGAAGCTGGCGCGGCCAGGGCATGAGTCATACGGTGAGTCACTGCACTTCCGAGCAATTTTCCCGACTGCAGAAACAACTGGCGGACCTGGGAATGGGGGTGGTTCATTCCCTTAATCTGCATGACAAACTGCGTAGCGTGCAAATTGACAGCCGGCCTCAGCTTAGCGGGCTGGGACTGGAAGTACAGGTCATTGACGAGGGGGGTGGATTCGATGCGCTGCCGGTGGACCGGGTAGTGGAGTATGACTATTCGCCACTTCTGCCCATCGATAAGCTCTACCACGTCGGCATCGTAGTGAACAGCCGTGAACGGGCCACGGCCAGTTTTCGCAGATTACTTGGATTGCCCGAATTTTTACCCCTTGATCTGGCAGTCGGCGAAAGCCTGTCCAGCGTGCAGCTACGCGGTGAGTCTGTTGATCATGCCGCCCGGGTGGCCTTTAGTCGGGCAAATGGTTTCTGTTTCGAGCTCATGGAACCGGGGGCAGGCAAGGGTGCCTATCAGGAGTTTCAAAGTAACTATGGCGAAGGTATGCAGCACTATTTTCCGACCATTTGTGAGCAGTCCGTATTTGACCGTAGCCTGGCCGGACTGAGTAAAGAAGGGGTTGAGGTGCTCCTGGAAGGGGTCATTGATGGGGTAATGAACTACTACTATCTGGATGCTGATAATCTGCTCGGCGGCATGACCATAGAAGTAATCTGTCCCCACGATGCCGACTGGATGGGGGTGATGGGTATGACTCAGGAACAGGGTTATCTAATAGGGTTATGAGCGGTTTTCAGGCTAATAATGTGAGGCAAATTAAATGAATAAGCTGGTTTCGCGAAGAACAGGCAGGTTGCTAGGGTTAGTGCTGCTTAGTGCTACATCGACAACGCTGCTGGCGGATGGCGAAGCTGACCCACGCCTGCACCCGGGCGAGGTGCGTATTCTCAAGCTCGATAACACCGATCTTCAGGAAATTATTCCTGAAACTCTTTATATGAAGCACTGGTTTGGTACTGATGTTAGCGTGGCTTATTTCCGCTTTATGGAGGGCAAGGGTACCAACAAAGAATCGATGCCAGCCATGCACCAGCATGGCGAGGAGTGGGCGATTCAGCTCAAAGGGTCTTCCCAGGTGATTGAGGAAGACGGCACCGTGCATGAAATCGCCCAGGGCGATGTATTCATTATTACTCCGCGTATTTTGCACACTGGAACCTTCGGTAATGAAGAGAACGTAATTCTTGGGGTAATCACGCCGCCACGAGAGGACTACCCGGCAGAAGGAATCAAGTCTTACTATCCGGGTGTGGGAGAAGACGAATGAAAACCACAATCGGCTCGTTACCAATAATGTTGATTCTGGTTTTAACTTTGGCATTACCCTCCGCTGCATCGGCTGAAGGCGGGGTGCGTCACCTGTTTAACCTCAATACAGTGAATGATGAACTGCGGGAAATTATCCCCGGCCAGCTGGCGATGAAATTCTGGCACGGCCGCGATATCAGCGTTGGCGTCTTCCGCATGATCCGCAACGAGCAAGGTCATTTTCCCGGCAAGGTTAACCGTCACGGCGAAGAGGTGGCGGTCTGTACCGAGGGTCGTCTGCAGATGGAGATCGAGGGGAAGGACTATTTTTTTGGTGAGGGTGAGGCAATTGTGATCCCTCCGCAGATGCCGCATACCGGTACCTGTCTGACCGACGTCTGCACGCTGGTGAGCTGGTTTACCCCTAACCGAAAAGATGAATGGGGTGAGGAAGATAACGACGACCCAGAACTGCGGTTTCTGGATAAAAGCTCAGAATGAGAAGCAAATTGACTAACAACAACTTAGCCCAAATAAATTACCTAAATAGATCAGGAGCACCGGCGTGACTGACGCACTAGTGGTTTCATCCGCACGAACCCCGATTGGCCGAGCCTATCGCGGGCTATTTAATAACACTGAAGCCCCCACTATTGCTGGTCAGGCAATCGGGGTGGCCATGGAACGTGCCGGGGTTGATCCGGCAGAAGTTGACGACGTGATCATGGGCTGTGCGTTGGGACAGGGCACCACCGGCGGTAATATTGGCCGTTTAGCCGCGCTGAAGGCAGGTTGCCCGGTGAGTGTCAGTGGCATGACCGTCGACCGGCAGTGTTCCTCCGGTTTGATGGCTATTGCCACTGCCGCCAAACAGATACTTTATGACGGCATGAGCATTGCTGTTGGTGGCGGTGTGGAGCACGTCAGTCTGGTGCAGAACGAGAATTTCAACCTCTTCCACGCCAAAGACCCTGCGCTGGTGGCGATGCACAAGGATGTCTATATGCCAATGCTGCAAACGGCGGAGACGGTTGCT
>JAJFKY010000003.1 GCA_021772975.1 Gammaproteobacteria bacterium
CGACGTCCACGCGCCGGAGCATTGCGCCCCGGCGGCCGAGGTTTGCGAGATGCTGCAGATCCCGGCCTTCCTATGCCGCCAGACCGACCTGCTGCTGGCAGCGGGCGCGACCGGCAAGGCGATCAACGTCAAGAAGGGCCAGTTCCTCGCGCCGTGGGAAATGGGCAATGTGGCCGAAAAGGTCGCTTCCACCGGGAATGAGCGGATCATGCTGTGCGAACGGGGGGCGAGCTTTGGCTATAACATGCTCGTCTCGGACATGCGCTCATTGCCGATCATGGCCGAAACCGGCCGCCCGGTGGTGTTTGATGCCACCCATTCGGTTCAGCAGCCGGGCGGACTGGATGGCCGCTCCGGCGGTCAGCGCGAATTTGTTCCGGTGCTGGCGCGCGCGGCGGTGGCCGCCGGGGTGGCCGGTATTTTCATGGAAACCCATCCGAATCCCGACCAGGCCCTGAGCGATGGTCCCAATGCGTGGCCGCTGGGGCAACTGCAGGCCCTGCTGGAAACTTTGCTGGCAATTGATCGCGTGGTCAAAAAACCGTCATAACCGCTACAATATGTGTTGATCAAACAACTGCTTATTCATCATGAGTCGAATTAAACGAGTGCACGCGCGGGAAATCATAGATTCGCGCGGCAATCCCACCCTGGAAGCCGAAGTGCTCCTGGAGTCAGGTACCTGGGGACGCGCTGCGGTGCCCTCCGGCGCTTCTACCGGCAGTCGTGAGGCGATTGAATTGCGCGACGGCGATCAACAGCGCTACCTGGGCAGAGGGGTATCGAAAGCCGTCACCCATGTGAACGGCGTTATCCATGCCGCGTTAAAAGGTTTTGATGCCAATCTGCAGCGTGATCTTGATCAACGCCTGATCGAACTGGACGGCACCGACAACAAGAGCAGTCTGGGCGCGAATGCTTTGCTGGGGGTATCCCTGGCGGTTGCCAAAGCGGTTGCCGAGGAACATGGCAAGCGTTTTTATCAATATCTGATTCCCGCGGATGGTCACGGTCACAGACCCGTCAGCCTGCCGGTGCCGATGATGAACATCATCAACGGCGGCGCGCATGCGGACAATGCCATCGATTTTCAGGAGTTCATGGTGCTGCCGGTCGGACTGGGCAGCTTTTCCGAGGCATTGCGCTGTGGCGTGGAAATCTTCCATGCCTTGCGCGGCGTGCTGGCGCAGGCCGGTTTATCTACCGCCGTTGGTGATGAAGGCGGCTTTGCGCCCGAATTGCCATCCAATCAGGCCGCCCTGGATACCATCATGCAGGCGATTGAACTGGCTGGCTATCAGCCGGGTCGGGATGTCTGGCTGGGGCTGGATGTGGCCAGCAGCGAGTTCTATCAGGATGGCGAGTATCACCTGGCTGCCGAGCGTCGCAGTCTGGATGCTCAAGGGATGGTTGATCTGCTGGCCGGCTGGGTGGAGCAATATCCGATCCTGAGTATCGAGGATGGCATGCATGAGGCCGACTGGAACGGTTGGAGCCTGTTGACCGAGCGTCTGGGCAAACGGGTACAGCTGGTGGGTGACGATCTGTTTGTCACCAACACCCGCATTTTACAGCAGGGCATAGACCGCCAGGTGGCGAATGCGATTCTGATCAAACTCAACCAGATTGGCACCCTCAGCGAAACCATGGATGCCATCACGCTGGCTCAGCAGTCCGACTACGGGGTGGTGGTATCACACCGTTCGGGTGAAACCGAAGACACCAGCATCGCCGATCTGGCGGTGGCTACCGGCGCCGGTCAGATCAAGACAGGCTCACTGTGCCGTTCCGACCGCACCGCCAAATACAACCAGTTGCTGCGCATTGAAGAGCATCTTGGTGACGCCGCCGGTTATGCCGGCAGTTCGGCTTTCCCGGTCCCGGTAGAATCAATTTCCGCTGACGGCGAGACTGGCTAGACATGCTACGCTTGCTGGTAGCCGCCTTGCTGGTGGCACTGATTGCTCTGCAGGTGCAGCTCTGGCAGCAGTATCGCGAGGTGCGGGCATTACAGCAGGCGGTAACCGCCCAGCAGGAACAGAACCAGGTGCTGCATAAGCGCAACCATGAACTGGCCGCTGAAGTGGATGACTTGCGCGCTGGTCAGGAAGCCATCAACGAGCGCGCTCGCACCGAACTCGGCCTGATTGGCCAGGGCGAGCAATTTATCCAGATTATCGAACAGCCGGAGACGGCTGCTAACCGACAACCACAGGATGCCGACAATGGCGCTGACGATAACCGGTCATGAGTAAATACGACGGTGACATGGTCTGGGCATTGATCCCGGCAGCCGGTTATGGCAAGCGGATGGATGAAGGCATGCCCAAGCAATATCGTTTGCTGGATGGCTGGCCGGTCATTCTGCATACCCTGGAGCGACTGGCCGCGCATCCGCGTATTGCCGGTTTCACGGTCTGCCTGGCGCCGGACGACTGCTGCTGGGCATCCATGCCGTCAGCCCTGGACAAGCCGTTGAATACCTGTAATGGCGGCGATTCCAGAATGCAAAGCATATTGATGGGGTTACAGGCCATGCATGTTTCCGGTGAAGACCTGGGCTATGTGCTGGTGCATGATGCGGTGCGGCCGTGTTTGCCGGAAGATTGCCTGGACGCGGTGATCGAAGCCGGCACCCGGGATGACCACGGCGCCATTCTGGCGCTGCCGATTGCCGATACGGTCAAGCGGGTGACTCGTCAGCAGCCATCGATCAGCGGTCCGGCGGACAGCCAGGAAGATTTGCGCTGCGTGACTGAAACGGTTAATCGCGAGGGATTATGGCTGGCGCAGACCCCGCAGGTATTCAAAACCGGTTTGCTGCTGCCTGCGCTGGAACAGGCTCTGGCAGCCGAACCGCTGGCTATAACCGATACCGCCTGTGCCATGGAGGCGGCTGGCTATCAGCCGCATGTGGTGCATGGTTCGCCGGCAAACTTCAAGATCACCTATGAAGCGGATCTGGCTCTGGCCCGGCGTTTGCGCGAGCCGAAAAAATGAGCGCGCCGGCGGCCGATGCAACAATTTATCTACACGCCGTGGCCGGCCAGTATGCCGGCCAGAAACTGCCGGTAGGAGACGGCCTGGTAATAGGTTCGGGCAGTGCCGTGGAGTTAGCCATCAATGACCCCGCCATCCAGGCGCGGCATGCACGTATTGTCGCAGCGGGTAATCGGGTGTTGATAGAAAACCTGTCTGACGGTGATATCTGGGTGAATGGCACGGCCGTGCAGCGGCACACACTGGGCAGTGGTGACGAGATCCGCTTGGGCCGGCAGCGTTTCGTGGTCAAAATTCCCGGCCTGCGGCCGGACAGTGTATTACGTGAAGTGCCGGTCAGACGGCCTGCCGGGTGGCTATGGTGGGCCGGTATCGCCACCAGTGCGGTGATGGCGGCGGCAGCGGCGTACTGGTATCTGCTGCGTTAAGCTGTCCAGACAGGTTAAGCAGGTACTATTCGAGTTTCAGGATTTTATTTAACTGCTGCCGGGCCGCCTGGATTGAAAAATGCTCGGCGACATTGTCCAGTCCGGCCTCGGATAACCGGTTCCACAATTCCTGGTCGGTATACAAACGCACCACCGCGGCAGCAAAGGCCTCGCTATCGTCAGCAATCAATACCTGCTGTTCGTGCTGCATGTTCATGCCTTCCACGGCGCACTCGGTGGCGACCACCGGTAAGCCGAAACTCATGGCGCTGTTAATTTTGCCTTTCACGCCGGCGCCATAGCGTAATGGCGCCAGTGAGACGCGGCAGTTGTCATGGAAGCTGTCCAGGTCTTCCACATAACCATGCACCAGCACGTGTTCACTGGCCAATGCGGTCAGCTCTGCCGGCATTTTGCTGCCGATGATGTGCAGTCTGGCTTCCGGCAACTGCAGCTGCACCAAAGGCCAGATGTCGTTGCACAGCCAGCGTACCGCATCAAGATTGGGTGGGTGCTGAAAACCACCTACAAACAGGCAATCCTGACGGTTGGGAAATTCTTTGCGACGGCCATGGGTAGCATGGATATTGGACAGCACTTCGACCTGGCAATCAGGCACTTCTTCAGCCAGCAGGCTCTGCTCAGCCGCGCTTACCACCAGGGTTAAATCAGACTGACGCATGATCGCCAGTTCCTGTTGCCTGGTTTGCTCGGCAATCCGCTGCAGCTGCAGGCTGTCAGCCAGATCCGCCTCGCGCTGTTCGCGCAGATAGTGCAGATCAACGGTATCAAATATCAGCCGGGCATCCGGGCAATACCGGCGTACCGGTTTGAGCAGTTGCGCCGCCACTTCATGACGGCTGAGTATGACGCTCTGAAATTGCTGACCATAGGTGCTTAAAAATTCAGTGAAGCTGCTTAAGTAGGGCGCATACCAGACTTCTACGCCCAGACTTTGCAGTTGTTCGGTGTAGTGGCCTTCATGACGCAGATTGAACGGGCAGAACACAACATGCCAGCCATCCATCACCAGCAGATTTAATAGATTGGTCATCCGCAGCGAGCCTGAATCCTTGTCCGGCATCGGTACCCAGGCGTCGACGATCAGTATCGCCGGTCTGTCAGCATCCGTGGGCACAGGTAAATCCACCGCTTCGGGATGATCGCCGAGGATATGATAGCGGGCGTTGTACTGCTGCCAGACCTGGCCGTCGTAGCGCTGTAGCAGTTCGGTAACACTCGGTAACAGCTCCGCCAGTGGTTGTTTGGGGAAGCTGGATTCCAACAGGCCGTCCAAAGCGCTGGCACGCAGCAGCAACAAGGCTGGATTCAGCGCAGCAGCAGTCCGGCTGTAGCTTTCCAGAGGATGCCGTGGTGACTCATCCAGGCTGGTTTCCAGGCCACCAACCAGCATGGCTGCCGGCCGGTGAACGGCTGAGCGCAATAATGCCCGCAGGCTGTTGGCACTGCTGAGCAGCGGGCCTTGCGCGACCAGCAACTGGTCAATTTGCGCAGCATAGTAAGCCTGTTTGAGTGCTTTGCTGAGGGCTTTCGGGCTGGCATAAACATGCAGGCCCTCACAGCTGTCAAGATACTCGCTTAATGCCTGCTGTTGCGGCCCTGGTTGGTCTGCGGCAAGAATATGTACCTGCGCTGGCTGTTGTGCGACGGCATCCAACAGATGATTCAACAAGGCCGCCAGCGCGGCTGGTCGCTGCTGCCGCAACAGCACGATGTGGGTGTGCGCTAAAGCAGTGCCGGTAGCTACCGGTGGCCAGGCGACCGGCTCAGTGGGCATGTCAGTGCTGAGCGTGTGGTGTGAGGCAACACTTTCAGGCACTTCCTGCAGACTACGCAAGGTACTGCTCAATCCCTGACGCTGCAGGCGCTGGATCAGTTTGTTAAGCAAGCGTGGCCAGCGCAGCGGATTGAATGCCCCAAAACGTTTCAGGTTATACAGCAGCCGGTTGGATAAACGCAGCGGTTTGGTTAGTCGCCATGAACGGCTGTCCAGCACCGTATCCAGGCGTGCCTGCAGATGCTGCAGGTGATTGAGTGTTTGCCGCAGCTGCTGTTGTTGGTTATTGAACTGAAGATTGAGCTGGTGCATCCGGCCGGTCAGACTGCTTAGTGCCTGCTTCAGTTGCTGGCGCTCAGCGCGAAGCTGCTGCAGATCCCGGCCTTGCGCGCGCAGTTGCTTAAGGCGTGCACCGAGTTCCTGATAAGCTGCCTGCAGCCTGGCGGTGCGCTGCTCTAACTCCCGCCCACGCCAGTCGCTTAGGCGCGTTTGATTGAGCAATTGAGCATTGGCCAGATCGTTCTTACTGGCGGCGCTGGCCAATGGGCGCGATGGCTCGTGAATCGATTGCCAGACCGTTTCATAATCGGCCAGCATCTGCGGCATGCTGACCGGTTGTAGAGCCTGGACACGTTGCTGCAGTTGCTTCAGCACGATGCGATTGTTGACCAGCCCGGTCAGCGTCTGCACCAGCGCTGTGCTGGTTGGTTCAATCAACAGGCCATTCGCGCCATGTTCCACCCGTTCGGTAAAACTGCCATTGCGGGTGGCGATCACCGGTACGTGCAGCGCCTGCAGCTCGCTCAGCGTATAACTGAATGTTTCGGGTACGGTCGACAATAACAACGCCACGTCCGGCTGAATCCGTCCGATTAGCTGTGGCAATTGCTGCCAGTCATATTGCATGATCACATCGACATTGCGGTGACCCAGCAATTGGCGCCCTTCACGGCCGCAGCCCAGTGCTGTTATATGGATTTGCTGATCCAGCTGCGGCAGCGCCTGCAGCAGCAGATCACGGCCTTTGCCTAGCTGCAGCCGGCCCAGTACCAATACTCTGATCATCTCAGCAGGCGGGCGCTGGCTATCAATGCTTGTGGGTGGGATGTCCTCCCAGGCGCGCAGTCCATGCCCGATAATGTCAATCTCAATACGCTCGGCATCCGGACAGATGGCCAGTAACTGTTGTCGGGCAGCCTGAGTTGGTGCGATCAGGCGCACCCGCGGGTGACGCAAATGATACAGCCAGCTGCGGGTCAGCACCTGCCAGTCACGGCTGTCGCGATCGGTAAATTCACATTCGCTGGCACTGGTTTCCGCCAGGCTTCGGCGCAGGTCGATCTGATCTGGATCAGTGCCCGGCGCAACACTCAGTAACGGCCAGGCAGGGTAGAAATCGTGCAGTACCTGAATGGTGGGCAGCGGGCAGCGCAGAGCATCCAGGCTGTGCCCGATCAGTGATGACACTACTACCCGACTGACCTGATACAGGCGCTGGATGGTATCGAGTACTTCCTGATACTGCTGGTTACGGATTTCGGTTGAATAGATTCCAGGGGTCAGCCACCAGCCGGCCAGTTGCGGGCCATCCGGGCAGCCTTGATGCAGGCTCAGTTGCGTGCCGTACTGCTTGTTTTTCCAGAACCCGCGCGACTGTAGAACCAGATGGGTATGAATGTGATCATGTTCACAGTAATCTTTCACCCAGCGGGCCACGCCACCACCCCAGCTGTGGGTAATATGCAGCAGCACCGGCTGGTTACCCGGGTCAATGCGTGGCAGTGACCAGACTTCGTCAGCGACTAACTGCTGTAACACGCCCTGGCGGTATTCAGCCGGGAAGGCGGGTGGCATATCCCAGTCATAATCCGGCGTGGGGCTGAACAGCGTCTGGCTGTGGCAGCGGGCAAAAATGTCATCAGCGAGCAGCATCCGGATGCCAACCCGTTCCGGCAGGCTGTCCGCGATGGAGCGATCCAGCTCGCTGAGCCGTTGCGCGGCCCGGGCACTGATCCAGACCAGGTGCTGGGGCCACTGACTGACGCCATACAAGCGTCGCTGGCTGGTATTGGCAACCAGCGCATCCAGAGCTGCGTCCAGCGGTGGTTCCGGCAACTGCCCGGCCAGTCCGAATGGATTAAACCCTGCACGCCAATTGCTGAGTACCGCGATGGCATCAATATCAGGCGCTTGTTGCCGCCAGAAAGCCAGCCGCTGCAGCAATTTGTCAGGCAACTCAATATCCTGTCGCAGCAGGATCAGCTGGTGACCGGGATAACGCCGGCAAGCCTCCTGCAGGGCGGCATCAAAATGCTGCCTTGAACTGTCGAAGCTCAGCCATTCCGGGTTATCCGAATAGGCTTCGAGGTCGGCTTTTGATGGCTGCTGATCGGATGCCTGAGATCGCCAGGTCACCAGTACCGGCAGGCTGGGATCAGGCACCGGTGGGGCGTATTCGCCGTGTCTCAGGCTGTCGGTTTTGGCATGCATGTTTAAGCGGTGTCGAAACTGGCCAGTAACGCCGGATTTACTGCCCGATGCCGAAGCTATCACGCTGATAGCTGGCTGGAATACGCATCAGTTCAGCATCAATATCAGCATGACTGACCGATTCCAACGTAGCGGAATCATTGTTCTGACTGTCCACCATCCGTACCGGTACGCCGCTTTCCAGCACCTTGACGATCGAACCACCGGAAAAATTCGCGGGCAGCAGGTTGCCGGCATTGGTTTTGATCTCGTCCAGTACCGTCTGTGCGAATTCAGCCATTGACTCCAGCGTAGCGGTTTCCGCGGCGCTGAGCTTGAGCGCGTCCGGATCGGCGATACACATCTCGCTTTCCACTTGGTTCGCAAGCATGGTTTCCACGATTTCACAGCGGATACCGGCTACTTCATCCTTGCGGCCGGTAAAGCGCGCCTCAATCGCTTCGCTGTCATCAGCGCTGCTGGCGCCACCGCCACCCGGCAGCATGGATTGCATCATGGCGCGCGCCTGGGCGCGCTGCTCCGGGGGCAGAGAAGACAGCGCGTCTTCAAGTTGTTGATTGACGTTACCGATGGTCTGTCCCAAAGCTTTGACCTGGGCTTCGTCAATCACAAAAAACTTACCTTCATCATCATCTACAATGAACAGTGTGTTGGCGGAACGGTCATACAATACCCAGGTTCGTTCGCCTTCGTTATCAGCCCGCAGTTTGTCAGCCGTCAGATAGATCGCGCCGGGTTGCTGGCTGTTCGCGCTGGTGGAATATTCCAGGGTGGTGTCAGCCGCGGCATGCAGACTGCATAACAGGCCTGCGAGCAGACCGGTGATTTGATTCTTGTTCATATGTTCCGCCTCTAAACATTAAAAAAGTCAATAAGTTGTGCAAATTATTTATACTTCACTTAAAGATTGCAAGTGCAGCATTATTATCCTTAATGTTAGCCGCGCTGTCATCACTGCCGGGTCGCACAAAAAAGCATGCCACCGGTGAGCCTGGCAGCGTCCATGGCGCCCAGCGTCAAACCTGCAAGCAGCCTACTGCGCAAGTGATAACGACCGAGACGAGCATAACAGTGTTTAATCAACGGAAAATGAATGGCCACTAAACGCCGCCCGCCCGCCCGCGCCAAGCGTACCCGCGCTGATTCCCGGCCTAATTCCCGGTCGGCTAAACCTGGTTCAGCGGCACCAGCCCGCTGGCGGCTGTGGAGCCTGCGACTGTTGGCTGGCCTGCTCGGACTGAGCGCAGGCGCAGGCGCTATCTGGATTTATTCGATCAGCACCCAGGTGATCGTGCATTTTGAGCAGCGCCGCTGGGATGTGCCCAGCCGGGTGTATGCCCGGCCGTTGACCTTGTATACCGGAATGTCACTGCGCGGTGGACTGCTGAAAGATGAACTGGAAGCAGCCGGCTATCAGTCGGTGGCCGAACCCTCACAGGCCGGTCAGTACTCGCTGCAGGGCAGCCGGGCGGTGATTTATACCCGGACGTTCGCTTTTGCCGATGGTATCCAGCCCGCCCAGGTTATTGGACTGCGTCTGCAGGATGACCGGATCAGCGGTTTACAGGTTAATGGCCAGGACAGCAGTCTGGCGCGCCTCGACCCGGCCGAGATCGGCAGTCTGCATACGCTGGGTGGAGATGACCGCAAAGTGCTGCCACTGGAGGCTTTTCCGCCGCTGCTGGTGACCGGTGTGCAGGCCGTTGAAGACCGCCATTTCAAACATCACCACGGGATTGACTGGCGTGGCCTGACGCGCGCCATGTGGCGTAATTTAAGTAGCGGATCATTACGCCAGGGCGGCAGTACCATCACCCAGCAGATGGTGCGTAATCTGTATCTGACCAATAACCGTAATCTGTGGCGCAAATTTAACGAGATGGTCATGGCGGTTGCCCTGGAGCGGCGCTACAGCAAGCACGAGATACTGGAAACCTATATGAATGAGGTGTATCTCGGTCAGACCGGTGGCCGTGGGGTACATGGTTTCGCGCGCGCCAGCGAGTTTTATTTCGGCGTGCCGGTACAGAATCTGCAAGCGCATCAGATCGCGCTGCTGATCGGCATCGTGCGCGGCGCTTCCTGGTACAACCCGCGCCGGCATGGCGAGCGCGCACTGCAACGCCGCAACACTATCCTCGACAGCTTTGCCGCAACCGGTCTGCTGAGTGCATCGGCAGCCCGGCAGTGGCGGACGCAGCCATTGTCAGTGCGTACCAGCCCGGGCTACATCAGCAGCCGGTATCCGGCTTTTATGGATCTGGTCCGGCGGCAATTACGGGAACAGTACAATGAGGATGAATTGCAGCGCACTGGGCTGAGGATCATGACTACACTCGAACCAGTGGCCCAGCGCCAGGCTGAGCAGGCGGCCAGTCAGGGACTGGCACGGCTTGAGCAGGGGCGTGGCTGGTCGGGTCTGCAGACCGGTATGATCGTGGCCGATCCGAATACCGGTGACGTGCTGGCGCTGGTAGGCGACCGTGATCCGAACCGGGCCGGTTTCAATCGCGCGCTGGATGCACGCCGTCAGATCGGTTCGATCATCAAACCCTTTGTATACCTGCTGGCGCTGGCCAATGGTCAGCATTTGATGAGCCTGGTGAGTGATGCCGGTGTCAGTGTGTCGATGCCGGATGGTGATAACTGGCAGCCCCGCAATTATGACCTGCGTAATCACGGCGAGGTGCCGCTGCTGACCGCGTTGATTCAATCTTATAATCAGGCCACCGTGCGGCTGGGTATGCGGCTGGGACCGGAACCGCTGGCGGCATTATTGCGGCAACTTGAACTGCTGCCTGAGAATGCCGTGCCACATCCCGCCTTGCTGCTGGGCGCGGTGGAATTATCGCCGTTGGAAGTTGCCAGCCTGTATCAGGTGCTGGCCGCTGATGGCTACCGCACGCGGCTGAGCGCGGTACGTGATGTGCTGGATTCCGGCGGTCGGGCATTGACTCGCTATCCCGTGCAGCTGAATGTGTTTCCGCAGCGTGAAGCCATTCCGCTGATTACCTTTGCACTGACCGATGTGAGCCGCCGTGGGACGGCCTGGCGGTTGGGGCAATTGCTGGGCCGGCAACATGTGATTGCGGCCAAGACGGGTACCACCAACGATCAGCGGGACAGCTGGTTTGTGGGCTATACTGAGGACCGTCTGGCGGTCGTCTGGGTCGGTCGGGACGACAACCAGCCGGCCGGTATCACCGGTGCTACAGCCGCCATGCCGGTATGGGCGGAAATGTTCCGGGACATCCCCGTTAATGATATCGATGTTTATCGCTTACCGGGCTTAAACTGGTACTGGGTAGACTGGCAGAGTGGCTGGGTGACCGAGCCCGATTGCCCGGGCGCCGGGTTGGTGCCATTCCGGCAGGGTAATGAACCACAGCAGTGGCGGCCGTGTCCCAATCTGGGCGCGTCCAACTGAGTAAGTAATGATTAATGAGCAGGCAGCAAATATTGTAATGAAACTATCCTTAACCAAGCTTTGCCGGGTCAGCCTGGCGACGCTCCCTCTGTTGTTGCTGCTGGCCTGTTCGACGCAGGCGCCGGTGCCTATTCAGGAACGTTCGGTGGATATCGAACAGGAAATCCGCCAGCCGGCGGTAGTCGAAGGTGCGGGCCTGCAGGTGCGTCCGCTACAGAATCCGGGTGTGCGTGAGCTGGTCAGTCAGGCCGAGCAGGCCGAACAGAACGGCGATCTGAATCAAGCCAGTATTTTTCTGGAGCGGGCTTTGCGGATACAGCCACGCGATCCGGAATTGCTGCAGAGCATCGCGGAAATCAAGCTGCAGCAGGAAAGCTATGAGCAGGCGCTTAATTATGCTTCCCGTTCTTATGATGTCGGCCCCAAGGTGGGTGAGCTGTGTAGCCGTAACTGGCGCACTATCAGTGTTTCGCGAGAATTTCTGGATGATTACGCCGGCTCTGAAGAAGCCCGTCAGCGAGCTGCCGGCTGCGCGCTAAGAAAACCAGAAACATTCTGATTGCCTGATTAGATAGGGAGCAGGCTTATTTCGGTTGATGCCTTACTGGGGCCGGATGGCCCATTCGCTGAACAATGGCCGGGTTTTAAGTCCCGGGCCGGCCAGCAGCAACTGGCCCAGGCGATTACCGCGACCATTGAACAGCGGGACACCCTGGTGGCGGAGGCGGCTACCGGCACGGGTAAAACCCTGGCCTATCTGGTGCCCTTGCTGGCGAGTGGCAAAACCGCGCTGATTTCCACCGGCACCCGCAATCTGCAGGAACAACTGTATCACCGTGATCTGCCGGCGGTGTTACAGGTGATGCGGCAGGGCGCTAAAACAGCTTTGCTCAAAGGCCGCAATAATTACTTATGCAGCTATCGGCTGGAGCAGACACGTGCTACCGGCCGGCTGCGTAATCCGGTGCTGCTGCGTCAGCTACAGCAGGTGCATGCCTGGGCGCAACGCACCGACAGCGGTGATCTGGCCGAACTGGTGGAACTGCCGGAAGATGCCCAGATACGGCCACTGGTAACCTCCACCGCGGAGAACTGCCTGGGCAGTGATTGTCCGCGGTATGAAGACTGTCACGTTTATCAGGCCCGGCGCGCCGCCATGCGTGCGCAAATCATCGTGGTTAATCATCATCTGCTATTTGCCGATCTGGCGCTCAAAGAGCAGGGGCACGGTGAGGTATTGCCCGAGGTGGACGTGATTGTTATCGATGAAGCCCATCAGGCGCCGGTGGTGGCCGCGCAGTTTTTCGGCACCACCTTTACGCATCGTCAGGTCACGGCTTTGTGGAACGATGCACTGAGCGAAGCCGATGCCGCTACTGGCCTGCTGAACGAAATCCGCGCTGCTGGCGGTGAGCTGGAGCAGGCCCAGCGGGAAGCCCTGCTGGCATTTTCCGCGGTGCCGCGCCGGGTGGCTTTAAGCCAGGTGCTGGAGCGTCAGGTGCCGGAAAAAATCCTGACGGATCTGGACGCCGGTCTGGAAGCCCTGGCGGGCCGGATCAAGGCACTGGAAGAACCGAGTAGCGGGTTGCAGCAGATTGTGGCCCGCTGCCGGCAACTGCAGGCCGACCTGGCGTTGTTCCGGGAACCGCAAAACGACTATATCTGCTGGTTTGAACCGCGTCTGCGCGGTTTTGCATTGCACGCCACGCCATTGAATGTCAGTAAGATTTTCGCGCAGGTGCGCGCACCCTTGAATGCTGCCTGGGTGTTGACCTCGGCCACCCTGACAGTCAACGGAGGGTTTGATTATTTCAATGCCCGGCTGGGCCTGGAGGACAGCCGCAACATGGTGATCGACAGCCCGTTTGATTTTGTTAACCGGACTTGTCTGTGGTTACCCAGGCAGTTGCCGCCGGCCGGTGACCGGCAGCACACCGAGGCGCTGCTGCAACAGGTCATGCCGTTGTTGCGGGCCAATCGGGGCCGGGCTTTTTTGTTATTTACCACCCATCGGGCATTGCGTGACGCGGCTGGCTGGCTGCATGAATACAGTGATTTTGATTTGCAGGTGCAGGGCGAAGCCCCGCGCAGTGAATTGCTGCAGCGGTTCCTGGATAATTACGCTGCCGACCCCGAGGGCGCCGGTTGCGTGTTACTGGGGGCGGCCAGTTTCTGGGAAGGCATTGATGTGGCGGGCGCCGCGTTATCACTGGTGGTGATTGATAAACTGCCATTTGCCGCGCCCGATGATCCGGTATTGCAGGCCCGTTCGGCCGCCATTCGGCAAGCGGGTGGCAATCCGTTTGTGGAGTTGTCCCTGCCTGAATCGGTGCTGGCACTGAAGCAGGGCGTCGGCCGTCTGATCCGTGGTCATCAGGATTATGGCGTGGTGGTGATCGGCGATAACCGCCTGCACACCAAAGGCTATGGGCGGCAGTTTATCGACAGCCTGCCGGCCATGCCGCGGGCACAGGATCAGGCCGAGGCGCTGGCGTTTATCCGCGCCCGGCACGGCCAGCATCTCAACCCCGTGGAATAATTATGCCCAGACTGGCCATTGATACCACCGCGGAAGCCTGTTCAGTCGCGCTGGACACCGGCAGCGAAGTGCTGCAGCGCTATCAGCATGCCCCGCGCCGGCATGGTGAACTGATATTGCCCTGGGCTGATGAATTACTGGCCGAAGCAGGTCTGGTACGCCGGCAACTGGACGGCATCTGCGTCAGCCGGGGGCCCGGCAGCTTTACCAGCCTGCGGCTGGGCTTTTCGGTGGCACTGGGCATGGCGGGTGGATTGGATCTGCCGGTCTATCCGGTATCCAGCTTACAGACCCTGGCGCTGCAAGCCGCCAGACAGGGTGGGCAATACATCATTGCCGCTTTGGATGCGCGCATGGAGGAGGTCTATATCGCCAGTTATCGCGCTAACCCGCAGGGTATACCTGAATTGATCGGTGCAGAGCAGCTATGCTCAGCAAAGGATTTTCAGCCGCCGTCGCTGGCCGAGCCGGTCAGCTGGCAGGCGATCGGAAGTGGCTTTGCCGCCCTGCAGGGCGCTTTGCAGAGCGCCCTGGCGGATAATCTCGACGGGCAGACGTCAGACGGCTGGCCTCAGGCACGTGATGTGCTTATACTGGCTCGACAGGTTGCCCCGGTGGCTGCACATCAGGCCGAGTTAATCTATTTACGCAATCAGGTGGTCCAGACTTGACAATACCCGGTCAGGGCCTAAAATATCGCGTTCGGTGCGGGAATAGCTCAGTTGGTAGAGCGCAACCTTGCCAAGGTTGAGGTCGCGAGTTCGAGCCTCGTTTCCCGCTCCATTTTCCTTTCTTTTAGATTCTTTTCAGGTTTTTTTGGGCGCGGTTTATTAGCCTGGGTTGTGCTGTGGTTGCAGACTCATATTTAGTGGTGACTGGTGGCATTGCATAGATTTGGTGAGTATCCAGGTTGGTAGTCATGAGTCTTTTAGCAGCCGTGGTCGCCCGCAAGCGGGCTCCTACAAGAATAACGTGCACACCTTCTATAAATTGCAGCAACCCGCTTACGGGCAATCAACCCCGCCCCAATTGTAGGAGCCCGCTTGCGGGCGACCCACCCAGCTCAACCCAGACGCCGGCTGACCAGTCGATACAGCAGTAACAGCACCACAACATGCACCAACACCGCCAGCATGCTGATTAACGTTACCGGCAAAACAGTGCCATACAGCAGCTCACCGACCCAATAACTGGGAATCACGGCAGCCAGGTAACGCAGCTCTGAAGGGACCAGTGCCAGTAACGGAACCAGCGCAGCGATATTCAGCACTTTGCTCAACGCCAGCCCCTCGACTTTGTTGCCGGCCATCGCCAGCAGCGCAAACGTGATTATTATCGCTTCCAGTGCCACCAAAACAGCCAGTAACAGTTGCAATCCCAGCGTTTGCTCGAGCAATAGCCGGCCAATCAGCAAAGTGGCCATAAACGCGAGCAGGGCGGTAATACCGGTGCGATAGAGCAGAAAACCATTTTTACCGATCGGGGTGACTTCCAGCGCCAGTAACGGACCGTCGTCGCGATCTTCCAGCAATAACATGCCGGTCATCCAGCCCATTAAAACCGCCGTCAATAACAGCACAAAGCTGGAGATGTATAGGGAAATATCAGCGATGCCGAATGCATTCACGGCATAGGCATCCATTTCGGTGCGCCAGACCCATACGGCGCAAGGCAGTGACATCACCAGTACCAGCACCAGCGCCATGATCGGGTCGCGGATAATGTTATACACATCCGCCCGGAACAGGGCTGATAATCGCCGCGGCCGTAGCACGCTGAATGTGTTCATGTCCGGCATGTTCACGTTTTTAGCCCGAAATGTTGCTGCAGTGCACGCTGCCCCAGCCATACCGACAGTATTGCAGTCAGCATGGTCACACTCAGCATCAAACCGATATGCCAGGCGGGCAAGCTGATGTGGTCAAAGCTGATAAATATCAATTTTAGTTGCGCGGTAGCGGGTATCAGCGCGAAGCCGATGGGCATGGGGTCAAGAAACGCCAGCAGACAGGGCAGGGTGATGGGTAAAAATAAAAATACCGAACCGATCAGATAGCCGGTAACGGTTTTGAATTTGGTGCCCATCAAGGCACCCAGGCCGATATATTGAACCGAGATCAATGCAACGGTCGGCAAATACAGTGCCCAGTTGACTGATTTTTGACTGGCAAGACCCAATACAATCGAAGCCACTAAAGCGATCAGGGTCAGGGTGATTATTTTGGCCTTGAGATAATCATTGCCTGATAGCGGACTGACGGCCAGGGCGGAACGGGTATTTTCCGCCTGCTCGAACAGCATCAGACCACCCAGAAAGAAAAAGCCCAGCGCCGCGTAATCCGAATACACGGTTAACCCAAACAACCAGCCGGGCAGATATTTCGCCAAAAAATACAACGCCGCCGCGGTCACGCCAATCACGACAATATAAGCAGCAATAATCCGATACCGCCATTGCATTCGGAAATCATGCTGAACCAGTGACAGCAAACGGCTCACGATGTCTGTCCCGCGACTTGAATAAATACATCGTCGAGGCTGGCTTCCTGGGTATGCATGGATACGATGGTCTGGTTTTTTAACAGTTGTTGAAATTCGCTGTTATCGCCGAGGCCATCCATTGGCAGGGTGATGGTTTTTTGCTGACGGTTGTGTTCCACCACGACATCCAGAACCCGCTGACCATAGCGCCGCTTTAACGCCGCCGGTGTATCAATCACATCGGCCCGCCCATGTACCAGAAAACCCACCCGATCACAGATTTCATCGGCTTCGGCCATATTGTGGGTGGTCAGAAAAATGGTCTTGCCCTGGGCTTTCAGTGCCCGAATCAGATCACGGGTAATTCTTGCGCGGGCAGGGTCCTGGCCGGTGGTCGGCTCATCCAGAAACAACAGTTCCGGATCATTCAATAACGCCCGGCACAGATTCAGGCGCATCTTCATGCCTTTGGAAAAAGCCTCAACACGTTTATGCGCATCATCCTGCAAACCGACCATGGCCAGCACATCCATTGGCTTCAGGGTTTTAACCGAATACAGTGAAGCAAATAACCGCAGGTTTTCCAGCGCGGTCAGGCGCAGATACAGAGTAGGCAATTCAAAGCTGACACCGATGCGCTCATAAAATGACCGGCCCATGGTGCCCACCGGTTGATCGAAGACAGTGGCCTGACCGGAAAAGCCGGGCAGCAACCCCATCAGTATGCGTTGGGTAGTGGATTTACCGGAACCGGAAGGGCCGAGCAAGCCGAAGATTTCGCCTGCATGAATAGAAAAATTCAGGCCCTTGAGAACTTTTGCCTCGGTGAGAGCGTAGTTAAAGCACAGCTTGCTGGTTTTTATCAATGGTGGCTCTAAAGCACAATCAATGGTTCTATGTTCATTGCTTGTCAGCTTTTGTTTTCAATGGATAGGTCATGCCGCCTGCTGCTCCAGCATCGGCGCTAATTGCCTGAAGATTTCCAGTACCTGTTCAATCTGCTCCGGAGTATGCGCCGCGCTTAAACTGATTCGCAGTAATGGATCACCGCTGGGGGTGGCGGGTGGCAGCACCAGGTTGCAGTAGGCGCCGCTTTCCAACAGCTGCTTCCAGAAGGCCAGGGCATTTTCCTTGCCTTTGATGGTAATGCCGATCACCGGCGAGACATCGCTGGCGACGTGATAACCGATCGCCCGCAAACCGGCATGCAACTGCTCTGCACGCGCAAACAAATTGGCCCGTAAATGGTTGCCATCACGCAATTTTCGCAAGGTAACGCGGGTAGAAGCGATGGTGGATGGTGTAGGCGAGGCGGTAAAGATATACGGCCGGCTGGCGTAACGGATCAGATCCAGCTCCGTGCGCTGGCTGACGCAGAACCCGCCAGTAGCGCCCAGACTTTTACTGAACGTGCCAACGGTAAAATCCACCTCATCTTCGCAATTCTGCAATTGCGCCACGCCGCGACCGGTGTCGCCATACACGCCCAGCGAATGAGCTTCATCAACCAGCAGGTAACCGCCATACTCGCGTTTGACCGCCGCAAACTCGTTCAGCGGGGCCAGATCACCCAGCATGCTGTACAGGCCTTCCACGATGATCAACGCTTCGCTGGCGCGTTCTCCCAGGCGGCGCATGCGCTTGGCCAGATCTTCCGGATCGTTGTGTTTGAAGCGGATGACTTCCGCGCCACCGAGTTTGCAGCCATCGTAGATACTGGCGTGACAGTCGGCATCCAGCACGATCACATCGCGGGCTGTGCCGAGTGCCGAAATCACCCCCAGGTTGGCCAGATAGCCGGTGGAAAACAGAATGCAGTCGCGTTGGCCGTAAAACTCGGCAAATTCGATTTCCAGTTGCCGGTGCAGGCTGAAGCTGCCGTTGGCCATGCGTGAGCCGGTGGTGCCGGTGCCCAGCTGTTCCAGGATATCCTGGGCCGCCTGGATGGCCTCCTGATCGAAGGTCAGGCCCAGATAATTGTTGGTGCCGACCAGAATGGTGGGGCGGCCATCAATGATCGCCTCGGTGGGTGAGATGATGTCCTGCATGGCGGTGCCGAACGGGTCGATGCCGGCATGATCGAGCATCCGGCGGGCTTCGGCGATGGGTTGCAGCTTGCTGAACAGGGTGTTGTCTGACATGGCGTTGTATCGGTAATGAATTCGTTAATGAATAAGCGGCGAAGCAGCCGCGGGCTGCGCCCGGATTGCTTCAGTCGGTGGTGATTGCCTGCAGTACCGCCACCAGCTGGCCGGCAGTGCGCACGTCGCCCAGTTTATTGACCGGGATAGATACATCCAGTTCGTCTTCGATGGCGGTACACATTTCCAGCACCTGGACCGAATCCAGACTCAGATCGGACACCAGGTCGGTATCGGCACTGATCGTGCCGGCCTCGGGCTTGATCTGCTGCAGCTCGCGTTGCACCAGGGCTAATAAAGCAGCGTTGTCAGGCATTTCAGGCAGCTCGCGTGGTGATATCGTCATGGCCGGAGATATCGTCCTGATCGGCCACGGTGCGCACGTGAATCTGTTGTTTCTCAGCCAGTTCCGCTACCCATGGATAGCGTTTTTTCTGGGCTTCGGTATAGCCGATATTGAACACGGTTTCACTGCGCGGCACAGCCGCCGGTTCCGGCTGAAAAGTCCCGGTAATCCGATCCCAGAAAAAATTGGTGATACCGAAATTATAGTTTTCATTACGGAAATGGTGCATCAGATGGTAGCGCTTCATGCGCTGCAGCACGCCCCATTTGGGCACGTAACGCAAGTGCTGGATGCAGTGGCAGAATTCATAAAACAGGGTGGTTGCGACGCCTGCCGCAAACGCCGAGGCCATCCCGGCCACACCGCCCAGCAGCCAGCCGACCGGCATGGTGACGATCACCACGGTCGGCAGGGTGGTGTATAACGCGCCAAACAGCACGCGCAGATCATGCGGGTCCTGATGATGTGCGTAATGAATTCGCGCCCACACTTCAGCGGTATGCTTGCTCTTGTACAGCGCCTGACTGTGCAGTACGTAGCGATGCAGCAGATACCAGGCCAGTGGATAGATCACCACCGCCACCAACGCGGGCAAGGCCAGCTGCAGCCAGTGCGTGGCGGCCATTACCGCGGTCACGGCCCCGGCCAGGGTCAGGAAGATATACACCAGAATATCCGGATAGCGGAAATAGGCGACCGTCAGGTCGCGCAGATTCATCTTATCCAGATGGTATTTGTCTCGACTCCAGATGGAATCGCCGGGTTTTGCTGCAGTGTCTGTCATGCGGTTTGGGTGTGAATTAAAGCGTCTATTCTAGCGTATTTGAGGGCTGGGTTTTGCAGCAGACTTTCTCTTTAGCCTGATCCGTCATTCTGAACGCTATGTTGAGATTCTTCACTGCGTTCAGAATGACGGATCAGAGTGCGGAGAAGGCACCCTAACCACCTAATTTAAGTCCCCTCAGTCCCTCTGCCAGACGCACCGCTGGCGCCCAGCCGGTCGCTTCCCGCAATACCTGATTGTCGGAAGTCCAATCCCGCCATAACAATTCCTGGGCTTTCCCAGGCGATAGGATGGGCTTTTCACCACGGATGCGCGCCAATCTGAGATTGACCTGTGCTATGGTTTTCAGCAGCATCGGCGGCAGCGGCAGGGCGCGGACCTTATTGCCGGAATACTCGCTGATGATATGGCACAGCTTGTCCCAGTCATAGTGATTGGGCTCGCCGTCATTCAAACTGTACAAACCTGTTGTCGGTTGTTCGCTCAGCGCCACCAGGGCGGTGATCAGATCATCGACATGAATCAGTGACAGCCGTTGCTCGGCAGGCGTAACGCGTACGGCATAGCCACGATAGAGCATGCGCAGCAGCGGCAGCATTTCCTTATCACCAGGTCCATACACCGCCGGTGGTCGCAGGATGGCGCAGCTTGGTCCGGACAGGGCCCGACAGCTCTGCTCGGCCAGGAATTTGCTTTCCGCGTACCAGGACAGCTGCGGTTCACGTGCCGCCAGACTGGAAATGACCACCAGGTGTCTGGCCGAACTGCTGGTGTTGATGGCGCTCAGCAGGTTGCGGGTGCCGATCACGTTGGCCTGATAAAAGTCCTGCCAGCATGCGCCCCGCACGCTGGCGGCGCAATGCACGATGACATCGCAATCGTTGACCAACTGCTGTAAGGCGGCCTGATCCCGCAGCGCACCGCCGACCACGCTGACGCGCTCATCGACAGGCAACGGCGTGCGTTGTTTGCCGCCGCGGATAAGCAATTGCAGGGAATACCCCCTGTTATGCAGGGCCTGTGCCAGGCGGCTGCCGATAAAACCGGTAGCGCCGGTTAATGCAACCCGCAGTTTCAGGGTTCAGCGCAGCTCAGGCAGCTGCGTCAGCAATACGCTGCCGGGAGGACTGATTAACAGCGTTTTCAATATCCTGGCGGTGCAGGTAATCTTTCTTGGCGCCGGAACGTGACAGCTTGCCTGATGAGGTACGCGGCAGGGTATGCGGTGGAACCAGATCAATACGGCAATCAATGCCCACTTCAGCCTGTACCGAAGCGCGCAGGCGCTCTGCCAGGTCGCGGCGCACGGCCGGATCAGCCTGACGGCACTGTACTACCATGACCGCGACTTCCAGGCCGTCCTGATCGGTGATGGAGAAGGCAGACGCGTCTTCAGGTCGGACTTCAGGCTGGCATTCGGCCAGGAACTCAAGATCCTGCGGCCAGATATTGCGGCCGTTGATAATAATCATGTCTTTTTGACGGCCGGTAATGATGATCTCGCCATCGACCAGATAGCCCATGTCGCCGGTATTCAGCCAGCCATCCGGCAGCAGCGTTTCGGCGGTGATTTCCGGCTCATTGAAATAGCCGCTCATCACACTGGGGCCGCGCACAAAGATGGTGCCGCATTGTTTTTCCGGCAAAACCTGGCCGTGTTCATCACGAATTTCCATTTCCAGATCCGGAATGGGCATTCCGCAGCGCACAAATTGATTAACCCGGATATCATCACGGGCGCTCGGATCAACCGAGATCGCGATCTGTTCATGACCCAACCGGTCAGCATCCACATATTCGATGTGCACATCGCGCTCCAGCGGTGCAAAGCTGATCGCCAGTGAGGTTTCCGCCATGCCGTAGCAGGCCAGGAAGGCGCGACGGTTAAAGCCGGCATCCTGCAAGGCATTGGCAAAGTTGCTCAGACTGCTGGGCCGGATGGTTTCCGCGCCAACACCGGCAACCCGCCAGGCGGACAGGTCCAGGCGCTCCAGATCAGACGGACGCACCCGGCGGGCACATAATTCATAACCAAACGGCGGACTGAAAGAAACGGTACCGCCGGTTTCGGACATCAGATTCAGCCACAGGCGCGGGCGCATGGCAAAATCGCGGGTGCCGATGTAATCGACCGAACGCTGCGAAGCCATCGGCGCCAGCACCAGCCCGACCAGACCCATATCGTGATAATAGGGCAACCACGAGACACAGCGGTCGTGCTCGTTCATTTCCTGGCCGTGCTCCAGGATACCGTTGAGGTTGTGCATCACGGTTTTTTGTTTGATCATCACGCCGCGCGGAAAGCGGGTACTGCCGGAGGTGTATTGCAGATAGGCCAGTTCATCAGAACCCAACGGCTCCAATGGTTGATCGCCGCCGACCTGCCGGTCGTAGTATTCGGGGTCGCCGACATGCTGCAACGCCAGCTCTTCGCAGGCGGTTTCCAGCATTTCCAGATAATCCAATGGCGCCATCGCCAGCGCTGGCTGCGCGCTCTGAATCAGTTTGCGCAACTGGCGGATATAGGCTTCACGGCCACCCAGATGAACTGCCGCGGGTACCGGTACGGGTACTATGCCGGCGAACTGGCAGGCATAAAAAAAGCGCACAAAGTCCGGGCCGGTCTCTGCCACCAGCACCATCCGGTTGCCGCGTTCGACACCCAGCCCAATAAGCCGCGCCGCCAGTTCACGAGCCTGCTGATACAACAGGGAGTAAGGCAGCTTGCAATATAGCTGACCACGTCCATTGTAAAAGTTATAACCGGTTTCGCCCTGGCTGGCGTATTCCAGTGCTGCTGCCAGCGTTGCAAAACGGCCGGCGCATAATGGCAATGAATGAGTTGTCGGTGTGCCGTTGTTAGCCAAAACTAGCGTCTCCCTGGAATCTCATACGGATAGCGCGCGTCACG
Source organism: Gammaproteobacteria bacterium (assembly GCA_021772975.1). GTDB lineage: Bacteria > Pseudomonadota > Gammaproteobacteria > Xanthomonadales > Wenzhouxiangellaceae > JAJFKX01. The sequence goes on from JAJFKY010000003.1 coordinate 22,346, forward strand.
AACAGCATCGAAACGCCTTGTTTTTCTAGGTTATGCATGCATCAATCCTGTATCAATCTGATTATCCACCACACGTACAGCCCGGAAAAACCTTGCTATTGCGCTGTTTCTCTGCATCCACGCCAGCTCAGCCGACGAGACTGGATGTCGGCAAACCCTGCCCGGAACAGACACTCTACTCGCCCGGATGCATATAAATAACTGGCTATTTTCTCTGCTAAGCTGGTGCGTTGCAAGCATTTCTGACAATTTTACTACAGCATGGATAGATTTGTTGCTCAAACACAACGTCATGGTGCTGGTTTGTGTATAGCATATAGAATTAAATAAAATTTGCGTTAAAAAAACAATCCCATAGGTATAATTTACTACAAAAATAACGTGGTAAAAATACCACATACGCTCATGAATGGCGTGCCAGTGCGTATTGTTTGAGCAGCTGCCGGAATAGATTGAATGACCCAGAACTTATCAATTCAACAGGAATTGCACATAAAACCGGTATTGTCGCGCGGCGAGCGGCAGCGGTTTATGGATCTGCCACAGCAGATATACGCGCATGACCCGTTGTATGTGCAGCCCTTGAACATGGATTTAAACGCGATTCTACGTGGCCGCAGCGCCTGGTCACAGCATGCCGAACTGCGGGCCTGGCTGGCCTGGCGTGGTAATCAGGTGGTGGGACGGATCAGCGCCCAGCGGGATTCGCTGCATCAGGATGCCACTATCGGTCAGTTTGGGTTTCTGGAAGCCGTCGATGACCCGGCGGTATTCAGCGCACTGCTGGATACCGCCGCTGACTGGTTGAACGGGCAGGGTGCAAAGGTTCTGCAGGGTCCGTTTGATCCTTCCATTAATGCCCAAACGGGGTTACTGGTCGACGGTTTTGAGACACCGCCTTATATGATGATGGGTCATGCACCCAGGTACTATCAGCAAAATTATCTGGCGTATGGCCTGGAACCGGTTCAGGAACTGCTGGCCTACATGCTGGATCCACGCTACGAAACACCTAAAATCATGACGCGGCTGGCGCGTCAGTACCGGTCCAAGGTCCGTATCCGCGAACCTGACTGGCGTAATCGTGCCCAGGAAATGGAACTGATGCGGTCTATTTTTAACGATGCCTGGGCCAATAACTGGGGGTTTGTACCCTATACTGAGGCGGAATTTCAGGAACTGGGCGAGCACCTGAAGCTGCTGGTGCGGCCCGGTTGGGTACAGATCGTGGAATATGAGCAGCGAGCGATTGCGTTCATTGTGGTGTTCCCCAATATGAACGACATGCTGCGCGGACTGCGCGGCAGATTGTTGCCGTTTGGACTGCCACGCTTGTTATGGCGTTTAAAGATGCGGACCGTCCGCAACGGACGAGTGCCATTGATGGGCGTATTGCGCGAATACCATGGCACGCCGCTGGCCGGAGCAGTGTCTTTTTTGATGATCGAGCAATTACAGATTCAAACCGTGCCGGGTGGTTTGCGGAATGTGGAACTCTCGTGGATATTGAAGGACAACAAAGGCATGCGTGACATTATTGAAGCGATTTCCGGACAACCCTATAAGCGTTATCATGTCTATGCCAAAACCATCTGATCAGGTTGCCGCCGCCAGCCACTCGGCCGGAAAACAGGGAGCCTGATGATTCTGCGCCGCTACATCATGCGCACCGTGCTGCGTCCGTTTGCCGGTATCCTGCTGTTTCTGATCGCGATGTATCTGGCCTGGGGGGCCAGCAAGCTGATCGGCGCCGGGGGCGCGGTTTCCATGACGGTCACCGAGTTCATGAGCGTGATTGGGCTGCAAACTCAGGTGGCCCTGGAGGTGTTGCTGCCGTTTGCGCTGTTTCTGGCGATCATAACCGGGCTCGGGCAATTGACTGCCAGTCAGGAAGCACTGGCCATTCGTGCCAATGGCGGGGGTGACCGGATGCTGTTCAGCAGTGTGGCGGGCATGGGCGTGCTGGCGGCATTATTGATTGGCGCGGAAAGCATCTGGTTGCGACCACAGGCTTACCAGCATATTTATACCATTGATGCCGCGATCGATCAGGATACCGATTTTCGCCGTATCGAAGGCGGAGAGTTTTATATCAGCCAGATGACCGAAGGCGATGCCAGCGGACGGGTGATTTTCGCGGACCGGCGCGAAGACGATACGCTTTATCAGGTCTTCATGGCGCGCACCGTGAACGGACGCAACGAATTTATCTTCGCCCGTGACGCCACCCAGCAGAGCGGGCCTGACGGCGAGCGGGTGATGGATTTTACCCAGGGCTATCTGTATCAGCTGACTGAGCAGGGCGATGCCAGCGAGGATTGGCATCTGGCCTTTAACGATATGCGCCTGAAGCTGCAGCCCCAGGATCACCCCGATCCCGGTAACCGCCGCAAAGCAAAAAGTACCGAGGTGTTATCCAACAGCACCGAACCGTTTGAAATCGCTGAGTTTCAGGGACGCTATGGCGCCGCGCTGTCCACTCTGCTGCTGGCCCTGTTAGCCGTGCCGCTGAGTCGGCATGCGCCGCGCACCGGACGTTACACACGGATTTTGTTCGCGGCGGTTTTCATGATCGTCTATTACAACCTGAACTCACTGGCGCGCACCTGGATGGAATTGGGCAACGTGCCACTGTTTCCCGGGGTGTTCTGGCCGCAGTTACTGTTGTTGTCTATTTTTATTGGCCTGGTGTGGCCCGTCGGCCGGCCGCGCAGACAGCGCGTGGGCGGACATCCGGCCTGACAGATGCAGACTTTTACCCGCTATCTTCGTAACGAGCTGCTGCGCGCGATGTTGCTGGCCGCGGTGGTGCTGGTGGGCATCTTCAGCCTGATCACACTGGTGGACGAGCTGGATGAAATAGGCCAGGGTAAATACAGTGCCGCGGATGCCTTCTATTTTACCGCGCTGATCATGCCGGGTGAGGTATTTGACCTGTTGCCGCTGATTATTCTGCTGGGCTGCATCATCGCCCTGGGGATGCTGGCGGCCAGCCAGCAGCTGGTGGCGGTACGCGCGCTGGGGGCATCTATCTGGGGGGTATTGCGCAGCGTCATGCTGACGGTGGTGGCGGTGATCGCCATTATGCTGATACTGGCTGAATGGGTGATTCCGCAACTGGCTGAATATGCTTACACATTCCGCGCCGTACGCCAGTCCGAGCATTCCGCACTAACCGGTGAGCAGGGGTTCTGGGCGCGTAATGGGCTGCAGTTTATCAATATCCAGGAATTCCGCCTGGGCCGGATTCCGAGCGGCATCAGCATCTACGACTTTTCCGAACAAAACGGACTGGTCCGCTACGTGCATGCCAAAAGCGCGGTAGTGGAGCAGCAATCCAGCCAATGGCTATTACAGGATGTGTGGGTAAAGGAGATCGGGCCTGGTTCCAGCGCCGTCGAGCAACATGCGCAACTGGGCTGGCAGTCGTTTCTGCCCAATGATCAGATCGGCGTTTTAACGGTGCCGCCGGAAAGCCTGGGGCTGAGTAATCTGTTCCGTTACGTGCGGGAGCTGCGTGCGCGCGGCCAGGCGGTCAGTGCCTATGATCTGGCTTTATGGCAGCAATTGGCGATTCCCTTCAGCGCCATGATCATGGCGCTGATTGCCATTCCGGTGGCCACCAGCACCAGCCGCAGCCAGGGCGCGGCCTTACGCGTGTTTCAGGCGGCGGCGATCGGAATGCTGTTTTACCTGACCACCAAAGCGCTGGGCTATGTCGGTCTGCTGGCGGGCATTAATCCGATTGTGACCAATTTCGGACCGGTGCTATTGCTGGCACTGGCAGCCTGGCCGTTATTGCGGCGCTTGCGATGAGCCGCTCAAGCGCCGCGGATCAGCCGCCCGGCGGCAGGCCGGAGTCAGCACCAGAGCCAAACGCGGGCACCGCCTTGCAGGCGCTCTCCGATCGCACCACCGCAGGTGATGATCTGTGCGCCCTGGCGGCCGCGCTGCGCGCCCAACACGGTGAGGGCGTGGCTGCGGTGCTGTACTACGGTTCGTGTCTGCGCGCGGGCAACGCTGGCGACGGTATTGCCGATTTTTATGTGCTGGTGGATCGCTACCGGGATGCAGGTATGGGCTGGTTGCGCGCCGGTCTGAACCGGTTGTTGCCGCCCAATGTGTTTTATCTGGAGACCAGCTGGCAGCACACTACGCTGCGGGCCAAGTATGCCGTGATCAGTGTGGCCCAGTTTCAGCATGGCGTGACCGGTGGCTGGTGGCTGCCGTATCTGTGGGGGCGTTTTGCCCAGCCCAGTGGCGTGCTGTGGTGCCGCGAGCCGGCGCTGGAACAGTCCATCTATGCCTGGCTGGAGCACGCGCTGCAGTATTTTGTCAGTCAGTGCGCGCCGCTGTTGCCGGCCAGTTTCGATGCCGAGCAGTTATGGCAGACTGGTTTAAGCTGCAGTTACCGCACCGAACTGCGGGCTGAACGCAGTGACCGTATTCTGGGATTGTTTGCTTACTGGCCGGATTATTACCGCGCTCAGACGCAGCGTGCGCTGAGCGCCGCAGGCTGGCTGGACGCGGTCAAAGACGGACAATTCCAGGTCAGTATTCCAGCCGCACCGCGGCGCCGCTGTCGGTGGCGCTGGCGCGCGCGAATAGCAGTGGGTAAGCCGCTGGCCCTGTTGAGACTGATTAAAAGCCTGTTGACCTTCCGTGGCGCACTGGATTACGCGGTCTGGAAAATAGAACGGCACAGCGGTCAGCAAGTCGCGTTGCCCGGTTATGCCCGGCGTTGGCCGCTGCTGGGTGGCTGGGTTGTACTGTGGCAATTATTGCGCCGCGGCAGTCTGCGCTGATTGCCAGCTGGGTAGCACCAAATGGTTAGCAGCACAGGGTATGAGATTTTGTTAAACTAGCACGTTACAAATAGCTGCTAAGTAGCGCTTGGGCAATGGGATTAGCGTGTTGAGCGCAGTCGGGTGGCAGCATCACTATTATCAGGGAACATAGCAGCCAAGTTCATACCCATGGTCGTCAAGCAGCACAACGGTGATTTCCCGCATGTCTAATGATGGCGTTGTATCAGAATCAGCGGCTGATACCAGTCCGATGAGCACGGCCACGGGCCTGCAATATTCCGACCGGGAACCCGTTCGGTCGCAATCGGAACAGCATATCGAACCCGCCACCTGCTCCAGCGTGCGCCCGCCGGCAGGGCTGATTTCCAATCCACTCAGTTTTTATAATCAACGGCGCGCGGAGCCGGTTTTACGCAAGATCCTGCAGGATTACCCCGAGGTGCACAAATACCCGGCCAGTAATCGCGAGGAAATTCGCGCCGCGGTATCGGCCCTGCGTGCTATCGATGCACGGCTGGTGATTGCCAACGGCGGTGACGGCACGGTACACGGGGTGATCACCGAAGTCTGGCGCGCCTGGCAGGGCAACAACATGCCGCTGCTGGCGGTTATGCCCGGCGGCCGCACCAATGTTATTTCCCAGGATTTAAATTCCAGGCTGCGCCCGCGTGAAGTGCTGCGACATATTCTGATGAACTATTGCTCCGACGATAAACAGCAGCGTAAACAGCGCTCGCTGCTGCGGATTGACATCAATAACAACGATCCTGAGCTGGGTTTTCTGATCAGTGCAGCCGGTCTGGCGGGTGGTATTGAGCAATGCTGGGATTTTCGTAACCGCAACCGCAAACGCGGTATGTTTGGTGGTCTGGGCACCGCGGCCTGGGTAATCGGACGGCTGCTGGGGACGCCAGCCGGGACACCCATTCTGGAGCCGCGCCTGGCCAGAATAGCGGTGGATGGCGAAGTCATACCCGGTGATCAGCAGCAGATTGTGATGGTCACCACCAATAATCGCCTGCCGTTGTTCGTCAACCCCTTCTGGCAGCGCCTGGGAGACGATAATCAGGGTGAGATCAAGGTCACGGTGGTGCGCCACAAGGCGCGTGGTTTGTGGTGGCGCAGTTTGCCGCTGAGCTTTGGCTGGGGCAAGGTGCTGCCGGAAGAAGCCGGCTTCTACAGCCGCACCGCGAATCATATCCAGATGCAGCTGGAGCAGAGTTTTCATCTGGACGGGGAAAGCTGGATGCTGGAGTACCCGCAACAGGTGGATGTCCGGCCTGGTCCCAAACTGGAGTTTGTGGTTGCCTGAACAGGCAATCAGGCCTTGCTTATCGGCGTTTTAGAACGTAGCATTGCCACCCTTGGATAACCAAAGGCTAGGTGGCAGAGTGGTTATGCACCGGCCTGCAAAGCCGTGTACCTCGGTTCGATTCCGGGCCTAGCCTCCATCCAATAGCAGAGCTGCGACGGGCAGCGCTGCGCAAAGATCATTCCTGCAAAGCCCGGGTGGCGAAATTGGTAGACGCAAGGGACTTAAAATCCCTCGGTAGTGATACCGTGCCGGTTCGAGTCCGGCCCCGGGCACCATTCGTTCGCAGTAATAATTTTATCGTTTCGATTGCCTATTATTAAAAGGCAGAACCTTCATGGGTTCTGTAAGTTAATGATTTTTTCTGTTTCTACCTAAAAGATTTTTTGATCGTTTGTTTTTAGGTTTGATTTATTTAGATATCAAAATTATCTATGGTATCTAATTTATCGATTTTATATTTAAGGCGAGCATTGCTGGATGATATGCTTTCTATGCCGATGCCGGATAAGATGAGTAAAAGACCGAATAACGTCATTAACTTTGGAATTAAAGTCAATTCATTGCTGTAAAGCTTAGTAAAGAATAATCCTAGTGCCGGAATTAAAATAAGTAGCCACAATAGCAGCCGTATGGAATGACCCAGATAGTTTAGGTGCTTCAAACGATTTATCATAACAATCGGCCCGGGTGTAAATAGGTACCATACAGGCGCTTTGTCACCATAACGTTACTCTATGCAGTTTGTTTATTTTCACATAAATCAATCGAGCGTTGAACAGATAAAGGGAGCGTATAAGAATGAAAACGCCAGCGCTAAACCAGGAGATGATGGCTGCAGTATCAGGGTCGAACGACAATCCGATGAACTCAATTTTAGCACCATCTTCCAACTCGAGTAAAAGCTCAATGGCCAAGCTATTGAGGATGAGTATGAACGCAAGATAAAATTGTCTTTGCATTCGGTTCTGTATGGTTCTTAAGGTTTCAATTGCGTTAGATATATGCAAATCAAGTTTTTCGTTGATGTTTTTTTCTGGTTGCATTTTTGCCCCTTTGATTTATGAATTGATGGTTTTATGATAGGCCTGTCAGGTTTTAGATAAAGCATTAAATTTCTTGTGTTATTTTTTAGCGTCCGCTTTATTCAAATTGCTTTAGATATTTGTACTGCTGCGCCCGCTGATTTTTGTAAAGCTGGTATTATACTTGAACTTCATTATTAATGATTTTAGCTCAGGCAGGCTTTCCAGCTAGGCCAAGTTGCCCGTCTGTTTACGTACTGATTTATCACTAAAAAGGCGACTTAAAAGAGAAATCTACAAAGTTGTCTTGGAACCTCAGGCAAGGGCAGGCATGTCTCGTAAGCTTTCTACCAAGGCTAGTTCATTGATACCCATCGCTGTACGGAATGTAACATTTCGCCCGCAAGCGGGCTCCTACCATTTTAATGTTAAATCGAAGTATGGATAATCAAGCCTCCGTGCAATTCCGGCTTGTGGCAGGATTCCTCGTCGCTGCGCTCTGTCGGAATGATAGGCTTATCAGGCAAGAAACCGGAACTGGGCACTCAATTATTGAGCCTGTAGTAGTCGGTACAGAAGATTTTGATCGAGCTGGAGTGTATGGGATTCGGCAATACGGCGATAATCACATCAACACCGTAGGAGCGGACCTGGCCGCGATCATTTCGGTATTTGGTTGCTGAGATTTGCAATGCCGGTCGCGGCCAGGTCCGCTCCTACAGTCCATACAGAAAGTATGTCGCATCAGCTCGCTTGCGAGCGGCGAAATCCGCTGTCGTCAAGCAGCACTGCTCGCATAACAAGATTCCTCGTCGCTGCGCTCTGTCGGAATGATAGGCTTATCAGGCAAGAAACCGGAACTGGGCACTCAATTATTGAGCCCGTAGTAGTCGGTACAGAAGATTTTGATCGAGCTGGAGTGTATGGGATTCGGCAATACGGCGATAATCACATCAACACCGTAGGAGCGGACCGGGCCGCG
>JAJFKY010000021.1 GCA_021772975.1 Gammaproteobacteria bacterium
CTTATTGGCGGAGAGAGAGGGATTGATGCTCGCCTTCCCTGGCTCGCTCCCGCTACGCGGACGCACTATCGTGCGCCCCGATTGGCTATCCTGCCAATCGGTCGAACCCTGACGAGGTTTCTCACCCTGCTGCTTCCACAATAAAAAAGGCCCGCTGATGCGAACCTTTTCTTATTGGCGGAGAGAGAGGGATTCGAACCCTCGATAGGGGTTAAACCCTATACACGCTTTCCAGGCGAGCCCATTCAACCACTCTGGCATCTCTCCATTAACTTGTTGTAATCAGGATGTTTTGATCAAACACCCGGCATTTATACGCGAACGGACTTGCCACGCCCGCTGCTCAGCACTTGCTGTGCTTGTCTGCACAGGGCTGCGAATTATACCGGCGAATAGACTTATCCGCCACCAGTACAGGGTGTCTCATGTGGTTATAATCTTCCCACGGAAATCTGGCTTGAGATCATCCATTATGACAACAACCCCGTTCAGAGCAGCAGGCCTGCTGATCCTGTTATTGATAGCGGCCACTGGTTGCGCGCCGCATATGGCTGTTGAGCAGCCGGCTATTATGGAAACCAGCGATCTGCGTGATATAGCCATCGCTGTCAATAAGCTTTCCAGGCAGGTTCCCCGGGACGATATTCTGGTTGTATTTGATCTGGATAACACCCTGCTGACCATGGATTCAGAACTGGGGTCGGTGGCCTGGTATGACTGGCAGTCCGAGCTGGCCCGGGCGCCAGGCTGTCAGGCCGGTGAGCTGAATGACCGTCTGGCGGTTCAGGATGTACTGTATTTTCTGGGCAGTATGCAGCCCGTCCAGCCTGACGCGGCAGAGATTATCCGGGATTTACAGGCAATGGGCTCACCGGTAATGGTATTGACCGCCCGGGGCAGTGCTTTTAACCTGTCCACCCAACGTGAACTGCAGCGCAACCAGTTGAGTTTTACTGCGTTGCAGACCACTTCGGAACAGTCTCAGAATCTGCTCTTTACACCACCCAGTGCAGCCCGGGCCGTGCTGTATAGCCAAGGTGTGATGATGGTTGCCGGTCAGCATAAAGGCCAGATGCTGCTGGATTTGTATACACGACTGCAGTTACCACTGCCAGCCGCAGTAGTGATGGCCGATGACAGCTTGAGCAACCTGACAGATGTGCAGCAAGCACTGACTGCACAAGACATCGCGCACCGATTATTCCGCTATAGCCGCGCCGATAAGCGGATAGCCCGGTTCGATCCGCGCCAGGCAGACCTGGACTGGCAAGCGCTTGAGCCTGCTATTGCCGCTATCAGAGACAGCATGAATACCCAAAACCTGCCCGATCTGGCATTACTAAGTAGTTGTAAGACGGATTAACCGAATCCGGCCAGACCGAAGTCTGACGCTTGCCGACATGAGCAGGGACTATCAGCGATGCCCCAGACTATGCATATCGGTATCCGTCTGTGGTGAGCTGCCCAGCGGTTCGCCGGCAATGTCTACCCCCAGTCCCAGTACAGTGCGGTTTGCATAAGCAAAATAAGCCGCCACCTGGTTGATCTCCAGAATCTCGCCATCAGAATAACCCGCTTGGCGCAAACTGGTCACATGCTCCAGAGAGTTTTCGGAAGGCGCTATCGTAAGCTGTCTGACATAGACAAAAGCCTGCTGTTCAGCCGGGCTGAATGGAGCCGCCGGTAATGGCCGCGACAGCGCTTTATCAAGTGCCTGAAAACGGTCATCATCATTGATCAAGCGCTGCAATCCGGCGCTGTGATGACGATCACAGTAGTCACATCGGTTCAACCGGCTGACATAGATACCTATGCACTCCAGGAACCAGACCGGCAGTTGATTATGACTGTGATGCAACACCGCCTTATACAACGCCAGATGACCTTCCAGGGTGTGCGGGCGCAGACTGTGGATTTGCAGCACGTTATCCACATGCTGATCATCACCAGCAACGGCCTGATAAATCTTCTGCAGCCGTCCTGGTATTTCATCCCCGCGCTTGATCTTAATCCAACTCATACAATTACCCTTGATGAAATCAGCACAATGGCTCGATTGATGGATATGACAGGCATAAAAAAGCCCCGGCCAGTGACCGGGGCTTGCGAAAATCTATGTGCTTAGTTTTTAACGCGGCGAATCAGCAGTGATCCAACCAGCATCAGCATCAGCGCCAGAGCAACAACGCCCCAGGTGCTCATCGCAGGTACCGCGGGAGCATCTGGTAATACGCCACTGAACTCAGGCAGGTTAGGCACTGGAGCAGCGGTATTAATGGCAATAGAAGCCTGCAATATAACGCTTCCGCCAGCTGCCAGAGTCAGGCCACTCCACTGGAAAGCACCAGTAAAGTCACCGGGTCCGAAAGGAAAACCTGAGCCATCCAGATTGTCCACGACGGCATCGCTCAGGATCGGATCCAGACCGGGGAACGCCAGAGCCTGAGCGGCATTTGGACCACCTGCACGGAACTCGCCGGTGTCGGCGCCTTCAGTCAGACTGATAAAGTCACTACCGCTGATAGTCGCATTGTCACCACCGAACGAACCGCCTAAATCGATATCAGCGAAATAAAACGCATCGAATTGAGTACCGCTGCCGAGATCGGTAAGGGTCATGGTACCCAGCATTGAGCCGGAAGGACCACCACCATCACTGATCACTTCAACCAGTTGCGCGCTGAACAGGCCACGCCCGCCAACGTCCGCCCAACTCAGGGTAACCGTATTGCCGGCATAAGTTGCTGTATCGGGATCAGGGAATGGAAACTCCTGAGTGTCACCTGCGGCGCGGAAGAACCACCAGCTTTCAAATAGATCATCGCCAGCGCTTGCGCCAGTAAAGTCAGTGCCGGCTGCATCGGTTCCACCGAAACCATTGTAACCATAAGTAATAGCACCGTCAGTGACAGTACCCGTCAAACCACCTAATGTAGGCGGATCGTCCGATTTCTGCGCAAAGCTGCACACTGAAAACAACACTAGAGCCAAAACAAGTCTTTTCATCAGGATACTCTCACTTAAAAGTTTTAGAATGAATGGTTGTAACTGGGCGAGATGATAACATATTTTTTACTTGACTGAACCTGTTAGATAACACCTACAACTAAAGTATAGTATACGCCTCAACTCCAGCAGCACACTGGTTTTGCGGCGATAGCCGACAGGTTGATCTTTGATAGACTGAGTAAGCAATACCACGAGTGACTGTAGATTGCGGATACCTGCAAATGACATAACATTCACACTGACTGTTTAACCTGAAGTCCATCAAATATCGAGCCAAACCACTCGATTGCAGGTTCTGGCTCAAGCCGTTCCGGGTGAACATCATCACTGGTTGCGTTATAGGCCGGCAAAACAGTCATTTCAGTTGCTTCCAGCATCACCAGGCATCCTGGAGAATCATGTATTTCACTCGTGAGCAAATCTTGCATCATTTTAAATGATATGGATCCATGCTGCGAGGCCGCCTATTCCGGCCGTAAATACGGAAACAGCAGCACATCACGGATCGAAGCCGAATCGGTTAACAACATCACCAGCCGGTCGATACCAATTCCCTCACCCGCAGTGGGCGGCATGCCGTATTCAAGCGCACGGATATAATCAGCGTCAAAGTGCATGGCTTCATTGTCACCGGCATCCTTGGCAGCCACCTGAGCATGGAAGCGTTCCGCCTGATCTTCCGGATCGTTGAGTTCGGAAAAACCATTGGCGATTTCACGGCCAGCGATAAATAATTCAAAACGATCTGTGATTTGAGGGTTATCATCACTACGGCGCGATAATGGTGAGACCTCGGTGGGATGCCCGGTAATAAAAGTGGGCTGAACCAAATGCTCTTCAACTCTGGCCTCGAACAAGGCCAGCAACAACTGCCCCCAGCCCCAGTCATCCTCGGTGTGAATGTCCCGCGCCCGGGCGGCCTCATACAATCGGACAGCGTCATTGATATCAGTATCCGATAACTCCGGTATAGCCTGTTGTACCGCATCGGCCATATGGATACGCCGAAACGGCTGACCAAAATCCAGCGACATGCCCTGATAATCAAATTCGAGTTTGCCCAGCACGGTCTGGGCCAGCCCGCGGAACATTTCCTCGGTCAAGTCCATCAGATCGTGATAATCAGCATAGGCCCAGTAAAACTCCAGCATGGTGAATTCCGGATTATGCCGGGTAGATACGCCTTCATTGCGGAAATTGCGGTTGATTTCATAAACCCGTCCCAGATCACCGACAATCAGGCGCTTCAAGTGCAATTCCGGTGCCACCCGCAGATACAGGTCACAGTCCAGTGCATTGTGGTGGGTCACGAACGGCCTGGCCACCGCACCACCCGGAATGGCGTGCATCATCGGGGTTTCCACTTCCAGAAACTCACGCCCCGGCGCTTCCATGAAATCGCGAATAAAGCGAATGATCCGGGCCCGCTTGATAAAAGTATCGTGGACCTCGCGGTTGACTATTAAATCCACATAACGCTGCCGGTAACGGGTCTCGGTATCGGTCAGCCCGTGAAATTTCTCCGGCAGCGGGCGCAATGACTTGGTCAGCAGACGCAATTCATCGGCCTTGATTGACAGCTCACCGGTATTGGTCCGGAAAATACCACCGACAGCAGCGACAATATCGCCCACATCCCAATGCTTAAAGGCCTCGTAGACTTCCTCGCCGATAGCGTTACGTTGCAAAAACAGTTGAATGGTTCCGCTGCGGTCCTGCAACTGCACAAACGCCGCTTTGCCCATCACCCGCTTGGCCAGCATCCGGCCCGCTACCGCGAAGCGATCATCGACCTGTTCCAGCTGTTCCTTGTCCTGCTCATGAAACCGCTGTTGCAAATCCGCTGCCAAAGCCGTCGGCCGGAAATCATTCGGATAGGCATTGCCCGCCTCGCGCAGCGCATGCAGTTTGGAGCGGCGCTCGGAGATCAGATGGTTTTCGTCGTGATGATCATCGTGATTGTTGTCTTTATCGGTCATATTTTCAGTAATCAGTATTAAAAAGAAACGCGCATCCACGGATTATTGTAGGAGCCCGCTTGCGGGCGACCCACACTAAACTATCTGCCATATTGGTCGCCCGCAAGCGGGCTCCTACAGTATTACAAACCCTGCTTTAATGATTCTTCGACAAACTGGTCCAGCGCGCCGTCCAGTACCGCCTGAGTATTGCCGGTTTCCACGCCAGTGCGCAAATCCTTGATGCGTGACTGATCCAGCACATAGGAGCGAATCTGGCTGCCCCAGCCAATATCCGATTTTGCGTCCTCAGTGGCCTGCTGCTCGCTGCGGCGTTGTTCCATCTCGCGCTCGTACAGCTTGGCACGCAACTGTTTCATGGCAAAGTCCTTGTTCTTGTGCTGGGAACGATCATTCTGACACTGCACCACGATACCGCTGGGCTGATGGGTAATGCGCACCGCGGACTCGGTTTTGTTGATATGCTGACCACCTGCCCCGGAAGCACGATAAACATCAATGCGCAAATCGGCAGGGTTAATATCGATTTCGATATTGTCGTCAATTTCGGGCGATACAAACACCGAGGCAAACGAAGTATGCCGCCGGTTACCTGAATCGAACGGTGACTTGCGCACCAGACGGTGCACGCCGGTTTCAGTGCGGCACCAGCCAAACGCATAATCACCTTCGACCCGGATCGTAGCACTTTTGATGCCGGCCACATCACCGGCTGAGACTTCAATCAGTTCGGTTTTCCAGCCACGCGCTTCACACCAGCGCAAGTACATGCGCAGCAGCATTTCCGACCAATCCTGTGCTTCGGTGCCGCCGGAACCAGCCTGGATTTCAATAAAGCAGGGATTGGCATCCATTTCACCGGCAAACATGCGCTGGAACTCAAGCCGTTCCACCACCTTTTCCACTCGCTTTAAGTCCTGCTCGACGGTACCCAGTGTTTCAGCGTCCGCCTCCATTTCCGCTAGTTCAAGCAGTTCGCCGGCATCATTAATTTCCCGTGCCGCCGTATCCAGCGTGGTGACAATTTTTTCCAACCTGGCCCGATCCTGGCCCAATTGCTGGGCTTTGTCCGGATCATTCCAGATGTCCGGGTTTTCCAGCTCGCGAGTGACCTCCTCTAACTGCTCTGCTTTGCTGTCGTAGTCAAAGATACCCCCGAAGGTCATTAATACGCTGTTGCAGATCAACGACCTGGGCTTTGATAGGTGCGGTTTCCATGGTAATTCCCAACAATAACAGCCGGCTATTGTAACGGTCTGCTCCGCCGGTTAGTAGCCTTGTGTGATGAGCGCCGCCAGTTGGTTAGGCAAATAAGGCTATAATCATCACACGTCATAACATCAAGGCTGCATCGCACAGCCAGGGAAGGGCTAAATAGTGACGCGCCTCATGCTTGACGGTCGTAAAAATAATTCAATCATAATAATATCCATTCGAGGCATTCCAATGAAATCCAAACTAGTATTATTTATCCGCAGCATCACCCTGGCATTGCTGTTACCACTGACCCTGCACGCCGCTGACGAAGCCAACGTAGTCGATTTGTGGGCAGTAACGGTTAAAGCAGGTCATCAACCCGCTTTTGAAACAGCCCTGAAGGCCCACTTAAAACATCGTGCAGAATTAGGCGATGTACGCAGCTGGCAGGTCTACAGCCCGGTGACCGGCAGTAATCTGAACACCTATCTGCTGCGCGCCTGCTGTCACACCTGGGCCGATAACGATGCCTACCAGGCATGGTCCGAGGAAAAAGAACCGGTGGCCGACTGGATGGCCAACGTGGACCAGCATGTGGAAAGTTACAGCCACTCAATCAGCACCATGGATTTCAAAAACAGCAACTGGCCGGAAGATGGTGGCCCGGTTAACTATGTCGGCGTCACCGACTTTATGATCAAACCCGGCCATCGCGGCGGTTTTGAAGCCAGCAAGGCCATGATCAGCAACCATCTCAAGGAAGGCAACTGGCCACGCAGATGGAGCTGGGGAAACACGGTGAATGGATCCGACATCGCTTTTGTCGCCTCTGCCTATGCTGACTACGCCAGCATGGCGCCGCCGGAAAAAGACTTTATGGCAGTAATCGCCGAACAAATGGGTTCTGCGGAAGATGCCCAGGCAGCGCTGGGTGAGTTGATGAGTCATGTGAAGGGTATGGATTACCAGATTTATCGCTGGCATCCGGATTTATCCATGCCTGCGCCAGAGTAACTTGCGCACAATCAAAGACCGGCCATAGCTGGCCGGTCTGATTCATTGTCGAGCCCCTGCCCCAGGGGTTCGATGTCATGAATGTAAGAGCCCGCTGGCGGGCGATGTTGGTATGGTCGCCCGCCAGCGGGCTCCTACAAAAGATTTACATCGTTGTTTGTGTATTAACGCAGTACATGCTCAATCAGCAATTGCACTGATTCACGTCCCCGGAATCGATTGACCTGCAAACGATACACCAGATGGACGCCTGAAGAGCCTTTGGGAAAAGCTTCAATGTCACGATTAAAGGCAATGGCTTCAAGCACAGCCGTGCCGCCTTGTTGTTGCAACAGCAAACGCACATGCCGGGCAGCAACCACACTGCGGTCCAGCACCTCAAAACGCCCATCGAAAAGCGGCTCAGGAAACTTCTGCCCCCATGGCATGGCGGTTTCCAGCAGCCCGGCCAGGCCTAAAGAATAGTCGTCGCCATCCAACTCACCGTCTGAAACAATCAGCTGCCGGGGCAACACAAAGCCTTGGCTGATATCTGTCCAGGCATTTTGAAAGGCCTGCAGATGCGCACGCGGCAGACTCAGGCCAGCGGCCATGGCGTGCCCGCCAAAACGCTGCATTAAGTCAGGATTAGCCGCATCCAGATTAGCCAGAGCGTCCCGGATATGCACCCCGCTGACTGACCTGGCCGAACCTTTTAACAACTCGCTGCCGGGGTTTTCCGGAGCCAGCGCAATCACCGGGCGCTGCAGTGCCTCTTTAACCTTGCCCGCCACCAGCCCCACCACGCCCTGATGCCAGCTTTCATCAAACAGACATACGGCTTGAGGCAATTCATGGGTGCGCAAATCCGCCAGCAATTGGCTGACCTGCAAATCCGCGCTGGTCTGCATTTCATCCTGCACTTTGCGGCGTTCATGATTGATGCCGTCCAAAATCGCGGCCAACTCGGCCGCCTGACCGGCACTCTCGCTAAGCAGACACTCGATACCGATGCGCATATCCTCCAGCCGGCCGGCCGCATTCAGACGCGGCGCTACCCGCCAGGCCAGATCAGTGGCGGTGCACAGACGCTGATTGGTGCCGGCCACATCCAGCAGCGCCTGGATGCCGGGCCGGGCCTGAGCGGTGCGGATACGCTGCAAACCGGCCTGAATCATAATCCGGTTATTGTGATCCAGCGGCACCATGTCCGCGACCGTTCCCAGTGCCACCAGATCCAGTAATTGCGCCAGCCTGGGCGCGCGCCGCTGCGGTCCAAACCAGCCCAGTTGCTGCAATCTGGCGCGCACCTGACTGAGCAGATAAAACATCACGCCGACCCCGGCCAGCGCCTTGCTGGGAAAAGGATCACCAGGCAGGTTGGGGTTAACAATGGCGTTCGCATCCGGCAGTTGCTCGCCGGGCAGATGATGATCGGTAATGATCACGTCCTGGCCAAACGAGCGTGCCAGCGCCACCCCACGCACACTGCTGATACCGTTATCGACCGTTATCAATAACTCCGGAGCATCAGCTTGAATCGCTTCGACCAGCGCTACGCTGAGGCCATACCCAAATTCAAACCGGTTGGGCACGCAATAATCAAGTTGCTGCGCGCCCATGGCCCGCAGGCCCAGCACACCCACCGCTGTGCCGGTGGCGCCATCGGCGTCGAAATCACCGATGATCATAAGCCTGCGCCCGCTCACCACCGCATCGGCCAGCAGTTCGGCAGCCTCCGCGATACCACCAAAATTCGGGCGGGCCAGCTGCTGCAGGGATAAGTCCAGTTGCGCGGGTGTTGACACGCCGCGCGCCAGCAGCACCCGACGCAGGACCGGGTGTATATCATTCGGTAACTGATCAATATCAGTCGCTGGCTGTCTGCGCTGCAGCTTCATTTCAACCACCCTGTCAGCTTGCTCACGGCCCGCTGCTGAATGCCCTGGGTAGACTTCAACCACCCCCGCAGCCGGCCCGGCCTGATCACTTCCAGCGCCTGCCCTGCCAGTGTGGTTAGGGTGATCCGCAACACCGGCCGGTGGGCAAACAGCAGCCCCAGCAGGCCTTCCAGTTCGCTCAGATTGTGCGCCAGAGAATGCTGGCGTTGGATACGATATTCGATCAGCAGCTGTGCCGGGCAGGTTGTTTCAGCCAGCAGGGTACGGCAATGCCCGCTTAATGCCGAGGCCTGCGTAAAACACTGCGCCGTGATGTTCAGCCAGCGGCTCCAGCCGGCCAGTTCCGGGCGCATGGCCAGCACGCTATCGGGCAATTGCCGCGGCGGCGATGCCGGCAGACAACCCGCCCCCCAGAACCACAGCGAATTTAACGCCGGTAGTCCATCGGCCTGGCGCTCGGCATTCACCGGGTGCTGGTGCAACTGCATCTGTGTTTCTGCTTGCAGACGATGCCACACAGCGCTCTCTGCTGACCATGCCGAAGGCCGCAATACCTCTTCCAGCCGATTACCCAGCGCCATTTCCGGTGGCGGGAAAGCCCCCGGCAGACTCTGACCCGATGAGACATACCAGCGCTCATGTGCGTTTTCAGTTCGGCATAACGCATTAGCCACAGTCCATTCAGGTGCTGATTGCTGACTGTCGCCGGCGGACAGTTGCAGACCTTCACTGCTGAATAACGGTTGCAGATCAGTCAATAATTGCCTGGCCTGCGACCCACTTAAGCCATGCTGCTCAATCGCCAGCAAATGCACCCGACTGATATCCGGGTGCATCACCACCGGGTCAGCCCGTAACCAATACCGACCGGCCGCATCTCCGACATCGTATTCACGCGCAAAAGCAGCCAGTGAGGCGTGCTGATCAAAGCGGGGTTGCCAGGCCGGCCAGTCCGTCTGGCGTCCGGCCGCCAGGCTGGCGGACAGCTGTGGCGCGTATTGCCGGAGGAAGTCAGTCTGGCGGGCAAGCTCGTCCAGCTCGGGCAGCCAGACAACCACATGTGTCGCGCTCACTGAGCCGGTCAGCGCTTGCGCTAACTGGAATAGTCGACCGAAATGATCTCGTAGGCGCGCTCACCACCCGGTGCATGCACCTCCACCTCATCACCCACTGATTTGCCGATCAAAGCACGCGCCACCGGTGAAAGCACCGAAATCAGACCCAGCTTGATATCAGACTCCAGATCACCGACGATCTGATATTGCACCTCATCACCGCTGTCGATATCGGCCAGCACGACTTTCGCCCCAAACACAATTTTGTCACCAACATTTAATTTGCTGATATCAATGATCTGAGCGTTGCTGATACCGCCTTCCAGCTGTTTGATACGACCTTCGGTAAAGCTTTGCTGCTCGCGCGCGGCATGATATTCGGCATTTTCCTTTAAATCTCCATGCGCACGGGCATCAGCGATTGCCTGGATGATTTGCGGGCGCACAACTTTTTTCAGGTGCTGCAATTCCTCGCGCAGTCGCTGTGCGCCGGTTTGAGTCAGTGGTGGTCGATTGTCCATCTCAGTTCCTGTGCTGGGTGCTAGACTGGATCGAGCCATGCAGGCTTTGCAGACAACGCACCGTTTCTGTTTGTTGATAATCCATTGCCGTCAGCGTGGCGCGGGCGCCCGCCAGGGTGGTGGAGTAGTTAATCTGATGTTGCAGCGCCTCACGCCGAATTGAATACGAATCAGCGATCGCCTGGCGGCCTTCAGTGGTATTGACAATAAAATGAATGTCGCCGTTTTTGATCATGTCCACGATATGTGGCCGGCCTTCAATAACTTTATTGATCAGGCGGCAGGCCAGACCCTGGCTTTGCAAAAATTCATGGGTGCCATTAGTAGCCACCAGTTGGAAGCCTCGCTCGATGAGTTCATGTGCAATCTGCTGCAGGCCTGCTTTGTCGGCATCGCGGACACTTAAAAATGCCCAGCCGGGCGTCGGCAGACTGACATTGGCGCCGGCATGCGCGCGGTAACTGGCTTCACCGAAGGTCTCTCCGACCCCCATCACTTCACCGGTCGAGCGCATTTCCGGACCCAGTATAGGGTCCACACCGGCGAACTTGAGAAACGGAAACACCGGTTCCTTGATGGAATAATAATGCGGTACCGTTTCGCTTTCCGCACCCTGCTCCGCCAGACTGTGTCCAGCCATGCACAACGCGGCAATTTTGGCCAGCGGCACGCCGGCGGCCTTGGATACGAACGGCACGGTGCGCGCCGCGCGCGGATTGACTTCCAGCACGAAAATTTCATCGCGCCGCACCGCAAACTGGACGTTCATCAGGCCCACCACATTCAGCGCCTTGCCCAACAGCACCACTTGTTCACGCAGCCGTTGCTGAACCTGTTCGGATAACGAAAACGGTGGCAGACAACAGGATGAATCGCCGGAATGAACCCCGGCCTGTTCAATATGTTCCATCAGGCCACCAATAATGATCTGCTCGCCATCACCGACCGCATCCACATCCACTTCAATGGCATGATCCAGAAAACGATCCAATAACACCGGCGCGTCGTTGGAAACTTCCACTGCGGTACGCATATAACGTTGCAGCTCGCTGACGCTGTGCACAATATCCATGGCCCGGCCACCGAGCACATAAGAGGGTCGTACCACCAGCGGAAAACCGATCTCAGCAGCCATCGCCACCGCTTCTGCCTCGGTGCGGGCGGTCCGGTTAGGCGGCTGCTGCAGCCCGATTTTTTCCAGCATCTGCTGAAAACGTTCCCGGTCTTCGGCCAGGTCGATATTGTCCGGACTGGTGCCGATAATCGGCACGCCGGCGGCTTCCAGATCACGTGCCAGCTTAAGCGGCGTCTGCCCGCCAAACTGCACAATCACGCCTTCCGGCTTTTCCAGCGCCACGATGTTAAGCACATTTTCCAGCGTCAAAGGCTCGAAATACAGCCGATCAGAAGTATCGTAATCGGTGGATACGGTTTCCGGATTGCAATTGACCATGATGGTCTCGAAACCAGCTTCACGCAGCGCCAGCGCGGCATGCACGCAACAATAATCAAACTCGATACCCTGCCCGATACGGTTTGGCCCGCCGCCCAGAATCATGATCTTGCGTCGCTCTGTAGGTTCAGCCTCGCATTCGTCCTCATAGGTGGAATACATATAGGCGGTGTCAGTCGGAAATTCCGCCGCGCAGGTATCAACCCGCTTGAACACCGGCGTAATTCCCTGCTGCAGGCGTGTCTCGCGTACCTGCTGCTCGGTCATATCCAGCAGATCCGCCAGGCGTGAATCGGCGAAACCGTCGCGCTTTAACTGCCGCCAGGGCACCGCTGACAGCGATTCAATATGCCCTACCATCAGACTGTTCTCCTGCTCGACCAATTCCTTGATCTGATACAGGAACCAGGGGTCAATACCGGTCAGCTGCTGTATTTCGTCCAATTCCAGCTCCCGCCGAAAAGCCTCGGCGACATACAGCAGACGGTTATTACTGGCTTCTTTCAATTCCAGCCGCAGCTTGGCCAGGCCTTCCTCACCATTGATCGGGATCGGGTTCAGGCCGTCCAGGTCCGTTTCCAGACTGCGCAGCGCTTTTTGCAGTGATTCCTTAAAGGTCCGCCCGATCGCCATGGCCTCGCCCACTGATTTCATCTGGGTGGTCAGACGGGAGTTGGCAGCCGGGAATTTTTCAAACGCAAAGCGCGGAATTTTGGTCACCACATAGTCCAGCGCCGGTTCAAACGAACTGGGCGTCAGGCCGGCGGTGATATCGTTGCGCAATTCATCCAGGGTGTAACCCACTGCCAGTTTGGCGGCGACCTTGGCAATCGGAAAGCCAGTGGCCTTGGAAGCCAGTGCGGAAGAGCGCGACACCCGCGGGTTCATTTCGATCACCACCATCCGGCCATTGGACGGGTCAATTCCAAACTGAACATTGGAACCGCCGGTATCCACGCCGATCTTGCGCAACACCGCAATACTGGCGTCGCGCATCCGCTGATATTCCTTATCCGTCAGAGTCTGGGCCGGGGCCACGGTGATCGAATCGCCGGTATGGATGCCCATGGCATCGACGTTTTCAATCGCACAGACAATAATGCAGTTATCGTGGTGGTCACGCACCACTTCCATTTCAAATTCTTTCCAGCCCAGCACCGATTCTTCCATCAGGATCTGGGTGATCGGCGACAGCTTCAGACCGTTGGCCACGATCTCATCAAATTCTTCGCGGTTATAAGCAATACCCCCACCACTACCGCCCAGAGTATAAGCAGGCCGGATAATCGTCGGATAACCAATGTCATCCAGCTTTTGCTGAGCCTCTTCCAGGCTTTCTGCAATGTGAGAGAAGGGCACATCCAGGCCGATATCACGCATCGCATCCTTAAACAGGGAGCGGTCTTCAGCCATCGCGATGGCATCCGGCGAAGCACCGATCAATTCCACCCCATATTCTTCCAGTACACCGTTATTGACCAGATCCAGCGCACAGTTCAATCCGGTTTGTCCACCCATGGTCGGCAATAAGGCATCCGGCCGCTCCTGCTCGATCACCTTGGCCACGGTCTGCCAGCGAACTGGTTCGATATATACCGCGTCGGCCATGTCCGGATCAGTCATAATGGTGGCCGGGTTGGAGTTAACCAGAATTACCCGATAGCCTTCTTCGCGCAGCGCCTTGCAGGCCTGAGCCCCGGAATAATCAAACTCACAGGCCTGGCCAATCACGATCGGACCCGCGCCGATGATCAATATACTGTGGATATCATTACGCTTGGGCATGCTTAATGCTCCTGCTGGCGATGACTGTGCATCAGTTCGGCAAACTGACGGAACAACGGCGCAATATCGTGTGGGCCCGGACTGGCTTCCGGATGCCCCTGAAAACTGAAAGCCGGCAACTGGCTGTGCGCGATGCCTTGCAGACTGCCGTCAAACAATGAGCGATAGGTCGGTTTAAGCGTATCCGGCAGACTGTCTTCAGCCACCGCAAAGCCATGGTTCTGACTGGTAATCATCACCTTGCCGGTCGCCAGTTCCTGCACCGGATGATTGGCGCCGTGATGGCCGAACTTCATTTTGACTGTGCTGGCACCGCAGGCCAGTGCCAGCAACTGATGCCCCAGACAGATACCAAACATGGGAATGCCACTCCGCAGCAACTCACGAATGCTGTCGATGGCATAGCCACAGGGTTCCGGATCACCCGGACCGTTGGATAAAAATATACCATCCGGGGAACGCGCGATTACTTCGGACGCCGGTGTGGTGGCGGGCACCACATCCACATTACAACCGTGATCCACCAGCATCCGCAGGATGTTGTATTTCACCCCGAAATCGTAGGCAATCACGTGATAGCGGTAGTCCGCGTGGTGCCCGGCATGCCGATGGACCCAGTCCAGACTCGCTTCACGCCAGTGATAAGGCTCGTGGCAGGTGACCTGCCGGACCAGATCCAGCCCCTGCATGGACGGACACTCACGCGCGGCGCTCAGCGCCTGTTGCTCATCGGCGGGCTGACCGCTGTCACCGGTGGCCACAATACAGCCGCCCATCGCCCCCTGCTCACGCAGCTTTCGGGTCAGTGCACGGGTATCGATATCCGCAATCCCAACCACGTTTTCGTCGCGCAGAAACTGTGGCAGGCTGTAACGGCCGCGCCAGTTGCTCCACTGCGCGGGGCAATCGCGCACGATCAAACCGGAGGCCATTATGCGGCTGGATTCCATGTCTTCGTCGGTGACACCAGTATTACCGACATGCGTAGTGGTCATGGTCACCAGCTGCCCGCTGTAGGAAGGGTCCGAAATGATTTCCTGGTAGCCGGTCATGGCCGTGTTGAACACCACTTCACCGGCCGCGGCCCCCGCTACGCCAATCGAGCGCCCCCGGTAAAGCGTGCCGTCCGCCAATGCCAAAATTGCTGTTGCTGTCATGCTTTGTATCTGCTTTTATGGTTCATTCAGGTCAGCCGAAATTGCAGCCGGCGTTTCTGCAGGCTGAAAATATTGGCTGGCCAAGCCTGGATTGTACTGAGGTAAAAGAGTTCTTACCAGCCCATTCAGGCTGGTTTTTCATGCTGCTGCTGGAAACCGCCAGCAGACCGCGCGATTATTGCCGAAACGGCGTTATGCTTGGTCCAGGCTATCCGCGAAAACATACCAGCCCGGCGCCTGCTCAGCCAGCCAGCAGGCCGCATGGACAGCGCCGCGGGCAAAAATCCGCCGGTCAGTCGCGCGATGCGTCAACTCCAGGCGCTCACCGGGCATTCCGAACAGCACCGCATGCTCGCCGACGATATCCCCGGCCCGCACTGAACTGAAACCAATCTCGCCTTGCTCCCGCGCATCCCCGGGGCCGTTTCGGTTGAACCGGGCAACTGCTTCGAACTCCTGTCCTTGCGCAGCGGCAATCCGGCGCCCCAGTTCCAGCGCGCTGCCGGAAGGCGCGTCTTTTTTATGCTGATGATGTGTTTCCAGGATTTCACAGTCCGCCTGCCCGCTTAGCAATCCGGCGGCCTGCTCAGCCAGCCGATACAGCAGGTTCATACCAATGCTCATATTGGCGGACCACAATACCGGAATGATCCGGGCCGCGTCGCGCATGGCCTGCAGATGTTCGGCCTGCAGACCGGTGGTGCCGCAGACCAGCGGCTTGCCGGCTTCGATGGCCTGCGGCAGAATTCCGGCCAGACCCGACGGGCTGGAAAAATCAACGATCACGCCAGCCTGGTTGATATCCACAGACACCGCCAGAGCGTGTTCCGCGCAAACCTCGGCCAGCGCCTGTCCCATGCGGCCGCTTTGGCCATGGATGTAAATTGACAGATTCATGTGTGTTGATTTGTTTTGCACAGTTTAATGGATAACACTCCGCGGCCGAGGCTCGTCCCGCTTGACCATACCCTCAATCCAACCATTGCAGGAACCCATTTGATTGTAGGAGCCCGCTGGCGGGCGAGATAGTATCCGAGTTGTGAGCAGTCGCCCGCAAGCGGGCTCTTACAGGATAAATTAACGCCGATCAAAAGCTTTATGGCGTGTTGGGTAAGCGCGCTATCCCCGCCGATATACCCGCCAGTACGAATGACCGGCAAAAATCTAACTGGTGACCCGCTCAAAAAAATCCCGCACATTGTCCATCCAGGAACGGCTGCGCGGATTGTGATCGGTGGTACCGCTGTCAAAGGTGTCCTGGAATTGGCGTAAAAGTTCTTTTTGCTCGCCGTTCAGACGCACAGGGGTTTCGAGATGCACCCGGCACAACAGGTCACCGGTGCTGTTACTGCGTACCGAGCTGACACCCTTGCCACGTAGCTTGAACTGCTTGCCGGACTGGGTTTCGGAAGGGATTTTCAGCATCACACTGCCTTCCAGAGTCGGTACTTTGATCTCACCACCCAGCGCAGCGGTGGTGAAAGGAATGGGGATTTCGCAATGCAGATTATCACCATCACGTTCAAACAAGGCATGCGGCAATACGCGAATCTCAACGTACAAATCACCGGTGGCGCCACCCCGGGCACCTGCTTCACCCTTGCCTGCCAGGCGGATGCGGTCACCGCTATCCACCCCCGGTGGAATCTTGACCGACAGTGTGCGGGTTTCCTGTACCCGGCCCTGACCATTACAGGTTTTACACGGGTCGGCTACGCTCTGGCCCGCGCCGCGGCAACGGGGGCAGGTTTGTTGCACGGAAAAGATCCCCTGTTGCATACGCACCTGGCCGGCTCCGCCGCAGGTGCCGCAGGTTTCCAGGCGGCCACTGGCCGAACCGGAACCGTTACAGGTATCACAGGCGGATAACGACGGCACCCGCACTTCTTTCTCCACGCCGTAAACCGCTTCTTTCAAATCCAGCTCAATTGCCATGCGCAGATCAGAGCCACGGTTGCGCGCCTGACCGCCACGGCCACGTGCACCACCGAAAATATCTCCGAAAATATCCCCAAAGATATCCCCAAAGTCGCCGCCGAAACCCTGTGGGCCACCGGCCCCGCCGCCGCGCACCGCCTCGGCACCATACTGATCATAGAGGCCACGCTTTTTAGGGTCTTTAAGGACTTCGTAGGCTTCTTTGGCTTCCTTGAACTTATCCTGTGCTTCAGCATCATCCGGGTTGCGGTCGGGATGATGTTTCATGGCCAGCCGCCGATAAGCTTTTTTCAAATCATCAGCGCTGGCGTCTTTGGATACGCCCAGAATGTCGTAAAAATCTCGAGCCATGGAAATGTCAGAGTTGCTTGGTGATTGCAACGGAATTGGGGTCCGGCGCGTGTTATATCAACCTTTACCGTAGGAGCGGCCCCGGCCGCGACCGGCATTAATGGAATGGTCTCGGCTGGTATTGTTCAGATGGTCGCGGCCGGGGCCGCTCCTACGGGGAAATAAACCTTGTTCGCTGTGGGTATTGTGTAACCCGCGCCCACAAAAAAGCCCGGCGTTGCCGGGCTTTTCTGATTCCAGTACTTATCGTCTAAGAGGCTTTCTTATCATCGTCCACTTCGGTGAACTCCGCATCGACCACATCATCGCCGCTGCTTTCAGCCTGACCGGCATCCTGCGCAGCTTCGGCATCAGCTTCAGACTGGCCGGCCTGCGAGGCTTGCTGGTACAGCGCGGTGCTGGCCTGCTGCAACTCGTTCATGGCGGTTTCGATCGCTTCCTTATCATCGCCTTTGATCGCTTCATCGACTTTGCTCAAGGCGGCGTCAACCTTGCCTTTGTCTTCGTCCGACAGGCCGTCACCGTGCTCCTTGAGCATGGTGCGAGTGGCGTGCGCCGCGCCATCGGCGGTATTGCGCGTGGTCACCAGCTCCTGAAAGCGTTTGTCTTCGTCGCGGTGCTCTTCAGCGTCACGCACCATCTTGTCAATTTCGTCATCCGACAAGCCACTGCCCGCCTTGATCTCGACTTTCTGTTCCTTGCCGGTATCTTTGTCTTTGGCGGAGACATGCATAATGCCGTTGGCATCCATATCGAAAGTGACTTCGACCTGCGGAACACCACGCGGCGCCGGACGGATGCCGGTCAGATCAAACCGCGCCAGTGATTTATTGGCCGACGCCTGGTCACGCTCGCCCTGCAATACATGCACGGTCACCGCACCCTGATTGTCATCCGCGGTTGAGAAAGTCTGTGACGCCTTGGTTGGAATCGTGGTGTTCTTCTCGATCAGTTTGGTCATCACGCCACCCAGCGTTTCGATACCCAGTGACAGCGGGGTAACATCCAGCAGCAGGACATCTTTAACATCACCGGCCAACACACCACCCTGAATAGCCGCGCCTACCGCCACAGCTTCATCCGGATTAACATCCTTGCGGGGTTCCTTACCGAAAAATTCGGTCACCGCTTCCTGTACCTTGGGCATGCGGGTCTGACCACCGACCAGAATCACTTCGCTGATTTCATCCACTTTCAGGTCGGCATCATTCAAAGCTGTGCGGCACGGTACGATGCTGCGCTTGATCAATTCTTCCACCAGCGCTTCCAGTTTGGCACGCGTCACTTTGATGTTCAGATGCTTGGGTCCTGAACCATCAGCCGTGATATAGGGCAGATTCACTTCGGTCTGCTGGCTGGTCGATAATTCGATCTTGGCACGCTCAGCAGCCTCTTTCAGGCGCTGCAGCGCCAATGGATCATTGCGCAGATCCATGCCCTGATCTTTCTTGAATTCATCGATCAGATAGTCCAGCAGGCGGTTATCAAAATCTTCACCGCCCAGGAAGGTATCGCCATTGGTGGCTAATACTTCAAACTGATGCTCGCCATCTACCTCGGCGATCTCAATGATGGAAATATCAAAGGTTCCGCCACCCAGGTCATACACCGCAATTTTACGGTCGCCGCCTTTTTTATCCAGGCCATAGGCCAGCGCCGCGGCGGTTGGTTCGTTGATAATCCGGCGCACCTTCAACCCGGCAATCTTACCGGCATCCTTGGTGGCCTGACGCTGCGAGTCATTAAAATAAGCCGGTACCGTAATAACCGCCTCGGTGACTTCCTCACCCAGATATTCTTCCGCGGTCTTTTTCATTTTCATCAACACGCGGGCGGAGACTTCCGGTGGCGCCATTTTCTTGCCATCGACTTCCACCCAGGCATCGCCATTATCGGCCTTGACGATCTTGAACGGCACCAGGTCTTTGTCTTTCTGCACAACCTGCTCGTCATATTTACGGCCGATCAGACGCTTAACCGCGTACAGCGTGTTATGCGGATTGGTCACCGCCTGGCGTTTGGCCGGCTGACCCACCAGTACTTCATCGTCTTTGCTGAAAGCAACAATTGACGGTGTGGTGCGATCACCTTCCGCGTTCTCAATGACTTTGGCATTCCCACCTTCCATCACTGCAACACAGGAATTGGTGGTGCCCAGATCAATACCAATAATCTTGCTCATGTTTTGTTCTACTCCAAAATATTCGTGATCAGACAATCCGCGGCAGGGTAGCGGCGGTTGTCCGGTTAATGTTTAGTTTGTGGGGTTGTCGGGGCGTAAATTCAATTGCACCCGGTAATTCTTGCTGCATATTCAGACTTCAATTTCAAGCCTGTTGTCAGCACTTAATCAGCTGCCTTGGCGACGATAACCATCGCCGGCCGCAACAACCGCTGATGCAGGCAATAGCCTTTCTGAACCACCTGCAGCACCGTGTTGGGTTGCTGTTGGTCCGAGGGTTGCATGGTGACCGCTTCGTGCAGTTCCGGATTGAACACCTCACCGTGTGGATCAACCACGCTTAAACCGTGATCGGCGAGCACCTTGTCCAGTTGCTTGAGGGTCATTTGCATGCCCTCGCGCAACGGAGTGAGTTGTTCCACCGCGGTTTCGGCATCACTGTTGCTGGCATCCAGACCACGCTCCAGGCTGTCGCGCACGGTAATCAGATCACGCATGAAACTTTCCAGGGCAAACTGGCGCCGCTTATCAAATTCGCGCTCCAGACGTTTGCGCTGGTTATCGGCCTCGGCCTGGATTCGCAGCGACAGCTCTTTGTATTTGTTCAGTTCGCTCTGCTCGTTAACCGGTTCCGCGGCCGGCGCCTGATCTACCGGCTGCTGCTCGCCATCACTGGCAGCCGAAGGCTGAGAATCCTGGTTATCCTGCGGTTGGGTGTTGTCCTGATCTTTCATTGCTATTTGCTTGCCATATCAATCATTGTCGGATGGCGGCAGATATGGGGCTTGCCCGATACGCTTTCAAAGGCAGCGCGCGCAACAGTGTTGCCGCTTTACCGGCCAGCCGACTACACTGTGCGCATAATTGGCAATAACGCCCTGTTCATAACCCGACTACTATTACCAACTGCCCGGATATGCTGCACTCCCTACACGTCCGTGAATTTGCCATCATTGATGATCTGGCGCTGGATTTCCGGCCCGGATTCACCGTTATCAGTGGCGAAACCGGCGCGGGCAAATCCATTCTGATCGATGCGCTGGGACTGATTTTCGGACAGCGTGCGGACAGCTCACAGGTTCGCCACGGCGCCGAGCGGGCCGAACTCAACGCCAGTTTTGACCTGCGGCATGCACCGCGCGCGGAAGACTGGCTGCGTGCCCAGGAACTGGATGCCGCCGGCGAATGCCTGATCCGGCGCACCGTCAAAGCCGCAGGCGGTTCGCGTGCCTATATCAATGGCAGTCCGGTGACCCTGCAGCAACTGCAGCAACTGGCCGAGTTGTTGATTGACCTGCATGGCCAGCACGAACAACAACGCCTGCTGTTACCAGCCGCCCGGCTTGATCTGGTAGACAACGCCGGTTTGCGTCCGGCTGCGCTCAGCAACTGCGCCGAAGCCGCCGTGCGCTATCAGCAATTGCAGACCGAACTGGATGCCCTCAGTGACACCTCCAATGAACAGCATGAGCAGCAGCTTGAACTGCTGCGCTATCAGGTACAGGAACTGGATGCCAGCACCGAGTTGCTGCAGCGCCTGCCGCAGTTAGAGCAGCAACAGCAAAGCCTCAGCCATGCGGAAGAATTGCTGCACGCAGCGCAGGCCACGGTTAATAGACTGGACGATGATGAGCATGGCATCAACCCATTGCTGCAACAGGCCATCAACGCGCTGCATAGTGCCGCCCGGCACGCGCCGGAACTGGATGAAGTCCTGCAGATGCTGGACGAAGCCGGCATTAATGTACGCGAAGCAGCCGGGAACCTTAACCGCTATCTGGATGGTCTGGAGCAAGACCCGGAACGGCTGGCATCAATTGACCAGCAACTCGCCCAGGTACATGAGCTGGCGCGCAAACACAGGGTGCCGGCTGCCCAGCTGGAAGAACTCCGGTTGCAGCTGCATGCGCAATTACAGCAATTGAGCCGCAGTGATCAGCGCCGATTGGAGCTTAAACAGGCGATCAGCGAAGCACTGGCTGACTATCGGCAGCAGGCCGGGCAACTCAGTCAGGAACGCAGCCTTAGTGCCGAACGGTTATCCAGCGCTGCCCAGGGCATCATCCGGACCCTGGGCATGGCCGATGCCCGGCTGCAGATTACCGTCAGCGCCCAGCCCGATAAACCACCGTCGCGGCGTGGCCACGACAGTGTGGACATCCAGTTCACCGCCAACCCCGGACAACCAGCCAAACCGCTGGCCAAGGTGGCCTCGGGCGGTGAATTGTCCCGTATCGGCCTGGCGCTGATGGTAGCCGCGCAAAATGATGATGGCCTGCCCGCTATGATTTTCGATGAGGTTGATGCCGGGATCGGCGGTGCAACCGCCACCACAGTCGGTCAACTGCTGGCGCAGTTAGCGCATGGCCGTCAGGCCTTCTGCGTCACCCACATGGCCCAGGTGGCCGCCTTCGCGGATAACCACCTGCAGGTCACCAAAACCACCAGCGACGGCGCCACCAGCACCCGGCACGGTTATCTGGAAGATACCGAGCGCCTGGATGAACTGGCCCGTATGCTGAGTGGCAAACTCACTGATTCAAGCCGGGAGCATGCGCTGGAGCTGATTGCTGAAGCAGGTAAAAAATAAAACGCGGTCAGGAGTGGTTTGATTATTTCTTCGGCCGGACGTACATCACCAGACTGTGATCTTCCAGTTGATAGCCGTGCTGCTCGGCGATCTCGTGCTGCAGCCGCTCAATGTCGGCACTGACAAACTCGATCACCTTGCCGGTTTCCACGCAGATCATATGATCGTGGTGTTCGCCGCCATCCAGCTCATAAAATGCCTGACCGCCCTCAAAATTATGTTTGACCACCAAACCGGCGGCTTCAAATTGATTCAGGACCCGATAAACGGTCGCCAGGCCAATGTCCTCGCCCGAATCAATCAATCCGCGATACACATCATCAGCGGTCATATGCTTTTCCGCAGAGTCACCCAGCATCTCCAGCACCCGCAGACGCGGGAGGGTCACTTTCAAACCAACTTTACGTAAGTGATGTGGTTGCATAAGTTATTTCCGATCTTTTTACTGGAGTCATGGTCAGAGCTCATTGTATCATTCTCCTGTCTTAGTCAATGCTTACCCTGAGTTAATGCCATGCAAATGATTTCCCAACTGACCGCGATGCTGCTGCTCATATCTCTGAGCGCTTGCGGGCTGGTCTACAAAACCGATGTCCAGCAGGGCAATGTGCTGGATGCTGAAGACATCGAACGGGTCGAGCTGGGCATGAGCAAACGCCAGGTTCTGCTGTTACTGGGTTCGCCATCCATTTCTGATCCGTTTCATCAGGATCGCTGGGATTACGTTTCCACCTATGCGCCCCGCGGCAGCAATCAAACCCTGCGGCAATTGCGATTGACTTTCCAGCGTGATGAGTTGACCGAAATTACCGGTGATTATCTCGACAGTCTGACCGTCGCGGATGATGCCGCCAAAGAACTCACCGGCGAACAGCGTGAAGCGCCCGTGCGGCCCAACGAAGGCCCATCCGGTCTGCCTGACCTGCCGACCACGCCCAGTGACGGTGATGGTAGCGGGGGCTAACCTGGCGGAGCTTTTCGCCGCGCTCTAATCCGTCATTCTGAACGCAGTGAAGAGTCCCTTGAATTGGACTGATGGGTAGTGATGGGGAAATCCTTCGCTGGTGCTCAGGATGACAAGGTTGATTGGGGTTTGGTGGATAATTGGGCTAACCAGATTGGTTTGTCATTCTGAACGAAGTGAAGAATCTCTTGGATTGGACTGATGGGTAGTGATGGGGAAATCCTTCGCTGGTGCTCAGGATGACAGGGTTGATTGGGATTTGGTGGATGATTGGGCGAACCAGACTGGTTTGTCATTCTGAACGCAGTGAAGAATCTCTTGGATTGAACTGATGGGTAGTGATGGGGAGATCCTTCGCTGGCGCTCAGGATGACAGGGTTGATTGAGGTTTGGTGGATGATTGGGCGGACCAGATTGGTTTGTCATTCTGAACGCAGTGAAGAATCTCCACATGCTATCTGTGTATTTAGCGCTGAGATTTCGCCGCTCACTGCGTGAGCTGAGGCGACTGACTTTCTTGGCGCAAGAAAGTCAGCAAAGAAACATGGCCCGATTGCGCTGGCCCTACGGGCTTCCCTCAGCCGGTGGTGTTTAGCCGGGCACGCTCCGATGCGGCTTCCTGCCGCCCGGACCTGGGACAGCCTCCCTGCTGCCCCACCCAGCCCCACCGTCTTCGGCAGCTTAAATGGCGGGAAGAGCGGGTAGCGTTAAGTATCGTAGGCTGGGTCAACACGCATGGTGCGACTCTGTCATTCTGAACGCAGTGAAGAATGACAATCTCGTCGAGTGACCGGGGCAAGCTACAAGGAGTCAAAAACACCGACGCAGCCTGCTATTACGCTTACGCGTGCTGTAGAACGAAATCCCGGATGCGACTCTTTGGGCATTTGCTGTTCACACTGAAAGCCGCTGCTCTCAGCTCAAACAGTGAATGGCTGGAAGCCTCCTAAATAACCCCCGCGGCACTTAAGAACACCACAAACACCAGTATCGGCGCGACATAGCGAACCAGGAAACGCCACAGTTGATAACGGCTTTCACTGAGCTCGGACAGTTGCTCACGAGCGATCACCCGGCTTAATGCCCAGCCGACAAATACCGCCGTGGTCAGACCGCCCAGCGGCAGCAGCAGATTAGAGGCCACATATTCCAGCAATTCCTGGAAGTTCTTGCCCGCGATGGTAAAGCCGGACCAGATATTCATCGCAAATACGCTGCCCAGGGCCAGTACCCAGGTGGCTGCACCGACCACCAGGGCCGCGCTGACACGGGTAAACCGTTTGCTTTCCGATAAAAACGCCACCGCCGGCTCCATCAGGGAGATCGCGGAGGTCCAGGCGGCCACCGCCAGCAGCAAGAAGAAACCAAAACCAAAGAAACTGCCATATGACATATCCGCAAAGGCATACGGCAAGGTGACAAAAATCAGGCCCGGCCCCTCACCTGTAGCCAGCCCATTGGCAAATACAATCGGAAAAATGGCCATGCCCGCCAATACCGCCACACCGGTGTCGGCCAGGGCGATGGTGGCCGCGGTCCTGCCGATTGGCACATCGCGTGGTACGTAAGCGCCGTAAGCCATGATGCCGGTCATACCCAGGCTGAGGCTGAAAAACGCCTGTCCCAGTGCCTGCAGGATCGTATTGCCATCGACCTTGGAAAAATCCGGACTGAACAGATAGCTGATCGTCTGCTGAAAGAACCCGGTGGACATACCGTAGCCGACCATGATCAGCAGCAGGGCAAACAACATTGGCATCAAAATCCGGACCGCGCGCTCCAGACCTTTTTCAACACCCAGCGCCACTACCCCCAGTGACAGCAGAATAAATGCCGTCAGCCAGAAAATCAGCGCCCCTGGGCTGGCCAGCAGGCCGCCAAATTTGCCTTGTGGGTCAAATGCCGGTGGCGCGGTAGCGAAAATTTCACCCAGATAGTGCCAGCTATATGCCAGTGTCCAGCCTGCCACCATGCTGTAGAAAGATAAAATCATCCAGCCGATCAGCGCGCCCAGTACGCCGACAAACATCCAGCGCCAGGTCCGTTTACTGCGCTGCGCGAGCAACTTCAGGCTGTTGATCGGGCTATGGCGTCCCGCCCGCCCGAGCAAAATTTCTGACATCAGCAGCGGAATACCGATCACCGCGATACACAGCAGATAAATCAGCACAAACGCACCACCACCATTTTCCGCGGTGACATAGGGGAAGCGCCAGATATTACCCAGTCCGACCGCCGAACCGGTAGCGGCCAGAATAAACGCCATTTTGGATGACCACATTCCGTGTCCGGAAACTTGATCACCATCGCCGGGACTTGAATTATCGGTTTTCAACATGCTTGTTATCTCCCTCTGCTGGGACTTGGTTATTGTGCTTCAATTTATTATCCGGGCTGCGCTTTTTTCTCAGCGCGCAGCCGTCTGGCCTCTTTGGGGTCTATCAGCAGTGGCCGGTAAATTTCCACCCGGTCACCGGCTTGCAAGACACTGTCAGCGGGCACCGGTTTGCCAAATATACCAACATTCCCGCGCAATTCCTCACCGCGTGCCGCCAGCTCCGGACATTGTTCCAGCAAACCCGATTGTCTGACCGCCTGCCACAAGGTGCTGCCGACCGGTAATTGTAGTGCAATCAGGCGTTGAACCTGCGGCTTGGCGTACACCACCTCGACCGGTATCAATTCCGCAGAACCGGAGGTCGCCGGTGTTTCGACTTCAGAGCTCATGTCTGATCACGCCATATAAAACCTCTGCCCGGCGGCAGAAATCCTGCACCAGACGGTCGCCGACGCGGGCAAAACCCTGCCGGAAAGCACTTGCCAGCAGCGACTTCTCCAGACTGAAGTCCAGCATCAGACTGACCTTGCTGCCCGCCTGGCCAAAGCCCATAAACTGCCAGCGCCCTTCCAACCGGGTAAATGGCCCCGATTCCAGCTGCATGGTCAGCAACTCACCCGGCTGCAGGCTGTTACGGGTGGTCAGGCTGGTTTGAATACCGGCTATGCTCAGCGTCAGGCTGGCGCGTTGCAGGCTGGCATCCTGTTCCAACACTGCCGCGCCGGCCACCCAGCTTAAAAAATCCGGATAGCGCGGCACATCCAGTACCAGCTCGTACATCTGCTGCGCGGTATGCCGCACCAGAGCGCTATGTTCAATATGGGCCATACAAAGACACTGGGAAAATGCGCATGATACGCAACTCGGAAGAATAAGTGCTAATCTACGCGCCCTTTTAAACGCACGCATAGCACCAACCTATAACTGATCATGAGTGGCAAGAAAGGCAAAAAAACACCCGGCAACCAGATTGCCTTCAACAAGCGCGCCCGCTTTGAGTACTTTATCGAGGACACGCTGGAGGCCGGTATTGCGCTGACAGGCTGGGAAGTCAAAAGCCTGCGCGCCGGCAATATTCAGTTCAGCGAGAGCTATGTGCTGCTCAAAAATGGCGAGGCTTTTCTATTTGGCTGCCACATCAGTCCGCTGATCAGCGCTTCCACCCATGTCAGCACCGACCCCACCCGCACCCGCAAACTGCTGTTGCACAAACATGAACTGACCCGCCTGATCGGCGCTGTAGAGCGCAAGGGATACACCCTGGTGCCGGTATCCATGTACTGGAAACATGGCCTGGTCAAAATCGGGGTTGGTCTGGCTAAGGGTAAAAAGCAGCACGATAAGCGCCAGGTGGAGAAAGATCGCGATTGGGACCGGCAGAAAGAGCGGATTTTGAAAAACGCCTGACACCCGAAGGGTTCGCACCCGGGCGCGACACGATAAGACCACAGTTCAAATGCAGGAGCGCACCCGGGCGCGACACAACAAGACCACAGTTCAAACGTAGGAGCGCACCCGGGCGCGACACAACAAGGCCACAGTTCAAATGTAGGAGCGCACCCGGGCGCGAACCCTTTGTCTGGAAACTTTCTTGAATATAGCCAGTCTCACCCAACATTGTTATAGTGACAAAACGATTACCGGGGACGTTCTGGCTTCGACGTGGATAGTGAGGTTCTCTGGTGCATGCCGAGCATTGTGGTAGTCTCGTAAAACCTCTACAAAACTTTTTAGTTGCCAACGACGACAACTACGCTTTAGCGGCTTAAAAACCCGTTTTGCGCCTTCTCCTGACTAGCCTGTGAGTCAGATCCTGAAGGTCACCTAAGCAGGATCGCCACTTGATGCGTTTCAGGTCAAACTGGTTAAAACACACTGTAACTGGCTGGTGGACTGCCCTGCCCTTCGGGCTGAAATTAGCGAGAAACAATAGAATGGGATAAGCATGTAGATCCAAGAAGTGATCATTTGCGGACGCGGGTTCGACTCCCGCCGTCTCCACCAACAACAAGGCCGCCAAATGGCGGCCTTTTTTAATGCAATTTCAATCTTCCAGTTGCGTGTGAGTAGTAAGTTGATCTTCAGTGATCTTCCCGTCTTTTAAAAAAACCACAGGTACGCCATTTTTTTTAGCGTTTTCTCGTGCTTTACGCGCCGCACGCTTCAAGGCGATTTCTGCATTCACCATATCAGGATCACGTTGTTTATTTGACCCTGACTGGTTGGTTATATTGCTGACCATTACTTGACTCCTTCTTCGATCAATTGCGGACTGAGCCCAGAACTATCATAAAGCGCCCACTCATCGACAACAGGCTTATAGAGGACCTCTAAATTACGCAGACCACTCTCAAAACGCCGTCGAATCACTGACTCCGGCACATTGTGACCACCACTTCGAACACGCTGCCTGACTCTCGCTATCGCTAACTCCGGTGATTCGAGTTTTAGAAAAAACAATTTAACGTGAAACCCCATTGATTGCCACTGTGGGATTAATGTAGCGTAGCGGCGACCACTTAGCGTCGTTTCAAAGGCAAAACTCTCACCTTTGCGAACATGTCGATGAATCTCAGAAAGCATGATACGCCCTGCCTTGAAGGCAGCAGTATCCGGCGCGAATGGCGCAAGCCCCGCAGCAATCAGGTCTGCATTGACGAAGTTGGGGCATTCCGCCTCATTGGGCAAAAATTCACCCGCAAAAGTGGTTTTGCCTGCGCCATTGGGGCCGGCAATGATTATGATTTTTTTCTCTGTCACCAGATTCATCTTGATATAGTTTCCCGCATGGTACGCACGACTCTACACTGTCCAGTACTTCCAGAAGGCTCTCGATAGTCGTACATACCGGTCGAGCTCATGTTGAGCAGGCAGCTACCGGCAATATGAGCCTGACCGGCAAGTAAGGGCTTAAGCTGGTGCAGAATCAATAATCACAGGGGCTTGCTCAGACTCAGTGCTGAAACAATAGTCAGTCAATCAGGCAAACACACTTGCCTTCAAAGCGGATTTTGCCTGTTGCGAGAATGGCGGCTTCCAGCTTTGAGATAGTGGAGGCATAGGTGTCTTTGCCGTTTTCAAACCTGCTAACCGCCCCAGGCGATACGCCGGCTTTACTAGCCAAACCTCGCACACTCCAACCTATTGCTGTGCGTCCTAGTTTACATTGGATAGGCGTCATAATAGATACAATACACTTACAGATTAGCTAATTGTATCGTATTAAAGGTTAATTGTTACCATTTAGATTGACATTCAGCTTCAAACGGATACAATATATCTATCTTAATAGTTAAAGAAAAGCGGGGCCAAACAGTGCGGTAACACTGTAAGACCCCTAACCACAACCCAACTACCGAGAGTTGAACCATGGCTAAGAAGAATCTTAACACTTCAAAAGTGATTGACGGCATTTTCATTATCAAGCCAGACGCTGACAATAATGACCTGTTTGAAAAGCTCTCCGAGCGCTTGGTGCAGCTTGCCGCTGCAACGGTTCCAGGTGGAACTATACAACCTGATACACTCAGCGAAAAGCTGCATGACAACTATATGTGGATGCTCAATGCCCTGATCATTCAAGCAGCTGGAATAGCTGAGGAACTGCATACACGCTAAGCTGTAGGTTGATACACTATACTTTGATGTTCTTGGGCATGCCAATATGAACGACTCAGTCTGTAAAAAGGATATTGTGTTTAGCTGGCTGATTGAAATGTCATGCGAACTAGAGCATATATGTAAATCCAATATCGGCGCTAAGTATAAAGTCATGCTGTTAATGACTTACGTAGATATATTCTCTCAAGTATGGGATATAGCTCAAGATCTTAATGCCGCTACACAAAAGGCTCGATTCAAAAATTGGGCAAGCAAATTTGCAACACAGCAGGCACTAGACAAAAAAGTGGGCACTAACACCTTATCGGCTGAAAATGTATATGACATCAGAAACGCCCTGCTACACTATGCTGGGTTACCGAAATCAAATATAGGCATTTTTATATCTGAGCTTAGCAGTACTGAACTATGCAAAAAGTATAACGAAATAGAAGGGCTTGAAAGCTCAATTACCCTTTCTCCGAAAGTGCTTTTTCCTGCTTACATAGAAGCATTCGGTAAAACCATTGAAAGTATTGCAGCAATCGAAAATAATCAGCCTAAATTTTCTGATCTGATAAATAAACTTTACTCTAAATTAGAAAAAAACTGCGCTTTACCGATACGCACATAAGAACCATAATATGCAGTCTATTTCTTACCAAACAAATTACCTGCAATCGAGTTGAATTTAACATGCGAAAGAAAATTAATTTTTTTGTTTGCTATTCCCATAGAAACCATGAGCTAGTTGAGAGCTTTCTTGAGAAACTCATTGACGTTTTAGCACCCTCGGCAAATTACGAATACTCTATTTGGAAAGACAACAAGATAGAGCTCGGAGCAGACTGGAACGAGGAAATCCTTACAGCTAGAGATAACTGTGACTTAGGACTACTTTTAATCAGCCCCTCATTCTTAGCATCGAAGTACATAACTGAAACAGAGCTTCCAGAATTTGTGTCAGGAAAAAAAAGAGCGATACCCGTTATGTTGCAACCAGTTAGCTTCAAAAAACATGACCTGAAAGGGTTGGGTCGCAAGCAAATATTCCGCTTGAAACACACAGGCTTTACAAAACCAAGATCATACTATGAGTGTTCATCAAAGCGCCGAAATGATTTTGTCCTTGAGCTTTTTGAAAAGATTGAAGATATACTGGATAACCAGTAGAGAAGCATACTCCGGCATGGATAGCATTAACATCACTCATCTATTCACAACGTTGCTTTACGAATCAGATTACTTCTAGGTCCTTTTTGACTTTCTAAGCTCATCTACAACAGCTTTAGCTATGGCCCCTGCATCTATCATCTTATCTTTCGTCTCTCGGGTCACACCTAATTGCTGAATGATCTCAGCCTGCCGCCTTGGTTGAATCTCACCGTAGCTGCAAAAAGTTGTCAGCACTCCTTCATGACCTAGATTCTGGCTCCAAGATTTGAACTCTTCAGGCGTTTGGCAAACCCTCTCACCCAGCCCTGCCAGCGTGTGCCGAAAGGAATGTGGGTTGAAGTATGGTAGGCCAGCCGACTCGAAGGCTTCTTTGAAGATTTTGCGAATGGGCGAAGCTGTGCTCCAGTGCTCCCTGATAACGTCTTTAGCTTGAAAGCTGTGACTGTCCCCCACCTCAACAGCAGTTTTAGGAAACAGGGGATCATCATTGCCCCAAAGCCGTTCGATACGCAGGTAACTCACCCACTCACCAATGATGGCGATAACTTCATCACCTACCGGAAAGAAGGTAGTGGTGAAAGTCTTACTGGCCTTGGTATTAACCTCTCTGGCATCCTGAAACACACAGCCCGCTTCCAGATCAACATGCTTGAGCTTCATGGATGCGACGGCGCTATCCCTTGCCCCTGTTGCCACTGTAAAGGCCAGCAGGCAGCGATTCCGCTTTTCTAATACCGAATCGGCGGGCATAGCGTTAATGACGTGCTTGATCTGCTCAATCGTAGGCACCGGCTTCTGACGTTTGGCGGTGGCGATGCGGGTGTCTTTCTCTGATAGGTTGAAGTACTCGGCATCACAATAGTTGATTCGAGACTTGTAACCAGGCTGCATGGACAACCACTGAAAGAATGCCTTTAGATGCCGCAAGGTTGCATTCATCGTTGACTTGCTCAGCGGCTTTTGTGTTTGCTGGTTTTTCTGCTTAGCCAGGTTTTGCTTAAAGGCTACCGCTTGCTGATAGTGATACGCCTTGAAGTCCTTATGGCCAGTATAGGTTTCAAACCGGCTCAGGGCTTTTGCGACGGCATCCACGGATGAGTCATCCAGGCGCTTGGCTTCTTTTAGAAACGTGAAGTATTGCCGCTTCATCCGTTCGTTTTTTGGATGGTGTTTTCTCATGGTTGATTGGCCCTATCTGGTGTCACTGTTTAAGAAGGGTTTAGCGCTATTGTTTATATGCTTCTGTGCTGCCGATACTGAAACATCAAAAATCGCTGAATAGCGTTCCAGGCTGGCCAGACTTGCATACTTGTTGATAATGCCGTCACACGTTGAGCAGATACCCGACAAGCGACCTTTTGTGCTAGATGTGGGCAAGTATTCAACGAATCCCTCAGCAGGTTTTTGTGGGGATTTACAGCGCAAGCAAAACATTTGATCAGGGTCGCAGTGCTGCTTATTCTTAATCCTTCTATCCTTCAAAAACTGCTTCAAGTCGGCCCCCAAAATCAGATAGGGCTTTCGCTCATTAAGGTAAGGCAACCCGGCTCTTAACCAATGGCTGACAGTGTTCTTATGAACCCCATATACACGTGCTGCCTCTTCAATGCTGTAGTTGCGGTGAATCTTCACCAGGTTGGGGTTGTAGTTGGCCATTACTCAGCAGCCCGGCTCTGTTCGACCTTCTCAGCCAACCAATCATCAACCTCATGCTCCAACCAGCCCACAGCCCGGCCCCCTAACGATATCGATGCTGGGAACTCACCGTTGGCAATTCTCAAGTAGATGCTGCTTCTGGATAAACCAGTACGCGATTTAACACCCGGAAGCCTTAGAATGGTGTGTGTCATTTTGAAACCTCAATAAACCAATTAGGAGTGAGGCTTCAGGTTAGGTGGGCAGAATGGGCAATAAAATAGGCGGCAGATTCGCCAATCAGCTTGGCTATGCTATTGAAATCAAAGGCTTAGCTTATAGTCTGCTAGCTGACTTAGCGTAATACTCACGCATAACCCATTGATAATAAATTGGTATTTTGGGCAAAAACTTTCCGCCCAACTTTTTTACTTGATCCGTCTGCGGATGGTTTCCGGACAGTTAAAGTTCTCAAGTATTTGCTGCATGTGTTTTTACAAACTTAACGTCGCGCTCAGCGGGCAAATCGACCACAGGGAGATTTGATCCGATACAGCGCCTTGTTAGGTGTGTTATTCATGAGCGGAGTGGCACGAGAGATCTTCGAACTTCCACTTTTTCAAGTTCGTTTTCATCTAGGAATTCTCGAACGCCTTGTTCCAGGATTTCGTCACTTTCTGGGCCGAGGACTATTTCAGTAATCTCTAGTGGAAAGTCATGATGCTCTGACACACGCACTTCCGTCGAAGCCACATATGGGACAATTCTTCCATGTGACACTCTGAATGAGCGCGAAGGACTAGTCAGGCCGAGTGAGCTGAGGGCTTCAGGATAATCGATGTAAACCAATCGATACTCGTTCTCCGTACGGAAGGAGTGGTGCTTGAAAAAAGCCGCCAGTTCCAAAAATCGGTCTGACTTGTGATATAAATCAGGGATTCGCTCCAATCGATTTCCGTCCACGTCGGCCTCGAAAGCCGAAACAAGATGATTCAAATATACTTGGATCAGCTTTCGTTGCGTTGCTAGTTCATACTCAACAGACTGCAATCTACTTTGGTTCACATGCGGCGCGAGGGTGTAGACGGGAAAGCCTATTGCTATCGGTCCATAGGCACGCCATTGGCTTAAACTGTCATCGTCACCAGAGAACGAAGTGATGCACACTCTGTTAGTAGGCGCTTGCAGTTTCTCCTTCCAACTAGACAAGAGGCCTTGAACATCATCTCTTGTCGCTTCGGATTGTAGTTCGTTGACCGCGTCAAGGAGAAGGTCGATCCCATACCTCACCTCACGACGGTCATTGAGGTAGGAATAGTCTGTCATCCAGACGGATCGACTATTAACGATTCCGACTAACCCCTCTAACGATGTGTAATGATAGATCGTATCTGGGTGCTCTTCTTGAACCAGACGAAGCCTCCTTGCTTCATTCCAGAATGTCTGTTGAGCCTGAAACCAGTTGGGGAGGTGACTACACTCCCAACTGAAGTAAGATCCACCGATGGGCGAGCTCCACTCGTGCCTTTTCCAAACCTCTGGCTCTGAAGTTTCGGAGATAGGCTCCTCCTCAAATTCGTCTTCATCAATGCCATTGGCACAGCCTGGCCACGCGCAAGGAAGAGCACCAATCGTCCCATGAACGGGACATTTTGTGTTATTGGCTAAATTTACTCGGATACGTCTCACGAAAACACCTAATGTTTGCCATAAAGCGCGTCGCTTTTGATGGCGTTGTTAGCTTCTTATTGCTCATAACATTACCAACGCGATTGCGCCAACAATTAAAAGGAGCAGAATAACTGCAACGAGGGAGATTTTGCTAGGTGAAGCGCCAGATTGCTTCATGACCCTGCTCCATAGTTGCTCTGTTTCTATGTATTTACGCATTACCTCTTCAGGATTGGGCCCCAATGCGGCAACTAAAGTAGCACAGGAATGAGCAGCTTTATCGCGGTTTTGTTTCTCGCCAACCAAATGATACCAAGCAGAAATGAAAGATGAACTTGTTATGTATTTTTGTATTTGTGAAATTTCGGCATCACCTAATGGCAGCGGTTCTCCATTTTCCCCATCCCAACTAGAATGCTGGCCGCTTTCTATTACTTCCCTAGTGTTTTCGAAGGCTGAAATCATTTTGGCATTATGTTTCTGAATCGCGGCCTCTTGCATTGCAACGATTTCAGTAATTTCTCCCAGGACTTCTCTCTTATCCATAATGCATCCCCATAAAAGCTAACGCTTATATAAGAGGGACAGCGTCAGCTGCGTCCTGCTTGATAAATTTGTTAGCGCCTCCCTCCACACTATGGATGAAGTCTCGAATTTTCTTCCCTGTAATCACATAGCCTAAATGCATCATAGTTTGGACAGTAACGAAATTCTTAGTAGATGTAGGAATTTTCGTAACCAAAATTTGTCCATCCGCATCAATCGTAGGCCCGGCATATAGAATCCCAAGGAACCTTTGAGCGCTAGCAAAGTATCCGGGTTCGTAATACATCACAGGAGAGCCAGATGAACCTGGGAAACAGGCCATGTCTAGCACAACCTCATCACGATTATTAAATGGAACCGCAGGATGTGTGGCCGTTGTTCCCTTGCGAATTATTGGTAGCCCGTTTTTCTTATCCCAGATCCCATTCGGATAGCCTATCATTGCGACCCCTATACTTGCAGGCATGCGATTCAATTGTTTCGAATCATCGACAACAGCCACGGCGGGAATTGGAAGATAGAAGTAATCTGACTTATTGACCCCATTAAAGATTTTATTTGCCTCCACGCAACAAAGATCAACATCAGGGTCTGCATGACCTATTAAATCAATTGGATTTATTGAATAGTCTTTTTGCTCACCCAAATATACGTACTGGGGCCTACCTTGAGTTGCTCTATGAACCGGAATAGAGATAGTAACTGCATCTTCAACTACATGCTTATTTGTAATGAAAAAGTCAGCATTTTCATAATTAAAGAAGAATCCAGTTCCTGTAGATATATCACCATTAGTAAGCACAGCGGTGATCCTGGCTGTCGTAAAGAGCATCCTGGTAGACTGCTCCGCTGGAGTTACTTTGAGTTGCATAAGATAGCTTAACGCTAACGATAAGCTGAGGTGCGCGAGCTTGCGAGCGTCACCTCGAGCGTTTTGTTACAGGGAACGTTCGAGCTCAATGCCGACCTCGCGGTAACGAGACAGAATGTCTCCATAATTAACGTGCCCCTCCTCGAGGAACCCATGGGGCATAGCTTGGTTTAGCCCAGCATCGCGCAGTCTTTTGTCCTCTTCTTTGGTTATCGTCCCGAAATGGGTGAGCCGCTCCAATATCTCTGCTATGGCGGATAAGGAGGTATGCCCGGCCTCCTTGGCCTCAACGAGCACAGATGTAATGACCCGGAGCGGGACGACATGCTCCTTCACGACTAGCTTACGATTCGCGGTAGCACGCGCAGCAGTTGACACCACGCCATCCCATACGACTGCTTCCCAGTTGGCTCCGCCATTTCGGTTCAAATATCCCTTCTTGAAGCAGTAGTACTGGTCCACGAAATGCCGCATATGATTCGTCCGACCATGCACGAGCTCAAGCTGAATATGCTTCAGCTCGATATCGGCTTGCTCGGCCGGGGGAATTGGCTCGCGTTTCATCCAATTAATCCCTGTAACGCTTAGCGTAACCGGCCGGCTTTGAAGCGCCAGCGGAAAAGCCGGTCCGTGTTGACGCTTTTGTTGGGCTTAAGATCCATTTTTCTTCTTGGAACGGAATATCCTTGAAGCCGACCATCCAATAAGCGGAAGAGCGATGGCTGTGCAGATCCACTGCCAATATGTCCAAAAGAAGTGTGCAACGCTTTGGGGCCATACAACTCTCACATGCATTGTCTTGCTAAGCGTTCGAACTGTATGTTTCTTTTCTCTATCATTCAGCAATAGTTTAGCGTTGAGTGTCAGGAACAGCTTTTGCTCCCCAATCTTCTTCGGTTCAATTTCCCATTTCCATTCCGTTACGTCACTTGCGTTTACAATTTGAGTTTCTGGCGTTATTGGCATTATTTCGAATGCACTCCCCGTTAAACGCGCCTCCATTTCGTCGGCGACCCGAACAATATATGATTCGCGCTGCCCACTTTCGCTTATAATTGACAAAAGTTGATTTTCAGTTTTGGTTTCTGACAATACAAGCTGTACAACCTCAGTCTGACCATAACTTAGTACTTCGGGATTATT
Source organism: Gammaproteobacteria bacterium (assembly GCA_021772975.1). GTDB lineage: Bacteria > Pseudomonadota > Gammaproteobacteria > Xanthomonadales > Wenzhouxiangellaceae > JAJFKX01. Next base: position 36,056 of record JAJFKY010000021.1, read on the forward strand.
AAACGCGATACTCCCCCAAGCCATCGATTGTAATGCGTCTGCAACTTCGTCAGGTACAGGGTCCGCGGCCCCATTCGCCGGTGCCCGTGTTAAACGGCTCTGGTATGCGGGCAACGCTATCGCTATCAAAATTACAATCAGTGCGACAACAATCAACAGCTCCCAGATAGTAAAGCCATTCTGAAATTTATTTTGTGATCTCATTTCTTTCCCAAGCTCCCGACCTACATCGTGATTTTCAGCCCAACTAGAAATATACAGCACAACCGCTGCTAATATCGAAATTGGCTGATTTTATCGGCATATCTGAACTTAACCCGCTGTTTTTGTTGATTAATACTTCTGACCTTAACATCTGTTAACACCGACAAGCCTTTGTTAACTGGATTAACACGCTTTTGTCTGTATATTACCGAGAATGATTCTTATTCCAGCAAAAACTACTTGTAACCCATTGAATCAAAATAGAAAACCCCATATGCAACCTTGTAGTTAACACAGCATAAGCGGTGTTAACTCAGACTTATTCTGCAATACTTTAGCATAATCGGCTATCAGCGCAGGTCCGGAATGGTAGTTCTTGATGCCTTTCCCTGGAACACTGATACAAATGGCTTCAAGCTGAGAAACTTTTACGCCCGGCTTTTCTTTACCTGACCCGCTTGCGGATGGTTTCAGAGTCCCGCCCTTGCGCTATCTCCATTCTAGCAATCCGCTGCGAATACCACCTCTTACCCATATTTGGCCGCTCTGCAAGTAATGCTTCATAAGCATCCTGCCAATCCTGATACATCGCTTGAGTCTCCAACCTTCTGGTTTCTCGGCGGTCCGTATTCGGCGTGTATGCCTTACCCGCTGGTGGCGTATCAGTATCCAGCATGGACTGAATACGTGGCATATCCAGCGCTACCACGCCAGCATCAACAAACAACAACTCAGCCAGCGGTACGGTCTGCTGATTGACTTCCAAGCACAGTGGTTCTTGCTGCAACGATACATGACGCCGTCCGTGCAGCCCTTTGATCATTCCTAGTCGGATAATCTGCGAATCCCCGGTGACCTCCGGCGAACTGTCCAAACTCAGCTTTTCAGCCAGAAACACCGCCAATAGACTACTGGTGCATTGCCACTGCTGCAAGCGTTCAGTCTCGACCGGCACCCGGCCCATCTGTTCCTGCTTGTGCGGTACTTCACAGATGATAAAGGCGCGGCTCTTACCCGAACCTGATGACTGAACCACCACATCGGAAAAGCAGCGCTCTTCGCACCCGTGACAAACCAGGCTATGCGCGGAACCGTGCGGCTTTAGCAGTCCATTATCGACAAGCTGGCTCGCAACACCCTGCCCCCACTGCTGGACCTCATCAAAACCCAATACAGCCCTGCCCCTGCCAGCTTCTACAGCGGCCAATAGATCAGCCAGGGCGGTTGATAGGTTCAAGGCTTCAGGTGTCCTCTTCCAAGCGCGGCTCAATGCCGGAATCGGCCAGCATGTTGCGAATCTTCAAATCCAGACCATCATTGTTCAATGCGCATGAGTTGGGATAAGTGATATTGAATGTCCGGGTTTTAGCGCGCTTGCCTTCTCGCGGGGCAAAGATCACCTTAACGCCAAGCTGACTGATGTAACAGGCGGGCAGCTTCAGGCTGTCCCGCAGTTCATAGACGGCCTTGGCGTTGTACTTGGTATTGGCTTCCAGTGTTATGCGTTTTCTAGCATCCTGCTGAAGCGTCAACCGCATACGGATCACCACCGCACTCTCAATGCCGGATTCTGCCGGGATGTTGAAATCAAAATCCGCATTTTGCAGCGGGGCCAAATCGTAGACCCGCTTATCAATCGTGCCATCTTGGAGCGTTTCCAGTTTCAGAATGGATTTGGCAAAGGCGCGTTGGAGTTTAGGCACTGCCCTAGTATTGCGTGGCGCGTAGATATCCAATGAGCCTTCCTCTTCACAGTACACAAAGATAATCTCAAAGGCTGGATGGTGTGCCAGCGTTTTGAGTGAGTTCCTGACCCACTCAATACCCAGTTGGGCATAGTCTTCCGGGTAGGCAAAAAAGTATTCCCGGTTGTGCCGCCGGTACGGCTCCACCTTGCAATTCTTACCCCGGCCCTCTTTTCTGAACAATTCGCTGATAGCGGCTGCCAGGGATTGAATGCTGTCATTATCAACATGCGGGGGCAGTTTGGGCAGATCGTTGCGCTTTTTCCAGTATGACGGGCTGACATTGTCCGCATGTAAAAACATGGTTGCGCCGCGCCAGTATGTCGGCCTCTCCAGAAACGCCCACATCACCTTTGCGTGATAGCCTTCCAATTCGGCCAGATCATCCGCAAAGGCTTCATCCCCGTGGAAATCAGCCTCATCCACCAACGCCCTGACACCGCCCTCACTGGCCAGCGCGTGGATATCCTGAAACTTTGCCTCAATCTCTGCCTGCCGCTCATTTTCCAGCTTTACAAAGGCCCCCAGGATCGGATCAACCTCAGTTTGCTTGGGTTCGTCAAACGGTATTTCCAGATCAATATCCCGCGATTCAAAGTAACGCGCCAGCAGTCCATTGGGCACACGACGAAAAAACTGAAGGTGCGAATACTGAGCAACCATTTATCCCCTCCATAATGAATTGATAGACCCTCATGGCCTATCAAGTGTGCAGCAACTGCATGCCACACTTGATGTTAGAGTATACCGAATGATCTATTGAGGCCCCTTTCATGACGGAAACCGCATCCCTTTCTCATCGGATGATGATTCCTTGGCAATCCGACTTTCAAAGGCTTTGCAATTCATGTTTTCTATTCTTAGCCTTAGTAGCAGCCTCCGCACAAGCACAGCCTGACGACGGCTCTGAGCTGGACTTTTCTTATGATGAGAATGTCGTGCCTTTGGTTAGGATAATCGCGAACCCAGAAAAGTTTGACGGTAAACCTGTTACTTTCACTGGTTACTATCACCTGGAAACGCACCTAACCGCCGTATTCCTGGATGAAGACTCCTGCCGTAACTACACGACCGAAAACGCTGTGCATGTGGGTGGACGATTTCGCGTTGATGAAGAAGGCAACAAATACCGGCATTGTAGAAGGCTAACCGTAAAAGGCATTTTAGAGCATTCACGCGAAATCTACGGTTTTCGCTCCAAATCAGACTTATTCCTGAAAGACGTGGAGTTTTACGGCTGGTTTGGCGATTAGCGAATCTGTATGACTTTTCGTTTTAGTAGTACAGTTAGTAGTACTAATTGATTAGTTGGTTAGAGTTTTACATATTTTTCAATGAGTTGTAATGACAATTCAACTCCCGCCGTCGAGCCTATAAAAGCCCGAAAAGCTAGCAGTATCAAGCCTTTCGGGCTTTTTTTATGCCTTATCAATCAGCGTTTGAGCACTACGCTGATAACTCGGAGTTCCTTTTGTTTTCAGAGCATTCCCGACAAAAGTGTCGCAATGCCAAGAAAGGACATAAACCCAGCTATGTCCGTAATCGTGGTTAAGATAATAGAAGATGAGGCCGCGGGATCTTGTCCCAGTCGTTTCAATACCATTGGTACCATCGCGCCCGATGCGCCCGCCAAAGTCATGGAAATGATCATCGCCAAAGCCATCACCAATGCAAGACCAAAGCTTTGACTCCAAATATAGACGCCAGCCGCACAGGTTAACGCTATCGCAATACCGTTGATGAAGCCCGCGGCGCATTCTTTTTTAATTACTCTGAACCAATGCCTCAAGGTCACCTCCCTTAAGGTCAAGCCGCGCATCGTGACCGCCAAAGCTTGCGCACCGGTATTACCAGACTGCCCCGCGGCCACCGGCAACAATACGGCCAGCGCGGTGAATTGGGCAATGGTGCTTTCAAAAGCACCGACAACAGCCGAGGCTAAAAAAGCGGTCAACAAATTTATCTGTAACCATGGTAATCGTTTGCGCACAGCAAATAAGCTGCTGGAGAGCGCGCGCTCTTCCTTGCTTACACCTACCATCGTTTGCATATTGGAGGCTAAATCTTCTTTCATGGCCGTAATAAGATCTACTCTTTGCAGCAGTCCCATCAGACGATGGTCGCCATCTACTACAGGAATTTTTTCAATATTGTTTTTCTCGGCCATATAGATGGCCTCTTCTTTTGGATCAAGCGCGTTTAAATACGCCTTAATCGGCTCAGACAATGCAGCAAGCGTTTGCGATCCGTCTGCCAAAGCGAGCTTATGAATATCAACATGACCACATAGCTGCATGCTATCGTCAAGCAGGAAAAGATGATCTAGCAGTTTAGTGCCGTGACTTTTAAGCTGAGACAGCGCATCTTCAATTGTGATTTTTTTATTAAAGGCTGTGATTTTTGTATCCATAAGGCTGCCCACTGACCCCGCCGGGAAAACAAGCAGATCTCGCAGCTCCTTAGCAATACCTTTGTCTAGTACGAAGAGGTATTTTTCCTGATCCTCTTCATTCATGCGGCCAAGAACAGCGGCTGAAATATTAGGGTCCAGCGCCTCCAGAAGTTTTGTCGCCTGGTCTTTAGAAAAATAAGGAATAATGGCATCGGCACTGACTGGCGACAGATGGTTCCATACCGAAATGCTGGCGTTGATAGGCTGATTTTGTAGTATTTCCGCTGCGTCCACAGGGGATAAAGCTTCTAATTTCCTAGCCGACTCTCGTGGGAAGTTTAAAAGAAAAGCAGCGCCTAGAATAGCTTCCGGCGTTTGCAGACCCTCCGGCGATGTTGTTTTTAGTAGGGATTGATTCATACCGGTGTCTCCTGTTGCTTGCTTTTATCGGTTATTAGCCTTATAGAATGTGCCAAACCCACCCGCCACATCAAACAAAGCCAGCAGCGTTGTGCCGTAAACTTCCCATAGCCCTGTGGCAACGTCACTGCCTTTAGGCTGTTTAATATGGCCTGAAAGCTGTTGCAAGCCTTGGTAAATATCCGTATGGCGTAGCACGCCGATCAGCTGCCTTTCTCTATTGATAACCGGTAGCGTATTTCTTGTTTCCCAACCTTTATGATTTTGCACAGAAGACAGAGTTGCTCGCGCAGAAAGTGTGGCATTTTCTTCTTTCATAATGGCCGATACCGGCACGCTTGCGCCTTGACGTAATAGCACGGATACATGAATACTACCCTGAATTTGCGCATCTCGGTTAACGATATATATAAGACCGCCATGGGTTTGCTGGTCTGTATTTTTAAGTCGTTCTATCGCTTCACTAGAGGTGCAATCATCCGGTAGCAGCATAATATCGGGTATCATCCATGCACCCACCGTATTCTCGGCAAAACCCAGAATCCAACCGAGTAGATTTCCAGCCTTGACGGGTAATTTAGCCATCAGAATTTTACGCAAATTTTTCTCGGTATAACGCAAGACAGACGCTGCTTTTCGGCCATTCATCTGAGATAGAAATGAGACGGCAATCTCGTTATCCAAAAAGGCAATAATTCTAGCCGCGTATTGTGGCAGCATAAACGCCATTACTGGCCCGGCAATAGTGTGAGGTACCCCACGCAAAAAATTTGCGACTATTTGCAAATCCATCTGTTCGAGAATTTCAGCGGCTTTTTCCGGATGTGATTGTAAAAATGTCAGAGCCAGTATCGTATGGTTCGCAGCCATCTAACTTTCTCCTTCAACAGCAGACACTTCTCGTTGAAAAAGATTTGCCGGTACAATACTACGCCCGCTTTTTGTTTCTAATACAATTGAGGTTTGCGTGATTTCAAGAATACTTCCTTCCATCCCGGAAATTTTAAGCGTTTCACCAATGCGGCAATGTTTCCTGACGAATTGCGCACCGATAATATTGGCGACAAGTGTTTGCGCACCGAGACCAAAAGCCAAACAAGCCCCAGCCAGTAAGATACCGGCGATAACGGCAATCAATATCTTCAGAAAGCTAACGTTGATGCCCATCTGCTCAGCGCCGATAATCACCGTTGTTAAGATCACCACGATCTGAAAAGACAACGCCAGAATTTCAGCGTTGACCATACCTGCTTTGCCTGCAATTTTTTGAACTTTATCGCGCGCACTTCCACCTGCTATGAAGCCGGCAAGAATAATAACAAAACCCATAATGAGATTGGGCAGGTGGCGGATCAGACTATCCATCCATCCGGCAAATAATTCCCAGCCCAGAAGATTTGAAGCCGCTGTGATAAAAAACAGCAAAACCGACCAGAAAACGATCTTGCCCACAATCACGGCATAGGATTTTTGTGGAATGCCCTTTCTCTGGGCTGAGCTTTTTGTAACCTTGGCGAGCAGAACATCAAGGCCGCCCATTGCTTTGTTAGCAATAAGACGCAATATGCTTGCAACGACCCAGCCCAAAAGTAACAATCCCACCGCTCCGATAATCTGAGGCATGATTTCAATCATATGTTGGATAAAGTCTTCATATGTACTTAACAGTGAAGCTTGCCATTCAATCGTATTGAGTTCTTCCATAATTTGTTTCCTTTAACCTTCTGGGGCTGGATTCTCGGCAGATTTTTCATCCAGCTCTTCTGCGGTAGAAATTGTTTCTCTCACCTTAATACGCGTTAACTGGGTCCCGTTTTTTTTCACGACCTGAAACATAAAATCTTTGATCTCAAAAATATCCCCTTCGTCCGGAATGCACTGAGCCTGATTCATCACTAGCCCAGCCAGCGTGGTCGCCTTTTCGTCAGGAAATACCCACCCCAATTCTTTTTTAAGATCCCTGAGTGTCGAGTCTCCATCAACCTCATACGAACCACCTTTGTTTTTATTTATGCTGCGAGTATCCGAAAGATCGTGCTCATCTTCAATATCTCCGACAACTTCTTCAAGAATATCCTCCAAGGTAACAAGACCTGACAGCCCTCCGGATTCATCGACCACAAGCGCAAAATGCCGCTTATGCTGACGGAATGCCTGCAGTTGGTTTTTTAATGTGTTTGTTTCCGGAACATACCAGGGTTCTTTCATGATGGCTTTGATATTCAGATCATCAAGATAGCCTGCATGATTCTGTGTGGCTTTGAACAAATCCTTGGCGTGAATAATACCCACAATGTTGTCCGGTGAGCCTTGCCATAAAGGTATGCGGGTATGGCTGCTATTGGCGACAAAGGCAACAATCTTGCTAACAGGATCATCAATACTTGTTGTGGACATATCGCTGCGGTGTATCATTATTTGTTCAATATCGACCGCGTCTAGATCAATAATGCCACTCAGCATATTCTTGTCGTCTTCCTCCACTCCGCCTTCTTCATGATACATCTCGATCGCACCGCGCAATACTTCTACACCCCGCATGTCATCCTGGGGCGCTGTCGTCAAAGCATTGAGAACCAAGTTGACAACCTTATGAACCGCCATCGTAAAGGGCGCGAGAATTTTGGTAATAAAAACAAACATCGGAGCAACAGTCAGGGCAACCTGCTCTGCATGCCTGACTGCATATGTTTTTGGCAGGACTTCGGCAAAAACCAGGACCAGCACTGTCATCGCGGCCGTGGCATAAACAACGCCATTTTCGCCGAAAAGTTTAATGGCAAGCGCCGTTGCAATGGCCGACGCGGCAATGTTAACAACGTTGTTACCCAGCAAGATGGCCCCGATCAGGCGCTCCTTATCCTCACGCAACTTGCTGAGGATAATCGCCCTGCGGTCCCCTTCCATTTTGAGCTTATATATTTTGGCCTTTGCTACGCCTGTCAGCCCCGTTTCCGAACCGGAAAAAAACGCCGACAACATGATTAAACCCAGAACCGTTAACAACGGTACTAGCAGTGATCCTTCTTCCATAGAAATCCTTGTAGCTTATAGCCTTACTCTATATTTCCAAGAATAATTCTGAAAGCTATTTAGCTGTATAGCCTGATACTCTCTTGTGTAACACAGTGATATCATCAGGCGTTAATTAATTGTGGTAGAGTTGAATAACTATTTGCTAAGCTTGAACAATTTAAAGAAATGCTGACCGTGAAGTAAACAGGTCGCCTGACCAGGCAATTTGCTTACTCCTATCTGTTCACGCCCTATCTTAGCACCTAAACCGTCGCACTTCATCTGGAGCCTACAGACAACAACTCCTAGCAACTCTAACCTGATTAGCGAGAAATAAGTTTCCGTTGTTCCGCGTAACAGACGATGCAATCTGCCTCTATCGTAAAATGCTCAGAAGACAGGTTACTAAAAAAGCCTTTTCGGCGATCACCGTCCAGTTTACCTATCAGACCAGTTTATCTACGGCCTCACTCCGGATCACTATCCCTTACGATCGCTATATTCCTCATATCGCTTTAAGCTCCAAAAGCACTACTACCCACAAAATCTAATTGAAGACCTGAAAGCAAAAGGCGAGGAATACGAATGCGCAAAGCCATTGATGGTTTCCCCTAAGTGAAATACTGGGCTCTCAATCTGGTCAATCGGCATCACGCCTCATGCTGGTTACCACTAACCCACGGCAAGCTCTACCCCGGCTTTGTTTGCAAAGTTGAATGATGAACGAATACTGATTGTTGAATACCAAGGCGCAGCTTACGCCTCCAACGACGACTCCAGCCGAAAAGCGCGCCATCGATGAGAAATGCGCTGAAATGAGTGATGAGCGATGCTTGATGCTTGCTTGTAATGGCAGTGAAGCAAGACAATCAAGGCCGTGACGTGAGACAGCAAATACTTGACGTGATCGATTAAGGGATTGCGGCCCGAAGCTGGAACCAGGCCGTTTCAGGCTTTTTTTATGTCGGTAGCATGCAAGGCCATCCTGCAAAGCTCGTTTTTTGGCGGTACTGCATCAACACTACAAAATTCAGCACTGCCACAGAACCTTTTTGCACATCCTGCTGAATCGGCAGGTTCCCGGAAGGTTGCAGTCCATGCCCTGTTACACACTGATATTTGGAGATATCCGCTTTATCAGACAAACCAGTGGGGTCAAGCCCGCCTGAGCGGTGCAACCAGAATAGAAAAGGTATCTCCACAATGTTTAACAGGAGAACATGATGATCAGAAATGGAAGAGATATTGCCACAGGTTCCAAGCTGTCCACCCAGGTCTGTATTGTGGGTTCGGGTCCTGCCGGGATTACCGCGGCATGGGAGTTACAAAAAGCCGGCATTAAAGTGATTTTGATTGAGGGCAGCCGCGAATACGCTAATTATCGCGATAGCTGGCCTGATAAATCTTTACTCTACAACGGTGTGGCGGATGGTCTGTTCGCTACCAATGAACCGAAGTTTCTGATACGGCCTTTCCCCGGCCAGACCTACGGCGCCTGGGAGCGTGAGCGCTTTTATGGCGGCACGTCCACTCACTGGGGCGGACAATCCCGACCGCTGGACCCGATCACTTTCGAAAAACGGCCTGGACCAGTGGACCCGAACACCGGCGAGCAACTGCCCGGTTTCCCCGGCTGGCCCATCAAGCGTCAGGATCTGGATAGCTATTACTCGCGGGCCGCCAGACTGTGCAAGTTGCATAGCGATAATTTCAGCGCGGACTATTGGGCCAGCGTACTGAAAGCCGATGTTCCTGACCTGGATGGCTTCAGCACCGAAATGTACCAGTTTATCGGCGGGGATTATCTGAATTTTGCCACTCGCGATTTTGACGGCACCACCATTGGCGACAGCGATGTGGATGTCATTCTCAATGCCAGTCTGCTGACTATTGAGCATCAGCAGGGCAGCGTCAGCAAGTTGCAAGTCGCCAGCATGAATACCGATACCTGCCCGCAAAAAGCCACCGAGTTTACTATTGAAGCCGATGTCTACGTGCTGGCCTGCGGCGCGGTGGCCAATGCACGTCAGTTGCTGCTATCCAACGCGGGCAATGAACATGATAATGTCGGGCGCTACTTTATGTGCCACCCTCTGGTGCAGAACCATGTCATCAACATTACCAGAAACTATCTGACGTACGATCAATCCAGACTGATGGATGGAAATACCACCTCTGGACACTGGCGTGACAACAATGGAGTGACGGTTCAAGGCCGATTTATTCCGAATGCCGAACAAGCCACCAAACGGGGCATTGGCCGCTGCTGGTTCTGGGCCGGCGGTGGTAATTATTATTATGAAATGACGCCGAACGCGGACAGCCGCATCACGCTGGCGGATACCAATGACCCGGTATTTGGACAACCACAAACCCACATTGACTGGCAATTAACGCCCACCGATGAGCAGACCTACAACCAGGCCACCAGCTTATTCAAAGCAGCCGTCAATCAACTGGGTGGTGATGTCTCCTACCCGGACTGGAACAGCATCAATAGTCAACTGGTCGTCAATGGCCACCACATCGGCACCACCCGCATGTCCAGCGCCAGTGAACCGGAAAAGGGGGTGGTGGATGAAAACCTGAAAGTCCATTCACTGGATAATCTGTATGTGGCTGGATCATCGGTATTTTCCTCTGCCGGCATTTCCAACCCCACCTTTACGATTATTACGTTGTCGATTCGGCTGGCGGATCGGATCAGCCAGGTGCTGGGCAACCGCGTCGGGGATTAAGCCATCATCGATCATGGAAGCAAAACCCTGACGGTTTGGCTGTCAGGGTTTGCCGCCGTGATCATTGAAGCCGGCAGGCTGGTAAAGTAAGTGGGCATTTAAACCATCAAGCTTAAGGATAAAAAATGATTTTCGACGGCTCTAAAATTCCCAACGGCAAAGTCATCTCCGCCCAGGTGTGTATTGTGGGTTCCGGTCCTGCCGGCATCACCGCGGCATATGAACTGCAACAGGCGGGCATCGATGTGATCCTGATTGAAGGCAGCCGCTGGAACGGCACACAACGCAACGAGAGCTGGCAGGAAAAGCCCTACTTTTACAACGGCGAAGCCACCGGCCTGTTTACCCACAACGAACCCGAATTCCTGATCAGACCCACGCAACAATATAGCCAGGGACCGTGGGAGCGCGAACGGGTTTACGGCGGAACCTCAACCCACTGGGGCGGCCAGTGCCGGCCGCTGGACCCGATTGTTTTTACCAAGCGTCCAGGCTTTCCCGGCTGGCCGATCAATCGGCAGGACCTGGACCCTTACTATTCGCGGGCCGCCGAACTGTGCCAATTGCACACGGATAATTTCACCTCGCAATATTGGGCTCAGGTACTGCAGGCGGATGTTCCAGCGTTGGCGGGCTTTAATCCGGAAATGTATCAATTCATCGGACCTGATTACACCAATTTTGCCACCCGGAATTTCAACGGCATGCCGCTCTCGCAGGCCAATCTGGATATCATTCTGAATGCCAACCTGCTGGAGATTGATCACCAGCAGGGCAGCGTCAACGGACTGCGGATCGCCAGTGCCGACAGCGGCAGCCCGCCGCAAAAACTGACTGAATTCACCATTAAGGCTGAGCGGTACGTGCTGGCCTGCGGCGCGGTCGCCAATGCCCGGCAGCTATTGCTGTCCAACGTCGGCAACGAGCATGACCTGGTCGGACGCTACTTTATGTGCCACCCCGATGTACTGGCTCAGGCGGTGACCATTACCGGCAATTACCTCAGCTCGAGCGAAATGCGATACATGGCCGGCCAACTGCCCAATGGCCAGCCCTGGCGCGATGCCAACGGCGTGTATGTGCAGGCCCGGTTTACGCCCAACGCGGATGCCGCGGTAAGTCACAACACCGGCCGCTGCTGGTTTCATTACGATGGTGGCCACTACTATTTCGAAATGACGCCGAATCCCAACAGCCGTATCACCCTGTCTGACACCAAAGACCCGGTCTTTGGCCAACCACAAACCAGAATCGACTGGCAGTTCAGCGAGGGCGATGAGCACACCTATCAACAGACCACCCAATTGTTCAAAAGCGCGGTGAATCAACTGGGTGGCGATGTGTCGTTTATTGCCTGGGATTCGATCAAGAACCAGGTGGTGGTCAACGGCCACCACATCGGCACCACCCGCATGTCCAACGACCCGGAGCAAGGCGTGGTGGATGCCAACCTGAAAGTGCATTCATTGGATAATCTGTATGTCGCCGGCTCATCCGTGTTCCCTTCCACCGGTGTTTCCAACCCGACCTTCACTATTATCACGCTTTCAATCCGGCTTGCTGAGCACATCACTCAAGCGATCCAGGGTGGTAATTACGGATAAAGTCCTGGGTATCCCTGACTGTCGGGCTAGGGCTTGCCTATCTGATGATACGCAAGCTCAAGCACAGCGTCGCGAAACGGCAACGCAATAACAGTCGGGCAAAGCTTTGGCTTTTTTATCAGGTGAATGTCTGACATCACGATAGGTTGATTTTCCACAGACAACTTCGCTTGCAACAGCTACAGTATCGATAGTCGAAACCGATCAGGCGCAATGCAAAATCATCTATCCAGAACATTGATCACAGTGCCTTTGTTGATCATCATCAACCCCGCAATATGGGCCCGGGATACCAGCCTGGAACAGTGCCAGCGCTACCAGGACCAGGCCATGCGCTATCAGGAACTCAGACGCCAGGGTGGTAGCGGTCCACAGATGGATGACTGGAAAGACAGCATGCGTAAATACGAACAGCTGTTCAGGGATGGACAATGTCATAAGCACCGGCGCAAGTTGCAAAGATAGCGCTGCTGCTGAGCCGGTTTGGGAAAAAATCCCGCCTCCGCATTCACGAAGGCGGGCCCCTTTCTCCCTAGCTGGTCAGGGCGGGTTGAACAAGAGTCAGCACCTGGCCCCTGTTAAGCAAGCATTTTCCATTCGTAATAACCGCTAACGGTCTTTGCACGGATAATTTCCAGCAGTTCGCTGAGCTGCGATTTCTGGCAGTTTCACTGTTGGCGCTGCCAGATGGCGTAGATTTAGCCGTGCAACGGTGTGCATAAAAATCGGTGAAAGCTTTGCCGTTGAGAATATGCGACTGTTCGAGATAGCCTGTTCAATTGCAGCTACGACAGCCCGCAAGCAGCTATCAACTGACTGCTGATGAGTGTGGATGAGTGGCTTAAAGTACAGCTTAAGCGTGCGGCAGGCAGCCCTCTTGCGAACAGCCTGCTGCAGCGATAGCGGTTGGCCGGTTCTTACAGCGTCCATGGCTGCATCAACCACTGGCGGACGCAGCACAGAAAATAGCGGTTTAGTCATCACTCTTCCTTGAGTAAATTCAATCTCAGCTTACCTGCTGATGATATTTATCATACACGAGATAGCGGCCATTGGTATAGCCGGTGGGCTGCCGGGTTTTACTTGCTCGATTTTTTTTGCGGGCAGCTTCGTCTGCTTACGAGCCCGCGGCGCTAAACGGACCTGCTTTCAATCTGTTGCAGGTCGGTTTAGGCATCAGCCGTAAACCGACAAAGATAGGTCAGTTTTCGCAACAACCTGTTATGACAAAGGCTTATCCATAAACAATGCCTGACCCATTTTCGGGTCCAGCTCATAAGCGGCGAATCCGAATTTGAGATAGGCGTTGCGCGCCACCTGATTGCCTGCCAGCACTTCCAGTGTGATCTTGCAACAACCTTTCTCACGGGCAATCTGCTCAATACGCTCCAGCATCTTTAAGCCCAGACCCTGGCCGCGGGATGATTTCACCACCACCAGATCGTGAATATTAATCATCGGCTGGCATTTGAAGGTGGAAAAAACCTCAAAACAATTGGCCAGCGCGGCCGGCTGGTCATCAACGTAACCTATCAGGCTGAACGCGTGCGGTACATCAGCCAATGCTTCGGCCAGATGCTGTTGCACATGCTCACTTAACGGCTCACCACCGCCCATCGGGTCGGTGGCGTAACAGTTCAATAAATAAGCGATGCTCTGGGCGTGCTGCCGGTTGCGATAATCGGCTGTGATAATCTCGACCGCCATTTATCTGCGTCCCGGGGTCCAGGGCGCGCCCAATTCTTCCAGACGCTGCTCAAGCTGAACCAGGTCCGCTTCAATCGCGGCCAGCGTGTCGCCGATGGCGCTGAACTCGCTCACGGCGACCGCATAGGAATCACGATAGGTTTGGGTGATATCCGTCTGACTGTCCCACTGGCCATATAAAATATCGTTGACTCTGGAGTTAACCGACAATGGCACCGGCTGGTAGCGGCGTGCAATACTGCTGTCGCCGTTCAGGCGGATGCGCAGATCAGCCACCCGCCGCTCCAGTTCGCGCACGCTTTGAGCCTGCTGTTCACCAGCAGCCGGAGTCTCGACCACGGCCTGTTTGATATGTGCAATCCGCGCATCGATTTCATCGGCTATCAGATTGGCGCCCGCCACCTGGCGGTTGAGCTCAGCCACCTGCTGCTGAAAGGCAAAGACTGACTGGCGGTCTTCAGTCACCAGTCCGCCGTTAAACAATGGTTTCAGAATAAAACTGCGGGGGCTGCCCAAATCCGATAATTTGCCATCCACCCGTTTGGCCAGAGTCACGGTGTATTCGCCGGGTAATGCCAGTGGGCCGGAAGGCGCCGGGAACCAGGGCGGCCGGTTTGACGAGCCACTTAAATCAATCGGATCAGTGGTTGGATAACGCAGGTTCCAGGCCACGCGATGCAGGCCTTCAGTGTTCGGCCCGCTAAGTCTGCGCACCACATTGCCTGCGGGATCGCTGATAGTGACAACGATTGCCGGGGCTTCTTCGCGATCTTCCGCACGCAAGTCATCCCAGCTTGGGTAAGGCGTATCCTCACCTTCCTCGGCCAGTTCCTGTTCCGCCTTACGACGTTGTTCAGCCCTGGTTTGCAGATCCTCACTCAGATAGTAGGAGATCAGTGCGCCGTGCGGTGGATTGTCAGCGGCATATTTGGCATTACCATAATCACCCCGACCACCCCAGCCGCGGCGATCATCCGGCACGTACAGCCAGCTATCGCGAATCGGCAACAGCACTGCATCGGCAGACAGATCATCGGACGACATCCGCAAGGGCGAGTAGTCATCCAGGATATAAATGCCCCGCCCGAACGTGCCAACCACCAGATCGCCTTCGCGCCGCTGAATTTCCAGATCACGCACCGCAATGGTCGGCAGACTGGTCAACTCATGCCAGCTATCGCCGCCGTTATTGGTGAAATACAGCCCGAATTCGGTGCCCACGAACAGCAGATCCGGGTCAAAATGATCCTGCGCCAGGGTATGCGCGGTACCGCGCTCGGGCAGATTATTGCTGATCGATTGCCAGCTGCGGCCGCGATCGGTGGTTTTCAGCACATAGGGTTTAAAGTCGCCGCGCTTGTGGTTATCAAACACCGCGAAAGCGACATCCGCGTCATGCTCGGAAGCAATAATATCCTCCACCAGCGATTGCTCCGGCACGCCCCGGAAACTATCCACCCGGCGCCAGTTTTCGCCGCCATCTTCGCTGACCTGGATCAGGCCATCATCGGTGCCGGCGTAGATCAGGTTTTCCTGTACCGGGCTTTCCGCCAGTGCGATCAGTGCGCCATACATCGAGGTGGAAGCATTTTTGGCAATCGCATCCACGCTCCACACCCGGCCCATGATCTTCAGTTCATTGCGGTCCAGCTGCCGGGTTAAATCCGGACTGATCACCCGCCAGCTGTTGCCGCGGTCATCCGAGCGGAACAGCCGTTCGGCGCCAAAATACAGGCGCTCAGGAGCATGCGGCGAGACGATCAGGGGTGAATTCCAGTTCCATTTGTAATCGTTCTGGCCACTGGCCGGACGCGGAGTTATGGACACCCGCTCGCCGGTCACCTTGTCCATCCGCACCAGTCCGCCGTGCTGGTATTGGGCATACACGATATCCGGATTTTCCGGATCAAACTGGGCCTTAAAACCATCACCAAACTGCGCCACCCACCAATCGGCGTTGGTGATGCCATCAGTGAAGCGCGTGCGGCTGGGACCACACAGCGTGTGATTGTCCTGGGTACCGGCGCAGACGTTATAGAATGGTGCGTCATTATCCGGTGTCGCGCGGTAAAACTGTGCGACCGGCAGATTGCGCATGTGTTGCCAGGTCTGACCACGGTCCCAGCTCTCATAAACACCACCATCGCCGCCAATATAAAGATGCGCGGTGTTACGCGGATCGATCCAGATGGCATGATCATCAACGTGCCGATTGGCAAATGACAGATTTTCCCAGGTCTGGCCGCCATCTTCGGATTTGGCGGTAAAAGTATCCACCGAATAAACCCGTTCAGGGTTGCCTGGGTCAACAAACAGCTCGTTGTAATACTGCCCGCTGGAGGTGCGCCGGTTGGAGCGTTTTTCCCAGCTTTCACCAAAATCGGTGCTGCGATAGACGCCCTGGCCTTTTTCATCGGCTTCAATAATCGCATACAGCATATTGGCTTCGGATGGCGCCGATGTCAGTCCGATGCGGCCCAGATCGCCGCCCGGCAAACCACCGGACAGCTTGCGCCAGGTTTTCCCACCGTCGTTGGTTTTGTGGATACCGCTGCCGGGACCGCCATTAATCAAGGTCCATACCCGACGCTGCCGCTGGTAGCTGCTGGCGACCATCACATCAGGGTTGTTGGCATTGATGACGAATTCATTGATACCGGTGTGCTCGTCAATATCCAGAATACGTTCCCAGCTTTCGCCGCCATCAGTGGTTTTATATAAACCGCGCTCTCCGCCGGAATTCCAGAGTGGCCCCTGTGCGGCCACGAACACCGTATCAGGGTCCTCGGGGTGAATACGGATCATCGAGATATGACCGGAATCCTGCAAGCCCATATTCGACCAGCTCTTACCGCCGTCCACGGACTTATACACCCCATCGCCATATCCAACGCTGCGCTGACTGTTGTTCTCACCACTGCCGACCCAGATCACATTGTCGTTATGCGGATCAATCTCGACCACGCCGAGCGCAAACGAGCCTTCGTTATCAAACAGCGGTTTCCAGGTAATGCCGTTGTTTTCGGTTTTCCACAGGCCCCCGCTGGCCAGTGCCACAAAGAAAGCCTGAGGCTGATCCGGGTAAAACGCAAAATCCGCCACCCGACCACCGACCAGAGCCGGCCCGATGGAGCGCAGGGACATACCAGCCAGCGGATGTGCATCATCTTGTGCGGAGACAGGCGCAGCCAGCAGCATCAGACAAACGCTGGCCAGCAGAGTGTTAATCATTTTTCGCATGTAAGAATCCTGCTGTTGTTGTTATTGATCGGCGCTGAGTGTAGCACCCGGCACACCCGGATACGCAGGCCGCATCCCACCGATACGATAATCAGTGGGATATCAGCGATGGGGATGGAATTATGGGTGTCCATCAAGTTCATCAAGTTCAGAGTTCAGTGTCAGCGATGGGATGGAATTATGGGTGTCCATCAAGTTCAGCGATGGAGATGAAATTATAGCTGCCCATCAAGTTCATCAGATGAAACCAAACGGACCTGATCGCCCGCAAGCGGGCCCTTGCGGTTAACTTTGCAGCCCGGCATGCCCCCTGTAAGAGCCCGCTTGCGGGCGACCCATTGAACATGAAGGTCTTGCCAAACATCAAGATCATCCATCTGCCCCCTGCATCCGACCATCAATTGGTCTAGTGCCTGGTTCAATCCGCTCTGCAGCCGGTGCCGGATGAATCTTTGCTTTCCATCGGCGAGTGCTCGGCATCCGATTCCCGCAGCAGACTCATCACCTCCGCCCCCAGCTGGATATCATCCAGATGACCAAAGCTCTTACGCCGCAGACGGCCGTGCTGGTCGATCAATAACAACGTCGGTGTGCCCTGCATCTGATAGCGCTGCATGGTTTGCGGAACCGAGCCTTGCGCCGCCGGTTGATCAATACCTACCGGGAACCCAATACCATACTCGTGCACAAATGCTGCCAGGCTGGCGCGGCCCATGGCGGTGTGATGCTCAAATACGGTGTGCAGTCCCACCACGGCCAGCTGCTGGCCGGCCAACAGTTCATGCAGGCGCCGGGCCTGTGGAATCGATTGCTCGACGCAGCCACGACATAGCATCTGAAAAGCGTACACTGCCACCACTTTGCCGCGCAGCTTCTCCAGACTAAGATCAGCATCGGTATTTAACCAACTTTCCACGATTAGCTCGGGCGCCTGGCTTAGCTTAGTCATCGTTTTAAGGTCTCCTGAATTTACGATCTTTGCCGCTTATGTCGCCCGCAAGCGGGCCCTTGCAGTTAACTTTGCAGCCCAGCATGCATACTTGTAAGAGCCCGCTTGCGGGCGACCTCTTAAAGCCTCAAATCTCCAGATACCGCCCCTGCCGCCTTAACCACTGCCGCTGTTCATGATAACCAGGCAGCACACGCTCAACCTGCCGCCAATAGCGGATGGAATGATTATGCTGGAGCATATGGCACAGCTCGTGCACCACCAGATAATCAATCACCGGTTCCGGCGCCATGATGATTTTCCAGTTAAACATTAATCGGCCTGCCAGGGAGCAACTGCCCCAGCGGGTCTTGCAGTTGCGGATGGTTATTCTGACCGGCTCTACCCCAACCTGGCGCTGGAAAACTTCCACTTTACGCCGCAATAAATCCGAAGCCTGTATCCGGTACCACTGGATCAGAGCGCTGCGCACCGCTTCTGCAGCAGCGGTCGGATCGGTCAGCCTGACCAGCAACTCAGTGCCGCACAACAGCACATCCGCCTTATCCGCAGTCTCGATCCGCAATGCATATTGCCGTCCCAGATAGGCGAACCGTTCACCGGTGACAAACGCCCGCCGGTTAGCCGTCAGCACTTGCTGCTGCTCCTGCAGCTTCTGCCTGATCCAAGCTGATTTCAAGCCCACAAACTCGCGCACCGCTGCTTCCGGGAAGCCCAGCGGCACGCGCACCGAGACCTGCCCCTCGCGCACATTGATCGTGGCGGTTCTGCGCCGGGAGCGGATGACTGATACTGTCAGATCACCTGCGGTGATGGATTGCTGCTGGGCTGGCATGCCGGCCATCATACAAAGCCATGGCTTGATTAACATCACAAGTACGTAAAAAACTGTGTTTACGATGCTTGTAAGCATCACCCGCTTGACCAGATCAGGGTTTGATGCGACAACAATGCGCATGTCTGATTCTGTGCTGCAGCAAGCTTC
Source organism: Gammaproteobacteria bacterium (assembly GCA_021772975.1). Lineage (GTDB taxonomy): Bacteria > Pseudomonadota > Gammaproteobacteria > Xanthomonadales > Wenzhouxiangellaceae > JAJFKX01. The sequence continues at coordinate 55,055 of JAJFKY010000021.1, forward strand.
TCAAGCTATCCGCCAGGCCGATGCGCTATTGATCACCGCCGGTGCTGGTATGGGGATTGATTCCGGGCTGCCTGATTTTCGTGGACCGGAGGGGTTCTGGAATGCCTACCCGGGTTTGCGCGGCCACGGTCTGGGGTTTACCGATATGGCTAATCCACAGGCATTTGTGGATCATCCACGGCTGGCATGGGGGTTCTACGGGCACCGCTTACAGCTTTATCGGGCAACCCGGCCGCACGCGGGGTTTGCGATGTTACTGGACTGGGCCCGCGGCAAACCCGGTGGTGCATTTGTGTTTACCAGCAATGTAGATGGCCAGTTTCAGTCCGCGGGATTTGCCGAGACGCGGATCACTGAATGCCATGGCTCGATTCATCATCTGCAATGCACCACGGAATGCGGTATCGGCATATGGCGCGCGGGCTCAATCACACCAGTGGTAGACACAGCCCGCTCAGAGTGGTTATCCGAGCTGCCCCGCTGTCCTGCCTGCGCGGCGCTGGCCCGGCCCAATATTCTGATGTTCGGTGACTGGCAATGGGATGACCACCGAACTGATCAGCAGTTGCAGCGCCTGCGACAATGGCTGCGCGCGGACATCAAGCCGGTGTTGATTGAACTGGGTGCGGGCACCGCGATTCCGAGTGTGCGGCATTTTGGTGAATCAACCGGCCTGCCCATGCTCAGGATCAACCCTGATGAAGCCAGCGTTCCGGCTGGTGGTCTGAGTCTGCAGATGGGTGCGTTGCCGGCCTTGAGCGCCATACATCAGCTGCTGGCGTCATAGCCATTGACCAGCGGGGCAATATTTCCGAGCGCCACTTAGCGCCAAGTGGTCAGCGCCCCAGTTTCACAAACTTCAGCGTAAACCTGTCGCTTTCGCCGATATCCAGGTATTTCTGTGGGTCTTCGCCCTCGGGAACGCGCAGATTGGGCGGCAGGGTCCAGACGCCATTGGGGTAGTCGCCGGTGTCTTTAAGATTGGCGTTGATCGGACTTTCGGCAACCAGCTGGAAACCGGCGGCTTCCACCCGGCGGATTAACCATTGCTGATTGACGTAACCGTTGCTGGCGGTCAAATCAATCTCCTGATCAATCTTGGCGCGATGTTCAACCACCCCGAAGACACCGCCTGGTTTAAGCATGCGGCGCACCGCGCGGATCACGTCGTTAAAACTACCATCATCCATCCAGTTGTGGATATTGCGGAAGCTCAGCACCAAATCCACACTGCCCGCTGCTGCAACCGGCTCGGTGGCGGGGGGCTCAAAAGGCTTGACCTGCACGTGCTTGAACCAGTCCGGATCAGCTTCCACTTTCAGCTCAAATGCGCGTAGGGAGTTTCTGAAAAAGTCAGCGAATTCATGCTCGGTATCCGGATTAAAATGCGCCGCGATCAATTGTCCGCCATTCTCCGCATCCATGTAGGGCGCAATGATGGTGCTATACCAGCCACCGCCAGGCCACAGCTCCACCACTGTCATATCCGGCCTGAGGCCAAAGAATGTCAGGGTTTCATAAGGATGGCGGTAGCGATCTCTGGATTTGGCTTCCGCGCTGCGAAAATCATCTTCCAGAATGCTGTGCAGATCATCGTGATGCGCGTATGCCGGAGTCGTCAGGATCACCCCCAGACAGCACAGATAGAATAGAAAACGGACACCCATAGTTATTGATTTTTATTCAGAACCAGGGCAATTGTCACCCCAGCAGTGCCGGAGCGTCAAATCAGCGGGCTGAACTAGCGGCCCAGCTTGATGAACTTGATGGTAAAGCGGTCGGTTTCGCCGATGTCCAGGTATTTTTGCGCATCCTCGTCATCCGCCACCCGCAGATACGGCGGCAATGACCAGACACCATTGGGGTGATCGGCGGTATCCAGGCGGTTGGCATTGATCTCGCTGTGCTCCAGGGCCTGAAAGCCGGCTTCATGAATCTTCTGCACCAGCCACTGCTGGTTAATATAGCCGTTTTCGGCCAGTGGATCGGGGTTTTCATAAACATCCGCGCGGTTATCGACAATGCCGAACATGCCTCCGGGCTTGAGCATGGCACGCACCTGCTCCAGCACAAAATCAATGCTGCCGTCGTTGAGCCAGTAGTGCATATTGCGGAAGCTCACCACCATATCGACCGAACCATCGGCCACGATAGCCTTGGTGAAAGGTGGCTCAAAAGCTTTGATATCGACATTGCCGTACCAGTCCGGATCGTGGGCTATCTTGGTTTCAAACGCCAGATAAGAGCTTTGAAAGAAGTTGGCGAATGGATGTTCGGTCTCGGGATTGTAATGCGCCGCTATCAGCTTGCCCTTATCTTTCAGGTAAGGCGCCAGGATATCGGTATACCAGCCGCCGCTGGGCCATAACTCGACCACCGTCATATCCGGCTCAATACCGAAAAAAGTCAGGGTTTCAAGTGGATGTCTGAACTGGTCGCGGGAACGGGAAATTTCCGTTCGGAAAGGATCATGAATAATACTATCCAGTTTATCCTGGTCTACCTGGGCACTGACCGGACTGGAAGCAGCCAGCATGACGACCATGCAGACAGCCATCACGGACAGTAAGTATTTTGCTGGTTTTCTCATCGGTAACACTCCTTGTCACCCTGTGGTTAGCGTTGCTCGGCACGAAACAACAGGTTTAATATAACACCGACTTAAGCCTGACTCTAGCCCTAAATCACTGCGCGTCTAATACTTTAGCCTAGCAGCATATTAACACTGGGATCATTGCCGAAATATTTCAAGTCTGGACAGAACACCGGTCTGTATTGACTGGTAATGGCTTACAAAGCACTGCTGCGCATGTCACAATTAGCATCGTTTCAGCTGACCATTACCGTCCTTATGCAAAACCAGCCCGCCACCCGAACCCTGCGCCTGGAACAGCCGCTGGCACTATATCGGGGTGATCAGATAGACCCGGTGTGTCTGGCTTATGAGTGCTGGGGCGAATTGAATGCAGCCAGGGACAATGCCATTTTGCTATTGACCGGGTTATCACCCGGGGCGCATGCGGCCTCCTCGCCCGAAGACCCCGAAGCAGGCTGGTGGGAAAATATGCTGGGTCCCGGCAAACCCATCGATACCCATCGTTACTTTGTGATCTGCGTTAACTCGCTGGGCAGTTGCAAGGGCTCGACCGGGCCCGCCTCGCTGAATCCGAAAACCGGTAAGACCTGGCGCCTGGATTTTCCGGAACTGACGCTGGACGATATAGCCGAAGCCTCCTGGCAGGTGGTGAAATCACTGCGGATCGAGCAGCTCAATTGCCTGATCGGCCCGAGCATGGGCGGCATGACGGCCCTGGCACTGCTGAAACGGCATCCCAACTGTGCCCGGCGTCTGATCAGCATTTCCTCGGCCACTGCCGCCAGCCCCTTTTCGATTGCGATCAGATCATTGCAGCGCGAGGCCATTGTCAGCGATCCCAACTGGCAAAGCGGCGAATATACCGACGACCGCTGGCCGGTTTCGGGGATGCGGCTGGCACGCAAACTGGGCATGATCAGTTACCGCTCCGCGGCGGAATGGATAGAACGGTTCGGTCGCCAGCCTCAGGAGCATTTCCCGGCCACCGTGTATGGCATGAACTTCGCGGTGGAATCGTACCTGGAAGCACAGGCACAGAAATTTATCGGCCAGTTCGATCCAGTCTGCTATGTTTATCTGTCACGCGCCATGGACTGGTTTGAGGCGGGCGACCGGCACCAAGGCAGCCCGGCGCGCATGCTGGCGCAAACCAGCCTGGAAACAGCTCTGGTGCTGGGGGTGGAAACCGACCTGCTGTTTCCCCTGGAGCAACAGAAAACTATCGCCAAAGCATTACAAGCTGCTGATATTAAGACAGATTTGCATGAGTTGAGCAGTATTCAAGGACATGATGCCTTCCTGATTGACATGGATAGCTTTGCCCCACCTGTGGCACAATTCCTGTCATGATTCTAGATTTTACCGGTAAAGATTTGCTGATTGAGCGGCTGCGCTGGGCCACCCGTGGCGATTGCCCACATGGCATCACCAGCTGTCTGCGCGAAGCCCTGTGCGACCTGATGGACGAGCAAAGCGTGCGACTCCCCGAGGAATGCCTGCAGCCTTGTGCGGATGGCTATCAGCGCCGGCTGCTGTATCAAGACGACAAGACCGGCTGTGTGGTCATGGCCATGACCTGGGGCCCGGGCCAGGGCACCGCCATCCACGATCATAGCGGCATGTGGTGCGTAGAAGGCATCTGGGAAGGCAGTATCGAGGTAGTGCAATACGAACTGATGGCCCAGGAGCATGGCCGCTACAAGTTTGAACCACGCACCACCATGCGGGCCGGCAAAGGCAGCGCCGGCAGCCTGATTCCACCGCATGAATACCACACTATCCGTAACCCCAGCCAGCATGAAACCGCCGTATCCATCCATATCTACAGTGGCGAGATGACCTGCTGCAATGTATTCAAGCAATGCGAGGATGGCTGGTATGAACGCGAAGCAAGGCAACTAAGCTGCGATTAACTCTTTACAAATGGATGCTTCGTCGCTGTATCCATTCAATCACAGCGGTCAGATTGACTTCGTTATAACATCCTCTGCTCTCCTGCACTCACTAAACTGACCATTGCTCAACCTGTCCATCCATTCCTTGAAAACACATTAACCTTTTGATTAATAAAGAATAATTTATTCATGAACTATTAGTTCATGAGTTGTTCATGGTTTGTTCATGACTGCCTACGCTTATCTGACTATGTTCTGCAACACCATTTGTTTGCAGGAAAGTTGTCATGAGGTTAGGAACAAAAACTAATACCCTATGCGTATTGCTGATCGCCGTTTTGGGGTTCAGTCATCAAGTACAGGCACAGCAGCTGGATGATTGCCGCATGATCGACCGGCTGCCAGCAGAACTGAGCGAGCCCGGCAAGTATTGTCTGGATCGTTCGCACAGCACTGAACTGGAGGGCAATACAGCCGCCATCAGCATCCTAAATGCGCACATCGAGCTGGACTTGCGTGGACATACGGTTAGTAACCAACAGGCCGTGACAGGTATTTGCCTGGACGGTTATCAGCAAGAACCCACCATCGGCGTGTTGGTATTCGAAGCCGATAATGTGCGTATTCACGGCGGTACGATTCGCTGTTTCGGAACCGGTATCGAGTTTTCACAATCGCTGTGTGGCAGCTGCAATACCGCCAACCGCGTCGAGAGCATGCTGTTGGCATCCAACTATCTGTTCGGCCTTTACATGCAGAGCGACCATAGCGTCGTTCAGCACAACATGGTTACCGAAACAGGGGGGCACCCTGATCGCGATCCGCGGGGCATGGTGGTACGGGGCCATTCCAACAGCCTACGCAATAACGATGTGATGTTTGTGCGTGATTCAGGTGGTGTCGGTATCAGTGTGGGTGGCGGTTACAACAATCTGATTGTGGAAAATCGCGTGCAGCAATCCGCCACTGGCTTTTCGCTGTTCGGCAGAGAGCTTCGCTACCGCGACAATCTGACTGCCGCCGTCACCAACCGCTATACCGGCAACGGTGTTGATCTGGGTAACAACCATTAAGGGGCACGCATCATGAAACTTACTCAAAACCCAACGTTACTGTCCACCCTGAGTGGCCTGATGTGGCTATTGAGCGGATGGTTTTACAGCCCAACGGCTGTCTCGGTCACCTTTACCGTGAATTACTCGGAGGACTTTGCAGATCCCAATTTGAATGATGGTTTGTGTGACTTCAACCTCACTACACCAGAACTCGATTGCAGCCTCAGAACGGCGATTGATCAAATTAATCAATTAGTGTTCAACGGCAACACCGGCCCACACACGGTTAACGTTGAGCCTGCCACTTTTCCGGGTAACACTCATCAAATCTCGTTTGGCAGTATCGACCTGACTGGAAACATCCGTATTCAGGGTATTGGTCCGGTGCCACCAATCATTGAAGTGTTGTTTATCAATGGCAACAGCTATAACGCCATTCTGGTCAGCCAGAATGATGCCCAGGTTGAGATTGCCAATCTGGAGTTTCGTTTGCAAAACTCGACCGCCGCTGGCATCACCGCCAGCAGTAGCGCAACGGTAATGATGATTGAAGACACCATCTTCGTGCCGGGCAGCCGTTTTGATGAGGTTGGTCTGAACATGGAAGACGGTCAGGTGACCTGTATCCGCTGTTTACTGCGTAACGGCAACAACACTGCTGTGCAGGTCACCGGTGGCCAGTTGCGCATGATCGATTCCGAAGTGCGCAACAATGTGCTGAATGATAATGACTCGCTCATCAATGGTGCTGGATTCAATATCAGCGGTGGTCAAACCTGGCTGCTGCGCACCCAGGTATCACGCAATGAATCAGTCAATAATGGCGGCGGCATTTATCTGAATGGCGGCCTGCTGAACCTGGTTAACACTACCATCAGTAATAACCATGCTGATCGTTCCGGTGCCGGCATCCTGATATCCAACGGGCAGGTCATCATTGAGAACACCACCATTACCAAAAATGTCGCCAATGCTGACAATGCCGGTGGCGGCGAAGGTGGCGGTATTCTGACCCAATCTGGTGGCGTGGCGGTGATGAAAAATTCGATTCTCAGCGGTAACACCGTCACTGGCGTTACCAGCACCAACGAATGTTCTGGTGCCAACCTGGAAACCAACGGCCCCAATATTATCGGCACCGATCCCGACTGTAATCCGGTATTGGTCACGGGTCCGCCGGCTATTCGCGCCACAGTGCCCTTGTCGATATTAATCCGCGATGACTATTGGGGAAGCCTGACCACTGACCAGGTCACCAGCGCCCTGCATCCCGCTGTCGATGCCGGTGACGCTTCCCAATGTAGCGCTGATCACGATCTGGACCCCGCCACTGCTCAGATACCCCTCGTCAATGATATCCGCATTGGCGACCGGCCACTGGATGGTAATTTTGATGCGGTTGTGGATTGCGACCTGGGCGCTTTTGAACTGAACTGTGCCATCGACGGTACTGACGACGACATCGACGGCGTCGGCTCGCTGTGTGATAACTGCCCAAGCGATGCCAACCCCAGTCAAATGGATACCGATGGCGACGGTATTGGCGATGCCTGCGACACTCGTTATGTGCTGAATGTGTCCACCAGCGGCGATGGGACAGTCACCAGCTCACCAACAGGTATTAATTGCGGCAGCACTTGTAGCGCTGACTTTCTGGAACAAACCCTGGTCACACTGACCCCTTCCGCAGCCACCGGCTTTGCGTTTGTCACCTGGGGTGGCGACTGCAGTGGTAATGGCAGCTGTCAGGTCAATATGGATCAGGCGCGTAATATCAGCGCCTTGTTCGAGGTGTCCGGTTTTAATCTGCAAGTGGTGCTTAGCGGCAATGGCAGCGGAGCGGTTTCCAGCGCGCCGGCAGGCATCAACTGTCCCTCTGACTGCAACGAGCTGTATACCGATACCGAGGCTGTCACCTTGACGCCTGACCCCGATCCCGGTTTTCAGTTTTTGAACTGGGCAGGCGATTGCAGCGGCAATACCTGTCAGGTGACTATGGATAACGAACGACGGGTGTTGGCGGTATTCGCTGACAGCGACACCATCTTTATTGATGGTGCGGAATAAATTGATTGTTTAAATGGCGACGCCGGTGGAACCTGCTAATCTCATGACAACCCTATTGGCACTCCACCGGCGTCACTTTTAGTGTCGCCTGGTACTGACAGCTTAAAGACACTCTGGTTATGTATCCGCGGCAGCCAGTGCATCAATGGAGTTGGCAATCGCCCTATCCAGGCTCAGCGTTCGGTAATAGTCCGATGACCAGGCCCGTGCAATCGCCAGCATCCGACGTGCAATGCCAATATCGTCTGCCGCCAGCGCCAGATGCCCGGCATCAATCGCCGCCTCTGCCTCCACATCCAGCACGCCGATTTCACGCGCCGAGCGCACGATATCCAGATACTCCGGCAACGCCGCGGCGGCATTCCGCTGTTTGGCCAGTAAGGAGGCCGCAATCAATCGCTGGCGTAACTGCAACACCGGATTGTCCATGGCGCCGGCATCGATCGTCTCACTTAACAATATTTGCGCTTCCTCATCCCGATCAGCCAGCAGCAGCAACTGCGCCAACTCCAGCTGTGCAATCAGGGCATCCTGCCGTTCACCTAATTGCTGCAATGACTTGATTGCATTTGCTATCTGCTCAAAGGCTTGCTGCGTGGCCTCACCCCGGCGCAATACCACACGCACGCTAACCTGGTCAGACCAGGCCTGGCCAAGCTTGTCATCGTTGCTATCCGCGATGCCCCGGGCACGCGCAATCAACTCACTGGCCTGGTCAAATTGTTGCTGACACAGACGTACTTCAGCCAACTCTTCCAGATTATCAAACTGGTCATACGGTATTTCCAGGCGGGTAACGGTTTCGAGTGATTGTTTGAGCAAACCAGCTGCCTGTGCAAACTCGCCACTGCGTCGATAAATACGCGCCAATCCATATTGAGAGGCTGCAATCAACGACGGAAAGCCGTAGCGTTCACGGATATCCAACGCCTGCTGGTGATATTGCCCCGCCTCAATGATACGCCCGAGATCCTCAGCCAGATAACCGAGATTGGTCAGCACCTGACTCAAATGATAAGGATCATGGATATCACGCAGCAGCACTTCCGCCTGTTTGGCATATTCCCATGCCTGGTCAAAAGTCGATTGCGACTGACGTACAAACGACAGACTATTCAAGGCACGCGCCAGCAATAATTCATCCGCTGGTTCCGCCGCCACCACCTGTTCCAGTAATTGACTGGCCTGGTCGATGTTGCCGGCATACCAGAACTCGTCGCCAATCTCATAAGCCAACCGTGCACGTTCCGCACTGGCATTTTCCGGGATCGCTGCCAGCATATCAGTCAATTGCTGCATGGATTGTTCGATCTGGCTGGGATCAAAACTGGCCATTGCCACCGCGATCTGCAATGACAAAGACTCCGGGACACGGGCTTGTGCCGCAGTCAACAAAGCGACCGCCATTTCGCGATCATCCTGATACAGCGCTTGAGTTCCACGGCTGTATAACTCCACAGCCAAGGAATCATTCAGCAATGGCAAGCTGCTAATCGGCGCAATCGGCTGACGCTTAACTTCAGCCAGTATTGCTTGGGTTAACAAGCGGGCGATGGTGGAGGCATCAGCGGTTATCAGGCTACCGTTTGCCATCGAATCGTTGCCGTTCGCCAGGCTCCAGGTTACCGCGAATTGATCAGCATCGAGTGAGATAGTCGCCGTCAGACCATGAGCGGCGCCCAAAATGGCGGTTCGCTGGCCAAGCTCACCCTCTGGCAGATCCGCGCTGATATCCGGATGCCGTACCGTAATACCGCCTGCCTGCTCCAGCAGCAAACTGGTGGTTTCCGCCAGGCCGTATTCCAGCCACTGGTATTCATCATCACCGGTAGCGTTTTCAAACGGAAACACCACCATCGAAACCATGCCGGCCTGTAAATCATCCGGTTGGTCAGCCAGCCACCAGACCAACGGCAGCAATAACACCAGCGCTAACACAAACCATGGTCTACGCGATATGGTCTGGGCAGCGGCTTTTTCAGCGGTTGGCTCAATCATCTCTACCGGGACCACCAGACTTATGCCTTTACTGTGTATGGTGCGAATCACAGCCTGCTTTTGGCCGTCATCGCCCACTGCAATCCGGGCTTTTTTGACGGCCTGGGCGATGGTTGCATCAGTCAGGTATTGGTTGTCCCAGACCTGTTCCAGTAACGTTTCTTTGCTGATCACCTGTTCCGGATGCCGTACCAGATAGTGCAGCAGGTCGAATACCAGATTCTGAACTTCCACCGGCTGCTGATGGCGCAGCAGCGTGCGGCTGGCTGTATCCAGCACACAATCGGCGAAACGGTATTGGATTGACTCACCCGGCATTGGTATAGATTGTAACCAATATGGCCCAGCGGATACGAGCACATAACTATCGGTAACGATATTTACGCCTTACAGGGTCTTTCATCAACAGCCGCTAACCGATTGATTCATATGAGAGTCACAAACCAGTCACAAGCTGATCACAGCCTGATCACGCTTGTCTCGTCGTGATAACTCACGCTTGCAACCTGTATTCGAAACGGGAACACGGTTATGAGGTTTACAATAAAAAATATCGCTTTACTGGGACTCTTGCTGATCAGTTTTTCAACATCCTTGCTGGCAGCCACCATTAATGTCACCACGCTGACTGACGAAAACAACAACGATGGCGATTGCTCACTGCGTGAAGCCATTGCCGCGGCTAATACCAACACGACGGTCGATAATTGCACCGCCGGACAATCCGGGGTGGTTGATCAGATCACCGTCAACCAGCTGGGCACGATAAACCTGACCAGCACGTTGATAGTCACCGAGCAGGTTGAAATTTCCGGCATGGGTCGTTTGCTGACCCGGTTATCAGGTAATAATCAGCGGCAAATTATGCGCGTTAATATGACAGACCCAAGTCATAACTTCACACTCACCGACATACGCATCCAGAATGGTCGCTCTAATAACACCTCCCCCGATCTGGGCGGCGGCGGTGTGCAATTGTTCCAGGGCAATGACTTTACTTTTGAACGGGTCAATTTCTTCGGCAACGCAGACTTCCAGGACGGAGGTGGTGCCATCTTTGCCGGACCGCTGGCTGGCGACAGCTCTAGATTATTTATCGTTGATTGCGATTTCCAACAGAATTTTGCAACACTATCCGGCTCTGTACTATTTTCACTGGATAGTACTACCCACCCTTCGGGACTGATTCAGGTCAGCATTCGTGATTCTGACTTCCCCGGCAATAGCGCCACCGGCTCTGGAACCGTTGCACTGACCGGCATCGATACCGTCATCATACAAACCAGCTCGTTCAGCGACAACGTATCAAACAATGGAGGCGCAGTCAGCATTGGCTCGGCATTTTCGGGAGAGCCGCCACCGGTTGTGATTCTGGAGCGCAACTCCTTTTTTGGTAACAACGCCAGGCAAAGTGGTGGTGCTGTTTGGCTGGGTGGCGTGAGCGCACTATTGACCAACAATACTTTCGTCAGCAACACCGCTGATCAATCTGGAGAAGCGCTGGCGCTGGCTTTGGGAACCACAACCTTCATGAGCTATAACACGCTATCTGGAAACGGTGAGGGCGAATCAGACGAGAGTAGCCTGTTTAACTGCTTCGGTTGTGGCTTAACCACTCGTTCCAATATCTTTTGGACACCACAACCCGATGACCAGGAATGCCTGATCAGCAGTGCCGAGGGGTACACCTCTTTGGGCACCAACATTGATGGCAGCGGCTCCTGCGCCAACGAGCCCAATGATCTGCCCATGACCGATCCATTGCTGTTACCGCTGGATGATTATGGCGATGACATCCCGACTGTCCAATTGCTGACCTCACCGCCCCGTGAGTCCAGTCCAGCCGTTGATGCCGCGGAAAGCAACAATTGCCCCGGACCACTGGGTAGCAATCTCAACATTGACCAACGCGGCTTTACGCGCCCGGTAAATGGCGATGGCGCAGGCGGTAATGAATGCGATATTGGTGCGGTTGAATACCAGCCGGGAATGGATCCGGTGGATTTTACTCTGGCAGTCAGTTTCTCCGGCATGGGTGATGGTCAGGTGAGCAGCAGTCCGACAGGCATCGACTGTACGGTTGATTGCGGCTCAGATTTTCTGGAAGACACCTTGGTCAGCCTGACACCCACAGCCGCCGCCGGTAGCGAGTTTACCAGCTGGAGTGGCGATTGCAGCGGTAATGGTGCTTGCCAGGTCAACATGGATCAGGCACGCAATGTAACCGCCATCTTCGGGCTCGCTGGTTTTAACCTGCAGGTGGTGATTGGTGGTAACGGTCAGGGCATGGTGACCAGTTCACCCGTCGGCATCAATTGCCCTGGCGATTGCAACGAAATCTACCCTCAAGCCGAAATGGTCAGCCTGAACGCCACGCCCGATCCCGGTTTTCAGTTTTTGAGCTGGGCGGGCGATTGCAGTGGCAGTGGAGCCTGTCAGGTGAACTTGAATGCCATGCGCAGAGTGACTGCAATATTTGCCAATGCTGACACCATTTTTATCGATAGTTACGAATAATTCCAAAAGCCTTGGGCATACCCCTGAGGCAACAAGTTAAAGGCGTTGGTGGGCTTCCCGTGTCGAATACATGTAAACATGTTCACCAACGCCTTTTCTATTTTTGGTCGCGGGTACATGGATGGTCGGGGGCGGGGGCCCGCCTACAGGCAATAGGGCAAGGGCGCCAAACAAACCAACCACCAGACCCAGGAGGGGGGGGC